>NZ_JACBWT010000002.1:0-1800344 GCF_016774595.1 Maritimibacter sp.
GTATGAGGATATCTACGCCCGGACCTAGCCGAACCTTGAGGTGTGGTCCCGCGTTGGGATGGGAAATGTCATAGTGCGCACGAATTGCATTTAGCCCAATCGCGTATTTGGTGTATTAGCGAAGAATGGCGCACCCTGTAGATGTTCAAATTGGCCTCAGAATTCGGGAAGAACGAGTGTCTGCGGGCCTCACTCAGAAAGAGCTATCAAGCATAATCGGAGTGAAATTCCAGCAACTTCAAAAGTATGAAACAGCCGCGAACCGCGTCTCCGGTTCTAGGCTATGGATGATCGCCAAGGCGCTTGCTGTCCCCGTTTCGACCTTCTTGCCTGACGACGATGAAACTTCCGAATCTGCGATTGAACGAGAACCTGCGAATGCTCGATTGATGAGGGATATTCTGAGGCTGGAGCCGGAAATAAGACGAGAGGTCGTCCGTTTCGTTCAAGCCATTTCCGGAGATCAAGATCAGACGGAAAACGACTGATCATTCAACCATCGTCCACCGCAAGCCACAGCATTGCAGTGGACTGATGGGGCAACAATCACCTCCTCTGTTATGGAGCTATCGCTGAAAACGTCCAGCGCCCGGAGAACCTGAGCAAAAAATCGCTCCATTCCCAGCTCCAAAGCGGCTAGGCCCAGCCGTTCTTCGTCGCGCCTGTAATGTTCACGAAGCACGGACTTAACACTTCTTGGTTCACCCCCATCCGAAAAAGATAGATTTTGCTATAGCCACGTCGGGAACCATACCCCCGAAAGGGCTCAATTAAGTAGCCTTCTCGGATCTTCGCGCGAACCGCCTTGACCATTTCATGCTTCTCCATGCCGAGGTCTGCGGCGACTTCTGGCAGCACGAGTCGTGATCCATTTCGCGCATCCAAGCTTGAGGGCTTCTTGAAATCCCGACTTATCTGGACAAGGATTTTGGTGTTTCGCTTGCGAAGGTGCGAGGGAAGGAAGCCGGTGATGTAAAGGTACGCCGCTCGGTCCCGTATTTGTTCACGCACCGCTTTTCCGGGCTCCATCAACTGGGCCCACTCACCGTACAACCTTTTTCGGTCGATCCGTGGCCCTCGGTCACGTGTTTTGGGCACTGGCTCGCCATAGAACGTGCTCATAAGTCCTCCTTCCATATTGTCAGGTTACGTCTCTGACACAGTCTATTTCACTCCCAATTTGGGGGCAATCCTGAAATGGGAGCATTTAGCCATATCGATTCGAAAAAGGACCATCGGTTCATGGCAGGCGCTGCGCGCTCAGAGTGCTATCAGGCAATGCTTAATGCCTTGATCGCGACCCGAAAGGATCGCAACCTATCTCAAGCGAAACTTGCCAAGAAGCTCGGCAAGCCTCCCTCTTTTGTCGCAAAGTACGAACTTGCAGAACGGCGTCTCGACGTGGTCGAATTCCTTGTGGTACTTTCAGCGTTGGACGAGGACCCGTTAGAATTCATCCAGCGTCAAATGACCTTAGTGCCAACAAAACTTTGATTTCGATTGGACTGATACCTTTGTGCGCACTTTCTTTGCTGACTCAACCCAGGGCACCCTTATCAACGAAGCGCGTTCTCGAAGTCTAGACGCAATAGAAGCGCACGCAGCAAGCGATTGCCGGTGCACATACAGTGCACATCAGCGAAAAAGTTATTAATCAACAATTTTTCGCAAGCGCGCATAGGCCTCAGAACGCTCGCGCCCAAGTGCGCGTATCTCTTGGACCTCCTTCGAATAGAGGCCGTGCTTGAACGCGTTTCGGTTCCCTGCGGGTGCGCCGCTCCCGGAGCTCCCGCCATGCATACGGCAGCGTGCCCGGCCACTGACCGCTGGCGACTTGCATGGCGTGCCCGATCTTGTTTTCGCGCCGCATCTTGGACTGGATAGCATGGGCTCAACGTTTCGCGCGTGGTGGCTCAAGTTTGTTTTGCTCCCTTGTGAAGGAACGTGTCCGGGAAGATCAACTGAGGCAGGCTTTACGAGGGCCGAGAGCGCGTGCGCACACGCGCGCTCTCGGCTGAGCTTGTCGACACGTTGCCAACAATGGCTTGGCCGCCCTTTTCAACATTCACATGCTCCACCGTGACCCTCTGCTGGGGTTGGCCGCGGCGCTTATCAAGTTTATTTGAAAATTCCAATAAACGCTTCTGGCAACGATCGGCCGACTTGAGCGCTTCGGCCTCTACGTGAGACCCATCAAGTGCGCGAACGGCCCTATGCGTCATAGCTATAAACAGTGCATGATTGACAACTATCTCGATGGCAAGAAGGACCTCAATTGGGTCTTTCGGATCGAGATCATTGTACATTTTGATCGAAAACGCGCAGCGGCGCTGAAAAGCCTCCCGAGTTTCGTCGGGAATTCTAGCCATGGCATGACAAATTTGGGAAACGACCTCCTCATGAACAAAATTCGGCCCAACTGAACTATGCAAGTAGCCAGCCGGGATCTTGTATTGGTTTTGAGGGAGGGTGCGCGAGCGAACTTGAGGGATCTCTGACATATAAATTTTCCTATCGAGGGTATTTGGCATCTATCAGGAAGGTCAAATACATTCCAGCAAAAACTTTTCTTCTTTGCATGGGGTTGACCCAGGAAAAACGCATCCCCCCCATACGATTGTTTTCCATCCGTGTAGCCGATCTAGTGGAGGCGACAAGCGTGGGTGGACCAAACGTTGCCCAGTAGCGGTACACCTTGTGATTTAGCAGAATTTTAGTATCCCCCCCCCCAAATAGTTTTCGTCCGGTCTATAATCCGAATTTCGATGGCAGAGACGCGTGGCTTCCGGATGGCGGCAACCAATAGTGTCTGCGAGACCACCAATCTGCGTTTGCGCGCACCGCGATTGAAAGAACGGAGGGAACTCCGGGTCTCAGTCCCTATTTCTTTGGGGGAAAGCCTCAATCCTTGCCAGTGCCACTGCTGGAACCTAGCTGATGTATCGAAGGGGTCGAGTGTCCGTCACGTCCGGCGGTCGAAGTAAAGAGCGCCTGATACCCTTACCCGCCGGGCTCGCCTTGCGATCAGTTTTTTGCAACCAGTTGCAACGGTTGCAACCAGCGGCTTGCAACGGGTTGCAATATTGCTGATGTAACGCGCTTAACAGCGCACAGACGAAGAGCGGGGTAGGTAGCCGCATCGGCGCTTTGAGGCTGCAATCACGAGCATCATGTCCAAATGTGCATATTTTTGGATTAGTGGGGCATCTAGGATAGATATGCGGGAAAGTCTTGAACTCTGATTTCCGAATAAAGATTGATTTAAAAGGTTTGGACCAGGAATGGTTTGGGAAAACAAAGTCTTATGTGTCCTGACAAACGCAAGTTCCGGTTCTATTGATCTGCGTGTGAAGGGCTTCTTCGTGGATATGCCTAATAACTCGTCCAATGTGGGTTGTGCAATTCGTCTCATTGCATTTTCTGCCTTCCATCCCGTCGTGGCGGCGTTCGGCGCTCTTCTAGCTGCGGAAGTGCGGAGTTTTATCGCAAGTGGTTCGAAACAAGTCGTTCGATCACAAAAAAATCCAGCCAAACTGTACGTCGGTGCTCATGGCCGAGTTCTCCGGCCGAGATGTCCAGCTGACCTCCGGTGCCTCTCATCAGCGCGACCCTTTCAGGTCGAAAGCTTTCTTGATCAAGGTAGCTCAAACCTGCAAAGAAGAAGAGGCCTGTCTGATTTCCATCATGGACTTGAAACCGGTTCATTGCGTCAGGGGTTAGGAAAGCGAAAGTGGCTCGCCTTTACGATAGTCGGAAACGTATCCTTGTGACCGGCGGGGCCGGGTTCATCGGTTCACACTTGATCGACCGGTTGCTGGCTGGCGGGCACGAGGTGATATGCCTCGATAACCTATTCACGGGCACGAAGCGCAACATTGATCACCTTCACGACAATCCGCGCTTCGAATTTATGCGCCACGATGTGACCTTCCCCCTCTATGTCGAGGTTGATGAGATCTACAATCTCGCCTGCCCGGCCTCACCGGTGCATTACCAATACGACCCAGTACAAACGACGAAGACCAGCGTGCATGGCGCGATAAATATGCTGGGGCTGGCAAAAAGGCTTCGATGTAAAATCCTGCAGGCTTCAACTTCTGAGGTCTACGGTGATCCAACCGTTCATCCTCAGGCGGAAAGGTATTGGGGCAACGTCAACCCAATTGGTCCGAGGTCTTGCTATGACGAAGGCAAGCGCTGCGCCGAGACGCTGTTTTTCGACTACCACCGCCAGCACGGGCTAGAGATCAAGGTTGCGCGGATCTTCAACACCTATGGGCCGCGCATGCACCACGCCGATGGCCGCGTTGTGTCGAATTTCATCATGCAAGCGCTGACAGGTCGAGACATTACGATTTACGGAGATGGTCAGCAGACACGGTCATTTTGTTATGTGGACGATCTTGTGGAAGGACTGCTCCGACTTATGGCGAAAGACAAAGATGTAACCGGACCAGTAAACCTCGGTAATCCGAGCGAAATCACGATTGCACAACTGGCAATGCACATAGTCGAAGCTACCGGGGCAAGTTCCAAGATCATCCACGCAAAGCTGCCGCGAGATGATCCCAGTCAAAGGTGCCCGGATATCGCGCTGGCGAAAACAGCTTTAGATTGGGAGCCATTGGTGACGTTGGACGCGGGGTTAAAAAAGACAGTTACACACTTTAGAAATGTTTTGAAGTCATTGAAATAAAGAAGGAAAGAGGCCTTCCGGGCGTTTGGAAGCAATCAGAAAAAACTGAAACATGTGGAACTCTGGTTCGTCACCTGATTTTGCTAATGTCGGGACCTCCCGCACGCTTTGGAATTCGTTTGGCTACAAGTGTTGCTACGAAGCCTTGAATGAGTCAGCCGAAAGATCGGGCAAAGATTGTCGGACCCGGCCTTGAAGACGAACCGGCAGGCCACGGCGACCGGTGTCTGATCCGGCTTGACGGCACGCATCACGTCGGGGTGGTTGAGAAGACCCATGAAGCAGCTCCTTGAACGGGGTGCGGGCGGCATTCGGATGAAGCCGCACATTCGATGGGTCTGATTTGAGGGAAGAGGAGTTAGGGCGGCGGAAATCGACCGCCCCGAGACGGTTAACGCCGTTCAGAAATCGATGGCGAGGCCCTTTTTCTCCCAGTCGCCATAGCGCACCGGCTCCGGCCCGTCGCGCCCGCCCAGCTCTTCGGGAAGCTTCAGGGCGGCGGCCTTCTTGCGCCGTTCCTCGGCCTCGGCCAGCGCCCGGATGGCGGCGGGGGGCAGGTCGCGTTTGGTTTCGTCACTCATGGCAGGCTTCCTTGTCTCGCGCCTTTGATATAGGCCGTCGCCACCGATTTGGCAAAGGAGGCCGCATGGCCGGTGATCCCAATCTGCCGCGCCGCGTCGCGCTGGACCTCATGGGCGACGTGATGGAGCATGGACGGCTCTTGCCGGAGGTGCTGCCGCGCCGTCTGGAAAAGCTCGCGCCCGAGGATCGCGCGCGCACGCAGCGGCTCGTCGCGACGGCGTTCCGAGTGATGGACCGTGCCGACCGCGTGCTCGGCCCGCACCTGCGCAAACGTCCGCCCCTGCGCATCCACAATATCCTGCGGCTGTCGGTCGCGGAAATCTGCGAACTCGGCGCCGCCCCGCACGGCGTGGTGAACACCGCGGTCGAACTTGCACGCGCCGACAAGAAAACCGCCGGGATGGCGGGACTGGTCAACGCGATCCTGCGCAAGGTCGACGCCGAAGGGTGGGCCGCGCTGCCCACGCCGCGCCTGCCCAAATGGCTGCGAAAGCCCCTGACCGACGATTACGGCAAAGACATCGTGGCGGCGATGGAGACGGCGTTCTACGCAGGGGCGCCGCTCGACCTGACACCCAAGGGCGATGCCGAGACGCTCGCGCAGGCGCTGGGCGGCACGGTGTTGCCCACCGGATCGGTGCGTGTGACGAACGCAGGTCAGGTTTCGACCCTGCCGGGGTTCGCCGAGGGCGACTGGTGGGTGCAGGACGCCGCCGCCGCCCTTCCGGCCCGCGTGCTGAACGCCCAGCCGGGCGAGACTGTGCTGGACCTGTGCGCCGCACCCGGCGGCAAGACGATGCAGCTTGCCGCCGCCGGGGCCGAGGTCACCGCCGTCGATATCTCGGAACACCGCATGGCGCGGGTGGGCGAGAACCTCGCGCGCTGCGGCCTGTCCGCCGACCTCGTCACGATGGACGCGCTGGAATACGAGGGCGGGCCGTTCGACGCGATCCTGCTCGACGCGCCTTGCACGGCGACCGGAACGATCCGGCGTCACCCGGATCTTCCATACGCCAAGGACGGGAGCGATTTTCCCGGCCTCTTCGAGCTTCAGGAACACCTGATCGACCGGGCGCTGGGTATGCTCAAATCCGGCGGGCGGCTGATCTATTGCACCTGTTCGCTGTTGATCGACGAGGGCGAGGAACAGGTGCGCGACGCGCTCGGGCGGCATGAGGGGCTTTCGGTGGACACCGCCGCGCTCGACCGCCCCGGCATCGACCCCGACTGGCGCACGGACGAGGGCGGGTTGCGCCTGCGCCCGGATTACTGGGCCGACAAGGGCGGGATGGACGGGTTCTACATCGCCTGCCTCGTTAAGGCATGACTCGCGCCCGCCCGACCTGTAGAGTGCGGCCAGAACCCGGTAAGGGTCGGCATCTGAGGTAAGGCAAGGCGACGTTGGCCAAGGATTTTCCCATGACCAGCCGCAGAACGCGGTGGCTCAACCGTTGGCACGCCCGGCGGGCGGCCCGCGCGAAGCCGGCGACGGGTTTCACGTCCAAGCCCGAACCGCGCACCATCGGCAGCTTCGCCAAGGGCAAACAGATGGTCGCGGGGAACTTCCTGTTCGCGGGGCACCTCGTCCAGTCCCCCGCCGACAGCATCTGGGCCATCACGCCCCCCTCCGACGATTTCGAAGCTGCGCTTCAGGGTTTCGGCTGGATGGACGATCTGGCGGCATTGGGCGACCGCGATGCGCGGGCGCGGGCGCAGTTCTGGACGATGGACTGGATCGACCGTTTCGGGCGGGGCACCGGCCCCGGCTGGGTGCCCGATGTCGCGGGCCGCAGGCTTATCCGCTGGATCAACCATGCCTTCCTGATCCTCAACGGGCAGGACAGCGACGCCTCGCTCCGGTTTCACCGCAGTCTTGGTCAGCAAGCGATCTTTCTGTCGAAGCGGTGGCAGGGCACCTCGCCCGGTCTGCCCCGGTTCGAGGCGCTTACCGGCCTGATTTATGCGGGGC
This sequence comes from Maritimibacter sp., assembly GCF_016774595.1. Classification (NCBI taxonomy): domain Bacteria; kingdom Pseudomonadati; phylum Pseudomonadota; class Alphaproteobacteria; order Rhodobacterales; family Roseobacteraceae; genus Maritimibacter; species Maritimibacter sp. Next base: position 7,248 of record NZ_JACBWT010000002.1, read on the forward strand.
TTTCGCTCTCCGGCATGGAGCATCTGACCGAACCCGCCACACAGGCGCTGGCCCGCGAATGCGACCGGCAGATCGACGCGGCGGGCGGCATTCCGACCCGCAACCCCGAAGAATTGCTCGAAGTCTTCACGCTCCTCAACTGGGCCGCCCTCGCGCTGCGCGAATCCGAGATCACGCCCAAACCCGCCCACCAGTCGGCCATCGAACGGATCGCACCCACGCTGCGCGCGTTGCGCCATGCCGACGGCGGTCTGGCCCGGTTTCACGGCGGCGGGCGCGGGGCCGAAGGGCGGCTGGATCAGGCGCTTGCCACATCCGGTGTGCGCGGTGGGCCGACGGATGGCCCGGCGATGGGTTTCGCCCGCCTGTCGGCAGGCCGCACCTCGATCATCGTCGATGCCGACAAGCCGCCGCTGGGGCCCGCGTCGTGGAACGCACACGCCTCGACCCTCGCGCTCGAGGTCACTTCGGGTCGTCGCCCGCTGATCGTGAACTGCGGGTCCGGGCGGCAATTCGGCGAGGATTGGGGCAAAGCGGGCCGCGCCACCCCGTCCCATTCGGTGCTTGGCCTGACCGGCGTGTCGTCCTCGCGCCTCAGCGATATGGAGGCCACGCCCTACGGGCCGCGCGCGCGCATGGTCGAAGTCCCGAACGAGGTCGAGGCGCGGCGGATCGGCGATGCCGACATGATCGGCCTCGTCAGCGGCCACGATGGCTATCAGCCACGGTTCGGTCTGGCCTATATCCGGCGGCTGGAACTGGCCGTGGACGGGCGCACCATCGCGGGCGAGGAAACGCTGGCGGCCGTGTCCGAATCCGAACAGGCCACCTTTGGCCGCGCGCTTGAACGCGAGGGCGAGAAAGGCGTGCCATTCAACATCCGCTTCCACCTGCACCCGGACGTGGACGCGACCATCGACCTTGGCGGCACAGCGGTGTCGATGGCGCTCAAATCCGGGGAAATCTGGGTGTTTCGCTACGATGGTGCGGCGAAACTGTCGCTCGAACCCTCGGTTTACCTCGAAAAGAACCGATTGAAGCCCCGTGCGTCGAAACAAGTGGTTCTATCCGGCGCGGCAATAGACTATGCGACGCGCATCCGCTGGTCCCTCGCCAAGGCGCAGGACACGCCCATCGGCGTGCGCGATCTGGTGCGGGATGAGGTGGACGAGCTGCCAGACTGACCCAAGGGACACCACATGACCGACCTTTCCCCCGTGCGCCGCGCGCTGATTTCCGTATCCGACAAGACCGGGCTGGTCGATCTGGGCAAGGCTCTGGAGGGGATGGGGATCGAGATCCTGTCCACCGGCGGATCGGCCAAGGCGCTGCGGGATGCGGGCGTTTCGGTCAAGGACGTGTCCGAGGTGACGAACTTTCCCGAAATGATGGATGGCCGTGTCAAGACGCTGCACCCGATGGTACACGGCGGCCTGCTCGCGCTTCGTGACAACGACGACCATGTGGCCGCGATGAATGAGCATGGCATCGGCGCGATCGACCTGCTGGTGGTGAACCTCTACCCGTTCGAGGCCGCTCTGGCCCGTGGCGCGGATTACGACGAGATGATCGAGAACATCGACATCGGCGGCCCGGCCATGATCCGTGCGGCGGCCAAGAACCACGGCTTCGTCACCACCATCGTCGATGTCGAGGATTACGGCGCGCTGCTGGACGAGTTGAAGACGAACGACGGCGCGACGACCTATGCCTTCCGCCAGCGTCAGGCGCAGATCGCCTATGCCCGCACCGGGGCTTATGACGCCGCCGTGTCCGGCTGGATGGCAGGCGCGATTGGCGAGGCATCGCCGCGCCGCCGCGTGGTCGCGGGCGAGTTGAAGCAGGTCATGCGCTACGGTGAGAACCCGCATCAGGATGCAGCGTTCTATGTCGATGGCTCGGCCCGCGAAGGCGTGGCGACCGCCGTGCAGCATCAAGGCAAGGAGCTGTCCTACAACAACATCAACGACACCGATGCGGCGTTCGAACTGGTCGCGGAATTCGACCCCGCCGATGGTCCCGCCGTCGCTGTCATCAAGCACGCCAACCCCTCGGGCGTGGCGCGGGGCGCGACGTTGCTAGACGCCTACAAGAAGGCGTTCGATTGCGACCGCACCTCGGCTTTCGGTGGCATCGTGGCGCTGAACCAGCCGCTCGACGTCGACACGGCGCGCGAGATCACCCAGATCTTCACCGAGGTCGTCATCGCCCCCGGTGCTTCTGACGAGGCGAAAGAGATTTTCGCGGCCAAGAAGAACCTGCGCCTCTTGACCACCGCCGGTCTGCCTGATCCGCTGATCGGCAGCCAGACGATCCGTCAGGTCGCGGGTGGCTATCTGTTCCAGAACAAGGACAACGGGCATATCGGGCTCGATGACCTCAAGGTGGTGACGAAGAAGGCACCGACCGACGAACAGCTCAAAGACCTGCTTTTCGCTTGGAAAGTGGCCAAGCACGTGAAATCCAACGCCATCGTCTATGTCAAAGATGGCGCGACCGTGGGTGTTGGCGCGGGCCAGATGAGCCGGCTGGACAGCTCCACCATCGCCGCCACGAAAGCGGGTCGCATGGCGGCCGAACTGGGCCTGTCCGAAAGCCCCGCCATCGGCTCCGCCGTCGCCTCGGACGCGTTCTTTCCATTCCCCGACGGCCTCTTGGAAGCCGCCGCAGCGGGTGCGACCTGCGTGATCCAGCCGGGCGGGTCGATGCGCGACGACGAGGTCATCAAGGCGGCTGACGAGGCCGGGCTCGCCATGGTGTTCACCGGTATGCGGCACTTCCGTCACTGATGCGCGCGCTGTCGATCACCGCGCTCATCGTCTTCGTCCTCGATCAGGTAACGAAATACTGGGTCGTGCAGGTGATGAACCTGAAGGAGGTCGGGGCGATCGACGTTTGGCCGCCCTTCCTCAACTACCGCATGGCGTGGAACGAAGGCGTGAACTTCGGACTGTTCTCGTCGTCTGAGGACACGATGCGCTGGATTTTGATCGGTGTGGCGCTCGCGATCTGTCTGGGCGTGCTATGGTGGGTGCGGCGCAAATCCATGACGCTGGCCGCACGCATTGCCGCAGGCGTGCTCGTCGGTGGTGCGCTGGGCAACGTGATCGACCGCGTGGTCTATGGTGCCGTCGCGGACTTTCTCAATATGTCCTGTTGCGGATTTACCAATCCCTATTCCTTCAATGTCGCTGATATTGCAGTGTTTGCCGGGGCCATCGGTCTGATCCTGCTGGCCGACAAAGCCGATGGGAAAAAGGCCCCGTGACGGGGCCCGCGAGTTGCGGTAAAGAGGTCGAAACGGGTGTTGGAGGCATAGATGCGGGTTCCTGCCATGAAATTCGGACTAGCCCTTGTGGGTCTCGGGCTGCTTGCGGCCTGTTCCAACGACGGCAATCCCGACCTCATGAACATCCGGTCCTCGACCCCGGACGAGTTTTCGATCCTGCCCAACAAGCCGCTTGAACAGCCCGAGGATTACAGCGCGCTTCCGACGCCGACCCCCGGTCAGACGAACCGCGCCGATGCCACGCCGACCGCCGATGCGGTGGCGGCCTTGGGCGGCAATCCCGATGCGCTCACCTCGGATCGCGCGAATTCCGGTGAGGGCACGCTTCTCGCCCATGCCGGTCGCTATGGCACCAACGGCAACATCCGCACGGTGCTGGCCGAGGAAGACCTGGAATACCGCCGCAAGAACAACGGCAAGCTGCTTGAGCGCCTGTTCAACGTGAACGTCTATTACGACAGCTACAGCCAGCAGTCGCTCGACCAGCAGCTCGAACTCGACCGGGTCCGCAATCGCGGGGTCTGGACCCCGGCGGCACCCCCCGATCCCGAGCGGTTCGAGTGAGGCGAAAGATGCGACGGGCCCGGCTGGGCCCGTTTCTTTTTCCCGCGCCACACAGGCGTGTTAACAACCTGTAATCCAATTCACACCACCGTCATGCGGGGTTGCTCCTCTGGCCGCTCCGGCTAACTGTGTCAGTGGAACGGAGGATTTCAGATGAAGCGACTTCTCTCGGCCTGTTTCGCCATCATGGCCGTCACGCTCCCTGCCACGGCGCAGGAGGTCACCGACTACACCCTCGACAACGGTATGGACGTAGTGGTGATCGAAGATCATCGTGCGCCGGTCGTGGTCCACATGGTCTGGTATCGCGCCGGGGCCGCCGACGAAGATCCGGGGGTCTCCGGCATCGCCCACTTCCTCGAACATCTGCTGTTCAAGGCGACCGACGACATGGAATCCGGCGAACTCAGCCGCGTGGTGGCTGAAAACGGCGGGTCTGACAACGCCTTCACCAGTCAGGACTATACCGCCTACTTCCAGCGCGTCGCCGCCGACCGGCTCGACCTGATGATGACGATGGAGGCCGACCGGATGCGCGACCTTCAGCTGTCCGAAGACGACATCGCGACCGAACGTGACGTGATCCTCGAAGAACGCGCGATGCGGACCGACAACTCGCCCGGCGCACTGCTGAACGAACAGATGCAGGCGGCGCTTTACCAGAACCACCCCTACGGCATCCCCGTCATCGGCTGGCGGCACGAGATGGAGCAGTTGGGGCTGGACGAAGCGATGGCCTATTACCGCAAATATTATGCCCCCAACAACGCGATCCTCGTGGTGGCGGGTGACGTGGAACCGGAAGAGGTGCTCGCGATGGCCGAGGAGCACTATGGCCCGCTCGAACCGACCGAAGGGTTGGAGCCGCGCGCGCGACCGCTGGAACCCGTGCCGCTTGCGGAACGCCGCATCACATACGAAGACCCGCGTGTCAGCCAGCCCTATGTCGTGCGCAGTTACCTCGCCCCTGAACGCAATCCGGGTGAACAGGAGGAGGCCGCCGCGCTCGTCTATCTCGCGGAAATCCTCGGTGGGAACTCGGCAACGTCGGTCTTCGGTCAGGCGTTGGAATTCGAACAGAATATCGCTGTCTCGACCTTTGCAGGCTACAGCGCGCTGAACCTCGACATCTCGTCGATCCGCATCGGCGTGGTTCCGGCGCAGGGCGTGTCGCTGGCCGAAGCCGAAGCCGCGATGGATGCCACCTTGGCCGAGTTCATGGAGAACGGGATCGACCCGGCGCAGTTCGAACGGATCAAGACCCGTATTCGTGCGGGCGATATCTACGCGCAGGATTCCATGCGTGGCCTTGCCAACCGCTATGGCGCGGCGCTGACGAGCGGTCTGACCATCGAAGACGTCAAAGCCTGGCCAGAGGTTCTGCAATCGGTGACGCCGGACGACGTAATGGCGGCTGCCGAGAAGGTTCTGCAACGCTCTCACGCCGTCACCGGTTGGCTGACCGGCCCCACCACGACCCCTGACACCGACGCGGAGGCCATCCAATGATCCGTCTCGCCATTGCGCTTTTCCTGATCGCCGCCGTTCCGGCCCGTGCTCAGGTTCCGATTCAGGAGGTCACGTCGCCCGGCGGCATCTCGGCCTGGCTGGTCGAAGAACATTCGATCCCCTTCGTCGCTCTCGAGCTTCGGTTCCGAGGCGGCACGTCGCTCGACCTGCCGGGCAAGCGCGGTGCGACGAACCTCATGGCCGGGCTGCTCGAAGAGGGGGCGGCCGACATGGACAGCCGCGCCTTCGCCGAGGCGAAAGAAGACCTCGCCACGTCGATCGACTTCGACGTTTATGGCGATGTCCTGACCGTGTCGGCCCAATTCCTGACCGAGAACATGGAGCCCTCCGTCGACCTGATCCGCGCCGCGCTGGTCGAGCCGACGTTCGATGATGTCGCGGTTGAGCGTGTGCGCGGGCAGGTCCTGTCCTACATCAACTCGCGCCAGACGGACCCCGACGAGCTTGCGGGCGATGCGATGAATGCCGCGGCCTATGGCGACCATCCCTATGGAAGCTTCGACGGGGGCACCGTCGACAGCGTAACCGCTCTGACCCGCGACGACATCGTGACCGCATGGGAAAACGCCATCGCGCGCGACCGGGTTTATGTCTCGGCGGTCGGTGACATCACGCCCGAGCAACTGGGCACGGTGCTGGACACCATTCTGGGCGATCTGCGCGAAGAAGGCGGGGCATACCCCGACCCGGTGCCTTTCGGCGCCACGCCCGGCATCTCGGTCGTGCCCTTCGACACGCCGCAATCGGTGGCGCGCTTCGGTCAGCCGGGCATGAAGATCGACAACCCGGATTTCTTCGCGGCCTATATCGTGAACACGATCATGGGCGGCGCGAATTTCGAAAACCGGCTGTTCGACGAGGTGCGCGAGAAGCGCGGCCTGACCTATGGCATCGGCACCTACCTGTCCGACAGCGACTATTCCGAAGTGCTGGGCGGCAGCTTTTCGTCGCAGAATGGCGTCATGGCCGAGGCCGTTTCGGTCGTGCAGGAGGAATGGGCCAAGATGGCCGAGGACGGCATCACCGAACAGGAACTGGCAGATGCCAAGAAATACCTGACCGGCGCCTATCCGCTGCGGTTCGACGGCAACAGCAACATCGCGAACATCCTGACCTCGATGCAGATGGACGGATACCCGATCGACTATCCGGAAACCCGGAACGAAAAGGTCATGGCGGTGACGCTGGAAGAGGCGAACCGCGTCGCGGCGAAGCTTTTCCAGCCCGAGAACCTGCGCTTCGTGGTGGTCGGCCAGCCCGAAGGTCTGGAGCCGACGGTGAACTGAGGGCCGCGCCCTTGCGGCGCTGAATACGACCGAAGACCCCTGTGAAAGACGGCCCTCGCGCCGTCTTTCGCGCTTTCAGAATCGCGCGTGCACATGCTAGGTCTAGTGGCATGCCCGACGACGCCCCCAATATAAGCCGGCCAGCCATACGCCAGCTTGATGACGCTGCAATCAACAGGATTGCGGCGGGCGAAGTCGTGGAGCGGCCCGCGTCAGCGGTGAAAGAGCTTGTCGAGAACGCCATCGACGCAGGGTCCACCCGCATCGATGTGGCCTATGCCGACGGCGGCAAGACCCTGATCCGGGTCACCGACGACGGGTGCGGCATTCCGGCCGAAGACCTGCCGCTCGCCATGTCGCGCCACGCGACCTCCAAGATCGACGGGTCCGACCTGCTCGACATTCACACCTTCGGTTTCCGGGGCGAGGCGCTGCCGTCGCTCGGCGCGGTCGGTCGGCTGACGATCACCTCGCGCTGCGATGGGGCGGCCGCCTGCATCCGTGTGGCCGGGGGCAAGGCCGAGCCGGTGAGGCCCGCGGCCCTGTCGCGCGGCACGGTCGTGGAATTGCGCGACCTGTTCTTCGCCACGCCCGCGCGGCTCAAGTTCCTGCGCACCGACCGGGCCGAGGCGCAGGCGATCACCGATGTGGTCAAACGCTTCGCCATGGCCGAGCCGCATATCGGCTTCACCCTGCGCGACGTTTCCGGCGGGGGCGAAGGGCGCGTGACCTTCCGGGCCGCGCCCGAGAACGGCGACCTGTTCGACGCGCTCCATGCCCGTCTGGGCGGTGTCCTCGGGCGCGACTTCGCCGAGAACGCCGTGCCGCTCGACGCGCTGCGCGAAGGCTTCCGGCTGACGGGCTACGCGGCCCTGCCGACCTATTCCCGTGGCGCGGCGGTGGCGCAGTTCCTGTTCGTCAACGGCCGCCCTGTGCGCGACAAGCTTCTGATCGGGGCGCTGCGCGGGGCCTATGCCGATTTCCTGTCCCGCGACCGCCACCCGGCGGCGGCGCTGTTCGTGACCTGCGACCCGAAACTGGTCGATGTGAACGTCCACCCGGCGAAGTCCGAAGTGCGTTTCCGCGAACCCGGTCTCGTGCGCGGGCTGATCGTCACGACGATCCGCCATGCGCTTGCCGAGGCCGGGCACCGCGCGTCCTCAACCGTCGCCCAATCCACGCTCGGCGCCATGCGGCCCGAGCCAACGCACGCCCGTGTGTACCAGATGGACAGACCGTCCCAAGTCGTCCTGCACACGGCACGCGAAGCCCAGTCCCCAGTGGGCTTCGCGGAAACTCCCTCGGCCCGGTTCGACCCCGTGATCGAACCGGAGCCGACACCCGAAACGCCGCCCGCCGAAAGCCTTCCGCTCGGCGCGGCGCGCGCGCAGGTGCATGAAAACTACATCGTCGCCCAGACCGAGGACGGCATGGTGATCGTCGATCAGCACGCCGCGCACGAACGGCTGGTCTATGAAAAGCTCAAGCGCCAGATGGCCGAAAACGGCGTGGCGTCGCAGGCGCTGCTCATCCCCGAGATCGTGGACCTGTCCGAGGGCGACGCATCCCTGCTTCTGGGCCTCGCCGACGACCTCGCCCGCTTGGGCCTCGTCATCGAGCCATTCGGCGGCGGCGCCATCGCCGTGCGCGAGACGCCCGCGATCCTGGGCCAGGTGAATGCCGAAGCCATGATCCGCGACATCCTCGACGAACTCGCGGACCTCGGCCAAAGCCAGACCCTTCAGGCCCGGATCGAAGCGGTGCTGTCGCGCGTCGCCTGCCACGGCTCGATCCGCTCCGGGCGCTGGATGCGCCCCGAAGAGATGAACGCGCTACTGCGCGAGATGGAGGCGACGCCCCATTCCGGTCAGTGCAACCATGGCCGTCCGACCTATGTCGAGTTAAAGCTGGCGGATATCGAACGGCTTTTCGGGCGCACATGATCCAGATCGGCGACACGACCCTCGACCTTTCCGACCCTCTGACCCTTGCCGCGTTCGTGGCCGGGGCGGTGCTGCTTCTGCTTGTCCTCCTGTTGATCGTTTTGCTCGTGCGGTCGGGCCGCGCCAGCGCCACCAATGCAGAGCTTGCGCGTCAGCTTGGTGGCATCGGTCATGCGGTGCAGGTGCTGGGGCAGGGGCAGGACCAGCTGTCGGGCGGCCTGCGCACCGTGTCGGACGCGCAGGCCAACGCGCAGAGCCGGATGATACAGACCATGGAAACGCGTCTCGCCGACGTGCAGCGGCAAATGCAGGACCGGTTGCACGAGAACGCGATGAAATCCGCGCGGGCCCTGTCCGACTTGCAGGAGCGGATGAACGAAACGCTCACGGGTTCGACCGTCAAGACCACCAAGTCGCTGACCGAATTGCAGGAACGGCTCGCCACCATCGACAAGGCGCAGGCGAATATCGAAAAGCTGTCGGGTGACGTTCTGAGCCTTCAGGACATCCTGTCCAACAAGCAGACGCGCGGGGCGTTCGGTGAAATCCAGTTGAACGACATCGTGTCCAAGGCGCTGCCGACCGACAGCTATGCGTTCCAGCATACGATGTCGAACGGAAAGCGGGCGGACTGCCTGATCCACCTGCCGAACCCGCCGGGCCCCATCGTGATCGACTCCAAATTCCCGCTGGAGCCGTATGAGGCGCTGCGCCGGGCCGAGACGCAGGCACAGGCCGCCGAGGCCGGACGGCTGATGAAAACGGCCGTGCGCGCCCACATCAAGGCGATCAGCGAGAAATACATCATCGAGGGCGAGACGGCGGATGGCGCGCTCATGTTCCTGCCGTCAGAAGCCGTCTATGCCGAACTTCACGCCAATTTCGCCGATGTGGTGCGCGAAGGGTTCAACGCCCGCGTCTGGATCGTCTCGCCCACCACCTGCATGGCGACGCTGAACACGATGCGCGCGATCCTGAAAGACGCCCGAATGCGCGAACAGGCGGGCGCGATCCGCAAGGAACTGCACCTGCTGTCGGCGGACGTCGGCCGGTTGGGCGACCGTGTCGCAAACCTCGACCGGCATTTCCATCAGGCCTCCAAGGACATCGCGGACATCAAGATTTCCGCCGAAAAGGCCGGAAACCGGGCCAAACGGCTCGACAATTTCGACTTCGAGGAACTGGCGCAGGACGACGCGGCAGCGGTGGTTCAGCTTCCCAAGACCTGATCCCTTGTCGCGCCCCCGCTTTCGCCCCTAAATGGGGGGCAAGCAATGAACAGGTCAGACATGCTCGAAATCAGCCCGTCCCGCGTCGCCCGCATCGCCATTCAGGCCCGCGAACTGCCCGACACCGAGAACGTGATCCGCAACTACATTTCGGATCTCAATACCGACGAACAGGCGAGCCTCGTGGCCGTCATGTGGATCGGGCGCGAGACGTTCGAAGCCGAGGAACTGGACGAGGCCATCGCGACCGCCAAGGCCGAGGCGACCGCGCCCACCGAGGATTACCTGCTGGGCGAGACGATGCTGGCCGACTATCTCGAAGCCGGGTTGGAAGCGTTGGGCTATGATGTCGAAGACCTTGAGGACGATCACCTGAAGTGATCCGCCGCCACCCTCAGATAAAGGTCTGGGCGTACTGACGATCCGGGTCGGCGAGATGTGGGACCGCGTTGAACTGGGTCAGGGTCAACCCGGCGCCGACCGGGTGCATCTGGTGCACAGAACTGTTCATGATGGTCAACGCCAGCCGCGCCATCGAATTCAGTTGCAGCCCCATGGCCACCTTGATCGACATGGCGATCCAGCCCCCTGAGGTCGAGACGAGCGCACGGCCCTTGCCCGCCGCGATTTCATGCAGCACGTCGTCCACGCGCCCTTCGAATTCGGCATAGGTCTCGATCGTGTCCTCGATCTGGCCCTCGCGCCATGCCGTGAAGACGAGCGGCAGGTGATTTACGAACTCGTCGCGGTTCTCGGGTGGCTTGATGCCCATCTGTTCGTGCATCTTCGCGGACAGATCGAAATAGGCGACTTCGTTCAGGCGCGGGTCTTGAACGGGTTCGGGAAACCCCATCGACTTCGCCGTCTCGACATGGCGGGTCAGAGTGCCGGAATAGATTCGGTCGAACCGTTCACCGACGCTGTCGAAATAGTTGCCCAGCCATCCGGTCTGCTGCCAGCCGAGGTCCGACAGCTTGTCGTATCCGTGTTCGTCGTTCGACCCGGAATTGGCCTGCCCATGCCGGACCAGCGTGACCTGTGACATCGTGTTCCCCCAACTGGCTCACCGGGTGCTAACCCGAAGACGTGACAGGGAAAAGACCTAGCGCCACGTGACGTCGCCCAGAAAGATGTATCCGGCGCCGTAGATCGTCTTGATGAGCTTGGGGTTCTTCGGGTCTTCGCCCAGCTTCGTGCGCAGGCGCGAGATGCGGACGTCCATCGCCCGGTCGAAGCTCTCGCCCGCAGCGCCTCCAAGGCTTTCCTGCATATGCGCGCGGGAAATCAGGCGTTTGGGCGCTTCGAGGAACAGGCGAAGCACTTCGCCCTCGGCATGGGAAAATCCGGTTTCGGCCCCGGTCGCGTCTTCCAGCACGTAACGGTCGAAATGCGCGGTCCATCCTGCGAAGCTCGCCGTGTTCGACTGGCCCGGCTTGGCCGCCTTGCCGACGCGCACGCGGGCGCGGACACGGGCCACGACCTCGGCCAGTTCGAACGGCTTGATGATGTAATCGTCCGCGCCAAGCTCCAGCCCCGTCACCCGGTCCTGAACCTGCGCGCGGCCCGAGATGATGATGATGGCGGCCCCGCTTTCCAGCGCGAGCCGGTGAACGAGCGTCAGGCCATCGCGATCCGGCAGGCCGAGATCGACGAGGCAGACGTCGGGCGCGGTCTTGCGCAACGCGGCCTCGAACTCGGTCGCGCGGCCGAACCCCGCGGTGCGGAACCCGGCGTCCTGCAAGGCGTCCGACAGCATTTGCCGGATCTCTGGTTCGTCATCCAGAATGGCAACCATCGGCGCGCTCATTCCGCCGCCTCCCGTGCAAGGGCATCGGCAAGGAACGCGGCAAGCTGGCCGCGCGTGAACGGCTTGGTCAGCACGGCATGGCCCGCCCGCCGCGCATCGCCCTGCGGCAGCGACGACATGAGCATCACGGGCGCTTCGATCCTGCCGACCAGCCGGTCCCCGGTCACTGCGCCGCCCAGCATGATGTCCGACAGAACCAGATCGATCCCTTCGATCCCGGCGAGGTCCAGCGCCTCTTCGCCCGAGGCCGCCTCGATCACCTGATGGCCGAGCGAGATGAGCATCTCGCGCACGTCCGCGCGAATGTCGTCCTGATCCTCGACCAGCAGCACGAGTTGCGGCGCGCCTGTCGCCACGGCGGGCTTCAACGGCACCCGGATCGTGACCCGTGCGCCCCGGTCTGTGTTGGCGAGCCGCACATGGCCGCCCGACATCTTGGCGTGGTCATAGACCATGGCGAGCCCAAGGCCCGACCCTTCGCCACCCTTCGTGGTGAAGAACGCGTCGAGCGCATGGTCGAGCGCGTCGGGGCTGAACCCAGGCCCCGTGTCGGTGACTTCGAATTCGATCCATGTCCCCGCCACTTCGCGCGCGACAATGGCGATCCGACCGGAGCCCGCCCCGATGGCGTCCTTTGCGTTCAGCACGAGGTTCAGGAGCGCATCCTGCGTCGCGCCCACGTCCAGCAACACCGGATGCGCCAGCCCTTCAACCTCGGTGGTCAGCGACAGGCCATCCGGCAGCGTCGGTTTCGCCAGCGTTTCGATCTCGGCCAGAAGGCGCGCGGCTTCGACTGGCTCCGGCCGCACCTCGCGCGCGCCGGACAGGGACGAGATCCGGTCGAGCAGTGCCCCGCCACGCCGGGCCGCGCCCGTCGTCGCCTGCACCAGCGCCTGCGCATCCTCGCCCAGAGGCATCGAGCCCAACCGCGCCTGAAGGCCGAGGATGATCGTCAACAGGTTCGAAAAGTCGTGCGCCATGCCCGATGTAAGCTGGGCGGCCAGTTCGCGTTTGCGGGTCTGGGTCAGCGCCGCCCGCGCCTGCGCCTCTTCGGTGACATCCATCGACAGGATATAGACCCCGGTGACTTCGCCGTTCTCGTCGGCATCGGGGGTGAAGGCCACGCGGATACGCCGGGCCACGCCTTCGTGTGCGAATTCCAAAACGCTGGCATCCCCGGCGAACGCACGCTCGAGGCTCGGCGTGATCTTCTCGAACGCCTCGTCGCCCAACGCGTCGCGGGCGTGCAATCCGACGATGTTGCGCGGCGTGAACGGCAGGATCGTGGCAAGCTGACGGTTGGAATAGGAATAGCGCCAATCCCTGTCGAGCCGCGCGATATGCGCGGGCATCATTTCGGCCGTGACGCGGGCGCGACTTTCCATCTCGGTCAATTGCCGCTTGGTTTCTTCGAGGGCCGCATTGGTCGCGGCCAGCGCCCGGTTGGTGTGCGACAACTCCTCGGCGTGTTCTAGAAGCTGATCCGACAGTTCTTCGGACCGCGATCTGAGCAGCGTTTCCTGCCGCTTGATCGCGGTGATGTCGGTATAGACCGTGACCCAGCCGCCTTGCGCCAGCGGCGACCCTTCGACCGAGATCATGCGCCCGTCGGCCCGCTGCCGTTCCACATAATGCGGTTCGAACGCCAGCGCCTGATCGACCTTGTCCTGCACGAAGGCATCATGGTCGTCGACCTCGCCGTATTCGCCGCGTTCGACCAGAAAACGGATCGTATCGTCGAACCGCGCGCCGCGTGTCACCAGACTGTCGGGCAGGCCGAACATCGTCTGGAAGGTCCGGTTGCCGACCACGAAGCGCAGGTCGCTGTCATAGATCGACAGCGCCTGTTGGATCAGGTTCAGACCGGCCTGCGTCAAGGCGGCGATATCGGTGTACTTGGTGTTCAGAGAACGTCCTCCCCCTTTCTCGCTAGCACCGTGGCGACCGCTCTGGAAGCCCCCGGTTTCGCGTCCGCAGCACCCGCAACAATTCGTTACATTCTGGAAAAACTACGGAAATGTTTGACGTGGAACTCTGCTTGGCAAGAATATTGCGTGTCGCCTTCGGGTGACGCGGAACGCCGGTCGGGGAGGGCCGGTGTGGGAGGAGACAATTTGGCACAGGTTCAAACCGCGACCAGCGGTCTGTCCTCGGTTCCGGCGCTTCTGGCCCGGAATGCGAAGGAGTTCGGCGGTCGTCCCGCTTATCGTGAAAAAGAGTTCGGCATCTGGCAGACATGGAGCTGGGCCGAGACCGCCGAGGAAATCGACGCGCTGGCGATGGGCCTGATCGCGCTGGGAATCGAACCCGGCGATCATGTCGCCATCATCGGCCGCAACCGCCCGGCACATTACTGGTCGATGGTCGCCGCGCAGAAATGCGGCGCCGTTCCCGTGCCGCTTTATCAGGACGCCGGCCCGGAAGAGATGGACTATGTCCTCGACCATTGCGGTGCGCGCTTCGTGATCTGCGGCGATCAGGAACAGGTCGACAAGGTCATCGAAGTGAAGGACCGCGTGCCGAAGATCGAGCATGTGATCTACGTCGACAAGCGCGGGATGCGCAAATACGACCATACGCATCTGAACTGGTTCGACGACGTTCAGGCCGAGGGGCGCGGCGGGCATTCGCGGCTCGAACCGATCATGCGCGAGCGCACCGAGAAGCTGGACTACGATTCCACCTGCGTGATGCTCTACACCTCCGGCACGACCGGAAAGCCCAAGGGCGTGGTGCTGTCGAACCGCAACGTCATCGAAAGCGCCAAGAATTCGTCCGAGTTCGATCACCTGACCGCAGGCGACGACATTCTCGCCTATCTGCCGATGGCCTGGGTCGGCGACTTCATCTTTTCGCTCGGTCAGGCCTACTGGACCGGGTTCTGCGTGAACTGCCCCGAGTCCGAAGAGACGATGATGACGGACCTGCGCGAGATCGGTCCGACCTATTTCTTCGCTCCGCCGCGCGTGTTCGAGAACCTTCTGACGACGGTCATGATCCGCATGGAGGACGCCACGCGGCTCAAGAAACGGTTGTTCGACCACTACATGAAGGTCGCGCGCCGGGTCGGTCCCGCAATCCTCGACGGTAAGCCGGTGTCGGGTGGCGACCGCTTTTCCTACTGGCTCGGCAATCTGCTGATTTTCGGGCCGCTCAAGAACACGCTCGGGTTCAGCCGCGTGCGCGTGGGCTACACGGCGGGCGAGGCGATCGGGCCTGAGATCTTCGATTTCTACCGCTCGCTCGGCATCAACCTGAAACAACTCTACGGCCAGACCGAGGCGACGGTGTTCATCACCGTGCAGCCCGATGGCGAGGTGCGGCCCGATACGGTCGGCGTGCCTGCCCCCGGCGTGGAACTGCGCATCGACGACAACGGCGAGGTCTATTACCGCAGCCCGGGCACCTTCGTGGAATATTACAACAACCCCGAAAGCACGGCGTCGACCAAGGATGCCGAAGGCTGGGTCGCGACGGGCGACGCCGGTTTCATCGAACCGGACACCGGGCACCTGCGGATCATCGACCGCGCCAAGGACGTGGGCAAGATGGCCGACGGGTCGATGTTCGCGCCGAAATACGTCGAGAACAAACTCAAGTTCTATCCGAACATCCTTGAAGCCGTGGTCTTTGGATCGGGGCGTGAGATGTGCACGGCCTTCATCAACATCGACCTGAACGCGGTGGGCAACTGGGCCGAGCGCAACAACATCTCCTATGCCTCCTATCAGGAACTGGCGAACCATCCGCAGGTGCTCGACACGATCCAGCGCCATGTCGAAGAGGTGAACGCGAGTGTGGCCGAGGATGAAATGCTGTCGGGCTGCCAGATTCACCGCTTCCTCGTCCTGCACAAGGAACTGGATGCGGACGATGGCGAGATGACGCGGACCCGCAAGGTGCGGCGCGGTGTGATCTCGGAAAAATTCGGCGATCTGGTCGAGGCGCTCTATTCCGGCAAGACCGAGCAATACACCGAAACCGAAGTCACCTACGAAGACGGCCGCAAGGGCAAGATCAAGGCGACGCTGGAAATCCGCGACGCCAAGGTGGTGCCGACCGCCCCGAAGCAGGGGATCGCGGCGGAATGACCTTCACACAATACGGAACCGGAGGGGCCCAATGAACGACATGAGCCCGGACAGCTACGTGACCGCGGACGGCCGGACTATCGGCGGCGTGGTGATGGAAATGAAGAACATCACCCTGCGTTTCGGCGGCGTGGTCGCGATCAAGGATATTTCCTTCGACATCCGCGAAGGGGAAATACGCGCGATCATCGGCCCGAACGGCGCTGGCAAGTCGTCGATGCTGAACGTCATCTCGGGCTTCTACGTGCCCCAAGAAGGCGAGGTGTGGTTCCGTGGCAAGCGCCGCCCGCAGATGAAGCCCTATCAGGTCGCCTCACAGGGTATCGCGCGCACGTTCCAGAACATCGCGCTGTTCGACGGTATGAGCGTTCTGGACAACATCATGACCGGTCGCCTGACCATGATGAAGACGGGTCTGCTCAGTCAGGCGATGTGGTTCGGCCGGGCGGAGAAGGAAGAGAACCATCACCGCGAGCAGGTCGAAAAGATCATCGACTTCCTCGAAATCCAGAACATCCGCAAGACGCCTGTTGGCCGTCTGCCCTATGGCCTGAAAAAGCGGGTCGAACTGGCCCGCGCGCTGGCCGCCGAGCCGAAGCTTCTGCTTCTGGACGAGCCGATGGCGGGTATGAACGTCGAAGAGAAAGAGGACATGAGCCGCTTCATCCTCGACGTGAACGACGAGTTCGGCACCACCATCGCCCTGATCGAGCACGACATGGGCGTGGTCATGGACCTGTCCGACCGTGTCGTCGTGATGGATTACGGCAAGAAGATCGGCGACGGCACACCGGACGAGGTGCGCGGCAATCAGGCGGTCATCGACGCTTATCTGGGGGTGGCACATGACTGACGCGACCTTCCTCGCCTCCGTCGGAGGTTCTTCGCAATACTTGGGCATGAACGGCGCCGCGCGCTGGACACGCCGTTTCGGGACGGGAGGAACCCATGCCTGATCAGCTTCTCTACGCGATGGAAGTCACCCTGAACGGTCTGATGGCCGGGGTGCTTTACGCGCTTGTCGCGCTGGGCTTCGTTCTCATCTTCAAGGCTTCCGGCATCTTCAACTACGCCCAAGGGGTCATGGCGCTGTTCGCCGCGCTGACGCTCGTGGGCATTCAGGACGGGCAGGTGCCGTTCGCCCACCTCATCAACGCGATCTTCGGGACCGACGTGCACCACTTCGGCTGGCATGTGCCCGCCATTCTCGCGATCCTTCTGACCGTGGTGGTGATGGTCGCCTTCGCATGGATCGTCGAGCGATACATCCTGCGACATCTGGTGAACCAGCCGGGCATCATCCTGTTCATGGCCACCATCGGACTTGCCTATTTCATGGAAGGCTTCGGCGACATGATGTGGGGGTCCGACATCAAGAAGCTGGACGTGGGGCTGCCGCAGGGCATCAACATCGCCATCGACGACACCACCTTCAACTGGTTCGGTTACGGCTTCTTCATCGACAATCTCGACATCTCGGCGACCATCGTGGCGGTGATCCTCGTCGTCGCGCTGACCGTGTTCTCGCAATACTCGAAGCAGGGCCGCGCGCTGCGGGCCGTGGCCGACGACCACCAGGCGGCGCTGTCGGTCGGCATTTCGCTCCGGTTCATCTGGGTGCTGGTCTGGTCGATCGCGGGCTTCGTCGCACTGGTCGCGGGCATCATGTGGGGGTCCAAGTCGGGCGTTCAGTTCTCGCTCTCGCTCATCGCGCTCAAGGCGCTGCCGGTTCTGATGCTGGGCGGCTTCACCTCGATCCCCGGCGCCATCGTCGGCGGGCTTATCATCGGGGTGGGTGAGAAGCTGTTCGAATTCGCCATCGGCCCGCTGGTCGGCGGCGCGACCGAGAACTGGTTCGCCTATGTCCTCGCCCTTCTGTTCCTCGTCTTCCGCCCCCAAGGGCTGTTCGGCGAAAAGATCATCGAGAGGGTGTGACGATGCAGAAACTCATCGCCATCGCCAACACCGTCGCATGGTCCGGCTTCTGGGCCTTCGGCTACCTCGCCCTGTCGGCCCCGACCGATACCGGCAATCAGGCGCTCGTCGCTTCGCTGCTGGCGGCCGTCGGTGCCGCCATCGGCCTCGCCTGCTGGTTCCAGCTTGTCCGCCATTCGGAAGCCACGGGTTACGCCAAACGCGCGAACCGCGTGCCTTCACACCTCAAAACTGACGGGGAGATCGCCTGATGCTCTATCGCGAGGCCGGAGATTTCAAAACCTCCTACCGGGACGACAGCCAGACGTTTCCGATCAAGTTCGACCGGATCGCCTATTACGTGCTGATCGCGGTCGCGCTCATCGTCGTGCCCTTCGTCATCAACGACTACTGGGCCAACGCGGTGCTTCTGCCGTTCCTGATCTACGCCATCGCGGCGCTGGGGCTGAACGTGCTGACGGGCTATGCGGGTCAGGTGTCGCTGGGCACGGGCGGTTTCATGGCCGTGGGCGCTTATGCCAGCTACAAGCTCATGACGTCCTTCCCGGATGTGAACATCTTTTTCCACATCATCCTGTCGGGCGGGATCACCGCGCTGGTGGGGATGCTGTTCGGTCTGCCCTCGTTGCGGATCAAGGGCTTCTATCTGGCCGTGGCAACGCTTGCCGCGCAGTTCTTTCTCGTCTGGCTGTTCAACCGGGTGCCGTGGTTCTACAACTACTCCGCCTCGGGCCAGATCAGCGTGCCGGAACGTGCGGTGTTCGGGATCAAGGTGACCGGACCGCAGACCGAGGCCTGGGCGACCTACCTCTTCTGTCTCGTGTTCGTGTTCCTGTCGGCCTGGATCGTGCGCAATCTGACGCGCGGGTCGACGGGGCGCAAATGGATGGCGATCCGCGACATGGACATCGCCGCCGAGATCATCGGGGTGAACCCGCTGACCGCCAAACTCAGCGCCTTCGCCGTTTCGTCGTTCTTCGTGGGCGTCGCGGGTGCGCTGTTCTTCTCGGTCTACCTTGGCGCGGTCGAAGTGGGCGAGGCGTTCGGCATCCAGAAATCGTTCCTTGTCCTGTTCATGATCATCATCGGCGGGCTGGGCTCGATCTTCGGCAGCTTCGCGGGCGCGGCCTTCATGGTCCTCATGCCCGTGCTTCTGAAAAACACGCTCGTGGGCGGACTGGGCTGGGCCACGGACCTTGCCGCGCATCTTGAGTTCATGATCGTCGGCGGGCTGATCCTGTTCTTCCTGATCGTGGAGCCGCACGGACTCGCCGCGCTGTGGAAGGTGATGAAAGAAAAACTCAGACTCTGGCCTTTCCCGCACTAGGGCGGGGCCGGGCAATAAGCGGGGCGGGAACCCCGACTGGAAACATCGGACCAACCAAGGGAGGAGACACCCGATGAAAATGAAACTTGCAACTGTCGCACTGGGCGCCGCGGTCGCGGCCAGCCCGGCTTTGGCCGACCTGACGTTCACCGCGCTCAGCTACCGGACCGGCCCCTACGCCGCGAACGGTATCCCGTTTGCGGATGGCTATGCCGACTACTTCACGCTTCTGAACGAGCGTGACGGCGGCATCGGTGGCGAGATGATCGAACTGATCGAATGCGAAACCGGCTACAACACCGAAAAGGGTGTCGAATGCTACGAGTCGACCAAGGGCTCCGGCGCACTGGTCTATCAGCCGCTTTCGACCGGCATCACCTACCAGCTCATCCCCAAAGCGACGGCGGATGAGATCCCGGTGCACTCGATGGGCTATGGCCGGACCTCGGCCAAGAACGGCGAAGTGTTCAACTACATCTTCAACTATCCCGCCAACTACTGGGATGGGGCCTCGGTGGCGATCAAGTATCTGCTGAACGAAAACGGCGGCTCGCTGGAAGGCAAGAAGATCGCGCTGGTCTACCACAACTCCGCCTACGGGAAGGAGCCGATCCGCACGCTGGAAGAGCTGTCGGCAAAGCATGGCTATGAGCTCATCACGCTGCCGGTCGACCACCCCGGTCAGGAGCAGAAGTCGCAGTGGCTTCAGATCCGTCGCGACAAGCCCGACTACACCCTGATGTGGGGCTGGGGCGTCATGAACCAGGTCGCCATTCAGGAAGCGGTGAACATCCGCTACCCGATGGAAAACTTCATCGGCATCTGGTGGTCCGGCTCTGAAAACGACGTGCTCCCGGCGGGCGAAGGTGCGAACGGCTACAAGGCGCTGACCTTCCACAATGTCGGCTCCGACTACCCGGTCTTCGACGACATCCAGCAGTACGTGGTGGATGCGGGCAAGGCTGCGGGCGCCGGCGACCAGATCGGCACCGCGCTTTACAACCGGGGCCTCTACGCCGCCATGCTCGCCGCCGAAGCGGCCAAGACGGCGCAGGAGATGCACGGCACCTCGACCCTCACCCCGCAGCAGATGCGCGACGGGATGGAGAACCTCGAGATCACCGAAGCCAAGATGACCGATCTGGGTCTGCCGGGCTTCGGGCCGGAGTTCTCGGTGTCCTGCCAGAACCACGGCGGCGACGGCTATGCAGCCGTGGCGCAGTGGGATGCGGCAGCGGGCGAGTGGAGCCTGATCACCGACTACATGCAGGCCGATCTCGACGTTCTGTCGCCGCTGATCGAGGAAGACTCGGCAGCCTTCGCCGCGGAAGCCGGCATCGAACCGGGCTGCGCGATTTAAGCCCTCCCCCCCCGGCCCGCATGTCCCGCGGGCCGGGGACCACGACCACGACGAACAGACGGATTTCGCCATGCTCGACGCCCAGCCGACCCAGACCGAGACAGTGCTCGAGGTCAACAATATCGAGGTGATCTACAACCACGTGATCCTCGTCCTGAAAGGTGTGAGCCTCACGGTGCCCAAGGGCGGCATCACCGCGCTTCTCGGGGGCAACGGGGCGGGCAAGACCACCACACTCAAGGCGATTTCCAATCTCCTGCGCTCCGAGCGCGGCGAGGTGACCAAGGGGTCGATCCAGTATCGCGGCGAAAAGGTGCAGGATCTGTCGCCCGCCGACCTCGTGACCAAAGGGGTCATTCAGGTGATGGAGGGGCGGCATTGCTTCGAACACCTGACGGTGGAAGAGAACCTTCTGACCGGCGCCTATACCCGCAAGGCCGGGCGCGGCGACATCGACGCCGACCTGAACATGGTCTACGACTATTTTCCGCGCCTGAAAGAGCGCCGCAAAAGCCAAGCCGGCTATACCTCGGGCGGTGAGCAGCAGATGGTCGCCATCGGCCGCGCGCTCATGTCCCGTCCCGAAACGATCCTTCTGGACGAGCCGTCGATGGGCCTGGCCCCGCAGCTGGTCGAGCAGATTTTCGAGATCGTGAAGAACCTGAACGAGAACGAGGGATACACCTTCCTTCTGGCCGAACAGAACACCAATGTGGCGCTCCGCTATGCGCATTACGGCTATATTCTGGAATCCGGCCGGATCGTGATGGACGGCCCCGCCGCCGCCCTGCGCGAGAACCCGGACGTCAAGGAATTCTACCTCGGCATGTCGGACGAAGGGCGCAAGTCCTTCCGCGACGTGCGCTCCTACCGCCGGCGGAAACGCTGGCTCTCATAATGACCGAACACAGCGCGAACATAACCGTCAGGTGGGCAGACCTAATGCTCCGCCATCTCCGACTTCATCTCGTCGATGCGCGCCAGCGCCTCTTCGCGGGTGTTGCGGATGTTCGGGCGGAACTGCTGGCTTTCGGCCCGCATACGGATGGTTTCCTCGGTTTCCGAGCCGGGGGCGTAGCGCACCGAGCCCATAGACCAGCGTTCGTTCAGTCGCTTGCCGCGCCGGGCATAGGCGACCCAGGCTTCTTCGAAGATCCGGCAACCCTCGTAGTTGATGAGGAAGAACCAGCGCACCGCGGTCTCTTCCAGCCGCGCCTCGATATGATCGTAGAACGCGTTCACGTCGGCGGAATGGTGAAACACGAAGTTCGAGAAATCGACGTTCATGATTTCGGCCGCCCCGTCGAACGAAATGCGCTTGGCGAATTCCGCGTACGAATAACCCATGTCGTGAACGACCTTCGCGCGACGTTTCGACGGAAGCTCGGCGACCCGCGCCAGCGCGCCGTCACGATCCGCGAACAGGTTGGGATCGAAGCTTTCGGTCTCCGCCGTGCGTTCGATCTGGCGCTGCGTTTCCTCGCTCATGTCGAAGCGGACCGTGCCCATGCTGTGACCGAGGTTCAGCGCCTTGCCGCGCCGGTGGTGGGTATACCAGGCGTCGCTGTCGATCCGGAAGTCCGAGTAGTTGATGACGAAAAACCACAGCTCTTCACCGGATTCCGCCAAGGCCGCTTCGATCGCATCGTAAAGCGCGTTCACCTCGCCCGACGTGTCCAGCCGGAGGCCGGACAAATCGATCTCGGCCACCTGAAGATCGTCGTTCAGCGTTACGCGATGCAAATACCTATGCGGCATATAAGTTTCTCCCGAATCACAAATCAGCTTACTCAACGTCAATTTAACCAGATCGTCCACGCGATACTTCCGCGCAGGCCGTTTGGGCGGATTGTCGCAGAAACCGTGCAACACCCGGGAAAGGGGCCCTGTCATGTCTGAGTTCTTCGACGACCTCGAAACCCGTTCGGCCGACGAGCGCGCCGACGATATCGCCCGCGCCCTGCCGCGCCAGATCGCCCGCGCCAAGGCGTTGCCGGGGTATGCCGACAGTCTGCGCGACGTGGACCCGGCGGCGATCACGAGTGTCGAGGCCCTGTCGGCGCTTCCCGTCCTGCGCAAGTCGGAACTCGGCAAGTCGCAGGCCGCCCATGCTCCGCTGGGTGGCTTCGCGGCGAAAAAGACGCATGAGTATGGCCACATCTTCCAAAGCCCCGGTCCGATCTATGAGCCGGGTGGAATCGGTGATGACTGGTGGCGGATCGGGCGCTTCCTGCACGCCGCGGGCGTGGGCAAGGGCGATATCGTCCAGAACTGCTTTTCCTACCATCTGACCCCCGCCGGCATGATCTTTGAAAACGGCGCCCGCGCTGTCGGGGCCGCCGTCGTGCCCGCCGGCATCGGACAGACCGAGTTGCAGGTGCGCGCCGCTGCCGACATCGGAACGACTGCTTATGCGGGCACGCCCGACTACCTCAAGATCATTCTCGACAAGGCCGAAGAGATGGGCGTGAGCCTTGGCATCACCAAGGCCACGGTCGGCGGTGGAGCCCTGTTCCCGTCGCTCCGGCAGGAATACGCGGATCGGGGCATTCGCTGCCTTCAGAACTACGCCACCGCCGATCTGGGCAACATCGCCTACGAATCCCCCGCGATGGAGGGGATGATCGTGGACGAAGGCGTGATCGTCGAAATCGTGCGCCCCGGCACCGGCGACCCCGTGGCACCGGGCGAGGTGGGCGAGGTGGTCGTCACCAGCTTCAACGCCGACTATCCGCTGATCCGTTTCGCGACCGGCGACCTGTCGGCGGTGATGGAAGGGGCAAGCCCCTGCGGGCGCACCAACCTGCGCATCAAGGGCTGGATGGGCCGGGCCGACCAGACGACCAAAATCAAGGGCATGTTCGTGCGCCCCGAACAGGTCGCGGATTTCGTCGCCAAACACCCCGAGATCGCCAAGGCGCGCGTCGTGGCCAGCCGCGAGGGCGAGGCGGACGTCATGACGGTGCAGGTCGAATCCAACGGCGGCGACGCAGATGCCTATGGCCGGACCATCGCCGATGTCCTGAAGCTCAAGGGCAAGGTCGAGATCGTGGCGCCCGGCGCATTACCCAACGATGGCAAGGTGATCGACGACGTGCGCACCTACGACTAGGGGCCGTGAGCGGCGGATCACCGCCGGAACATATCCCATAGCAACCCGTTGATATTGGATATCGGGGCGGGACGGCACAGGTTTGCAGCAATCGCGACCCTGACCAATGGGAGGTTCCATGCGACACAAACCCTTCGCCACGCTGGCGACCAGCTTCGCCGTTCTGGCCACAGTCCCGCAGATCGCCGCCGCCGACGCGGCTCTCATCATCGTGCAATCCGAATACGAAAGCCTGCCCGACGTCTCGGGCGCGGCGCAGGCCGTGACACTGGCCCAGAAACTCGAGGACAGCGGTTTCACCGTCACTTCGTCGCTCGATCAGGAGGCGGACGATGTGCGCGATGCCGTGCAGGAGTTCCGCGAGGACGCGGAAGGGGGCGACCGCGTGTTCGTCTACCTTGCCGGACATATGGTCGGCGGTCCGCGCGACAGCTACCTCCTGACGCACGAGGCGGACCGTCCCAACGCCGTGTCGGTGGCGGGCGAGGCGCTGGCGATCGGCCCCATCCTCGACGTTCTGGCCGAGTTCCAAGGGCAATCCATCCTCATGGCCGCCCCTGCCGGCGAGGAAGTGGCGGGAACGGGCCTGTCCGACACGTTCGAGCTTGAGGCGCCGCAGGGTGTCACCATCCTGACCGGACCCGTCGACCGCATCATCCGCGTCGCGAACGAAGTGGTTCTGGTGCCCGGCCTGCCCTTGGGCGAGGGTCTGGACGGCGGGCCGGGTGGCGTCACCGCGACCGGGTTCGTCTCCAACGTGGTTCCGTTCCTGCCCGCAGGCGACGAGGGCCGGGTGGTGATCGAGCGCACCGAGCAATCGCCCGACGATGCCTTCTGGGTCGTTGCGCGCACGATGGACGGCGAGGAGGGGTATTCGCTCTACCTCGAATACTTCCCCAGAGGGGCCCACAATCAGGAAGCGCGCGCGGCTCTGCGCCAGATCGAAGACAACCGCGCCAATCGCGATGAGACGGCCGAGGCGGCGCTGAACCTAAATCAGGCCGCACGCCGTCAGGTGCAGCGCAACCTCGCGCTTCTGGGGCACGACCCCAAGGGCATCGACGGGATCTTCGGCCCCGCGACCCGTGCCGCGATCCGGTCCTACCAGTCCGCCAACGATTTCACGGTGACGGGATACCTGAGCCGCGACATGCTGGCCCGGATGACCGCACAGGCGGACGCCCGCGCCGAGCAGTTGGAACGCGAAGCCGCCGAGCGGCAGGCGCGTCAGGAACGCGAGGATCGGCGGTACTGGGAACAGATCGGTCAGGGCCGGGACGAGGCCGGGCTTCGCGCCTATCTCGACCGTTACCCGGACGGGCTCTTTTCCGAGGTCGCACAGGATCGTCTGGACGACATCGAGGCCGCGAAACGGTCGGAAGCGCAGGCGCAGGAGCGGGACTTCTGGGATCGCGTCCGTAACGAGGACAAGCCGGGCAGTTACCGCGCCTACCTCGACCGTTATCCGAACGGGCTGTTCGCGCAGGAGGCGCGGGCGCGGCTGGATCAGCTTTCGCAGAACCAGCAGAACGAGGCCCAGATGGCGGCGGCGGAACGAGAAGAGCAGACCGTGGCCGGAAATCAGGTGACGCGGCTGTTGGTCGAAAACAGGCTGGTCAGCCTTGGCTTCGACATTCCCGAGGTCGATGGCGTGTTCGGCCCCACAGCCCGCCGCGCGATCCGCCGCTTCCAAAGCTCGCGCGGGCTGCCGGTCACGGGGTTCGTCACGCAGGAGACGATGGTGCGGCTGCTGGCCGCGTTCTGACCGGGGCGGGTGCCCACCACGGCCGGGGCGTGCGACCCCGGCCCGCCACCGACAAAAGAAAAAGGGCCGCCGGATCGTTCCGGCGGCCCTTTTGCAAAACTGAGCTTGCCGATCAGCCCTGACGGGCTTTGAAACGGCGCTGGGTCTTGTTGATCACGTAGACGCGGCCCTTACGGCGCACGACACGGCAATCCCGATGCCGGTTCTTCAGCGAGCGGAGCGAGTTGCGGACTTTCATGGCCCTTCTCCTCATTCGCGGCGCTGGTCGCGCCTTTGTGTTCATGCCTCACGTGTGAGGCGGTTCATGGTGGGCGATACTGGGATCGAACCAGTGACCCCTTCGATGTCAACGAAGTGCTCTACCGCTGAGCTAATCGCCCTGAATTTCCTGTCCGGGCGCTAACCCAAACAAACAGACGCGGGAAACCCCGCGCCGGTCCGCGTGTCTATAAAAGGAGTCGAACCACCTTGCAAGGGGCTTTTGGCAGGGTCTGTTATCGGTCTATGTTGTGGGATCAGGAGAGAAAATGAGTCCCTCGCATCGCGTCGAATATCCGAGCCTCAGATCGACCTCGGCCATATTTTCCTCGCCCCATTCCGGGCGGGATTACGGGTGGGGGTTCCTGCGGCGCACGGTGCTCGATTCGCGCACCATCCGCTCGTCGGAAGATGCCTTCGTGGACGAATTGTTCGCCACCGCTCCGTCACACGGTGCGCCGCTGTTGTCGCTGAACGTGCCGCGTGCCTTCGTCGACGTGAATCGCGGGGCGGAAGAGCTTGATCCGGCGCTGATCCGGGGGGTCGAGAAGGGCACGCACAACCCGCGCGTGGCTTCGGGCCTTGGGGTCATCCCCCGCGTCGTCGCCGGGGGGCGGCAGATCTATCGCGGGAAAATCCCGCTGGCCGAGGCCGAAGCGCGCCTGCGCTCGCACTGGCACCCGTATCATGCCCGGCTCAAGACGCTGGTGAACGAGTCGCATCGCCTGTTCGGGCAGGCGATCCTGATCGACTGTCATTCCATGCCGCACGAGGCCATCGACAGCCTGTGCCGGGGTCGGCGCGAGAAACCCGAGATCGTTCTGGGCGACAGGTTCGGCGCCAGCGCCGGGGGCGAGATCGTGGACGAGATCGAACTGGCGTTCCGGGACGAGGGCTTCAAGGTCGGGCGCAACACGCCGTTCGCGGGCGCTTTCACGACCCAGCACTATGGCCGCCCCTCACGCGGCCAGCACGCGATCCAGATCGAGATCGACCGGGCGCTGTACATGAACGAGGCGAAACTGGTCCCCAACGGCAATTTCACCGCCATGCGGGAATCGCTGGACCGCGTCATCGCGCGCATTGCCGAGGTCGGGCGACCGCAAGACCTGCCGCTCGCCGCCGAATAGTCAGCGGATCGCGCGGCCTTTCAGGATCGCCCCATCGCCGAATTTCGCCCGGATCGCATCCGTCGCCTTTTCCGCCGCCCGCCGTTGCGCCGCCTGCGGGTCGAGCAGATCGCCCGCCGTGTCCGCGCCGTCGGCACCCGTGATCTCGGAAATCCCAACGCCGATCAGCCGGAACGGCCCTTTGTTCGCCACGGTGTCGAACAGGCTGCGCGCCGTGCGATAGATGCGGTCGGCGCTTTGCGTGGTGTCGTGAAGGCTGGTGCGTTTGGTGATGAGCTTGAAGTCGGCCCGTTTGAGCTTCAGCGTCACCACCCGGCCCGCGCGCCCTTTGGCCTTGGCCCGGTCCGCGACCTTTTCCGACAGACGCCAGAGATGGCCGTCGAGCAGGTCGGGGTCCGACGTGTCCTCGAAGAACGTGGTTTCGTTCGAAATCGACTTCACGGGCGCATTGGCCGAGATGCGGCGGAAATCCTCGCCCCGCGCAAGATGCCAAAGCCGCTCGCCCATACCCCCGAACCGTTCGATGAGCGCCTGTTTGTCCCAGCGCAGAAGGTCCGTGAAGGTGCGGATGCCCGCCCGTTCGAGCGAGCTTTGCGCGGCGGCACCCACGCCCCAGATCATGCGGACGGGTTTCCCGGCCAGAAAGTCCATCGTCTCGCCCTTGCCGATCACCGAGAACCCGCGCGGCTTGTCGAGATCGCTCGCCACCTTGGCCAGAAACTTGTTGTGGCTGAGGCCGATGGAGCCGGTCAGGCCCAATTCGTCCTCCATCCGTTTGACCAGCCGGGCCAGCATGACGGCGGGTGGATGGTGGTGCAGCCGTTCCGTGCCCGTCATGTCCAGAAACGCCTCGTCCAGCGAGAGCGGTTCGACGGCGGGGGTCAGCTCGTCCATCATCGCGCGAATCTGTTTCGAGACAGCGGCGTAATGCGAGCCGCGCGGTTTGATGACCACGGCGTCGGGGCAAAGCTCCAGCGCCTTGAACATCGGCATGGCCGAACGCACGCCCCGGATGCGCGCGACGTAGCAGGCGGTCGAAACGACACCACGCTTGCCGCCGCCGATGATGACGGGCTTGCCGGCAAGGCTGGGGTCGTCGCGTTTCTCCACGCTCGCATAGAACGCATCGCAATCCATATGCGCGATGGACAGGTCGAAGAGTTCGGGGTGCGACAGGACACGCGGCGACCGGCACGCGGGGCAGCGTGTCCCCTCGTCGAATGTGGTCAGGCAGGATCGGCACAGCGCGGGCATGGCGCGATCATATCACCGGCGAAACGCCCTCGCGATGGCAATGATGCCCAGCCCGCCAAGGTAGAACGCCACCGACAGCCCCACGATGTTGATCGCGGTCTGCGTGAGGGTCAGGTCATTCAGGTCAAGGAACGGATAGGGGTATTCGCCAGAGCCCAGACCGCGCAGCATCGCGTAGACGCAGTAAAGGATCGGCCACCAGAGCCAGATCAGCGCCGCCCGCCACGGCAGGGGCGCTTTCGGCGCGAAAGCGAGCCAGTACAGCGCCGTCGCCAGCGGGATCGCGGTGTGAAAGCCCAGGTCCGTCCACCAGCGCAGGCCGGTTTCGCTGAAGAGGTGGGCGAGCAGGGTGTGATAGACGATGGCGACGATCAGAATCCACAAGGTCAGACCGCCAAGCCAATGGGCCGACAGGCTTTGCCCCCGGATCGACATGAGGCCGAAGGACACGCAGACCATCGCATTCGTCAGCAGGGTGAAGAACCAGCCGAGCCGCCAGAGGGTCGCGCCAAGGCTGCCGTAATCCTGATAGGTGAGCGGCACCTGAACGGCGATGGTGGCGAGAGCCAGTAGAAAGACGAGGCTGGCGGAAATGCGGGCAGGGCGTGTCATGGGGCGAAACTGCCAGACGGCACCGTATCCGCAAAGCAGGGCGTCGCGTCAGGCGGCGACGTTTTGTCCGCGCAGCGCCCGTGCAAGGCCGACGAACACCAGACCGCCGAGGAAGAACGCGACGGTCAGACCGACCGAGTTCACCGCGACCTGTCCGGCGGTCAGCACGTTCAGGTCGATGAAGGGATAAGGGTATTTTTGCGTGAAGATCCCCCGGACGAGCGCGTAGATCACGTAGATCAGCGGCCAGCCCAGCCAGCGCACCGCGTCCATCACACCCAAGCCCCCCTTGGGCGCGAAGGCGAGCCAAAAGGCGAGGGTCAGAAGCGGCGTCACCGTGTGAAGCCCCTGATCGGCCCAGAGCGCCAGCCCCTGCGGCTCCCATATATTCGCGAGCAAGGTGTGGTAGACGACCCCGACGATGGCGATCCAGAGCGTCAGACCGGCCAGCCAACCGGCCGACAGCATCCGGCCTGTCGCGGCCATGCGCGCGAAACTCGCGAAGACGAGGATGTTGGTGAGGACCGTGAAATACCCGAGGATCACCCAGAGCATCGCGCCGAACCCGCCGGCCAGCCCGTAGGACACCACGCATTGCATCACCAGCGCGGCGAGGGCGGCGAGCGCGATCAGGGTGGCGGCAAGGCGGGCGATCGGTGTCATGGCCCCATCAGGTCCGACTCCGTCCGGTAAATCAAGCCCTTGCGTGCGTCCCACCCCCGCGCACAATGGCGCGCATGGAGTGGCGGGATCAGGGCACGCTGTTGAGCGTGCGCAAGCATGGCGAAACCTCGGTCATCATCGAGGTTTTCACGGCCGAACACGGTCGCCACGCGGGCGTGGTCCGGGGTGGCGTGTCGCGCAAGATCGCCCCGATCCTGCAACCCGGATCGCAACTCGACCTTGTGTGGCGGGCGCGGCTGGAAGAACACATCGGCGCGTTCACCGTCGAACCCGTGAAAAGCCGTGCTGCGGCGATCATGGGCGATCGCAACGCGCTGGCGGGCCTGAACGCGATCACCGCGCTTCTGTCCTTCGCCCTGCCGGAGCGTGAAGCGCACCCCCGCCTCTACACCCGCAGCATCGCCATGCTCGATCTTCTGGCCGAAACGCCCGCCTGGCCGGTCGGATACCTGCAATGGGAACTCGCGCTGCTGGAGGAGCTTGGATACGGCCTCGACCTGACCGCCTGCGCGGTGACGGGCGGGGCCGAGGATCTGGCCTATGTCTCGCCCAAGTCCGGGCGGGCGGTGAGTGCCGAAGGGGCGGGCGAATGGGTCGACCGGCTGTTGCCCTTGCCCGAGGAGCTTCTGGGCGTCGTGACACAGGATCTGGCTGGCATCCCCGACGGCCTGCGCACCACGGGATACTTCCTGACACACGGGCTGGCTCATGCGCTGGGCGACCGGCCCCTGCCCGAGGCGCGGGCGCGGCTGGTGGATCGCCTCTCGCGGCGTCAGGCGTCCTGAAGCGCGAGCATCGCGGCGGTCAGGGTCGACAGCGCATCGGTGTTGTCCTGCCCGTCGGTGGCGGACAACGTGCCCATCCCGATATAGGCGCCATACAGGATGCGCGCGAATTCGGGATTGGTCAGGCCGAGCTGCTTCAACGTCGCGGCGAGGTAGGCCATGCGCTTGGCATCGATCTCTTCGATGGCATCCGCCACCTCGACATCCGACTGCGCCCAAGCGCGAATCGCCGGCTCCAATGCTGCACCGCCGAAAGACCCGGAGTCGGTCGAGGCGATTTCATTGATCCGGTAAAGCCGCTGGCTGGCGGTGCCGCCCGCATCCACGGCAGCGGTAAGCGCGCCGATCACGCTCGACTGCCAGTGATGGAGCATCTTGGTCTTGAAATCGGGCACATCTTTGAAATGCCAATAAAAACTGCCCTTCGTGGTCTCAAGGTCGCGCGCCAGAGGCTCGGCCTTGAGCGCGTCGGGGCCTTTGGTGACGAGGGCGCGAAAACCGGCGGCGATCCAGTCCTGAGCGGTGAGACGCGTTTTCTTCGAAGACATGGTGAAACACCCATACTGCAATGTATTCAGTCTACTTTGCAGGTGCAGCATTTTCAATGTTTTTGGCGAGGGCGCCCCGGTTCAGGTCAGGATTGGACGCGCCGATCCCACATTCCGCACGTTTCGCGGTGCGTTGTCGGATGCGATGCCCGAAGTCGCCGCGCCCTGCCGTGAAAACAGGCAGCGGGCGGTCGGGTCAAAGACCCAGCACGTCCATCATGTCATAGGCGCCGGGCTTGCGACCGATCCCCCAGAGCGCCGCCTTGACCGCCCCGCGCGCGAAGATCGCGCGGTCGGTGGCGACGTGGCGCAGGATGATGCGCTCGCCCGGCCCGGCGAAGATCACGTCATGTTCCCCCACGATGTCGCCGCCGCGAATGGCCGAAAACCCGATGTGCCCCTCTTTGCGCGCCCCGGTGATCCCGTCGCGGCCCCGGTCCGCCACATCCGTCAGGCGCACGCCGCGCCCCTCGGCCGCGGCCTCCCCCAGCATGAGGGCGGTGCCGGACGGCGCGTCGACCTTATGCTTGTGGTGGGCTTCCACGATCTCGATGTCGAACTCCACGTCCAGCGCGCGGGCGACCGTCTCGGTCAGCTTGGTCAACAGGTTGACCCCGAAGCTCATGTTGCCCGCTCGGATCATCACGGCATGGCGCGCGGCGGCGTCGAGTTTCGCGATGTCGTCCTCGTCCAGTCCGGTGGTGCCGATCACGTGGACCGCCCGCGCCTGCGCTGCGATCTCGGCCAGTGGCACGGTGGCGGCAGGGGCGGTGAAGTCGATGACGGCCTGCGCGCGCGACATGGCATCGAGCGCGTCGTCGGTCACGGTCACGCCCAGTTCGGCCCCGCCCATCGCGGTTCCGATGTCCCGCCCGATCCAGTCATGCCCGGCGCGCTCCAACGCGCCGACGAGCCGGCAGGCCGGGTTCTCGGACACCAGTCTGACGAGCATCTGACCCATCCGGCCCGACGCCCCGTTCACCACGATACCCGGCAATTCGCTCATCTGACCCTCCGTCGTTCGGCCTTTGTCCTAGTGCCTGTTGCGCGAACACGCAATCGGCACTACATCGCGCCACATGTCGAAGAACCGATTCAACGAAGGCACGGGCCCGTCCCAGCGCCAGTTGCGCGTGGGTGAACTGATCCGCCGCACCCTGTCCGACGTGCTGATGCGCGGCGAGATCCACGACCCGGACCTCAACCGCATGTCGATCACGGTGGGCGAGGTGCGCACGTCCCCCGACCTCAAAATCGCGACCGCATACGTGCTGCCGCTCGGCGGCAAGAACCCCGACGAAGCGATCAAGGCGCTCGCCCGCAACAAGCACGAACTGCGCCGCTTCATCGGCAAGGTGACGAACCTCAAGTTCACGCCGGACCTCAGGTTCATGATCGACGAGACCTTCGACCAGATGGACGCGACCCGCCGCCTGTTCTCGGACGAGACGGTGCAGCGCGACATCCACGCAGGCGACGAGGAAAAATAATGGGACGCCGCAAGAAGGGGCGCGACGTCCACGGCTGGCTGGTCGTGGACAAGCCGGCGGGCATCACGTCGAATGCCGTCGTGAACAAGGTGCGCTGGGCGTTCGATGCGAAGAAGGCCGGGCACGCGGGCACCCTTGACCCCGAGGCGACCGGGGTTCTGGCCGTGGCGCTGGGCGAAGCGACCAAGACGGTGCCCTATATCACCGACGCGCTGAAAGCCTACCGCTTCACCGTGCGGCTTGGGCAGGCGACGAATACCGACGACGCCGAGGGCGAGGTGATCGCGCAAAGTGACGCACGCCCGTCGGACGACGAGATCGTCGCGGCCCTCGCGCCTTTGACGGGCGACATCATGCAAGTGCCGCCCAAGTTCTCGGCGGTGAAGATCGACGGTCAACGCGCCTACAAGCTCGCCCGCGACGGCGAAGATGTCGAGATCGAGGCCCGCCCGCTCTTCGTCGAGGACTTGAAGCTTGTGGATCGTCCCGACGCCGATCACGTCACGCTGGAAATGACCTGCGGCAAAGGCGGCTACGTGCGCGCCATCGCCCGCGATCTGGGCGAGGCTCTGGGGTGCTACGGCCACGTGCGCGAGTTGCGCCGCATCTGGTCCGGCCCCTTCGTGGCCGAAGAGGGCGTGAGCATGGCGCGGATCGAAGAACTCGCGAAATCGGATGAGATCGACGCGCTGCTTCTGCCGCTGTCCGAGGGCCTGACCAGCCTGCCGGAGCTGAAATGCACGCACGAGGGCGCGACCCGTCTGCGCCACGGCAACCCCGGCATGGTCATCGCGTCCGACGTGGACTACGGCGACGAAGCCTGGGCGTCCTATGAAGGTGAGCCGGTGGCGGTCGGCATTTACAAGGCGGGCGAACTTCACCCCAGCCGGGTCTTCAACCTCTGACCGGGCAGGGGGGCGCTGCCCCCCTCGCCTCATTCGCGGGGCGAATGAGCCTCACCCCCCGAAGTATTTGTGAAACGAAGAAGCGGGGCGTGGTCCACCCCCGACCAAAGGCCGGGGGCTTCTCCGTTTACGTCCATCGGCTCTTCAGCCTGTAACGCACCACCACGATAGCGCGTTAACCTTAATGGTCGGTAAACGCGCCCCTTCTCTGTTTCAAAAATACTTCGGGGGGCGGGCTTGCCCGCTTGCGGGAAAGCCCATGGGGGGCTGGCCCCCCATCCGGGTCGACGCGCCCAGCGCGGCGAAACGCCTAGGTGATGATCTCGAGCACCGGGTCGGTCTGCTCCGGAGCCTCCCCGATCCGGTAGGCGGCCCGGATCTGCTGTTCCGCGGCGTCGAGTTGGTCCTCGGTCCGCGCATGGATCGTGCACATCACCGTGCCTTCCCGAACCGTCTGGCCAAGGTCGATCATCCCCGTGATCCCGACGGCCGGATCGATTTCATCCGCCGACCGCCGTCGCCCGCCACCCAGTTCGACCACCGCCAGCCCGATGCCCCGCGTGTCGATCGAGGCGACATGCCCTTCGACAGGCGCTTCGATATCCCGCGTCAGGGGTGCTTTCGGCAGATGATCTTCGTAGCGTTCCACGAAATCGGCCGGGCCTCCAAGACCTGCGACCATCTTAGCGAACACCTCTGCCGCCCGCCCGTCTTCGAGCGCCGCGCGTGCGACCGAGAACCCGGTTTCACGGTCCTTCGTCAGCCCCGCCAGCGTCAGCATCTCTCCGGCCAGCGCCAGCGTCACCCATTCGAGCCTGACGTTGCGGTGCACATCGGTCAGGAACTCGACCGCGTTCCTGACCTCGACGGCGTTGCCCGCGTCCCGCGCAAGCGGCTGGTCCATCGCGGTGAGGAGCGCATGGCACGGCACACCCGCCGCCGTCGAGACCCGCGCGATGCTCCGGGCAAGATCCCGCGACGCCTCGAAGGTCGGCATGAAGGCCCCGTTGCCCGTTTTCACGTCCATCACGAGCGCATCCAGCCCCGCAGCCAGTTTCTTGGACAGGATCGACGCGGTGATGAGCGGGATCGACTCCACGGTCGCTGTCACGTCGCGGATGCCGTAAAACCGCTTGTCGGCGGGCGCGATGGTGCCGGTCTGGCCGATGATGGCGCAGCCGACTTCGTGCACCACACGCTCGAACGTGGCATTGTCGGGTGTGGCGGAATAACCGGGGATCGCCTCCATCTTGTCGAGCGTCCCGCCGGTGTGCCCCAGCCCCCGGCCCGAGATCATTGGGACATAGCCACCGCAGGCCGCCACGATAGGCGCGAGCATCAGGCTGACGTTGTCGCCCACGCCCCCGGTCGAATGTTTGTCCACCACCGGGCCGGGCAGATCCCAGCGCATCACGTCGCCCGAATCGCGCATGGCCAGCGTCAGGGCCGCGGCCTCCTCGGCCTCCATGCCCTGAAAATAGACAGCCATGCCGAAGGCGCCCACCTGCTCGTCCGAAGCGGACCCATCGGTGATGCCAGTGACCAGCGCGGCGATCTCGGCCTCGTCCAGCGTCGCCCCGTCGCGTTTCTTGCGGATGATTTCGGATATCAACATGGGTCCAACCTTGACCTATTGGTCAAATTCCGCAAGCGCGACTTGAGTTCCTGCGCACGCCGGGCAAGAACCGCCGCATGATTACGCGAGAACATACGAAAGGCGATGCCCCGTCGGTCGCCGTCTATTCCGACTGCGAACGGTATCGCTACACCCTCACCCGCGTCTGGGACCCGGCGGGCAGGCGTGCGCTTTTCATCATGCTGAACCCGTCGACAGCGACCGAAGTGCAGAACGATCCGACCGTCGAACGCTGCGAACGGCGCGCCCGTGCGCTGGGTTTCGGAAGTTTCCGGGTGCTCAACATCTTCGCCTGGCGCGACACCGACCCGCGCGCGATGCGTCGGGCGGGCGACCCTGTGGGGCCGGAAAACGATGCGGCTATCGTCGAAAGCACGGGTTGGGCCGATCAGATCATATGCGCCTGGGGCACGCACGGCGAACACCTCGCCCGCGGTGCGCAGGTCGAGGCGCTTCTGCGCCAGACCGGCAAGCCGCTCTACCACCTAGGGCTGTCCAAGGCAGGCCACCCGAAACACCCGCTCTACATCGCCTACACCCAGCAGCCCGAACTCTGGACGTAAAAAAGGCCACCGAAACGGCGGCCTCTTCTTCGTTTCAAAAAACCTCGGAGGGGGTCTGGGGGAGGCAGCGCCTCCCCCAGCCGGTCGGACCGGCGTCAGCCGGTTCGAAACCTCAGATCGCGAATTGCAGTGCGCTTACGTTCTGGAACATGCCCGTGTCGCTCAGCGCCTTGCGCACGTTCGCGGGCACTTCCGCATCGACGTAGAGGAGCGCGATGGCATCGCCGCCCTGCTGGTTGCGGCCAAGGGTGAAGTTGGCGATGTTCACGCCCATTTCGCCAAGCGTGCGGCCCAGCGTCCCGATGATGCCCGGCACGTCCTTGTTGGTCGTGTAGAGCATGTGCTCGCCGATCTCGGCGTCGATGGTGATGCCCTTGATCTGGATGAAGCGCGGCTTGCCGTCCGAAAACACGGTGCCCGCGATGGACCGTTCGCGCTTGTCGGTCTTCACGACGATCTTGATGTAGCCGTCGAAAACGCCGGTTTTGTCCTGCGTCGTGGTGGACGATTTGATGCCACGGTCCTTCGCCACGATGGGCGCCGACACCATGTTGATCTCGGCGTTCTGCGGCTTCATCAGACCCGCCAAGACCGCGCAGTCCAGCGCCTTGACGTTCATCTTCGACGCGACACCGTCCAGCGTCACGTTGATTTCCTTGATCGGCTCTTCGGTCATCTGACCGACGAAAGCCCCCAAATGCTCGGCAAGCTTGATCCACGGACCCATGACCTTGGCTTCCTCGGCGGTCACCGACGGCATGTTCAGCGCGTTGGTGACGGCGCCCGTCAGCAGGTAGTCCGAGATCTGCTCGGCTACCTGAAGCGCCACGTTCTCCTGCGCCTCGGTGGTCGACGCGCCGAGGTGCGGGGTGCAAACGACGTTCGGCAGACCGAAAAGCGGGCTGTCCTTGGCGGGCTCGACCTCGAACACGTCGAAGGCGGCACCGGCGACGTGGCCGGACTTGATCGCCTCGGCCAGTGCGGCCTCGTCCACCAGACCGCCACGGGCGCAATTGATGATCCGAACGCCTTTCTTGGTCTTGGCAAGGTTTTCGGCGTTCAGGATGCCGCGCGTTTTGTCGGTCAGCGGCACGTGCAGGGTGATGAAGTCGGCGCGGGCGAGCAGCTCGTCCAGCTCGACCTTCTCGACGCCCAGCTTGTCGGCGCGTTCCTGGCTCAGGAACGGGTCGAACGCGATGACTTTCATGCGCAGGCCCTTGGCGCGGTCGGCGGCGATGGAACCGATGTTGCCGCAGCCGATGACGCCCAGCGTCTTGGCGGTCAGTTCGACCCCCATGAATTTGGACTTCTCCCACTTGCCGGCCTGGGTCGAGGCATCGGCTTCGGGGATCTGGCGCGCGACCGCGAACATCATCGCGATGGCGTGCTCGGCGGTGGTGATCGAGTTGCCGAAGGGCGTGTTCATCACGATCACGCCTTTCTGCGAGGCGGCCGGAATGTCGACGTTGTCGACACCGATCCCGGCGCGCGCGACGACCTTAAGCTCGGTCGCGGCGTCCAGCACTTCTTGTGTGACCTTGGTGGCCGAACGGATGGCAAGGCCTTCATAGCCGCCGTCGCGCAGTTTTGCGATCAGGGCGTCTTTGTCTTTGCCGAGTTTGGGTTCGAAATCGACCTCCACACCGCGATCACGGAAGATCTGGACGGCGGATTCGGAGAGGGCGTCGGAAACGAGAACTTTGGGAGCCATTGGTCTTGGTCCTTTGGTTTGGAATGGAGGTGGTGGGTTTCACCCACCCTACGAAGCGCCGTAGGGTGGGTGCCAACCCACCATTACGTTGGAATTACTGCGCTGCGATCTCGGCGTTGAACGCCCAGTCGAGCCACGGCATCAGAGCTTCGATGTCCGAGGTTTCGACCGTGCCGCCGCACCAGATGCGCAGGCCAGCGGGCGCGTCGCGATAGGCGCCGATGTCGAGCGCGACACCTTCGGCTTCCAGCCGCTTGGCCACGGCTTTGGCGAAGACCGCGCCGTCCTTGATCCGGTCGTCGGTGAACTTGAGGCACACGCTGGTGTTGGACCGCGTGGCCGGATCGTCGGCAAGGTTCGCGATCCAGTCATGCGCGTCGCAGAAGTCGTGGATGACCTTTGCGTTGGCGTCGGCGCGGGCGATCAGGCCGGCAAGCCCGCCCTCGGATTTCGCCCAATCGAGCGCGACGAGGTAATCCTCGACCGCGAGCATCGACGGGGTGTTGATCGTCTCGCCCACGAAGATGCCGTCGATCAGCTTGCCGCCTTTGGTCATGCGGAAGATCTTCGGCAGCGGCCAGGCGGGCGTGTAGCTTTCCAGACGTTCCACGGCGCGGGGCGACAGGACGATCATGCCGTGGGCCGCTTCGCCGCCCAGAACCTTCTGCCACGAGAAGGTCGTCACATCGAGCTTGTCCCACGACAGGTCCATCGCGAAGGCGGCGGAGGTCGCGTCGCAGATGGTGATGCCTTCGCGGTCGTCTGCGATCCAGTCGCCGTTCGGAACCCGCACGCCCGAGGTCGTGCCGTTCCACGTGAACACCACGTCGGTCGCGAAATCGACCGAGGCGAGGTCGGGAAGCTGGCCATAGTCGGCCGTCATGACGGTCGCGTCGAGCTTGAGCTGCTTGGCCACGTCCGTGACCCAGCCGGAGCCGAAGCTTTCCCATGCCAGCATAGTCACGCCGCGCGCGCCCAGCATGGACCACATGGCCATCTCGACCGCGCCGGTGTCGGATGCGGGCACGATGCCGATCTTGTAATCGGCGGGGATGCCAAGGATCTCGCGCGTCGTTTCGATCGCGGCCTTGAGCTTCTGCTTGCCGATCGCGGCACGGTGCGAGCGTCCGAGGGCGGCATCGTTCAGCTTGTCGAGGGTGAAAGTCGGAATCTTGGCGCAGGGGCCAGACGAAAAGCGCGGATTGGCCGGCCGCGTTGCCGGTTGAACCAAGTCGGTCATGGTATCCTTCCAGATATATGCTCCGCGTTGGGGCGGAGTGTCCCGCCGACGCATCTACGGCTGGTCCGCGGCCCGCACAAGATGGAAAATCGCGCATATGCGACCATTTGGTGGGGCACTGCGACGCAGTTTGGAGCGGATCGGAAACTTGCCACCCGTTCAACGCAGGGCGCGCAGGCGGGCCTCGGCAATGTCCAGATCTTCGGGCGTGTTCACGTTGAAGAAGTCCTCGGCGGCGAAAAACGCGCTGACCGCATCCTTTTCCTCCGTGAAATCCGTCACCTTGCGCGTGCCGGTCTGGATAGACCCACGCAGCCCGTTCGCAAGTTTCGTATACCAAAGCCCCGCCACCGGCTCGACCCCCGCCGGGGTTTCGGCCAGCACGATCGGTGCACGCGACGCGTTCTGGGCGCGGATCAGGCGGTCGACGAGTTTGGCCGGGATGAACGGTGTGTCGGTCGCGACCGTCACCACCCAGTCCGACTTCAACGTCAGCGCCCAGTCCATCGCGGCGAGGATTCCGGCGAGCGGTCCGGGGTGATCCTCGATGCTGTCCGACAGGATTGGGTGGGACGAGGTGAAGGCCGAGGGGTCGCCGTTTGAGTTTATCGCGATCCGGGACACCTGCGGTTCCAGCCGGGCGATCACATGCGCGACCATCGGGCGACCGTCGAGCGTCACGAACGCCTTGTCCCGCCCGCCCATGCGCCGCGCCTGACCACCGGCGAGGATGACGCCGGGCGGGATTTGTGTGTCGCCACTCATCGCAGAAAGGTGGCCTTCCACACCCGGTTGCGCAAGGTCCGGGTTGCATGACCCGGCCCGCCGGGATAGCGGTTGTGCGTGAGGTGAGTATGCAAGGCGATGCCATGAAGTATACAATGGGTCGGCAGTATTTCGACGGGCTGCGCTACGGCGCGCCTTTCATGTTCATGGTGGTGCCGTTTTCGATCCTGTTCGGCGTCGTCGCGACCGAGGCTGGCCTCGACCTTCTGCAAACGATGGTGATGACGATGCTGGTCGTCGCGGGCGCCTCGCAGTTCGCCGCGATTCAACAGATGGTCGACAACGCGCCGGTCGTCATGGTTCTGGCGACGGCCTTTGCGGTCAACATGCGTATGGCGATGTATTCCGCGTCGCTCGTTCCCTATCTCGGCAAGGCAAAGCTCTGGCAGCGGGCGCTTGTCGCCTACCTCCTTGTCGATCAGTCCGCCGCTGTCGCGAACGACAAGTTCGAGAAAGAGCCGGACATGCCGATTCCGCTCAAGATCATCTACCTGATGGGCGTGCTGACCCCGATCGTCCCGGTCTGGTTCCTGTTCACCCTGATCGGTGCGCTTGTCGGCTCAAGCATCCCGGACGGCTTCGGCATCGACTTCGCCGTGCCGCTCACCTTCATCGCGCTCTTCGCCCCGATGCTGAAGACGCTGGCCCACGTTGCGGCGGCGGCGACGTCAGTAGTGTTCACGCTCCTGCTCTCATTCATCCCCTACGGCCTCGGCCTGATCGTCGCGGCGGTGATCGCGATGGCGGTCGGCTCGCTGGTCGAGGTCTGGATGGCGCGGAGGCAAGTGCCATGATTACGATGCCCGATTCGACCGTTTGGCTTGTCATCGTCCTGCTCGGGGTCGGCACATTCCTGATCCGGTTCTCGTTCCTCGGCCTGATCGGTGACCGCGATCTGCCGCCGTGGATCCTGCGCGCCCTACGCTATACGCCCGTTGCCGTGCTGCCGGGTCTCGTCGCGCCGCTCGTCCTGTGGCCAGCCGCCACGAATGGCGAGCCGGACGCGACCCGGCTCGTCACCGCCGCCGTCACGCTGGCGGTGGGCATGATTACCAAGAACCTCGTGGCCGGTATCCTGTCGGGGGCCGGAGCGTTCTACCTTATGACCTGGCTGGTCGGCTAACGGATCGGCTCGATCAGCGCCTTCTGCATGGTGCAGTCGCGCCGGGTGTCGGGGGCGCAGGGGCGCGGATCAAGGTCGGTGGTCAGGCAAATCCGCGCTTCCTGAATATGGCCGTCGCGGCAAGTGATCGTCACCATGTCCGGCTCCCACTCCGGATTGGCTTGCAGAAACGCTTCTTCGATCAGACTGGCGGGTACCGCGAAGGTCCGGTCGATCTTGCGCAGAACCTCGGGCTTGTTCACCGACACAAAGGCCTCGCGAGCCAGATCGTAATAGACGTCCGCCTCAAGCCCCGAGCACACCCCGTGCTTTTTCCACTGATACCACGCAGCCCCGCCCGCGCCGAAAATGTCGGCCTGCGCCGCCGTCATCTGCCGCGAAGGCGCGCGCGCCGTGGTCGGGCAATAGGCGGGCCAGCCGTTTTCGTACTGCGGCCAGAGCCCGTGGACGACCCAGCCGAGGTCGCGATCGCATTGTTCGGAGTCGCGCGCATCGCCCTCCAGCTTGCACCAGTTGGGCGACCACGACAGCGACAGCACGTAGTAGTCGAAGTCACCGGCGCGTTCCCCGTCCGCACGGGCGGGGAGGGCGAAATGGCCGAGCAGCAGGATCAGGATCAGGACACGCATTCACTCTTTCCTCAGACGTTTGCCCGCACTATAAGGCAGCCAAGTTTCCCCACAACGGTGACCCAGCCTGCAACAGGCGCCCCTTTCCGGGGACTGGCACCGGCGTATCTGAAGGAGTGTCGCTATGGACAAACCGATCATGGCCAAAGCCACCGCTGTCTGGCTGGTGGACAACACGACGATCAGCTTCAAGCAGATCGCCGATTTCTGCGGTCTGCACGAACTTGAGGTGCAGGGCATCGCCGATGGCGAAGTCGCGCAGGGCGTGAAGGGCTTCGACCCGATCTCGAACAACCAGCTCACGCAGGAAGAGATCGACAAGGCCGAAGAAAACCCGCTCCACAAGCTGAAGCTCAAGTTCAACGCGGCCGCCGTGGGCGAAGAAAAGCGCCGTGGCCCGCGCTACACCCCGCTGTCCAAGCGTCAGGACCGCCCGAACTCGATCCTCTGGCTGGTGAAGTTCCACCCGGAGCTGACGGATGCGCAGATCGCCAAGCTGGTCGGCACCACCAAGCCCACGATCCAGTCGATCCGCGAGCGCACGCACTGGAACATTCAGCAGATGGAACCCATCGACCCGGTCGCGCTGGGCCTGTGCAAGCAAAGCGAACTGGATGCCGCCGTGCAGAAGGCCGCCAAGAAAAAGGCCGCCGAGGGCGATGCGATGTCGGACGACGACCGTCGCAAGCTGCTGTCGACCGAGCAGAGCCTTGGCATGGAAGCCGAGCCGAAGATGCCGACCGCGATCGAGGGGCTCGAGACCTTCACCCTGTCGGGCAACGACGATGACGACGAGGATGAGAAGCGGAACGCGCCGGTGGATGCGGACAGTTTCTTCAACCTGCCCGACTCGGATGATGAGGACGAAGACGACGACAACTGATCGTCGCACCAACGAAATTCCAAAGGCCCCCCACCCACGGTGCGGGGGCTTTTCTTTTGCTGCGCTGCGGCTAGCATCCGATCACCATTTTCAGGAGTGATTTTCATGCTGCGATTCGCCGCCCCTCTATTTGCCGTTCTCACACCCCTTCCTGCCGTCGCGGACGCCTGCGACGAGATGTGGTTTATCCGGAACCTGCATTTCGACCGCGCCGGATACTGCTTCGGGTCCACGCTGGGGCAGAACATCTTCGACAACGCCGGATGCACCGGCAAGGACGTCCAGCTCAGCTCCGAGGCGCAGAAATCCATCGCGTTCATCAAAGAGATGGAGGGGCTGCACGGCTGCAAAGTGAACACGGCGGGCGAGCGGATCGACCTCTATTACGACTACATGCTCCGCGCGCTCGAAGATTTGCCGGTGCCATCCGAGTTCGGCTCGGCCTGCATTGGCTGGAAGGGGCCGGACGTGCCGGTTCTGGCCGGTCACCGGGCGGGGGCAGCGCAGATCGGCACCGTCAAGCGCGGCATGGACGTGATGTGGGACTATGAGCATTTCGGCCCGAATGGCTGGCAGGTCGTGTCGCTCTACGATGGGTCCGACCGGGTCGGTATTGGCTGGGTGCAGGGCGGGATCGACGAGGCTCAGTGCGGCCAACTCGCAGGCTAGCGTAGTTCCACCTGCGCACGCGCGGCCCGTCCATCGGCGTCGATAACCGACAGTGTGACATGGCCGGGGCCGGGCAGGTCCAGCATGTCCTCGCGCGCATGGCTGGCCACGCGCACCGGCGCGCCGTTTGCGAGCACGGTGAAGGGCGGACGACCGTCCCTGATCTTGACCGCGAGCGGCATGCCCCCGGTCTCGACCGTCGCGCCATCGGGGGGAAAGGCCAGTTCCGGCTGACCCTTGGGCGCGGCGAATACCGCCCCGCGCGGTTTGAACTCCCGCAGGGGCAGTGGAAGGGCGGCGTGGCTCAACATCAGCGTCCCGGGCGGGGGTGGCCCGAGCGGTTCGATCTGTGGGGTGACGCGGCTGAAGGCTTCGAACAGGATCGGCGCGGCCATGTCGGCCCCGAACGCCCCCGGCACGGGCGTCCCGTCAGGCCGCCCCATCCAGACCGTCACGACATAGCGCCCGTCGAACCCCACGGCCCATGTGTCGCGGTGGCCATAAGACGTTCCGGTTTTATAGGCGAGCCTCATGCGCGGCGCGTTCGGCGGCGGTGGCACCGACGACAGGATATGTGCGACCTGCCACGCGGCCTCCGGCGTCACCAGACGCGCGGGCACGGCACGCGGCGTGTCGGGGCGATGACGCAGGGCCGTCACTTGTCCGCCGTTCGCGAGCGCGGCGTAAAGCGCGGTCAGCCCCTCCGGCGTCACCCCCAGACCGCCCAGCGCGATGGCCAGACCGGGCGCGCCACCGGGCAGTCGCGGATCGGTGCCCGCCGTCTCCAGCGCCGCAAAGACCCGCGCCGGGCCGATCTCGGACGCCAGCGCGACCACGGGGATGTTCAAGGACAGGCGCAGCGCCTCGGCCACGGTCACCGGGCCGCGATAGGCCCCGTCGAAATTCTCGGGCGCGTAAGATCCGAAAGCGATGGGCGCGTCGTCGATCAGGGTTTCGGGATGGGCGAGGCCATCGTCAAAGGCCATCGCGTAGATCAGCGGTTTCAGCGTCGATCCGGGTGAGCGGTGGGCGATTGTCATGTCGACGAACCCCTGCCGATCCGTCGGCGCATAGCCCGCCGATCCGACGCTTGCGAGCACCTCACCGCTCACATGATCGGCCACCACCATCGCGATGGACAGCC
This sequence comes from Maritimibacter sp., assembly GCF_016774595.1. Classification (NCBI taxonomy): domain Bacteria; kingdom Pseudomonadati; phylum Pseudomonadota; class Alphaproteobacteria; order Rhodobacterales; family Roseobacteraceae; genus Maritimibacter; species Maritimibacter sp. Next base: position 50,536 of record NZ_JACBWT010000002.1, read on the forward strand.
GCCCCGCGCCGTGATCCGCCACCGCCCGCGCGGCCAGCGTTTCGAGCCGCGCTTGAAGGCCCGCGTCCAGCGTCGTCGTGATCCGCCCGTCCGGTCCCGGCCCCTCCCGCCGCGCACGGTCTGCCAGATGCGGGGCAAGCGCGGGCATGTCGCGGCGCACCTTCGGCACCGGATCGCGCCGCGCCGTGTCGGCCAGATCGGCGGTGAGCACGCCCTGTCGCTCCATCCGGTCGATCACCCGGTCTCGTGCGACGAGCGCGGCCTCGCGGTGGCGATCCGGGCGGCGGGTTTCGGGCGACTGGGGCAGGGCCACGAGCAGCGCGGCCTCTGCGGGCGTCAGCCGTCGCGGCTCCTTCCCGAACCATGTGCGGGTCGCGGCGCGGATGCCTTCGGTGTTGCCGCCATAGGGCGCGCGGTCGAGGTAGAGCGCGAGGATCTCGTCCTTCGTAAGCCGCCGTTCCAGCGCAAGCGCCAGCCTGATCTGTCTGAGCTTGCCTGAGATAGTCCCGGTCGGCCCATCCTCCAGCAGACGCGCGGTCTGCATGGTCAGCGTGGATGCGCCCGACACGACACCGCCGTTCACCAGCGCCTGCCCCACGGCCCGCGTCATGGCGACCGCGTCGACGCCGTTGTGCCGGTAGAACCGCTTGTCCTCATAGGCGACGAGCATCCTGAGGAAGAGCGGATCGACGGGCGCGCCCTGAAGCCCCATCCGCCAGCGACCATCCGCGACCGTATAGGCGCGCAGGAGCTGCCCATCACGGTCCAGCACTTCGTCCGACACCTCGACCGTGAGCGATGGCACCTCGGTCCGGTCCACCCAGTCGTCCAAAGCATCGCGCCCCGCCGCCGCACCCCAGAGCGCGACGGCAGCGGCCAGCCCACCGATCAGGGTGGCGCGGCGTGTCACTCGATCACCACCGTCCCGGTCTCACCCGTCGCGCGGTAGTCGGGGCGATACATATCCTCGACCGACACGGCGGGATGATGGAACGTCCCCGGCGTCACCGCCCGCACGATATAGGCAAGGCGGAAGGCGCGGTCGGACTGCCAGTCGACGGCGGCGAGGAACCGGTCCTGCCGGAACTCGCTGTTCTCCAGATCGCTGGTCAGTTGCAGCCAGTCGAGCGCCTTGATGTCGCCGCCCCGGATCAGGTTCGGGTTATCGATCTCGAACCCGGCGGGCAGCGGATCGGACACAATGAGGCGCCCGTCCGAATAGCCCTGCGGCGTCACGGTGACGACCGTGACCAGCCGTTCGCCCTGCGCCACACGCGACACGTCCACCGGCTCGCCCTCCATCGAGTAATACTGACGCCCGATGGAGTAGCCATTCGAGGTCGGCGGTTCCGGCTGGGTCGGCACGCCAAAGGCGGTGAGCGTGATGTCCACCGGCCCGTCGCCCGTATTCTCGACCGTCCACGGGCGTGACAGCGACACCGGATTCATCACCTCGACCATCGGCCCTGTCATCGGCTCGCCGTTCAGAACCAGCCCGGCGTTCGGGCTGTCTTCGAGCAGCGCATTGGCGGCAAGCAGCGACCACGTCGCCTCCTGCGTCGACCAATAGCGGTCGCCCTGCGCGATCAGGTTCACCAGCGCGTTGCGGTCCACCGCCTGCGATCCGGCTTCGACCGCGAGTGTCAGGACGGCGGCGGCATCGCGCAGATCGGTGCCGTAATCCGCGCGCCATATCTGCCCCTCCGGTTCCGGCTGGGCCATCAGGTCGGCGGCCTGCGCGAACATCCGGTCGGCGCGGGTCGGGTCGCCATAGGCAGCGAGTGCGGCACCCAATTGCGCCGCGGCCAGAGGCCCGTCGAACTCGGCGGCCTTTACGTCTGCATAATAGCGCAGATCGCCCATCGCCGCCGCGCCCTCACGCGCGAGGACGTAGAGCGCATAGGCGAGGTCTTCGCCCCCGTCCTCAAAGTCCGGGTAGTAGTTTACCCGGTTCCTCAGGTTGTCCATCGCCGCACGGAACGCGGTATCCGGCACGGCGTAGCCCTGTGCGCGGGCGCGCGAGAGGAAGTCGGACACGAAGCTGTCGAGCCACATGTCGCCACTGTCCGGCCGCCACAGCCCGAAACTTCCCGACGAGGACTGGTTCGACAGGATCGCCTCGATCGCCTCGTTCACGCGCTGGGGCAGGTCGTCACGATCCTCAAGCCCCATCGCTTCGGCCACACCGCCCATATAGAGCAGCGGGAGCGCGCGACTGGTCTGCTGTTCGGTGCAGCCATAGGGGTAGCGGTCGAGTCGGTCCAAGAGGCCGGGCGCGTCGATCTTGGCGAGCGGCCCGGCGGCGATGGTGGCGCGGGCCGAGGCCAGCGTCAGACCATCGAACACGTCCTGCGTGAAGGTGAAGGTATCCCCGGCGGCAAGCGTGAAGCGGTTCTGGCGCACCACTTCGGGGTCGAGGGTTTCGACCGGGATGGTCAGCGTCTTGGTCAGTTCCTCACCCGACGGGGTTTTCAGCACCAAAGCGATCTGGTGGATGCCCTCTGACACGGCGGCGATGGGCACGGAGACCCGCGCCGTTTCGCCCTCGCCCAGCGTGATGTCGTCGGCCAGAACGCCGCCGCCGATCTGTAGCCCCGCCGAGGTCGCGGTGACGGTCACGTCGCCGGTCGGCCCGCTGGCATGGGTGAGTTCCAGCAGCATACGCGCCTCGTCCCCCGGCGCCATGAAACGCGGGACCGAGGCGGTCATCACCACGGGGTCACGCACCAGCACATCGCCGCCCGCCTGACCCACGCCGGTGTCAGACCACGCGACCGCCATCAGGCGGACCGAGCCGTTGAACTCCGGCAGGTCGATGGTGGCGGTGGCGCGGCCATCGACCACTTCGAGCGGGCCGAAGAACTGTGCCATCAACTCTTCCGTTGGGGGCGGGGCTTGCATCCGCATCGACGCGGCGGCGTCACCACCAGAGCGGATTTCGCCCATCTGGCCGGTCATGCCGTCGATAAGATTGCCGTACAGGTCGCGAATACCCATGCCGAGCCTGCGCTGGCCAAAGTAGTGATCCTCGGGGTCCGGATCCTCGAAAGAGGTGAGGTTCAGGATACCCTGATCGACGGCGGCGAGGGTGACATAGGCGGTTTCGCCCGCCGCGATCCCGTCCACCGTCACCGCGACCTCCATCGGGCCGCGCGGCTTGGCGGTTTCCGGCGCGTCCAGACCGACGCTGAGGCGATGGTCGCCCGGATCGACGCTGGCGTGAGCCAGCCCCAAAGCGCGGGTCGGGTTGCGCCCTTCGGCCTCGTCCAAAGGCTGGATGAGCGAGGCGGTGACATAGGCACCCGCGCCCCACTCCTCGGTCACGGGCAGCGAGACGGTGGTCTCCCCGTCCACCTCGATGGCCTCCATATGAATCAGCCGGTTCGAGACGACCGTGACCAGCGCCGTGCCGGGGTTGCGCGGCAGGATGCGCAGGGTCGCGGTGTCGCCGGGTGCATATCCCTCGGCGTCCAAAGACATCTCCAACATGTCCGGCGTTTCCGACACGTCGGCGGGCACATACCAGCCGGCGTAAAAGTCCATCGACGAAGCGAGGTAGGCGCCGCTCGTGCGGCTCACCACAATCTCGTAGCGGCCCCATTCGACCTGTGCGGACACCTCGACCGGATCAGCGCCCAGCGTGGCGGTCCCGGTCGCGACCTGTTCGCGGGTCGTCACAGGCTCCCAGTCCCAATAGCCGTCCGAGGAATACCACTGATAGCGCGTGCGCACCCGGTTCACGGCCCATGTCACCTCCATCGCCTTGCCCGCAAGATCAGGGCCGAGGCCGATGAGGTCGAAGGTCGCGGTGGAATTCTCGGACACGTCCCCGTCGAACCCCGGTTTGATGCCGATAAGGTCGGTCGCAGGCGTCACGGCAAGGCTCGCCTGCCGTTCCACGGGCCGCCCCGAGCCCTCCTTGACCCGCACCGTCACGGTGGCGTTGAGCGGCCGCCCCGGCGCTTCGATCTCGGGGAAGCTGAGGGTGGTCTGCGCCTGTCCGGCCTCGTCCGTCGTGCCGGGGGGGACCGAGCCGTATTGCGGATAAAGCTCATCCCCCCACATCCCGAAGCGGTAGCCTGGGAAGGCGTCGAGGCTGTCGGCGGCGGTCAGGCGAATGTCGCCCTCATAGTCCAGATCGGCCCCCGGCGCGCCAAACAGATAACGCGCGTCGATGCCCAGCGTGGGCGAGGCGTCGGCGCTCACCGGCCCGGTGGGCAGGCTCAGGTCGAAATCGATGCGTTCCGGCAGGAAATCCTCGACCAAAAGCGTGGTGGAGGCGAGCGCCGGCTCCTCGGTGTCGGTATAGACGTCCAACCGCCACGTCCCACGCGGGGCCGCGCCAGACACGGGCAGGGCATAGACATGCCCGCCTGCGCCCGCGCCGTCCGACACCTGACGCGAATACTCCACCCCATCGGGGCGCGTCAGGATCGCGGTGAGCGGCAGACCGGGGATCGCCTCGGCCATGCCGTCACGGGCCAGCGCGGTGGCGTTGATCGTCTCACCCGCGCGGTAGGCCCCCCGGTCGGTCGTGAGGAACACGTCGATGGGCGGGGCGGCGGGATTGCCCTCGACCCCGCGATCCGACAGATCGAACTCCGGCCCGCGCAGGGACAGATAGACAAGGTCATTCTCGCCCTCGGCCACAACCAGCGCAGGCGCGGCAGAGCCCTGACCCATCGTCATCGCGGCGGGGAAACTGGCATAGCCCATCGCGTCGGTGGTCGCGGTTCCGATCACCTCGTTCGCGTTCGAGACGAGCTCGACCGTCATACCCTCCATCGCATCAGCCGAGGTGAGCGAGCGGGCAAAGACGTGCAGCCCATCCGCGCCCCACATCGATGTCAGGCCGATGTCCGAGATCACGAACCACTGGGTCGCGGGCGGCGTGTCGTAGGGGTCTTCGCCTTCGATGCTGGCTTGAAGGGCATAGACCCCCGGCTCCATCTCCGCGATCGCTTCGCCAATCGGCAGGCGGGTGGTCACGTCGGTGTTGAGTTCGCTTGAAACGCTCGCAGACCCTTCCCAGACGACCGTCGCCATTTCACCTTCAAGATAGCTGGCCATCCAAGGGTCCACGGAATTGCCGAGGATGTTTTCCTGCATGGTCCGCACGAGGTTACGGTCCGACACTTTCATCAGCTTCAGCGCCAATTCGTCAGCATTGACCGCGATCACCGGAAGCCCGGCATCCTCGGTGCGCGGCAGCACGTAAGCCTTGCCGGGGAAGACGACCGAGGGCGAACGGTCGCGCACGTAATGCGTGACCTGCACCGGCGCGCGCAGCGCTTCGCCATTGGCGGCAGGCAGGCCAGAGCGCAGCGTGATCGTATAGCGCCCCCCATGCTCGACCCCGGCAACGCACAGCTGGCTGCCCGATGCGGTGACGGCGAGCCCGGACGTCTCGGACTGCACGAAATCGGAATAATCCTGCCCGGTTTCGATCAGCGGTTCCGAGAAACTGGCGCAGATGCGCGGCTGGGCGGCGTCCGACTGCACCTCGGTATCGGTCACGCGGAAACCATATAGCCCCACGGCCCGGTCGAGCGCGGCGGAGGTATCGTCGCGAGGGCTCAACTCCTGTGCCAGCCGCAGTGCGGGGATCATGTCGCGGCCCCGGTCGAGCTGTTCGAGGGTCTCGGCCATGATGATAAGCGCGTTGGCCCGTGCCGCCGGGTTCGACAGGCGGGCATAGGCGGCGATGGACCCCTCGAACGCCTGCTGCATCAGCCGCCGACGCTCGCTGTTCTCGGTCGTGACGTTGGCTGCGGCATAGGTCAGGCGGGCGTATTCCAGCCAGTCGCCTCCCGCGCCGCTCACCACTGTAGCGGCCCCCATGTTGCGATAGGCGTTGACGAAGTTCCCTTCGCGCTCGGCATCCAGCGCGATGCGGGACAGGTCTTCGGCGGTCCAGCCGCCCGCGACGTAATCGTTCGAAATCCAGCGGGCCTCCTGCGCGGCGGCGGAAATGTCGTAGGGGCGCAGGAACGCCATCAATTCCGCTTCCCGGTCGGCTGCGGCGGCGAGGACGGCCTGCGGTTCGTTCACGATCTCGCCCGAGAAGGCACCGGAATACTCCGCCTCGTCGGAAATCGACGATTTCAGGAAGCACGAGGAATTGCGCGTGTTGAAGGTGAAGGCTCGGCACTGGGTATCGCCAAGGCAGGCGGATTCACAGTTTTCGAGGGATGTATCGAAGATCGATTGCAGGTCGGAGCCGAAGAAATCGACATCGCGGTGGAGGACGAACCTTCGGTCGGGGACGAGATCCTGCGCCATGGTTTGTGCTGAAAAACTAAAGAAAATTGCAATGAAAATGAAAAGCTTCCGCATGACAGTGTCCTCCTGTGCGCCGTCATGTTGCCACGAGGCCCCTTGAGCTGACAACGATTCCTCCCTTTGGCCCTGCGCCCGTTAAGCCGGCGTTCACCTTGTTGGGTGATGGTCGCGGCACTGGCGACGATGGGAGAGCGCGATGACGAATGATGATCTGTTGACCGGCGAACGGCGCGCGCGGATGGCGGCGGAACGGCTGCTCGCCCAGAAAGAGGCCGAGTTGAACGAGGCGAACAGGATGCTGTCACGCCATGCGCGTTCATTGTCCGAAGATCTGGTGGAAACACGCGAAGAGGTGGTCGAGGTGCGCGAGGATCTGGAACGCAAGACGGTCGAGGTCGACATCGCCAAAAGGCGGCTCTGGTCCTCGATCGAAACGGTGCAGGACGGGTTCGCGGTGTTCGATGCCGAAAGCCGTCTGGTGATCGCGAACCCCGCTTATTACGCGCCCTTCGACGGGCTGGAATGCATCCGCCCCGGCGCGCATTACGAGGAAATCGTCGAGGCCGCGCTGTCCGAAGGCATCGTCGACATAGGTGAGCGGACGGTGCCCGAATGGCGCGACTGGATGCTGGAACGCTGGGCGACGGATGCGCCGGAGCCGCGCCAGATCAGGCTGTGGAACGGCGCCTACCTGCGGCTGGTCGACCGGCGCGCACCGGGCGGCGACACGGTTTCGATGGCGATGGACGTGACGCAAGCGATCCGGCGGCAGGACGCGCTTCGCGCCGCCCGCGCACGGGCCGAAGCCGCGAGTCGCGCCAAGTCCGCCTTCCTCGCCAACATGAGCCATGAAATCCGCACGCCGATGAACGGTGTCGTGGGAATGGCCGATCTGATGGCCGAGCACGATCTGGACGAAGAGATGGCGAGCTACGTCGATACGATCCGCTCGTCTGGCCGGGCGCTGCTGACCATCATCAACGATGTGCTGGATTATTCGAAGATCGAGGCGGCGAAGCTGGAGCTGCATCTCGAACCCTTCGATCTTGAGCAGACGATCCTCGACGTGATCGCGCTGGTCATGCCCTCGATCCGCGAAAAGGGCCTCAAGATCATGCTGGACGTCGATATGTTCCTGCCGACCCGATACGAAGGCGATCCGGTGCGGGTGCGCCAGATCCTCACCAACCTGATCGGCAACGCCGTCAAGTTCACGGCCAAGGGGCATATCCTTGTCCGTGTGATCGGGATGCCGGACGGTCGCGACGCCCGACAGCGCGTGCACGTCACGGTCGAGGACACCGGCATCGGTATTCCGCAGGACATGCAGGATCATGTGTTCGGCGAGTTCAATCAGGTCGAGGACGAACGAAACCGCAGTTTCGAGGGCACGGGGCTGGGTCTCGCCATCACGCGGCAACTCGTCTCGCTCATGCATGGCGAGGTCTGGGTGGAAAGCGAAGAAGGTATCGGGTCTTGTTTCGGTTTCGCCCTGTCCCTGCCCGTCGTGGCCGAGGCGAGCCTGCCCGATGCGCCCGACTGGCTGGACCGCGCCCTGCTTGTCATGCCCGACGACCTGAACCGCTCGATCCTGGCCAAGCGGCTGATCGCCCTCGGGATGGAGGTCGCCGAGGCCGACAATGTCGAAGCGGGGCAGGGGCTGTCACCCGGAATGGACGTGATCTTCGTGGACCAGAAATTGATCCGGGCCGATATGGCCGAAATGTGCGCGAAGGCCCCGGCCCCGATCATCACCGTTGCCGATCCGCTCGCCGGCGATCACGCCTGCAACGAGGAGCGGATCTTGCACAAACCCCATTCCCGGCCCGCGCTCATGGCGCAACTCGCGGCCCTGCCGGAACCGAAATTGCCGGGCTTCCGGTCGATCCGGTCGGTGGTCGAGGAAAACCTGTTCACGGGCGACACCGCCGAGGACGAAGCGGATTTGCCCGAGGGCAACCTGTTCGGCTTGTCGGAACCCGAGGCCCATCTGCCTTTGACGCCGGAGGCGCCGTCCGCGCCCCGCAAGATGCGGGTGCTGGTCGCCGAAGACAACAAGACCAACCGTTTCGTCTTTTCCAAACTGGTCAAGGCCTGCGACATCGACCTGATCTTCGCCGCGAACGGGTTCGAAGCGGTGGACGAGTTCGAAAACGGCCAGCCCGACCTGATCTTCATGGACATTTCCATGCCCGGCCTCGATGGCAAGGAGGCGACGCGGACAATCCGCGAGATCGAAACCGAGCGCGGCCTGACCCGGACCCGGATCGTCGCGCTCACGGCCCATGCCATGACCGGGGATGGCGACGATATCATGGGGCACGGGCTGGACGCACACCTGACCAAGCCCTTTCCGAAAGACGCCATTCTGGCCGAAATCGCCGAGAATTGCCCGGCGGCGGCTCTGCCCGCGCTGCCCGACAAGGATCAGGCTCAGGCGGCGTCCTGATCGACCTCGCCGCGCACGAAGACCGGGCGGTTCGGTGCGCTCATGTCCGGCCGGTGCTCATAGCCGCCGAGGTTGAAGTCCGCCAGCGCCGCCGGATCGGTGATCCGGTTCTCGCAGATGAACCGCGCCATCGCGCCACGCGCCTGTTTGGCGAAGAAGCTGACGATGCGCGGCTCGCCATTCTTGGTCTCGTAAAACGTGGGCGTCACCACGCGCAGTTTCAGGGCGGGCCTGTCGGCGGCGGTGAAATATTCGACCGAGGCACAGTTGACCAGCGTGTCGGTGCCAAGATCCTTGGCCTCTGCCACCAGCCGCTTGGCGATCCGGTCGCCCCAGAAATCGTATAGCGACTTGCCCCGCCGGGTCTTGAGCCGCGTGCCCATTTCCAGCCGGTGCGGCGCGATCACGTCGCGAGGCCGCAACAGGCCGTAAAGCCCGGACAGGATGCGCAGATGATCCTGCGCATAGTCCATCGCGTCGGCGTCGAGCGAGGCCGCGTCGAACCCAGTATAGGTGTCGCCCGCGAACATCTCGATCGCCTGCTTTTCGCCCTCGCCCGACCCGAACCGCTTGAACCGCTCGGCGTTCAGCTTGCCCAATGCCTGCGAGATATCCATCAATGCCTCGAGTTTTCGGGGCTGTTTCAGCACGGCCGTTTTCGCGAGCGTCGCGGTGTCGTCCGCGAAAAACGGCGTGGTGCCTCCGGTGGCGACGGCCTCGGTCTCATCGAGGCGTTTGGCGGGGGACACGGTGATAAGCATCAGAACCTCTCGTGAATGAGCGACAGGAAAGCCGACCCGAACCGGTCGATCCGGGCGGTGTCCATGCCCTTGATACGGGCGAGATCGTCTTCGGATGAAGGACGGCGCTCGGCGATCTGCTTGATCTGTCCGGGGGTCAGCGACAGAGGCTTCGCATAGCCGTCGATCCCGCGATATAGGTCACGTGCCGCTTCGGCCAGACGGTCGTAAAGCACGCCACTTTCCGACCCTGCAAGCTTGCGGCGCGAGGGATGCATCGCTTCCGCCTCGCCCGCGATGACCGATAGGAAATCGTCGCCATACCGCTCCAGCTTCTTCGCGCCGACGCCTGAAATTTTGGCCATCTCGTCGATGGTCTGGGGCCGGGTCTCGGCCATTTCGATGAGCGTCCGGTCGGTGAAGACGACATAGGCCGGCACCCGCTGTGCCTCGGCCAGTGCGCGGCGCTTGGCCTTGAGGGCAGAGAGCAGCGGCGCATCCTCGTCCGACACCAGCGCCTTGACGGCGGGCCGGGCCTTGGATTTCGACACGGTATCGCGGCGCAAGGTCACTGAAGCCTCGCCCTTGAGCACCGGATGCGCGGCCTCGGTCACGCGCAGCGCGCCGTGGCGTTCGGGATCGGGGCGCACGAAGTCCAGCCCCATCATCTGCCGGAAGAGCGCCTGCCACTGACCGCGGTTCATGTCGCGACCCACCGCGAAGGTCGGCAAGTCCTGATGGCCCCGCTGTTTGACCTTGTCCGTCTCGTTGCCCGTCAGAATGTCGATCAGGTGCCCCGCGCCGAAGCTTTCGCCGGTCCGCAGGGCCGCCGACAGCGCCTTCATCACCGGAACCGTGGCGTCGAACGTCTCGGGCGGCTTGTCGCAGTTGTCGCAATGGCCGCAGGGCTCGGCCTCTTCCCCGAAATAGCCGAGCAGCCGTTGACGGCGGCAGCCATGCGCCTCGGCCAGACCAAGGAGCGCGTTCAGCCGCGCGTGATCGGCGGCGCGCCGTTCGGGCGGTGCCAACCCCTCGTCGATCTGGGTTCGGCGCAGGCGGATGTCGTCCGGACCGTAGAGCGTGAGTGTCTCGGCAGCCGCCCCGTCACGGCCCGCGCGACCGATTTCCTGATAGTAGGACTCGATGGATTTCGGCAGGTCGGCGTGCGCCACCCAGCGGATGTCCGGTTTGTCGATCCCCATGCCGAAGGCGACGGTTGCGACGACGATCAGCCCGTCCTCGGTCTGGAACCGCCGCTCGACGTCGCGCCGCCGCTCGGGGTCGAGCCCGGCGTGATAGGCGACAGCCTCGTGCCCCGCACCGCGCAGCGCCTCGGCCAGCGTTTCGGTCTTGGCGCGGGTGGCGGTGTAGACGATGCCGGACAGCCCTTTGCGCGGCGCGGCGAAGTCGAGGATCTGACCGCGCGGGCCATCCTTGACCGCGAAGGCGAGGTGGATGTTCGGGCGGTCGAAGCCACGCAGGAAACTGCGCGGCGCCTTGCCCGCGAAAAGCTTGGTGACGATCTCGGCCCGCGTTTCTTCGTCCGCCGTGGCGGTGAAGGCGGCAAGCGGCACGCCGAGCGCGGACTTGAGATCACCGATCCGCAGGTAATCGGGGCGGAAGTCGTGGCCCCATTGGCTGACGCAATGCGCCTCGTCCACGGCGATCAGCGTCACGCCCGCACGTTTGAGCAGGTTCACGGTCCCGCCCGAGGCAAGCCGTTCGGGCGCCATGTAAAGAAGCTTCAACCGGCCCTCGGAAATGGCACGGAACACCTCGTCCGTCTCTTCCTCGGTGTTGCCGGAGGTCAGCGCGCCCGCTTCGACCCCTACGGCCCGCAGGGCGCGGACCTGATCGCGCATCAAGGCGATAAGGGGGGAAATGACGACCGTTACGCCGTCGCGCAACAAAGCGGGAAGCTGGTAGCAGAGGGATTTGCCGCCGCCCGTCGGCATGATGGCCAGCGTATCTTCGCCCGCCGTCACCGCCGACACGATCTCATCCTGACCCGGTCGGAAGGCGTCGAAGCCGAAGACGGATTTCAGAAGGTCGAGGTCGCGGGGCATGGGCCGGGTTTAGCCACAACCCGTGCCCCTCGCAACCTAGTAGAAGTGGTACATGTTGTTCTGAATGACCGTGCGGATCGCGAAGAGCGCGAGCAGCACGATGACCGGCGACAGATCGAGCCCGCCCATGTCCGGCATGAAGCGGCGAATGCGCGAATAGACCGGATCGACGAGCCGGTTCAGCCCATACCAGACCTGCGCCACGAACCGCTGCCCGAGGTTGAGAACCTGAAAGTTGATCAGCCACGACATGATGATGTGAACGATCACGATGAACCAGATCACGTTCAGGATGGCCAGGAGGATTTGCATTATCGAAAGCATGGGCGGTCCGTTCTTTGTCCGTGCACTGACCTAGGGGCACGGGGGCGCGAGCGCAAGTGTGACGCGCGGGAACGGTTGACGCGCGCTTTTCGCAGGCGCAGCACGCGGGGACAAAGGAGCGCCCCATGTATCCCTTCGTCCGTCTCGCCAAGGAAATCGTCAAATCGTTCGGCCAGTCGCGGCTACCCATCGACGGGGTTCACGTCAGCCACCACATCTGTTGGCCGTGGGATCTGGATATGTTCATGGAGTTGAACAACGGGCGCACGCTGACCCTGTTCGATCTGGGCCGCGTTCCGTTCGGTATCCGCACGGGCATCGCGCAGACCACCGCGAAGCAGAAATGGGGCGGCGCGGTCGCGGGGGCGAGCGTCATGTACCGCCGCCGGGTCAAGATGTTCGACCGGATCGAACTGCGGACCCGGCTGATCGGCTGGGACGACAAGTTTTCCTATATCGAGCAGTCGATGTGGAAGGGCGAGACCTGCGCCAACCATATCCTCGTGCGGACCGCCACGACCGACCGAAACGGGATCGTGACGACGGACCGTGTGCTCGCGGCCATGGGCTATCCCGATCTCAAGTCGCCGCCCTTGCCAGACTGGGTTTCGGGCTGGATCGAGGCTGATACCCACCGGCCATGGCCGCCGGAATTCTAATCCTTCCCCAACGTAAGGTGCTTGCTTCTAAGGTATAACTCCGGCCATACAGTTAACCATAATGAGGTGGGAGGGGCAGATGGCCACCGGGGACAGGAAGCGCATATGGGGCTGGTACTGGTTCGACTGGGCGAGCCAGCCGTATCACACCGTTCTGCTCACATTCATCTACGGGCCCTTCTTCGCCACGGTCGCGACGGCGTTCTTTCTGTCGTCCGGGATGGCCGAACAGGCCGCGGATGCGCGGGCCCAGACCGTTTGGTCGATGTGCCTGACGATCACGGGTCTCATCATCGGGTTCGGCGGGCCGATCCTTGGGGCGCTTGCGGACACGTCGGGCCGCCGCCGCCCGTGGATTTACCTGTTCACGCTGCTCTACGTCGTCGGTGCCTGGTCGCTTTGGTATACCGATCCTGCGGGCGGGAATATGTGGCTGATGCTGTTCGCGTTCGGCATCGGTTTCATCGGCGCTGAATTCGCGTTGATCTTCGTCAACGGCCAGTTGCCCGGATTGGTCGAGGATAGCGAGGTCGGCAAAACCTCGGGTTCCGGCTTCGCTTTCGGCTATGTCGGCGGGATCGTCGCGCTCATCATCATGCTCGCGATCTTCGCCGAGGGTGACAACGGCAAGACCCTGATCGGTCTGGAGCCCGCGTTCGGCCTTCTCGACGGTTCGACGCGTGAGGGCACGCGGTTCGTCGGGCCGTTCGTCGCGATCTGGTTCATCGTCTTCATGGTGCCTTACTTCCTGTGGGTGCGCGAAGACGACCTGCCGCGCCGCAAGCATTCCATATCCAAAGCCCTCGGCGGGCTGGGCCGTTCGCTGCGCGCGCTCAAGGATCGCCGGTCGCTTTTGAACTTCCTGCTTTCGTCGATGTTCTATCGCGACGCGCTGAACGGGCTTTACGGTTTCGGCGGCGTCTATGCGACGCTCGTTCTCGACTGGCAGGTCACGTCGATCGGGATCTTCGGCATCATCTCGGCGATCTCCGCCGCCCTGTTCTCGTGGCTCGGCGGCAAGGTCGACAGCTCGATCGGACCCAAGCCGGTGATCGTCGGCGCGATCCTCGGCCTGAGCCTCGTCATCGTGACCATCGTGTTCATGGACCGGCAGTCGGTTTTCGGCATAGCGCTCGCCGAAGGCTCCAAGCTGCCGGACATCATCATGTTCGGCGCAGGCATCGTGATCGGCGGTATGGGCGGCACGCTTCAGGCCGCGTCCCGCTCGCTCATGGTGCGCCATGCCGACCCGGCATCGCCCACCGAATACTTCGGCCTCTACGGTCTGTCGGGCCGCGCGACCGCCTTCATCGCGCCCGCCCTGATCGGGCTCGCCACGACCATCACCGGGTCGGCGAGACTTGGCGTATCCCCTCTCATCCTGCTCTTTCTTCTGGGACTCGTTCTGTTAGTCTGGGTGCGACCGGATGGAGAGGAGTTCACCACCCCATGATCCGCCGCATTCCCCGTGCGCTTGTCGCGACCGTCGCGCTGACGGGCGCGCTTCTGGCCTGTTCGTCGGACAACCGTCCGGTAAGCGGCAAGGCCCCGCCCGCAAGCGAATACGACCTGACGGCCGCGCGCGAAATCATCTCGACCGCGAACGAACCGGCGAAGCAACTGTTCGGCCATAAATCCGGGCCGTCGGCACAGACTCCGGCGGCGTGGGGGTTCTACTCCAAAGGGTGCCTTGCCGGTGGGGCGCAACTGCCCGAAACCGGGCCGACCTGGCAGGCGATGCGCCTTAGCCGCAACCGGAACTGGGGTCACCCGCAGCTGATCGACTACGTTAAGGATCTGTCGGCCAAGGCCGCGCGTCAGCCGGGCTGGGCCGGGCTTTACGTGGGGGATATGAGCCAGCCCCGTGGCGGGCCGATGCTGACAGGCCACGCCAGCCACCAGATCGGGCTGGACGCCGACATCTGGATGCTTCCGCCCACGCGGCTCGACCTGACCCCGACCGAGCGCGAGAACCTGTCGTCGATCTCGACCCGTCGCGCCAACGGTGCCTATGTGAACGAGAACTGGACGCCGCAGCATCATCAGGTGCTGAAGGCCGCCGCATCCGACCCGCGCGTCGCGCGCATCTTCGTGTTTCCCGGCGCCAAGGTTCAGATGTGCAATGACGAGACCGGCGACCGGTCCTACCTGCGCAAGATCCGGCCCTGGTACGGTCACCACTATCATTTCCACGTGCGCCTGAACTGTCCTGCCGGCATGTCCGGTTGCACGAACCAAGATCCGCCGCCACCGGGTGACGGGTGTGACGACGCGCGTCAGTGGGTCGCCAACATTCTCAACCCGCCGCCACCGGATCCGAATGCGCCGGCCCCGCAGCCGCGCCGTGAAATCCGCCTCGCGGATCTGCCTCAGCAATGCGCCGCCGTCTTGCAGTCGCAATAACCGCCTTCGCGCTGGCGCCCTCCGCCATCGCCCAATCGCCGCAGCCCGCCCAATTCGCCTCCAGCACGCTCTGGTCGATTGCGGACGAGTCCTTCGGCGGCTGGTCGGGGTTCGAGGTCGATCCCGACGGGGTCGGCTTCGTCACCGTATCGGATCGCGGCCTGATCGTTTCGGGGCGGCTGTTGCGTAACGCGAACGGCTGGCTGATCGGGACCGAAACGGGGCCGATCCTGACGCTGACCCACACCGACGGCGACCCGCTTCCGCGCTATTGGGACGACAGCGAAGGGCTGGCGGTCGCCCCCGATGGCCGTGTCTTCGTGTCGTTCGAGGCCGAGCACAGGATCAACGAATATAACGACGCCGCCGTCGACCGCGCGGTCCACCTGCCGCGCGCCGAAGGCTTCAAGGATCTTCAGAACAATTCCTCGCTCGAGGCATTGGCGATCGATGCCGACGGTGCCCTTTATACCCTGCCCGAACGCTCGGGCGAGCTGACCCGACCGTTCGACGTGTTCCGGTATCGTGACGGCGAATGGACGATCCCTTTCACCATCCCGCGCCGGGGCGATTTCCTGCCCGTTGGTGCCGACATCGGCCCGGACGGGCGGTTCTATCTGCTCGAACGCCGCCTGTCGTCGTCACAGCTTGGCTTCGCCTCCCGCGTGCGCCGCTTCGATCTGGGCGAGGATACGCTGGACGGTGAGATCACCCTGCTCGAAACCCAGCCGCGCACGCATGACAACCTCGAAGGCATCGCGGTCTGGCGGGACGCGCTGGGCGACATGCGCATCACCATGATCTCCGACGACAACCACCGCTTCTTTCAGAAGAACGAGATCGTCGAGTACATCGTGCCGGGCGACCTGCCGCCGCCCGAGGATAACCTGTCCGACGAAACGCTTGATCCGGACGACGAGAACCTGTAGGCCCCGCCCGTCCTGCATGAGCAGGGCCATGTCTCCGACCACCATGTCAAAACGGATCAAACACATGACCCGCATTCTTCCCGGCATTCTTGCCATGGCCGCCGTCGTGGTGGCCTCGAACATCCTCGTCCAATTCCTGCTCGGCAACTGGCTGACCTGGGGCGCGTTCACCTATCCCATCGCGTTCCTCGTGACCGACGTGATGAACCGCGTCTACGGCGCGCAGGCCGCGCGCCGCGTCGTCTTCACGGGCTTCCTTGTCGGCGTCGTCTGCTCGCTGATCGGCAGCCAGATCATGTTGCAGGGCGACGGCTACGAATTCGCCGCCGTATCCTTGCGCGTGGCCGTTGGCTCCGGCATCGCGTTCCTGACCGCGCAGCTTCTGGACGTCGCCATCTTCGACCGCCTGCGCGGCGGCCGCTGGTGGCGCGCGCCCTTGGCCTCAACCCTCATCGGGTCGGCGGTCGATACGGTGCTGTTCTTCTCCATCGCCTTTTCCGCCACCATCGGTGTTTTCTTCAGTGAAAACGCGAACTTGGAGACGTCTTGGGCGACCGAAGACGTCCCATTCCTGGGGGTCGGCGGCGTGGTCCCGCTCTGGGTCAGCCTCGCCTTTGCCGACTGGCTTGTCAAACTTTCGCTCGCTTTGGTGGCACTTGTGCCGTTTCGTGTGCTTGTCGCGAAACTTTCACCAAATCCTGCGTAAAAAATGTTGACCCATACCAGATATGTGGCACCCTTTTCATATCGTTATTCAACTCGAGGAAAGGAGGTGTCCATGTCTAGAGAATTCACGGAGAGAGGTGCCGGGACAAAGTAGAAGCGCCCAACCGGGGCAGCCCTCGGTTGGTAGCGGGCTAGGCTGACATTGTCTAACCGGCCCCACCTCCAGACTTCTCGAAGGGCCACCCCAGCGGTGGCCCTTTTCGCATTGCAGGGAACTCCCCCGGTGGGGGACTGATTGTAAGACCATGATCCGCGTAAACGACCAGATCACCATTCAGGACTGGGAACTGACCGAGAGCTTCGTGCGCGCGTCGGGCCCCGGCGGGCAGAACGTGAACAAGGTGTCCACGGCGGTGGAGTTACGGTTCGAGGCCGAACGCTCGCCGCATCTGCCCGACCCGGTGAAACGGCGGCTCAAGCGGCTGGCCGGGCGGCGCTGGACCACCGACGGCGCGCTGATCGTGTTCGTGCAGGACACCCGGTCACAGGCGAGGAACAGGGAACTGGCCGAGGAGCGGCTGGCGGAGATGATCCGCAAAGCCTGCGAAAAACCGAAACGCCGCATCCCGACGAAGGTCTCGGCCAACCAGAAGCGCAAACGCGTGGACGCGAAGAAGAAGCGCGGGGAGGTGAAGGCGCTCAGGGGGAAGGTCAAGTAGGGTGGGTGAAACCCACAGCCCGGCGGATCGCACCCCGCAACGATGACCCCGAAAGTAAGACCCCGTAGGCCGGGGTTCGCCCCGGCAAGCGCGCTGGCCGGTGGGGGCGCGGTGGTGGGCTGAAGCCCACCCTACGCTTGCTACGCTGCGCAAGGGGCTTGACTTGTCATATAGGCGACGATCTGCTCAGAAAATAATGTTCATTAGGAGATTGGGGGAATACGTTGGTAACGGTTCTTATCGACGACTACCCGCGGCCAGTCTATCGGCTGCCCATACACTTTGACATGGAAACTCATGTCCTTTCTCTCGATACATTCATCGCAACGACGCGCGAATTTGAAAATTCCTTTGAGTCGCTTGTTCAAGAGCATATAGGGCCGGATCTTCAGTTCAAAACGCTTGTGTTACCGCCCGAAGAAGGCGGCTTCAAGGCTGTGTTAGCTTGGACGTTTACTGTAGCTGGCGGAGCGATTGCTTTCTTGGAGACCGATGTTGGGTCGGGGTTTGTAGAAGGATCCACCGGGAAGACACCTAGCGAATGGACGAAGGAGATTGGGGCAGAAGTTAGAAGCATATACGAAGACGTCTCTGGCGGTCCGAGCGTCCTTTCAGCACAAAACATAAAGGGATTTGCTGCCTGCGGCGTTCTGGTCGAAGCAACGAAGGGCTTTTTTGAGAAGCCAACGTCAGAACTAATCGAAGCCGGAATAGAGCCGTCGTTCTTTCCGGAAATGTTCGCAGCAAAGAACTCGTTCTACAAAACTTGTGAAGAGGATGCCTCCGTCTTGGGGGTTGGCTTCAACGACACGCACGAATTTCCGGTTCCACGAGAATTCTTCCAGACACGGATCGCCCACCTGCCTCGGGATGACGAAAGCGTTTGGTTGGTTCAAGTTGTGGAATATGTTGTGACTTCGCCGAATTGGGATCGGTATGATCGCAAGCGACAATGGAAAGGCCGCGACGGAAACGGAAACGTTGTATTCTTCACGATTTCTGACAACTCTTTTTGGATCAAAATCGAGCAAGACGAATTGGTTTCTTCACATTTGGACAAGATAGTTGCTCAAGCGGCTATTCGACGTTCGGGGGCACGTTCCCATGAAATAATTCTACTTAACGTGTTGAGTTATAACGACGTGCACCTATCAGATGCATTAGGTGAGAACGAACTGATGGAATTGCTCCCCGAAAACGCCGCACCTCGGACGGGCACCGAAGACCTCTTCGAAAGGCAATCAAGTCCTTGGTTTCACGATGCAGATTGGATTGATGAAGACGACGAAGAGCCCCCGCTGCTTTTGGGCCCCTAAACCACAACCTCCCGCCGGGCCTGATCCCCAACTCCAAACACCCGCTTATACCGGGCCACTTCGCCCTCAGGCCCCAACGCCTTCGCCGGGTTGTCCGAGAGTTTCACCGTGGGCCGCCCCTCGGCGGCAACGGCCTTGCACACCAGTGAGAACGGCGCCAGCGCGTCCCCCGGTGCCAGCCCCCGAAAGTCGTTCGTCAGCAGCGTCCCCCAGCCGAAGCTGACCCGAACCCGGTCCGCGAACAGCCCGTGCAGCCGCTCGATCTCCGCCACGTCCAGCCCGTCGGAAAAGATCACCATCTTCTCGGCAGCATCCTCGCCCCGCTCCTGCCACCAGCGGATCGCCGTCTCGGCCCCCTCGACCGGGTCGCCGGAATCCACGCGGATGCCCGTCCAACCGGCCAGCCAGTCGGGCGCGTTGTCCAGGAACCCCTTGGTCCCATAGGTGTCGGGCAGGATGATGCGCAGGTTCCCCGAATGCTCCTCATGCCAGTCCGCCAGCACGTCATAGGGCGCGCGGGCCAGCGCGGCGTCATCCTCCGCCAGCGCCGCCGTCACCATCGGCAGTTCATGCGCATTGGTCCCGATCGCCTCAAGATCGCGGTTCTTGGCGATGAGGCAGTTGGACGTGCCGACGAAGGCGGGGCCGAGCCGTTCCACCATCGCCTGCACCGCCCAGTCCTGCCACAGGTAGCTGTGGCGGCGGCGGGTGCCGAAATCGGCGAGTTTCAGGCCGGGCAAGCCCCGCAGACGCTCGGCCTTTTCCCACAGCCGCGTCATGGCGCGGGCATAGAGCACCTCCAACTCGAACCGCGCCATGTCGCGCAGCACGGCGCGCGAGCGCAGCTCCATGAGGACAGCAAGGGCCGGGATTTCCCACAGCATGACCTCGGGCCAAGCGCCTTCGAACGTCAGCTCATACTGATCGCCGACGCGGGTGAGGTGATAGGGCGGCAGGCGCAGCCCCTCGAACCACTCCATGAACTCCGGGCGGAACATCTGGCGCTGGCCGTAGAACGTGTTCCCGCGCATCCACGTGCTCTCGCCACGGGTCAGTGACAGCGTGCGGATATGATCCAACTGCTCCCGCAACTCCCCCTCGTCGATCAGGGTTGCGAGCGGCACCTCGGTGGCCCGGTTGATCAGCTGAAACGTGACCTGCGTGTCCGGGTGGTTGCGATGAACCGACTGACACATCAGGAGCTTGTAGAAATCGGTGTCGATCAGCGATCGGACGATCGGATCGATCTTCCAAGTGTGATTGTAGACGCGTGAGGCTATGTCGACCATGATCCGCATGTGAGCCGGGGCGGCAGGGGATTTCAAGCATGAAGGCGGTGGTGATGCGCGGCTACGGGGCGGATGCGTTCCGGGTGGAGGACATCGCGGAGCCAACCGTGCGGCGCGGCGCGGTCCGCGTCCGGGTCATGGCCTGCGGCGCAAACGCATCCGACTGGGAATTCGCGACCGGGCGGCCGTTCTACGGGCGGCTGGCCCGAATGGTCATGCGTGTGCGGGTGGCAGGCTCCGACGTGGCGGGCGTGGTCGACGCGGTGGGCGAAGGCGTCACCGGGTTTTCCGTGGGCGACCGCGTGGTGGCCGATACATTCGAAAGCTTCGGGGGCTTCGCCGGCTTTTGCGCCGCCAAGGCCGACCGCTGGGTGCGCCTCCCCGACGACATGGATTTCACGACCGCCGCCGCCCTTCCCCAATCCGGTGCCATCGCCATCGAGGCTTTCGAGGGCAAGCTCGCCCCCGGCCAACGGGTGCTGATCAACGGCGGCGGGGGCGGCGCAGGGCCGCTCGCGATCCAGATGGCGAAACGCGCGGGGGCCGAGGTTTGGGCCGTGGACAACGCCGCCAAACAGGTGGTGATGCGTGCGGCGGGGGCGGATCACCTGATCGACTACCGCAAGACGGACTTCGCCACGCTGTCCACCACATTCGACAGCATCCTCGACCTTGTCGCGACACGGCCGATGCGGACCGTCGCCGGATGCCTGACACCAACGGGCCAGTACCGCCTCGTCGGAGGTGCCACCAAGTTCATCATCGCGGGCGCGCTGCCGCCAAAGCGCACCGGCCTCCTGATGGTTCCGCAGGGCCCCGACATGACCCGGCGCATGGTCGCCCTCGCCGCAAGCGGCGACATCACGCCCCACATCGGCGAAACCGCCCCGCTCGGGGACGCGCCCGCCGCGCTGGCCCGGATGGGGGCCGGCGAGATCGCCGGAAAACTGGTCATCACCCCCTGATCTTCTCTGTTTCCCGAAACCTCGGAGGGGAGCCGGTGCTTTGCCCCGCAAAGGACCGGCTGGGGAGGCTGGCCTCCCCACCGCGTCGACCTGCCGCAAGGCGGGGCGGCGAAAAAGCTGCGCGCGCAAGCGCACGAATTGCGACCCCACGGTCTCGTGACGCGTGGGGGCTTCGCAATTCGTTCGCGAGTGCCCTATATCCGGAGTATGCTGCAATGCAGCAAAGAAAGGCCGGGTGATGGACGGAACGACGATCAATGCCGTGAAACTGGATGTGGCGCTTCAGGGCGGCGGGGCACATGGCGCCTTCACCTGGGGTGTGCTCGACCGGCTCCTCGCTGAGGAGAGCATCGACATCACCGCGATTTCCGGCGCCTCGGCGGGCGCGATGAACGCGGTCGTCGCGGCCTCCGGTCTCGCCGTCGGGGGCCGGGACGGTGCGCGGCGGTCGCTCGCGTCGTTCTGGGAGGCCGTGAACCGGGGCGCACGGCAACTCGCGCCGTTCATCGCGGTCTTCGACGCTTTCCCGAAGTGGACGTCGGCCACGGCGTCATGGTTGAACCTCATCTCCGGCGCACAACTGTCGCTGACCCCGCATCCCCAGAACGGGCGGCCCGCACAGATGCTGCTGGAAGAGATCGTGCGCGATCACGTCGATTTCGCGGCGCTCCGACGCCCGGATGCGCCGCGCATCTTCATCTCGGCCACCAATGCCCGCTCCGGTGCCGCGCGCATTTTTCGAAACGACGACGTGACGCTGGAGGCGGTCATCGCCTCGGCCTGCCTGCCGCTGGCCTTTCCGGCGGTCGAGATCGACGGTGAAGACTATTGGGACGGTGGTTATTCCGCCAATCCGCCGCTGGTGCAGCTAGTGCAGGAAAGCGGGAACCACGACCTCGTGCTGGTCACGGTCAACCCGATCAACCGCAGGCGCACCCCGTCCTCGCCGGACCGTATACCGGACCGGATATCGGAACTGACCTTCAACCAGACGCTGACCAAGGACATTCGCGCCATCGCCTTGCTGAAGGCGGAACTGGACGGGCGGCCGCCGGTCTGCGGCGTGCCGTTCATCCAGTCGATCGCGAACCTGCGCCTGCATGAAATCCAGAACGAGATCGCGATGCGGGAGTTCGACCCGAAATCCAAGATGTTCCCTTCATGGTCCTTGCTCACGGACCTGCACGGACTTGGGTCCGACACGGCTGCGGAGTGGCTGGCGGTCCACAGGGCATCTCTCGGCGTGACGGGCACGGCAAAGCTCGAAGAACGCTATCTCTAACCGATCAGCGTAACGCCGGCGTCGCTCATGCCGGCCAGTGCCGTGTCGAGCGACCCGTCCGCGTCGATGGCCCGGCACAGGTCCAGCCGCACCGTCACCGCGAAGCCAAGCCGCGTGGCGTCCATCGCCGACCAGCCGACACAGAAATCGGTCGCCAGCCCGACGTAGGTCAGCCGTGTCGCGCCCCGACTGCGCAGGTATCCCTCCAGCCCGGTGGACGTGCGGTGATCGTTCTCGAAAAAGGCCGAATAGCTGTCGATCTCGGGCCGAAACCCCTTGCGAAGGATCAGGTCGGCAGGGTCCGTCATCAGGTCTTCGTGGAGCGCCGCGCCATCGGTGCCCTGCACGCAATGGTCGGGCCAGAGCACCTGCGGCCCATAGTCCATGTCGACCATTTCCAACGGCGCCTTGCCGGGATGGGACGAGGCAAAGGAACTGTGGCCGGCCGGATGCCAGTCCTGCGTGAACACGCGGATGGGAAAGTCGCGGATCAGCCGGTTGATGCCCGGCACGATCTCGTCCCCGCCGTCCACGGCAAGCGCACCACCGGGGCAGAAGTCGTTCTGAACGTCGATGACGATGAGCGCGTCGGTCATACCGTCACCCGTTGAACCGGGCCGTGATGCGCCGCCCGCCGCGCGAAAAATCGACCCGCCACCAGCGTGACCCGCTTTCCAACACGGCCTGAAGCTCATCGGCCGATGTGACGCTGATCTGGTTGACCGCATGGATCACGTCGCCGCGCTGGAACCCGGTGCGCTGGGCGGGCCCTTCGGCTTTGACCACCACCACGCCGGTCGCGTCCATCGGTTGCCCGAGGTTGCGCGCGATGTCCGGGGTCAGGGGCGAAAGGGTCAGACCCTGAAACGGGCCGGGCACGGATATGGTGACCAGCGCCGCGAGCGTCCCGCGCGGGGCGGCCACGAGCGTCACGCGGGCGGTGTGATAGCCATCGGCATTCAGATAGCGAACCGACACCTTTTCCCCCATCGGGTAGGTGGCGAGGCGGAAGTCGAGTTCGGCGGCGGCATTCACCGGCAAATCCTCGATCGCCACGATCACGTCGCCCGTCTTCAGCCCGGCGACCGCGAAAGGGCTGTCCTTGGAAATCGAGCGGATCAGAACGCCCATAGGCAGGTCGAGCCCCAGAGCGCCGGCAAGCGAGGCATCGACAAGCTGCACCTCGACCCCGGACCATGGCCGCTCGAACCGGTCGTTGCCCCCGGCGGCCTGGGCCACCACTTGTTTCACGAGGTTCGCGGGGATCGCGAAGCCGATGCCGTTCGACCCGCCGGATCGCGTGACGATCTGCGTGTTGATACCCACGAGGTCGCCGTTCATATCGACCAGCGCGCCGCCGGAATTGCCGGGGTTGATCGGGGCATCGGTCTGGATGAAATAACGCCCGCCCTGAAGCAGCGCCCCGCCGCCCTGCCCGGTCCGCGCAAGGCCGGAAATGATGCCCGACGACACGGTCTGACCCACGCCGAAGGGGTTGCCTATGGCAAGCACGAGGTCGCCGACGGCAAGCGCATCGGAATCGGCGAAGTCGAGCGCGGGCAGATCGGGCGCATCTTCGAGCCGGATCACGGCCAGATCGGCGGCCTCGTCTGCCAGAACCAGCGTTCCCGCGTATTCGCGGCGGTCGGCCAGAACGATCTGGATGTCGGTCGCGTTGCCGACGACGTGGTAGTTGGACACGACCAGACCGTCCCCCACGATCACGCCTGAGCCGAGCGAGTTCTGCTGTTGGGGCGGAATCTCGAAGTCCCTGAAAAACTGCGAGAAAAACGGATCATCCGCAAAGGGGTTTCGCCGTTCGATCACGCGCGAGGCATAGATGTTCACGACCGCCGGGGCGGCCTGTTCGACGACCGGCGCGAAGGACAGTTGCATCTGCGCGGTCGAGGTCGGCACCTGCGCCGGGGCCGCCGCGGCCAGAGGCAGAAGGGCAATGCACAAGGCGAGGGTGCGGATCATGGGCTCCTCCGTGTTGCGTTTCGATTTGGCGCAGCGCCCCGGCAAATTCAAGACAATGCACCGATCCGGCCCAAATGCCGCCTCAATCCGGGGCGAGATTCATCCCATCGAATGTGCTGCCACTCCCGGATTTCGACGAATGACCCACGAAACCTACGAATATACGCTGACGACCGCCAAGGGCTTTCTGCTGATGGTGATCTGCGGGCTGATTACGGTCTGGGCCGCCTATATGGCGATGACCCACAACGGGAGCCTCGATCTGGGCGCGGTGACCTTCGGCCCGCAAGGGGCGACCTTCGCCTATGGCGTGCTCGGGCTGGTGACCGGCTGGGTCACCTTTGACGAGGTGCGCAACTGGATGCGCCCGTCGGAACAGAAAGCGCCGATCGTGCTGGACAACGAGGCGATTTCGGCCCCCGCGCAACCGGACAATCCCGCCGTTCTGCGGCTGACCTACAAGGGCATCTCCGACATCAAGACGCGTTCGGTCTCCGGCACCCGTGTGATCGAGATCCGGCATATGGACGGCAACCTGACCATTTCGGGCTCGGCTCTCGGCAGCCGCGAGGCGTTCGACAGCCTGCTCCAGTCGCTTCAGGCCCGCGTTGCGCTGACCCGTGGCTATCGCTACTGAGCGTCGCACGCCCACCAGAGAGACTTGATCGGAACCGGCGCCGGGCGTAAGCCCCGCGCCATGTTCACCGTCTGCGCCCTGTATCACTTCACGCCGTTCGACGACCCCGCCGCGATCAAGGGGCCGTTGGCGAAGTTCTGTTGCGAGCGCGGGATCACCGGATCGCTGCTGCTCGCGCGCGAGGGGATCAACGGGACCGTGGCCGGGACAGACGCGGCGATCCGCGAGCTTGTCGCCTATATCAACGCGCTGCCGGGCTGTGCCGGGTTCGACTATAAACTCTCGCAGGCATCCGAGCAGCCGTTCGGACGGATGAAAGTGCGGCTCAAGCGAGAGATCGTGACGATGGGCCAGCCCGACGTCGACCCGCGCGCCTCGGTCGGCCACTACGTTGACCCCGCCGACTGGAACGCCCTGATTTCGGCGCCCGATGTGGCCGTGATCGACACCCGGAATGACTACGAGGTCGCCATCGGCACGTTCGACGGTGCGGTCGACCCCGAAACCGCGAGCTTTCGCGATTTCCCGGCGTGGTGGGAGGCGAACAAGGATCGCTTCCACAATAAGCGGATCGCGATGTTCTGCACCGGGGGCATCCGCTGCGAGAAATCGACGAATTACCTGATCGGGCAGGGGGTCGAAGACGTCTTTCACCTCAAGGGCGGCATCCTCAAGTATCTCGAAGAGGTGCCGGAGGACGAAAGCCTCTGGCACGGCGAATGCTTCGTCTTCGACGGACGGGTGAGCGTGGGGCACGGGCTGGTCGAAGGCCCGCATGAGATGTGCCACGCCTGCCGCCGCCCGATCCTGCCCGAAGACAAGGCCCGGCCCGAGTACGAAGAGGGGGTGTCCTGCCACCAATGCATCGACGAGTATGACGACGCCCGGCGCGAGCGGTTTCGCGAACGCCAGCGCCAGATCGCGCTGTCCAAGGCGCGCGGCGAAAAGCACCTCGGCCCGCGATAGTGGTTTCGTCGCAGGCTGATGCCTGCGCCGACCCGTTGGGAGGCCAGCCTCCCCAAACCCCTCCGAAGTATTTTTGAAACAGAGAAGGTTGGACGGATGCTCGTTTGGGGGTTCGGATGTGTGGCGGGTGATGCTAGCCTGACAGGATAGGGCAGGAGGGGCGTTTTGCGGAAGTTAGGGGCGATCGTCGGGTTCGCGGTGATGTGCGCGAGTGGCGCGGCGGCGCAGGGCTGGGAGACGATGGAGACCATCGGTGGCGCTTGGGACACCGAATGGGGCGAGGTCTGGGTCTTTCAGAACGGGTCGCGTTACGACGGCAATTATTCCGAGGACAACGGGCGTTTCTGGCTCGAATTCACCGATCACGTGTTTGAAGGCTACTGGGCCGAGGACCTGTCGGACGTGCGCTGCGACGTGGAATACATGGGGTCGTGGTATTGGGGGCGGTTGGAGCTTTCCAACAGCGACCATTTCCCCGGCTTCCTGATGCGCTGGAGCTATTGCCGCGCCCCGGTGGACCGGATGTGGGCCTTCTACGAACGCCTGCCGGACGGGCTGTGACGGGAAAGCGGCACGGGTTTCGGCAGGCGCCGGGCGCGCCAGTTTGACGGGGCCTGGCGGTTCTGGGAGTTTCTGTGATGCCTGATTTCATTCTTGCGCTTCTTTACGGCGCCGCCGTCGGATTGATGATCCCGCTTGGCGGGGCGCTGGCACGGATCGAACGGCTTCAGCCCCGCTGGCTCGAGCAGGAGTTCCGCCACAGCATGATCGCGCTGGCGGGGGGCATCCTCGTCTCGGCCGTCGCATTCGTTCTTGTCCCGGATGGGCTGGAGCTTCTGCCGCTCGGGCCGGGACTGGCCGCGTTCTTTGCCGGCGGGGCGCTGTTCGCGCTGATCGAACGGCGTCGCAAGGCCCGTGGGCGCGCGGCCAACGCGCAATTGAGCGCCATGCTGACCGATTTCGTGCCCGAGGCGTTGGCGCTGGGTGCGCTGATGGCGACGGGGTCTGGAAACGGCGCGCTTCTGGCCTTTTTCATCGGGGCGCAGAACCTGCCGGAAGCATTCAATGCCTTCCGCGAGATGATGGCGCATGGCAAACGCAGCGCGGCGCGGGTGACGGGTGCGTTTTTCGCGCTGGCCGCGGTCGGACCGATCGCGGCGGCGGTCGGGTTCCTGTTTCTGAGCGAATTGCCTGCGGTCACCGGGAGCATCATGCTCGCCGCCGCAGGGGGCATCCTGTTCCTGACATTCGAGGACATCGCGGTGAAAGCGCACCTGAAATACAGCGAAGCCCCGTCGCTGGCGGCGCTGGCGGGGTTCGGGCTGGGGATCGTCGCCATGTCCGTCGTCGGTGCCGGGGCGCCCTGATCGCCCGACGCCACGTTTCCGTAGGTTCGTGAAACCTTTGGTTGAGGTCAACCCGTTCCTTTCTTACCTGTTGGGAAACGAAAAGGAGTTCCCATGCGCTATGTGCACACGATGGTCCGTGTGACCGATCTGGAAGAAAGCCTAGATTTCTGGGTGAACAAGGTCGGCATGGTCGAGATCCGGCGCAAGGATGTGCCCGAAGGCAAGTTCACACTCGTCTTTCTCGCCGCGCCCAAGGACAAGGAGAGCGCCGAGGCGACGGCCGCGCCCGAGCTTGAACTGACCTACAACTGGGACTCGGATGAGACCTACGAGACCGGGCGCAGCTGGGGGCATCTGGCCTACAAGGTCGATGACATCTACGGCTTCTGTCAGAAGCTGATGGACGCGGGCGTGACGATCAATCGCCCGCCGCGCGATGGTCGCATGGCGTTCTTTAAATCCCCTGATAATATTTCCGTGGAATTGATTCAGGACGGCCCCGCGCTTGAGAAACAAGAGCCGTGGGCTTCGATGGAGAACACGGGAGACTGGTAGGAGGTATCATGTCCCGCAGACTGCAAGATCTGGTTCGACTGAACGCCCGCGACCGGCGCGGGATCGCCCCTGTGGGTGAGGGCGATGGTGCATCGCCCGCA
This sequence comes from Maritimibacter sp., assembly GCF_016774595.1. Lineage (NCBI taxonomy): Bacteria > Pseudomonadati > Pseudomonadota > Alphaproteobacteria > Rhodobacterales > Roseobacteraceae > Maritimibacter > Maritimibacter sp. The sequence goes on from NZ_JACBWT010000002.1 coordinate 78,213, forward strand.
TCCTTTGCCGCACACCAGCCCGCCGATCTGAGGGCCGAGACCGAGGTGGCGCTGGGTGCGCTGCCCAACGGCCTGGCCGACCGGATACTGGCGCGCTTCGACCCGGGCCGGGTGATCCCCGGATCGTTCGGCACCGACCGCGACATCCTGTTTTTCGTCCATGTGCCGATGACGGCGGGCAATGCCGTGATGGGCACGCTCAAGGGCGTGTTCGACCGCACGCGGACCATCGGGGCCAATGCGCTGGGCGGGGACCTCAAGGCCGAGTGGCAGGCGGCGCTCGACGCGCGGGAGGCGGCCAAGGGGCGCTTGCGTCAGGCTCTTGCCGGGCCGCTCAAGTTCAAGCGCTTGTCCGAGGTTGTGAAAGGGGCCAGCGAAGTTCAATTCGCGAGCTTCATTCGCAATCCGGCGGATCGGCTGTTTTCCGACTACGTGGCGCAATCGTCGCCGGACAACCCGGACCACGCGGCGTTTCTGGAGGAATTTCCGACGTTCGAGGCCTATGTCGACGGCGCCCCCGCGAACCCGCAGCTTGCGCAACTCGTGGGCAAGGCGGGCAATGTGTCGGAGATGCTAGAGCGGCTGGTGTCGACTTATTCCTTCCTCGGGGTGAGCGAGCATGTTTCGGCCTCGCTCGAACATTTCCGGCGCTCGCACAACCTGCCGACGCTGAGCGACATCTCAGAAGCGGCGGCGGGGCAGGCGGCCAAGCTCACACCTGCACTCAGATCGCGGATCTGCAAACGGCACATGGCCGACTGGCTGGTCTTCTCGCTTGTGGAACCGGCGATGGCCGGGTTCGAACAGCGGCTGGCGGCGGTGGCCTATCCGGATCGCTCGCGCCCCTGAAGCCGCCGTTCGGCGATACCGATGAGCCAGACGATCGTGATGGCGGGCAGGGTGACCATCAGCGCCAGCGCCCACAGGCCCAGCCCGCAGGCCAGACCGACCGAGGCCGCCAGCCAGAGTGAGGCACCGGTCGTCAGGCCCTGAACCTTGCCGCCGCTGAAGACGATCATCCCGGCGGCAAGAAAGGCGACACCGGCGGTCACCGCCTCGATCACGCGGATCGGGTCATAGCGTGCCCCGTCACCCCAGGCCTCGCCCCGGTTCATGAGTTCCAGCATCAGGATGCAGTAGACGGCGGCAGCCATGCCGACGAGCATATGTGTGCGCAGTCCCGCCGGGCGGTCGCGCGCCTCGCGTTCGAACCCGATCAGGCCGCACAACAGCAAGGCGCCCGCCAGACGGAGGGCGAGAATGCCCAGCGGCAGGAACGTGGTGGTCGAGAATTCTTGGGCGAGTGTGTCTAGCATGGCGGTATGGGTAACCACCCGACAGGCCCTGCGGTTCCCGGTGACTCTCCGCTTATTTGCGGAAGCTACGGAAACTTCGGAACAAATCTGTCGCAAGGTTTGTTAGGGTTGCATCGAATCTTGCAAAAAACAGGGAACGTAGGAGACAATCATGAAAGCCCCAATTTTCGCGGTCGCGGCCGCTTCGGCCCTTTTCCTCGCCGGGTGTGAAACCCAGAACCAGACGACCGGAACGGCGGTCGGTGCGGCCACGGGTGCTGCGATCGGCGGTCTGACCTCGGGCTCGCTCGCGGGTGCAGCCGTGGGTGCGGCGACCGGTGCGGCCGCAGGCAACCTGATCGGTCGCGCGGCGGACGAGCGCAATATGTGCATCTATCAGGACAGCGCCGGCAACCGTTACAAGGCGGCCTGCCCGACCTAATCCGACCCACAACGGACAAAAGAAAAGCCCCGCTCAGGCGGGGCTTTTCGCGTTTCAGGGGGCGGGATCAGGCGGCGTTGAGCCAGTCGTCGACTTCCCGCTGGACCTCTTCCTTGGACTTGCCGTAGCGCTCCTGAAGGATGCCTTCCAGCTTGGTCCGGTCGCCGTTGATCACGTCGAGGTCGTCATTGGTGAGCTCGCCCCAATGGGTCTGCGCGTCACCTTTGATCTGCTTCCACTTGCCTTGCACTTGGTCCCAGTTCATCGGGAGCCTCCTTTCGTTGCAGCATGCAAGCGAAACGTTCGATCTCGTCTAACGGTTCCCGACCGGAATCGGCGGATGCGTGTGGTCCGAGGGAATGATCTCGGCGTCGAAACCGTGGATCGGAAAGTCGATGACGACAGAGTAATGGGTGTCGGTCTGGTCGCGGGTGACCTTGGCCTCCATCGTGCCCACGAAAGCGCGCACGAGTTGCTCGCCCAGCCCGGTGGACACGTCGTCCTCAGGCTCTTCCCGGTCGAGCGCCAGCGTGTTTCGCACGGTCACCACGCCCCGGTCCGTTCCCGGTGCACAGTCCAGCCGGACCTCGATGACCGGCGTTTCGCCCGTGCTCGTCGGCCCCATGTGTTTGAGCGCATTGGTAACCAGTTCCGACACGGCGAGCGATAGGGGCACCGCCTGATCCGGGTAAACCTCGCAGTCGTCGTAATGCGCTTCGAGCCGGACGTCGGTGGAGTCCCCGGTCTGAGCGGATTTCACCATCTGGGCGACGATGGTCTGGAGCAGTTCGCCCGCCCGCACCCGTTCGGCCGTCGATGTCTCGTAAAGGTTCTGGTGGACGCGGGCGATGGACATGACCCGCTGCTGAATGTCGCCGAGCGCGGATTTGATGGCCGGTGTGCGCGCCTTGCGGATCTTCATGCCGAGGATCGACACGATGAGCTGAAGGTTGTTCTTCACCCGGTGATGCACCTCTTTCAACAGAACGGTGCGCTGGTGGATCGTGTCGTAAAGCTCGGCCTCGTCATGCAGGATGTTCTCGGCCAGCCGCATCCAGGTTTCTTCCATGTCCCGAATCTCGGTCGGCAGACGGCGATCGGCCCGCGGTTCGACAAGTTTGCGCGAGCGCATGAACTGAAGCATCCGGGCGCGCAAGTTGCGTGTCGGTTTGATGACCATGCGCTGCACGGCGTAGAACGCGACCAGAAGGCTCACGAGCCACATGAGCAGGGGAAACAGCATCGAGGTGCCGAAACTCATGCCGTTGGCCACGGTGTTGCGGCGGTACTGCCAGCTTCCCAGCGCATAGACCTGTCCCTGCACGATGGGGACGAGCGCGAACACGCGGCGCTGGCCGCGGGCGTTTTCGGCGATGAAGGCCACTTCGCTGCCACCGGCGGCAAGCGCCCGGAGGGATCGGTTCGCAGGCAGGTTCGCCGAAAGGTTGGTGGCGTCCGAGGACGAGGTGAGAACCTCGCCATCGCCATTGAAGGTGATGAGTTCGAGGGGGCGACTCGCCGCCTCTTCATCGGTGATGGTCGGTGTCGTGAGACTGCGGTGCGGCAGCGAGGCGACGACATAGCCGTCGTAATCGCCGCCGTTGATGACCGGAAGCGACACGACGATGACCGAGGTCTGGCTGATCGAACCGCGCAGCGAGAATTTGACGCGCGGGCCGGGGTTGTCGACGAATTCCTTGTGCAGGGGCCGCTCCGCCAGGCTCGACCCCATCGCGTCGGAGGCACACAGTATATCGCCGTTTCGCCCGACATACCCGATGAAGGACAGCTCGGGCGTGTCTCTGAGCAGCGCGGACATCGGTTGCTCGCACGGATACCCCGCTTCGCGCAGGACCGGGATCATGGTCACGACGGTCTTGGCCACGCCGGTCGCGGTTCTGATCGCCGCCTCCTGTTCGGCGGCGGCGTCAGACGTGAGCGCCAGAAGCGTGTCCGCCAGATCGCGGTCGGCGCGATCCAGCAGCTGATAGGTGGTGGCAACGGAAATGAGGCCAACGGGCAAGAGCGCGATGGCAAGGAGACCGGCGATCCGAAAGGTAAGCGACCGGCTCCGTTCCCGGAACGTATTGATCAATGACCGGTCTTCCTCACTTGCATTCCGGAATTCAGGACGGCCATGGTCGCGCTGTCGGTAAGTTCCAGTCCATCGTCTTCGTTCAGTTCGAGAAGCTCGGCCAGCCGGGCACGGCCCCGGTTGATCCGGCTCTTGATCGTGCCGATCGCGACGCCACAGGTCTCGGCGGCCTCCTCATAGGACATGCCCGAGGCGCCGACGAGGATCAGCGCCTCGCGCTGCTCGACCGGCAGTTCGGCGAAGACCTTTTCGAAATCCGCCATCGCGAGCCGTCCGTCATGGTGGGGCTTTTCGCTGAGCGTGCTGGCCATGGCACCGTCCACATCTTCGACCTCGCGCTTTTTCTTGCGCAGGTCCGAGTAAAAGGTGTTGCGCAGGATGGTGAACAACCACGCGCGCAGGTTGGTGCCGGGTTTGAATTTGTCGAAGTTTTTCCACGCCTTGACGATCGTGTCCTGCACGAGGTCGTCGGCGGCGGCGGAGTTTCGCGTCAGGCTCGCGGCAAAGGCACGCATCGCCGGCAGATGCTCGACAACGGCTTCGCGCGGGTCCACAGGTCGCACATCATTTGCCATGAGCGGACCCCTGATCGTCCTGCTCGCGCAGTTGCGCCAACAGTTCCATGAACTTGTCCGGTACGTCTTCGTCAAGCTTGCTTTGAAAGACTTTCCGGAGGTTCTGGTCGATCTTTTCGTCCCAGCGATCCTTATCGTTGTCCTTGGTCATAGTCGTCCGTGTCCCATCGTTTCTTATCTGCCTCGATTGCGCACACTTTTTTTGCCGTCTTCGGGAACCAAACCCGGTCCGGCGTGTTTTGTTCCCGACGAACGTGAAAAAAATGGGGAAATAAACAGGGATGGATGGGATGCCCGACTCCGATACAGAATTTCTCTCAGTCAAGATCGCCGCGCTGCTTCCGTATCTGCGGCGCTACTCGCGTGCACTGACCGGGAGCCAGAAGACCGGCGACACCTACGCGGCGGCCACGCTTGAGGCGTTGCTCGAAGATCGCTCGGTCTTTGAACTCGGCTATGACCACAAGGTCGCGCTGTTCCGCGCGTTCCACCAGATCTGGTCAAGCTCCGGCTCGCCGGTCGAAGTGGGGGAAGAGGGCATTCATGCCCGCGCCCAGCGTCATCTGGCCAAGCTGACGACCAACACCCGCGAGGCGCTGCTGCTCTATACCGTCGAAGAATTTCCGACCTCGGACATCGCCAAGGTCATGGACATCGACGAGGACGAGGTGAACCACCTCATCACCGTCGCGCGGCGCGAGATGGAAGACAGCGTGAAGGGTCGCATCCTCGTCATCGAGGACGAGGCGATCATCGCGATGGACCTTCAGGATATCGTGGCCGACATGGGCCACGCGATCACCGGCGTCGCCCGGACCGAACGCGGTGCCGTCGATCTGGCGGGGAAAGAGACGCCGGACCTGATCCTGTCGGACATTCAGCTTGCCGACGGCTCCTCGGGTATCGACGCGGTGAACGCGATCCTCAAGAGCGCGGGGGACATTCCGGTGATCTTCATCACCGCCTTCCCCGAACGGCTCCTGACCGGCGAGCGGCCCGAACCGGCTTTCGTCATCACCAAACCCTATTCCGAGGATCAGGTGCGCTCGGCCGTCAGCCAAGCGATGTTCTTCTCCTCGACCGAGACGCTGGAGACCTGAACCAGCCACACTAAAGGTGCGAAGCGGCGTTCCCCACCCTCGGGAGCGCCGCTTTTTTTGTCGCGCCGACGCCTTCACCTGCCGGGCAGGGGCGTTAAGATCGGCCCCGTCGTATTTTGCGGGGTCGCGTCATGGCATTCGGGATGAGGTTGGTTTTTTCGGGGATCGTCGCGGCATTGGTCGCAAGCGGGGCGACCGCCGCGCCGGATTATCGGATCGACTGGGAAATCACCAATCGGTTCGGCCCTTTCGAGGCGCTGAACCTGCCTTCCGCTGTGTTTCAGGAGTATCGGCTGCGCGACGAGGACGGGGGTTTCGACGGCTGGCACGCCCGGCTCGACCGCAGGCCCGGCGGTATGAAATCGCCCTATGCCGATGCCATCCGGTCGGGTGCGACGCTCCATTGGGATCCGATACGCCAGCTTCATTCGCCGCGGGTCACGCGGTTCGTGAAGCACGAGAAAGACCCGCAGACGACCGTTTCCGCCCGGTTCCGGCTGACGGTCGAGGGCGAAGACCCGCTTGCCGAGGGCGCGATGTGCATGTGGGAAGGGGGGGCGCCGCAGCCCTGCGATGCGCCTTTCGATACACGTGTGCCGCTCAGGGGCAGTTTCGTTTCCGTTGAGGTCGGGGGGGAAACCGTGCTGGCCTGGATCAAGCCCGAGCACATGGTGATCGTCGGGGTGGGCGATTCCTATTCGTCGGGCGAGGGGAACCCGGATCTGCCGGCCGAATGGAAACCGCTGCGGTTTCCCAATTCCAACGACATCGGCTGGCTTGCGGAACGGCGCAGCCAATTCCTTGAACCCGGACCGGATCGGCGCTGGATCGACAACACCTGCCATCGCAGCTTTTTCTCTTACCAAGGTCTGACCGCGCTGCGCCTTGCCTCCGAAGACCCGCATAGGTTCGTGTCGTTTCTGCATTACTCGTGCAGCGGCGCCGAGATTTTCGACGGGCTCATCTTCCCGCAACGCCGCGTGATCGAAGAGGGGTCCGACGGGCCGGTCTGGCTGAGGTATGCGCAGGTCAACGCGGTGGTGCAGGATCTGTGCGCCGGTGGGCTTTCGCAAAACCCTCGCCACCGCGCCCATCCCGATTACTTCCCGGTGACGGACAAGGAACTGGGCGGACTTTCGATCCGCGACTTCGAAAGGACTTACAGGGGAACCGAGCTTGCACCGGGTGGGCGCTCGGAACCCTGGATGCGCCCGGCCCGCGAGGCGGGGGGGATCAGCCGATCTTATCCGCACGACGGGTTGATGGACTGTGACGAACTCAGGGTGCCCGACCATGTGTTTCTTTCCATCGGCGGCAATGACGTCGCTTTCGGCGAGATGGTGCGCTACTACATCCTGCCGGTCGATTACGAGGATAGCTGGCTGAAATCCATCGCGGCGCCAGCGGTCTGCCCGCCGCCGGTCTATCAGGCGGACAAAAGATTGCACCCGGCGGCCTATGCGCGCTGCGCCCGTCTGCGCGGTGCCAACGGCTATGACGCGATGGACCTTTTGACCGGGTCCGAGCGGAACGGGCAGCTTGTCGGCGGCATTGACCAGCGTTTTTCGCTGGCCGTCTCGATCCTCAAGCACCGGCTTAAGGTTCCGGCCGAGGCGATTTCCATGGCGCAATACCCGGACCCCTTGCGCACCGTGCCGCCGGTTACGCCGCCCTGCGCGCGGCTGCGCTATACGGATCAGGTCGTCTATGGCGCACAAAGCGATACCTATGACGATCTCAGTGCCTGGAACGGGATCGACGAGGCGACGCGCGTCATATCCTGGACGAAACAATGGGAATACGTGGTGACCGAGGAAGAAGCGTGGAAGGCGCTGGATTTCTTCGACACCTTCCGGGTCAGGCTGGCGGATACGGCGCAGGATCTCGGGATCAGTTTCGTGTGCGAAACGCGTGATGCCTTCGTGGGTCACGGCTGGTGGACCGGCGAACATCTGGCGCTGCCGCACCTCGTGCCCCAAGGCCGGCCCGGTCACTGGAACATCGAAGACCTCGACCCCTACGGCTACCGCGTCGCCGGGCGCGCGATCCGAACGGCGAACGACAGCGTGCTGATCCAGCCGAGCCTCGTGCGGGTCGCGACGCGCAACACCTCGGTTTCGGGGACGTTCCATCCGAATTTTTTCGGACATCGGCTTGTGGCTGAGGGGTTTTATCAGTCGCTGTTCGGGGGCGAGGCCCGGAAGGACTGAACGGCCAAAAAAAATGGGGCGCCCGAGGTACGGGAGCGCCCCACCTTTTCAGGGTCTTGTCCGGCTTACACGCGCCGACCACGCACCGCACGGGCGATGAGGGCGACGACGAACAGGACGAGGAACACGAAGAACAGAATCTGCGCGATCCCGGCCGAGGCCGAAGCGATGCCACCGAAGCCGAACACGGCGGCGATGATGGCGATGACGAGGAATGTGAGAGCCCAACCGAGCATGACGAAACCTCCTTCTTTCAAGTTGTTACAGGGTGCGCCATGCGGCGCGGATCATTGGATTTGAAACTGAGCCGGGGTCAGGAAAGTTCCGAAAAAGAATCTGCTGGCGGTGGAACAGCACCCGCGCGCATGCGTTGGACCCCTGAATGGACAGACCACCCCGGAAGGAGTTTTCCCAATGGCCACTGCCGCACAAAGTTCGAATGGAAAAGCAATGGACAGCCACGTCAAAGATCTCGAAGCACAGGTCGCTTCGCTGAAAACCGACGTGTCATCGCTGACCGCCACGCTCAAAGATCTGACCACCACCGCCGGTGCCGAAGCCAAGTACCGCGCATCCGCGACCGCCAAGAAAGCGCGGGCGCAGGGTGAAAAGGCCTATGCCGACGCGCAGGACGCGACCGTCGCGGCCTATCGCAACGCCGAAAACCAGGTTCGTGAAAACCCGGCGGCCGCCGTGGGGATCGCCGCCGGTGTCGGCTTCATCGTCGGGCTGTTTCTGGCGCGCAAATGATCGCCGCGCTTGAATACCGCATCAGACTTGCCGTTCGTCGCACCATGTTCGGTGTGGCGAGCGGCATCATGCTGTTCGTGGGCTTCGCCTTTCTCGCCGTCGCGGGCTGGATCGCGCTCTCCGCGTTCTTCGAGCCGATGCAACTGGCGCTGATTTTCGGCGGGATTTTCGTGGGTCTCGGCCTGATCTGCCTTGCCATGACCCGCACCAGCCGCGCGAAGATTTCAATGGCACCCAGCGTGAACGCACCTGTTTCGACGGTCGCGCCTGCCGCCGGTGTCGCCGCGGTCGGAACGCTCGGCACGGCCTTTATTCAGGGCATTTCAGCCGGCATGGCCGCGCGCAAGACGACCAAGCCGTCCGCGCCGCCGCCGGGATACGATCCGGCGTATGAGCCGCATCCCCACGATCTGCATCATCATTGAAAAGGGCGGCAAGAGCCGCCCTTTTCGTTTCAGACTTCCCGCACCACGTAGACTGACGCCTTGGTGTGGCGCACCACCCGCGCCGCGTTCGGGCCGAGAAGATAGTCGGACAGATCGGGGTCATGGGCCCCGAGGACAATCAGATCGGCCTCATCCTTTTCCGCCACCTTGAGGATTTCCTGATAAGCCTTGCCGACCGCGACCACGTGACGGCAGGCCGCGTTTGCCTCTTCGCCCAGCACCTTGCCCACCGCGTCGCAAAGCAGCGCATGGGCGTGTTCCACGGCCTTTTGCGTGTGCTTCTCGTCAAAGTAACCGCCGACCACCGACATGCCGTAATCGGGCACGACGGTGATGACGTCGAGTTGCGCGCCCTCGGCCTCGGCGATCTTGTGCGCGCGTCTCAGCACGATCGCTTCGGCTTCGGGCCGGTTGATGTCGATGGCACAGAGCACGGTCTTGATGGTCATGCCGGCACTCCTTTGCGGGCAGGGGCCGCCGTTTCGGCGCGGCGGGACTGGAGGAAGGCGATCAGCGCCATGAGCGCCAGCGCCGGGATGAACATCAGCTCCTTCGGCAATTGCTCGGCAGGTGCGCGCACCGCCGAGATCGTGACGGGTTCGTCACCGTAGAAGTCGAACGAGGCAAGCTGATCCGACAGCGGCGTGCCGAACATCGGCTCTTCGAGAATGACCTGATCGCCTTCGGGCAGAAGCAGGAGACCCCATTCATCCAGCCGGGCCTGCGCGCCCTCGACTTCGGGCACGGTGAGGACCACGGTCAGATCCTTCATCTCGAGCGTGTCGAAGTCGGGGCCCGAAATCACGACGCGCAGGTCACGCCCCGCCGGGGCCTGTTCCAGACGTTGCTCCAGCGCCGTCGGCTCCACCTCGTCATAGGGTGGCTGGATCATGTCCATGAAGAAGCCGGGGCGGAACAGGGTGAAGGCGATCAGAAGCATCGCCACCGTTTCCCAGATCCGGTTTTTCGTCAGGAACCATCCCATCGTCGCGGCGGTGAAGATCAGGATGCCGATGGTCGCGACGATGAACACGAGAATTCCCTGCACCAGCGTCACGTCGATCAGCAGAAGGTCGGTGTTGAAGATGAACACGAAAGGCAGGGCGACGGTGCGCAGACTGTAGAAGAACGCGGTGAAGCCCGTCTTGATCGCGTCACCCCCCGACACGGCGGCGGCCGCGAAACTCGCAAGCCCCACGGGGGGTGTCACATCCGCCATGATCCCGAAATAGAAGACGAAGAGGTGAACGGCGATCAGCGGCACGACAAGGCCGGATTGCGCGCCCAGCTCCACAACGACGGCGACCATCAGCGACGAGACGACGATGTAGTTCGCGGTCGTCGGCAGGCCCATCCCGAGGATCAGCGATAGGATCGCCACGAAGATCAGCATCAGGATCAGGTTGCCGCCCGACAGGAACTCGACAAAGTCCGCCATCACCTGACCGATCCCGGTGAGCGACACGGTGCCCACGATGATCCCGGCGGTCGCGGTGGCGAGGCCGATGCCGATCATGTTGCGCGCGCCGTCGATCAGGCCCGCGACAAGGTCGAAGAGCCCGTCCTTGAGCTTGCCGACCGCAGCCGATTCACCCCGGAACATCGCCTTGAGCATCCGCTGGGTCAGCAGGATGCCGAAAAGCAGGAAGGTGGCCCAGAACGCCGACAGGCCCGGCGACTTGCGCTCGATCATCAGGAAATAGACCAGCACGATGATCGGGAGCAGGTAGTAAAGCCCCGACTTGTAGATGCTCGGGATGTGCGGCAGCTCGACGTTTTCCGAATTCGGATCGTCGGGTTCGAGATCCGGCACGGTCGAGGCGAGGTAGATCAGGCCAAGGTAGACCAGCCCCAGAAGCGCGGCGAGAATCCAGCCCGACCCGGTCGGCACCATCGACGTGACGAGGCGGACGGGGAATTGCGTCGCGTAGCACAGGATCGCGAAGCCCGCGAAGAACAGGAACATGCCCAAGACGGTGCGCCACAGCTTGACGACCTTGTCGCCCAGCGTCGGCATCCGGTTCTTCACCGCTTCGAGGTGCACGATATAGACCAGCGCGATGTAGGAGATGATCGCGGGCAGGAAGGCGTGGGTGATGACCTCGACGTAAGAGATGCCGACATATTCGACCATCAGGAACGCCGCCGCGCCCATGACGGGCGGCATGATCTGACCATTGACCGAGGAAGCGACCTCGACCGAACCGGCCTTTTCCGACGAAAAGCCCACGCGCTTCATCAGCGGGATGGTGAAGGTCCCGGTGGTCACGACGTTGGCGATGGACGAACCAGAGATCAGGCCGGTGGCCGCCGAGCCGACGACCGCCGCCTTGGCGGGGCCGCCGCGCAGGTGACCCAGTGCCCCGAAGGCCATCTTGATGAAGTAGTTGCCCGCGCCCGCCTTGTCCAAAAGCGCCCCGAAGAGGACGAAGAGGAACACGAAACGGGTCGAAACGCCCAGCGCGATGCCGAACACGCCCTCGGACGTGATCCACATATGCGACATGGCCTTGCGCAGGCTCGCGCCCGCCCATCGGATTTGCTCGGGCACCACGTCGGACGATCCGAAGAACACGTAGGCAAGGAAGATCATTGCGAGGATGACCATGACCGGGCCGAGGGTCCGGTAAGCGGCGATGAACAGCAGGGCCAGACCGGCAAGCGATGCGATGGCGTCGGTCTGGTCGGCCAGCCCGCCGTTCGAAACGATCTTGTCGTAGAAGAAATAGCCGTACAGGGCGAGGAGGGCACCGCCGATGGCGAGCACCCAGTCATACCACGGCACTTTGTGCTTGGGCGCGCGCTTGAACAGCGGATAGGCCATCGCGGACAGGAAGATCGCGAAGGCGAGGTGGATCTGGCGCGAGTTGTTGATCGCGTCGGAGGGCAGGATATAGGGCGCCCAGGGCGAGGCGAGCAGGACCTGGAAAATCGACCAGATCAACGCGACGGCCGCGATGAAGATGCCCAGATTGCCCGGAACGGAACGCGCCCCGCTGTCTGAGGCCGCGACGAGCTCCTGAAGCTCCTGTTCGTTCAGTGCTCGGTTTTCCTTGTCGGACATGGTCCCTCCGTCCCGGCCAGATCGGCGCTCAGAAATCGTTGATTTACTTTGGGAGGGGAGGGCGGCGGACCGCCCTCCTGATCGGCACGGGTTGGATTATTCCATCCAGCCTTTTTCTTTGTAGTACTTCTCGGCGCCCGGATGCAGCGGCGCGGATAGACCGGCCGAGATCATCTCTTCGGGCACGAGGTTCGCGAAGGCCGGGTGCAGGCCCTTGAAGTCCTCGAAGTTCTCGAACACCGACGAGACGACCGCATAGACGGCATCTTCCGACACCGCGTCCGAGGTGACGAAGGTCGCGCCGACACCGAAGGTCATCGTGTCTTCGTCATTGCCGCGATACATGCCGCCGGGGATGGTCGCCGTGCGGTAGAACGGGAATTCGTCGACCAGCGCCGTCACGGCGTCGCCCGACACCTCGACGAGGACCGAGTCGCAGGCGGTGGTGGCTTCCTGAATGGACCCCGACGGGTGGCCGACGGTGTAGACCATCGCGTCGATCTGGTTGTCGCACAGGGCGGCGGACTGTTCGGCGGCCTTCAGCTCGGACGCGAGCGCGAAGTCGTCGGCGGTCCAGCCCATCTTCTCCATCAGCACTTCCATCGTGGCGCGCTGGCCCGATCCGGGGTTGCCGATGTTGACGCGCTTGCCCTTGAGGTCGTCGAAGGTCGTGATGCCGGCATCGGCGCGCGCAACGACCGTGAACGGCTCGGGGTGGACCGAGAACACGGCGCGCAGGCCTTCGAAGGCCCCGTCTTCGAACTGCACCACGCCGTTATAAGCGTTGAACTGGATGTCGGACTGGGCGACGCCGAACTCGAGCTCGCCTTCCTTGATCGTGTTCACGTTGTAGACCGAGCCACCCGTCGATTCGACCGAACAGCGGATGCCGTGATCCTTGCGTCCCTTGTTCACCAGACGGCAGATCGCGCCGCCCGTCGGGTAATAGACACCCGTGACACCGCCGGTGCCGATGGTGATGAACTCTTCCTGCGCCATCGCCGGGGCCGTGAAGGCCACGGTGGCGAGGGCGGCGAGCCCGTATCTGAGATGCTTTGTCATATCTTTCTCCCGTTAGTTTGGTTGGTCTTGTGGTTCAGAGGCCGATCACCTCGCCCAAGGCGCGGTTCGCGGTCTCGACATCCGCGATCCGTTCGGTCGCGGTGGGTCCTGCGCGTTGCGCGATCATGGCCATCAGTGTTTCCACGAAGAACATGGTCGCCACGTAGGACGAAAAGAAATTGGGGCTTTCGGTCGGCACGACGACCCGCGCCGATGCATGGCGCAGGGCGGGGCAGGTGTGCGTATCGGTGACGACGAGCACGTAGACGCCCCGCGCCCGCGCGAATTCCGCGGCCCGGATCGACGTGTTCGCGAAGGGCGGCTTGGTAAAGACGATCAGAGCGTCGCGCCGATCGAGGTCGGAGAGCGCCGCCCCGACCGAGGCCCCCATGCGCCCCGCGGGCATCCAGTTGTCCCCCAGGAAGTTGCCCATATAGGCGGCGTATTCCGCAATGGCCGTGGAGCCGAGACCGCCAAGCAGCACGACCCGCCGCGCGGCATGAAGGTGATCGGCGATGGTGTCGAATTTCGCGGTGTCGATCTCGTCCGTCAGGCGGTCGATATTGGTTAGCGATGCTTCGCGGGTCCGGCGGATGAGGTCGGCGCTTCCCCCGTCGCTCGCCCCCTGAAGCGCGTCGGCACGGGCCGCGAAACTGGCCTGCCGCCGTTCAAGCCGCCGCCGCATTCCTTCGCGCAATTCCTCGAAATTCTCGTAACCCAGCGCCTTGGACAGGCGGGTGAAAGTCGCGGGGGCGAGGCCGGAGTGGTCGGCCACGGCCCGAAGCGACCGGGTGGCGGTGTCGAGAGGGTTGGCGGCGATGTAATCGCCCGCTTCGCGCAGCCGCGCCGACAGCGCGTCGTAGTTCGAGGCCAATCGTTCCTCAAAACTGTGCAGCACGAAAAGTTACCCCGGCGAAACTGAAACACCCGACTCGGACCGTTTCATCTGTTTCATATCTTGTCAACGTGTGAACCATCTGTTTCATGCTGAAACCGTGCAATCGACCGAGTCGGTCCTGGAGTCCAAGGCCATGAGCCACGTTTTTCATCGTTCCGCCAAACAAACGCCCCCCGTCGCGACGCGCGGTGAGGGGGTCTATATCTTTGATAAGGCTGGAAAACTCTACCTCGACGGCTCGGGCGGCGCGGCCGTGTCCTGTCTGGGGCACTCCGACCCCGACGTGATCGCGGCGATCAAGGCGCAGGCCGATGCGATTCCCTTCGCCCACACCGGGTTCTTCACCTCCGAACCGGCGGAACGGCTTGCGGACCGCTTGATCGACCATGCGCCCGAAGGCTTGGACAAGGTTTATTTCGTCTCCGGCGGGTCCGAGGCGGTGGAAGCGGCGCTGAAAATGGCGCGGCAGTATTTCGTCGAGATCGGCGAGGAAAGCCGGGGCCGTTTCATCGCGCGGCGGCAAAGCTATCACGGCAACACGCTGGGTGCGCTGGGCACGGGCGGCAATGCGTGGCGGCGCGCGCAGTTCCAGCCGCTGATGGTCGAGACCAGCCACATCGCCCCCTGCTACGCCTATCGCGGGCAGGCGGAGGGCGAGGATCTGGTGGCTTACGGCCAGCGCGTCGCGGACGAGTTGGAAGCCGAGCTTCTGCGCGTCGGCCCCGACACCGTCATCGGCTTCATCGCGGAACCCGTGGTCGGTGCGACCATGGGCGCGGTGCCTGCGGTGCCCGGCTATTTCAAGCGCATCCGGGAGATCTGCGACCGCTACGGCATTCTCATGATCCTGGACGAAGTGATGTGCGGCATGGGCCGGACCGGCACGCTTTTCGCCTGCGAACAGGACGGGGTATCGCCCGACATCGTGACCATCGCCAAGGGGCTGGGCGCGGGCTACCAGCCGATTGGCGCGACGCTTTGCACCTCCCGCATTTTCGACGCCTTCCAAAACGGATCGGGCTTTTTCCAGCACGGCCACACCTATATCGGCCACCCGATGGCCACGGCGGCGGCGGACGTGGTCGTGACCAAGCTGACCGACGGCGGCATGGCCGCGCGCGCGGCGGATATGGGCGAGAAACTGGGGGCGGCGCTGGTCGAGGCGTTCGGCCAGCATCCCCACATCGGCGACATCCGGGGGCGCGGCATGTTCCGGGGTCTCGAAATCGTCGCGGACCGCGAGACGAAGACACCTTTCGACCCGGCGCTGGGCATCAACAAAAAGGTCAAGGCGGCGGCCTTCGAGGCCGGGCTCATCTGCTATCCGATGGGCGGCACCATCGACGGCGTGCAGGGCGACCACGTGCTGCTCGCGCCGCCCTTCATCCTGACCGACGATCAGTTGGGCGAATTGGTCGAAAAACTCGGCACGGCGTTCGGGGCGGTGCTGTGAGCCTGCCGTCGCTCATGGTTGCACCCAACGGGGCGACCAAGACCAAGACCGATCACCCCGCGCTCCCGATCACCTTGGACGAGGTGGCGGAAACGGCCCGCGCCTGCATGGCCGCCGGAGCGGACGGGCTGCACCTGCACCTGCGCGACATCGAGGGCGGGCATCTGTTGGACAGTGGCGCCTATCGTGAGGCGCTGGAGCATCTGGCGCGCGAACTCCCCGCGCTTCCCGTTCAGATCACGACCGAGGCGGGCGGGCGCTATGACCCCGGCCATCAGAAATACGTGGCGCTTCATTCCGGGGCGCGGCTGGTGTCGGCGGCGTGGCGCGAAATCACGCGGGAAGAGGGCGCGCCTTCGTTCTACGCCTATGCCGCCGAACGCGGGGTCGCCGTGCAGCACATCCTATATGACGTGTCCGATGCCGAAGGCCTCGCCGCGACCCTGCCCGAGGGCCTGCTGCGCGATCCCGCGCTGCAACTGATCTTCGTGCTCGGGCGCTATGTCGATGGGCAGGTGTCGAAACCCGCGATGCTCAAGCCCTTCACCGACTGGATGAAACGCGAGCGGCTAGAGCCGGACTGGATGCTCTGCGCCTTCGGTCAGGGCGAAACCGACTGTCTGCGCGCCGCGAATAAGTCGGGCGGCAAGTGCCGTGTGGGTTTCGAGAATTCGCTGGTGAACAAGGACGGGAGCGTGGCGCGGGATAACGCGGAACGGGTGGCCGAGGTGGTTTCGAAGTTGGGTCTCTGATCCGTCCGGAATCAAGGCCGTCAGGCCGCCGGACGAACGCCTGCCCGTTCCCGCGGGCTGGCGCTGTGTAGACGTTCGCGCGAGGATTGAGGTCGTCCGGTCTTGGCTTGGATAAAGCGCTAACCATGAAGGTTCGGAGCGCCACCCCACGGGCAGGTGCTCGCCCGGCTAGTCACAGGCGGCAAACGAAAAGGGGCGCGCCGCAGCACGCCCCTGTCTCAGTCTCTCCCACCGACCCTTAGTCGATGATGCCGTTCAGCGTCGCCGAGGGCCGCATGACGGCAAAGGTCTTGGGTTCGTCGGGGTGGTAGTAGCCGCCCAGATCGACCGCTTCGCCCTGACCGGCCATCAGTTCTTCGAGGATCTTCGCCTCGTTCTCGACCATGGCCGCCGCAACGGGCTGGAAATGCGCGGCGAGGTCGGCGTCGGTGTCTTGCGCCGCCAGCGCCTCGGCCCAGTAGCGGGCGAACCAGTAGTGCGAGGTGCGGTTGTCGGGCTGGCCGACCTTGCGCTCCGGCGAGTTGCCGTTTTCCAGCACCTTCTGCGTGGCCACGTCCACCGCGTCGCCCAGCACCTGCGCCTTGGCATTGCCACGCGCATCGGCAAGGAACTTGAGGCTTTCGCCCAGCGCACAGAACTCACCCAGCGAGTCCCAGCGCAGGTGGTTCTCTTCCACCAGCTGCTGCACGTGCTTGGGTGCCGAACCGCCCGCGCCAGTTTCGAACAGGCCGCCGCCGTTCATCAGCTTCACGATCGACAGCATCTTGGCCGAGGTTCCAAGCTCGAGGATCGGGAACAGGTCGGTGAGGTAGTCACGCAGCACGTTGCCGGTGATCGTCACGCAATCCTCGCCCTTCACCATCGTCTCGAGCGTGAAACGGGTGGCTTCGCGCGGGGCCATGATCGGAATGTCGATCCCGGCCTCTTTCAGCGCGGGCTCGACGTATTTGATGAGCTCCGCGTCATGCGCCCGATTCGCGTCCAGCCAGAACGCGGCCTTGCCGGTTGCCTTGGTGCGGTCGATGCCCAGCTGAATCCAGTCGAGGATCGGCGCTTTCTTGGCGGTGGCCGAACGCCAGATGTCGCCCTCGTTCACCGAATGCTCGTGCAGGATATCGCCGTTGTCCAGAACGATGCGCACCTTGCCCGAGGCCGGGATTTCGAAGGTGGTCGGGTGCGAGCCGTATTCTTCGGCCTTCTGCGCCATCAGGCCCACGTTCGACACGGCACCACAGGTGGTGACGTCGAGTTTGCCGTTCTCTTTGAAGTATTCGATCGTCTCGTCATAGACCGGCGCATAGCAGTTGTCGGGGATGCAGCACTTGGTCGGCGCGGCTTTCCCGTCCGGGCCCCAGCCGATGCCGCCGGCGCGGATCACGGCGGGCATGGAGGCGTCGATGATGACGTCCGAGGACACGTGCAGGTTGGTGATGCCGCGATCCGAGTCGACCATGTACATCGGGGGCTGCTTGTCCATCACGGCCTTGAGGTCGGCTTTCAGGTCTTCGTCGCCTTCGATCTTGCTTTCCAGCGCGCCGATGCCCGAATTCGGGTTCCAGCCCAGTTCCTTCAGCTTTTCGCCGTGCTTCGAGATGAACTCTTCCAGATAGATCGCGACGAAATGGCCGAAGATGATCGGGTCCGAGACCTTCATCATCGTGGCCTTGAGGTGAACCGAGAACAGAACGCCCGGCTCCATGCTGTCGATCTCGGCGCGGATGAAATCGCGCAGGGTCGAAGCCGACATGAAGGTCGCGTCGACAACGGTGCCTTCTTCGTACTTGAGACCGTCCTTCAGCGTGCGGCTGTTGCCGTCATCGGACAGGAACACGATCTTGGCGCCACCCGCCTGTTCGGCCGTGATGGTGGCCGACTTTTCGTTCGCGAAGAAGTCGTTGCCCGGCATCGAGGCGACGGTAGTCTTGGAATCCTTGGCCCAGTCGCCCATCGAATGCGGGTTGGCCTTGGCGTAGTTCTTCACAGCCTTGGCGGCGCGGCGGTCCGAGTTGCCTTCGCGCAGCACCGGGTTCACGGCGGAGCCTTTGACGGCGTCGTAACGCGCCTTGATATCCTTCTCCGCGTCGGTCGACGGCTCATAGGGGTAGTCGGGCAGCTTGTAGCCTTGTTCCTGAAGCTCCTTGATCGCGGCGTCGAGTTGCGGCTGGCTCGCCGAGATGTTGGGCAGCTTGATGACGTTGGCGCCCGGCTGTTTAACGATCTCACCCAGAACGGCGAGGTCGTCTTCGACCTTATGCTCGTCCGTCAGCACGTCGGGGAACTGGGACAGAACCCGGCCCGCGAGCGAGATGTTGCGGATCGCGACGTCGATATCCGCCGCCTGCGCGAAGGACCGGATGATCGGGAGGAGCGAGTGGCTCGCCAGTTCCGGGGCTTCGTCCACCTGGGTGTAGATGATGTCGGGGGTATCGCCGTTGGCCATGTGTCGCTCTCCGCTGGATCGGGGTGACGCGAGGGGAGAATCCACCCCGCGTGAGGTTGCTGACCGCCTAATTCACGACCGCTCACAAGTCAATGTGTGCAACGGTATACCGAATAGATTCGCACCGTTTTTCTATCTGAGACAGGGTGGACGCGGCGTTCTCGCTAATATTTGAGCAAATTCCCGCAGGCTTTCGTCGCGTAAGGCTTGCATCACCTTGCCGGAAGACTAGTCCCGGTTAGAGTTGACCGATCGGAAAAAAGATCGGGGCCGCCCAAGGGCGACAACCGCACCTCATCAAAACAGGGAGAACGCGAAATGAAACATATGAGCAAATTGGCATTGGCGGCGCTTATGTCGACCACCATGCTGACCGGCGCGGCGCTGGCGGAAAGCCACGTGCCCGAGGGTGTGACCCTTGCCGACGACCAGACCTTCACCTACCGCCAGCTTGACGAATTCTCGTCGCTCGACCCGCAGATCGTCGAAGACGTCGATGGCTCGGACGTGGTGCGCGACCTGTTCGAGGGCCTGATGAACCAGGACGCCGACGGCAATCTGGTGCCGGGCGTTGCCACGGGCTACGAGGCGTCCGAGGACAAGAAGACCTACACATTCACCCTGCGTGAGAACGCCAAGTGGTCGAACGGCGATCCGGTGACGGCGAACGATTTCGTCTATGCCTGGCGCCGTGCGGCGGACCCCGAAACCGCGTCCCCCTATCAGTGGTTCATGGAGCTGATGTCGCTTGAGAACGCGTCGGAGATCGTCGCGGGCGAAGCCGATCCCGAAACACTCGGCGTGACCGCGATCGACGACTACACGCTCGAGGTCAAACTGACCGCGCCGCTGCCCTACTTCCCGCAGATGACCACCCATTCCACTACCTTCCCGTCGCCGCAGTCGGTGATCGAAGAGCATGGCAGCGAATGGACCAAACCGGAGAACATCGTCTCGAACGGCGCCTACGTGCTGGAAGAGCACCTGCCGGGCGAGCGTTCGGTGCGCGTGCGCAACGAGATGTATTGGGACAACGAGAACACGATCATCGACCGTGTCGTGGCTCTGGTCATCAACGACGAGAACGTGGCGCTGACCCGTTACCTCGCCGGCGAGCTCGACCGCACCGACATTCCGGCCGGTCAGTATCCGTCCCTCTCCGAAGAATACCCGGACGAAGCGGTGAGTTTCCCGCGTCTGTGTAACTACTACTACACCTTCAACGTGTCCGATTCCGGCCCCGAAGCGTTCAAGGACGTGAACGTGCGCAAGGCGCTCGCCATGGCCGTGGACCGCAACATCATCGTCGAGAAGGTGATGCAGGGCGGGCAGCCCCCGGCCTATACCTTCACCCCGGCCGCCGTCGCGGGCTTCGAGCCGCCGACCCTGCCGTGGACCGAGATGAGCCAGGCGGAACGCGACCAGATGGCCAAAGACCTTCTGGCCGAAGCGGGTTACGGCCCCGACAATCCGCTGGAATTCGAGATGGTCTACAACACCTCGGAAGCGCATGAGAAAGTCGCGGTGGCCCTGAGCCAGCTTTGGAAGCAGAAGCTGGGCGTTCAGGCGACGCTCGCCAACATGGAATGGAAAGTGTTCCTCGAAGAGCGCGGCAACCAGAACTTCGAAATGGCCCGCGGCGCATGGTGCGGCGACTACAACGAAGCCTCGACCTTCCTCGACCTGCTCGACAGCCAGTCGGGCTATAACGACGGCAAGTATTCCAACGAGCGCGTCGACGAACTGCTGGAACAGGCCAAGACGTCCGACGACACCTCGCCGCTCTACACCGAGGTCGAGGAAATCCTTTACGAAGAGATGCCGGTGATCCCGATCTACCACTACGCCGGTGTCTACATGCTCGACAGCGATCTGGGCGGCTGGCCCGTCGATAACGTCGAACAGAACTGGTACTCGAAAGATCTCTACAAGATCGCCGAGTAATCAGAGCCTTTCACATCGTTGAAATGCGCGCGCCCCGGACCGTCCGGGGCGCGCACCCCATTTTCCAAAAGGGTGGCCCGTGGTTTCCTACATCATCCGGCGACTTCTGATCGCGATCCCGACGATCCTGATCCTCATCATCGCCTCGTTCTTCCTGATCCAGTATGCGCCCGGCGGCCCGTTCACCTCGGAACGCCCCCTGCCGCCCGCCGTGCTCGCCAACCTCGAAGCGCGCTATGGGCTGGATCAGCCGCTTTGGAAGCAACTCTGGGACTACCTGACCAACATCGTCCTGCATTTCGATTTCGGCCCGTCGTTCAAGTTCAAGGACCGCGACGTGAACGACATCATCGCGCAGGGTTTCCCGATTTCGCTGACTTACGGATCGCTGTCCTTCATCGCGGCGACGGTGGTGGGCGTCGGCCTCGGCGTCGCCGCCGCGATCCGGCACAATTCGTGGATCGACTATGCCGCCGTCAGCATGGGCATCGGCGCACAGGCGCTGCCCAACTTCATCATGGGCCCGATCCTGATCCTCGTTTTCACGCTCTGGCTGGGCTGGCTGCCGGGCGGCGGCTGGAACGGCGGGCAGTGGCAATACCTCATCATGCCGGTGATCGCGCTCTCGACCTCCTACATGGGCAACATCGCGCGCCTCACGCGCTCGTCCATGCTCGAAGTGCTGAACTCCAACTTCATTCGCACGGCGCGGGCCAAGGGCCTGCCGACCCGCACGGTGATCTGGCGCCATGCGATGAAACCGACGCTTCTGCCGGTGGTCAGCTACCTTGGCCCGGTCTTCGTCTATGTGCTCACCGGCTCGGTTTTCGTCGACCTCTACTTCTCGACCGGCGGTCTTGGCGCGGCGTATGTCGGATCGGCGCTCACCCGCGACTACGCCGTGCTTCTGGGCGTCACGATCCTTTACGGCACGCTCACCGTGTTCGTGAACCTCATCACCGACCTCGCCTATGCGTGGTTCGATCCCAAGATCCGTTACTGAGGGGGAAACGACATGGTTTTCGGAAGCTCCCAACGTGCCGCCGCCGTGGCGGACGATTTCACCGACCAGATTCCGGTCAAGGGCCGCTCGCTCCTGAAAGACGCGCAGATCCGGTTCGTTCAGAACAAGGCCGCGATGGCGAGCGTCTTCGTGCTCGCCCTGATCGTGATCTTCGTGATCGTCGGCCCGCTCTTCGCCCAGTGGTCGAACGAAGAGATCGACTGGGATCGGATGGGGAACATCGCGTCCGAGGGCGCGCCGTCCATCGCCAACGGCCACTTCTTCGGTCTGGATGAGCTTGGCCGCGACCTGTATTCCCGCGTCATTCAGGCGACGCGCACCTCGCTGCTCGTGGGCCTCGTGGGCGCGCTCACCGCGCTCATCATCGGCACGACCTATGGGCTTGTCGCGGGCTACGTGGGGGGCCGGGTCGACAGCGCCATGATGCGGTTCGTCGACATCCTGCTGGCGATCCCGCTGACCCTCGTCATCATTCTGCTGCTGGTCATCGCCGGGCGCTCGTTCTTCATGCTCTTCGTGTCGCTGGGTGCGGTGGGCTGGCTGACGATGAGCCGGATCGTGCGCGCCCAGACCCTGTCGCTGAAGACCCGAGAATTCATCGAGGCCGCGCGCGCCTCGGGCGTGTCCGAGGTGCAGATCATGATCCGCCACATCCTGCCCAACCTGATCGGCGTCGTGATCGTCTATGCCTCGCTCCTCGTGCCCGAGATGATCCTGACCGAGTCGTTCATCTCGTTCCTCGGGCTGGGCATTTCCGAACCCTACACGTCGCTCGGCAAGCTGATCTCGGAAGGGGCCGGGACGATGGCCTATGGCACCACATGGCAGCTTTTGTTCCCCCTGTTTTTCTACGTCGCGATCATCATCACCATGTTCTTCATCGGTGACGGTCTGCGCGATGCACTCGACCCGAAGGACCGCTGATATGACCGTGTTGTCCGCCCGCGACCTGCGCGTTTCTTTCTCGACCCCGGACGGCGAGGTTCAGGCCGTCAAAGGCGTGTCGTTCGATATTCAGGCCGGCGAATGCCTTGGCATCGTCGGGGAATCCGGCTCCGGCAAGTCGCAAAGCTTCATGGCCGCGATGGGCCTTTTACCGCCAAACGGCCGCGCCACCGGATCGGTGACGTTTCAGGGAAACGAAATCCTGAACCTGCCTGTGGGTAAACTGAACCGCCTGCGCGGCTCGGACGTCGGCATGATCTTTCAGGACCCGCTGACCGCGCTGACGCCCCACCTCAAGGTCGGCGACCAGATGGCCGAGGTGCTGAAGGTGCACAAGGGCCTCTCTGGTGCCGCCGCCCGCCGCGCCTGCCTCGATTGGCTCAATCGCGTGCAGATCCCCGAGGCCGAGCGGCGCATGACGCAGTATCCGCACGAACTGTCTGGCGGAATGCGCCAGCGGGTGATGATCGCGCAGGCCATGCTGTGCGAGCCGAAGCTGCTGATCGCGGACGAGCCGACCACGGCGCTCGATGTGACGGTGCAGGCCGAAATCCTCGACCTCATGCACGAATTGCAGACCCAGAGCGGGACGGCCATCGCGCTCATCACGCATGACATGGGCGTGGTGGCACGCATGTGCGACCGGATCGAGGTGATGAAGCTGGGCGAATATGTCGAGTCCGGCGACGTGATGCAGGTCTTCAACGCTCCAAAACACGACTATACGAAAAAGCTGCTCGACGCGATGCCGCGCATCGACGACGAGGGCGCGCCGGAGGGCACGGCAGAGACCGCCGAACCGCTTCTGTCCGCGGACGACATTCAGGTGCATTTCCCGATCCGCGTGAAGGGCGGGTTGTTCGGGCGGACCATCCCGCTCAAGGCCGTGAACGGCGTGACCTTCGACCTTGCCAAGGGCGAGACGCTGGGGGTCGTGGGCGAGAGCGGCTGCGGCAAGTCCACGCTGGCCCGCGCCGTGCTGCGCCTGATCGAACCCACGGGCGGCGCGGTGTCGTGGCTGGGGTCGTCTTTCACGGACCTCGACAAACGCGCGCTGACCAAGTCGCGCAAGGACATGCAGTTGGTGTTTCAAGACCCGCTCGCCTCGCTCGACCCGCGCATGACGATTTCCGACAGCATCGCCGAACCGCTCAAGACCTTCCGCCCGGAGTTGTCGAAGTCCCAGCGCAAGGACGAAGTGCTGGCGATGATGGACCGCGTGGGTCTGGAACGCGGCATGTTCAACCGTTACCCGCATGAGCTGTCGGGCGGTCAGAACCAGCGCGTCGGCATCGCCCGCGCCATGATAAACAAGCCCAAGCTCATCATCTGTGACGAGGCTGTTTCGGCCCTCGACGTCTCGATTCAGGCCCAGATCGTGCGGCTGCTGAAAGACCTTCAGGCCGAGTTCGGCATGTCGATGATCTTCATCAGCCACGACCTATCCGTCGTCCGCGCGATTTCGAACCGGATCATGGTGCTTTATCTGGGGCGGATCGTGGAACTGGCGGATGCCGGGACCGTGGTCGAAGATCCGGTGCACCCCTACACCAAGGCGCTGATTTCCGCGGTTCCGATTCCGGACCCGGAACTGGAACGCACGCGGGAACGTATCCGCATCCCCGGTGAACTGCCCTCGCCGCTGGACCCGAAAGCCGCGCTCAGGTTCCTTCCATCCAAGCTGCGGGCCGGGAACGAAGACTATACGCCGCGACTGAACCAGATTTCGCCGGGGCATTGGGTGGCCGAGCACGATCCGCTCGACGTGATCCTCGCCGCCGAACCGATGGTCAGCGACGAGGTGGTGGAACCCGTCCGCTAGGCACAGATTGGGACAGGCCGTTTGCGATCTGCTAGCGTCGGCCCACGCGGGACCGGGGAGGATGGAATGGCAGGACAGATCCTGATCTACGGGGCTTATGGCTACACCGGCGAACTGATCGCGCGCGAAGCGGTGAAGATGGGTCTGACCCCGCGCCTCGGCGGGCGCGACGCGACGAGGCTGGGGCCGCTTGCCGAGGATCTCGAGCTGGAATGGGTGGCCTTCAGCGTCGATGACCGTGCGGCGACCCGCGCGGCCCTCGACGGAATCGACACGCTGCTGAACTGCGCCGGGCCGTTTCGCGAAACCTACGCGGCGCTGACGGAGGCCTGCCTTGCGACGCACACCCACTATCTCGACATCACCGGCGAGATCGACGTGCTCGCGGGCTGCGCCGCGCTGGATGAACGGGCCAAAGCGGCGGGGATCACGATCATGCCGGGGACCGGCTTCGACGTTGTGCCGACCGACTGCATGGCGGCGATGCTCAAGGAACAACTGCCGGATGCGACCAAGCTGACGCTCGCCTTCAAAGGCATGGCGCAGGCGTCGCGCGGGACCGCGATGTCCTCGATCCCGCATCTGGGCAACCCGCCCTATGTGCGCCGCGACGGCGATCTTGAGCCGCGTCCCGGCGGTGTTTTTTCCACGCTGGATATGGGCGAGGGGCCGGAGCGGGTGGCTGCGATCAGCTGGGGCGACGTCGTGACGGCCTGGCATACGACCGGCATTCCGAACATCGAGGTCTTTCTCGTCCCGCCCAAGGATATGGTGACCCTTTTGAGGCTGCCGCTTTTCTTGCGCCGTTTTCTGGCCGGTGCCGGACGCCCGATCGTCAACCGGGTGCTTGCGCGAATGCCGGAGGGCCCCGACGCCACAGCACGGGCCATCGGGCGGTGCATCGTCTATGGCCGCGCCGAGAACGCCAAGGGCGACGCCGTGCAGCACGTCATGACGACCGCCGAGGGTTACCACCTGACCAGCCTGACCGCGACACGCATCGCCAAGGCGGTGTCCGAGGGGCAGACGGCCCCAGGTTTCCTCACCCCCGCGCGTGCGTTCGGGTCCGACTACATCCTCGGATTCGAGGGGAGCGTGCTGCGAAACTGAGGGATCGAAGGCGCGGCACCGGGCCACCCCGCAATCCCCCATTGATCGCCGCGCGAAGGCCGGATAGTGGGGCGGCGAAACACCCTGACTGAAACCGACATCGGAACCGCTCCCCGCCCGTGAGGGTTGGCGAAGCGCGCCCGTTTCTTGTCACCAAACCTTGTGGAGCCGCCAATGCGCCTGAACATCGACGTCACCATGCACTACGGCTTCACGCAGGCGAATACCGTCTTTCTGGCGCTGGAGGCGGCGCATACCGACGGGCAGGAAATCGCGGAAGAATGGATCACCTTCGGGGATGCGACCATCGACCGGATCACGGGCGATTCCGGCGTCGGCCAGCGGGTCTGGGCGCGGGTGCCGGGCAACGAGATGTATCTGACCTATCAGGCCAAGGTGGACGTGACGCGCAAGAACGTGCCGCTGGACAGCCTGTCCGCCGTGCCGATCCACCAGCTGCCCTCCGAAGTCGCGCCCTACCTGCGCCCGTCGCGCTACGTGCAGTCGGACAAATTCGTTGCCTTCGTCGGCAAGCGTTTCGGCGATCTGTCGGGCGGGGCCAAGGTGGCCGCGATCCGCGACTGGATCGAACACAACCTGTCCTACGTGCCCGGAAGCTCGGATGCGGACACCAACGTCCTCGAAACCTTCGCGGGCCGTCAGGGCGTCTGCCGCGACTACGCCCACCTGATCTGCGCCATGGTCCGCGCCGCGCAAATCCCGGCCCGCATGGTCGCCGCCTACGGCCCAGACGTCTGGCCCGCCGATTTCCACGCGGTGGCCGAGGTTTGGCTCGACGGGGCATGGCACCTCGTCGACCCGACCGGCATGGGCACACCCGACACGCTGGCCAAGATCGCCGTGGGCCGCGATGCCTACGACATCGCCTTCATGGAGTCGCAGGCGCCCGCGAACCTGATCTATCAGGCGGTGTCGGTGGTGCGGGGATAAACGCCACAAAAAAGACCCCCCGGCTCGTCACCGGGGGGCCTCAGTCTATGCCTGACGTTCTTTTTGGAACTTTGGAGTGTCAGGCAATTCCTTACGCTGCTTCACGCAGCTGGTCTTTTTTTTCCTGTTCGACCAGCGCACGGTGGAGAACCTTGATGGCCTCGTCCGCCTCGTCGCGCGGCATCAGGAACTGGACGTCCACATTGCGCGGCGTCGCGTGGGCGGCGATCACGTCGAGCCCGGCTTCGTCCAGCGCGGCAAGGCCACGGCCCAGCACCGACTGCTTGCGCAGGTCACGACCGATGGCCGACACGATGCACTGGCTGCGGATCTTGATCTCGGCCTGCGGGAAACGTTCCTGAACGTCGGCCTCCACGCGCTTCACGGCCTTGAGCGAGCCTTTGACGTAATGCGTGATGGTGTTCGCGTTCGACGTCTTGGACACGATCCAGACCTTGTGACGCTTGAGCGCCTCCAGAATGGTCGTGTCGTAGCCCTTCACGCCCACCATGTCCTGTTCAAACACCTCGATCGAGATAACGTCCAGCCCGGTCACGATCTCGACCCCCGGCGTATCGCCGCGGCTGTCGTCGATCAGGGTGCCCGGATCTTCCGGCTCGAACGCATTCGTCACGCGCAGCGGCACATCGGCCTGACGCAGCATCTTGGCGGCCGAGGGGTGGATCGCCTCCATCCCGAGGTTCGACAGCTGATCGGCCACGTCGTAGTTGGTGTGACCAAGCTTGCGCACGTTGTCTTCGCCGACGAGGTTCGGGTCGGCGGACGAAAGGTGGAACTCCTTGTGGATGATCGCCTCTTTCGCATGGGTCTGCGCCGCGATGCGGGCGAAGGTCACTTCCGAGTAGCCCCGGTCGTATTCCTTCATCAGCCCTTCCTTGCACTGGGCATAGCCGGTGACGATGGGCATCTCGGCGGCCAGATCGACGTCTGCCAGACCCTTTTCGATGCGCTCGTTCAGGTCGCAGTCGCCCTCGTCGCGCCAACCGGACAGGTCGACGAACCGGGCCGACACGCCCGCACGCTTCAGCATCAGGGTCGTGACATAGGCGGAATGCGCCTCGCCCAGACCCGACAGAAGCTCGCGGACCATCGACATGTGCTCGGTCAGCCGGAAATGGCCGTAGGAGCACAGGCGGCCGAGGTCGATCAGGAACGAGCGTGCGCCCGCCATCCGGTCGGCCACGAAGTCGTTCGCGTCCGCGATGTCGGCCGGATGGTCGAGCACCGCGCGATGCGCCTCTTCCATCGCCGCGCCGGTTTTCTTCAGCGCGGCCATCCAGGCGTGGTCGTCGGTTTCGCTGTCGGCGAACGCGGCATAAACGCCTTGCTCACCGGTTTTCTTGTGTTCCAACAGAAGGTTGGTGATCCCGCCGAAGGCAGAGACGACGAACACGCGGTTATAAAGATCGCCTTCGCGAATGAGCAGCGTATCGCGCAGCTCATTCACACGGCTCATCGACGTGCCGCCGATCTTTTCGACAGTATGATTTCGGTCAGACATTGGTCTTTCCCCGTTTTCAGGCAGCGTCTTCGTCGGGCGCGGCGTAGGAGCCATCTTCGCGATGCACTTCCTTGCCGGTCACCGGCGGGTTGAAACAGCAGGCCAGAACCAGCGTTTCATCGGCCACCAGCGTGTGCTTGTCGTGCTCGTTGAGCGCGTACATGACACCCGGTTTGATCTCATGCGTCTCGTTCTTGGCGAGGTCGGTGATCCGACCCTTGCCCGAGATGCAGTAGACGCTCTCGAAGTGGTTCTTGTAGTGGAACGTGTGCTCCGAACCGCCTTCGATCGTGGTGATGTGGAACGAAAAGCCCATACCGTCATCGGCGAGAAGCATCCGCACGGAGTTCCAGCGCGCGTCCGAGACGGACTTGTCGGTGTTCTTCAGTTCGTTGAAGTCGCGAATAAGCATGTGTCGTTACTCCGCAGCGTATTTGTGATTTTCGTTCAGCACTTCGCGGGCGGCGTCGACAACGATGTCGAGACCCTTCTGAAGCACGTCGTTCGGGATGTTCAGCGCGGCGAGCACCTTGACCACCTCGTCGTCGGCACCCGACGTTTCGATGATGAGGCCTTTTTCGAAGGCGCGGGCACAGATGTCTCCGGCCAGCTCACCGCTGCCTACGTCGACACCGCGCATGAAGCCACGGCCCTTGAGGTAAGCGCCCGGCATGAGGTCGGCGAGTTTCCCGAGACCTTTCTCGAGGATCTCGGCCTTCTCGGCGGTCGAAGCTTCCATCGCGTCTTTGTCGGCCCAGAATTTCTCCAGCGCGACACGACCCGTGACGAAAGCATGGGTGTTGCCGCGGAAGGTGCCGTTGTGCTCGGCAGGCTTCCACACGTCATACTCGCGCTTGATGAGCAGACAGGCGAACGGCAGACCGAACCCCGACAGCGATTTCGCCTGGGTGATGAGGTCCGGCTCGATGTCCATGCCTTCGAAGCCGAAGTATTTGCCGGTGCGGCCGATGCCCGCCTGAATGTCGTCGACGATCAGCAGCGCGCCGTGTTTCTTGGCAAGCTTGGCGATGCCTTCCATCCATTCTTTCGACGCGGCGTTCAGACCGCCTTCGCCCTGAACGGGTTCGAAGATGAACGCGGCCGGAGCGTCGACGCCGGACGAGCCGTTGTCCAGCATCGTTTCGATGAAGGCGAGCGTATCGACGCCTTCGCCCATCGCGCCCTCATAGGGCATATGGGTCACGCCACCCAGCGGCGTGCCCGCGCCACCACGCTTGCCGGCGTTGCCGGTCAGCGACAGCGAACCCATGGTCATGCCGTGGAAGCCGTTGGTGAACGAGATGATGTTGCGACGGCCCGTGATCTTGCGGGCGAGTTTCATCGCGGCTTCGACGGCGTTGGTGCCGGTCGGACCCGTCATCATCACCTTGTAGTCGTCCATGCCACGCGGCTTGAGAACGATATTCTCATAGGCTTCGAGCCACTTTGCCTTTTCCTCGGTGTACATGTCGAGGCCGTGGGCGATGCCGTCGTTCGTGATGTGCTCGACCAGCGCCGCCTTCATGTCGGCGTCGTTGTGGCCGTAGTTCAGGGACGAACACCCGGCGAGAAAGTCGATGTACTCGGTGCCGTCCGTCGCGGTCATGATCGAGCCTTGCGCCTTGGCGAAGGTGGTCGGGAAACCGCGGCAGTACGAGCGGGCTTCCGACTCGCGGCGTTCAAAAACGAGATTGTTCGCAGACTGTTTGTCTGTCGTCATAACGTGTTCCTTCGATGTCTGATTGTGAAAAGGACGGGGGGCCGCGTCGATTACGCGGCCTTCGCCATGTCATCCTCGTCCGGCAGCGTGATCGTCACCATGTGTTCGGTGTCGTGACGGCCTTCGAAGTGATCGTCCTTTTTGAAATGAGCTTCGTCCTCAAGCTCGCCGCCGTGGCGTTTCGCGAACTTCTTGAACAGCGCCCACGAGGCGTCGTTGTCTTTCGTAATGGTGGTCTTGAGGACGTTGGCATCGTCGCATTCTTCGCGACCGAAGATTTCGTCCAGCATCAGACCACCCAGACCCATACCCCGGGCCTTGGAGCTTACGGCCACCTGCCACACGAAGAGCGCCTCTTCGTTCGGCACGAGATAGCCGGAAATCCAGCCGACAATGTCGCCGTCCAGTTCCGCCACCACGCAGGTGTCACGGAAATGGTCGCATTGCAGCAGGTTGCAGTAGACGGAGTTCTCATCGAGCGGCTTACACTCGCGGATCAGGTCCCAGATTTGCGCTCCGTCCTCGGAATTCGGCTTACGAAGGCGGAGCTTTCCGGATCGGGGAAGGTCTTTCGCAGTATGCATGTTTCGGTCCTCTCCAAAGTTCCTTTGTAGACTAAAGTAGTTTGGGTGGCGTTTTGTTTCAACCTTCAAAGGAAAAAATGCCGGAATTTGGCTGAAATCGCCAGTTTTATGGGGAAATCGCGTGAATTTACTTAGTAAATGAGCGACTCAAAACCTTTAATTCATGAAAGATTAGTCTATCTAAGTAACATGATTGCTTCAGACCTCCTCGCTATGCCATCAAAGCTCTTGGAAGGAGATGGGATGGACCGGACCGATATCAGCCTGATCGCCCTGCGGCGCATCCTGCGCGCGACCGAGCTTTACGGCAAAGAGCTGGCCAATGCGGCCAAGCTGACCGCCGCGCAGTTCCGTGCGCTTCAGATCGTGGGCGAGATCGGGCATGCGACCCCGTCGGACATCGCGACCCGCATGGGCGTGAGCCAGGCGACCATCACCGCGCTGGTGGACAAGCTCGTGGCGCGTGGTCTCGTGACCCGCGAGCGGTCGGAGCGCGACCGGCGCCAGACCAACGTGACGATCACGGCCGAAGGTCAGGGGACCGTCGACGAAGCCCCCGATGCGCTGCAACAGCGTTATGTGCGCAAGTTCGAGGCGCTGGAGGACTGGGAGCAGGCGCAGATCATCGCGTCACTGGAGCGCGTGGCGGCCATGCTGGACGCAGAAGACATCGACGCCTCGCCGGTTCTGACGACGGGCGACATTCATCACGGCGGCAAGCGGCACTGAGCGGTTTCGAATGGGCTGAACCCCATCCGACCGAAGCGGGGGCGCTGCCCCCGCACCCCCGAGGTATTTGAGGACCAGAGAAGACGATGCGTGCCCGGGGCGATCCTGAGTGCGTCAGACTTCCAGCACGATCTTTCCGATATGGGTGGAGCTTTCCATATGGGCGTGGGCCTTGGCGGCTTCGTCCAGCGGATAGGTGCTGTCCATGATCGGCTTCACGCGGCCCGCGTCCAGAAGCGGCCAGACGTGTTCGCGCAATTCGGCGGCGATGGCGGCCTTGGCGGCGTCCGACTGCGGGCGCAGGGTCGAGCCGGTGATCGTCAGGCGACGGGCCATGATCTGCGCGAAGTTGATCTCGGCCTTGGGGCCGGTCAGGAATGCGATGTGGACCATCCGGCCCTCGTCCGCGAGCGCCTTGATGTTGCGGGCGATATAGCTGCCGCCGACCATGTCGAGGATCAGGTTCGCGCCGCCCGCTTCTGCCATGACCTCGACGAAATCCGCGTCTTTGTAATTGATCGCCACCTCGGCCCCAAGGTCGGTGCAGACCTTGCATTTGTCGTCCGAGCCTGCGGTGGTGAAGACGCGCGCGCCGAGTGTGCTCGCAAGCTGGATCGCGGTCGTGCCGATGCCGGAGGAGCCGCCGTGGACGAGGAACCGCTCGCCCGCCTTCAGCCCGCCGCGCATGAACACGTTCGACCAGACAGTGTAATAGGTCTCGGGCAGGCAGGCGGCCTCTTTCAGACCCATGCCCTTGGGAATCGGCAGCGCGTGTGCCGCCGGGGTCGTCACGTATTCGGCATAGCCGCCACCGGGGAGGAGCGCGCAGACCTCGTCCCCCACCGCCCATTCGGTCACGCCGGGGCCGATGGCGGCCACGGTCCCCGCGCCTTCGAGCCCCGGCAGATCGCTCGCCGTCGGGGGCGGGGCGTACATGCCCGCCCGTTGCAGCGCGTCGGGGCGGTTGACGCCCGCATAGGCCAATTTGATGAGGATCTCGCCATGACCCGGCGCGGGCACGGGCCGCGTGGTCGGTTGCAGCACCTCGGGGGCGCCGGCCTTGGTGATCTCGACGGCGCGCATGGTCTTGGGCAGGGTCATCAGCGATGGGTGCTCCAACGTCCGGGGTATCCGGTGCGGTGTTCGCCGGGCGCGCGGATGTTGTCCAGCACGCGACCCGGCCCTTTCATGAAGGCATCGACCAGCGCGTTCGAGCGCAGCTTGCCCTTCACCTTTTCGAACTGCATGACGTTCTCGATCCGCCGGTCGAGAAAGGCCCAGGTGGCCTCGTGCCCTTCGCTGTCGTCGCCGAGCCAGTAAAGCACGGTCGAGGAATAGACGGCCGAAAGCGTCGCGCGTTTGGTGTACCAGTTCACATCGGGCGAAGTGTCGCCCAGCGTGTCCCAGATCAGGCCCGAGGTCTCCCAGAGTGCCTTGGACCCGTCGGCGGCGTGCTGGGGCAGGGCGAAAAGCGCCATACCGCGCCGCACAAGCTCCTTATCCGCGACTTCGATCCGTTTGCGCACGGCCGCAGTCACCTTTTCGCGGAACTTGAGCGTGGACAGGTCCATCGCCTTAAGCGACTCGACCATCTGCCGGTCGCCGCGTTTGTGATAGGCAAACGCCATGTCCACGGCTCCGCGCGGGAATATCGCATGGGCGGTGTCGAGGGGTGTGTCGGTGTCCTCGCAGGCAGCCCTGAGCGCGGCGTCGGACCAGCCGTCGAAGGGAACGTGCATCTGGATGGCGTCGAGAAGCGTGTCTTGATCGGTCATGGAGAAATAAGTGGCATGTGGGCGAGGCGCCTTCAAGGCGGGGGAGTGGATTTGCGCGGGTCCGGCGAACTGGACAAGCGCGCGGATCGCCGCTATAAGGCCGCTTCCTGCAATTTCTCTTGCAACTCAAACCTAGAAAGGTGGTGACAACCACATGCAGGTATCGGTTCGCGATAACAACGTCGACCAGGCGCTTCGGGCTCTGAAGAAGAAGCTTCAGCGTGAGGGTGTGTTTCGTGAAATGAAGCTCCGGCAGCATTTCGAGAAGCCCTCCGAGAAGAAGGCGCGCGAGAAGGCGGAAGCAATCCGTCGTCAGCGTAAGCTGGCTCGCAAGAAAGCGCAGCGCGAGGGGATGCTCTAAGCTTCTCTGACGCAATGCAGGTCGGCGTGCTGACCAGACGACCCCCGTGGCATCCGCCCGGGGGTTTGTCGTTTCTGGGGTTGCGGTCTTTGACACCGTGGGTGTGAATCGGTGCGTATTTGACGGAGTCTTTCTCATGCCCGACGATCCCATCCTTCCCATCGATCATCCGCTCCTGTCGCGTCCCAGTGCGACGGTCGACGCATTCGGACCGAACCTTGCCGCGCTGGTGGCGGAGATGTTTCGCATCCTCGACCGCGAGCAGGGGGCTGGGCTGGCTGCTGTGCAGATCGGTGTGGCGAAACGCGTTGTCGTGCTCGACATGCCGGATGCGTCCGGCGAGCGGCATCGTCTCGCCATGGTGAACCCGAGGATCACCGCTCTGTCGGATCGGGTGGTGACCGGGTCCGAGGGCTGTTTGTCCATGCCGGATTACTGGATGGACATTCCGCGCCGGGATCTCGCCCAAGTTGCTTATCAGGACTGCGATGGAGAAGAGCAGTCGCTCGTCGCGACGGGGCCGCTTGCGGTCGGTGTTCAGCACGAAGTCGATCATACGCAGGGTGTGCTGTTCTACGATCACGCGTCGCGGCTCAAACGAGACCGGGCCAAGTCTTATTTCCGCAAGGTGCGCCGGGCCCATGAGCGTGCCACGAAGGGGCTCTAAGAATGACCCGGCAGATTACCGTCACCGCGCACTATTCCCGCGACGCCGACACCGTCTTTGCCGAGGCGATCCATTTCTCGGAGATGGTCGACGCGATGAAGGGGATCGCGCGGTATGAGGGCCTGCCCGACGATGTTGTGCGCGAGGGCGAGACCTATGTGGTCGACATCACGCTTTTCGGCATCATGAAGAACCCCGGCCATACGATGTTCGTCGAACTCCTCGACCGGGACTCGCGGGTGATCCAGAGCCGTGAGCACAATGCGCAGGTCAAGCGTTGGGATCATACGTTGTCGATCCAGCCCAGCGGCACGGGCTGCATCTGGACCGACAAGATCGTCATCGAAGCGGACCGGATGGAATGGTTCACGGCGCGTTTCGCGGCCTATGTCTACACCCGCCGGCACAGGCATCGGGAGGCCGCGAGCCTCGACACCGTGGTGCGCAGGCTCTGAGGTTCAGACTTCGCGGAAAAAGGTGGTGATCGCCGTGATGATCTCGTTCGGGGCGGCATGGGGCAGGGCGTGGCCGACGCCCTCGACGACGTGGTGGCGGGCGGTGCGATTCCACTGGGTCATCTTGCCCATTGCGGTCAGCGGGATCACCTGATCGTCGCCCGCCCAGATCGCCAGAACGGGGATGCCGGTCTTGCCGAGGTCGCGGTGCAGGTTCTCAAGGTCGATGGCCAGCGTTTCACGATGTGCGGACAGGACCGACCGCAGGTATCCGCGCCGCGCCGTCTCGTCCGCCATGCGTTGTTCGAGGTCGGGGATCACGGTCGGCTGTGACGCATCCCGCGCGGCGGCGCGACGCAGCGATCCGGGGCCGGTGATCCGCCAGAGCCAGTTGCCGATTACGCCGAGATTGCCGCACCGGCGAAGCGGCTGACCGGGGGTGTAGTCGATCCCGCCGGTGGCGAGGAAAATGACGCGATCCACGCGGGCGGGATTGGCGGTGGCGAAGGCGGCCGCGATGATCCCGCCCATCGAATAGCCCATGAGCGAGACGGGGCCATCCAGCCCCTGTTCGGTCAGCAGTTCGTCGAGCTGGTTCACGAAGAACTGCGGCGTCTGGGCGTTTGTCGGACGATCCGACAGCCCTCGCCCGTAAAGGTCATAGGCAAGCACTTGGTAGCCCAGCAGGTTCAGGCCGCGCACGAGGCCGGAGAACACCCAATGCGGTGTCGTCAGCCCATGGATCACCACGATGACATGCGAGGTCGGCGCGCCGAACCATCGATAATAGGTCTTGCCGTCCGACAACTGGGCATAACCCCCGTCGTCATCGCCCCGCGCGGCGCTGACGGGCGTGCGAAACCACTCGCGCACGAAGGGTGCGATGGCGATAAGGCCGACAATTCCGACGATGAACCAAGCCATGGGTACTGCTCGCTTTTGGCGGTGAGTGTGCCGTTTGCGGGGGCGGCACGCAACGGCTTTGCGTGAGGCTTGCTTTATATCATCGTGAGTTTATATAAATGAATATGGAATCAGTAAGCGCAATCCCCGACATGGACGCCGCCTTTGCGGCACTGTCCGACCCGACACGCCGTGCGATCCTTGCCGGGTTGGCGAAGGGCGAAATGACGGTCAGCGAAATCGCGGCACCCTTCGACATCAGCCAGCCCGCGATTTCGCACCACCTGAAGGTGCTGGAGCAGGCCGGGCTCATCACCCGGCGAATCGACGGCCAGCGCCGCCCCTGCCGACTGGCCGGGGGAACGCTGGAGGAACTGGAGGCATGGCTCGACAGGCTGCGCCGGACCATGACCGCGAATTACGACCGGCTGGACGCGGTTCTGGCCGAAGAAA
This sequence comes from Maritimibacter sp., assembly GCF_016774595.1. Classification (NCBI taxonomy): domain Bacteria; kingdom Pseudomonadati; phylum Pseudomonadota; class Alphaproteobacteria; order Rhodobacterales; family Roseobacteraceae; genus Maritimibacter; species Maritimibacter sp. The sequence goes on from NZ_JACBWT010000002.1 coordinate 113,760, forward strand.
TGGCGAAACAGGATTTGAAAAAGGATTGAAACGATGCCCAAACCCCTGACGTTCGAACTGATCGGTGACACGCAGCTCGTCGTCACCCGTGACTTCGACGCCCCGCCCGCGCTCGTCTGGCGCGCGCATATGGAGCCGGACCTGCTCATGAAATGGCAGTCCGGGAACGACGCGTTCAACGTGGTCGAGTGTGAGATCGACGCGACCGAAGGCGGCACATATCGGATCGTCCATTCCTCGGCGGACTACACCTTCACGATCACCGGGACTTTTCTCGAACTTGAGGAACCGAACCGCATCTTGCAGGAGGAGGTGATGTATCTGCCTGACCCGACCCCGCCCAATCTGGTCGAGACGCTTTTCAAAGCCAAGGGTCAGGCGACGCATATGGTCGTGACCATGACCCTGCCGGACGCGCAGACCCGCCGGGAGATGATGGAAACCGGAATGCTCGACGGGATGGAGATTTCCTACAAGAACCTCGACGCGCTGGAACTGGCCTAAGCCGCTTCACCGGGCGTCAGCAGGCCGGCCGCGACAAGGCGGTCGGCCCACCCTTTCGGCCCCTCGAACAGATGCACCTGCCACCCGCGCCGGGCCGCGGTGTCGATGTTGTCGGGCCTGTCGTCGGTAAAAAGCAGGCGCTCGGGCGCGATCCCGCAATCGTCCTCGACCATCTCGTAGATGCGCGGGTCCGGCTTGGTCACGCCCATGTGGCCCGAGATATAGCGCCGGTCGAACTCTGTCAGAAACGTATCGCGCGCCTCGGACAGGGCGAAGCTGTCGATCCCGAAATTCGTGAGCGCGAAGACCGGCACGCCCTTGGCCCGCAGCGCCCGCAGGAGCCGGACGGAATGGTCGATCGGCGGGCGGGCAAGGTCGAGCCAGCGGTCATGCCACATCAGGATCTCGTCGCGGAATTCGGGATAGGTTTCGGCGGTTTCCTGCACCACGTCGCGAAACACCTCTCCCCGGTCGAAGCGTTCGTTCATGGCGTGCAGGTCCACAGTCGCGAACATCGCCTCGCGCCGCGCGCGCCCGATCATCTCGTCGTACCGATCCTCCGGCTGCCAAGTGATGAGCACGTTACCGATGTCGAAAATCACGGCCTCGGGGCGGGGGAGTGTCGGGTCTGTCATGCGGTGAGCCTAGGGCAGGCGGCGAGGAAGGGAATTGCGAATGGGGCGTCTCGGACAGGATACTAGAATACTAGTATTCTGGAATGCTGAGATCGTCACAAACCATTGAAAAACGAAAGATTATCCAAGTTAATAGAGGTTAACGCGCCGCCTCAGCGCCGGCGCCTACTGAACCTGATCCAGCGCACGCGCCACAGGAAAAAGACCAGAATACCGACCAACAGCGACAGCCAGCCCACCAGCCAGTAGAATGCATCGCCATCGTTCACACCGGGCATTCCGCCCACGTTCACGCCGAACAGGCCGGTAAGGAACCCGAGCGGCAGGAAGATGACCGAGACGACCGACATGACGAACATGTTGCGGTTCAGCCGGTCCGAAAGCTGCCCCGACAATTCTTCGCGCAGGATCATCGCCTGATCGCGCAGCTCGTCGAGGTCTTCGACGATCCGCGTCATCTTCAGCGCCTCTTCCTCGATCTCGCGGTGCGTCTCGGAATCGATCACCGGGTTGTCGCTTTCCGCAATTGCGCGGATCACGTCCCGCTGTGGGCCAAGAAAGCGCCGCGCCGCGATGACCTGAAGTCGCAGGTTCACGACCTCGCCGCGCAGGTGGTCGCCGCTCTCTGCGATGATCTGCTCTTCCAGCGCCTCGGCCTTAGCGTCCAGATCGGTCTGGAAATCGCCGATCTTGCCGGTGAGGTCTTCGATCAGCGCGACGAGGAAGGCGCCCGTCGTCTCGGGCCCTTCGCCCTGCGAAAGCCGCGCATCCAGCCGCTCGATCGCGCGCACCCGGCGCAGGGACACGGTGACGATCCGGTGCGCATCGGCCCAGATCCGCAACGAGATCATGTCCTCGGGATCCGCACCCTCGTTGAAGTTGATCGCGCGCAGAATGATCATCAGCCCATCGCCCAGCCGTGTCAGCCGGGGGCGCGAGGCCCGGTCGACCAGCGCCTCGACCGCCTGCGGGTCGAGATAGTCGAGGTGCTCGCCGATCCACGCCTCGGCATCCGGGTGGTTGCCGTCGATATGCACCCAGCCCAGCGTGTCGTCCTTCAGCACATGCCGCATCTCCTCCTCGGTGATGGCGCGGCCCTTGTCGGGACCATTCAGGACATGGGCGTAGGTGATGTGGGTTCCGGTCATGGCCGCAGAATGTGGGGCCGGGGCGGAAAAGGGAAGGGGTCGGGGGTCAACGTGCGGCCATCGTCGCGCGCGTTTCGGTCGGGCCGTCGGCGGACCCCATGACCGCATCGGTGTGATGCAGGGCAGCGGCCATGAGCAACCCGGCTGTGGCGTAGGCGAGAACAAGCGGTTTCATATGACGACCCTGCGGTTGGACGGGGGTCAAACGGTGCCGGGGCGCCTTTCCGTCGGCCCGACAAAGAAAAAGGGCCGCCCGAAGGCGACCCTTTCGATCTCAAACGGCAGTGCCGATCACTCGAGGATTTTCGAGACGACGCCGGAACCGACGGTGCGGCCGCCTTCGCGGATGGCGAAGCGGAGGCCGTCTTCCATGGCGATCGGGGCGATCAGCTCGACGGTGAACTTCAGGTTGTCGCCCGGCATCACCATCTCGGTGCCCGAGGGAAGCTCGACCGTGCCGGTCACGTCCGTCGTGCGGAAGTAGAACTGCGGGCGGTAGTTGGCGAAGAACGGGGTGTGACGGCCGCCTTCATCCTTCGTCAGGATGTAGACCTCGCACTCGAACTTCGTGTGCGGCTTCACCGAACCCGGCTTACACAGAACCTGACCACGCTCGACCGCGTCACGGTCGATGCCGCGCAGCAGGGCGCCGATGTTGTCGCCGGCTTCACCACGATCCAGCAGCTTGCGGAACATTTCCACGCCCGTGCAGGTCGTCTTCTTGGTGTCCTTGATGCCGACGATTTCCAGTTCGTCGCCCACGTTGATCACGCCACGCTCGACACGGCCGGTCACAACGGTGCCGCGGCCCGAGATCGAGAACACGTCTTCGATCGGCATGAGGAACGGCTGATCCACGGCGCGCTCCGGCGTCGGGATGAAGTCGTCGACGGCCGCCATCAGTTCCTTGATCTTCTCTTCGCCGATTTCCGGGTCACGGCCTTCGAGAGCGGCCAGAGCCGAACCCGCGATGATCGGAATGTCGTCGCCCGGGAATTCGTACTCGGAGAGCAGTTCGCGGACTTCCATTTCGACGAGCTCGAGCAGCTCTTCGTCGTCGACCTGGTCGACTTTGTTCAGGAACACGACCAGCGCCGGCACGCCGACCTGACGGGCGAGCAGGATGTGCTCACGGGTCTGCGGCATCGGGCCGTCGGCCGCGTTCACCACGAGGATGCCGCCGTCCATCTGGGCCGCGCCGGTGATCATGTTCTTCACGTAGTCGGCGTGGCCGGGGCAGTCGACGTGGGCGTAGTGACGCGCGTCCGTCTCGTATTCCACGTGCGCCGTCGAGATCGTGATCCCGCGCGCTTTCTCTTCCGGTGCGCCGTCGATCTGGTCGTAGGCTTTGAAGTCACCGAAGTACTTCGTGATCGCCGCCGTCAGCGTCGTCTTGCCGTGGTCAACGTGGCCGATGGTGCCCACGTTCACGTGCGGTTTGTTACGTGCAAACTTTTCCTTAGCCATTGGCCATACGCCTCGTCTGTAAAGGAACCCAACACGGGTCCGATTCATGATACGGGGGGCAAGTAGCCAATGAATCCGGGAAAATCAAGCGCACATGGTGCCCACGCGGGCCTCACGTGGCGACGCAGGCGCATTTCTTGCCGACGGGGCCTAGGACCACGCGGCAAAGGTCTGACGAAACGCGGAATTCCGCCGCGTCGGGATCAGGAAGAGGACTCGACCACCGTGGTGCCGGTCGTCGTGGTCTCGACCCCGCCGGGGGTTTCGCTGCGCACGCCGGACGACGTGCCGCCGACCTCTTCGCCGCCTTCCAGAACGGCCCCTTCGGCTCCTTCTTTCACCCGGGCGAACTGCGGCGGGACCGTGCCCGCGGTCGCGGCAGGCGTACCCGCGGACGTGGTCGCCGGGTCCATGAGCGAGGCGTCACCGAACCACGCGATGTTCTCCATCATGTATTCCTGCACCGACTTGGCGAGCGAGCGGGCGAGCGACAGCATTTGTTCGTCGGCGGTCTTTGTCAGGCCGGTGCCGATCAGAGCCTCGGGCGACAGTTCTTCGGACACGGTGAAGATCTTGGGATCGTCCGTGACCGGCGCGCCCTTTTCATCGTCCCAGATCGTCACGGACGCGATCAGCACCGATTTCGGCGTGAAGACCACCGGCACCCCGATCATGGCGAGCGCGTAGCCGTCCACCTTTGTCGCGATGTGGAAATACTTGTCCCCGTCCCAACGCCCGAAACGCTCTTCCATCGCGAAGTTGATCGCGGTTTCCCACGCTTCGTCGGTGGCTTCCCGCGAAAACGGGCCGATTTCGGGTTCTTCGACCACGGTCACGGTGTGGCCAAGCAGGAAGCGCCCCATCGGTTCGGGCACCTGTGCGAGATCGTCGGTGTTGGCACAGGCCGAAACGGAAAGCGCGGCGGCGGCCAGGGCGGCGAAAGTCGTCAGGCGGGGCATGCTCACTCCTCAAAAGATTCACTCGTGCATACCCGCTGGGACGGGGTTGTTCAATTCACGACCTTGCTTGCCCGGCGCATCGGCGCGAAACTCACGCCATGACGCTCGATCAGCCCCCCGAACGCAAACCCGTCGCGGTCCCTGTCCCCGAACGCCCGCGGCGCTTTCTGGAGGCCGTTCGCGCCATGCAGGGCAATGCACTGGCGCTCCTGCCCAAGATCGCCTTCACCCAGCCCATCGTCTCCGGTCATGTCGTTCGGCGGTTCCACATGGTCATGGATCCCCCGTCTTTGAAGCGGATTTTAAAGGATGCGGCGGCGGATTACCCGAAAAGCGAAGAGGCGCAGGCGATGCTGCGGCCCGCGCTCGGCAACGGTCTGTTCCTTGCCGAAGGCGCGCATTGGCGTTGGCAGCGGCGCGCCGCGATGCCGGTCTTTGCCCCGCGCAACCTGACCGCGCTCACGCCCGTGATGACCGAGGCGGCCGAGGCGTCGTGTCGGCGGATTGCCGCCAGACCGGGGCGGCAGGATATGTATCAAGAGATGCTTCAGACCGCGTTTGAGGTGATCGCGGCCGTGTCGATGTCCGAGGATACGGCGATTCCGCGCGAAGTCGCGCATCGTGCGATCGACAGGTATCTGGAAACGGCGGGCAAAGCCTCGCTCCTCGACATTCTCAAGGTGCCCGCCTTCGTGCCGCGCCCCAAGCGGGTGGTGGGCAAGGCGATCATCTCCGACCTGATCCGCGCCACCGACAAGGCGGTCGAAGCGCGCATGGGGCGTGAGCCTGCCGATCCGCCGCCGCTGCTCGACCTGTTGATCGGCGCGTCCGACCCCGAGACGGGGCGGACCATGACGGCAGAAGAACTACGGGACAACTTGCTCACTTTCCTCGTCGCCGGGCATGAGACGACCGCGCTGACGCTGTCTTGGGCGCTTTACCTCGTGGCCTTCGATCCTGCGGTTCAGGAGCGGGCGCGCACCGAGGCGCGTGCGGTGCTGGGCGACCGCCCCGCCGGGGCCGAAGATGTCGCGAACCTACCCTACATCCGGCAGATCTTGCTTGAGACGATGCGCCTGTATCCGCCCGTCGCGATCCTGTCGCGCACGGCGATGAAACCCGACCAGCTTCGCGACCGCGAGGTGCGCGCAGGCGACGTGATGCTCCTGCCGTTCTACGCGCTGCATCGGTCCGAGGTGTTGTGGGACGATCCGAACGGGTTCGATCCCAACCGGTTCGCGGACCCCAAGGCCATCGACCGCTACGCCTTCCTGCCGTTCGGCGCGGGGCCGCGCGTGTGCCTCGGCATGGATTTCGCGATGCAGGAGGCGGTGATCGTGCTGGCCACGATGCTGGCCCGATTCCGGTTCACCGCAATTCCGGGCCGCGACCCCGAGCCGGTCATGATCCTGTCGCTCAGACCCAAGGGCGGTGTCTGGCTGGACGTAGAACCCGTCTAAAGCGTCAGCACCAGCGGGCAGTGGTCCGATACTTCCGGGTCGCGCACCACCTCGAACGCGGCGGGCCGAGTGTCCGGGCCGACCAGCATGTAATCGGCGAACCGCCCCGGTTTCGGGTAATGGCTGGTCCGCGTCGTCGGGTGCCCCCCACCGGTCACCAGTTCGTCGAACCCCTCTTCGGCTAGATAGCTCAGGGTTTCGCTGCCCGGTTCGACGTTGAAATCGCCGCACAGGACAGTGGCGTCCCCCGGCTCGGCCACGGTGCGTAGGAGCCCAAGGAACCTGCGGGCCTGCACGGCGCGCTCCGGCGTGTCCATCTTGCCCGCAAGGTCGCGCAGTCCGTGCATCTGGGCGATGCTCACCCCCCGGTCCAGCCGGTCGTCCCAGACCCGGACGGCATGGCCGCTGCGCGAGCGCGGATGCTCGCCGAACCCGTGTGCCTCGAACCCCTTGTGGACGAAACCCTGCACCTGCCCGACGATGGGTAGATCGCGGTGAACGAAGGTCGCGAGACCCCAGAACGATGGCACCGGGTCGTCCTCGTCCCACAGCGTGCCGCGCGCAGCCGGGCAGAACAGCGGAACGTGGTCGGGCAGCGCCCCGGTCACGTCACGAAGCAGGTTGGCGCGTTGGTCGAGCACGTGATCGCCGTCGCGGTAGATCAGCCAGTCGCGCGGCGAGGCCGGGGAATGCACGACCTCTTGCAGGCACAGCACATCCGGCGATTCGTCGCGCAGATAGGGAAGCAGGCTGTCCCACAGCGTGCCGCCCCAACTGTTCAAAGACATGATCCGCATCGGTCCGCGCTCAGTTCTCGCCGCCGAGCGTGCCGCCGCCGCGCCCCGCATCGGGCTCGTCCACCCGGCGTTCGATCCGTCCGCCGCCGTTTTCATCGTCCTCGGGCGCGTCCTGTTCGGCATGGCTATCGCCGCACATGCTGCGCATGTCCTGCCACTGGGCTTCGGTGATGACCGGCAGACCGTATTCGCCGCCCTCAGACGCCGCCTGCGCGCTTTCGATCCGGCGGATCATCTGCGGGTGCGAGGCGAAATGGGCCGCGATCCCTTCGGCGTCGCCGTATTCGTCCATCAGCCGCTGGAAGATCGTGCCGAGTGCTGCGGGGTCGAGGCCCGCGTCACGCATCAGGTCGTGGGCATAGTCGTCGGCCCCGGTTTCGGCGGCCTGCGAATACTTGGCGTTGATCAGCTGGTTGGCGAGCATCAGAACCACCGTCCCGCCCGCGAAGTCGCCGAAGAGCAGACCCAGCACACCGATGGACCCGGCCGACCGCAGCGCATCGCGCGTGGGGTCGCGGTTCACGACATGCCCGATCTCGTGCGCGAGGATCGAAGCGACCTCTTCGGGGTTCTCCGCCTCGTCGATCAGCCCCCGGAACAGGATCACACGACCGCCGGGCAGGGCGAAGGCGTTGACGAGTTCATGGTCCAGCACGGCGATGCGAACGGGATAGGGCAGGTCGTCGTCCGGGGCCAGCCGATCCACCATCGCGTCGATAGCGGCAAGCCCGTCCGAATCCTCGCACAGCCTGACCGCGGCGTTCTCACGCCCCAAGGCACCCCGGATCTGCTCGAACGTGGCATCGCCCAGCGCCTGTTCGCCCTCGGGCGGCAGGTAGGTGGCAAGCTGGTCCGCCATGATCGGCACCAGCACGAAGATGATGAGCGCGACGCTCGCCACCGCACCACTGGCCCAAGCGCCGATCCTGCCCCAGTTCGTCACCGGCTGCGCCCGGTTGAGCCGCGGCGCGACCGCGCGCAGTTCCTTGGCCACGAAGGGGTTGTCGACCTTGAGCCGCGCCATGTCGTCGAAGCCCTGCGCCAGAACCACCCCATCGGAATAGGCCTGATCCTTCAGCGCGCGCACCTCGTCCAGCGGCCACAGGATGCGTTCGCCATCGGGCATGATGATGTTCAGATGGCTGCGCGACAGTTCCAGCGACACGCGGTGCATGACCGGGTCCGTGCCGTCGACGTAATCCGCATAAACCGCCTTGTCTTCCGGTTCTTCCACCGCAGGGGCCGCGCCGTAAATATCGGTCAAAACGCATCTCCCAGCGGCAGGGCATCGGCAAAGCCTTCGGCCTCGGCGAATTCGTCACGGGCGCGCTGCTTGATGCCGAGCAGCGCCTGCGGGTTCTCGATCTCGGTCGTTTCCGCAAAGTGCTGGGCGACGGGAAGGGTGATGAACACCTCTTTCAGCACGCCCCAGAAGATGAAGATCGCGAAATAGGTGATGATCCCGAACAGGATCGGGACGAAGGCGGGCAGGTTGCCGAGCGTGGTGAGATACCCGTCCTCGTCGATGTTTTCGAGCGCGAAGCCGGTCGCGGCGAAAATGATCCCGAACAGGATCGAGACGCCGATACCGGCGGCGATGAAGATACCGCCCATCGCGGCCCATCCGCCCGCATAGATGCCGACGATCCGCCCGGTGCGGGGGCTGGCCTTGAGCCGCGCATCCCCGATGGTCTTGGTGTTGGTCAGCGCACGAAAGCTCCCCGCCTTCCATGCCGCGAGGCCGAAGAAAAACCACGGCACGGCGATGAAGATGAGGGGCGCGAAACGCGGGTCTTCGGTGGCGATGAGCATCCCGATGGTGCCCGCGAGCAGGGCGGCCGACAAGTACAGGTGCAGCATCGGTTTTATGAGCATCCGCCACGACCCGCCCTGATGCATCCGCTGGTCGCCATAGAAGGTCCGGTCGGTCCGGTACTTTTCCAGCCAATAGGTCTTGACCGGCCAGTAAAGCCCGGCGGTCAGCACCGTCAGCCCCCAATGAAGCAGCGAACGCCAGACAAAGCCCGCGACACCCGGTTCGAGCCCGAAGCGGATACCGCGCCACCGCGTGCGGGCCAGCACGTAGCGGCGGGCACGGTATTGGGCGAAGAAGATCAGCGGCGTGATCCCGACGACCGAAATGGCATAGGCCGGCGCGTTCCCCTCGAACAGCGAGAACGAGAAGAACATCAGGATCAGGTTCACGATCCCGATGTAGAAGGCGAGGAAGACGACAGCGGTCAGAAAGCCGAGCAGCTTCTCGGTCGGTCGTCCGACATATTCCAGCGGCATCCCGCCGGGGCGGATCGCGCTCCAGTAATACCGGCGCATCCGCGTCTTCATCCAGAAGCGATAGAACCCGGCGGTCAGAACCGTGCGGATACCCGTCGCCAGCGCCAGCCGGAAGATCGCCCCCTTGGCACCTTTGTAGTCGGTCGTGAGGTCAGCGAAGGCCATGGTTGCGTCCGGTGTCCGAATAATGTTGTCCCCGTCGGGGTTTGCGGCCCCGCCGGCAGGTTTGCCGATCCGGGCACGCATGTCCACAGTCCCGCGCCAAGGATCGGTCGCTTCGGCGGTGCGTGTGGATCGTGACCTAGGGTGCCGAACCCATCAGATCCCGTCAGGTTACCGCACCTGAATGCGTGACACCCGGATATTGCGCATCTGGACGGTGAAACCGCCCTCGGGCGGGACACGCCCCATGCGGCTCAGGCCGTCGAGACGCCCCCGTTCGCCATAGCCGCGAAACAGGATGCCGACTTGGAACTGCACGGGCTGGTTCACGCGCTGAAGATCCGGCACGCACTGAAAGACGCCGGGCTGGCCGCAATCGCGGGGGATCGCGGTTTGCCCCCGGAAACTCACGACCGGCGTGTCGTTGCAGATCACTTGCAGGAACCCGTCATCCCCCGCCGACCATTTCACCTGAACCTTGACGCTGTTCCACTGACCGAAGGCGCTGGGCGGGATGCAGCGGGTGTCGTCGAAGGTAAGCCCCTTGACGCTGTCGAGGTGGAGCGTGTGGATGTGGTTCTTGATCGTGTTGATCCGCTGCCACTCCGCCACTTCCAGCAAACTGCGCCGGTTCGGTCCGCCGCCATAGCGGAACCCGGCGGGCACGAAGATCTGCATCGCGTATTCCAGACTTTGGCCAAGGCTCGCATGGTCGCGATAGGCGAGCCGGGATCTGAGATTGCCGTTGAAGCAATCGCTTTCCCCGCGCCCGTCGCCATAGTCCCGGCTGCTGCAATCGCCGTCTTCGACGTGAAAGGTCACAACCCCGCCCTGCGTCACCGGCGCACGTCCGTTGAACACGTGGTTCTGAAAGCCGTTCGGGGCGGCCTGAACGATCACGGGCATAAAGCACAGAGTCAGGGTCAGCCGAAGAACGGCGGCAAAGGCATGTTTCATCTGGAAATCCCCCCGTCAAAGAATGCTCTGAGACTATGGGAGAAACGCCGTTCAGGCAATTTTCAGGTAAAGGTGTTGGACTTCGGGAAACCGTGGGGCGGCATCTTGCCCACGCCGGCGCGTTTGCCGATCCACGGGCTCATGTCCACCTCGGTGCGTGTCCGGTCGCCTGTAGCGGCCCAGCTCAGCCCGGCGGCAAGGTCGAAGGTCGTGAGGTCCGACAAGCCCCCGTCAAGGTCGAGTGTCCCCTGACGTCCGCGGGCAGAGCCGTATTTTTGCAAGCGAACACCTTTGCCGCGCCCCATTTCGGGCAGCTCGGCGATCGGGAAAACCAGCAGCTTGCGGTTCTCGCTGACCACGGCGACATGATCGCCCACGACGGGTTTGACCAGCTTCGCCACGTCATCCGACACGTTCAGCACCTGCTTGCCGTTCTTGGTCTGCGCCACCACGTCCGCTTCCGGCACGATGAACCCGTTACCGCCCTTGGAGGCGACGATGAGTTTGCGGTCCGGCGCATGGACGAACATGTCGATGATCTCGACGTCGTTCGGCAGATCGACCATCAAGCGAAGCGGTTCGCCCATCCCCCGCCCGCCGGGCAGGTTCGAGGCACCCAAGGTATAGAACCGCCCGTTCGCCGCGAAGACGATGATCTTGTCTGTGGTCTCGGCATGGAAGGCGAACCGCGGCCCGTCGCCGTCCTTGAATTTGAAGTCGCGGGTCAGGTCGACATGGCCCGACATCGCTCGAATCCAGCCCATCTGGCTGCACACGATCGTCACCGGCTCGCGCTCGATCATGGCTTCCAGCGGCACGTCCGGCACTTCGGCGGCCTCGGCAAATTGCGTGCGGCGGGCCCCGGCGACGTAATCCTTGCCGAACTTCTTCTTGGCGTCCTTCAGCTCGTCCCCGATCCGGCCCCACTGAAGGTCTTCGCTGTCGAGCAGGTCTTCGAGCCCCGCGCGCTCTTCCATCAGCGCGTCGCGCTCGAGGATAAGCTCCAGCTCTTCGAGGCGGCGCAAGGACCGCAGACGCATGTTCAGGATCGCGTCCGCCTGAACGTCCGACAGACCTTCGGACCGACCGACGAACCGCTTGGGCGTGGCGCCCGACCCGGTGTTGTCGGTGATGATCTCGGGCGCGGTGGCGCTCTCATCCTCGCGCAGTTCCAGCGATGCGACGTCGATCCCGGCCAGTGGCGACACGTAGTCATGTTCGTTGGTCGCCCGCGCGATGGTGTCCTGATGCGGGCGCGACCAGTCCTCGTACATGAGCGCGGCCTTGGGGTCGTCGTCGTAACGGATGATGTCGATCACCCGGTCGAGGTTAAGGAAGGCGATGATGAAGCCTTCGAGCACCTCAAGCCGATGGTCGATCTTTTCCATCCGGTGTTGCGAGCGGCGGATCAGCACCTCGCGCCGGAAGTCGAGGAAAGCGCGCAGCACTTCCTTGAGCGAACAGACCTTGGGCGTCAGCCCGTCGATCAGCACGTTCATGTTGAGCGAGAAGCGCACTTCGAGGTCCGAGTTGCGGAACAGAAGGCCCATCAGCATCTCGGGTTCGACGTTGCGCGTCTTGGGCTCCAGCACGATCCGCACGTCGTCGGCGCTTTCGTCCCGCACGTCGGCCAGAAGCGGCACCTTCTTGGTCTGGATGACCTCGGCCAGCTTCTCGATCAGCTTGGATTTCTGAACCTGATAGGGAATCTCGGTGACGATGATCTGCCACTGACCCCGCCCCAGATCCTCGACCTCCCATTTCGAGCGCAGGCGAATCGAGCCACGGCCCGTGCGATAGGCTTCCGCGATATTCTCGCGCGGCTCGACGATCACGCCGCCCGTGGGGAAGTCGGGGCCGGGGATGTAGTTCAGAAGCGTGTCGTCGCGCGCATCCGGCGTCTTGATGAGATGCAGGCAGGCGTCCACCAGTTCCGCGATGTTGTGAGGCGGAATGTTCGTGGCCATGCCGACCGCAATCCCGGCGGCACCGTTGGCCAGCAGGTGCGGGAACGTCGCGGGCAGCACCACGGGCTCGCGCAGCGTGCCGTCGTAATTCTCGCGGAAATCGACCGCGTCCTCGTCCAGCCCTTCGAGCAGCGCCTCGGCCACGATGGTCATTCGCGCCTCGGTATACCGCGACGCCGCCGGGTTATCCCCGTCGATGTTGCCGAAGTTCCCCTGACCGTCGACCAGCGGGTAGCGGACGTTGAAATCCTGCGCCAGGCGCGCCATCGCGTCATAGATCGCGGCATCGCCATGCGGGTGATAGTTACCCATCACGTCGCCCGAAATCTTCGACGACTTGCGGAAACGCCCCCCGGAATTAAGCCGAAGTTCACGCATCGCGAACAGGATGCGGCGATGCACAGGTTTAAGCCCATCCCGCGCGTCCGGCAGCGCCCGATTCATGATCGTGGACAGCGCATAGGTCAGATACCGGTCACCGATCGCGCGGCGCAGCGGTTCGGCGAATTCGGAAATCGGGTTGTCGGGATCGTCCACCGTGTCGGTCATGTTTTCCGAATACCGAAGGAACGGAATCTCGTAAAGCGCGTTCGATTCATGGATGAGGGAAGTGACACAGGTGCCACCAAAAGGCCCGCTTTGTCCCACATCGTCCGGTCGAATCATTGCCAGCCGATGCCTGCGGCGGGTACCTTGGGAATCCTTGAAGGGGTGAATTTAATGCAACTCGTGCGTCTTTCCGTCATGACGATCGTCGGCCTTGGGGCCGCGTTGTACTGGTTCGGACGCGATGCGGGGTTGCCGGACGATTCCATCGGTCGCGAGACCGCCCTCATCTCCCCTGATCTCATGGCCTCGATCACCGGGATCGTTCAGGAACCGGCCGAAGAGGATGATCGCCTCGCGCTCGCCCTCGCGTCGGACGCAAGCCCCGAGACCGCGACGCTCGTCGCCTTCCGCCCCTCTGCGGAAAAGGCGACGATCCAGCCCGCGGTCGCCACGGTCGACGATGGCGAAACCGCCGTCGTTTCCACCGCGTCCGAGCCGGAGGCCACCAAGCCCCTGTCGGGCACGGAAAAGGCCGCGCCGGAACCCGACTACCTTTACGTCACCGGCAGCCGTGTGAACGTGCGCGGCGGACCGTCGACCGCCTATGGCGTGATTTCGTCCCTCAGCCTCGGCACGCAGGTCGAGGATATGGGGGATGCAGGCGACGGCTGGCGGCAGATCGTATTGACGGACACCGGCGAACGCGGCTTCATGGCCGGACGTTTCCTGTCGTCCGTTGAGCCTTGAGTCACCAGAAATCCATTCTCATCACAGGGTGTTCCTCCGGTATCGGCTACGATGCCGCCCACACCCTTGCGCGTAACGGCTGGCGGGTCTTCGCGACCTGCCGGGCCGAGGATGACTGCGCCCGCCTGCGTGGCGAGGGGCTGGAAAGCCTGCGCCTCGACCATCGTGACGTGGCGAGCATCGAGGCCGCCTTGCTCGAAATCCTCTCCCGCACCGGCGGCACGCTCGACGCGGTGTTCTGCAACGCGGGCTACGGCGTCCCGGTCCTGGCCGAAGACCTGCCGGGTCACGTCCTGCGCGACATGATGGAGACCAACTTTTTCGGTGTGCATGAAATCGTGCGCCGCGTGATCCCCGTGATGCGCGCGCAGGGCGGCGGGCGCATCGTCAACTGCTCCTCCACCCTCGGCCTCTCCGCGATCCGCTGGCGCGCGCCCTACGTCGCCTCGAAATTCGCGCTCGAAGGCTACACCGACACCCTGCGGCTCGAACTCGCCCCCGACGACATCCACGCGATCCTGATCGAACCCGGCCCGATCACCTCCAACTTCCGCCTGAACGCCAAGGCCCAGTTCGAAGCGCATATCGACTGGCAGGCCTCGGCCAGCCGCGCGGGCTATGAAGCAAAGATCCTGCCCCGGTTCGACCGCGACATCGACGCGAAAGACCCGTTCGAACTGCCCGCCTCGGCCGTCACCGCCAAACTCATCCGCGCGTTGGAGGCGAAACGTCCGAAACCCCGCTATCTCGTCACCACGCCCACCTATGTCTCCTACTGGGCGCGCCGGCTCCTGCCCACGCGGCTCGCCGACTGGTTCCTCGCCAAGGCGTGACGACGCGCCGCTCGCATCCCGCCCGCAGACGCGCTATCCCTCGGCCAAACCAAGGATGGACCCATGTTCGAAGATCCCCTTCTGATTATCCCGCTCGTAGCGGTGCTCGTCGTCCTGCTGATCCTGCTGACCGGCATCGGCAGCTTCGGGCGCGGCGGCGAATTCAACAAGCGCAACGCCAACAAGATCATGCGCTATCGCATCTACGCTCAGGCCGTCGCGATCGTGCTGATCCTCGGCTACGTCTGGCTCAGGCGGCAGGGGGGCTGACCATGGTCGTGCTGAACAAGATCTACACCCGCACCGGCGACAAGGGCGACACCGCGCTGGGCGACGGCACCCGCGTTCCGAAACATTCCCCGCGGGTCGAGGCCTATGGCACGGTGGACGAAACCAACGCGACCATCGGCATGGCGCGCCTTCACGCCTCCGGCGACACCGACGCGGCGCTCGCCCGCATCCAGAACGACCTTTTCGATCTGGGCGCCGACCTGTGCCGCCCCGACATGGCGAAGGACGGCGAAGCCGAATACCCGCCGCTGCGCATGACCGACGCGCAGGTCGAGCGGCTCGAGGCCGAGATCGACGTGATGACCAAGATCCTCGAACCCCTGCGCAGCTTCATCCTGCCGGGCGGCTCACCGCTCGCCGCCTACCTGCACCTGACGCGCACGGTTTCACGCCGCGCCGAACGGCTGGCCACCGAACTCGCCACGGTCGAAGAGGTGAACCCGGCGGCGGTGAAATACCTCAACCGCCTCTCTGACTGGTGCTTCACGGCGGCACGTATGGCCAATGACGACGGCAAATCCGACGTCCTCTGGGTCCCCGGCGCGAACCGCTGACCTCTTCTCTGTTTCAAAAAACCTCGGGGAGCGCGAGGGGCAGCGCCCCTCGCTCCCGAGCGCCGTGTCAGTCCACACGCTCCGGAATCTGAAACCCCCGCAGGAACTCGTCCGCGTCCATCCCGCGCCCACCGGGCTTCTGCGCCCGCGTGATTTCCACCGCACCTTGCCCGCAGGCCACCGTCAAAGGCCTGATCACGGCCCCCGGCGCTCCGCTCCCTGCGACGAGGCGCGCGCCGAGGAGCTTCACGCGCACCCCGGCCATTTCGCACCACGCGCCAGGAAAGGGCGATAGCCCCCGGATCAGGCGGTCGATCTCGGTCGCCGGGCGGGTCCAGTCGACTCGCGCCTCGGCCTTGTCGATCTTCTCGGCATAGGTCACGCCGTCCTCCTGCTGCACCTCGGGCGTCAGACTATCCAGCGCCCCCAGCGCCTCGACGATGGTCTCGGCCCCCAGCGCCGACAGGCGGTCGTGCAATTCACCCGTCGTCTCTTCGGCCCCGATCTCCACGGCCCGCCGCATAAGCACCGGCCCGGTATCCAAACCGGCCTCCATCTGCATGATGCAAACGCCCGTTTCGGCATCGCCCGCCATGATCGCGCGATGGATCGGCGCGGCCCCGCGCCAGCGCGGCAGGAGCGAGGCGTGGATGTTCAGACAGCCCTTGGCGGGCGCGTCCAGCACAGCCTGCGGCAGGATCAGCCCATAGGCCACGACCACGGCCACATCGGCCCCGAGTGCCGCGAATTCGGCCTGCTCCGCCTCACCCTTCAGGGATTTCGGATGGCGCACGGGCAGACCAAGCGCCTCGGCGCGGGCTTGCACCGGGGTCGGGCGGTCTTTCTTGCCGCGTCCGGCGGGGCGGGGCGGCTGGCAGTAGACGCAGACGACCTCGTGCCCCGCCGCGACCAGAGCGTCAAGGACCGGGACCGAGAAATCCGGGCTGCCCATGAAGATGACTTTCATATCGCCCCCTACCGCTTCGCTTTCCTGGCCTTCGCGATCAGCCGGTCGCGCTTCAGTTTCGACAGATGGTCGAAATACATCTTGCCGTTCAGGTGGTCGATCTGGTGCTGCACGCTGGTCGCCCAAAGCCCGACGAAATCCTGCTCGCGCACGGCGCCCGCCTCGTCCAGAAACCGCACCGTGACCGCGCGCGGGCGGCTGATCGTGGCCCAGACGCCGGGCAGGTTGGGCGAGGCTTCGTCGTGCTCCCGCAACTTCACGCTGGCGTGGAGGACTTCGGGGTTCGCCATGCGCACGGCCTTGCCCCGCTCTTCGGACGCATCCACGACCGCCAGACGCAGCATGATCCCCAGTTGCACGGCGGCCAGCCCGACCCCCGGCATCGCATCCATCGCTTCGACCATCTCGTCCCAGAACTCGCGCACCTCATCGGTCACGGCTTCGACCGGCTGGGCGGCCGTGCGCAGCCGCTTGTCCGGCCACATGACGAAAGGACGGGGCATCAGACCCGCGCCCGCTCGCGTTTCAGCTTCTGGGATTTGCGCGTAATCATCTGGCGCTTCATCGGCGACAGGTAGTCGATGAACAGCTTGCCGTTCAGATGGTCGATCTCATGCTGCACGCAGGTCGCCCACAGCCCTTCGAAATCGCGTTCCTGCTCTTCGCCCGCGCGGTTCAGCCAGCGCACCTTGACTGCGGCGGGCCGGGTGACTTCGGCGTATTGGTCGGGGATCGACAAGCAGCCCTCTTCGTAGACGTTTGTATCGTCCGACGACAGGATCACCTCGGGGTTGAACATGACCAGCGGTTGCGGCTCGGCGCTTTCGTCCTTGATGCAGTCCAGCACGATCAGCCGTTGCAGCACACCGACCTGCGGCGCGGCCAGACCGATGCCCGGCGCGTCGTACATGGTTTCGAGCATATCGTCGGCGAGCGTCAGCAGCTCGTCGGTCACGTCGCGCACCTTCTCCGCCTCTTTCTTGAGGCGCGGGTCGGGGTGAATAAGGATCGGTTTCAAGGCCATGACGGATCAATTAGGCGGTTGCGACGCGTTTCGCAATGTCCCCTTGCACTCCACCGTGTCGCAGATAGCTTGGCGCCTCAATCCGGAGGCATCATGAGTTACGATTTCGACCGCATCATCGACCGCGTTGGGACCCATTCGGCGAAGTGGGACAAGATGGAGGCGATCTATGGCGTGTCGCCCAAGGATGGCATCCCGATGTGGGTGGCCGACATGGATTTCGCCGCCGCCCCGCCGATCCAGAAGGCGCTTGAGGATATGCGCAGCATCGGGGTCTATGGCTACTACGGCGACGATGCCAGCTATCTGGGCGCGATCCGGTGGTGGATGTCCGAACGTCACGGCTGGGATGTCGACCCGAACGCGATCTTCACGGTGCACGGGCTGGTGAACGGCACCGCTCTGTGCGTCGACACCTTCACCGATCCGGGCGACGGCGTGATCCTGATGACCCCCGTCTATCATGCCTTCCACCGCGTGATCCGCGCGGCGGGGCGCGAGGTGATCGAATGCCCACTGGCGCGTAACGATGGGCGGTACGAGATGGATTCCGACGCCTGGGACGCGCAGATGACGGGGCGTGAGAAGATGCTTGTCCTTTGCTCCCCGCACAACCCGGGCGGTCGCGTCTGGACCCGCGCCGAACTCGAAGGCGTTGCGGCCTTCGCCAAGCGCCACGACCTGATCCTCGTGTCAGATGAGATTCACCACGACCTCGTGTTTCCCGGCACCAAGCACACGCCGATGGCGCTGATCGACGGGATCGCGGACCGGCTGGTGATGATGACGGCCACCACCAAGACCTTCAACATCGCGGGCACCCATTCGGGCAATGTCATCATCCACGACCCCGATTTGCGCAAACGGTTCGCGGCCAAGATGTCGGGCCTTGGTATTTCGCCCAACTCCTTCGGGTTGATGATGGCCGAAGCCGCCTATTCGCCCGAGGGGGCCGCGTGGGTCGATGCGCTGGTCGCCTATCTCGACGGCAACCGCCGCATCCTCGACGAGGGCCTCAATGCGATTCCGGGGCTGAAGAGTATGCCGATGGAGGCGACCTACCTTGCGTGGGTCGATTTCGAAGGCACGGGGATGGAGCCGACCGATTACCTGCGCCGTGTCGAGCAGGACGCGAAGATCGCCGTCAACCACGGCATCAGCTTCGGCAAAGGCGGCGAGCGGTATTTGCGGTTCAACTTCGCCACGCCGCGCCCTCTGGTTAAGCAGGCGGTGGCACGAATGCAGGACGCGTTCTCGGACCTGCAATAAAAAAAGGCCCCGGCGGTGTGCCGGGGCCAAGTCTCCTGCTTCGTCTTGCCTGTTATCCGGGTATGCGCAGTTTCTGTCCCACGCGAATGAGGCTGGGGTTGGCGAGCACGTCTCGGTTCGCCTCGTAAATCCGTTCGTATTGGGCCGCGTCGCGGTAAAAAACCAGCGCGATATAGGCGAGGCTGTCGCCACTCTCGACCGTATAGATCCGTTCGCCCGACACCACCTGCACCACCGGCGTGGCGGCGGTGGTGGCCCCGGCTTCGGCTGCGATGGCCTGAATCGTCGCGTCCTCCGCCGTGCCCATGGATTGCTGCACGATCGAGGCGAGCAGGGTGCGTGTATCCACCCGACCCTCGGCGGTGATGAGCGAGTCCGGCACCTGCACCGCGCCGGATGCCACGGCTTCGTGCAGGAGCGCGTCCATATACGCATCGCTTTCGCCCGCCCGCATGGATTGGGCGATGAGGGCATTCAGGTCCTGCGGGGGGCGTGCCGTCGGCGCGGCCATCCCGTTCAAGCTTGCAAGCACGGCTGCCGTCGCAGCTTCCATCCCGCTGTCGCCGGTCATCGGCGCGGCCGGTGCGGGGGTGCCGAGGCCGGCTAGCACGCTGCTGGTCAGGGCGGCCAACCCTGCGTCCGCCGTGGCGGCCGGCGCCGGTTCCGCCACCGGGTCGGGCGCGACCGAGGCGCGCACGGCATCGGTCAGCGCCGCGATGTCCACCGGCGCCGGTGCAGGCGTGGGCCGTGTCGTCGTAGCCGACATTTGCGCCACGTTCTCGATCTCGACATCTGCAAGGTCGGGGGCGACGGCGGCAAGGTCGCGGGGGTCGCGGTTGCCCTGCATCCAGAGCATGCCCGTGACGGCGATCAGGAACCCGGCGACAAGGATGAGGATGCGGAACATGGCGCCTCCTCCCTTATGCGCTGGGGGTCTGGACGGTCAGGCCGAGCAGCAGCCAAAGCTGCATACCGCCGCGATAATACTGGATTTTCTCGGTCGGATAGCCCGCGTCGACAAGGTTGCGGATCGCGCGTGGGCTCTGGTCGCACCACGGCCCGTTGCAGAACAGCGTGAGGTTTCGCGCCGAGGTGAAATCCCATCCCGCGCCCGCCTTGGCCCCGCCCAAAGCCTGAAGGATCTGGTCGCGATAGGGGTTCGACGGTTCGAGGGTCGAGAAGGGCACGTTCACTGCACCGGGGATCGTGCCCTTCGCGAACCACTCGGGCAGGCGGCTGTCGATCAACAGCCCCGTGCCCTTGGCCACCGCACTTTCGATGAAGTCGATGACTTCGAGTTCGCCCACCGTTGCCACACCCGGTGCTGCCGAAATCGGGTGAATGCAAAACGGCGGGCAGGGGCGCGATGTCTTCGTGAACTCCGTGGTGAGCTTGTGACTTGTGTCCTGAATGCGCTCGATGGTGAGGAGCTTTCCGCCCACTTCAACAGAGAAGGACGAGGTATCGGGCGTGATCCGCACCTCTTGCGCCAGGATTTCATTATTTGTGATCACAAGCGCCAGAAAGGCGCCCAAGAGCAGCCGAAGCATCGTTTGTCCCCCTGTTCCTGTCCTGCTCGACAGGTTAAATGCCGCCGGGTGGCAGCCCGGCACAGTCCTGAATGTTCAACATCTTGGGCGAATCACCCGAATCGGTCAATATTTCGTGTGATTCGCGGCGCAGGGCGGAAACGGTCGAAAAAGTGAGTCCTGCCAGTCGCTTGAAGCGGCTCGATAGCAGAAACGGCCCGAAACGCACCCGAAGAATTAGGCGGGGCGAGTCATTTTCGCCACAGATCTCAGCCGTTTTCCCGGAGAATGGCGCCCGCCAGATACAGCGAGCCGCAGATCAGAATGCGGGCGTGCGCGTCATCGGCGACGATCTCGCGGATCGCCGTGCCCACGTCAGGAGAGGTGCGCGCGTCAAGCCCTGCGCCACGTGCGAATGCGGCCGTTTCATCGGCGCTCAGGGTCGCGGCCTCGCCGGGGATCGACACCGCCCGCAGGTCTTTCGCGACATCGGCCAGAGGGCGCATGAACCCGGTGATATCCTTGGTGTTCAACATGCCGCAGATCAGGTGCAAAGGCCGGTCGGTCATTGAGGCGAGCGCCTTTGCCAGCGCCTCGCCCGCCGCCGGGTTGTGCCCGCCGTCGAGCCAGAGTTCGGCGCTTCCGGCGGCCTCGACCAATGGCCCCTCGCGCAGTCGCTGCATCCGCGCGGGCCAGGTCGCGTTGGTCATCGCAGCCTCGCTGGCCTCTTCTCCAAAGCCGAGCGCGCGCAGCCCGGCCAGCGCCGCGCCCGCGTTCATGATCTGATGCTCGCCCAACAGGGCAGGCCGGGGCAGGTCGAGCAGGCCGCTTTCATCCTGATAGATCAGCCGACCACGTTCTTCCCAGACCTGCCAATGCTGGCCATGGACGAGCAGCGGGGCACCCAGCCGCTCTGCCGTGGCCTCGATCACGTCGAGCGCCGCATCCTCCTGCGGGCCAACCACGCAGGGCACGCCACGCTTGATGATCCCCGCCTTTTCGCCCGCGATGGCGGCGAGCGTGTCGCCCAGAAACTGCGTGTGGTCGATCGAGACGGGCGTGATGACCGTCAGTTCCGGCGCGATCACGTTCGTCGCGTCCAGCCGTCCGCCAAGCCCGACCTCGAGCAGCGTGTAATCCGCCGGGGTTTCGGAAAAGGCGAGCAGCCCGGCGACCGTCGTGATCTCGAAATAGGTGATGCTCTCGCCGCCGTTCGCCGCGTAACAGCGGTCCAGCACCTCGGTCAGATGATCTTCCGAGATCAACTCACCTGCAAGGCGGATGCGTTCGTGAAACCGGGCGAGGTGGGGCGAGGTATAGGCATGGCAGGTCTTGCCCGCCCCTTCCAGCCCGGCCCGCATCATGGCCAGCGTCGAACCCTTGCCGTTGGTCCCGGCGATATGGATGACGGGGGGCAGACGCCGCTCCGGGTGATCCAGCGCGTCCAGCAGCCGCCAGACACGGTCCAGCGTCAGGTCGATCACCTTGGGGTGAAGCGACATCATCCGGTCGAGGATGACGTCCGAGCCTGCCTTGCTCACTTCTTCGGCGCCTCTTTCGGTGGCGCGGTCTTCTGCTGCGCGGGCTTGGCCGGTTCAGCCTTTGCCTGCGGTTTGGGGGCAGGTTTCGGCTCGGCCTTGGCGTCGGCCTTTTTCGGCTCCGGCGCGGGCAGATCGCCGCGCACCGCAGGCCCCTGACCCAGAAGCATCCGCAGGATGGTGATAAGCTCTTCGCGCAACTCCTTGCGATGTGTCACCCGGTCGAGCATCCCGTGGTCGAGCAGGTATTCGGCCCGCTGGAACCCTTCCGGCAGCTTCTCGCGGATCGTCTGTTCGATCACGCGGGGGCCCGCGAAACAGATCAGCGCGTTCGGCTCGGAAATCTGAACGTCGCCCAGCATCGCGTAGGACGCGGTCACACCGCCCGTGGTCGGATGGGTCAGAACGACGATATAGGGCAGCCCCGCCTCTTTCAGCATCTGCACCGCCACCGTCGTGCGCGGCATCTGCATGAGGCTCAGGATACCCTCCTGCATCCGCGCCCCCCCGGCGGCGGAGAACAGGACGAGCGGGCGCTTCAGCTTCACCGCCCGTTCGGCAGCGGCGATGATGGCGTTGCCCACGTACATCCCCATCGAGCCGCCCATGAATGAAAAGTCCTGACAGGCCGCGACGATGGGCGTGCGCCCGATCTCGCCCTCGGCGACCAGCATCGCCTCTTTCTCGCCGGTGGCCTTCTGCGCGGCCTTCATCCGGTCGGGGTATTTCTTCTGATCCTTGAACTTGAGCGGATCGTCGATCGGCGCGGGCACGCTCACCTCGGCGAAGGTGCCGCCGTCAAAGAGCTTGGCAAAGCGTTCGCGCGGGGTGATCGCCATGTGGTGATCGCAGTTGGAACAGACATTCAGATTGTCCGACAGTTCCCGGTGAAACAGCATGGTCCCGCATTCGGGGCACTTGATCCACAGGTTCTCCGGCACCTCCCGCCGCGAAAACAGCGAGTTGATCCGGGGCCGGACGTAGTTGGAAATCCAGTTCATCGCGCCTTCCTTGCCACGTTCGCGCCCTACCTATGCCGGGAGGCCCGCCTTTGCAATCTTGTCCCGGCGGTTCATCCAGAACCACCAGATCGTGAACAGAACCAGCGTGAACGCGGTCTGGCTGAGGATGGAATAGGCGGTATAGCCCGACTCCAGCTCCATCCCCACGACGAACAGCGAGAAGCCGTCGAGATTGCCGTCGATGCCGATCATGATGAGCGCCGCGTTGTTCCCGAAATGCAGCCCCGCCGCCGCGCCGAGGTTGCCGGTGCGGATCGTGATGAGACACAGGAGAATGCCGGTCGTGGTCGTGTTGATGACATAGGCGAGCGCGTTCATCGTGCCATATGTCGACGCGTCGAAGTGCAACAGACCGAAGATGAACGACGGCAGCACGGCCCAGACGAACACGCTGGCGAACCGCGCACGCAGTTGTTGCAGCAGGTAGCCGCGAAACAGCGCCTCCTCCGCGAAGGTTTGCAGAAAGATCAGAACGATGGCCGGGACAAGCCAGACCAGCCAGTCGGACAGCGGCCTGATCTGGCGCACCGTCGGTTCGACACCATCGGGCAGGAACACCCGCTCGACGAACATCACGCCGTAAAGGAAGGTCGCAAGCGCAAGCGTCACCGCGGTCCCGATCGCGAAATGGCGCAGGTTCAGCCGCCGGGTCGGCCCGAACAGCGTCGGGTAGCTTCGCTTGTGCAAAAGCGGCAGGACGATCAGCAAGCCGATATGGAACCCGATGAAGGTCGCGAAGAAGATCGACGCGCTCGCCGGATTGCCTCCGCCCAGCATCGTGGCCGGGTCGGACGAGATCAGCCGCGACCCGACCTCGAACAGCGCGAAGGTGGCCGCGAAGAACATCGCGATCAGCAGGACGAAGCCCAGCGCCGTGCGCCAGATCTGCACTTTCGGCAGGGCTGGGGACCAGAAATCCTGCATTCATCACTCCGCGTTCTCGTTTCACGAACATAGTGAACACATCACCGGTCACAAGGTCGGCTTGCATCGCACCGCCGCGCGACCTATCCCGTCGCCCAATGGTTCCGGGACGAAAAGCATGACGATGCGCGCGAAATCAGGGCTGGTCGCGGCCTTATTTCTGCTGGCGGGTTGTGGCGGCCAGACCGCCGGACCGGGGGCCGGGACACCTGTCTTTGGCGGTCAGGTCGTGATCGCCGCGCCTCGCGGCTACTGCCTCGACCCCACGCAACGGCGCGAGGGCCCTTCGGGCGCCTTCCTGCTTTTCGGCACCTGTCCGGGGATCGAAGGGGCGGGGCCGAACCCGGTCGCCCCTGCGGTTCTGACGGCAGCGGTCGCGCCCGGTGCGGGTGACCTCGGCCCGAACCAGATGGCGGCGCTTGCCGACATTCTGCGGGGACCGGAGGGAAAAGCCACGCTCTCGCGCAGCGGATCATCCGACCGCGTCTCGGTGGCGTCTTTCGAACAGACCGACGACCTTTTGGTGATCCGCGCCCGCGACGGCGACACCATCGACCTGTCCGAAGATTACTGGCGCGCGGTCTTTCCGCAGTCCGGTGCACTTGTCACGCTCACCGTGTCCGGCACCGCCGCCACTCCGCTCGACCCGGCGACCGGCAAGTCGCTCCTGCTCGCATTCACCAAGGCGGTGCGCCGGGCCTCACCGAAATCCCGCCCCGCGCCGCCCTCAGAAACGGACACGTCCACCGGCGACAAAGGCCTCCGCAGCCTCCTCAACCGTTTGCTTTAGGTCAATAATTCTGGTGTAGATGACGCCATTGTTCACGAAAGGTAAACAATAACCGATGTCCAACCGCGCCTTCGGCCCCTTCGATGCGATGCTCCATCACCTCGTCATGCGACGCTGGCGCAAGATCGCAGCGGCGGCGGATGACATGGGCCTCGACCGCCTGCGCCGCGTCCGCCTGCGCGCGTTGGAGCTTCGGCAGGTCACCGACCGGCTGCTCTACGTCTCGAACGGCCGCCTCGCGCTCCCCCTCATCGGGTCGAACGCGTTTTCCAAACCGCTCCATTCCGACTGGTCGTGGCGGCCCGAGCTGTGGCGCGGCCCGATCTTCCCGCCCGGTCAGGCCGCGGTGGAAAGCAAGACCGGCTTCGGCGACGAGGTGAAGATCTTCCACGACTGCCGGATCTCGGAACTCACCGTCCGCCAGCTCCGCAACACGCATGAGGACGACCTCGCCCCCTATGGGTTGCGCATGGACGTGTTCCAATTCGACGGCTCGTTCCTGTCGCTGGTCGTCGATCTGCCGGAAAGCGCGATGCGGGGGCTGGGGCGCAAGCACCTGATCCGCATGAACGCGGTGGTGGAAACCGAAAAGCCCTTGGAAATCTTCGCGCGCCTCAACATCCAGCACGGTCCCAACACCGAACAGATGGTGCGCGAACTGCCCCTGTCGGACCGGGAGCTTTCAGTCGACTTCGACCTCGCCTACACCAAGCTCAACGAAAAGCGGGTGGAGCGGGCCTGGGTCGACCTGATCTTCGAGGGGCCGGAAATGAATCAGGTGATGCTGCGGGACGTGAACTTCTCACGCCGCCCGCGGGCGGAGGTGTAAGATGGCCGAGATCGTGCTGACCAAGACGCGCATTCACGCGGGCGTATGGGAGGGGGTGCTGACCGGGGCCGACACGCCGCCCGACATCACCGTCACGCATAATGGACAAGGTATCGAGGGCGCGACCCTGCGCGAAGATCCCGAGGTCGAAGGCCAGTTCCGCGTCGCCGTCCCGATCCCCGCCGAACTTTTGTCGGAAGGCGTGCAGACCTTCCTGATCGCGAACAAGGCGACCGACGAACGGCTCGCAAGCTTCACGGTCGTCACCGGTCAGCCGCTGGACGAAGATTTCCGCGCCGAGATGGAGCTTCTGCGCGCCGAACTCGACATGCTCAAACGCGCCTTCCGCCGCCACTGCGTCGAGACCTCCTGAAGGATTTCGCCCGGGCTTGCGCCCGGTCGACCCGCTGGGGGAGGCCAGCCTCCCCCAGACCCCCTCCGAGGTTTTTAGAAACAGAGAAGGGGAAAGCGCCGCCCGTCCTGCTTCTCTGTTTCAAGAAACCTTCGGGGGGAGCGCGCAAAGCGCGTGGGGGGCAGACAGCCCCCCTCCACGTCGGTCATCCACGCGCTGACCGTGGGCAAGCGCACCGCCGAGCGAAGCGAGGCCCACCGCGACGGGGCGAAGCCCCGGCGCAACCCCTCGTCGGATCAGAAGCCACGCACCTCGGTCAGCGTCTGGCCGGGAGTCAGCGCCTCGGGGTCGAGCTTCAGGTCGATGACCGCGAGCCCACCCGAGGCGAGGGCGGCCTCGAAGGCGGGCGCGAAGTCTGCCTGTGTGGCCACCATCGCGCCGAAGCCCCCATAGGCGCGCGCCAGCGCTGCGAAGTCAGGGGCGGCAAGATCGGTGCCGGACACGCGCCCCGGATAGGCGCGTTCCTGATGCGCGCGGATCGTGCCGTAACGGCCGTTGTTTGCCACCAGCACCACCACCTGCGCGCCGTGTTGCACCGCTGTCGACATTTCGTTCAGCGTCATCTGGAAGTCGCCGTCCCCGGCCCAGCAGATCGACGCCCGCCCTGTCTCCAGCGCCGCCGCGATGGCCGCCGGAAATCCATAGCCCATGCTGCCCGAGGTCGCGCCGAGATAGCGGTTTCGGCGGGAGAACCGGAAATACCGGTGCAGCCAGATGTTGAAATTGCCCGCCCCGTTCGTCAGCGCCGCGCCTTCTGGGATCATGTCCTGAAGCGTCAGCACCACCTGTTCCAGCTTGACCGCGCCCGGCGTCTCGACCGGTTGCACATACGCCTCGTAATCGGCCCGGAGTCGTGCGGTCCAGTCGGCACGGTCGTTGCGCCGGGTGCCGTCCAGCCGGGCCAGAGCGGCGAGCATCGCGGGGGCCGCCGCCGGGACGCTCAGGTCCGGGCGATAGACCCGCCCGACCTCGTCCGGGTCCGGGTGCACATGGACGATGCGCGGCCCCGGCGCGCCCGGCGTGCGGGCATAGGCGTTCGACGTGATGTCGCCGAAACGCGACCCCAGCACCAACAGAAGATCGGCCTCGTCCAACGCCCGCTTCAGCCCCGGCCGCATCCCGACCGACAGGTCCCCCACGTAATTCGCATGTCCGTTGTCCATGTAGTCCTGCCGCCTGAACGACAGCGCAACGGGGATGCCCTGCGCCTCGGCGAAGGCCTCCAGATCCGCCGCTGCCCGGTCCGACCAGCCCGGCCCGCCCGCGATGACCAGCGGGCGCGCGGCCTCGTCCAGCAGCGCGGCGACGGCCCCCACGGTCTCCGGTGCGACAGCCACCGGAACCTCGGCCCGCGCGGGGATGTCTGGCACATCGGCGGTGGCCGACAGCATGTCCTCCGGCAGGGCCAGCACCACCGGCCCCGGCCGACCGGACTGCGCGACATGAAACGCACGCGAAATGTATTCCGGCAGCCGCTCGGTCTGGTTCACCTCGGCCACCCATTTGGCGAGGCCTTGGAACATCTGGACGTAGTCCACCTCCTGAAACGCATCGCGGTCGCGGTGATCCCGCGCCACCTGCCCGACGAACACGACCATCGGCGTCGAATCGTGTTTCGCCACGTGGATGCCGGACGACGCGTTCGTCGCCCCCGGCCCGCGTGTGACGAACAGCACCCCCGGCTTGCCGGTCAGTTTCCCATGCGCCTCGGCCATGATCGCGGCACCGCCTTCTTGCCGGCAGACTACGTTCTCGATCCCCGACTGATACAGCCCGTCCAGCGCGGCGAGGAAGCTTTCGCCCGGCACGGAAAACACCCGCCGCACGCCTTGTATCTTGAGCTGATCGACGAGAATCTGGCCGCCGTGACGCATGGGCACCTCTTTTTGAACCTTCCCCCGCGCCGTCTCGTTTCCTACCAAGACAGAAACGACAGGAGAGCATATGTCTGACCCGATCCTGCTTGGCATTCCCGGCGCGCTGCGTAAAGCCTCGACCAACCGGCTGCTGCTGAAGGAGGCCGCGCGCGCCTTCGGTCCCTGCGACTACGTCGAGGCCGACATCGACTTTCCCGTGTTCAATCAGGACATTCAGGATGGGCCGGGCATTCCGGACGCGGTGCTCAAACTGCACGAACAGATCGGCGCGGCGGATGCCGTCGTGATCTCGTCGCCCGAGTACAACAAGAACATCCCCGGCGTTCTGAAGAACGCGCTCGACTGGGTGAGCCGGGTCAAGGGCAACCCCTGGGCGGACAAGCCGGTCAGCCTGATCGCCGCGTCGGACGGGCGTGCGGGCGGCGAGCGGATGATGCACAACCTGATCCTGTGCATGATGCCGTTCAGGTCGAACCTTGTGTACGGCCCCGAGGTGTTCATCGGAAATTCGAGCGAGGCGTTCGGCGCGGATGGTCGGCTGAAAGACGAGGTGTCGGTCAAGTTCCTGACGCAGCTGATGGAAAAGCTGCGGGCCGAGGTGGAAAAGTGATCTCGGACGTCGTCGATCCGGCTCGCGCCAATGCTCTGGCAGTGACGCTGGGCTTGCCGGAGCGGTTCGCGGCGGGGGATGCGCTGCCGCCCTTCTTTCACCAGATCTATTTCTGGGAACCGCAGCCGGCCGAGGCGCTGGGCCGGGACGGGCATCCGAAAACCGGCGTCGGGTTGATCCCGGACATGGGCCTGCCGCGCCGGATGTGGGCCGGTGGGCGGCTTGAATTCGCAGCGCCGTTTCGCGCGGGCGTTCCGGCGGAAAAGGTGTCGTCCATCGAAACAACCACCCGCAAAGACGGTCGCACGGGTCCGCTGGCGTTCGTCACCCTGCGCCACGACATCTCGCAAGACGGCACGCTCTGCATCCGCGAGTTTCAGGATCTCGTCTACCGCGAAGACCCATCGCCCGACGCGCCCGCGCCCACGACTCGCGCCGCACCCGCCGATGCGCAGGGCGAAGAGGTTTCGGTCACGACGACGACGCTGTTTCGCTACTCGGCGCTCACCTTCAACGGCCATCGGATTCACTACGATCTGGATTATGCGCGCGAGGTCGAGATGTACCCGGGCCTCGTCACCCACGGCCCGCTCATCGCCCAGCACCTCATGCTCAAGGCGGTGCGGGAACTTGGATCGCTCGTCGGGTTTTCATTCCGAGCGGCCTCGCCGCTCGCGCATTACGAAGCCCTGACGCTTTGCAGGTCCGGTCAGGAGCTTTGGGCGCGTGCACCTGATGGTCGGGTCGTGATGGAGGCCGTGGCGGACGCCGGGTAGTTTTCGAACCCCGGCGTGCCCGCCGCATCGGGATGATTGGCGACGTAGTCGGCCTTGAGCCGTTCCGACCCGCCGCCGCTGCCGTCATGGCGCCAACCGGGGGGCATCACGGCATAGCGCAGCCGATCCCACAGGGTCAGCCCCGGTTGCCGCCAGTCGCGAAAGATCGCGACCCATTCGTGGAACGCGACCCGGAAGGGATTGAACGTCCCGATGTTGTGGACGAGGCCATAGTCCGGCCTGTCGTCCGCCTGCTCGGGCACGAAGGTGCCGAACAGCTTGTCCCAGACGATGAAGACTCCGGCGTAGTTGGCATCCAGATAGCGCGGGTTGCGGCCATGATGCACCCGGTGGTGCGAAGGCGTGTTCATCACCGCCTCGAACCAGCGCGGCATCTTGTCGATCGCCTCGGTGTGAATCCAGAACTGGTAGATCAGGTTCAGCCCGCCGACGAACAGGATCATCGCCGGATGAAAGCCAAGCAGCACCAACGGCGCGGACAGGAGCATCATGAAGGTGAACGTTCCGGTCCACGTCTGCCTGAGCGCCGTGGTCAGGTTGTAATGCTGGCTGGAATGGTGGTTCACGTGGCTGGCCCAGACCCAGCGGATGCGGTGCCCGAAACGATGCACCCAGTAATACCGCAGATCGTCCAGTACGAAGCACAGGGCGACGACCCAGACGCTCGTGCCCAGATCGAGCGGCGTGATCTCCCACAGCCACATCAGGAACCCGTAGGTGATGAAACCAAGAAGGATACCGACGACCACGTTGCCCACGCCCATCGCGAGCGAGGTCATGGCGTCGCGCGCCTCATACCGCCCGCCGCGCTTCTTCACGAAGATCCATGTGACCTCGAAGATCACGGCGGCGACGAAGAAGGGCACCGCAAGCGACACCACATCGGGATAGGTTAGGGACGACAGGTCCATCAGGCGGCCTCCTCGATCATCGGTTTCCACCTCGCCTTCTCATCTTCCGTCAGGGTGAGCGTCACGCTAGGTGCCGCGAAGTCGGGCAGGCGCAGGGTCAGCCCCGTGCCGGCCTCGCTCACCCGCGCTCGGGCGACATTGTGGGTCGCCACATCCTGCCCCATGACCCAGAGGACATAGGTGGACCCGCCGGCATGGATGAGCGCGGATTGTCCTGATTTGGCAAGGTGAATGTCCTCGGGCACGAGGCCGGGGTTGTCGGTCGCGAATTCCTCCGCCGCGATGTCATGTGTCAGGACCAGCGGCCGGTCGAAGCCATAGACCCGCATGATAAGCCAGATCGCGGCCAGCCCGACGACGACGATGGTGCCCAGAAGCCAAAGCGGCATGGTGAAATCCTCCGCCTTCAAAGGAAGCGGGAGAGCGCCGCCCTGTCAATCTTGGCGCTACGGAAAGCGGGTTACGATCCCGCGCCCTGTTCGATCATCGCCGCGATGATGGCCATGGCGCTGTCCGACGACCAATCCGCGTCGCCCATCATGCGCGCGATCTCGTTGCCCTCGCGGTCGAGCAGGACGGTCACCGGCAGGCCCATCACGCCCATCTCGCGGGCCAGCCCCTGTTTCGGGTCCATGAGGATGGGCAGATGTTCGACGCCGATCTCTTCGAAGAACTTTACGATCGCCATTTCCTTGTTGCGGCCCGTGGCCACCGTCACGACCTGAAAATCGTCGCCGCCATATTCCGCCTGAAGTGCATCCAGCATCGGCATCTCATGGCGGCAGGGCGCGCACCATGTCGCCCAGAAGTTCAGAAGCACGACCTTGCCGCGATAGTCGGCCAGCGACACCTCGTTGCCCTCGGTATCGGTAAACGTCGCCGTGCCCGCAGGTTTCGCTTCAGAAAACATGAGCTTCTTCATGTCCCCGTCCTTTAGCGCCTCGATCTGCGCCATGTCCGCAAAGGCGGCGTTTGCACCCAGCATGAGGGCCGCGTATAGCAGCGTTCGAATGTTCATCCGGTTCTCCGAGGCTCTTGTGCCATGACAGACAACAACAAAAAAACCGCTAACGCCATGTGGGGCGGTCGCTTTGCCGCAGGCCCCGACGCGATCATGGAAGCGATCAATGCGTCGATCGGCTACGACAAGCGGCTGGCCCCCCAGGACATCACCGGCTCTCGCGCCCATGCCGCGATGCTCGCGGCGACAGGCATCATTACGGATAACGATGCCGAGGCGATCCGGGAAGGGCTGCTCACGGTACTGTCAGAAATCGAGAACGGCGAGTTCCAGTTTTCGGCGGCGCTCGAAGACATCCACATGAACGTGGAAGCGCGGCTGAAAGAGCTGATCGGCGAACCTGCCGGGCGGCTCCACACCGCGCGTTCGCGCAACGATCAGGTGGCGACCGATTTCCGCCTCTGGGTCCGCGATCAGGTGGACGCGGCCATCGAAGGGCTCGACGCGCTCATCCGAGCTTTTCTGGATCAGGCCGGGGCGGGGGCCGATTGGGTCATGCCCGGCTTCACCCATCTGCAAACCGCGCAGCCGGTCACATGGGGTCATCACATGATGGCCTATGTCGAGATGTTCGCGCGCGACAAATCCCGGTTCGAGGATGCGCGCCGCCGGATGAACGAGTCGCCCTTGGGCGCCGCCGCGCTCGCAGGCACGGGCTTTCCGACCGACCGCCACATGACCGCCGAGGCGCTGGGCTTCGACCGGCCCATGGCCAACTCGCTCGACGCCGTGTCCGACCGCGATCACGCGCTCGAATTCCTGTCGAACGCCACGATCTGCGCCGTCCACCTCAGCCGCTTTTCCGAAGAGCTGGTGATCTGGTCGTCTGCGCAGTTCCGCTTCGTGACCCTGTCCGACCGCTTCTCCACCGGCTCTTCGATCATGCCGCAGAAAAAGAACCCGGACGCCGCCGAACTGATCCGGGCCAAGATCGGGCGGATCATGGGGGCGATGGTGGCACTGTTCACCGTGATGAAGGGCCTGCCGCTCGCCTATTCAAAGGATATGCAGGAAGACAAGGAACAGGTGTTCGACGCCGCCGACAACCTGATGCTGTCGCTTGCCGCGATGACGGGCATGGTCAGCGACCTGACCGCCAATCGCGAGGCGCTGGCCGCCGCCGCATCCTCGGGCTTCTCGACCGCGACCGACCTTGCCGACTGGCTGGTGCGCGAACTGGGCCTGCCGTTCCGCGATGCCCACCACGTCACCGGGTCGCTCGTCGCGATGGCCGAGGGCAAAGGCTGCGACCTGCCGGACCTCACCCTCGCCGACATGCAGACGGTTCACGCGGACATCAACGAAGGCGTGTTCGACGTGCTGACGGTGGAGGCCTCCGTCGCCTCGCGGCAATCCTACGGCGGCACCGCCCCCGTGCGCGTGCGCGAACAGATCGCCCGCTGGCGGGCGGCTCTCGGCTGATCCGGTGGTGCGGGTCTTTACCCCGTGCGCGAAAGCCGCCATTGAACCGCGCATGTTGATACGTGCTCTTCTGACCGCGACGGTCACGCTCTTCGCCTCAGCGGCCCTTGCCGATTGTGAAACCATCACGCTGGACGGCGACACCACGATCGAAGGCGAAGCGCCTGCGGATGGTGCGCTGTGCTACACCTTCGAAACGCTGCCCTCGAACAACCTGTCGATCGAAGTCGTGCGCGGCCAGAACACCGCCGTTTCGGTTCCCGGTTATTACGATGCCCGCTCGGACCGGATGTTCATGGCGGGGCTGCCCAAGACGCTTGAAGTCCGGGTGTTTCAGGTGATGCGCACCGCCGCGCCCGAACCCTTCTCGGTTCTCATCCGGCTGGAACCGCCGGGCAACGGCTGACGCCGAACCGCTCGGGCGATTCGCTTTGCGTGCAGTCCGCGCGCGACACCCGCCCGATACCGTCCCGGATCGGCGCAATTTTCCTGCGTGATCGTGGCGCGCAAAGGTCCGATCGGTCGCATTGCGTTGCCTCGGCGAAAGGATCGAACGGCTGGGCAGATTGCTGCCGGAACCACGCGAAAGTGTCTTTTTCTCAAGGGCTTGAGGAGTAGGCTGGCCGCAGGGGCTGCACGGCCCCGACCCGGATTGCAGGAGAGGAGGCCCGCATGACCGTGTTCCAGCATCTCGATTTCGACGCCCATGAAACGGTGGTGTTTGCCCATGACGAACCGTCCGGGCTGAACGCCATCATCGCCATTCATTCCAGTGCGCTCGGCCCTGCGGCGGGCGGGTGCCGCGTCTGGACCTATCCGACCGAAGGTGCGGCGCTTGCCGACGCGCTGCGCCTGTCGCGCGGCATGACGTTCAAGAACGCCGCCGCCGGGTTGGACCTTGGCGGGGGCAAGGCCGTCATCATGCTGGCCGAGGGGCAGAAGAAGACGCCGGAACTGATGCGGGCCTTCGGGCGTGCGGTCGAGCGGCTGAACGGGGCCTATACCACCGCCGAGGATGTGGGTGTCACGCCCGCCGACATGGCCGAGGTGCGCAGCCAGACCCGCCACGTCGCAGGTCTCGCCACCGGGGCACATGCCAGCGGCGACCCCTCGCCCGTCACGGCGACGGGTGTGTTCCAGTCGATCCGAACGGGCGTGCGCGAGGTGACGGGGCGCGAGGATCTGGCCGGGCTTCATGTCGCGGTGCAGGGCCTGGGTCACGTCGGCACCGCGCTTTGCGACCGGCTTGCCGCCGCCGGGGCGCAGCTCACCGTCGCGGATATCGCGCCGGCCCGCTGTGACGAGGCGCGGGTGCGCTACGGCGCCACCGTCGTGGCCCCGGATCGTATCCATGCCACCGACTGCGATGTCTTTGCCCCCTGTGCGCTGGGCGGGGTTCTGTCCGAAGACACGATCCCCGACCTGCGCGCGCGCCTTGTCGCCGGGGCGGCCAACAACCAGTTGGCGCGCGACGACCTCGATACCGCGCTGGCGGCGCGCGGCATCACCTATCTGCCGGACTTCGTGGTGAACGCGGGCGGCATCATGAACGTCGCCGCCGAAATCGCGGGCGTCGACGATCCGAACTGGGTCAAGGGCAAGCTGGACGGGCTGCAAGAGCGCGTGACCGAGATTCTGCGCCGTGCCAAGTCCTCCGGCAAAACGCCTCAGGCCGTCGCGGTGGAGATGGTGCGGGAGCGGCTTTCGGCGGCAGGCGAAAGATCAGTTGCATCCGAAGCCGCCCCCGTTACGTAATCGGGGCATGTCAAAGCTGCGCCTTGTTTACATGATCCTCGCCATTGTCGGTGCCATCTGGCCGATGTGGCATTTCCTGACCTATCTCACGTCCGAGGGGGCCAGTCTTGGCGGCCTGTTCGCGCAATGGACCCAAGGGCCGGCGGTGACGGGCATGGCCATAGACCTGATGATCGCCGGGTTGACGCTGACGGTGTGGATCATCGCCGAAACGGCGGTGCGCCGGAACTGGTCGGCATTGCTTGCGATCCCCGCCGCGCTGTTCATTGGCGTGTCCTGCGGCTTTCCGCTTTACCTGTTCCTGCGCACCCGGCCCGTCTGAGGGCTGGCGGGGCGCTCTGATGGTCCGTCGGGGGCGGCTGCGTTAACTTTTTGCGGTGCGGCGTGGTGTGTAAGCTTTTGAAAGCAGGTTACATTCACGTATTGAAGTTTCTAGAATCCTAGGATTCTGGTATTCCTGATCTCCGACAGAGCACTCTGACCCGGCACGCGTCCCGTCTGCGGAAAACACCGCAATCGCCCGCGCGCCTTGGCGCGTGAGCGTCGCGTTGGTTAGGGAAGGATCAATCGCAAGCACGCCCTACAAAGACGCAGCCAACCGCGTGCCCTGATCTATGGCGCGTTTGGCGTCGAGTTCCGCCGCCACGTCCGCGCCGCCGATGACATGCGCTGTGATACCCCGTTCCGCCAGCGCATCGGCAAGGCTGCGCTCGCTGACCTGTCCGGCACAGAGCACGATGGTATCCGCCGAGATCACGCGGGGGTCGTCGCGCGTCTCACCGGACGAGACGTGCAGCCCGTCCGCGTCGATGCGCTCGTAGTTCACGCCGCCCACCATCTCGACGCCCTTCATCTTGAGCGAGGCGCGGTGAATCCACCCGGTCGTCTTGCCCAGCCCCTTGCCCAACGCCTTGGCCTTGCGCTGCATCAGCGTGATCTGGCGCGGCGAGGGCACCGGCTGCGGGCCTTCGGGGTCAAGCCCGCCCTCGGCCACGGCGGGATCGGTCACGCCCCATTCCTCGCGCCACAGGTCAAGGTCGAGCGCGGGGCTGGTGCCCTGATGCGACAGGAACTCGGCCACGTCGAACCCAATGCCGCCCGCGCCGATGATCGCGACACGCTCGCCCACCTCGGCCTTGTGCAAAAGCACATCGATGTAGGACAGCACATTTTCGCCGTCCTGCCCGGCGATGCCCGGGTCGCGCGGGGTCACGCCCGTCGCCACGATCACCTCGTCGAAACCGGCGAGGTCGTCGGCGGTGGCCTCGGCCCCCAGCCGCGTCTCGATCTGCCACTTGGCGACCATCGTCTTGAACCAGTCGATCAGCCCTATGAACTCTTCCTTGCCGGGGATCGCGGCGGCCATGTGAAGCTGCCCGCCGATCCGGTCCGCCTTGTCGAAAAGCGTGACCCTGTGACCGCGCTCGGCGGCGGTGAGGGCAGCCGACAAGCCCGCAGGCCCGGCCCCGACGACGGCGATGGACTTGAGCGTGGCCGCAGGCTCCACCACCAGTTCCGTCTCATGGCAGGCGCGCGGGTTCACGAGACAGGAGGTCATCTTGCCCGAGAACGTATGATCCAGACAGGCCTGATTGCAGGCGATGCAGGGCGCGATCTCGTCCGCGCGATCCTCGGCGGCCTTCACCACGAAATCGGCATCCGCGAGGAACGGCCTCGCCATCGACACCATGTCGGCGGCCCCTTCGGACAACAGCTCCTCAGCCACCTCCGGCGTGTTGATCCGGTTCGAGGTGATGACCGGGATCGACACCTTGCCCATCAGCTTCTGCGTGACCCAGGCCCAGCCTGCGCGCGGCACGCTGGTCGCAATTGTCGGCACCCGCGCCTCATGCCAGCCGATGCCGGTGTTGATGATCGTCGCGCCGGCTTTCTCGATCTCCTGCGCCAGCTGAACCACCTCGTCGAAGGTGGAGCCGTTCGGGACGAGGTCGATCATCGACAGGCGGTAGATGATGATGAAGTCGTCGCCCACGGCCTCACGCACCCGGCGCACGATTTCGATCGGCAGGCGGATGCGGTTCTCATACGACCCGCCCCAGCGGTCTTCGCGCTTGTTGGTGTGGGTGACGATGAACTGGTTGATGAAATAGCCCTCGGACCCCATGATCTCGACCCCGTCATAGCCCGCCTCGCGGGCGCGGGTGGCGGAGGTGACGAAATCCGCGATCTGTTTCTCGATCCCCTCTTCGTCCAGCTCCTTGGGCGGGAAGGGAGAAATCGGGGATTTCACCGGGCTCGCCGAGACGCATTTGGGGCCATAGGCATAGCGCCCGGCATGCAGGATCTGCATGGCGATCTTGCCGCCCGCGTCATGCACCCGGTCGGTGACGACCTTGTGGTTCGCGATATCCTCGGGCGTGTAAAGCCCCGCCGCCCCCGGAAACACGCCCCCTTCTTCGTTGGGCGCGATCCCGCCCGTGACCATCAGCGCCGCCCCGCCGCGCGCGCGGGCGGCATAGTATTCCGCGACCCGGTTCCAATCGCCGCGCTCTTCGAGCCCGGTGTGCATGGAGCCCATGAGCACGCGGTTCTTCAGCGTCGTGAAGCCGAGGTCGAGCGGGGCGAGCAGGTGCGGATATTGGGTCATGTAAGGCCTCCCTTTGGTTGGGCGAGGATAGGGACGGCGCGTGCCCTGTCACTCCCCAACGCTGCGTCAGGAGGGATTGCGCCGGGGCTGCGCCCCGTCGCGGTGGCGCCTATGCCGGGCGGCGGGGGAGGAGGGGGGCGTCTGCCCCCCACGCGCGTGCCGCGCGTTCCCCCCGAAGGTTTTTTGAAACAGAGAAGCCCAAGGGGCGTTGCGTGCGTTGCGTTCACCAGAACGCCGCATTTACTTGTTTTTAAAGGGAAACCTTCCCCGCGGGGAAGATCCCGGCCTAGTATTCGATGCCCGCCTGCGCCTTAATGCCGGAGCGGAACGGGTGCTTGACCAGCTCCATTTCCGTGGCGAGGTCGGCAAGCTCGATCAACTCGTCCTTGGCGTTGCGGCCCGTCAGGATCACATGGGTCATCTCGGGCTTTTCGTTGGTCAGAAACTCGACGACCTCGAAGATGTCGATGTAGTCGTAGCGCAGCGCGATGTTGATCTCGTCCAGAAGGACCATGCGGATGTTCGGATCGCGGATCAGCTCTTTCGATTTCTCCCACGCCGCCTGCGCCATTTCGATGTCGCGCGATTTGTCCTGCGTTTCCCAGGTGAAGCCTTCGCCCATGGTGTGGAACTGGCACAGGTCCGAGAAGTTCTGCTCGATCAGGTCGCGTTCGCCCGTGCCCATGCCGCCTTTGATGAACTGCACCACGGCGCAGGGCATCCCGTGGGCGATGGCGCGGAAGATCATGCCGAAGGCCGAGGACGACTTGCCCTTGCCCTTGCCGGTGTGGACGATGACGAGGCCCTTCTCTTCGGTCTTGGTCGCCATGATCTTGTCGCGCGCGGCTTTCTTCTTGGCCATTTTCTGTGCGTGGCGGTCGGTGTCTTCGCTCATGCGGTCCTCCCTCAGATGAACAGTCGGATGATGACGGGGGCGATCAGCGCCGTGAGTATGGCGTTCAGCCCCATGGCGACGCCGGAAAAGGCGCCGGATGTCTGGCTTTCCTGAAACGCGCGGGCGGTGCCGATGCCGTGGCTTGCCGTGCCGAGCGCGAAGCCACGCGCGCGGTCGTCGCGGATGCGCAGGAGGTTCAGGATGGGCGAGGCGATGACGGCCCCGGTGATCCCGGTCAGGATCACGAGCACGGCCGTGAGCGTGGGCGAGCCGCCGATCGCCTCGGCCACGCCCAGCGCCACGGGCGCGGTCGCGGATTTCGGGGCGAGCGAGATCAGGACATCGCCGGACACGCCCAGTGCGTGGGCGATGGCGAGCGCCGACAGAATGGCGACCAGCGACCCGGTGACCAGCGCGGCCAGCATCGGCAGCGCCGAGGCGCGGATGAGTGCGCGGTTGTCGTAAAGCGGGATCGCCAGCGCGACTGTTGCCGGGCCGAGCATGAAATGGACGAACTGTGCGCCTTCGAAATAGATCTCATAGGTCGTGCCGGTCAGGACCAGTACGCCCGCCAGCAGGGCGACCGCGATCAGCACTGGGTTCACCCAAGGCTTTGTGCCCGACAGTTTTTGCAGCCAGGCCCCGAAGAGATAGGCGATCAGCGTCGCGGTCAGCCACAGAAGCGGGCCTTGCGCCAGATAGGACCAGATGTCCGCGAAATCGGTCATCGGCGCGTCACCCGGTCGACGAGGACGAAGACGGTGGCGCCTGCGGCGATGGCCAGCGCGGTCGAGGCGACGATGGCGACGAGAACCGCGACGCTTTGATCCCCGAGGCTGGAGATATGGCGGACGATGCCGACACCAGCCGGGACGAAGAGCAGCGACAGATGCGCGAGCAGCCCGCGCGCCGTGTCCGCGAGCATCGCGTGAAGCGGCGGCCAGACGAGGAACGTCAGGAACAGGGCGGCGAACCCCAGCACGGGTCCGGGCAGGCTGAGACCCAAGGCGCGCGCGGTGACTTCACCGGCGAGTTGGTATCCCAGCAGGATGGCAATGGCTCGGATCATCGGGTCCCCGTTCGCGCGTCCGCCGATGGTAGCCGCGGCAGGGCCGAGCGCAACCGCACAAACGAAACGGGGCGAGCTTGCGGCCCGCCCCGTTTTGGTGATCGCGGTCGGTTACTCGGCGGGCACGGCGGCGGCCGTGGTGCGCCCGAAGTGCTGGCGGTTCAGGCGGA
The DNA here is from genome assembly GCF_016774595.1 of Maritimibacter sp. NCBI lineage: Bacteria > Pseudomonadati > Pseudomonadota > Alphaproteobacteria > Rhodobacterales > Roseobacteraceae > Maritimibacter > Maritimibacter sp. The sequence goes on from NZ_JACBWT010000002.1 coordinate 152,521, forward strand.
ACACCAGCCAGACCATCGACCACTGGAAGGCGAGCGCGATGGCGATGACGACCCAGTAGGCGACCGAGAACTTGTCGACGATCCCGGCGGCGACCAGACCCTTGTGCAGGAAGAACTGCGTGAGCACCGAGATCGCCACGCCGGGGCAGACCAGCGCGTAGGAGCCGGGCGAGGTCTTGGAGCCGAAGACGAAGTCCTTGAAGTATTCCTCGCGCTTGAGGACGACGAGGCCGAGACCGAGGAACATGACCTGCACCGACACGAGGCGGGCGAGGAAGATCATGGTTTCGGCGGCACTCGTATGGCTTTCGAACGTGGTGTGCATCCCGTGGTCCTGGCGCAGGAACATGATGCCGAGAATGGTCATCAGCGGGATCAGGATCATCAGCGTGGGTGCCGATTCCTTGGCGGTGCCGTAGTGCAGCATCGAGTTGAACGCGGTGAACAGCGCCACGGCGGCGTAGATGATCGCGACGGTCGAGAAGAAGGTCGAGCCGATCAGCGCCACGCCGACGACGAGCGCATTGGTCGACATCGCGGCCGGGGCGGCGAGGCCGACGGCGACCATCGCCAGCGCGAAGGTCGGCAGCATCTGGGCGAAGCTGTTATGCGCCGTCACGTCGAACAGCCCGCCCTTGGTCAGCACGCGGCCAAGGAAATCGCCGATGATCGACAGGGCGAAGATCCCGATGGCGAGGAAGGCAGCCATGGCAAAGGGGAAGAGGATCTCGACGATGCTCCACAACCCCGGCACGAAGACGAGGCCGACGATGAACAGCCCGTTCACCGACATGGCAAGCGCCAGCGGATAGGCGAGCAGGGTGGTTTCGGCGTTGGAATTGCGCAGCTTCTGGTAGCCTTCGGTTTTGCGGAAGCGGTTGAAGGCCGAGATGTTCCAGAACAACTTTTGAAGATTGATGAAGGCGAAGACCGCAATGCCGGCCATCGCGATGATGATGGCGGTCTTGAGCGGTGCGCCCCCGGTCGAGAAGGCGGCCATGATGTCCTCGAAGATCGGGACGGGACGGCCCGGGTGCGGCACCCAGAACATCAGGTACATGAAGAACGTGACCGAAAGGCCACCGGCCCCGACGGAGGCGAGGAAGTAGAGCGGCGAGTAATTGTCCGCTGGACGGTTCGTTTGCATGGCAGATCCCTTCAAATTCACGAATTGGAATATGTTGTAAGTGAAACGATCCGGGAGAGGGCTGTGACAAGGTGATGCAGGGGCAGGCGGGGCGTTGTTAACGGCGCATTAACCAAGACACGGTTTGATGGCGTCATGCGGATACTGTTTCTTCTCACGGCCCTCGCGCTCATCGGCTGCAACAGCCCCAGCCCGCGGTTCATGGATTCGCCTCATGTCGAGGTGGAAGTGGACGGCAGCCGGTTCTCGGTCTGGCGCGACGGTGACCGGGTGGAGGTGATCCGGACTTCGCCGGAAGTGCTGCCCCGGTTGTCGGTCGTGCTCGCCCGCGCCGAGGTGGCGATCCAACGGGCGACCGGGTGTCAGGTCTGGTCCGGGAGCCTGAAAGGCGATCAGGCCGTCGTGACCGCACGATTGGCCTGTGGCTGACCTGTCCGAAAGGTGCCGCGCACGGCGCGGCGCATGGTCAGCTCAGAACCGCCGATGGCGGCTCTGAGCGGCGTGCCTCCGGCGGGGATATTTCGGGACCGGAAAGAGCTAGAGCCGTTTTTCGAAGGTGATCGAGGTCGGGCGGGTATAGCCCGGATGGCCCGTGACGGCGATCTTGGTGAAACCCAAATGGCGGAACGTGGTGTGGTTTTCGGTGAGTTCGATGCGCGACTGGAGCGTGAGGCGGTCGAAACCGAGCGCGCGGGCGCGGGTTTCGGCATGGGCGACGAGGGCGCGGCCATGGCCTTTGCGCCGGGCCGTAGCGGCGACGGCGAGTTTGCCGAGGTAGAGCGCGGGGGCGTCGGGGGTCAGGAAAATGCAGGCTTCGGGGCGTGCTGGTTCGCCAAGCGTCCAGATCTCGCCGGTCGCGATCTGGTCGCGGATGCTTTCGGTCGTGAGCCGGGTCATGGAGGAGGGCGGGTCGATCCGGCCCTCCATATAGGCGAAGCTTTCGCGGATCAGGGCGAGGAGGGCGGTGGGATCGTCCCCGTCCTGCATCCGGCGGGGTGTCATGCCAGCGACTCGAGCAGCGCACGGGCGGAGTTGGAGCGAGGGGTCCAGAGGCCACGCTCCATCGCCTCGGACAGGCGCTGGGCGATTTCCGCAAGGGCAGGGGCGTTGTGGCGTTCGATGAAGGCGCGGGTGTCTTCGTCTTCGAGAAAGGCCGAGTGGACGAGGTCGAAGTGGTGGCTTTTGACCGCGCCGGTGGTGGCGGCGAAGGCGAAGAGGTAATCGACCGTGGCGGCGATTTCGAACGCGCCTTTGTAGCCGTGGCGTTTCACGCCGTCGATCCACTTGGGGTTCACGACGCGGGAGCGGACGACGCGGCCGATTTCTTCGTCCAACGTGCGGATCACGGGGCGTTCGGGGCGGGAATGGTCGTTGTGGAAGACCGGGCGGTCGCGGCCCTGCAGGGTCGAGACGGCCGCCGCCGCGCCCCCTTCGAACTGGTAGTAATCGTCGCTGTCCAAGAGGTCGTGTTCGCGGTTGTCCTGATTCTGGACGATGGCTTCGGTCTGGCTCAGGCGTTGTTCCAGCCCTTCGCGGTCGCGCGTTCCGGTGGCGTCGGCGCCGTAGGCGTAGCCGCCCCAGTCAAGATAGGCGTCGGCGAGGTCGGCTTTCCGTTCCCACAGCTTTTCGTCGATCATGGCTTGCAGGCCCGCGCCGTAAGCGCCGGGTTTCGAGCCATAGACGCGCGACTGCGCCTCGCCTGCGCGGGCGCGGGCGGCGGCGGGGTTGTCGTCGGCAGGCTCATCAAGGTTCTGGACGGCGCGGGCGGCGCTATCGACCAGAGCGATGAGCGAGGGGAAGGCGTCGCGGAAGAAGCCGGAGACGCGGAGTGTGACGTCGACGCGGGGGCGGCCCAAGGCGGTCGAGGGTATGATTTCGAACCCGGTGACGCGGCGGTTGGCGGCGTCCCATGTCGGTTTCACCCCCATGAGGGCGAGGGCCTGTGCGATGTCGTCGCCGCCGGTGCGCATGTTGGCGGTGCCCCAAGCCGTGACGAGCATTGTGCGGGGCCAGTCGCCGTGGGTCTGGAGGTATTTGTCGATCAGCAGGCTCGCCGATTTCCACCCCAGTGCCCATGCGGTGGGCGTTGGGACCGCGCGGCTGTCGACCGAGAAGAAGTTGCCGCCGGTGGGGAGCGTGTCGAGCCGCCCGCGCGTGGGCGCGCCGGAGGGTTTGGGGGCGACGAACCGGCCTGCGAGGGCGGTAAGGAGGCCGGTGCCTTCGTTCGGGCCGCAGATGGTGACGGCGGGGCGGACGGTGGTTTCGATTTCGTCCATGACGGCGCCGCTCATCGGTCCCGGCGGGATCGCTTCGCCGTCGATGAGGCGGGTGGCGAAGTCTTCGAGCCGCTCCACCGTGTCGCCATTGGTGCGCCATGTGCCGCCGGCCAGCGCCTCGGGGCGGGGGCCGGTCCACGGGACCGCCATGTCGCAGTCGAGCGGGTCGAAACTCATCCCGAAGTCGGTGGCCAGCGCGCGGATGAGCGAAGCGTTCGGCCCCTTGCCGTCGCCGCGCGGGACGCGGACAAGGGCCTGCACCAGGTCACGCTGGAGCCGCCCTTCGGGGGACTGGCCGAAGACGTGCAGCCCGTCGCGTATTTGCGCTTCCTTGAGTTCGCAGAGATAGGCGTCGAGCTTGGCGAGGTCGGTGTCTTCATCCTCGCCCGACATGCCGACATCGGCGACGAGCCCGGTGGCGGCGGTGAGGGTCAGGATCTCGCGCCGCAGATGGTCGATGCGCCGGGGATCGACGCCCGCGGCCTCGTAATATTCATCCACCAGCGCCTCGAGGTCTTTCAAGGGGCCATAGGTTTCGGCACGGGTGAGCGGCGGGGTCAGGTGGTCGATGATGACCGCCTGTGTGCGCCGTTTGGCCTGCGTGCCTTCGCCGGGGTCGTTCACGATGAACGGGTAGATGTGGGGCATCGGGCCGAGCACGGCCTCGGGCAGGCAGGTTTCGGACAGGGCCAGCGCCTTGCCGGGGAGCCATTCGAGGTTGCCGTGCTTGCCCATATGGACGATGGCGTTCGATCGGTGCACGTCGCGCAGCCAGATGTAGAAGGCGAGGTATCCGTGGGGCGGGACCAGATCGGGCGAGTGGTAGGTGTCGGTCGGGTCGATGTTGTAGCCGCGCGCGGGCTGGAGGCCGACGACGACGTTGCCGAACGTCAGCACCGAGAGCTTGAAGCGCCCACAATCGACCTCCCCCGGTTCGAAGAACGGGTCCGCCTCGGGGCGGCCCCAGCGTTCTTCGATGCGCTGGCGCACCTCCCACGGAAGTTGACCATAGGCGATCTGGTATTCCGCCATCGAAAGGTCGACCCCCCCGGTGCGCGCGACCCGGTCGGTGAGCCAGTTCGTCGGTCCGGCCATGATCGACTGCATGAGCGTGTCGCTGTCGGCGGGGGCATTCTCGACGCGGTAGCTTGCGGAGGCGAGCAGGTTCAGCGCGTGGACCGTGGCCGCAGGCGTGTCGAGGCCGACTCCGTTCGCGAGCCGCCCGTCCTTGTTCGGATAGTTGGCGAGGACCAGCGCGACCCGGCGCTCGGGCGCGGGGGTGGCGCGCAGGGTCGCCCAGTTGGCGGCGAGGCGGGCGACGAAATCGATCCGGTCGCCTTGGGCGCGGTAGGTGGCGATGGCGCATTGGGTGGCATCGTCGTAGTACGCTTCGCCCTTGAAGCTGATCGCGCGGGTCAGGACGCGCCCGTCGACCTCGGGCAGCGCCACGTTCATCGCGATGTCGCGGGCGGAGAGGCCGTTCAGGCCCTCGGCCCAGGCCTCTTCGGAACTGGCGGAAAGGACGACCTGAAACACCGGGGCGGCGTTGGCGGCCTGCATCGCCAGGGGGTTTTCCGGGCTGTCGTCGCCTGCATGCGGGCTGCCGACGGCGAAGGAGGTGGCGTTCAGGATGACGCTGGGCGAGGCCTCGGTGAAAAGGTGTTCGAGGGTCGCGGTCGAGACTGGGTCTTTCAGCGATGCGACGAAGATGGGGAGCGGGTTCAGGCCCTGGCGCAGGAGCGCCTTGACCATGCGGTTGATCGGGTTGAGGCCCGCGCCTTGCACCAATGCGCGGTAGAAGATGAGGGGGACGACGGGCGCATCCGGGTTCCACATCTCGCGGATGGTGGCGAGGTCCGAGACACCCGCGCCGGGCCAGTAGACGCCTGCACGCAGGAGCGGGCTGGCCGGGGCCGGTTTCTCGCCGCCGTCGAGCATCGCGCGGGCATAGGCGAGGAAGTTGGTCGCGTTCTGCGGCCCGCCCTCGACGAGATAGGCCCAGAGCGCGGCGTAGTCTTCGTCCGAGACGGTCGAGAGCGCGGCGAGTTCGGCGTCGGGCTTGTCATCGCCGGGGAGAAGCGCGAGGGGCACGCCCGCCTCGGCCATGTGGGCCGCGTATTGCTCGGCCCCGTAGCGCCAGTAGCCAGTGCCGCCGAGCACTCGGGCGATCACCAGCCGGGACTGCTTCGCGCAGGTGTCGATGTGCAAGTCCACCGACATCGGGTGATTGAGATGCGTGAGGTTCGCGAGACGCAGGGAGGGAGGCGCGTCCATTTCCGCGCGCGCCTCGGACAGGGCGGCAAGCTCGGTATCGGCGGCGGAGATGAACACCACGTCGGCAGGCGTCTGGCCCAGATCGACGGCGTCCTTGCCATCGTCGATCTGGCCGGGGGTCGCGGCGAGGAGGTGCATCAGTCCAGAACCTTGGTCATGAACAGGCTGATCCCGTCGTCCTCGTAGTCACCGAACGCGCCGGAGCGTTTGAAGCCCTGACGTTCGTAGAGCCGGACGGCGGCGGCGAGTTCTTCGCCGGTCTCCAGATGCAGCACCGGCAGCTTTTCCTCGCGTGCCGTGTCTTCGATCATGCGGAGCAGCGCCGCGCCCACGCCTTTGCCGCGCGCGGCGTCCGAGGTGAACATGGCTTTCACTTCGCCGTAGCCGTCACGGATGGCCAGCGCACCTACGCCCAGCACCGTGTCGCCTTCGCGCGCGGCGAAAAAGCGGATGTCGGGGGCCGCGAGCGCCTCGGTCGGCAAAGCGTGGTTGTTTTCCGGCGCGTAGGTTTCCGCCTGCAACGCCTGCGCCTTCGCCAGAAGGGCCGAGGGCGCAGGGTCGAGCGGGTTCGCCGGTTCGACGATCAGCATCAGGCCTGAAGCGCGGCCTCGATCCGCGCACGGTCGAGCCCGGTCTGGCCGATCACGACGAGCCGAGTGGCGCGAGGTGAAGCGCCGAAGGGCTGGTCGAAATAGGTGTCGACGCGCGGCCCGACCGCTTGCAGCGTCAGGCGCATCGGCTTGCCCTGAACGGCCGCGAAGCCCTTGAGCCGCAGGATGCCGTTCTGGCGGATCACGTCTGCGACCTGCTCGGCAAAGGCCTTGGGGTCCGCGATTTCGCCGCGCTCGACAACGAACGACTCGAACTCGTCATGGCCGTGATCGTGCTCATGGTCGTGGTGATGATCGTCGTCGTGGTGGTCATCGTCATGGTGGTGATGATGATGGACCTCGTGCCGTCCCTCCATGCTGGTCTCGGCCGCGGCGCCCTGACCCAGAAGCACCTCGATCGGGAGGAGACCCATGGAGGTCTTGACCACCTGCACGCCCTTACGCGCTTCGCCCGACAATTTGCCGGTGAGGGCTGTCGCCTCATCCTCGCCCAGAAGGTCGATCTTGTTCACGACGATCATGTCGGCGCAGGCGATCTGATCCTCGAACAGCTCGGACAGCGGGGTTTCGTGGTCGAGGTTCTCGTCGGCGCGGCGCTGGGCTTCGACCGCTTCGAGGTTCGCGGCGAACACGCCCTCGGACACGGCCTTGCCGTCGACCACCGTCACGACGCCATCGACCGTTACGCGGGTCGAAATCTCGGGCCACTGAAACGCGCGGACCAAGGGTTGCGGCAGAGCGAGGCCGGAGGTTTCGATGACGATGTGGTCGGGGGGCGTGTCGCGGTCGAGAAGCTTTTCCAGCGTCGGCACGAAATCTTCGGCCACGGTGCAGCAGATGCAGCCGTTCGACAGCTCCATCACATCATCCTCGGTGCAGGTCTCGTCCCCACAGCCCTTGAGGATGTCGCCGTCGACCCCGAGGTCACCGAATTCGTTGATGATAAGCGCGATCCGCTTGCCGTTCGCGTTTTGGAGCATGTTGCGGATCAGCGTGGTCTTGCCAGCGCCGAGGAAGCCGGTGACGACGGTGGCGGGAATCTTGGCACGCATGGCGGTCTCCGATATGGGGCGTTAGGGGCTTGTCGCCCGAAACGGCGTGGAAGGAAAGGGTATGGCAGGGCGCGTGGCCGTCTGCATCGGGTGCGATGGGGGCACGGCCTTGGCCGATGCGCTTGGCACGAAGATGGAGGTGGAGCGGGCGCATTGCATGAATGCCTGCGCCCGTCCGGTATGCCTGTCCGTGCGCCAGGAGGGCAAGGCGGCATACCTTTTTGGGGATGTGGATCCCTCGCTCGTCGGTGAGGTCGAGATGTTCTTGGGCCTGTATGACGCGGCGAAGAAGGGGATCATCACCGACGCCCGCGCGCTGGAACGGTTGAGGTTCAAGCTCATCGGGCGCATCCCGGCCTAGTCGTCCTGTCCGGCGAAGTACCCGGCGATGGTGCCGAGCACGACCCAACCCACCGCAGCGAAACCGAGCGAACGGGTGGCGAAATGAGCCGCCAATTCCGGGGCCGCGACACCGTAATAGGTGTCGAGATGCGGCGCGCCGATCACGTGGGGCAAGAGCAGCAGCACGATGGCTGCGCCGATCGCCCAGACCTGCGGCACGAAGGCGATGAGCCAGAGTGCCAGCGCGGTGACGACGATGGTGCCGCTCCACCAGATCTGACGCGGCAGCACTTCGGGCGCGATGGTGCCGGGCAGTTCCGGCGGCAGGCCGATGGCGGGCGCCAGTTGCACGGCGACGAAGCCTGCGACCCCCCAGACGATCCCGCGGCGCGCGTCGACCTTGTGCCCCTGCCGCAAGGCCAGCGCCATGAACCCGGACAGGATCAGCGCATAGGCGGTGTAACTGACCACGTCGAAGGTCACCGTCATCAGGTGGCGCGACCAGTCGTTGCCCAGACCCGGCGTGCCGGAGGGGCTTTGCGGACTGCCCGCACCGAAATGAACCCGCGCCCCGGTTTCGTAAAGCTCGCCTTCCAGAATGTACGGGATGACGAACGCGAATTGCAGCGCCGCGGCGGTAACGCCGGACGCGACACCGGCGATCAACGCGCCGGTCAGCAGTTTCTTAAGCATGGAAGATCAGCTGCCTCAGTGGCAGGGGAACGCCATTGCGTGACGCTGATCGTGGGCCGCGTCGTGCAGCACGGTCGCCTGCGCGTAACCGGCGGCGAAAAGCAGAACCGCGCCGAATGCCAGTACGGCGAAGATCGCGCCCAGACGGGTGTCGGCCTGAACGGCGGTATTTTGGATGGTCTTGGTCGTCATGTCGTGGTCCCTCTTTGGCCCGTCTCCCCGACGGGTGGGGTTTCGTTTCACATGGCAGGTCTCCTGGCTTTGCGGGTCGTCGCGCTTCGCCACCTTCCCGAGCCGAGGCTCAGTGGTATCCGGCGGGCGCTCGCCGCGTCACAGTCGCGGGGGCGGCTGCGGCTGAAGGCTCCGGTTTGGATCACCCCTCCGCATTCCCATATTCTCCCTTGGCGCTTTGCGCCGTGTCGGGAACCATGCCTTATCCTTGTGGCGCGGCGGATGGGGGCGGGTCAAGCGCGATCATCGTTGCGGCGTCGCCGTGACGCGCCGGATGCCGCTAGAGGCCGATGCTGCGTCGGTTTTTCTCCGTGTCTTCCATCACGTGCCAAACCGTGACCGCGTCTTCGATCACTTCCACCCGCCAAAGCGCGGGACCGGCGAGGCGCGGGTCGTCGCAGACCGAATGTCCGCGAATCATCGCATGCGCCCCTTCCGCGTGGATATCCTCGAACACGTTCTTGTAGCCGGGAAAGGTGGCGAAGAACCCGCGCCAGGCGGCCAATACGTCGTCCTTCCCGCGCACTTCGTGTCCGGCCGGGTCGATGAACACGTGATCCGGCGCGAAAAGGGCGCCGAGCGCGCCGAGGTCGGCCCGCGTGATCGCGTCATTGAAGGCGATGAGGGTCTCGCTGGTTGTCATGCACCGAGTTTACCACAGGTCGCTGTGTCAGGTTTGTGACAATATCTTGTGGATAACCCGCTCACGCCTGCCATATCCTGCGCTCCTGCGTTGACTCCGCGCTGCGGCGTCGGGATCATGCCGGGATAACCCGGAATCAGGATCCGCTCCCCGTGCAGTTCACCCGCCTGCGCCTCAATGGCTTCAAAAGCTTCGTCGACCCGACCGATCTGGTGATCGCGAACGGGCTTACGGGCGTCGTCGGCCCGAACGGCTGCGGCAAGTCGAACCTGCTCGAAGCTTTGCGCTGGGTCATGGGCGAAAACCGCGCCAAGGCGATGCGCGGCGACGGGATGGAGGATGTGATCTTCGCGGGCACCTCGTCACGCGGGGCGCGTAACTTTGCCGAGGTCGTGCTTCAGATCGACAATTCGGAACGTCTGGCCCCGTCCGGGTTCAACGAGACGGATATGCTCGAAATCGTGCGCCGGATCACGCGGGATGCGGGCTCGGCCTACAAGGTGAACACCAAGGACGTGCGCGCGCGTGACGTGCAGATGTTGTTCGCCGATGCTTCGACGGGCGCGCATTCGCCCGCGCTGGTGCGGCAGGGGCAGATATCGGAACTCATCAACGCCAAGCCCAAGAACCGCCGCCGGATTCTGGAAGAGGCGGCGGGGATTTCGGGGCTGTATCAGCGCCGTCACGAGGCGGAGCTGAAGCTCAAGAGCACCGAACAGAACCTTGCCCGTGTCGATGACGTGATCGAACAACTGGCGACCCAATTGGGGCAACTTGCCCGGCAGGCGAAACAGGCGCAGCGGTATCGCGAGATCGGGTCGCAGCTTCGCACCTCCGAAGGTCTGCTGCTCTATCGCCGCTGGAAAGAGGCGGATGAAGCGCGGGCCAAGGCGCAGGAAGCCTTGACCGACATGGTGCGCGCCGCCGCCGCCGCCGAGGGCGCGGCCCGCTCGTCCGCCAAGGCGCGGGTCGAGGCCGAGGACAAGCTGCCGCCCAAGCGCGAGGAAGAGGCGATCGCCGCCGCCGTGCTGCAACGCCTGACCGTGTCGCGCGATCAGTTGACCGAGCAGGAGGAACAGGCCGCGCGACGGATCGAGACGCTGACGAACCGGATCGAACAGCTCACCCGCGACATGGAGCGCGAGGAATCGCTGAACAAGGACGCGGGCGAGACCATCGAACGGCTCGAATGGGAGCGCGGTGAGTTGGCCAAGGCGTCCGAGGGGCACGAGGGGCGGCTGGAAGAGGCCGCCGATGCCGCCCGCGACGCCAAGCGGGTGCTGGGCGAGCGCGAGGATGCGTTGAGCCAGTTGACCGAAGATGTCGCGCGGTTGGCTGCCCGGCACCAGTCGGCGCACCGGCTGCTGGACGATTCGAAAAAGACGCTGGAGAAATCCGAGGGCGAGGCAGAACGCGCGCGGGCGGCCGTCACCTCGGCCAAAGCCGCGCTCGACGCGGCGAAGCTGGCGTTCTCGGAAGCCGACTATGCCCAGACGCAGGCGACCCAGATGGCCGAGGCCGCCGAGGCCGCGCTGGTCGATGCCGACGAGGCGCGGGCCGCGGCGCAGGGGCGCGAGGCGGATGCGCGGGCTGAACGATCCGAGGCCGAGGGCGAAGTGAATGCGCTACGCGCCGAGGTCATGGCGCTGGCCAAGGTGATCGAACGCGACACTGCCGAGGGCGGTCAGGTGCTCGACCTCGTGCGGGTGAAAAAGGGCTATGAAGCCGCGCTTGGTGCGGCGCTGTCCGACGATCTGCGCGCGCCTGCTGTGGACGACCCCGAGGCGTCGGGCTGGCTGACCCTGCCCGGCTATTCGGACGCGCAGACCTTGCCCGAAGGCGTTGCGGCGCTGACCAACTACGTCACCGTACCCGAGGTTTTGGGGCGGCGCATGTCGCAGGTCGGGCTGGTTGAAGCAGAAGATGCCGCGCGTCTGCAACCGCTTCTGCGCCCCGGTCAGCGGCTGGTCACGATCGAGGGCGATCTGTGGCGGTGGGATGGCTACCGTGTCGCGGCCGAAGACGCGCCGTCGGCGGCGGCGCTGCGTCTGCAACAGATGAACCGGCTCGAAGAACTCAAGCAGGATCTGGAGCGCGCCCAGTCGCGCGCCGATGGGGCCATGCGGGCGCATGAGGCGCTGCGCGAGGAGCTGACACGTGCGACCGAGGCCGACAAGGCTGCGCGCGAGGCCCGTCGCGATGCCGACCGGGCCGTAGCCGACGCCAACCGGGCGCAGTCGCGGGCCGAAGCGGATCGTAACATCGCGGAAGGCAAGCTCGAGAACATGACGCTGGCCGTCACCCGGCACGAGGACGAAGCCGCCGGGGCGCGTGCACGTCTGACCGAGGCCGAGAAGGCGGTCAAGGATCTGCCGAACCTCGACGATGCCCGCGCCGAGGTCGAAGACACCAAGATGACCGTCGAAGCCGCGCGGATGACGATGATGTCCAAGCGGTCCGCTCATGACGAGGTCAAGCGCGAGGGCGAGGCGCGGGTGAAGCGGTCGCAGGAAGTGACCAAGGAAATCTCCGGCTGGAAGCACCGTCTGGAGACCGCGGGCAAGCGGATCGCGGAACTCGGCGAGCGCAAGGCGGCGTCGGAAGTCGAGTTGAAGGACGCGCGCTCGGCGCCCGAGGAACTCGCCGCGAAACGAGACGAGCTGTCGCGCCAAGTCGCCGAGGCCGAAGCGCGCCGCGCCAAGGCGCAGGATGCACTGTCGGCGGCGGAATCGGCGCTTCGTGAGGCGCAGATGGCGGAACGCGATGCCGAACGCGAGGCGGGCGAGGCGCGCGAAGCACGGGCGCGGGCCGAGGCACGGGTGGACGGAGCCAAGGAAACCGTCGCTTATGCGGTCGAGCGCATTCAGGACGAGATGGAGACGACGCCCGAGCAGCTTCTTGAAAGCCTCGACGTGGTGCCGGACCAAATGCCGTCGTCCGAGCAGATCGAAGCCGATGTGAACCGCCTGAAACGTCAGCGCGATGCGCTGGGCGCGGTGAACCTGCGTGCCGAGGAAGACGCCAAGGAAGTGCAGGTCGAGCACGATACGCTGGTCAGCGAAAAGTCCGATCTGGAAGAGGCCATCGGCAAGCTGCGCCACGGTATCGCATCGCTGAACCGCGAGGGGCGCGAGCGGCTGCTGACGGCGTTCGAGCAGGTGAACGAGAACTTCGGCACACTTTTCACGCATCTTTTCGGGGGCGGCGAGGCGAACCTCGTTCTCGTGGAATCCGACGACCCGCTCGAAGCCGGGCTTGAGATCATGTGCCAGCCGCCGGGCAAGAAGCTGTCGACCCTGAGCCTTCTGTCGGGCGGCGAGCAGACTCTGACCGCGCTTGCCCTGATCTTCGCCGTGTTCCTTGCCAACCCCGCGCCGATCTGTGTGCTGGACGAGGTGGACGCGCCGCTCGACGATGCGAACGTGACGCGCTTCTGCGATCTGCTGGACGAGATGACGCGCAAGGCCGACACTCGCTTCCTCATCATCACCCACCACGCGGTGACGATGAGCCGGATGGATCGCCTGTTCGGCGTCACCATGCAGGAGCAGGGCGTCAGCCAGCTTGTCAGCGTCGATCTGAAGAAAGCCGAGGCGCTGGTCGCCTGATCCGGTTTGCGATGTAGCGATTCCCCGCTAAGCTGCCTGTAAAGGGCATTCAGGGAGAGCGTTATGTCACGCAAAGTCATTGCGGCCGTCTTGGCCATTCTTGCAGCGCCGGCACTGGCACAGGAACAGAAGTCGCTGGAATCCAAGCCGCTCGACGCGCCCGCGTCGGTTCAGGCGCCGATGTCGGACCGCGTGATCGCCTCGGACCCGCAGACCTTCGTGGCCTTCTTCGAAGATGCTGGGATGCCGGCCCGACTGACCGAAGACACGGTGGGCGATCCGCTCGTCGAATATCGGTCGAACGGCGACAAGATGAGCCTGTTCTTCTATGACTGCGAGGATAACGTCGACTGTCAGGCGGTGCAGTTCTACGCGGGCTACCGGGCCGAGAACGTGACGCTCGAAACGATCAATTCGTGGAACACCGACCGCCGCTTCGTCCGGTCCTACCTGACAGACGAGGGCGTCGCGCGGATCGAGATGGATGTGGCGACCAGCAACGACGGTCTCAGCACCGGCGATTTCGACGCGCTGCTCGAATTGTGGCTCGACAGCGTGGTGCTGTTCGAGGACCACATCAAATGGTGATGGTTATCGCCATCTGAACCATTGGGAGATCATCCTCCAACCGTCGCGACACTTCGCGGCGACTGGTGGTGATGGCACTGGACGAACAACGATTTCGAAAATGGATGGTGACACTGGCAGCGGCTTCGCTGTTGCTCGCATTCATCCGCCTCTGGATCGGCCAGCAAGCTGAAATAGAGAAGCCCCGCAGAGTAGCAGCTCTGCGGGGCCGTTTTTTCGGTGATAACACTGAAAACACTTTCCGATTGCTTCAGTGAATACCACGTTTCTTGATTTTCTGGAAACGCGCGCCCGCCAATATGGTCAAAGTGCGTTCAGCAGCGCCGCCGTGGGCCAAGCATCCGCCGGAAGGCCGAGACGCACCTGTTCGGCCTGAACCGCCGCGCGGGTGCCGGAACCCAGAATGCCGTCGATCTTGCCCACGTCGTGACCGCGCGCCTGCAATTTCTGCTGAAGCGCCTTCATCTGGCCGCCCGAAAGGCCCGGTTCGGGGTTGCCCGCGTCGTAGACCGGGGCGCCTTCGAGCCGGGTGGCGAAATAGGCGGCGGTGAGGACGTAGGTGAAGCTCTGGTTCCACTCGAAATAGACGTCGAAGTTGGGATAGGCGATAAAGGCAGGCCCTTTCCGCCCCTGCGGCAGGATGATCTTTCCGGGCAGGTTGGTCGCAAGCTGACCGTTGCGGGCCTGCACGCCCATCTGCTGCCACTGGCTCGTGGGCAGGCTGTTGTCGGTGCCAGTCTTGGACCAGTCGAGGTTGTCGGGCACGATGACCTCTTGCAACCACGGCTCGTTGGGGCGCCAGCCGAGGTTCGACAGCATGTGACCGCCGGACATGAGCGCGTCGGGGGCAGAGGTTTTCAGCCGGACGTGCCCGTCGCCGTCACCATCGACACCAGCCTCGATGATGTCGGCGGGCAGCATCTGGACCATGCCGATCTCGCCCGCCCAAGCGCCCGTGGTGCCCGTGGGGGAAAAGTCGCCATGCGTGTAAAGTTCGAGCGCGGCCAAGACCTGCGGCTGGAACAGGCCGGGGCGGCGGCAGTCGTGGCTGAGGGTCATCAGCGAGTTGAGCGTGTTGAAGTCACCCTGAAAGCCGCCGAAATCGGTCTCGAACGCCCAGAAGGCGGTCAGCACCCCCCGGCTCACGCCATACCGGCTTTCGATCTGGTCGAAGATCGCATCGTAACGCTGCATGTTGGCCTGACCGTTCTGCATCCGGTTGGCCGAGATCAGCGAGCGCGAGAAGTCGATGAAGGTCTTCTGGAAAAAGCCCTGCCCGCGATCCGCGTTCAGCGTCGCGCCGTCCTGACGGGCCGAGGCGAAGAACTGGTCGACGGTGCCGCGATCATACCCCCGGCTGACCGCCAGTTCTTTCATCCGGCCCACGAAGTCCGACCACGATCCGCCGCATTGGATCAGCGGGGCGGGGATCGCCTGCGCGGATGCGCTGACGGGAAGAGAAAGCGCAAGGGCTGCGGCGGCGAGAAAGGTCTTCATTCGAAACTCCGGAATCTTGGTCTCTGCGACCCTAGCAAACCGGGCTCACCAGACAACCGCGATGATGAACACGAGAACGAGAAGGGCGACCCATGCGCGCCAAAGCACCGACACGGCGCGGTCGATCTCGGGCGCGCCGATGTCGCGTTCGCCGTGTTCGTTGACGAAGGGGAAATCGCGCCGCGCGCCCTCGTAGCTGCGCGGCCCGGACAGCGCCACATCAAGGCTTACGGCCATCGCGGCTTCGGGCCAGCCCGCGTTGGGCGAACGGTGCAGGGGCGCATCGGCGGCGATGGTGGCCCAGCCGCCGGGGCGGTGATTGATGAGGAAGATGAGGCCAGCGGAAATCCGCGCGGGAATCCAGTTCAGCACGTCGTCCAGCCGCGCGGCGGCCTTGCCGAACTGTTCGTGGCGCGGGGTGCGGTAGCCGATCATACTGTCGGCGGTGTTCACCATCTTGTAGGCCAACAGGCCGGGAAGGCCCGCTACGAGGAACCAGAAGGCAGGGGCCACGACCCCGTCAGAGAAATTCTCGGCCCCGCTTTCGATCGCGGCGCGGGCGACATCGGCATCGTCCATGTCCGTGATGTCGCGGCCCACGATCTGCGCCACGGCGCGTTTGCCCTCACCCAGCGACCGGGTGAGGGCGTCGGCCACCGCCTCGACATGATCGACGAGCGAGCGGTGGGCGAGGAGGATCGCGGCGACGAGCGCCTCGACCAGCCAGCCGATCTGGCCGAGCATCCAGCCCAGCGTGGCGGCGAGGCCCGCGAGCGCGGCGATGGTGACCGCGCCGGTCATCAGCCGCCCCTTGCCCGCGTTCAGCTTGTCGTCGCACCAGCCGACCGCGCGACCCATGAGAACGGCAGGATGCGGAACGCGCCCCCAGATCTCCTCCGGCTCACCCGCCACGGCGTCGATCAGCAGGGCGAGGATCAGGACGGCGGCGAAGCTCACAACGCGGCCTCCAATCGGTCCCAGCCGTGCTCGGGTGGGAGACCCAAGCGCATCCACCGGGGTTCGTAGGGAAACACGCGGGTCCAGACGTGGGATTTGGCGAGCCGGTCCTGCCACGCTGCCGCGTCGCCCACATCGTAGAGCCGGAAAAGCGCGGTGCCGCCCACGACCTCGGCCCCTTTGGCCTGCATCATGGCGTCGAGGCGGGCGACGTCGACGTGAAGCCGCTGGCGCGTGCGGTTGGCCCAGTCCATGTCTTCGAGTGCGGCGCGGCCAGCGATCAGCGCGGGGCCGGAGACGGGCCACGGGCCGAGCATGTCGCGCAAGCGGTCGATCAACGCTGGGTCGCCGATGGCGAAACCCAACCGCAGACCTGCAAGACCCCAGAATTTCCCGAGCGATTTCAGAATGAGGGTGCCGGGTTCGGTGGCCTTGCCGCGCACGTGGGTGTTGCCCAGAGCGATGTCGCAAAAGCTTTCGTCGATCACGGTGAGTGTGCGGGGGTCGGGGTCGTCACCGCTCCACAGCATGCCCGTCGGGTTGTTCGGATGGACGACGACGCGGGCCTCGGCGGGGCCGGAGCGCACAACCTCCCACCCTGCGATGTCGAAGGCGGCGGCGTGTTCGTTGTAGGTGCGTTCCGCGATCTGCACGCGGGCCTTGGGCGCCAGTGCCGGGATGCGCGCGATCAGGGCGGAGGCGCCGGGGGCGGCCAGAACGGCGGCACCGGCCGGGACCATCCAGAAGTCGCGCGCGGCGGCTTCCAGCGCGTCCATCGCGGCGCGGTCGGGCAGGGCCTGCCAGGCTTCGGCGGGGATGGGGGGGAGCGGGTAGGGCCGGGGGTTGATGCCGGTCGACAGGTCGATCCAATCCGCGCGGGTGCCGCCGAACCGGGCAATGGCGGCATCGAGACCGCCGCCGTGATCGCGCGGCGTGGTCATTCGCCCTCGGGCAGAGGGGGATGGCGGGTGACGAAGTGCCCCTTCACCGCGACCGGCCATGTCCGATAGGGCACCTGCCCGGTTTCGCTTTCCGAATGCAGAACGGCCCAGTCCACGATGCCCTGCGCCGCCTCGTCCGTGGGCTCGAACCGCCCGAGCGTGTAGTTCAGCTTCCCTGCGGCCTGCACCGCGACGTTGCAGGAGTGATCGCATCCCATCAGGCAACTCGTGCGCCGAACGCGCAGCGCGGTGCCGCGGGCGGCGGCTTCGACCAGTTCGGAAAGCGCCTGCCCGTCGGTGCGCTCGACCCCCTTCGCGGCCCAGTCTTCGCGTTTGCAGGTGTCGCAGATGGTGATCCAGGTCGGTGTCATGGCGGTCCTTTCGCGCCCCGCATGAAACCCAAATCGGCCCCGAAAGCAATGGGATCGGGCCGTTATCCAAGTTTATCGGGTCAGGTTTCCAAACCCGTAGGGAAACGTTAATTTCCCGTGGTGATGCGCATGGTGTAGAGTGAGGTTACACACGCAACCGGAAAGCGAGTGAAGCCGAGTGATTCTTTGGATGTCCTGATCGTAGAAACGGATCCGGATCTTGGACGCCTTTGGCAAAGGCATCTGGAACGGGAAGGGGCGAGGGTGACCTTGACCCAGACGGCCGAGGCCGGATTCGACCGCCTGCGCGAAGGGCATGTCGACATGATCGTCGCGGACCTCGACCTGCCGGGGTCGGGCGCGATGGCCGTGGCGGATTACGCCGCTTACCGGCATCCGGCCGCCAAGGTCGTGTTCGTCACAGCGTCGTCCTTTTTCTCGGACGGGCTGGTGTTTTCGATGAGCCCCAATGCCTGCGCCTTCCTGCCGTCCAAGACCCCGCCCGAGGACCTTGCGACCATCGTGTCACATCACGGCGACAGGGTGGCCAAGCACTGACACGACAATTGGCGGATCGCCCGCGCGCCGCTACGCTCGCCCCCGTGAACGGAGGAGAGTTTCATGTTGTTCTGGATTTTCGCCGCACTGATCCTGCACGCGGTCTATGTCTTCACCCCGACGATGCTGTTTTTCCCGACCGAAGGCGTGTCGCGCCATATGGGCGGGCGGGACGATCTGCCCGAGCCGTCGCCGGTGACGGGCCGCGCGCGCCGCGCCCTTGCCAACTGGCAGGAAAGCCTGCCGGTCTTCATCGTGCTGGCCTTGCTCGCGGTGGTGCTGGAGGCCGACGCCACGCTGGGCGCGGCGATTTTCGTGCTGGCGCGGGTGGCCTATCTGCCGCTCTACATGGTCGCGATCCCCGGCCTGCGTACGCTGGCCTGGGTGGTGGCGGTCGTCGGTCTTTTGATGATGGCCTTCGCGCTGGTCTGAGGTTTCGGGGCAGCAAGCTGCCCCGACCCGCTGGAGGGGCCAGCCCCTCCAGACCTCCCCGAGGTATTTGTAGACCGAAGAAGGGGTCAGGGGCGTGACATCTTCCATGCGTCGCGCACGCCGGGTGAGGCCGCGATGGCGGCCAGCATGGTGTCGAGCTGGTCGGTGGTGCCGTAATCTTCGAACAGGGCGCGGTTCGAATTCAGGATCGCCGCAAGAGCCTTGTCGCGAAGTCCCGTCGTCAGCCCTTCCTCGATCGCGCGTGAGTCGGGCGTTCGCGTCACATGAAAGGCGAAGGTCGTGTCATGGGCATGGGCGAGCGGGGTGAACCAGTCGCGCATGAGCAGCATCTGGGCCATCACCCACGGCTCGCGCCAGTGCAGCGCGCCGCAGTGCACGACGATGGCACCGGGCTGGAGCGCCGGGTAGAATGTGCGGGCGATTGCGTCGAGCGTCGCGGTCGATTTGGAGGCGTCCACCACGAGGATTTCGATGGGTTCCCTCGGCCAGACCGTGTCTTTCAGGTCTTCCTTGTAAAGCGAGATGCGATCCAGCCACGGGGTGAGGAGCGCCGTCGCGGCCGGAAGCAGGTCTTCGCCCTCGAACCGGGCGACCCCGGCGGGGTAGAGAAACCGGCGCTTCGCCGCCTCGTCCGCGCCGAACCGGTCGTAGGCGTGGATGGGCGCACTATGCCCGGCCTGCCGCTGACCTTCGGCCAGCCGCGCGGTCGACCCGCCCGCGAAACATCCCAGATCGACGACCGCGCCGGACCCTTGCGCCCAAGCGGCGGTGAGCCAGTAGAGCAGAAGTTCCTCTTCATGGGCCAGCATGGTCGGGATCGCTCTGGCCGGACCGAGCCGGTCGGGCCCGCCCGCCAGCCACGGGCTTTCGTCGAAAACGGACGTGTCGCGCAATGTCATGGACTGCGATTAGCACGGCGCCCATGACCCGCCAAGCCGGGCGCGAATTGCCCTTGAAACGGGCGGCGGGCTGTCGTATCTCCCAGCCCGGTCCTAGGGGTATAGCTCAGCTGGTAGAGCGACGGTCTCCAAAACCGTAGGTCGCGGGTTCGAACCCTGCTGCCCCTGCCACCACCTTCCGCAAAGCATTGAATTGCTACGGTTTGCCGCATCGGTGGCACCGATTCCCCCGCATTTTCCCCGTATCGGCCCCAATCACGCCCGATTTCGCCTGTTGTCTTGTGGGTGGCGAGTTTGCTTCGGGGTTCTGGCGTGCAAAGGCTGATTATCCTCTTTTTCCTGCTGCCGTGGTGGGCCTATGTCCCGATCGCGGGCGGCGTGGCGTATCTGGGGAACGAGGTCTACAAGCACGAACTCGAGACCGAAGCCGAGCGTGAGGCCGCGCTGGACCTTGGCGCGCCGTTGCCGGTCGATCTGTCGCTATTCGACGAGGACGTGCATATCGGGCCTGCCGGTGAAGTGAACGTGCTGGGCTGGATCAACACCGACTACAACTACACGCTGACCAAGCGCACGAACGGGGTGAAAACCTCGGAGCGGTATCTCTACATGGTGTTCGGCATGGGCGACGATCTGTCGTCGCGGACCGTGCGGGCGGCGATCGTGCTCACCGAGCGCGACAAGGATTACTTCGTCGATCACATCGAAGATTACATCGTGTCCTATCAGAAGGAGGAGCCCCTGTTCCGGCTGGGCGGGTTCGCCTCCGGGTATGATTCCATGTCCTCGATGGTTTCGGATGCCATCGAAGAACAGGGTCTGCGAAAGGCGGACGACTTCTTCTACCTCGAACCCTTTCTTGCGGGGCGGGAAGCGGCTTTGGCCGCGCAGGGCGCGCCGGAGCTTGCCCGCAAGCAGTTCTGGGCCGCCGCACTGGCCATCGCCCTGTTGGGTCTGGCAAAGCGCGTCTTTGGCTGGGGGCGCAAGCCGAGCGAGGCGTCCCGCGCCATCGACCCGCGCAAGGCCGTGCAGGTGCAGCCGCCGGCCGGGGCGAACAAGGCGCATGACTACGATTACACGTTCAAGGCCAAGCGTCGCGACGTCGAACTGTCGAAGGACATCTCACCCGACAGCCCGCTTGGGCGGCTGGCGACCCGTGGCGCGCCGGTCCAGACGCAGGGCGACACGGCGGAGGGGGCCGAAGCCGCGCCGGAACGCGTGCTGACTGGCGAGGCCGAGGCGGCGGTCGCCGCGCATTTTGCGCTGAAGGGCCATTTCAGGAAAACGCTCGTCCGGCTCGTGCTTCTCGCCGTCGCGGCGGGTTCGGGCGTCTGGGTGGTGGCTCAGAGATACGGGCAGGACTTCGCGGTGCTCGCGGCGCTCCTCGGGTCCGCCCTGCTCGCGCTGTTCGCCATCGGGGCGGTCGTCGCGTTTTTCGTCAGGATTGGTTCACGCCAGAAAGCGATGCGGGCCGCCGGCTTGTCGATGAGCGATCTGCGCGCGATTCTGCGCGGTGACAGATCGGTCGGCACGATCGTTGAGAGCGCCGAACCCGAACCGGCGATGTCGACCGCGGCGGATGAGCCGGAGCCTGAGCACGCGCAAGCGCGCCCAAAGACTGCGCGCGGGGGCACAGGGGCACGGGCGCTTTTCGGCCTTGCAGCCCTGCTCGCCGTGATCGGTTACCTGAACTCCAAGGGCACGGCCCTGGTGAGCCTGCCGATCAACGGTTTCGATCCGTTCGCCCAACCGATGCCGCTGTTCGCCGTCGCCGGTTTTCTCATGGCGCTTTCGGTCCTTAGCGGGCTGGGCAAGTCGCGAAATGCTAAAGGCGATGCGCCGCAGATCATCCCGCGTGTCGCGGACCCGGCGACGGGGGCCACGCCCCAGCCAGTGCAGAAGGCGGCCGAGCGCCTGTCGGGCAGCCGCGCATGGGTGAAGTCGGCGGGGCGCGGCAAGCCGTCAACCCCGACGGCGGTCAACGCGGACATGCGCGACCGGATGAAAGCCGACCCTTTCGACCGTTTCGCGGAACAGGCGCGCGCGCTGAGATAGAGGCGAAGGGCGCGAACATGCGGATGCGGGTTGAAAACCCGCGCCCGGTGGCGTATCTGCCCCTCGTTCACGAGAAGGCACGATCATGGCAAGAACCAACCCGTTCCAGTTCATTCAGCAGGTCCGTTCCGAGGTGTCGAAAGTCACCTGGCCGACCCGCCGCGAAGTCATGCTGACCTCGGGCATGGTCATCGCGCTGACCGCGCTGGTCGCCGTGTTTTTCTCGCTCGTCGACCTTGCGATCCGCTCGGGTCTGACCGGGCTTCTGTCCTTCCTCGGCTGACACGTCCCCCGGCCTTTCGCGGGATCGGGCCTTGGCGCGCCGAGGCTTGAAAATCCGGCGAGAGGGGGGTATCTGACCCACCATTCCCCATGAGGCGTGCAATGATTCGAGTTGCACGCCCGTTTTTTAAGTCCGGGGCAAAAGTTGAAAAAGGCGGCTCGCGTCGCCCGCAGGAACAGGACAAGCACGATGGCGAAACGGTGGTATTCGGTGAGCGTTCTCTCGAACTTCGAGAAGAAGATCGCCGAGCAGATCAAGACCTCCGTGGCGGAAGCCGGGCTGGAAGACGAAATCGACGAAGTGCTCGTTCCGACCGAAGAAGTCATCGAAGTGCGCCGCGGCAAGAAGGTCACGACCGAGCGCCGCTTTATGCCCGGCTACGTGCTGGTCCACATGGAAATGTCGGACGAGGGCTATCACCTCGTGAACTCGATCAACCGCGTCACCGGGTTCCTCGGGCCGCAGGGCCGCCCGATGCCGATGCGCGATGCCGAGGTCGAAGCGATCCTGGGCCGTGTCGAGGAGGGCGTGGAAGCGCCGCGTACGCTCATCACCTTCGAGATCGGCGAAAAGGTCGCGGTCACCGACGGCCCGTTCGAGGGCTTCGACGGCATGGTCGAGGGCGTGGACGAGGACAACCAGCGCCTCAAGGTGTCGGTGTCGATCTTCGGTCGCGCCACTCCGGTCGAGCTGGAATACACGCAGGTGTCCAAACAGGGCTGATCCCTTGCCGGAATTTCGGAAAGGCGCCGCGACCGTGCGGCGCCTTTTGCATGTCTACCGTTCCATCGCGCCCTTGCCCGCGAAGATCTTGTCGCGGAACTTTTCGATCCGGGCAAAGCGGGTCTCGGGCTTCTTGGCCTGAGCCAAGTTGAAGGCATAGCTTTTCTGTCGCCCCGGCGTGAGGGCGAAGAAGGCTTCGGCAAGCTCGGGGTCGCCGTCCAGCGCCTCGACCAGTTCGTCGGGCATCTCGATCTCACGCTCGACCTTGGGGGGCTTCACGCCGCGTTCGGCGTAATCCATCAGCTCGGCAAGGTAGGCGCGGATGATCGGCTCCGTCTTCGCGGGGCCGTCGTTCGTGGTGAAGTAGAGCACGTTCTTCACGACCGAGTTCGGCCCGGCGGTTTCAAGCACCCCTTCGGGGTCTTTCAGAAGGCCGCCGTTCATGAAGGTGAAGCGGTAGTCGCCGCGAAACGCGCCCATCATCGCGATGTTTCGGTCCGCGTGCATGTAGACGGGGTGCGCCCATTTCACGTGTTCGGACAAGCCCATGTCGAGACAGATCTCGCGCAGCTTGTTCTGGCCCTCTTTCCACTGCTGGATCGAGCAGTCCGGGGTGTCGAAGCGGTCGCAGCGGCCGCAGCCTCGGGTGAAGTAGTCTTCGATGTCGGTAATCATCGCCATCAGTCGCGGGTCTCCATCAGGCAGAAGCCGTTGCCGAAAGGGTCGGCGCAAAAGGCGGTCTTGGGGCGGTTCTCCATGTCGAAGACCTGTTCGACGGTGCCGCCCGCCGCCGTCAGACGGTCGAGCGCGGCGTCGAAATCATCGACCTCGATGTCCATGTGCACGGGCGTCCAGTGGCGGGTGTAGTGACGGCGGTCGTCCGTTTCGGGCGCGGGCTGTGAGCCTTCGGGTTTCTGGATGATCCCGAATGCCTGTCCGCCGCTCCCGCGCAGGACCGCGTAGGTTTCGATGGGCCGGGCGACCTCCTGCACGCCGAAGACATCGGTGTAGAACGCGATGCCTTTGGCAAGGTCGGGCACGTCGATGGAGACGGAATACTTCATGGCGGAACGCTAGCCTGCGCGGGGCCTGCCCAAAAGGGGGGAATCGCTTGCAATGTGTGCCCGAGTTGCGTATTGCCGCCCCGTTCAGGGACGCCCAAGGGTGATCCCTGTCCTATTCGTGTGGGAGGCGAGGCGGTCGCGATCGTCGGACCTGACCACGGCAACATCAAGCTGAAGGGCGCGCCCTGAGGCTGTTGGAAGAAGGAGAGGCCGGATGGCCAAGAAACTTGCTGGCAAGATGAAGCTGCAGATCCCTGCAGGTCAAGCCAACCCGTCGCCGCCCGTGGGCCCCGCCCTGGGTCAGCGCGGCATCAACATCATGGAATTCTGCAAGGCGTTCAACGCCAAGACGCAGGAGATGGAGCAGGGTGCCCCTTGCCCCACCGAGATCACCTACTATCAGGACAAGTCCTTCACGATGGACATCAAGACGCCGCCGGCGTCGTACTTCCTGAAGAAGGCCGCCAAGCTGAAGTCGGGCGCGAACAACCCGGGTCGTGAGACCGTGGGCACCGTGACCGCCGCTCAGGTCAAGGAAATCGCGGAAGCGAAAATGAAAGACCTGAACGCGAACGACGTCGAAGCTGCGATGCAGATCATCCTGGGTTCCGCCCGCTCCATGGGCATCGAGGTGAAGTAAGATGGCAAAGCTCGGAAAACGCACCGCCGCTGCCCGCGAAGCTTTCGCCGGCAAAGAGTTCGTCACCGTCGAGGAAGCCGTCGCGTTGGTGAAAGCCAACGCATCGGCCAAGTTCGACGAGTCGGTCGAGATCGCCATGAACCTCGGCGTCGACCCGCGTCACGCCGACCAGATGGTCCGTGGCAAGGTCAGCCTGCCGAACGGCACCGGCAAAGA
Source organism: Maritimibacter sp. (assembly GCF_016774595.1). Taxonomy (NCBI): domain Bacteria; kingdom Pseudomonadati; phylum Pseudomonadota; class Alphaproteobacteria; order Rhodobacterales; family Roseobacteraceae; genus Maritimibacter; species Maritimibacter sp. The sequence goes on from NZ_JACBWT010000002.1 coordinate 176,643, forward strand.
GGTCCGCGTGGCCGTCTTCGCCCGTGGCGACAAGGCTGAGGAAGCCAAGGCCGCTGGCGCCGATATCGTGGGCGCAGAAGACCTGATGGAAACCGTGCAAGGCGGCAAGATCGACTTCGACCGCTGCATCGCCACCCCGGACATGATGCCCGTCGTCGGCCGTCTGGGTAAGGTTCTGGGTCCGCGCAACCTGATGCCGAACCCGAAGGTCGGCACCGTGACCATGGACATCAAGGAAGCCGTGGAAGCCGCCAAGGGCGGTGAGGTTCAGTTCAAGGTCGAGAAGGCGGGCATCGTCCACGCCGGGATCGGCAAAGCCTCGTTCGACGAAGGCAAGCTGGCCGAGAACGTCCGCGCTTTCGTGGACGCCGTGTCGAAAGCCAAGCCGGCCGGCGCGAAGGGGTCGTACCTGAAAAAGGTCTCGATCTCGTCGACGATGGGACCGGGCGTTTCGATCGACGTCGAGAACGCCACCGGCAACTGAGCCGACGGACAGACAGATTGACGAAGGGCGCCTTTCGGGGCGCCCTTTTTCGTGCCGTGGACGGACGCCCGGCTGCGACACCGCGTTTCAGGTCAAAAGCTCTCGCGGGAACGTCCTGCCGCTGGCAGCGTCGAGATGCTCGTGGTTTTCGTTCAGGAACCACGGCACGATGAACAACCTTGCCCCCTCGGCGCGCATCTGGGCGTGGAGCGACACATGCTCGCATATCACCATGCCCTGACTGCCGCGGGACCGATAGGTTTTACCGCGCAACGCCGCCGTGCGATACAGCCCCGCCCCACCGAAGGCGGAGTCGACCTCGATCCACGGATAATCCGCGGGAATTCTGTATTGAAGCTGGTGGACATACCGGATTTTCAGTTCCTGCCGCGATCTGGGTGTCCGGTCGAACGGGTTGAGGCGGCTGAGAAGCTTTTCGAACCTCGGGCGCCCGGCGACCTGCTTCCACTCATGGTTCAGTTTCGGCATGAAATTGTAGTCGCACCAGTTTGGCCGTCGGAGCGCGTAGATATCGAAATAGGCGTTCGGCTGGTTCGCGAACACCGCCTGCCAGTCGCCGTGCGCGTCATCCATCAGGCGTTTGACGACGACCGGGTCCAGCGTGTTGTTCAACCCATCCATATCGAGGATCAGCGTGAAGTCGGGCACGGACGTAGACGCGAACAGGGCCTCCAGCGAGGCCTGCCGCGCGACCGCAAGCCGATCCACCCGCTGCTCGTGTTCGGATGCCAGCCCGTCCATGTTGATGATCGTCAGCGGCAAAGGTCCGCGCCGGGCTTGATCGAGCACGGCATCGGTGCCGTCTTCGTTGTCGTTCGTGACGATGATGACGCGCTCGAGCGTGACGGTAGCGGCCAGCCGTTCCATCATCGCGAAGGCTCCGGGCAGGTGGGGCGCAGTGTTTCGGGCCAGACCGATGATGGCGAGGGTCTTGTCTGGTCCCGACATGCGGCAATGTCCTGTCTGTCAAATGGAGCGATCAAATGGGGCCGATTGGAATGCGACGCATCTTAAATGAGGCTGTCGTGACCTGTCCATCCAGAGGCCGGAAGCAGGCGCGGATCGCGCCGCCCACTATTGGCGGCATTTGCGAGATCTGAAGACCTTGCGGTTCAGCCGACAAAAAAAGGGCGCCTCGCGGGGCGCCCTTTTTCAGTGTCTGTCCGGCGGTATCAATATTCGTAGAAGCGCGTGGTTTCGCCGCCCGAATAGTCGGAGATGAAGTTCTTCCCGTAGGTGTTGGGGAAGGACGACGTCTGGCCGGTGTCGTAGTCGCTCCGGTAACAGGTCGCGCCTTCGCAATCGAGAAATCCGTTTGCCGGGGCGTCGATGTCCCATTCGTTGCCGGTTTCTCCCAGTCCCGCGACTTCGACTTCCGAGATTGCGGTGCTGGTCTTGTCGGCCAGAGCATTCGTGCCGCCCGATACGGACAACAGAACTGCGGTGCCGATGCCGACGATCGCGGCGGTGAGCACTACCCAGTCGACGGTCACGGCGCCGGAGGTATCCGACAGGAAATGGCCGAGCCGGCGCCGCTTGGCGGCCGGAATATTCTCAAGTTCGAAATCTGCGTTCATTCTGTCTGTCCCTTGCTATGCGGTGGTCGCATTAACCTTGATGCGATCTGAATGACCGTAATTTGCGGTCGAGATATAACTTTCCTGTGGTGCCTCGGGGGTGTTTTCACGGCGGATTTCAGCGGCGCCCGTGGTGGCGAAAAGGCGCGGGAATGGCGGGATTGTGTATCTCGATGCGCGGGCGCCTCGTCTCGCGGTCTGGACGGCGCCTCGATAAGTGACGGGATCACGACTGCGCCCGGAGCCTAGGGCGGCGCGGCACCGCCTTATTGCGAGGTTTCGACAATGCCGGGGTGCGCCACCCGACTGATGACGGGGGAAACGCGGGCGGGGCAGGGGCATCCGCCCGCCTGCGAAATATGGTCTTTCCGCGTGCAAAGAGGTCACGCTCAACCGGGGCGGGCACAAATGTCTCGCCGTGTGCGATGTGGCATGTTATACTTATTGTACATTCGAGGGGACCGGGACGCGCGTGATGGCCTATCACGCGCTCGTGGCAATTTCCCCCTTTCCTTTTCACCGAATCCGCTCTACACCCCGCCGGGTCTGACGCCCTGACTCTGTCCGTGCGTCCGACGATTCGTCCGAGAAGGTGGGTGGAGCAATCCATAAATCCTGCCTGAGACGGGAAAGAACCAGATTTCTTCGGGCCGCCTTTCGGGGTGCCTCGGGTGATCTTGGACGGACCCGTAAGGACCCGACCATCGGGTGCCTGCACCCGGTGTAAATAGAGCCGGAGGGGTCGCACCCTCCATACTTGGAGTGAAACTGTGGATAGAGCCCAGAAAGAGAAAGTGGTCGAGGAACTCGGCCAGATCTTCGAAAGCTCTGGCGTCGTTGTGGTTGCCCACTACGAAGGTCTCACGGTTGCTGAGATGCAGGACCTCCGCGCACAAATGCGTGACGTGGGTGGTTCGGTGCGTGTCGCCAAGAACAGGCTCGCCAAGATCGCTCTGGAAGGCAAACCGGCGGCTTCGATCGCCCAGTACCTGACAGGCATGACTGTCCTCGCCTATTCCGAAGACCCCGTGGCTGCGGCCAAGGTCATGGATAAGTACGCCAAGGATAACGAGAAGCTCGTGATCCTCGGTGGTGCTATGGGTGGGGAAGCACTCGACACCGCTGGTGTCGGCCGTGTCGCCAAAATGCCGTCGCGTGAAGAGCTTCTCGCTCAGATCGCATCGTGCATTGGCGCGCCCGCGTCGAACATCGCCGGTGCCATTGGCGCTCCTGCTTCGAACATCGCATCCATCCTTTCCACCATCGAGGAAAAGGCTGCGTAAGCAATCTAGAGGCCGACGTAGCGTTGCAATCGCTCACGTTGGAACACATCTGAAAGAACGGAAACAGTACTATGGCTGATCTGAAGAAACTTGCTGAAGAGATCGTGGGTCTGACCCTTCTCGAAGCTCAGGAACTCAAAGAGATCCTCAAAGAAGAATACGGCATCGAGCCCGCTGCTGGCGGCGCTGTCATGATGGCCGGCCCTGCTGGTGGCGACGCCGGTGCAGCTGCTGAAGAGAAGACCGAATTCGACGTCGTTCTCAAGTCGGCTGGCGGCAACAAAATCGCCGTCATCAAAGAAGTTCGCGGCATCACCGGTCTTGGCCTGAAAGAAGCCAAAGACCTGGTCGAAGCCGGCGGCAAGATCAAAGAAGGTGTCGACAAGGCGGAAGCCGAAGACATCAAAGGCAAGCTGGAAGCGGCAGGCGCCGAAGTCGAGCTGGCCTAAGGGCGAGGTGGGTTCGCACCCACCTTACGATATCGAGGCTGGGTCCGGAGAAATCCGGGTCCAGCCGAACCTGTCTTGGCGAGGGCCATTCGCGAAGCATCCGCTTCGGTGACCTTCCCCAAGGCGCGGTTCAAGGATCGGGCGGAAACCTGTGGGAAGGTTTCCAGGTATGGATCCGAACCCCCGTTTCGAACGGCGTGCAGGCCGGTGCCCCGGCGGCCCCGCACGTCAGTGAGAAAGCAACAAAGGTGTCCACCTTATGGCGCAGTCCTACCTCGGCCAGAAACGTCTTCGTAAATACTACGGCAAAATCCGCGAAGTGCTGGAGATGCCGAACCTGATCGAAGTCCAGAAGGCCTCTTACGATCTTTTCCTCAACTCCGGCGACCAGCCCGAGCCCGCTGACGGCGAAGGCATCAAAGGCGTGTTCCAGTCGGTCTTCCCGATTTCGGATTTCAACGAGACGGCGACGCTGGAGTTCGTCCGCTACGAGCTCGAGCATCCCAAGTACGACGTGGAAGAGTGCCAGCAGCGCGACATGACCTATTCGGCGCCGCTGAAGGTCACCCTGCGCCTCATCGTGTTCGATGTGGACGAGGATACCGGCGCCAAGTCGGTGAAGGACATCAAGGAACAAGACGTGTTCATGGGTGACATGCCGCTCATGACCCCGAACGGGACGTTCATCGTGAACGGGACCGAGCGCGTCATCGTCAGCCAGATGCACCGTTCGCCGGGCGTCTTCTTCGACCACGACAAAGGCAAGACCCACAGCTCGGGCAAGCTGCTCTTCGCCTGCCGCATCATTCCCTACCGCGGCTCGTGGCTCGACTTCGAATTCGACGCCAAAGACATCGTCTTCGCGCGCATCGACCGCCGCCGGAAACTTCCGGTGACGACCCTGCTCTATGCTCTCGGGCTGGATCAGGAAGGCATCATGGATGCCTATTACAACACGGTCGACTACACCCTTGAGAAAAACAAGGGCTGGGTCACCAAGTTCTTCCCCGAGCGTATTCGCGGCACCCGTCCGAACATGGACATCGTCGACGCGGATTCGGGCGAGATCCTGTTCGAGGCCGGCAAGAAGGTCACGCCGCGCGCGGTCAAGAAGCTGATCGACGAAGGCACGGTGAAGAACATCCTCGTGCCGTTCGACAACATCGTCGGCCGCTATGTCGCCAAAGACATCATCAACGAGGAAACCGGCGCGATCTATGTCGAGGCCGGTGACGAGCTGACGCTGGAATACGACAAGGACGGCGATCTGATCGGCGGTTCGGCGAAAGAGCTGATCGACGCGGGCATCACCGACATTCCGGTGCTCGACATCGACAACGTCAACGTCGGCCCCTACATCCGCAACACCGTGGCCGCGGACAAGAACATGAACCGCGACACCGCGCTCATGGACATCTACCGCGTCATGCGTCCGGGCGAGCCGCCCACCGTCGAAGCCGCGTCGACCCTGTTCGACCAGCTGTTCTTCGACAGCGAGCGTTACGACCTGTCCGCCGTGGGCCGGGTGAAGATGAACATGCGTCTGAACCTCGACGCCGAGGACACGCAGCGCACCCTGCGCCGCGAAGACATCATCGCCTGTATCAAGGCGCTGGTGGAACTGCGTGACGGGCGCGGCGAAGTCGACGACATCGACCACCTCGGCAACCGCCGTGTGCGGTCGGTCGGCGAGCTGATGGAAAACCAGTACCGCGTCGGCCTGCTCCGCATGGAGCGCGCGATCAAGGAGCGTATGTCGTCGGTCGAGATCGACACGGTGATGCCGCAAGACCTCATCAACGCGAAGCCGGCCGCCGCTGCCGTGCGCGAGTTCTTCGGCTCTTCGCAGCTCTCGCAGTTCATGGACCAGACCAACCCGCTGTCGGAAGTCACGCACAAGCGTCGTCTCTCCGCGCTCGGGCCGGGCGGTCTGACCCGCGAACGTGCAGGCTTCGAAGTGCGCGACGTGCACCCGACCCACTATGGCCGGATGTGCCCGATTGAAACGCCGGAAGGCCCGAACATCGGCCTTATCAACTCGCTGGCCACCTTCGCCCGCGTGAACAAGTACGGCTTCATCGAAACCCCCTACCGCGTCGTCAAGGGCGGGCAGGTGACCGATGAAGTCCACTACATGTCCGCGACCGAGGAAATGCGTCACACCGTGGCGCAGGCGAACGCATCGCTCGACGAGAGCGGCAAGTTCGTGAACGAGATGGTCAACACCCGCCAGTCGGGCGAATACACCCTCGCGCCGGTCGACAGCGTCGACCTGATCGACGTGTCGCCCAAGCAGCTGGTCTCGGTCGCTGCCTCGCTCATCCCGTTCCTCGAAAACGACGACGCCAACCGCGCGCTCATGGGCTCGAACATGCAGCGTCAGGCGGTTCCGCTTCTGCGGGCCGAGGCGCCGCTGGTCGGCACAGGGATCGAGGGCAAGGTTGCCGTCGACTCCGGCGCTGCCATTCAGGCTCGTCGCGCCGGCGTGATCGACCAGGTGGACGCCACGCGTATCGTCGTTCGCGCCACCGCCGATCTGGAGCCGGGCGATCCGGGCGTCGACATCTACCGTCTGCGCAAGTTCCAGCGGTCGAACCAGAACACCGCCATCAACCAGCGTCCGCTGGTGAAGGTGGGTCAGGACGTCGAGAAGGGCGAAGTCATCGCGGACGGTCCGTCCACGGATATGGGGGAACTGGCGCTCGGCAAGAACGTCGTCGTCGCCTTCATGCCCTGGAACGGCTACAACTACGAAGACTCGATCCTGATCTCCGAGCGGATCGCGCAGGACGACGTGTTCACCTCGATCCACATCGAGGAATTCGAAGTCGCCGCTCGTGACACCAAGCTTGGGCCGGAAGAGATCACCCGCGACATCCCGAACGTCGGCGAGGAAGCTCTGCGCAACCTCGACGAGGCGGGCATCGTTTACATCGGTGCGGACGTTGAGCCGGGCGACATTCTTGTCGGTAAGATCACGCCGAAGGGTGAAAGCCCGATGACGCCGGAAGAAAAGCTTCTGCGCGCCATCTTCGGTGAGAAAGCGTCCGACGTGCGTGACACGTCGCTGCGGGTCAAGCCGGGCGATTACGGCACGGTCGTGGAAGTTCGCGTCTTCAACCGTCACGGCGTCGAGAAAGACGAACGTGCGCTTCAGATCGAGCGTGAGGAAGTCGAACGTCTGGCCCGTGACCGGGACGACGAGCTCGCCATCCTCGACCGCAACATCTATGCGCGTCTGCGTGACATGATCGAAGGCAAGACCGCCGTGAAGGGGCCGAAAGGCGTCAAATCGGGGTCGGTCATCGACGACGCGCTGCTGGGTGAACTCAGCCGTGGCCAGTGGTGGCAGCTCGCCCTTGAGGATGAAGCCGACGCCCAGATGGTCGAAGCTCTGAACGCGCAGTACGAGGCACAGAAACGTGCGCTCGAGCACCGCTTCGAGGACAAGGTCGAGAAGGTGCGTCGTGGCGACGATCTGCCCCCGGGCGTGATGAAGATGGTCAAAGTCTTCATCGCCGTGAAGCGCAAGCTTCAGCCGGGCGACAAGATGGCCGGTCGTCACGGGAACAAGGGTGTCATTTCGCGGGTCGTCCCGATGGAAGACATGCCGTTCCTCGCAGACGGCACGCCTGTCGACTTCTGCCTCAATCCGCTGGGCGTGCCGTCGCGCATGAACGTCGGGCAGATCCTCGAAACCCACATGGGTTGGGCCGCACGCGGTCTGGGTCTGAACATCGACGAGGCTCTGGGCGAATACAAACGCTCGGGCGATCTGACCCCGGTTCGGGATGCGATGAAGCATGCCTATGGCGAAGACGTCTATGCGGAAGGCATCGAAGGTATGGACGAAGAGCGCCTGATCGAGGCGGCTTCGAACGTCACCCGCGGTGTGCCGATCGCAACGCCGGTCTTCGACGGTGCGAAAGAGCCGGAAGTGAACGACGCCCTCACGCGGGCCGGGTTCGACACCTCGGGTCAGTCGGTGCTGTTCGACGGCCGCACGGGCGAGCAATTCGCGCGTAAGGTCACCGTCGGCGTCAAGTACCTGCTGAAGCTTCATCACCTTGTCGACGACAAGATCCACGCCCGTTCGACCGGGCCCTACTCGCTCGTCACCCAGCAGCCGCTTGGTGGTAAGGCGCAGTTCGGCGGTCAGCGTTTCGGGGAGATGGAAGTCTGGGCGCTCGAAGCCTACGGCGCGGCCTACACGCTGCAGGAGATGCTCACCGTCAAGTCGGACGACGTGGCAGGCCGGACCAAGGTCTACGAGTCGATCGTCAAGGGCGAGGACAACTTCGAAGCGGGCGTGCCCGAGTCGTTCAACGTGCTCGTGAAGGAAGTCCGGGGTCTCGGCCTCAACATGGAACTCCTGGATTCGGAAGGGGAGCCGGATGAGTGAGGCCCTGAGCCTCACCCCATCCCCCCAACGAACCCAGATTTGAGGAAATCCAAATGAACCAGGAACTGACAACCAACCCGTTCAACCCGCTGGCGTCGCAGAAGATCTTTGACGAGATCAAGGTGTCGCTCGCGTCGCCGGAACGGATTCTGTCGTGGTCCTATGGCGAAATCAAAAAGCCTGAGACCATCAACTACCGGACCTTCAAGCCCGAGCGCGACGGCCTGTTCTGCGCCCGTATCTTTGGCCCGATCAAAGACTACGAATGCCTCTGCGGCAAATACAAGCGCATGAAGTATCGCGGCGTCGTCTGCGAGAAATGCGGTGTCGAAGTGACGCTCCAGAAGGTGCGCCGCGAGCGTATGGGCCACATCGAACTGGCCGCGCCCGTCGCCCACATCTGGTTCCTGAAGTCGCTGCCCAGCCGGATCGGCCTCATGCTCGACATGACGCTGCGCGATCTGGAGCGGATTCTCTACTTCGAGAACTACGTGGTGATCGAGCCGGGCCTGACGGACCTTCAGTACGGTCAGCTCATGTCCGAAGAAGAGTTCAACGACGCGCAGGACACCTATGGTGCCGACGCCTTCCAGGCGAACATCGGCGCCGAAGCGATCCGTGAAATGCTGTCGATGATCGACCTTGAGCAGGAAGCCGAAACGCTGCGCGCCGATCTGGCCGAAGCGACCGGCGAACTGAAGCCCAAGAAGATCATCAAGCGTCTGAAAGTCGTGGAAAGCTTCATCGAATCCGGCAACCGCCCGGAGTGGATGATCCTGACCGTGATCCCGGTCATTCCGCCGGAACTGCGCCCGCTGGTGCCGCTGGACGGTGGCCGGTTCGCGACCTCGGACCTCAATGACCTGTATCGCCGCGTCATCAACCGGAACAACCGCCTCAAGCGGCTGATCGAATTGCGCGCGCCGGACATCATCGTGCGCAACGAAAAGCGGATGCTTCAGGAATCCGTGGACGCGCTGTTTGACAACGGCCGCCGTGGCCGCGTCATCACGGGGGCCAACAAGCGCCCGCTGAAGTCGCTGTCGGACATGCTGAAAGGTAAGCAGGGCCGCTTCCGTCAGAACCTTCTGGGGAAACGCGTCGACTTCTCCGGTCGTTCGGTCATCGTGACCGGCCCGGAGCTGAAACTGCACCAGTGCGGTCTGCCCAAGAAGATGGCGCTCGAACTGTTCAAGCCGTTCATCTATTCGCGGCTGGAGGCCAAAGGTCTGTCTTCGACCGTGAAGCAGGCCAAGAAACTGGTCGAAAAAGAGCGCCCCGAGGTTTGGGATATCCTCGACGAGGTCATCCGTGAGCACCCGGTTCTTCTGAACCGCGCGCCCACGCTGCACCGTCTTGGTATTCAGGCGTTCGAACCCACGCTGATCGAAGGCAAGGCCATTCAGCTTCACCCGCTCGTCTGTTCGGCGTTCAACGCCGACTTCGACGGTGACCAGATGGCCGTTCACGTGCCGCTCTCGCTGGAAGCCCAGCTTGAAGCGCGCGTGCTCATGATGTCGACGAACAACGTTCTGTCGCCCGCCAACGGCGCGCCGATCATCGTTCCGTCGCAGGATATGATCCTTGGCCTCTATTACATCACGATGGAGCGCAAAGGCATGGTCGGCGAAGGCATGGTCTTTGCCGATGTGGACGAAGTGCAGCACGCGCTGAACGCTGGTGAAGTGCATCTGCACGCCAAGGTCTCGGCCCGCATCAAGCAGATCGACGAAGAAGGTCAGGAAGTTTACCAGCGGTTCGAAACGACGCCGGGCCGTATCCTTCTGGGGGCGCTCCTGCCGCTCAACGCCAAGGCGCCCTTCGACCTCGTGAACCGCCTTCTGCGGAAGAAAGAGGTGCAGCAGGTCATCGACACTGTCTACCGCTACTGCGGTCAGAAAGAGTCGGTCATCTTCTGCGACCAGATCATGTCCATGGGCTTCAAGGAAGCGTTCAAGGCCGGCATCTCGTTCGGTAAGGACGACATGGTCATCCCGGACTCCAAGTGGACCATCGTGGACGGTGTCCGCGAGCAGGTGAAAGAGTTCGAACAGCAGTACATGGACGGCCTCATCACCCTTGGCGAGAAATACAACAAGGTGGTCGATGCCTGGTCGAAGTGTTCCGATCAGGTGGCCGACGCGATGATGGGCGAAATCTCGGCTGTGCGCGTCGACGACAAGGGCGCCGAGATGGAGCCGAACTCGGTCTACATGATGTCGCACTCCGGTGCGCGGGGTTCCCCGGCACAGATGAAGCAGCTGGGCGGTATGCGTGGCCTCATGGCCAAGCCGTCGGGCGAGATCATCGAAACGCCGATCATCTCGAACTTTAAAGAAGGCCTTACCGTGCTCGAGTACTTCAACTCGACCCACGGCGCCCGTAAGGGTCTGGCCGATACCGCGCTCAAGACCGCGAACTCGGGTTACCTGACCCGTCGTCTCGTGGACGTGGCGCAGGACTGCATCGTGCGTGACATCGACTGCGGCACCGAAAACGCGATCACGGCTTCGGCTGCGGTCAACGACGGTGAAGTGGTCGCGACGCTGGCCGAGCGCATCCTTGGCCGCGTGTCGGCCGACGATGTTCTGCACCCGGCCACCGGCGAAGTGCTGGTCGCGAAGAACGAGCTGATCGACGAGCGCAAGGCGGACATCATCGAGGAGGCCGGTGTCGCCTCGATGCGCATTCGCTCGCCGCTGACCTGTGAAGCCGACGAAGGCGTCTGCGCCAACTGCTATGGTCGTGACCTCGCCCGCGGCACCCGCGTCAACGTGGGTGAAGCGGTCGGCATCATCGCCGCGCAGTCGATCGGTGAACCGGGCACGCAGCTGACGATGCGGACCTTCCACATCGGCGGTATCGCCCAAGGTGGTCAGCAGTCGTTCCAGGAAGCCGGTCAGGAAGGTGTGATCGAGTTCCGCAATGCAAACACCCTGACCAACGCGTCGGGCGAGCTCATCATCATGGGCCGCAACATGCAGGTTGCGATCATGGATGAGAACGGCGTGGAGCGTGCGAGTTACAAGCCGGGCTACGGGTCCAAGCTGTTCGTCGAGGACAAGCAGAAGATCAAGCGCGGCGACAAGCTGTTCGAATGGGACCCGTACACCCTCCCGATCATCGCGGAAGCGGCGGGTCAGGTGAAATTCGTCGACCTCGTGTCGGGCATCTCTGTCCGGGACGAGACCGACGATGCGACGGGCATGACCCAGAAGATCGTGTCGGACTGGCGTTCGGCGCCGCGTGGTTCGGACCTCAAGCCCGAACTCATCCTCGCGGGTCCGGACGGCGAGCCGGTGCGCAACGATCAGGGCAACCCGATCACCTACCCGATGTCGGTCGACGCCATTCTGTCGGTCGAGGATCAGTCGGACGTGCAGGCCGGTGACGTTATCGCGCGTATCCCGCGTGAAGGCGCGAAGACGAAGGACATCACCGGTGGTCTGCCGCGTGTGGCCGAACTCTTCGAAGCGCGTCGTCCGAAAGATCACGCGATCATCGCCGAGATCGACGGTTACGTGCGCTTTGGCCGCGACTACAAGAACAAGCGTCGCATCGCGATCGAGCCGTCGGACGAGAGCCTGGAGACCGTGGAATACATGGTGCCGAAGGGCAAACACATCCCGGTGGCCGAGGGCGACTTCATCCAGAAGGGCGAATACATCATGGACGGCAACCCTGCCCCCCATGACATTCTCGCCATTATGGGTGTCGAGGCGCTGGCCGAGTACATGATCGACGAAGTGCAGGACGTGTATCGACTGCAAGGCGTGAAGATCAACGACAAGCACATCGAGGTCATCGTGCGCCAGATGCTCCAGAAATGGGAGATCATGGAAAGCGGTGACACGACGCTCCTCAAGGGCGAGCATGTCGACAAGGCAGAGTTCGACGCGGCCAACGAGAAGGCGCTCGAGCGCGGCAAGCGTCCGGCGGAAGGCCAGCCCATCCTGCTCGGGATCACCAAGGCGTCGCTGCAAACCCGCAGCTTCATCTCGGCGGCCTCGTTCCAGGAAACCACGCGTGTTCTGACCGAGGCATCGGTGCAGGGCAAGCGCGACAAGCTGGTCGGCCTCAAGGAAAACGTCATCGTGGGCCGCCTGATCCCGGCGGGCACCGGCGGCGCGACCATGAAGGTCCGTCACATCGCGCAGGAGCGTGACCGCAAGGTCATCGAAGAAGCGCGGGCCGAGGCCGAAGCGGCGGCGGCACTGGCTGCCCCGGAGGAAGAGATCGATCCGTTCGGCGATTCCGGTCTGGTCGAAACGCCCGAAGCCGGCGGCGACGAACAGCCCTAAGGCTTTGACATGAAAAGGAAAGCCCCGCCGATCCGGCGGGGCTTTCTTGTTTTTGGAAGCAGGTAACGTGCGTCGGCGCGGGTGCCGGACCCTATTGCTCGATCGCGTAGAACTTCCCGTTGTCGAGCGCGAAGTCGAAGCCCCCGGTGCCGCTGCCTGTCGTCGTGCCGGTCATGGCGCTCGCGCGGCCCTCGCTCTTGAGGTTGCGGAAATCGCCGTTGAACCGGAGCGTCGCGTCGGATTCGAGACCGGTCGAGTTGTCGCGAATGTTGTCGGTGCCGTTCGCGGCCAGACCCGTGCCCGTCACGGTGCCGTTCAGAAACACCTCACCCGCGAAGGTGCGGTTCTGCGATCCATCGGCATTGTAGAGTGCGATTTCATCCACCGTGCCGCTGACGACCCCGGTGTTGAAGCTCTCGACGGTCATGTTCACCGCGCCGGTCATGAACCCCGCGATGTCGCCGGTCACGTCCGCACCGAAGCCGCCCAGATAGTCGGCGCTTCCCGAGTTCGGCATGGTCGTGGTCGCCTCCTGACCCCGGACATACTGGAACGCGGACTGGAAATCGGCCTCGCCCGTGGCGTCGTCCAGCCGGGAGACGTCGATCCCCGGCGATGTGTCGAGAAGTTCGGCGCCCTGGCCGTTCGTGGCCCTGCCGCCGAAAATACTGCATCCGCCAACAGCGGTGCACGCGGCCAGAGCCGCGGTAATCTGAAGAAGTTTCATTGTCTGCTCGCCTCGAATGCGGTTAGGGTCGAGACCGTTGTTCGGCCTTCGAAATTGGGCCGAGTATCCGCCCAAAACCGCTTTTAAGCAAGGTTTTCCGGCTTTGTGCGCCGGTGCTGCGGATTCTGGCGCATCAGCGTTGACAAGCTATCCGACTCCCCATATACGGCGCGCACCCGGGCAAAGGGATACGTGTATCCGACCGCCCGTCTACAGATATGAAGTGGCCACGATCCGGGCCTTGTTGCCCCGATCCTCTGATTATCCACCGCGTCGCCCCGGCTGACTGGGGCGGGGGCGGTTCATTGCGTTTTTTGGACGCGAAAGACGCAAGTCGACTGAAACCGGGGCGCGCGCCCCATGAACATAAGTGTTGCAACACGGGGAACGAAGCCCAATGCCCACGATCCAACAGCTGATCCGCAAGCCGCGTCAGCCCAAAGTCAAACGCTCCAAGTCCCAGCACCTGGAATCCTGCCCGCAGAAGCGTGGCGTCTGCACGCGCGTCTACACGACGACGCCGAAGAAGCCGAACTCCGCTATGCGTAAAGTCGCCAAGGTCCGTCTGACCAACGGCTACGAAGTCATCAGCTACATCCCCGGTGAAAGCCACAACCTGCAAGAGCACTCCGTCGTGCTCATCCGTGGCGGCCGTGTGAAAGACCTTCCGGGTGTCCGTTACCACATCCTTCGCGGTGTGCTCGACACCCAGGGCGTCAAAGATCGTAAGCAGCGTCGTTCGAAGTACGGCGCGAAGCGTCCGAAGTAAGGAGAGACTGGTATGTCCCGTCGTCACGCTGCTGAGAAGCGCGAAATTCTGCCTGACGCCAAGTACGGCGATAAGGTTCTGACCAAGTTCATGAACAACCTCATGGTCGACGGCAAGAAGTCTGCCGCCGAGAAGATCGTCTACAACGCGCTTGGTCGCGTCGAAGACAAGGTGAAGCGGGCTCCGGTGGAAATCTTCCACGAGGCGCTCGACAACATCAAGCCGTCGGTAGAGGTCCGCTCGCGCCGCGTTGGTGGTGCCACCTATCAGGTTCCCGTCGAAGTGCGCCCCGAGCGTCGTGAAGCTCTGGCGATCCGCTGGCTCATCACCGCCTGCCGCGCCCGCAACGAGAACACGATGGAAGAACGCCTTGCCGGCGAGCTGCTCGACGCAGTCAACGGTCGCGGCACCGCCGTGAAGAAGCGTGAAGACACCCACAAGATGGCCGACGCCAACCGTGCGTTCAGCCATTACCGCTGGTAACCGAACACCGATAGAGGCCCATTCCAATGGCACGCGTATATCCCCTCCAACGCTACCGTAACTTCGGCATCATGGCTCACATCGATGCCGGCAAGACCACGACCACGGAGCGCATCCTGTACTACACCGGCCGGTCGCATAAGATCGGTGAGGTGCACGACGGTGCGGCCACCATGGACTGGATGGAGCAGGAGCAGGAGCGGGGGATCACCATCACCTCGGCTGCGACCACGACCTTCTGGCAGTGGCAGGAAGACCCGACCGAAGAAGGGACCGATGACACGAAGTTCCGCTTCAACATCATCGACACCCCCGGCCACGTGGACTTCACCATCGAAGTCGAGCGTTCGCTCGCCGTTCTCGACGGCGCCGTCGCGCTGCTCGACGGTAACGCCGGTGTCGAGCCGCAGACCGAAACCGTGTGGCGTCAGGCTGACCGCTACAAGGTTCCGCGTCTCGTGTTCGTCAACAAGATGGACAAGATCGGTGCCGACTTCTTCAACTGCGTCGAGATGATCAAGGACCGTACCGGTGCGACTCCGGTCCCCGTGAACTTCCCGATCGGTGCCGAAGACAAGCTCGAAGGCATCGTCGACCTCGTGACCATGGAAGAGTGGGTCTGGCAGGGCGAAGACCTAGGCGCCTCCTGGGTGCGCCAGCCGATCCGTGACGACCTCAAGGATCTGGCCGACGAGTGGCGTTCGCACCTC
The DNA here is from genome assembly GCF_016774595.1 of Maritimibacter sp. Lineage (NCBI taxonomy): Bacteria > Pseudomonadati > Pseudomonadota > Alphaproteobacteria > Rhodobacterales > Roseobacteraceae > Maritimibacter > Maritimibacter sp. The sequence continues at coordinate 191,849 of NZ_JACBWT010000002.1, forward strand.
ATCGAAAACGCCGTCGAAATGGACGACGACGCGATGATGGAATACCTCGAAGGCAACGAGCCCGACATTCCGACCCTGCGTTCGCTGATCCGCAAGGGCTGCCTCGACCTGAAATTCGTTCCGGTTCTGGGTGGTTCGGCGTTCAAGAACAAAGGCGTTCAGCCGCTGCTCAACGCGGTCGTCGACTTCCTGCCGAGCCCGCTCGACGTGGTCGACTACATGGGCTTCGCGCCGGACGACGAAACCGAAGAGCGCAACATCGCCCGCCGTGCGGACGACGAGATGCCGTTCTCGGCGCTGGCGTTCAAAATCATGAACGACCCGTTCGTCGGCTCGCTGACCTTCACCCGCATCTACTCGGGCAAGCTCAACAAGGGCGACAACATCCTCAACTCGACCAAGGGCAAGAAAGAGCGCATCGGTCGTATGATGATGATGCACTCGAACGACCGGGAAGAGATCGAAGAAGCGTTCGCGGGCGACATCATCGCGCTGGCCGGTCTGAAAGAGACCACCACGGGCGACACGCTCTGTGCCTCGAACGCGCCGGTCGTGCTTGAAACCATGACCTTCCCCGATCCGGTCATCGAGATCGCGGTCGAGCCGAAAACCAAGGCCGACCAAGAGAAGATGTCCCAGGGCCTTCAGCGTCTTGCCGCCGAGGACCCGTCCTTCCGCGTCGAAACCGACCTCGAGTCCGGTCAGACCATTATGAAGGGCATGGGCGAACTTCACCTCGACATTCTCGTCGATCGTCTGAAGCGCGAGTTCAAGGTCGAAGCCAACATCGGTGCGCCGCAGGTGGCTTACCGTGAGACCATCGGTCACGAGATCGAGCACACCTACACCCACAAGAAACAGTCGGGTGGTTCGGGTCAGTTCGCTGAAGTGAAACTGGTGATCTCGCCGACCGAGCCGGGAGAAGGCTACTCGTTCGAGTCGAAGATCGTCGGTGGTGCGGTTCCGAAGGAATACGTGCCGGGCGTCGAAAAGGGCATCAAGTCGGTCATGGACTCCGGTCCGCTCGCCGGCTTCCCGGTCATCGACTTCAAGGTCGCGCTGCTGGACGGTAAGTTCCACGACGTCGACTCGTCGGTTCTCGCGTTCGAAATCGCGTCGCGGATGTGCATGCGCGAAGGTCTGCGTAAGGCCGGTGCGAAGCTGCTCGAACCGATGATGAAGGTCGAAGTCGTGACGCCGGAAGAATACACCGGCAACATCATCGGCGACCTCACCTCCCGTCGTGGTCAGGTGTCGGGGCAGGAGCCGCGCGGCAACGCCGTTGCGATCAACGCCTTCGTGCCGCTGGCCAACATGTTCGGCTACATCAACAACCTGCGTTCGATGTCCTCGGGCCGCGCGCAGTTCACGATGCAGTTCGACCACTACGAACCGGTTCCGGCGAACATCTCGGAAGAGATCCAGTCGAAGTACGCATAAGCAGCGGTGCGGGGGAGCCCCCGCACCCTACCACCCCGTAGGGTGCGCCTCGGGCGCACCGCCAATGATAAGGAGGCCATCATGGCTAAGGAAAAGTTTGCACGTAACAAACCGCACGTGAACGTGGGCACCATCGGCCACGTTGACCACGGCAAGACGACGCTGACGGCGGCGATCACGAAATACTTCGGTGACTTCAAAGCCTACGACCAGATCGACGGCGCACCGGAAGAGAAAGCGCGCGGGATCACGATCTCGACGGCGCACGTGGAATACGAGACGGACGCGCGTCACTACGCCCACGTCGACTGCCCCGGCCACGCCGACTACGTGAAGAACATGATCACCGGCGCGGCCCAGATGGACGGCGGCATCCTCGTGGTGAACGCGGCCGACGGCCCGATGCCGCAGACCCGTGAGCACATCCTGCTCGCCCGTCAGGTCGGCGTGCCGGCGCTGGTCGTGTTCCTGAACAAAGTCGACCAGGTCGACGACGAAGAGCTGCTCGAGCTCGTCGAAATGGAAGTCCGCGAACTGCTCTCCGAGTACGAATTCCCGGGCGACGACATTCCGATCATCGCGGGTTCGGCTCTGGCCGCTCTCGAAGGCCGTGACCCGGAAATCGGCGAAGAGAAGATCAAGGAACTGATGGCGGCCGTCGACGACTTCATCCCGACGCCGGAGCGCGCCGTGGATCAGCCGTTCCTCATGCCGATCGAAGACGTGTTCTCGATCTCGGGCCGCGGCACCGTTGTGACCGGCCGTGTCGAGCGATGGCGTGATCAACGTGGGCGACGAACTGGAAATCGTCGGCATCAAGGACACCAAGAAGACGACCTGCACGGGCGTGGAAATGTTCCGCAAGCTGCTGGATCGTGGTGAAGCCGGCGACAACATCGGCGCCCTGCTGCGCGGCATCGACCGTGACGCGGTCGAGCGTGGTCAGGTTCTGTGTAAGCCGGGTTCGGTGAAGCCGCACACGAAGTTCGAGTGCGAGGTCTACATCCTGACGAAGGATGAAGGCGGCCGTCACACCCGTTCTTCGCCAACTACCGCCCGCAGTTCTACTTCCGCACGACGGACGTGACCGGCACGGTCGAGCTTCCCTCGGGCACCGAGATGGTGATGCCGGGCGACAACCTGAAGTTCACCGTCAGGCTGATCGCCCCGATCGCCATGGAAGACGGCCTCCGCTTCGCCATCCGCGAAGGCGGCCGCACCGTGGGTTCCGGCGTCGTCTCGAAAATCCTCGAGTAATTAACGGGTTCGACGAGGGCTTCCGGATGAGCCGGAGGTCCTCCTCTCAACTGAAAAGGACAAGACAATGGCCATTCAAAGCCAGAACATCCGGATCCGCCTGAAGGCGTTCGACTACCGCGTGCTGGACGCCAGCACGCAGGAGATCGTTGCGACCGCCAAGCGGACCGGTGCGCAGGTGCGCGGGCCGATCCCGCTGCCGAACAAGATCGAGAAGTTCACGGTTCTCCGTGGGCCGCACATCGACAAGAAATCGCGCGATCAGTTCGAGATCCGGACGCACAAGCGTCTGCTCGACATCGTGGACCCGACCCCGCAGACCGTGGACGCGCTGATGAAGCTCGACCTCGCTGCCGGCGTCGACGTGCAGATTTCCGTTTAAGGAGGGCATGAGCAATGATGCGCTCTGGTGTTATCGCAAAAAAGGTCGGCATGACCCGCCTCTTCCTCGAAGACGGCAAGCAAGTGCCGGTCACCGTTCTGCAACTCGACGGGTTGCAGGTCGTGGCCCAGCGGACGACCGAGAAGGACGGCTACACCGCCGTTCAGCTTGGCGCCGGATCGGCCAAGGCCAAACGGACGTCCAAAGCCATGCGTGGCCACTTCGCCACCGCCAACGTTGCGCCCAAGCGCAAGGTTGCCGAGTTCCGCGTGGATGCCGAGAACCTGATCAACGTGGGTGAAGAGATCACCGCTGACCACTACTTCGCGGGTCAGTTCGTGGACGTCTCGGGCACCTCGATCGGTAAAGGCTTCGCCGGTGCCATGAAGCGGCACAACTTCGGTGGTCTGCGCGCCTCGCACGGTGTGTCGATCTCCCACCGTTCGCACGGTTCGACGGGTCAGTGTCAGGACCCCGGCCGCGTGTTCAAGGGCAAGAAGATGGCCGGTCACATGGGTGCTGCCCGTGTCACCACCCAGAACCTCCAGGTCGTGAAGACGGACAGCGAACGCGGTCTGATCATGATCAAAGGTGCCGTTCCGGGTTCCAAAGGTGGCTGGGTCACCATCAAGGACGCCGTGAAGAAGCCGTTCCCCGAGAACGCCATTCTCCCGGCTGCCCTGAAGTCCGCCGCTGAAGAAGCTGCGAAAGCCGCGGAAGAAGCCGCTGCCGCCGCTGCCGCCGAGGCGGAAGAGGAAGCCAAGCGTCTGGCCGAAGAGCAGGCTGCTGCCGAAGAGGCCGCCCTGAAGGAAGCCGAAGCCGAGATCGACGCCGAAAAGGGTGAAGATGCCGGCTCCGACGCCGAGAAGAAGGAAGGCGACGAATGAAACTCGACGTGATCAAACTGGACGGCGGCAAAGCCGGGTCGGTCGAGCTGGACGAGGCCCTTTTCGGGCTCGAGCCGCGCGCCGACATCCTGCACCGTGTGGTCCGCTGGCAGCGCAACAACGCGCAGCAGGGCACCCACAAGGTGAAAACCCGCTCGGAAACCAGCTACTCGACCAAGAAGATCTATCGCCAGAAGGGCACCGGTGGCGCACGCCACGGCGACCGCAACGCGCCGATCTTCCGCAAGGGTGGTATCTATAAGGGTCCGACCCCGCGCTCGCACGGGCATGAGCTGACGAAGAAATTCCGCAAGCTCGGCCTCAAGCACGCGCTCTCCGCCAAGGCGCAGGAAGGTGCGATCGTCGTGATCGACACCGCCGAAGCCGACGGCAAGACCAAGGTGCTGGCCAAGCTGGTCAAGGATCTGGGCTGGAAGCGCGCGCTCATCATCGACGGTGCCGAGGTGAACGAGAACTTCGCCAAGGCCGCGCGCAACATCGAAGGTCTCGATGTGCTGCCGTCGATGGGCGCCAACGTCTATGACATCCTCAAGCGTGACACGCTCGTGCTCACGAAAGCGGGTGTCGAAGCTCTGGAGGCTCGTCTGAAATGACCGACAAAGCCGCACTCTACGACGTGATCCGCAAGCCGATCATCACCGAGAAATCCACGATGGCCTCCGAGGCCAACGCCGTGGTGTTCGAAGTGGCGATCGACGCGAACAAGCCGCTGATCAAGGAAGCGGTGGAAACGCTCTTCGGTGTCAAGGTGAAGGCCGTGAACACGACCGTCACCAAAGGCAAGCAGAAGCGGTTCCGGGGCCAGATGGGCCGCCGCAACGATGTCAAGAAAGCCTATGTGACCCTCGAAGAGGGCAACACGATCGACGTGACCACCGGTCTGTGATCGTGTCGGCGGGCAAACCCGCCACACAAAGACTTGAGCCCTCCAGCCCAGGCTGGGGGGCTTTTTCTTTTGTGATAGGATAAGCATCTGGAACACGCTGCCGGGCGATTCCGTTTTGAACGGGACAGGGACCGGCACACCAATCCGTCAGCCGGTTCGACAAGAAGGAACCTCGCCATGCTCACTCGCCGTCATTTCGTGATGACCACCACCGCACTGTTCTCGGCCCCGATCGCCGCCTGGGCACAGGACGAGGACGCGGAAGCGACCGTCGAGACGCCGGCGGAAACGACAGAGGCCGAAGCGGCAGCGCCCACGCCGCCGCGCCCGACGTCGAACCCGGCCAACTGGGACCGGTGGGACGCGCAGATCACACCTGCGGGCTACGATCCGGCCACGTCGAACCCCTGGGGGCTGGCCCCCCGCTTTCTGCCCCGTCGGGTCGAGGCCAATCCCGGCCTCACCCCCGGCGATCTGCATGTCGATGCCGTCGCGCGGTATCTCTACCACATCGAAGCGGGCGGGACCGCGATGCGCTATGGCGTCGCCATCGCGCGCGGCAACCTGTACGAGCCGGGGGTCTACACCGTCGGGCGCAAGGCGAAGTGGCCGATCTGGACACCCACCGCCGCGATGATCAAACGCGATCCGCACCTCTACAAGCAGCATGAGAACGGGATGAGCGGCGGGCCCCGCAATCCGCTCGGCTCACGGGCCTTCTATCTTTACGAAGGCAACCGCGACACGCTCCTGCGCATCCACGGTTCGCCTTCGCCGGGGTCGATCGGCGGTCGCGCAAGTTCCGGCTGCGTGCGCATGGTCATGGCCCATATCAACGACCTGTATCCGCAGGTCTACAAGGGCGCGACGGCGCATCTGCACCCGCCAGAGCGCATCACCGCCGCAAGCTGATCTTACGCAGGCGCCGGGTCGCCCGGTGCCCGCGTGCAGATCGGGCGGCCGTCGCGCGTGCGCAGCGGCAGATAGGTCGTCTCGACCGGCCCGAAATACTGGTATTCGTAGCACCCGTCCAATTCGTTGATCCTGACCGAATTCAGGTTCTGACCCGGCGCGGCAAGCTCGGCGATCCGTTCCGGCACGTTCGAAATTGTGCCTTGCGACGCGCCTGCCGTGGTCGTCGCGGGCATATCGCACGCCGCGAGGGTCAGGGGCAGCGCGGCAAGCGCGATGATCGTTTTCGTCTTCATGGCGATCTCCTGTATCTTGCCCGCACCTTCGGGGAACAAGGGCGGAATGGCCAGTGCAATTTCCCGTGGGGCCGTAAGGCCGCAGCACGGCGCTTTGCGTGTTTCGGGTGCCGACGGATGAAGCCCTGCCTATCCCGGCCGACGAGATCGCCCGCGTGCCCAAGCCCAAGCCCAAGGCGCGACGCCCCGCGCGAGGGGCACTCCGACCTCAGCTTTCCGCGTGCGCCTTGAAGTTGTTCAGGATCGCCTGCCAGCCGCCCCGCTGCATTTCGACATCGTTTTCAGTTTCGGCGTCGAACACCGTCGTCACCTGCGTTTGGCCGCCGATGGGTTCGAAGGTCGTGGTGACCATGCGCCCGTCCTCCAGCCTGTAGGTGAGCGACCGTTCCGGCGTGATGTCGGTATAGATCGCCTCGAAATCGAAGCCGAAGCTGCCGTCCTTCGCCTCCATCCGGGCCGAATACTTGCCGCCGATCTGCATGTCGTTCGAGGCGGACGGGCAGCACCAGTCGTCTGACGCGAAGTTCCAGCGCGTGATATGGTCCGGGTCGGTATAGCGGGCCCAGACGGTTTCGACCGGGGCATCGACCGTGGCGTCGATGGTGATTTTCTCGGTGGACATGGGTTATCCTTTCAAGGTCTCGATGAGATCGTCCAAGGTCACATAGGTGGCGCCAAGCCCTTCCTCCATGCCCATGTCGATCACGGTTTGCAGGCCCTCGGGCGAGCCATAGTCGATGACGGTGCGCACGATCGTGCGGTCGCCCGCGTCCTCGAACGTGATGATCCAGTCGGCGACGGGCAGGTCGGTGTTCGGCGCGCCCGTCGCATCGGAAAAGGCGTCACGGGTCGTATACCGCTCTTGCGGGTCGATGGTGACATAGTCGGTCCACCCCCAGTATTCGGTGCCGTCGTCCTCATACATGGCGTAATGCCAATGCCCACCCTCGCGAAACTCCATGCTCGCGGTCTTGGTCTTGAGCGGCTTGGGGGCGAACCATTTCTCGAGCAGCTCCTGCTTGGTGTAGCAGTCCCAGATCAGGTCGCGCGGACCGGCGAATTCGCGCTTGATGCGCAGGGTATGGCCCGGCACGTCGGCCAGGAACTGAAATTGCAGGTCACTCTTCATCTTTCTCTCCCTGTAGCGCCGCAACCAGATCATCCAGTTGGGCGTATCTGCCTTGCCAAAACGCGCGTTGCTCTTCGAACCACCTTTCGGTCGCGGTCATGGTCGCGGGATCGAGCGCGCAGGTGCGCACACGTCCCACCTTGTCGCTTTTCATCAGCCCCGCCGCCTCCAGCACGCTCAGGTGCTTCATGAAGGCGGGCAGGCCCATGTCATGCGGCCCGGCCAGATCGCTGACCGTCGCCTCGCCCTTGACCAGCGCCTGCACCACCGCCCTGCGGGTCGGATCGGCCAGCGCGTGAAAGACGGCATCGAGGTTCGGTTCATTGTTCTCCATGTGGTGAAGTATCCGGTGAGTCGGATAGTTCTGTCAATGGTGAAGTATTGACCCGTTGGCGACCGGCGGGCAGGGCCCTATTCTGGGCGCGCGAACAGGAGGCCCCAAATGGCAAAGCACCGCATATTCGGCATCAGTTTCGGAAGCGTCTATCCGCATTACATCACCAAGGCCGAAAAGAAGGGGCGGACCAAGGAAGAGGTGGACGAGATCATTCACTGGCTCACCGGCTACGACGACGACGGTCTGGGCCGGGTGCTGGAGGATAAAACGGATTTCGAGACGTTCTTCGGCGAAGCCCCCGCATTGAACCCGGCCCGGTCCGAGATCAAGGGCGTCATCTGCGGCGTCCGGGTCGAGGAGATCGAAGACCCGCTGATGCAGGAAATCCGCTATCTCGACAAGCTGATCGACGAATTGGCGCGGGGGAAGAAGATGGAGAAGATCCTGCGGGGGTGAGCTTCGAGCCGGGCTCGCCATAGCGCCCGCAACGCCGGGCGCCAGCGCCACCCCGATCGGACCCGGCGGCGTTTCGTGGGTTAAGGCATGCCTTTCGTCAAAGGGCTGCGCGCAACACAATCGGCGACGCCGCACTGGACACATCCCCACAACACCGCTATAGCGCAACGGTCCATGGCCCCGGGATTCGTTCCGGGGTCTTTGACTTATTGAATTCGGCCACCTTCGGGGGGCTACACCCGGGCACCGCTCAGCGAGCAAAGCCCACACACAGACAAGCGGGGCACGCACCCCGCTGCAAAGCAACGGAAGACTGAAAGCATGGCACTCAAGTCGTATAAACCGACGACGCCGGGCCAGCGTGGGCTGGTTCTGATCGACCGTTCGGAGCTTTGGAAAGGACGTCCCGTCAAATCCCTCACCGAGGGTCTGACGAAGTCGGGCGGCCGGAACAACACCGGACGGATCACCTCTCGCCGCCGTGGCGGTGGCGCGAAGCGTCTTTACCGGATCGTTGATTTCAAACGGAACAAGTTTGACGTCGCGGCCACCGTGGAACGGATCGAATACGACCCGAACCGCACCGCCTTCATCGCCCTCGTGAAATACGAAGACGGCGAGCAGGCTTACATCCTCGCGCCGCAGCGCCTCGCCGTTGGCGACAGCGTCGTCGCGGGCCAGAAGGTCGACATCAAGCCGGGCAACGCGATGCCGTTCTCGGGCCTGCCGATCGGTACCATCGTTCACAACATCGAGCTGAAGCCGGGCAAGGGCGGTCAGATCGCGCGCGCCGCTGGCACCTATGCCCAGTTCGTCGGTCGTGACGGTGGCTACGCCCAGATCCGCCTGTCCTCGGGCGAGCTGCGCATGGTCCGTCAGGAATGCATGGCCACCGTCGGTGCCGTGTCGAACCCCGACAACTCGAACCAGAACCTCGGTAAAGCCGGCCGCGTCCGCCACATGGGCAAGCGTCCGTCGGTCCGTGGTGTTGCGATGAACCCGATCGACCACCCGCATGGTGGTGGTGAAGGCCGCACCTCTGGTGGTCGTACCCCGGTTACCCCGTGGGGCAAGGACACCAAGGGCAAGCGCACCCGCAACAAGAACAAGGCGTCGCAGAAGCTGATCATCCGCTCGCGTCACGCCAAGAAGAAGGGCCGGTAATCTATGGCACGTGCTGTATGGAAGGGGCCTTTTGTCGACTCTTACGTCCTCAAGAAGGCCGAGAAGGCGCGCGAAAGCGGCCGCAACGAAGTCATCAAGATCTGGTCGCGCCGTTCGACGATCCTGCCCCAGTTCGTGGGCCTGACGTTTGGCGTGTACAACGGGCAGAAGCACATCCCCGTTAACGTGACCGAGGAAATGATCGGACAGAAATTCGGTGAATATTCGCCGACCCGTACCTACTACGGGCATGCTGCCGACAAAAAAGCGAAGCGGAAGTAAGTCATGGGCAAGGAAAAGAACCCCCGCCGCGTGGCAGACAACGAAGCAATGGCAAAACTGCGCATGCTTCGCACCAGCCCGCAGAAACTGAACCTCGTGGCCGCGATGATCCGTGGCAAGAAGGTCGAAAAGGCTCTGGCCGATCTGACCTTCTCGAAAAAGCGGATCGCCGTCGACGTGAAGAAATGCCTTCAGTCGGCCATCGCGAACGCCGAGAACAACCACAACCTCGACGTCGACGAACTGGTCGTCGCCGAAGCGTTCGTGGGCAAGAACCTTGTCATGAAGCGCGGTCGCCCGCGTGCCCGTGGCCGTTATGGCCGCATCAACAAGCCGTTCTCGGAACTCACCATCAAGGTGCGTCAAGTTGAGGAGCAAGCCTAATGGGTCAGAAAGTCAATCCGATCGGCATGCGCCTTCAGGTCAACCGCACCTGGGACAGCCGCTGGTACGCCGATACCAACGAATACGGTGATCTCCTTCTTGAAGACCTCAAGATCCGTGAGTTCATCAAGGAAGAGTGCAAGCAGGCCGGCGTCAGCCGTGTGATTATCGAGCGTCCGCACAAGAAGTGCCGCGTCACGATCCACACCGCCCGTCCGGGCGTCATCATCGGCAAGAAAGGCGCGGACATCGAAGTGCTCCGCAAGAAGCTCGCCAAGATGACCGACAGCGAACTGCACCTGAACATCGTGGAAGTGCGCAAGCCGGAACTCGACGCGCAGCTGGTGGCCGAATCCATCGCCCAGCAGCTCGAGCGTCGTGTGTCGTTCCGTCGCGCGATGAAACGTGCCGCTCAGAACTCCATGCGCATGGGTGCCCTCGGTATCCGCGTGAACTGCGCTGGCCGTCTGGGTGGTGCCGAAATCGCACGGACCGAGTGGCTTCGAGAAGGTCGTGTGCCGCTGCACACGCTCCGCGCCGACATCGATTACGCCCTGGCCGAAGCCAAGACCCCCTACGGGATCATCGGCATTAAGGTCTGGATCTTCAAAGGCGAGATCATGGAGCATGATCCGTCCGCGCGTGATCGTAAGCAACAAGAGCTCCAGGACGGTCCGGCCCCCCGCGGTGCCGGTGGCCGCCGCTAAGGAGGAACTGAGATGCTACAACCGAAGCGCACAAAATTCCGCAAGATGCACAAGGGCCGCATCAAGGGTCAGGCCAAAGGTGGCTCTGACCTCAACTTCGGCACCTACGGCCTGAAGGCTCTCGAGCCTGAGCGTGTGACCGCACGCCAGATCGAAGCCGCACGTCGTGCCATGACGCGCCACATGAAGCGTCAGGGCCGTGTCTGGATCCGCATTTTCCCGGACGTTCCGATCTCGGCCAAGCCGATCGAAGTTCGTATGGGTAAAGGTAAGGGTTCGGTCGACCGCTGGGCCGCCAAGGTCAAGCCGGGCCGCGTGATGTTCGAGATCGACGGCGTGTCCGACGAGATCGCGCGCGAAGCCCTGCGTCTGGCCGCGATGAAGCTGCCGATCAAAACCCGCACCGTGGTCCGCGAGGACTGGTAATCGGGTGGTGGGTTTCACCCACCCTACGAATTGGACCCCCGGCGTGTGAGTGTCGGGGGTTTTTCGTTGACACTGTCAGAACGTCCGTTTGAAAAATCTAATTTGCCGCAGAATTGATAATGAGGTTTCGGATGGTCCTAGCCTGGGTCTCAAAACTACTTGGCATCCTGATTTTGGGCTTTGGCGCGCTTCGCATCGTCATCGCGCTTTTCATTTTAGAGTCCGGGGATATTGAAACGCTCAGTCGGAGCTATCTCGGATCCGACACGCCCGGCGAAGCGATTGATGGCGGGATCTATGCCGCTCTAGTCGGATTCGCTTTTGTCATGCTGGGACAGATTCTGCATGAACTGAGGCGGCGCCGACTGTGATTTTCCTTGCGACGCCCGTCACCCCTCCCACTTATAATTGAAACTCACCGAAATCCGCTCTTCCTCGGCCATGTTCATAGGCACCTCGTGCCGCAGCCATGACTCCCAGAGCAGGACGTCGCCCACCACCGGTTTCACGTAGACGAAGGTGCGCTGGTCCTCCCGTGCGGACTTTTTGCGTGGGGGGGCGGCCATCAGGCGCGCCGAGCGGGGGTCTTCCAGCTTCAAGGCCGAGGTGCCCTCCGGCATCGCCACATAGGTCGTGCCGGAAATCACCGAATGCGGATGCAGGTGGGACGTGTGCATCCCGCCTTCGGGCAGAATATTGATCCACAGATCCTCGAGCACCAGTTTGCCGTCGCCCAGATCGAATTCCAGTTCCTCGGCGAAGGCGGCGACATGGGCATCCAACGCCTTTTCCAACGCCGCGAAGATCGGCGAGCGCCATGGCAGGTCGGTCAGCGAGGCATAGGAGGTATAACCGGGATACCCCTCCTTCTCGCACCATGCCTGCCCGGCCTCGTCATCCTCGTAGATCGCCCAGCACGAGGCCTCCAGTTCGTCGGTGTCCACGTCCGCCCCCAACTCGTTCAGCCGGGCGCGGTAGAGGCGGGTTACGAAAAGCGATGAGATGTCAGCCATGGCGGCCTCCGGTCAGGTGCGTTTTCCTTTGAATACGCCATGCGGCTTGGGTAGCAATACCGCGTATCTCCATTCTGCATTGCAGCGTCGACGGGACGCACCTTATGGACCTGACATTTCTGACCGACGGCTTCTTCGGCCATCTGTCCTATATCCTGCTTATCGTCTCGTCGCTGATGCGGCGGATGTTCTGGCTGCGCCTCTTCGTCATGGGCTCGGCCATCGCCGGAATCATCTTCGACTGGTTCATGATCGGCAATGTCGTCGGTGCGTTCTGGCAGGCGCTGCTCGTCCTCGTGAACGTGGTTCAGATCGTGCTTCTGTGGACCCGCGATCACCGCGCCAAGTTCTCGGACGAGGAAAAGCACATGATAGAGACATGGCTCACGGGTGGCACGCCGGGGGCGCGGCGTCTGCTCCTAGACATGGGGCGGTGGGAGACGTTGGCGCCGGGCGAAGTCTTGACCGAGGAAGGCGTCAGGCCCCGGTTCCTGACCTACATCGTCAGCGGTGCGGCGGTCGTCACATCGGACGGGTCCGAGGTGGCGCGGGTCGCCCCGGATCACTTCATCGGCGAGATGTCTCTGATGGGCGATGGTCTTGCCACGGCCGATGTGTCGGTCTCGGACACCGCGCGGGTCTGGCAGATCGAGCGCAACAAGCTGGACCGGATGAAGGTGAACCAACCGCATCTTTACGGGCTGATCGAGGCCGGAACGGCATTGAACCTGCGGGCCAAGGTCATCCACGGGAACCAGAGGACCAAGCAGTCCCCGACCGCCGCCTGACGGGTCGCGGCCTTGGAAAAGAAACATACCCGGACGAATTGTTTTTCTTTGCCTTGGCGCGCGCAGGCGGCCTAACCTGTTTCATCCGATGGATTTTCGCGGGTGTGTAGTGTCCGATATTTTTGGAATGGGGTTTCTGACCGACGGGTTGGTCGGTCACCTGTCCTACATATTTCTGATCGTTTCGAGCCTCATGCGACGGATGATGTTGCTGCGGCTCTTCCTCGTCGCCTCGGCTGTCACCGGGATCGCCTATGACTGGATCTGGCTCGGCAATGTCGTCGGCGTATTCTGGGAGGGGCTTCTGATCGCGGTGAACGTGGTTCAGATCGCGCTTTTGTGGCACCGGGACCGGCGTGCCCGGTTCAGCGATGAAGAACGGCGCATGATCGCGCGGTATTTTCGCGGGGGCACACCTGGCCACCGCCGGGCGCTGTTCGATCACGGCGAGTGGGTTGATCTGGAGCCGGGGCACGGTTTGACGTGGCAGGGCGAAAAGCCTCGGTGGCTGACTTACCTGTCCGATGGGCGCGCGCATTACACCGTCCATGGTGTGCGGTTGGGCGAGATCGGGCCGGGTCATTTCGTGGGCGAAATGTCGATGCTTGGCGAAACCACCGCGACGGCGGATGTTGCGATCGACGTTCCGACACGGGTTTGGCGGATCGACCGAGACAAGCTCGATCGGTTACAGGACACGAACCCCGACCTGTTCGGGTTGGTGGCGGCGGCCATCGCGCTCGACCTCAGGGCCAAGATGGTCGCGTCAAACACCCGCGCGCTCGAGGTGGCGCTCGGACCGGCCTGATTAAACCTTTTCAACCCCGCGACCTGTTATTACCAATGCGACCGGGAGCCGGGCGTGACGGCCCAGGGTCATTTGAGCATGGGTTGCAGGCGACGGGGGCCGGAATGTCATTGAAGTATCGGCCCGAAATCGACGGGCTGCGCGCGGTCGCGGTTCTGTCGGTGATGATCTATCACCTCAAGATATCGCTGGGCGGCGCCGCGCTGATCCCCGGCGGCTTCCTAGGGGTGGACCTGTTCTTCGTCCTGTCGGGTTACCTCATCACGCTGATCCTGCTGCGTGAGAAGGAAAAGACCGGCCGCATCTCATTCGGCCAGTTCTACCTGCGCCGGGTCCGGCGCATCCTGCCCGCACTGTTCCTCGTCATTCTGGTGAGCCTTCCTGCGGCGTGGATCTTGTTCCTGCCGTCCGAACTGGCCCGGTTCGCTGAATCGATCCCGGCGGCGCTGTTTTTCTACAGCAACGTCTTCTGGTTCTACGTGCAGGGCGAATACGGCGCGCAATCGTCGCTGTACCAGCCGCTTCTTCACACCTGGAGCCTCGCCATCGAAGAGCAGTTCTACCTGCTCTTTCCGCTGTTCGTCCTGATCGTGCCGAAGCGATGGTTCGCGCCTGCCGCAGGCGTCGCTCTGGTCCTGACGCTCGGACTGGCCGAGGCGACGACACAGGCCAGCCCGCGCATCTCCTTCTTCTCGCCGGTCAGCCGCGCGTGGGAGCTTCTGGCGGGCTCGATGCTCGCGGTGGCGCAGTTGCGGGGCTGGACGTTGGGGCAGGGGCGGCGATGGGCCGCTTTAGTCCCCCCCTGTCGCGCTGGCCGTCGTGATCGCCTCGGTCAGCCTGATCTCGCTCGACCGAGTTGGGCACCTGGGCCTCGCCACGAACCCCGTGGTCGCCGCGACCTGCGCGCTCATTTGGTTCATGCGGCCGGGCGAGGCCGTGTCGCGTGTGTTGTCGATCCCGGCGGTCGTCTGGATCGGGAAGCTGTCCTATTCGCTTTACCTCTGGCACTATCCGATCTTTGCCTTCGGGCGGATCTCGGCGCTTGGCGACCCCGGTCCGGTCGACATGGTGGTGTGGCTGATCCTGACCTTCGCCCTCTCGGCGGCGGGCTATTACCTCGTAGAAAGACCCTTCCGGTTCCGTCTGTCGGCCCCGCGGATGGGCGGCGGTCTGGCGGTCATGTTCGTCGTGATCCTCGGGTTCTTCGGGATCGTGCAGACCGGCGTCGGGCTGGACCAGCGGACCGCGAAGCTCGATGCGCTTTACGGCGACAACGAACCGGACAATGAAAAGCTGGCGTCGCAGACCTGGACCTACATTGAAGACATCGTCGAGGCGGCCGGTGCGGGCAGTATGCTCGACAACATCCCCGCTCGCGACGCGCCGGACGCGCAGATCTTTCCCGACGACGCGCGCCTTAAGGTGCTGGTGGTCGGCGACTCCCACGGCAAGGATATGTTCAACGCCCTACACCAGAACCGGGAGGCATCGGATGGCTTGGCCTTCGTCCGGTTCGTGATGTACGTGCGGTGGCCGGGCAACCAGCTCAAGGCCCTGCGCGCCTCGCCCAGCTACGCTGCGGCTGACGTCATCCTGATCGCCCAGCATTACACGCCCGAAGGGCTGGCGCGTATTCCCGCCGCCATCGAGGCCTTCAAGGCGGACGGAAAGCGCGTGATCGTGACCGGCCACCGGGCCGTGTTCCGGTCGCCCTCAGAATTGCCGATCTTCGACTGGTATCTGCGCCGCAACGGCGAGATTGCCGATCAGGACGTGGTCGACCGGCTCGCCTACAAATACGAGGCGCCGGGTGCGCGCAAGGACTCGGTCCGTCTGGCGGAAATCGCAAAGGCCGCCGGGGTGCCGTACCTTGATGTGCGGTCACTGGCCTGCGACGACGCCGCCAAAATGTGCGAGCTGACGACGCCGGAGGGCAAGAAGGCGATGTATGACGACCATCACTGGACGCTGGCGGGTGCGGCGTTCTACGGTCGGCGCGCGGCCGAGGCCGGTTGGTTCGACGTGATCGCAGGCGACTGACGTATTCGCCAAGAAATCCTGATCTTTTCCTTGCCCGTAGGGGATGCTGCCTTTATAGAGCGGCATCTCACGATTCCCGTGCGCGGGATTCGTGTGTTTTGCATGAACCCACCGGGCCAAGGGTCACCCCGCAATCGGGGGCCCGCCGGTGATTGGAAAGGAAAAGGCGATGAACGCCAGTGAACTTCGCGACAAGAGCGCGGACCAGCTGAAAGACCAGCTGGGCGACCTCAAGAAAGAGGCCTTCAACCTGCGCTTCCAGCAGGCCACCGGCCAGCTCGAGAACACCGCGCGCATGCGTCAGGTCAAACGTGACGTGGCCCGTGTGAAAACCATTCTGAACGAAAAAGCCGCGCAAGCGGCCGGCAACTGAGGGAGGCCTGACAGATGCCCAAACGTATCCTGCAAGGCACCGTGACCTCGGACGCCAACGCCCAGACCGTGACCGTGAGCGTCGAACGCCGCTTCACGCACCCCGTTCTGAAAAAGACGATCCGGAAGTCGAAAAAGTACCGGGCCCACGACGAGAACAACACGTTCAAAGTCGGTGACTCCGTCCGCATTCAGGAATGCGCGCCGAAGTCGAAAACCAAACGCTGGGAAGTCATCACCGCCTGACGGCGGCTGACAACCAGTTCGATCGAAACCATGGGGCGGTGATGCCAGAGGCTAGCCCCACAGGTCAGGAGAAACCCTATGATCCAGATGCAGACCAATCTGGATGTCGCTGACAACTCCGGCGCTCGCCGGGTGCAGTGCATCAAGGTCCTGGGTGGTTCCAAGCGTAAATACGCTTCGGTGGGCGACATCATCGTCGTCTCCGTCAAGGAAGCCATCCCGCGCGGCCGCGTGAAGAAAGGTGACGTCCGCAAGGCCGTCGTCGTGCGCACCGCCAAAGAAGTCCGTCGTGAAGACGGCACCGCGATCCGCTTCGATCGCAACGCCGCCGTCATCCTCAACAACAACAACGAGCCGGTCGGCACCCGTATCTTCGGGCCGGTGGTTCGTGAGCTTCGCGCGAAGAACTTCATGAAGATCATCTCGCTCGCTCCGGAGGTGCTGTAAGATGGCTGCGAAACTGAAAAAAGGCGACAAGGTCGTCGTGCTGGCCGGTAAAGACAAAGGCCAGACCGGGGAAATCACCTCGGTTTCGCCCAAGACCGGCAAGGCCGTGGTCGACGGCGTGAACATGGCGATCCGTCACACCCGCCAGAGCCAGAACAATCAGGGCGGCCGCCTGCCGAAGGCGATGCCGATCGACCTGTCGAACCTGGCGCTTCTCGATGCCAACGGCAAAGCGACCCGCGTCGGCTTCCGCATGGAAGGTGACAAGAAGGTCCGTTTCGCCAAGACCACTGGGGACGTGATCTGATGCTCGATACTGCGAATTACACCCCCCGCCTCAAGGCCGCCTATCGCGAGACGATCAAGGCTGCCCTGAAAGAAGAGTTCGGCTACACCAACGACCTGCAGATCCCGCGTCTGGACAAAATCGTCCTGAACATCGGCTGCGGCGCCGAGGCCGTGAAGGACTCCAAGAAAGCGAAATCTGCCCAGGAAGATCTCACCAAGATCGCCGGTCAGAAAGCTCTGGTGACGAAGGCGAAGAAATCCATCGCCGGTTTCCGTGTCCGCGAGGACATGCCGCTGGGTGCGAAAGTGACCCTGCGCGGCGACCGGATGTACGAATTCCTCGACCGTCTCATCACGATCGCCATGCCCCGCATCCGCGACTTCCGCGGCGTGCCCGGTACCTCGTTCGATGGCCGTGGCAACTACGCCATGGGCATGAAAGAGCACATCGTGTTCCCGGAAATCGACTTCGACAAAGTCGACGAAGTCTGGGGCCTCGACATCGTGATCGCCACCACTGCGAAGACCGACGCAGAAGCAAAGAGCCTGTTGAAGCACTTCAACATGCCCTTCAACAGCTGATCCTTGGAGACCGAGTAATGGCTAAAAAATCCATGATCGCGCGTGAAGCCAAGCGTCAGAAGCTGGTGGAACAGTACGCCGAGAAGCGTGCCGCGCTGAAAGAAATCATCAACGACGAGTCGAACCCGATGGAAGAGCGTTTCCGCGCTTCCCTCAAACTGGCGAAGCTGCCCCGCAACTCCTCGCCGACCCGTCTTCACAATCGTTGCCAGCTGACTGGCCGTCCGCATGCGTACTACCGCAAGCTGAAGGTCAGCCGGATCGCGCTGCGGGAACTCGGCTCCATGGGCCAGATCCCCGGCCTGGTGAAATCGAGCTGGTAAGGAGATCAGAAGATGAACGATCCTATCGGCGATATGCTCACCCGCATCCGCAACGCCCAGATGCGCCACAAGTCCACCGTCTCGACGCCGGCCTCCAAGCTGCGCGCCTGGGTTTTGGACGTGCTGGCCGACGAAGGCTACATCCGCGGCTATGAAAAGGGGACCGACGCAAACGGTCACCCGACGCTGGAAATCAGCCTCAAATATTTCGATGGCACCCCGGTCATTCGCGAGTTGCAGCGGGTTTCGACCCCCGGCCGCCGCGTCTACATGGGCGCCAAGGAGATCCCGCAGGTCCGTCAGGGCCTTGGTGTCTCGATTGTCTCCACGCCCAAGGGCGTGATGTCGGATGCAAACGCTCGTAGCCAGAATGTTGGCGGCGAAGTGCTTTGCACCGTATTCTAAGGAGGTCTGGTAATGTCTCGTATTGGTAAGAAACCGGTCGAGATCCCCTCGGGCGTTACCGCGTCCCTGTCGGGTCAGACCGTCGAAGTGAAGGGCCCCAAGGGCACCCGCAGCTTCACCGCCACCGATGATGTCACGATCAAGATCGAAGACAACATCGTGTCGGTCGAGCCGCGCGGCAAGTCCAAGCGTGCCCGTCAGCAGTGGGGCATGTCCCGCACCATGGTCGCCAACATGATCACGGGTGTCTCGGACGGCTTCAAGAAAGAGCTGGAGATCACCGGTGTTGGTTACCGGGCTCAGATGCAGGGCAACACCCTGAAGCTGAACTTGGGCTACTCGCACGAAGTCGATTTCGAAGCGCCGGAAGGGGTGACCATCACCGCGCCGAAGCAGACCGAAATCGTCGTCGAGGGCAACGACCAGCAGCTCGTCGGACAAGTCGCGGCCAACATCCGCGAATGGCGTTCGCCGGAGCCCTACAAGGGCAAGGGCATCCGCTACAAGGACGAGTACATCTTCCGCAAGGAAGGCAAGAAGAAGTAAGGACGCGAAAAATGGCAAACAGCAAACGAGACCTGTTTCTGAAGCGCCGTCTGCGCGTTCGGAACAAGCAGCGGAAAGTGAACCCCGGCAAGCTTCGCCTGTCGGTTCACCGCTCCAACAAGAACATCAGCGTCCAGCTGATCGACGACATCGCCGGCGTGACTCTCGCCTCGGCTTCGTCGCTCGAGAAGGATCTGGGCATTGTCGGCAAGAACAACGTGGAGGCCGCCGCCAAGGTGGGCACGCTGATCGCCGAACGTGCCAAGAAAGCGGGCGTGGAAGAGTGCTACTTCGATCGTGGCGGCTTCCTGTACCACGGGCGCGTCAAGGCTCTGGCCGACGCCGCGCGCGAAGGTGGTCTGAAGTTCTGAAGAGTTTGGTGGGTTGTCACCCACCCTACCTGAGAGGGGCGGCACGTTCGCCCCTCCGATGATCCGGGAGACAGTCCCTTTCGTGGGCACGCTCACCAAGGATCGAGTAAAACCGGCGCCCACATGCGCGCCACCCATTGAAGGAATGCCTGATGGCAGAACGTGAAAACCGCCGGGGTAACCGCCGCGACCGCGAGGAAGCAGCCCCCGAATTCGCCGATCGTCTGGTTGCGATCAACCGTGTGTCCAAGACCGTCAAGGGTGGTAAGCGCTTCGGCTTCGCCGCTCTCGTCGTCGTGGGCGACCAGAAGGGCCGCGTCGGCTTCGGCAAAGGCAAAGCGAAAGAAGTGCCCGAGGCGATCCGCAAGGCCACTGAATCCGCCAAGCGCAACATGATCCGCGTGCCGCTGCGTGAGGGCCGGACCCTGCACCACGATATCGACGGTCGTCACGGCGCTGGCCGCGTCGTCATGCGCACCGCCCCGACCGGTACCGGGATCATCGCCGGTGGTCCGATGCGTGCCGTGTTCGAAATGCTGGGCGTTCAGGACGTCGTCGCCAAGTCGATCGGCTCGCAGAACCCCTACAACATGATCCGCGCCACGCTGAACGGCCTCACCAAGCAGGCCAGCCCCCGTTCGGTGGCACAGCGTCGCGGCAAGAAAGTCGCCGACATCCTGCCGGGCCGCGATGAGGCCCCGGCCGAGTCGAGCCAGGTTGCTGAGGAGGCCTGAGACACATGGCAAAAACCATCGTCGTAAAACAGATCGGCTCCCCGATCCGCCGCCCCGCCAAACAGCGTGAAACGCTCGTCGGGCTCGGCCTGAACAAAATGCACAAAACCCGCGAACTGGAGGACACCCCCTCCGTGCGTGGAATGGTCAACTCCATCCCACACCTCGTGGAAATCGTAGAAGAGCGCGGCTAAGGCCAGCCTCTCACGTGTGAGCATTAGAGCACCCCGGTCAGAAATGGTCGGGGTGTTTTTCTGACCCGCACAGCTTAGTTCATGCTATCGTTAACCATTGTTAACGCCCGTTTTGGGGGGGGATATGAAACGAGCTGCTGTTTTTGCCTTCGCGCTTTCGATGTATGGTCATGGGGCCATCGCGGACACCATGGAAAACGTGGTCATCCAACCGACAACCGTCGTTGAGCATGGTGGGGGCTGCCGAAAGAACTCGCCGCCGGGGCAATGCTGCCACAAGCAGACGAGCACCGGCACAGTCCACTGTCACTGACGTTCGACGCATGAGGGGTTTCTGCCCGGTCGATACCGCACCGCGAAACGCGTAAGTTCGAGGATCTTCGATTTGTTTGTCGTGAGAAACGCTCACGACCGTTCGTCGAGTTTGGCGAGAATTGCCAGCCAATCCTGACGGGCACCAAGGACACGCAGAACATCAAGTGCGCCCCCGGCAACGCGGTACACGATGATATGTGAGCCCGTTGGATGAAGTCGGACGGCCGGGGTTATCTCAGTCCTTTCTCGCGCGAGCGCAGGCATTTCGCACAGTCGATACATCGCTTCCGTCAGGCCGTCTTGATAGCGTTCAGCCTGTTTGGCGGACCATTTTTCCGTGGTGTATCCCCAGATGTCGTCAAGATCGCGCAATGCCTGCGGCGTGAGCCGAAGTTCAAGCGCCATGTTTGGCGTGCATCTCGGCCTTGAAGGCTTCTGCGTCGAAAGGCTCCGGCTCTCCGCTTCTCAAGCCTTCGTCTACGGCCGATTGCAGGTGCGCCATCGCCTGCGCGTGTTCCTGATCCTTGCGTATTAGGTGACGTACGTAGTCTGACGTGTTGCCGAAGCGACCGTCCTTCAGCTGGTCTTCAACCCAGTCTTTCATTTGGTCAGGTAGCGAGACGTTCATCGTGGCCATGCGCGGCTCCTTTCCAAAGAAGATGAGAGTCATGGCAAAGTTTGTCAATCTCACCCACTCACCCCATCGTGATCCCTCCCGCTCACAAGTGAACCCTGCGTCACCTCGCGCGTAGTACCCTCAGAACCACAGCGAAACAGGGAGAGACGCAATGAAAACCACACGCCGCACGTTCCTCGCGACGGCTGCCGCCAGCGCGGGCGCGATCACCATACTGCCCTATGCCGGGATGGCCGCCGCCCATGCCTCCAACATGTTCACGACCGACGCGGGGGACATCACGGTTCATCCCGTGTCCCACGCGTCCTTCGTGATGGAGACGCCCAAGGGTGTGATCTATGTCGACCCGGTGGGGTCGCCCGACGATTACGCCGATTTTCCGGCCCCCGATCTGATCCTCGTCACGCATGAGCACGGCGACCATTACAATGCCGAGGTTCTGACCGCCCTCGTCGGGGCCGAAACCGCACTCATCACCAATCCCGCCGTGAACGGCATGTTGCCCGCCGAGATCGCCGACGGCGCCGTGTCGATGGCGAACGGTGACAGCATGGATTGGGACGGGCTCGGCATCGAAGCGATCCCGGCCTACAACATCACCGAAGAGCGCAAGAACTTTCACCCCGAAGGGCGCGACAACGGGTATGTCCTGAGCTTCGAGGGTTTCCGCGTCTATATCTCCGGCGACACCGAGGACATTCCCGAGATGCGTCGCCTGGAGAATATCGACCTCGCCTTCGTCTGCATGAACCTGCCGTTCACGATGGACGCCGCGGCGGCGGCCAGCGCGGTGTCGGAATTCGGCCCGACCTACGTCTACCCCTACCACTACCGTGGCCGCGACGGTGGCACGCAGGACCCGGAAGAGTTCGCGTCGATGATCGAAGGCGACACCGAGGTCAAGATGGGCGGCTGGTACGGCGAAGGCGATCTGGGCTGACGCGCCGACCTTTCGGCAGGCACTTGAAACGGGACCGGCCGCCGGTCCCGTTCTCATTTTGAAGACAGACTCGCCCCCGACGCCACAATCGTGTCACGATTGGCAGGGGAAAGGTGAGGGTATCCCGACCCATGCTGCCCCATTTCCGCCATAGATCGTTTCTTGGCGGCGTGAAAAGAATGAACCAGTCCGTTCACTGTTTCCGATTGAAGCCCGGTGTTTTGGGCGCGTTGTCCAGCGCCCGCTGGATCGTAGGCCGGGTAACGCAATGATTTATTAGGGTTAATTCAGCAGGTGCATCGGCCGCAGGGCCGCACGCCGCGAAGAATGCCCGCAGACTGAACGAAAAGCCCCCTGCGGCAGACTTTTTCCCCAGTTTCGAAACGAAGCCTCCCCGACCCGGCCCTGTTCCTAAGTCATTAATAACGGCGGAGGGACAGATGCCGTTTCTAGCGATCTACAGCATCAGCGACACGACGCACACGGGGCCGAACCCATGGCCGCCGGGGTCCAATTCGAATCCGGCGTCGGCGGGCAGCACCGTCATCACACTCAATCCCGGCGCGGGGTTTCAGGTGGTCGAAGTCACCGACCTCGACACCACGCTCGACGACGATCCCACGTTCGACGACAGCTCGTCCGAGCAGTACCTGACCAATCCGACCACGATCAACGGCACGAACTACGCCGCCGGTCAGACGATCGAGAACGAATACGCCTATATCATCCGGCCCATCGGATCGTCGGACCCCGCGGACAACATCACGATCTACGTACTGGACGAGGGTGGGGCCACGCCCAGCATCGGTTTCGTGTCGTCGCAGGAACTCGTCGCGGGGCAGAGCTATCAGGTCGTTGGCACATCGACCGACGAACCCTCCACGCCTTACACCGAGATCTTCGCCTGTTTCGGCCCCGACACCCTGATCGAGACACAAAGCGGGGCGCGCCGGGTCTGCGACCTGCGGGCCGGGGACAAGGTGCTGACGCTCGACAACGGCGCGCAGGAGGTGCTGTGGATCGGCGCGCGCGAGGTTCAACTGACGGGCGCGCGCAAACCGCAAACGCCGCTCTTGTTCCCAAAGGGCAGCCTTGCGCCGGGTATGCCCCACAGCGACCTGATCCTGTCGCCCTTCCACCGCGTGATGGTGTCGTCGCACAAGAACGACCGCGTGACGGGCGGGGAAGAGGTGTTCGCGCAGGCCCGATCGCTCGCCAAACGCGGCGGTGTGCGCAAGATGCTGGGGCGCAAGTCCATCACATACTATTCCGTCCTGTTGCAGCGGCACGAGGTGATCTTCGCCAACGGCGTGCCGAGCGAGAGTTTCTACCCAAGCCCCTATAGCATGTCGCTTCTGACCCCTGCCGAACGTCTTGCCGTGCTCGCGCGCCTGCCGGGGCTGTCCGATGACGTGGCGGGCAGCTATGGCCCCCTCGCGCGGCGCGATCTGACGGCGCTCGAAGGGCGCAAGCTCAAGCGCAAGCGGCCGATCTTCGAAGGTCCGGCCATCGATGCTTGGCCGATCTGGTCGCTTCAGTCGGCCTGAGGCAGCGGATACTGCACGCCCGACACGGCCATGTTATCCTGACGTGAGTTTGCCAAGGGGGGCTTCATGACAGACGCCGATGACTGGTTCGCGACGTTGGGTCCGGCGCAGGCCGAGACTCTCGGTCGTCTGCGTGCCCTGATCCTTGCTTCGGCTGACGGGATCACGGAAGAGATCAAGTGGCGCCAGCCATGTTTCAGCCGGAACAAGCTGTTCTGTTACCTGCAGAAATCGAAAAGCCATGTGACGCTCGGCTTTCAGCAGGGGGCCCGGATGCCGGACGCGCCCGGCCTGCTCGAAGGCGAAGGGAAAGAGTTGCGGCATGTCCGGTTCACCCCCGGCGCCGACATTCCCGAAGAGGCGGTGAAAACCCTGATCGGCGAGGCACTGGCGCTCGACGGCGCATAGCGTCACGACCCGGCGATGCGCCTTGACCCCCATGGGCCTTACCCCTTATACGCGCCCGGTGGCCCCGAGTGGGTCTACGACTCACATATAGACAAAGCCGTGGTTGGCCCGTTTTCGCTTCGAGGGTCACATCCGGCATAGGAGAAGCGATATGAAACTGAATGAACTCCGGGACAATCCCGGTGCCGCCAAGAAACGCATGCGCGTTGGCCGTGGTCCGGGCTCGGGCAAAGGCAAAATGGGTGGCCGTGGTATCAAAGGTCAGAAATCCCGTTCGGGTGTGGCCATCAACGGCTACGAAGGCGGCCAGATGCCCCTCTACCAGCGTCTTCCCAAGCGTGGCTTCAACAAGCCGAACCGCAAGAAGTTCGCTGTCGTGAACCTGGGCATCATCCAGAAATTCATCGACGCCAAGAAGCTGTCCGGTGACATCACCGAGGACGCTCTGGTCGAAGCCGGCGTCGTTCGCCGCAAGCTTGACGGTGTGCGGGTTCTGGCCAAGGGCGAGTACTCGGCGAAGGCCAACATCACTGTGACCGGTGCCTCCAAATCGGCTGTGGAAGCCGTTGAAAAGGCTGGGGGCAAGCTGACCACCACGGCGGCTGCGGCAGAGTAACGCTTGTGACCCGCCCACGGGCGGCTTAAGTAAGCGCACGGAATTCCATGAGCGCCGCCGGAGCCGGGAAACGGTCCGGCGGCGTTTCCACGAACAGGGGGCCATATGGCATCTGCAGCGGAACAAATGGCGTCGAACCTTTCATGGGGCGCGCTGGGCAAGGCGACTGACCTTCGCAAACGCATTTTCTACACCATCGGGCTTCTGATCATCTACCGCATCGGGACCTATATCCCGGTGCCGGGGATCGACGCGGGCGCGCTGCGTGACTTCATGGAACAGGCCGCAGCCGGGATCGGCGGCATCCTGTCGATGTTCACGGGCGGTGCGCTGGGCCGGATGGGTGTCTTTGCCCTGGGCATCATGCCCTACATCTCGGCCTCGATCATCGTTCAGCTTCTGGCGTCGATGTGGGAGCCGCTGAAGCAGCTCAAGAAAGAAGGCGAGCAGGGCCGCAAGAAGATCAACCAGTACACGCGTTACGGCACCGTGGCGCTGGCGACCGGGCAGGCCTTCGCGTTGGCCAACAGCCTTCAGGCCGGCGACCTCGTGTCGACGCCGGGGCCGTTCTTCATCGCCTCCGCCGTCGTGACGCTGGTGGGTGGCACCATGTTCCTGATGTGGCTCGGTGAACAAATCACCGCACGCGGCATCGGCAACGGCATCTCGCTTATCATCTTCGTGGGCATCGTGGCCGAACTGCCCGCAGCCGCCGCGCAATTCCTGAGCCAGGGTCGTTCGGGCGCCATCAGCCCTGCGGTCATCATCGGCGTGCTGGTCATGGTCATGGCCGTGATCGCCTTCGTCGTGTTCATGGAACGCGCGCTGCGCAAGATCCACATCCAGTATCCGCGCCGTCAGGTGGGGATGAAGATGTATGACGGCGGCTCCAGCCACCTGCCGATCAAGGTGAACCCGGCAGGCGTCATCCCGGCGATCTTCGCCTCGGCGCTGCTGTTGCTGCCGACGACGCTGTCGACCTTCAACCAGGACGGCAACGCCGGCCCGGTGATGTCGACGCTGCTTGCCTATTTCGGCCCCGGTCAGCCGCTCTACCTGCTGTTCTTCACCGCCATGATCGTGTTCTTCACGTTTTTCTACACCAAGGAAGTGGCGTTCAAGACCGAGGACGTGGCCGACAACCTGAAAAACCAGAACGGTTTCGTTCCGGGCATCCGCCCCGGCAAGAAAACCGCCGAATACCTCGACTATGTGGTGACCCGCATCCTGACGCTGGGCTCGATCTACCTTGCAGCGGTCTGTCTGCTGCCCGAGATCCTGCGCAGCCAGCTTGCCGTGCCGTTCTATTTCGGCGGCACCTCGGTGCTCATCATCGTGTCCGTCACGATGGATACGATCCAGCAGGTTCAGAGCCACCTGCTTGCACATCAATACGAAGGCCTCATTGAGAAATCGCAGCTGCGCGGTAAACGCGGAGGGACTGCTGCGAAAAAGGGACGGAAGGGACCAGCCAGACGATGAATATCATTCTTCTTGGACCGCCGGGTGCAGGGAAGGGCACTCAGGCGAAAAAGCTCGTGGACGAACGCAACATGATCCAGCTCTCGACGGGCGACATGCTGCGTGAAGCGCGCACCTCGGGCACCGAGATGGGCAACAAGGTCGCCGCGATCATGGATGCGGGCGAACTTGTGACGGACGAGATCGTGATCGGGCTGATCGCCGAGAAGCTCGAAGGCGACAATGCGGGCGGCTTCATCTTCGACGGCTTCCCGCGCACGCTGGGTCAGGCCGACGCGCTGGGCAAGTTGCTGGCGGAAAAGGGTGCGTCGCTCGACCATGTGATCGAGATGCAGGTCGACGACGAAACGCTGGTGCAGCGCGTCGTGAACCGCGCGAAGGAAGCGGCCGAAGCCGGTCAGCCGGTCCGCGCCGACGACAACGCCGAAAGCATGCGCACGCGGCTGATGGAATACTACAAGAAGACCTCGCCGCTCATAGGCTATTACTATGCCAAGGGCGACCTGAAATCGATCGACGGCCTTGCCTCGATCGACGAGGTTGCGGGTTCGATCAAGGCCATCCTCGGCTGACGATTGACCGATAACCGGTTTGAGACGATCCTCCGGGCATAGCTCGGAGGATTTTTCTTTGCGATATCCCTTTTTTCTTGCGCTCCTCGTTGCCGGTGCGCCCGTTTCGGCGCAGGACATGACGCTTTTCGTCTCCGGCCCCGATGCCTGCGCGGTCGTGGCGGGCACGGGCGGCGACGGCGGGCCGATCCACGCCCTTGGCCCGGACAACAACATTCTGGACTATGAACGCATCTGGGGCGGCGCCGTCGAATGCGCGTTCGACGGGCGGATCTCGCTCGACCCCGACGGTGGCCCGGAACAGATCGACGGCACCTGCTTTGCGCCGGACGAACCCGAATTGAGCGGGACGTTCGACATCGTCTATTCCGCGCGGGGCATGACGGTCGTCACCTTCTCGCACTGGTCCGAACCCAAGGTCTTCATGTCATGCGCCACCAACTGATCGCGCTGGCCATCGGTCTGGCCCTGCCTGCCGCCGCATCCGCCAATGCTTTCGTCAACGGCCCGCGCGGCTGCGGCTTTCTCGATGGGTTCGACGATTATGGCCCGATCTTCACGGTGGACGAGGATCACCTCGTCCTGAGCCGGCAGGGCCTTGTCGGGATCGAATGGAATTGCGATTTCGACACCCCGTTCGATCCCTATCTCGAAGAAGGCGAGATCCAGACCCGCATGGGCTATTGCATGGAGCCCGGACCATTCGTCGATCCCGGCGTCTTCACGCTGATGGAAATGGGCGATGGCACGGTGCAGATGGATGGGTCGAACTGGGATCAGCCGCTGATCCTTCAGATCTGCGTGGCGCCATAGCATTCGTCCCCCTGTGCACCCGCGCTCTTGCGCAGGCGACAAAGAATGCGATCGCGGTCCTTCCATGCGTCCCGCCCCACGCCTTTGGGCATGATGAACCCGTCACGGCCAAGCGGCCCGTACCCCATCGCCCAGCCGTCGAAACCGCGCATGAGGATGGGGTAGGGGCCCCAGGCCCGCATGACCCTGTGACGCGGATCGCGCAGGGCTGCGTCGAACATGCGGGCAACGGCGGCACCGTCCCCCTCGAACGCGCCCGCAAAGGCCCATTCGGTACGCAGGAGGAACCCCGTCAGGTTGAACTCGGCGGCCTGTCGCCGGGCCACGCGCAGAATGTCCGCGTCGCTTGGGTGACCCATTGGATAGACCGCATGACTGGCATATACTGCTTGAAACATCATGGCGCCTCGCGAAGTGGGCCACGCAACGGGGCTATCATACCCGTCCCGCGCCCGCCCGCCTTGTCGCAGGTCAAGAAACTCGGGGTTCCCCCCGCCACGCCGCTATTGTCGGCCCAAGTCTTGACGCGCCGATGATTCCCTCGTAAAGCACCGCATCCCGAAAAGGGAATCGGTGTTTTCGGGGTCGCGCCCCGCACTCACCAGACCAGAGTTTCAGCTGCGGCCCGCAGGGATGACCCCCGCGGGCTTACGTTGTGAAAAAAGGACCTGGAACTACGGGTCCGCAACGAAAGGAAGACCGACTTGGCACGTATTGCCGGCGTGAACATCCCGACGCACAAGCGCGTCCCGATCGCCCTCACCTACATCACTGGCATTGGTCACACCTCTGCCAAAAGCATCTGCGAAGCGACCAACATCGACGTCACGCGCCGCGTGAACGAACTGTCGGACGCCGAAGTGCTGACGATCCGCGAGCACATCGACGCGAACTACACCGTCGAAGGCGACTTGCGCCGTGAGACGCAGATGAACATCAAGCGTCTGATGGACCTTGGCTGCTACCGTGGCCTGCGTCATCGCCGCAACCTCCCCGTGCGCGGTCAGCGCACCCACACCAATGCGCGCACGCGCAAAGGCCCGGCGAAACCCATCGCTGGCAAGAAGAAGTAAGGGAGGGTCTGAAGAATGGCACGCGATAAGACTCGCACGAAGCGCAAAGAGCGCAAGAACATCGCCGCTGGCGTGGCGCATGTGAATTCGTCCTTCAACAACACCAAGATCCTGATCTCGGACGTGCAGGGCAACGCGATCTCGTGGTCGTCCGCTGGCACCATGGGCTTCAAGGGTTCGCGCAAGTCGACCCCCTTCGCCGCCCAGATGGCCGCCGAGGACGCAGGCAAGAAAGCGCAGGAACACGGCGTGAAAACGCTGGAAGTCGAAGTGCAGGGCCCCGGTTCGGGCCGTGAATCGGCGCTGCGCGCGCTGGCTGCCGTCGGCTTCAACATCACGTCGATCCGTGACGTGACGCCGATCGCGCACAACGGCTGCCGTCCGCCGAAGCGCCGTCGCGTCTAAGGCAGACTTTTTTCGCTCGGGCCGGGGGAAACCCTTGGCCCGAGTCCGTCATTTTTGAACCTCGGGCGTTCTGCCTTTTGGACATGGGGCAGAACAGGAATGGAGGGACGCATGATCCACAAAAACTGGGCTGAATTGATCAAACCGACGCAGCTCGACGTCAAGCCGGGCAACGACCCGTCGCGTCAGGCCACCGTCATTGCCGAACCGCTCGAGCGCGGCTTCGGTCTGACCCTTGGCAACGCGCTGCGCCGCGTTCTCATGTCGTCGCTTCAGGGCGCCGCCATCACCAGCGTGCAGATCGACAACGTGCTGCACGAGTTCTCGTCGGTGGCTGGTGTGCGTGAAGACGTCACCGACATCGTCCTGAACCTCAAGGGCGTGTCGATCCGTATGGAAGTCGAAGGGCCCAAGCGCCTGTCGATCTCGGCCAAGGGCCCGATGGTCGTCACCGCTGGCGACATCTCGGAAAGCGCAGGCATCGAGATCCTGAACAAGGATCACGTGATCTGCCACCTCGACGACGGCGCCGACCTGTTCATGGAACTGACCGTCAACACCGGCAAAGGCTATGTCTCGGCCGACAAGAACAAGCCGGAAGATGCGCCGATCGGCCTGATCCCGGTCGATGCGATCTATTCGCCGGTCAAGAAAGTGTCCTACGACGTGCAGCCGACCCGCGAAGGTCAGGTGCTCGACTATGACAAACTGACGCTCAAGGTCGAAACCGACGGTTCGATCACCCCGGACGATGCCGTGGCTTTCGCTGCGCGGATCATCCAGGACCAGCTGTCGATCTTCGTGAACTTCGATGAGCCGGAATCGGCCAGCCGTCAGGACGACGACGACGGTCTCGAGTTCAACCCGCTTCTTCTCAAGAAAGTGGACGAGCTGGAGCTTTCGGTGCGGTCTGCGAACTGCCTGAAGAACGACAACATCGTCTACATCGGCGACCTGATCCAGAAAACCGAAGCCGAGATGCTCCGCACCCCGAACTTCGGCCGCAAGTCGCTGAACGAAATCAAGGAAGTGCTCTCGGGCATGGGCCTGCACCTCGGCATGGATGTCGAAGAGTGGCCGCCGGAGAACATCGAAGATCTGGCCAAGAAGTTCGAAGACCAGTTCTGAGATCTTGGTGGGTTTCACCCACCCTACGGGTCGCCGTAGGGTGGGTGCCAACCCACCTCACCAATGCCCGGAATGCCGGGGACCACATGGGCAATGACGCCCCAAGGAGAGCGGCCGAAACGCATGGTCGCCAGACAAAGCAAAACCTGAGATAGGAGACTTCAAATGCGTCACGCACGGGGCTATCGCCGCCTGAACCGCACCCACGAACACCGCAAGGCGATGTTCGCCAACATGGCCGGCTCGCTGATCGAGCATGAGCAGATCAAGACGACCCTGCCGAAAGCCAAAGAACTGCGCCCGATCATCGAAAAGCTGATCACGCTGGGCAAGCGCGGCGACCTTCACGCCCGCCGTCAGGCCGCGAGCCAGCTCAAGCAGGACGCCTATGTGGCGAAGCTGTTCGACGTGCTCGGCCCGCGCTACGCCGAACGCAAGGGCGGCTACGTCCGCGTTCTGAAAGCCGGCTTCCGCACCGGTGACATGGCGCCGATGGCGATCATCGAATTCGTCGACCGCGACGTCGACGCCAAGGGCGCAGCCGACAAGGCCCGCGTTGCCGAGGAAGAAGAAGCGGCGTTCGCCGAAGAATAAGCTTCGGATCGGTCAGACCGACCCGAACGAAAACCCCGCCCGGACATCCGCGGCGGGGTTTTTCTTTGCGTCAAATGGTCCCTTGAACAGGCCGCGCTCAGTTCATGCGGCTGGGCTTGCCGGTGCGTTGCGTTTTCAAAAGCTCCAGCGCGGCTTCGAACAGGTCGGCCCGCGTGCTTCCATCCACGGGTTCGTCCGGCCACATATCCAGATGGCGCGCCAGCAACTCGCGTTGTTCGTCGTCCAGCGCGTTCAGCCACGCTACGAGATCGTCGTCATCCATGAAACCCGGTGCCTTGCGGTGAATCCTCTTGCCCAATTCTGACCGCACAATTTAAGGTTGTCAAAGAAAGCTGTAATCGCTCTAAAGAGTTGATGCGTATTTGAGACAGGGGGCTGGGTGATGTCTGATGTATTGGGATTGGACCACGGGCTCTCGCAACTTTCCGATCTCGCGCCACGGGGCTACGCGCTCGGCCTGCACATCCGGTTCGCAGCCGCGCATCTGATGATCCAGACCTACGATCCGCGCTGGACGGAAATCTATACCGAGAAGGGCTACATGCTCGCCGACCCGATGGTGTTCTGGGGCTTCGGCAATGATGGTGCGATCCGGTGGAGCGACATCGACCTTCCCGACCCGCTGAACATCATGGGGCAGGCGCGCCGCTTTGGCCTGACGTTCGGCGTGGCGGTTTCGACCGGCCTGACCTCATCGCGCACCATCGGTGGTTTCGCTCGTGACGACAGGGAGTTCACGGATACCGAAATCGCCCGTATCCGGTCGGTCGTCGAAACCCTGCACGAACGTGCGACACCGCCGGACCGGCTGACCCCGGCGCAGCGTATGGCCCTTCGGCTGGTCGCCAAGGGTAACCGCCATGCCGAGGCCTCGGCGGTGCTGGGCATTTCCGAAAGCGCCTTCAAGGCGCGGCTACGCGCGGCACGCGAGGCGCTGTTCGTGCGCACGACGGCGGAAGCGGTGCAACGCGCCCATGAATACAACCTGCTCTGACGGGTTGCGACGCCGGGGGCCAGCCCCGGACCCGTCCTGACCTCGCCCGAAAGTATTTGAACAACAGTGACGGGGGGCGCTGGAAGCCGGTGCACTCCGGGCCTAGATTGGGCGCATGGCGGATTTGTTCGACAGTGTTGGCGGCGAAGCGAAAGGCGGCGGGCCGAGGCCCTTGGCCGACCGGTTGCGCCCCGCCGCGCTGGATCAGGTGATCGGACAAGAGGCGGTGCTTGGCCCCGATGGCCCCTTGGGCGTGATGCTGGCGTCGGGATCGCTTGGCTCGCTGATCCTCTGGGGGCCGCCCGGGGTCGGCAAGACGACCATCGCGCGGCTGCTGGCGGATGTCACCGACCTTCATTTCATTCAGATCAGCGCGATCTTCACGGGTGTCACGGACCTGCGCAAGGTGTTCGAGGCGGCCAAGATGCGGCGTCAGAACGGCAAGGGCACGCTTCTGTTCGTCGACGAGATCCACCGCTTCAACAAGGCGCAGCAGGACGGCTTTCTGCCGCATATGGAGGACGGGACGATCCTGCTGGTGGGGGCCACGACCGAGAACCCGTCGTTCGAGTTGAACGCCGCTGTTCTGAGCCGCGCACAGGTCATTACGCTGAAGCGGTTGGAGCCTGCCGACCTCGAACGCATGGCGCAGCGTGCCGAACGCGAACTGGACCGCGCACTGCCCTTGACCGGCGAGGGGCGCGAGGCGCTGATCGAGATGGCCGACGGCGACGGGCGCGCGCTGCTCAATCTGATCGAGCAGGTGATGGCGTGGCGGGTCGATGGCAAACTCGACCGAGATGCGCTCGCCACGCGGCTGATGCGCCGGGCAGCGCAATACGACAAGTCGGGGGACGGGCACTACAACCTAATCTCGGCGCTGCACAAATCGGTGCGCGGGTCCGACCCCGATGCCGCGCTCTACTGGTTCACCCGAATGCTGGAAGGGGGCGAGGATCCGCGCTTCCTTGCCCGCCGTCTGACGCGCATGGCGGTCGAGGACATCGGGCTGGCCGATCCGCAGGCCAACGGCATCTGCATCGACGCGTGGGAAACGTATGAGCGGCTCGGGTCGCCCGAGGGCGAATTGGCGCTGGCGCAGGCGGTCGTCTACCTTGCCCTCGCGCCGAAATCGAACGCGGGCTATGTCGCCTACAAGGCGGCGCGCGCGCAGGCCAAGCAGACCGGATCGTCGCCGCCGCCGAAACACATCCTGAACGCGCCGACGCGCCTGATGAAGGACGAAGGCTATGGGTCGGGTTACCAGTATGACCATGACGCCGAAGACGGCTTTTCCGGTCAGAACTATTTCCCCGACGACGTGAAGCGCCCGGTCTATTATCAACCCGTCGAACGCGGCTTCGAACGTGAGCTGAAGAAGCGTGTCGACTTTTTCGCCGGGCTTCGGGCCAAGCGGCAAGGTTGACTCTGGCGCACCGGCGCGGGAGAGGGTGAGCATGTTGAACACGCTATTCACCGTCGCTTTGGGCGGGGCCATCGGGGCCTCGGGCCGATACCTCGTGAACGTCACCGCGACGCGGGTGATCGGGCACGGCTATCCTGCCGGGACCCTGATCGTGAACGTGTTGGGGAGTTTCCTTATGGGCGTCTTGTTCGTCGTTCTGGCCAAGAAGGGCGGTAATGTCTGGGCCCCGTTCCTGATGACGGGCGTTTTGGGCGGGTTCACCACCTTCTCGGCCTTCTCGCTGGACACGCTGGCGCTGTTCGAGCGCGGGCAGGTGGCATCTGCGGCGGGATATGTGGCGCTGTCGGTGGGCCTGTCGCTCGCCGCACTTGTTCTGGGCGTCTACGCGGCGCGGGGGGTGTTCGCATGAGCCGGGTTCAGACCATCACGGTGGCCGAGGGCGATGGGGATCAGCGGCTGGATCGCTGGTTCAAGCGCCAGTTTCCGCATGTGCCGCAGGGCCGGGTCGAAAAGATGTGCCGAAAGGGCGAAATCCGCGTGGATGGTGGCCGGGTCAAGGCCTCCACCCGCGTCGAGGTCGGGCAGGAGGTGCGCATTCCGCCGCTCCCCGACCCCGGTGAACGGCCCGCAACACCGCGCCCGAGCGTGACGGACAAGGACGCGCAGATGATCCGCGACTGCGTGATCTATCGCGACGACCACATCATCGCGCTGAACAAACCGCCGGGCCTGCCGACGCAGGGTGGGTCGAAACAGACCCGGCATGTGGACGGATTGGCCGAGGCGCTGACCTTCGGCTATGACGACAAACCCCGGCTGGTGCATCGGCTGGACAAGGACACTTCGGGTGTCCTGCTTCTCGCGCGCACCCGGCAGGTCGCCAAGGATCTGACGGATGCGTTCCGGCACCGCAACACGCGCAAGATCTACTGGGCCGTGGTCGCGGGCGTGCCGCTGCCGCGCAAGGGCACGGTGAAATGGGGGCTGGTCAAGGCACCGGGTCACGGCGGTCAGGGCGAAGGGGAAAAGATGCTCTGCATCCACCCGTCCGAGGTCGCCAAGGTCGAAGGTGCCAAGCGGGCCGAGACGGATTACGTGGTGATCGAAAACCTCGCCCAGCGGGCCGCCTGGGTCGGGCTGACGCCGATCACCGGGCGCACCCACCAGTTGCGCGCGCATATGGCCGAAATGGGCCATCCGATCGTGGGTGACGGCAAATACGGCGGCTCGGGGCAGGAGAACCTTGGCGACGGCTGGGGCGCGATGCTGGGCGGCGAGATTTCCAAGAAACTGCACCTCCATGCGCGGTCCATCGAGATCGAGCACCCCGTGACGAAGAAGCCGATCTTCATCGAGGCGGCGCTGCCGGAGCATATGGCGCGGACATGGGAGCAGCTTGGCTTTCGCGTCGACGACGCGCCCGACGATCCGTTCGAGGAGGAAGAATGGGCCCCCTGAAGCTCGTTCTCTTCGATGTCGACGGCACTCTGATCGACAGCCAGCATGCGATCGTGGCGGCGATGGAGGCTGCGGCGGACGAGGCCGATCTGCCGACGCCGACGCGGGCCGATACGCTGAACGTGGTGGGCCTGTCGCTGGTCGAAGCGGTGAAACGCCTCTTCGGTGACTTCGACGACTATGACCAAGCGCGGATGGTGCAGGCCTACAAGAACGCCTACATGACCGCCCGTCAGAGCGACGGGGCACCGCCGTTCTTCGCGGGGGCGCTCGCCGCGATGGAAACCCTGCACGCGCGGGACGAGATGCTGCTCGGCACCGCTACGGGCATGTCGCGGCGCGGGATGCGTCGCATCATCGAAACCTATGGGTTGGACGGGCTGTTCGCGACGACGCAGACCGCCGATGACCAGCCGTCGAAGCCGGACCCGGCCATGGTGAACGCGGCCTTGTCCGAAACCGGGGTCGCGCCCGAAGACGCCGTTTTCGTCGGGGATACGGTCTATGACATTCAGGCCGGTCGCGCCGCCGGGGTCTTCACCATCGGGGTCGGATGGGGCTATCACGCGCCGAACGATCTGGAACGGGCCGGGGCGGATGCGGTGGTTGAACGCTTCGCCGACCTGATACCGGCCATTGACCGACTGTGGAGCGAAAGATGAGCGACTGGGCACCGAAACGGTTCTGGAAAGAGACGCGGGCCGACGCGTGCGACGGGGGCTATACCGTCTATCTCGACACCCGCACCGTGCGCACACCGGCCAAGGCCGCCTTCGTGGTGCCGTCCCGTGCGCTGGCCGAGGCCATTGCCTTGGAATGGGACGCGCAGGCCGACAAGATCGACCCGTCCACCATGCCGATGACCCGCACGGCGAATTCGGCCATCGACAAGGTGCGCCTTCAGCACGCCGAAGTGGCCGACCTGCTGGCGGCCTATGGCGACAGCGACCTGACATGCTACCGCGCGGACACACCGGCCGAGCTGGTCGCGCGGCAGGCCGAGGCTTGGGATCCGCTGCTCGACTGGGCCGACGAGACGTTCGGCGCGCGTCTTGAACCGCGCATCGGTATCATGCACGCGCCGCAGGATTCCGGCGCGCTGACGCGTCTCGGCGCGCTGGTCCATGACCTCGACCCCTTCCGTCTGGCGGCGTTCCACGACCTCGTTTCCCTGTCCGGTTCGCTCATCATCGCGCTGGCCGTGATGCATGGGCGGATCGACCCCGAGACGGGCTGGGCGATCTCGCGGATCGACGAAAACTGGCAGGCCGAACTTTGGGGCGAAGACGAAGAAGCGGCGGAACATGCGGCGCTGAAAAGGCAGGCATTTCTGGATGCGGCGCTGTTTTTTCGACTGGCCGATCAAAATTCGTGACCAAGAATTTCCGGGCGCTACCGAAAATACAGACTTTCCCTAGGGTTAGGCGCGGGCCCGGATTCCCCTTGCCCTTGACGCCCATGCGAATAATTGCCCAAACTCTTGGCATGGAGGGGGCCTGCCCCATTCCTCGTATCGTCACCGGTCAACGAACCGGATCATAACGCCCGGAACGGGCGAACATCAGGAAGAGGTAAACATGAAAAAATCCGTATTTCTCGGGGCGCTGACCGTAGCTGGCTTTGTCGCCGGTTCGGCGAGCGCCGCGACGCTTGACGACGTGCAAGCCCGTGGATCGCTCAAGTGCGGTTCGAACTCCGGTCTGACCGGCTTCGCCGCGCCCGACGCGAACGGCCATTGGGAAGGCTTCGACGTCGCCGTCTGCCGTGCCGTCGCCGCCGCCGTTCTGGGCGACCCGGAAGCCGTCGAATTCGTGCCGACCACGCCGAAAACCCGCTTCACCGCACTGGCTTCGGGCGAAGTCGACATCCTCGTGCGCAACACCACCTGGACCCTCACCCGTGACGTGGACCTCAAGTTCACCTTCACCGGCGTGAACTACTACGACGGTCAGGGCTTCATCGTGCCCAAGGCGCTGGGCGTGTCCTCGGCCAAGGAACTGGACGGTGCGACCGTCTGCATCCAGACCGGCACCACGACCGAGCTGAACCTCGCCGACTTCTTCCGCACGAACAACATCAGCTACGAGCCGGTTCCGATCGAAACCAACGCCGAAGCGCAGCAGCAGTACCTTGCCGGTGCCTGCGACACCTACACGACGGACGCCTCCGGCCTCGCCGCCACCCGCGCGTCGTTCGAGAACCCGGCCGATCACGCGATCCTGCCGGAAATCATCTCGAAAGAGCCGCTCGGTCCGCTCGTGCGCCACGGCGATGACGAATGGGCCGACATCGTGCGCTGGACCCTGAACGCGCTGGTCGCGGCCGAAGAGTTCGGCATCACCTCGACCAACATCGAAGAGCTGGCCAGCGGCACCGACAACCCCGAGATCAACCGTATCCTCGGCACCGAAGGCACCATGGGCGAAATGCTCGGCCTTGAAGCCGACTGGGCGATGAAAGCCATCGCAGCCGGCGGCAACTACGGTGAGATCTTCGAAAAGAACATCGGTGAGTCGACGCCGATCGGCCTTGCGCGCGGCCTGAACGCGCAGTGGAAAGACGGCGGCCTTCAGTATGCACCGCCGTTCCGGTAAGTGACAGGGCGGGCGCGGGGGAAACCTCGCGCCCGCTTCCTTTTCAGGGGCATCAATCAGTTCATCCGGACGCAGGAGGCGGGAGAACCCGCCCAGGGAACGATCCGGGGACGACGGGGAACATGAATGACGACGGCTACCGATCCTGAAGGCGGGACCTTCCGCCCATCCATGCTCATTTACGACAGCCGGTACCGGTCCGCGACGATCCAGATCGTCGCCCTGATCGGCTTCCTGCTGCTCATCGGCTGGCTCGTGTCGAACACGGTCCAGAACCTTGCGGATCTCGGCAAGTCGGTCGGCTTCGGGTTTCTGACCGAGCCTGCGGGTTACGACATCAACCAGCGCCTGCTCGACTACGATTCTCGCGACAGCCATGCGCGCGCCAGCCTCATGGGGCTTTTGAACACACTGCTGGTCGCGGTGCTCGGCTGCATCATGGCGACCATCGTGGGCGTCATCGTCGGTGTTCTGCGCCTGTCGAACAACTGGCTCGTCGCCCGCATCATGACCGTCTATGTCGAGATGTTCCGCAACGTGCCGGTTCTGCTCTGGATCGTCTTTTCGATGGCGATCCTGATCGAAACGCTTCCCGCGCCGTCCGCTTTCCGGGGCGATGAGCCTTCGGCCAGCATGTTGCTGGGCGACAGCGTCGCGCTGACCAACCGGGGCGTCTATGTGCCCGAGCCGCTGTTCGGGCGGATGGACGAAGAGGGCAATCCGCTGTCATGGCGGCAAGGTCTGGGCGATATCCACCTGTTCGGCGAGGCGTGGTTCCGGTTCGACGTGAGCCTCGAACTCGTCGTCTTCCTGTCGACCCTGATCGCGGGCATCCTCGTGTCCCGCCTGATCGGGCAACGGGCCGACCGAATACAGAATTCCACGGGGGTGCGGCCAAAGACGTTCTGGCTGCGCACCGCCGTCATCGTCGTGCCGTCCGTCATCGTGCTCTGGCTCATGGGGTTCTATCTGGGCAAGCCCGCGCTCCGCGGCTTCAACTTCGATGGTGGCACGCATCTGAGAAACTCGTTCATCGCGCTGTGGCTGGCCCTCTCGCTCTATACGGCGGCCTTCATCGCTGAGATCGTGCGCGGCGGTATCCTCGCCATTTCCAAGGGACAGACCGAGGCCGCCGCGGCGCTGGGCATCCGGCCCCGCCGGATCATGTCGCTGGTGATCCTGCCGCAGGCGATGCGGGTCATCATTCCCCCGCTGATCTCGCAGTACCTCAACCTCACCAAGAACTCGTCGTTGGCGATTGCCGTGGGCTACATGGACCTGACCGGGACGTTGATGGGCATCACGCTCAACCAGACGGGCCGCGAGCTGGAAGCCGTGATGATGACGATGCTGATCTACCTCGCCATATCGCTCGCCATTTCCGGGGCGATGAACGTCTACAACAACCGCGTGAAGCTGAAGGAGCGCTGAGATGGAAGACCTGTCCTACGTCCGCACCGATATGCTTCCCGAACGTGACCCGCCCGCAAGCGAGGTGGGGGTGATCGGCTGGCTGCGGATGAACCTGTTCTCGGGCTGGTTCAATTCGATCCTGACCGTGATCGCGCTGGCGTTCATCTACCTCGTGCTGGCCGCGATCATCCCGTGGCTCTGGTCGCCCACATGGGGGGCCGGATCGCTGTCCGCCTGCCGCGAAATCATCGCGGAGCTGGGGAAAGAGCACGGGGGCGCCTGCTATGGCGTCATCACCGAACGCTGGCAGCAGCTTCTGTTCGGCTTCTACCCGGAAGAGCTTCGCTGGCGCCCGATCCTGACATTCGTTGGCCTGTTCGTGGCGCTGGCCCCGGTTCTGTTCAACGAAACCTTCCCCGGCAAGATGCTGTGGTTCACGGGGGCCTTCCTGTTCCTCGCGCCTTGGCTGATGTGGGGCGGGCCGATCTGGACCCCGCTTCTGGTCGCAGCCGGTCCCGCGCTGGGCTTCGTGGCCTATCGCTATCTGGTGTCGGTCATCGGCAACCTCGCCTCTGTGATCGTCGCCGTGCTCATTCCGGTGCTGTTCTGGCTGTTCCTCGTTGGTCCGCTGTCGCAGGCGATCTATGGGATCGTTCCGCTGGGCATCGAAGTCGTGGAAAGCCGCCTGTTCGGGGGCTTCATGCTGTCGGTCTGGATCGGGGTCGTGGCCATCGCCATTTCGCTCGTCCTCGGCGTGATCCTCGCGCTGGGGCGTCAGTCCGACCTGCTGATCGTCAAATACCTGTCGGTCGGGTTCATCGAGTTCATCCGGGGCGTGCCTCTCATCACGCTCCTGTTCGTGGCCTCGACGCTTCTGAACATCTTCATGCCGCCGGGCACGAACTTCGACATCATCCTGCGCGTGATGATCATGGCGACGCTCTTCGCCTCGGCCTATATCGCCGAGGTGATCCGGGGGGGGCTCGCCGCCCTGCCACGCGGGCAGTATGAGGCGGCGGATGCGCTGGGGCTGGATTACTGGAAGGCGCAGCGGCTTATCATCCTGCCGCAGGCGCTGAAAATCTCGATCCCCGGCATCGTCTCGACCTTCATCGGCCTGTTCAAGGATACGACGCTCGTGTCGATCATCGGCCTGCTCGATCCCATCGGCCTGACCGGCTCGATCCGCGCCGACGCCAATTGGAACGGCATTGTGTGGGAGCTTTACGGCTTCATCGCGCTTCTCTTCTTCATCTCCTGCTTCTCCATGTCGCGCTACTCCATGTGGCTCGAAAAGAAGCTTCGCACCGACCACCGTTAAGGAGACCAACCATGCCCACCCTGGAACTCGATACCCATATCGACACCTCGAAGATGGAAGTCTCCGACGAGGTGGCGATCCAGATCACCGATATGAACAAATGGTACGGGACGTTTCACGTGCTGCGCGACATCGACCTGACCGTCTATCGCGGTGAGAGGATCGTCATCTGCGGCCCGTCCGGGTCGGGGAAATCGACGCTCATTCGCTGCATCAACCGGCTGGAGGAACACCAGCAGGGGTCCATCGTCGTCGACGGGAACGAGTTGAACTCGGACCTGAAGAACGTCGACAAGGTGCGCTCCGAGGTCGGGATGGTGTTTCAGCACTTCAACCTGTTCCCGCATCTCACGATCCTCGAAAACTGCACCCTCGCGCCCATCTGGGTGCGCAAGGTGCCGCGCAAGGAAGCGGTCGACCGGGCCATGCATTTCCTCGAAAAGGTGAAGATCCCCGATCAGGCGAACAAGTACCCCGGCCAGTTGTCGGGCGGCCAGCAGCAGCGCGTCGCCATCGCCCGGTCGCTGTGCATGATGCCGCGGATCATGCTGTTCGACGAGCCGACCTCGGCGCTCGATCCCGAGATGATCAAGGAGGTGCTCGACACCATGATCGAGCTTGCCGAAGAGGGGATGACGATGCTCTGCGTGACGCACGAAATGGGCTTTGCACAGGCCGTCGCGAACCGCGTGATCTTCATGGCCGACGGTCAGATCGTCGAACAGAACGAACCGAAAGAGTTCTTCAACAACCCGAAGTCGGAACGCACCCAGCAGTTCCTGAGCCAGATCATCGGGCACTGATCCCCGTACATTCGGACCGCTGAAATGACGAGGGCCCCCGCGATTGCGAGGGCCCTTCGCCTGCCGTCAGGGACCGTGTCTAGGCAGAAAGCGCAGGCGGTTCGTTCGCCATGGCCACCTCCGCAGCGATCAGATCGCGCGGGACAACGAAATCAACAAGCTTCCCCATCCGCCAGATGAGGTCCTCCCAGCTGTCAATTTCAAAGTCGATGACGGCAGTAGCTCCGGTCGGGAAACGGTCGAAGATATGCGTCGCCGGCGGGGTTTCGAGCAGGCCGTGGGCCATGAACGAAGATCCCGGGTTATGGGCGATCATCATCACCGTCTTACCAGTCGCACTCTTAAGAACATTCAGCATCGTATCCGGCTCGGCCAGATAGAGCGACGGGGCGATCTCGGGGGTGCCATGGGGGCATCCGGCCTTCGAGATCAGATCCCAGGTTTCGCGCGTCCGTTCGGCCGACGAAACCAGCACCTCGTCCGGGCAAATCCCCTTGACCATCAGCCAACGACCGATGGCCTCTGCCGACGCGCGACCACGCTTGTTCAGGGGCCGATCGTGATCCGTCATGAGGGGATCGTCCCAGCTCGACTTGGCGTGACGGGTCAGAATGAGGCGCAGGGTCATACGGGGAAAATACTCGCGTTTTCAGGGTGCCCGGCCTTTCTACCCGAACACACGCATCGCGAGCAAGCCGCAGTGCAGCATACGACTTTCGTCTAACCCAGTCGGATGATCGAACCGGGGCCCTGTTCGGTATAAAGCTCAAGCAGGCAAGCGTTTGGCACCCGGCCATCAAGGATGACGACGGCGCGCACCCCACCCTCGAGGGCTGAAAGCGCCGTCTCGGTTTTGGGAATCATTCCACCTGAAATGATTCCCTCGCTCGTCATCTCGCGCACCTGCATCGCGGACAGTTCGGTCACGAACTGGCCCTCGGCGTTCTTCACCCCGGCGACGTCTGTGAGCAGGAGCAGCCGGTCGGCCTTGAGCGCCGCCGCGATGGCCCCCGCCGCCGTGTCGCCATTCACGTTGAAGGTCTCGCCATCCCGCCCCACACCGATGGGAGCGATGACCGGGATCGTTTCGGATTCCGACAGACGTTTCAGAACGAAAGGATCGACCTCGATGGGTGTGCCGACGAAGCCGAGCTTGGGGTCGGTGGGTTCGCAGACCATGAGGTTCGCATCCTTGCCGGACAGGCCCACGGCGCGGCCGCCCTCGGCATTGATCGCCGCCACGATGCGGGCGTTCACCGGGCCGGACAGGACCATTTCGACCACTTCGACCGTTGCGGCATCGGTGACGCGCTTGCCGTTCACCCATTCGCTTTCGACACCCAGTTTCGCGAGCATGTCGTTAATCATCGGCCCGCCGCCGTGGACGACCACGGGGTTCACGCCGACATGGCGCATCAGAACGATGTCGCGGGCGAAGCTTTCCATCGCCTCGTCATCGCCCATCGCGTTCCCGCCGAATTTCACGACGACCGTCGCGCCCTCGTAGCGTTGAAGGTAGGGCAGGGCTTCGTTCAGGGTCTTGGCGGTGGCGATCCAGTCGCGGTTCATGCTGAGCTTTCTCATGGGCTGATCCTCGGGGGCGGCTTCATCGGTGATACGGTCGCCGCGTGCGCTCTTCAAGGCCGTTGGCCTTTCATCGCCCTTGGCCCGCGTCAATCGAGGCCCGCGATGATCGCCCGAAGCGTGGCGATCCCGTCGCCCTTTTCGGACGAGCTCATGACCAGTTCCGGGTAAGCCGCCGGATGTTTCGACAGCTTCTCGCGCACCTGTTTCAGGATCTTGTCGCGGTCCGCCGCCTTCACCTTGTCGGCCTTGGTCAGAACGGCCTGGAACGTGACGGCGGACTTGTCGAGAAGCGTCATGATCTCTTCGTCCACGGCCTTGATCCCGTGCCGCGTGTCGATCAGCACGAAGGCCCGCCGCAGCGAGGCGCGGCCCGACAGATACGACTTGAGCAGTTTCTGCCATTTCTCGACGACTGACACGGGCGCATTGGCGAAGCCGTAGCCGGGAAGGTCGACAAGATAGGGGCCGTCGGTCGTGGTGAAGAAGTTTATTTCCTGCGTGCGGCCCGGCGTGTTCGATGCCCGTGCGAGGCCCTTGCGCCCGGTCAGCGCATTGATGAGCGACGATTTCCCGACGTTGGACCGGCCCGCGAAGCAGACCTCGATCCGGTCGTCGGGCGGCAGGCCGTTCATCGCGACCACGCCTTTCAGAAAGTCGGTCTGGGCCGCAAAAAGTTTGCGCCCCGCTTCGCGGGACGCATCGTCGGGCTCTTCGGCCAGAGGGAAGGGCAGGGGCGCGGTCACGCCCCTACTTCTTCTCTGTCGCCGGCTTCTTCTTGAAGCTCGACTTGATGTTGCCGAAGATGTCCGGCTTGGCGCCGTGCGAGCGCATGATCGTGTACTGCTGGATGAAGGTCAGCGTGTTGTTCGCGATCCAGTAGATCACAAGCCCGCTCGCGAACCGGCCCAGCATGAACATGAACACCCAGGGCATCCAGTTCATGATCGTCGCCTGCGTGGCGTCGGCGGGCGCCGGGTTCAACTTCTGCTGAAGCCACATCGAGATGCCGAGAAGGATCGGCAGGACGCCGAGCGAGAAGAAATAGAACCAGCTCGTCGGATCGGGTGCTGCGTTCGGGAGCAGCCCGAACAGGTTCAGGATCGACGACGGATCGGGGGCGGAAAGGTCGCGAATCCAGCCGAACCAGGGTTCATGGCGAAGTTCGAGCGTGACGAAAATCACCTTGTAGAGCGAGAACCAGATCGGGATCTGCAAGAGGATCGGCAGGCAGCCCGAAGCCGGGTTCACCTTGTTCTTCTTGTAAAGCTCCATCATGCCCTGCTGCATTTTCATGCGGTCGTCGCCCGCCTGTTCGCGCAGCTTCTCCATCTCCGGCTGAAGCTCTTTCATCTTCGCCATCGACACGTAGGAGCGGTAGGCGAGCGGGAACAGCACCATCTTGATGACGAAGGTCAGGGCGATGATCGACCAGCCCATGTTACCGATGAACGAATGCAGCCAGTGCAGCACGGCGAAGATCGGTTTGGTCAGGAAAAAGAACATGCCCCAGTCGATGGAGTCGAGGAAGCGGTAGATGCCCTCGTCGTTCTGGTAGTCGCGGATCGTGTCCCATTCCTTGGCGCCCGCGAAGAGCCGCGTGGAGACTTCGGCAGTGGCACCCGGCGCGACCTCGATGGTCGGCAGGCGCACTTCGGTCTGATAGATGTCGGCGCCTTCGACGTATTTCACGACCGCCGTATAGGGCTGGCCGCTTTCCGGCACGAGGATGGTTTCCCAATAGTGATCGGTGAAGCCGACCCAACCGTTCTCGGTGATCGCGGTGGCCTCGGCGGGGGCGCCCTCACGCGGGTCGCGGTCGAGTTCGCGGGCGTCCTTGTAATCTATTTCCGACAGTTCGGTGTCGTCCTGACGGATCACGCCCTCATGCAGAATGAAGAACCCCTTGAGGTTCGAGGGTTCGCCGTGACGCGCGATCAGGCCGTAGGGGGCGAGGCGTTGGGCGATGTCGGACCCGTTCTCGACCGACTGCCGCACGGTGAAGAGGTAATCCTCGTCGACCGAGATCGTGCGGCGAAAGATCATGCCTGCGTCGTTCGTCCAAGCCAGCGTGATCGGCGTTTCTGGGGTGAGCGTGTCGCCCTCTTCGAGTTCCCATTGGGTCATCGCGCCGGGGACGTCGGCATTGCCGAGGTTGCCGCCCGGAGCCCAGCCATAAAGCGTGTAATAGGCCTCGTCCGAACCCGACGGCCGCAACAGCGTGACGGTATCGGACCCCTTGTCGAGCGAGACGCGGTAGTCGGACAGATGCAGGTCGTCGATACGTCCGCCGATGAGCGAGATCGAACCGGACAGTTTCGGCGTCTCGACCGGAATGCGCGGGCTGTTTTCCAGCGTCTGCGCCGTGGTCGTCGTGTCGGGCGTGGCCTCCGGCGCGGCGTCAGTGCCGGTCTGCTCGGCCGCATTCGGGGGCGTGGCGGCCCCGTCGGTTGCACCGGGGGCGAGGGTTTCGGCAACCTCCTCGGGCTGGACGGCTTCCGGTTCCGCAGGTGGGAACAGGAGCATCCATGCCGTGATGACCACAAAGCTCAGGACCGTCGCGATAAGGAGGTTTCGATTCTGGTTTTCCATAAAGGCCCACCACGTGAATTTCGGATGGTGGGGTTCAAACCCCCGCAAGGCCAAACGTCAAGCGGTTTTACCGGAATTCACGGCGGTGCGAGGCGTCTTGCCGCGC
Source organism: Maritimibacter sp. (assembly GCF_016774595.1). Classification (NCBI taxonomy): domain Bacteria; kingdom Pseudomonadati; phylum Pseudomonadota; class Alphaproteobacteria; order Rhodobacterales; family Roseobacteraceae; genus Maritimibacter; species Maritimibacter sp. The sequence continues at coordinate 236,814 of NZ_JACBWT010000002.1, forward strand.
GATCCGGCCGTGGTTTTCGTGCGGGTTGTAACGCCTGAAACGTCAACTCGCTTTCTTGCCGCGCGGATTCTCGGCGTGGTCGATCGTGGGCATCGTCGACAGCTTTGCCTGATGGGTCTCGATCCAGGTCGCGGTGTCTTCGAACGGCATCGGGCGGGCGATGGAATAGCCTTGCACATGACCGCAGCCGAGCTGGGCGAGCATCGCGTGTTCGCCGTGGGTTTCGACCCCTTCGCCCAGCGTATCCAGCCCAAGCCGTTCGGCCATGGTGAGGATCGCCGACACCATGTTCTGCTGGTCGCGGTCGGTATCGACCTGGCTGATGAAGCTGCGATCGATCTTGATGCGGGTCACGTCGAAACGCCGGATGTTCGAGATCGAGGCATGGCCGGTGCCGAAATCGTCAAGGTCGATGCCGCAGCCCAGTCGAGACAGGGCGGCGATGTTGCGGGTCGTGGTGTCGTCTTCCGACTGAGCCACCACGTTTTCCAGCACTTCGATCACGAGGCGGTCGGGGCCGAGGTCGAAACGGTCCAGCTCCCACCTGATCTTTTCGAACATGCGCGGGTTCCGCAGCTCTTCCGGCGAGACGTTGACCGCGACATTGGGCACTTTCAGCCCCGCCTTGTCCCATGCCTTGAGCGCCGTGAGCGCGTGATAGAGGATGACCTCGCCCAGCCGTTCGAACAGCCCGGCCTCGGCGATGGCGGGCAGGAACGCGGCGGGGGCGATCTGCCCTTTCTCGGGGTGCTCCCACCGCGCAAGCGCCTCGAACCCCGTCAACTGGCCGGTGTCGGTCGACACCTGCGGCTGGAACCACGGGCGGATTTCGCCGTCTTCCAGAGCGCGCAGAACCTCACGCGTGAGGTTGTCTGGCACCGATACGCGCGGACGCATCCCGTTGGAGAAGGCACGGATCGACCCCGGCCCGGCTTTCTGCGCCTCTTCCAGCGCGCTTTCGGCGGCGTCGAGCAGGCTTTCCCCGACCTGATCGGGCACGCGGGAGGGCATCGAGAACCCGAGGCAGGACGACAGGAGCACCCGTGTGCCGTCGAGCGATATGGGCTGGCCGACGGCGTCTTGCAGGCGACCTGAGAGTTGGATCATGACCTCAAGGTCGGTGCGTGGCGTGCGCGCGATCGCGATGCCGAAACACCCGGGTTTCAGCGCGGTCACCAGGTCGCTTTCACGCAAGACCGCTTTCAGCCGTTCGGCGCAGGTGCGCAGGACGGTGCCCGCGCCCGCCTCGCCGAACTGGGATTCGAGCGCGCTGGCATTGTCGATCTCGAGGACGAGACACACGGGCGGATCGCCGGCATCGTTCGACCCGCTCGAAAACCCCTGTGACAGGGTCGCGATCAGATCCTGCCGGCCGGGCAGCCCCGTCAGCATGTCGCGCCGTGCCGGGACCCGCCACGGCGCCGGAACATGCCCGGTCAGAACGAGGATGCCCGGAAGCGTCACCGCGATCACGAGCGCCAGACCTTCGCCCCCGAACCAGAACGCGCCCAGCATGATCGCGGGGAGAAACGCGAGCATCTGAGGCCCGAGCAGGATCATGCGGAGTTTCTTGCGAAGCGCGTCGCGCTGTGCCGAGGTCGTGATACTCATCGTCTGCTCCCCTATCCGAGGCGCATGAGCCGCCTCTTCGGTCCGTTGGACCATATGGGGAACGAGTCAACCTGCGGTTAACAGCTTGGGCCTTCAGGTGTCTTCCGTTTGGCCGCGCGTCAGCCCCGCGAAATCGAAGAGTTTCGGGTCGAGCAAGTGCGAAGGACGGGCGTTCATCAGGGCACGGAACATGACCTGACGCCGACCGGGCGAGTTCTTTTCCCAGCCGTCGAGAATCTGTTTCACCTGCTGTCGCTGCAATCCGTCCTGCGAACCGCACAGATCGCAGGGGATGATCGGGTAACCCATATCGCGGGAAAACTTTTCGCAATCTGCCTCGGCCACATGGGCAAGGGGGCGAAACACGAACAGGTCGCCTTCTTCGTTGACCAGTTTCGGCGGCATGGTCGCAAGGCGTCCGCCATGAAACAGGTTCATGAAGAAGGTTTCGAGGATGTCGTCGCGGTGATGGCCAAGCACGACCGCATTGCACCCTTCCTCACGCGCGATGCGATAGAGGTTGCCCCGGCGCAGACGGGAACAGAGCGCGCAGAACGTCCGGCCCTCGGGCACCTTGTCCATCACGATGGAATAGGTGTCCTCGTACTCGATCCGGTGCGGCACTTGGCGGTCTTCCAGAAACTCCGGCAGCACGGTGGCCGGAAACCCCGGCTGGCCCTGGTCGAGATTGCAGGCGAGGATTTCGACGGGCAGAAGCCCGCGCCACTTCATCTCGTAAAGCGCGGCCAGCATCGTGTAGCTGTCCTTGCCGCCCGACAGGCAGACGAGCCATTTCTGCCCCGGTTTCGCCTGCCCGGTCTCGTCCCGCTCGACCATGCCATAGTGCTCCACCGCCTCCCGCACGTTGCGCAGGATGCGTTTGCGGAGCTTCTTGAACTCCGTGGTCGAAGGGGCGCCGCGAAACAGCGGGTGGATGTCATCGGTCTCGTCGAGCATGAGCGCGGATTACCGTGGGGCGGGGCGTCTGGCAAGGGAAGTGGCGCGACGGTTGCGAGCGAGAATGCGCCCGCCCGCCGCGCCGTTGGAAAAGTGCCCCTCCGCGCGAAACACTCTGCACGGCCCGGCCTTCAATACACCCGACGGCCCAAGCGGGTCGCCGGTCTATGACGCGTGCTCAATCGGTGCTGCCTGCATGAACGGTTCGAAATACGAACCACCTGCGCCACGGCGTGATTTGTACTGATAAATCAGGTGCCTGTGTGCGCGATGGTGCGGATGACGCTGGATTTGGAGCGGTTGACGCCCAGGGGTTCGCGAACCGGCCGGGTTTCACATTTCACGATGCGAAAGCGCCGAACGCACGTCGCCCACGCGAGAGCGACTTACCGGGAGTTGTGATCCATCCACCGTCAACAACTTCGGGTTGCCGCTTTCGAATTTCACGCCTGCCATGCGGTCGGTCGCGATCCAGTGCGAGCGGTGCACCCTGATCCCGGCCTCGTCGGGGACCAGTCCCACGGCTTCGGACAAGGGCAGGCGGATCAGCTCTTCACCCCGCTCGGTGAAAACGCGCACGTATTGGTTTTCGGCAAGCATCCTCAGTACCCGGCCCCTCACGGCGGGCGACAGGTGATCCTGAAGCCGGCAGGACGTGGGCGGGCGATAGGACCAGATCTGCTCCGGCTTCACGTCGATACCCGCATGAGGCAGGAAATAAACCCAGAAGATGAACAGGCCGATGACGGCGGAAAGGACGACCCAGGCGACGACGATGGCGACGTGCCAGACGATCTCGGCCCCCGTCAGCCCGTGACCTTCGACAAGCGCGAAGACAACCGCGAGGACGAGGGCGAGTGGAATGTAGATCGCGATGTGGACCGGAAGGATCGGCCAGCCCCGGTCGAACGCCTCGCGAAACACGCGGGGCAGGACGAAATAGCTGTGGGCCAGAAACACGACGGTGTCGAACAGATGAACTCCGGCGCGAAACCACAACGGCTGATGCGCGAACAGCCCGCCGGGCGCGAAGATCGTGATGAACAGGGCGAGGACCAGCGCGGTTCCGAAGCAGTAGGGCGACAGGATATAGCCCTGAAGAATCGTTTCGATATCCCGACCGCGCGTAGCGGTGTTTCCCGCTTTGGATGTCATGCTGCGATGTGCCCCCTGCGGCACCATCGCTCCCGACCGGTGCCTGACGCATTCGTAACGAAGGTCAGGTTATCCTGTCCATTATTAATTGGGAGGGGGCGGGGCGGCCCCTGTCACCCGGCCCGCATACCGTCGCCCAGCCGCTTGCCCGTGTTCCAGTAGGCTTCGGCGATTTCGGCCGACCTGAGCGGCGTGCCCTTGGCGAGGCGGCGACAGAAATTCTCCATCTTCTCGTCGAACATGACGGCCTTGGTCGCGTTCTGCCGTGGCGGCATCCGCACCGCGTCCGGTGTCATCGGCTGACCGAGCTCGGAAAGCAGCCGTGCCGCGCCTTCGGGTCTGGTGATCTCGGACAGGTCAGCGCGGTGGATGTGAATGCGGGGGTTCGTGGCGGTCAGCCGCGCGTAATACTCGGCGCGGGCGAACACCTCGTGCACATACCACAGCGACGTGCCCGCCGGCCCGTGCTGCATGAACGGCTCGGCCTTGACGATGGTGTTGGGATAACGGGGGTCGAGCGCGAAGAGCCATGTGAAGCCGAAATTGGCGAACTCGAAGCGGTTCACGTAGCTCCATTGGATCTTGAACGCATCGCGGGTGAGGATGACCAGATGCACCTCCCCGACCTCGGTCAGCGGGGCGATGTTTTCGACCAGTCCGGCCTTGAACAGGAAATGCGACACCTCGGCATATCGGTCTGCCGGGCTGTCCATGACCCGCGCGAGTTTCTGAAGCCAGAAGGCGCGCACATGCTCCACGTTGCCGACGGAGTTGAAATTCGTGAGGTGCGACGCGTCCGGGCTGTCGACCCCCAACGTCTCATACGCCAGCCGTTCGTGATGCACCTCGGCCCCGGTCCAGTTCAGGCGCAGAAGCTCGGTCAGGAATACGGTTCCCGAGCGGCCCGTCGTCAGCGGGAAGAGGAATTGGCGGGGCATCGGCCCTCCGGCTACGGCTTTTTCCTCTTATCGCCGGGGTCCGGCACCGGGTCAAATCCCATGCCGCCAAGCGGATGGCAGCGCCCGATGCGCCGGATAGTCAACCAACCGCCCTTGAAGGCGCCGTGTTTCTCGAGCGCCTCGAGCGCATAGGCCGAGCAGGTCGGCTGATAGCGGCACGAATGGCCGACCCATGGCGAGAACACAAGACGGTAGAAGCGCACGGGAAGCGCGACGATATGGGCGAGCGGCGTCATGCGAGGGATATAGGGTGGCCGGGCGCCATCCGCGAGTCGTCAAAGCGCCGCGGGACGCTTGCACTTCGGAGGAATGCAGGTAGGACGGAAGGACAGCGCAAGAGGCGGTTCATGGCACGAATTTTCATCACCGGCACGGCTGGGTTCATCGGTTACCACCTCGCCCGCCTGCTGCTGGACGAAGGCCACACCGTCCACGGTTTCGACGGCATGACCGACTACTACGACGTCACGTTGAAGCAGCGCCGCCACGCGATGCTGTCGCAGAGCGAGCGGTTCGCCGCGACCGAAGCGATGCTGGAGGATCTGGCCGCCGTCGACACCGCCATCGACGGTTTCGTGCCCGAGATCATCGTCCACCTCGCGGGGCAGGCGGGGGTGCGCTACAGCCTCGAGAACCCGCGCGCCTATGTCGATGCGAACGTCGTCGGCACCTTCAACATTATGGAAGCCGCGCGGCGTCACGAGGTGCGGCACCTGATGATGGCCTCCACCTCGTCGGTCTACGGCGCGAATACCGAGATGCCGTTCAAGGAAACGGACAAGGCCGACACGCCGATGACGATCTACGCGGCGACCAAGAAGGCGACCGAGGCGATGGGGCATTCCTATGCGCACCTCTACGACCTGCCGACGACCATGTTCCGGTTCTTCACCGTCTATGGCCCGTGGGGCCGCCCCGACATGGCGCTGTTCAAGTTCGTGCGCGCGACCCTCGGCGGTGAGGCGATCGACGTCTACAACCACGGCGAGATGTTCCGCGACTTCACCTATGTCGAAGACCTCGTGCGCGCGATCCGTCTTCTGATGTTCGACGCGGTGCCGGTGCGGCCCGAGAACGGCGAGGTGCCGGAGGGGGACAGCCTGTCACCCGTCGCGCCCTACCGCGTGGTGAACATCGGGAATTCTCAGACCGTGCGGCTTCTGGATTTCGTGGATGCCATCGAGGACGCGCTGGGCATGAAGACCCGGCGCAACTTCATGGACATCCAACCCGGCGATGTGCCTGCGACATGGGCGGATGCGGGTCTGCTCGAGAGGCTCACCGGCTACCGACCGCAGACCGACGTGCGCGACGGTGTGCGCGCCTTCGTCGACTGGTATCGCGACTATTACGGCGTCTGACGCTCAAGCGCGGATCAGACCCACGCGCCCGATGCTGTCATAAGCCACGAACCCCGCTTCGGCAGCGGCGTCGGCGCTGTAGATATTGCGCAGGTCCGCCATCTTCGCCGATTTCATGCCGGACGCGATCTTGTCGAGGTCAAGGGCGCGGAATTCGTTCCATTCGGTCAGGATAACGATGAGGTCGGCGTCCTTGGCCGCGGCATAGGGGTCATCCTGCCATTCGACGCTGGGCAGCAGATGCTCGCCCTCGCGCTTGCCCTGCGGATCACAGACCCGCACCTTGGCGCCGCCCCCGACGAGCGATGGCACGATTGTCAGCGACGGGGCATCGCGCATGTCGTCGGTGTTGGGTTTGAACGTCACGCCCAGCACCGCGACGGTCTTGCCGTTGAACGAGCCGCCGCAGAGGTCGACCAGCTTGTCGATCATCCGCCGCTTCACATCCTCGTTCACCTTGATGACGGTTTCCACGATGGAGATGGGCGCGGCATGTTCCTGCCCGATCCGGGCCAGCGCCTTGGTGTCTTTCGGGAAGCACGATCCGCCGTAGCCGGGGCCCGCGTGGAGGAACTTGTTGCCGATGCGCCCGTCCATACCCATGCCCTTGGACACGGCTTTCACGTCCGCGCCCACCTTTTCGCACAGCGCCGCGATCTCGTTGATGAAGGTGATCTTGGTCGCGAGAAAGGCATTGGCGGCGTATTTGATCATTTCGGCCGACTCGAGGTCGGTCGTCACGATGGGGAAGTCGCGCAGGTAGAGCGGGCGATAGATCTCCTCCATCACCTTGGCGGCGCGGTCGGTTTCGACCCCCACGACCACGCGGTCGGGCTTCATGAAATCGTCGATCGCCGCGCCTTCACGCAGAAACTCGGGGTTCGACGCCACATCGAAATCGAGATCGGGGTTCGCCGCCGCCACCACGTCACGCACCTTGGCGTTGGTGCCGACCGGGACGGTCGATTTGGTGACGATGACGATGTAATCCTTGGCGGCCTTCGCGATCTCTTCGGCGGCGGCCATGACATAGGTGAGATCGGCGTGACCGTCGCCGCGCCGCGTGGGTGTGCCGACCGCGATGAACACCGCTTCGGCCCCGTCGATGGCACGTTCGAGGTCGAGCGTGAAGGACAGCCGCCCGGCTTCGACGTTCTTGTTCATCAGACGATCCAGCCCCGGTTCGTAAATCGGAACCTCGCCACGCTCCAGCATCTCGATCTTGCGCGGGTCCTTGTCGACGCAGATGACTTCGTGCCCGAAGTCCGAGAAGCACACGCCGGACACGAGGCCGACGTATCCGGTGCCGATCATGGCGATTTTCATGGAATGTCCTTCACAAGAAAACTGGTTTCGTCATCGAGTGACCCAAAGGGGGCCGCAGGTCGCACTTTCCAGATTTCCTTGAAATCCACAAGACGCCAACGGGGTGCAAGCGACTGGTCCGCCAGTGTTGCCGCATTGCAGCATCGCGGTCGGAAAAACTTGCGCCGCACAGTCCGGTTCAGCATGATCCGGGGGCAGGGGGACGCACCATGAACGAGATCATCCACATCCTGCATCTGCTGGCGGCGACCACATGGGCCGGCGGCAACCTGTTTTTCGCACTGATCCTGTTGCCCGCCATGGCGCGCAGCCCGGCGACCGAGGCCTCGGCCCTGTTCGACCGGATCGGCCCGGCCTCCGGCCTCGTGATGGGGGTCAGCGGTGTGCTCGTCCTCGTCACAGGGCCGCTTCGCGCGTGGTCGGGCGGCGGCATTCCCAGCCTCGGGGCGCTTGGATCGCCCTATGGCCTGTGGGTCATCGCGGCCTTCGTGATCGTGGTGGCGGTATCGGGTTTCGACGGGGCCGGGCGGGCGCGTCTGCGCCGGTCTTTCGACGATCCGTCCACCTATCCCACGGTCGCGGGCGGCATCGCGCGGCGCACGGCATGGGTGACCGCAAGCGGCATGACCCTGCTGATCCTCATCATGGCGCTGTTGGGGCTTGGTCTCTACTGACCGTGGACGCGGGCGAGCGCCGCACGGAGATCGGTTGTCATCGCTGCGAAATCCCGTTGGACCGTGCTGCCGGGGCGTGCGACGAGCACGTAATCCCAGCCTGCGCGCCCTTCGTCGGCGATGACGGCGCGGGCGATCTCACGCAAGCGGCGTTTGGCCCGGTTGCGGGCGACCGCGTTGCCGACCTTCTTGGATGCCGTGTAGCCGACGCGCACGACCGCATCGTCGTCGCGCCGGTCGCGGCCCTGCAACAGGAAGGCAGGCGCGGGCGCCTTGCGGGCGCGCGCACAGGCCAGAAAATCCGGGCGCTTTTTCAGCGTCTCCAGACAAACGGAAACCGCCGGGGGCGCTTCGTGCCCGGCCTCATGGCCGTCCACGGGTGCCTCCGGCGGTGTCATGTCTTCAGCCGAGATGTCGGACCCGCTTACGCGGACAGCGACTTGCGGCCCTTGGCGCGACGCGCGTTCAGGATCTTGCGGCCGGCCTTGGTCGCCATGCGCGCACGGAAACCGTGGCGGCGCTTGCGAACCAGGTTCGAAGGTTGGTAGGTGCGTTTCATCGCCCGTCTCCGTCAGGTTCTGGACCCCGAAAGGTCCATCTTCGTCTCATGCCCACTGATCCCGATGGAATCGGGGCGGAATTCGTTGAAGCCCGGTCTATAGGGGCGGTTCGGGGCCAAGTCAAACCCCGCGTCGGTCCTTTTGAAACATTTTCGCGACGCGGATCAATGCGGCGTGAGGGGGGTGGCGGGACCAACGCTTCATCGTCATGGTGCGATCACTTGAGCAAGGAGGATGCCTTGAACGCCGAACGGATCAAACGCCTGATCCCGATCACGATAATCGCCATCGTGGCGCTGGTCGGTTTCGTCCTGTTCCGCGACCGCCTGACTTATGACGCGCTGGCCGAAAACCGCGCCGATCTGATCGCGTTTCGCGACGACAACTACCTGCTTGCCGTGCTGGTGTTCATCGCGGCCTACACCGCCATCGTGGGCTTTTCTCTGCCCGGCGCGACCATCGCCACGCTCACGGGCGGTTTCCTCTTCGGTCTCTTTCCCGGCGTCTTCTACAACGTCGCCGCCGCGTCCATGGGGGCGCTCATCATCTTCTCTGCCGCCAAGCTGGGACTGGGGGAGCGATTGGCGGCCCGGATGGAGGCGTCGCCGGGCCGGATCGCAAGGCTCAAGGCCGCTATCGACAATAGCCAGTGGTCGGTCCTGTTCCTCATGCGCCTGATCCCGGTGGTGCCGTTCTTCGTGGCCAACGTGCTGCCCGCCCTCGTGAACGTGCGTACATGGGTCTTTGCGGTGACGACCGTGGTCGGGATCATTCCGGGCGCGTTGATCTATACCTCGGTCGGCTCCGGTCTGGGCGAAGTGTTCGAGGCAGGCGGCACGCCCGACCTCGGCATCATCTTCAAACCCTATATCCTCGGGCCGATCATCGGCTTGTGCGCTCTGGCCCTGCTCCCCCTTATCCTGCGCGTCTTTCGGAAGGATCCCATCGCATGACCGTCATCAAGACCGACATCTGCGTCATCGGGGCCGGGTCCGGCGGGCTGTCGGTCGCCTCGGGCGCCGCCCAGATGGGGGCGAAGGTGGTGCTGATCGAAAAGGGCGAAATGGGGGGCGATTGCCTCAATACCGGCTGCGTGCCGTCGAAGGCGCTTCTGTCCGCCGGCGCCAAGGGACTGGATTGGGACGCGGCCCACGCGCATGTCAAATCCGCCATCGCGACCATTGCGCCGCACGACAGTCAGGAGCGGTTCGAAGGTCTCGGTTGCACCGTGATCCGGGACCATGCGCGGTTCACCGGCCCGCGTGAGGTGCGGGCGGGCGACACGACGATCCGTGCGAGACGCTTCGTCATCGCCACCGGATCCCGCCCCTTCGTGCCGGAGGTTCCGGGGCTGGACGAGGTGCCGCACTACACGAACGAAACGATCTTCGATCTGGCCGAAAAGCCGAAACACCTCTTGGTGATCGGCGGCGGCCCCATCGGCTGCGAAATGGCGCTGGCGCATCGGCGGCTGGGCTGTGAGGTGACCGTTCTCGAGGCGCAGAAGGCACTTGGCAAGGACGACCCCGAAGCCGCCGGGCTGGTGCTGGACACTTTGCGCGACGAGGGCATCGAGATCGTCGAGGGGGCGCAGGCCGTGCGCGTGCGCGACACCGAGGGCCGGATCGAAGTGGTGACCGAATTCGGGCGGGTCTTCACCGGCTCTCACATCCTCGTCGCCGTCGGGCGCAAGGCGAATACGGACGACATGGGGCTGGACAAGGCCGGGGTCGAAACCACGGACCGCGGGATCAAGGTGGACGACCGCCTGCGCACCACGAACCGCCGCATCTTCGCCGTGGGCGACATCACCGGCGGTCTGCAATTCACCCATGTCGCGGGCTATCACGGCGGGGTGGTGATCCGGCCCACCGTTCTGCGGCTCCCGGCCAAGGCGCGGACCGACCACATCCCGTGGTGCACCTATACCGACCCGGAACTGGCGCAGGTCGGGCTGACCGAAGAGGCCGCGCGCAAGGCGCATGCCGACAAGCTGACCGTCGTGCGCGCCGACTTCGCAGGCAACGACCGTGCCATCGCGACGGGGGAGACCAAGGGCTTCATCAAGGTCATGGTCGTGAAATCAAAGCCTGTGGGGGTGACGCTCGTCGGCAAGAACGCCGGCGAACTGATCGCGCCCTGGTCGCTCGCCATTTCTCAGGGCCTGTCGCTCTCGGCCATATCCGGCATGGTCCTGCCCTATCCCACGCTGTCAGAAATTTCCAAGCGCGCCTCTGGGAACTTCTACTCGCCAAAACTATTTGAGAATGAAACACTAAAACGTGTGGTTCGGGTCCTTCAAAGGCTCGTGCCGTAGACACGCAGGTAGGGACGAGATGTTTTTGAACTCGCTCTCCGGCAGGTTCCTGATCCTGACCGCCGCATTCGTCATGCTGGCGGAAGTGTTGATCTTTGTCCCCTCCATCGCCAGTTTTCGCGAAGATTACCTGCAATCCCGGCTCGAACGCGCACAGATCGCGTCGCTCGTCCTGCTGGCCGACGACATGATCGACGCGGAGCTGGAGCGGGAACTTCTGCTGAACGCCGAGGTGTTCAACGTCGTGCTGCGTCGCGACGAGGCGCGGGAACTGATGCTGTCGTCGCCCGTGCCGGGCCCGGTCGCCGCCAGTTTCGACCTGCGCGAAGAGAGTTTCGCCATGCTGATGCGCGATGCCGTCGTGCGCCTTTTCGACAGCGAGAACGAGGTGATCCGGGTGATCGGCGACCCGGTGCGCGAAGGCGGGCTGGTGATCGAGGTCACGATGGAAAGCGCGCCCCTGCGCGACGCTATGCTGGAATATGGCCGCCGTATCCTTGCCCTGTCGGCAATCATCTCGATCGCCACGGCCGTGCTTTTGTTCCTGTCCGTCCGCACCCTGATGGTGCGCCCGATCAAGAAGGTCGTGCAGAACATGATGGGCTATGCGAAGGCGCCTGAGGACGCCCGGCAGATCATCGCGCCCGCGTCGCGGGTGCGGGAATTGCGCGAGGCGGAAGAGGCCCTCCACGATTTGCAGGAACAGCTTTCGAGTGCGCTCAAACAAAAGGAACGGCTGGCCCAGCTGGGCGGTGCGGTCGCCCGGATCAGCCATGACCTGCGCAATATCCTGACCACGGCCCAGCTCTTCGCGGACCGTGTCGAGATGAGCGAAGACCCCGGCGTGCAGCGCGCCGTGCCCAAGCTGATGGGGTCGATCAGCCGCGCGGTGAACCTGTGCGAATCCACGCTCGCCTTCGGCAAGGCCGAAGAGCCCGCGCCGCGCCTGACCCGGTTCAATCTGTCGGAAGTGGTCGGCGACGTGGTCGACAGCGAACGCCTTGCCGCCGGTGAAGACGACATTTCCTATTCCGAAGACGTGCCTGCGAACCTGTCGGTCCGTGCCGATCCCGAACAGCTTTATCGCATCCTGCGCAACCTCGTGCGCAACGCCCGTCAGGCGCTTCAAGGCGCGAGCGGTGGCGAGATCATGGTGTCGGGCTACGAGACCGCCGACGAATGGACGATCCGGGTCGAGGACACCGGGCCGGGCCTGCCCCCCAAGGCGCAGGAGCTTCTGTTCCAGCCCTTCGCGGCAGGCGGGCGCAAGGGCGGCACCGGGCTGGGGCTGGCGATTTCCGCCGAACTGGTGCGCGGCCATGGCGGGCGGCTTGAGCTTGAGCGGACCGGGCCGGACGGCACCGTCTTTGCGATCCATCTTCCCCGCGGGCTGGAAACGCTGGCCGATCCGGTGGCGCGTGAGGAAGCGGCGCAGTAATTCGCGGATTGCCCCTTGCAATGCCCCGCCTGTGCCGTTACATCGCCGCTACCCCGCGCGCTGGTAGCTCAGTTGGATAGAGTACTTGACTACGAATCAAGGGGTCGGGGGTTCGAATCCTCCCCAGCGCGCCACTTTCCTTCCTTGCCGGATCGATCCGAGGTTCACCTGAACCGTGCCGTGAAGCGCGCCATTTCGTTCGCGGTCGGTGGCTGTCCGGTGTAGGTCTGCACGTAGTGCGGAAAGCGCGCGAGGCGGGTTTCGAGGTCTTCTTCCACCTGCATCGAGATATAGCCGATCTGAACGAGGTAGATGGTGCGCGCGCGCACGTCGGCTTCGTCCCCGTCATAGCCGTAGCGGGCGAAAAGGGCGCGGATCGCGGCGAGGCGGGTTTCGTCGGCCTGTGCGACGCGGGCCCGGACGGCGTCGGACTGGTGCGCCCAGCCGCGGATCGCGAAGTCGAACCGCGCCTCGAAGCCGCCGCCGTCCAGAAATACCGCGATCAGGTTCAGAACCGCCTCCTGCACGGTTTCGGCATAGGCGTCACAGGCCGAGACGAGCGCGCCGGTGTTGGTCGCCTCCCAGTCTTCCAGAAGGGCGTCCAGCACGGCGGCGCGATCCTTGAAGAACCAGTAGAAGCTGGTGCGCGACAGGCCGATCCGTTCGGCGAGGGGCTGGATCTTCACCGCGCCGATGCCGCTTTCGATCAAGGCGGACTTGGCCGCGTCGAGCCACCCCTCACGCGATCCGCGCCAGCCGGTTTCCGTGATGTCCCGTGCGTCGGTCATGGCGGCGATCCTATGCGCGTGGGCGGTGCCGGGCAAGGAAAATAGACAAACATGTCTCTAAACTTGACATAAGTGAACATTTTGTGGAATCGCTTGCCGAGCCACGGAGGTTTCCATGTCCAACGACCCGCTTCTCCAGCCCTATCAACTCAAACATCTGACGCTGAAGAACCGGCTGATGATTACGAGTCACGAGCCGGCCTATCCCGAGGACGGGATGCCCAAGGACCGGTATCGCGCCTATCACGTGGAACGGGCGCGGGCGGGGGTGGCGCTGACGATGACGGCGGGGTCTGCAAGCGTCTCCCGCGACAGTCCGCCGGTGTTCAACAACATTCTGGCGTGGAAGGACGAGGTCGTGGGCTGGATGAAGGCTCTGACGGACGAGTGCCACGAGCATGGCTGCGCGGTGATGATCCAGTTGACCCACCTTGGCCGCCGGACGCGGTGGGACAAGGCCGACTGGCTCCCGGTCGTGTCGCCCAGCCATGAGCGCGAGCCGTCGCACAAGGCGTTTCCGAAAAAGGCCGAGGACTGGGACGTGGCCCGGATCATCACGGATTACGCCGATGCCGCCGAACGAATGCAGGCGGCGGGGCTCGACGGGATCGAGTTGCAGGCCTACGGGCACCTGATGGATCAGTTCTGGTCGCCGCTGACCAACACGCTCGACGGCCCCTATGGTGGCGATCTGGACGGGCGCCTGCGCTTCACCTTCGACACGCTGAAAGCGATCCGCGACCGGGTCGGGTCCGAGTTCATCGTCGGCGTGCGCTACACCGGGGACGAGAATCTGCCGGGCGGCCTGACGCGCGAGGACGGGCTGGAGATTTCCAAGCGGCTCAAAGACAGCGGCATGGTCGATTTCCTGAACGTGGTGAAAGGGCATATCGACACCGACGCGGGCCTGACCGACGTGATCCCGGTGCAGGGGATGCGCTCGGCCCCGCATCTGGATTTCGCGGGCGACATTCGCGCGGCGACGCAGTTCCCGACCTTTCACGCCGCCAAGATTCAGGATGTCGCGACTGCACGCCATGCGATCGCCTCCGGCAAGCTCGACATGGTCGGGATGACCCGCGCGCATATGGCCGATCCGCATATCGTGGCCAAGATCATGCGGGGGGAGGAGGATCGCATCCGACCCTGCGTCGGGGCGAACTACTGCCTCGACCGGATCTATCAGGGGGGCATGGCGCTCTGTCTGCACAACCCCTCGACGGGGCGTGAGATCGAGCAGCCGCATGAGATCACGCTGGCCGAGACATCCCGCCGGGTGGTCATCGTGGGTGCTGGACCTGCGGGGCTGGAGGCGGCACGGGTCGCCGCGCTCAGGGGCCATGAGGTGATCGTGCACGAGGCCGCGAACGATCCCGGCGGTCAGGTGCGGCTGACCGCGCAGACCCCACGGCGCGCCGAAATGATGCAGCTCATCCAGTGGCGCGTTGCGGAGTGTGAACGGCTCGGCGTCACCTTTCATTTCAACAGTTTCGCGGATGCGGAGACGGTCGCCGCCCATGCGCCGGACGTGGTGATCGTCGCCACCGGGGGTCTGCCGCATGTCGAGGTGCTGCGCGAAGGCGACGACCTCGTCGCCTCGACATGGGACATTCTGTCGGGCGACGTGCGCCCCGGCACGAACGTTCTGATCTATGACGACGCGGGTGACTACCCCGCGTTGCAGGCCGCCGAAAAGATCGCGGCGACCGGGGCGAAGGTCGAGGTGATGACGCGCGACCGCAACATCGTGCCCGAGGTCATGGCGATGTCGCTCACCCCCGCGCTGCGCGAGCTTCAAGCGCGCGACGTGACCTTTACCGTGACATGGCGGCTGGATGCGGTGCGGCGGGACGGCAATGAACTTATCGCGGACATCGGCAGCGATTACGGCGGTGTCCAACGCGAGCGTCGGGTGGATCAGGTGGTGGTGAACCACGGCACCCGGCCCTTGGACGATCTCTATTTCGACCTGCGCCCCGGTTCCTCCAATCTGGGCGAAGTCGATTACGAAGCCCTCATCGCCAATGCGCCGCAAACGGTCGCCACGAATCCCGATGGCACCTATCGGCTTTTCCGCATCGGCGATGCCGTGGCCGCGCGCAACACACAT
This sequence comes from Maritimibacter sp., assembly GCF_016774595.1. Classification (NCBI taxonomy): domain Bacteria; kingdom Pseudomonadati; phylum Pseudomonadota; class Alphaproteobacteria; order Rhodobacterales; family Roseobacteraceae; genus Maritimibacter; species Maritimibacter sp. The sequence continues at coordinate 252,070 of NZ_JACBWT010000002.1, forward strand.
GCGGCGATCTACGACGCGCTGCGCCTCGCGCGGGCCCTGTAGGCGGCGGGGGATGTTCGCGGGACGCACAGGGATTGGGCGCGGATCGGAGCGCTTCGATGCCGGAACGGACGGCGGCAAGCCGCCAATTTCCGCGCAGGTCGCGGACGGATTTTCGCGTGTCGGATTCCGCCCGTTCGAGCGGCGCAAAATCGTGTTTTGGAATCGCAGGAATGGCGCGCGCCGGGCCGACTGACTCGCGAGCTTTCTGCAAATCGGAAACCTCACCCCGCCGGGTGGATGCATCACCCGCGGACCACATCGGAGTAGTCACATGTTGCGCGACTCGGACGTTCTTTCGCAACTCATGCGCCGCAAGCCGGGCTATTCGCTGTCACAGGATCTGTATTGCGACGCGGGCACCTATGCCGTCGATCTTGAGAACATCTGGTATCGCGAATGGCTTTACGCCGTGCCCGCCGTCGAAGTGCCGAAGGCCGGGAGTTACGTGGTGTACGAGGTGGGTGCCTATTCGGTCGTCATCGTGCGCGGCAACGACGGTGAAATCCGCGCGTTCCACAACTCCTGCCGCCACCGTGGATCGGTCCTGTGCAAGACCAAGAAGGGCACCAACCCCAAGCTTGTCTGCCCTTACCATCAGTGGACCTACGAGCTGGACGGCAAACTCCTGTGGGCGCGCGACATGGGGCCGGATTTCGACGCTTCGAAGTTCGGGCTGAAGCAGGTGCATTGTCGCGTTCTTTCGGGGCTGGTCTACATCTGCCTTGCCGACCGCGCGCCGGATTTCGACACCTTCGCCGCCGTGGCCGAGCCCTATCTCGCCCCCCACGATCTGACCAACGCGAAAATCGCGCACCAGTCGACGATCATCGAAGAGGGCAACTGGAAACTCGTGTGGGAAAACAACCGGGAGTGCTATCACTGCTCGGGCAACCACCCGTCGCTGTGCCGCACCTTTCCCGAAGATCCGGCGGTCGCAGGGATTTCCGAGGACGGGACGTTCCCGCCATCGGTCGAAAGCCATTTCCAGAGGCTCGAGGCCTCAGGCGTGCCGTCGCGCTTCCACCTGTCCGATACTGGCCAATACCGCCTCGCGCGTATGCCGCTGCTGGGCGGCGCGCAGAGTTACACGATGGACACGAAATGGGCCGTGGCCAAAAAGCTGGGCCGGGTCACGGACGACACGCCCGGCACGCTGCTCAAATTCCACTACCCGACGACCTGGAACCACTTTCTCGGCGATCACGCCATCACCTTCCGCGTGACCCCCATCGGCCCCATGCGGACCGAGGTGCAGACCACGTGGCTTGTCCACAAGGACGCGGTCGAGGGGCAGGATTACGACGTCAAACGCTTGACCGAAGTGTGGGAACACACCAACGAGGAAGACCGCGAGGTGGTCGAGAACAACCAGCGCGGCATTCTTTCGCCCGCCTATGAGCCGGGGCCGTATTCGCCGGTGCAGGAAAGCGGCAACATCCAGTTCGTCGATTGGTATGCCAGCACCCTCATCCGCGCGATCACCGGTCCCGCTGTCCTCGCGGCGGAGTAAGAGATGGGCTTGCAGACCGACCTGACCGCTTCCGCCGACGCCGCGATCTGGCGTGACGAGGAACTGCTGGAATGCTGCGCGGTGGTGCCCGAGGCGCCGAACACCGCGTCATTCAGCTTCATCGCGCCGTCGGGGGCCGTGTTCAAATACGAGCCGGGGCAGTTCGTCACGCTGGAGCTTCCGGTGCCCGGTGGCACGGTCTGGCGCACCTACACGATCAGCTCGTCGCCTTCACGCCCGCTGACCCTGTCGGTGACGGTCAAGGCGCAGGCGGACTCCATCGGCACGCGCTGGATGCTCGACCACCTGCGTCCGGGAATGAAGATCAAGGCCACGGGGCCTGCGGGCATCTTCACCTTGCCGACGCGCGAGCGGAAGAAATACCTGTTCATCTCGGCAGGCTCCGGCATCACGCCGTCCCTGTCGATGACCACCTATCTCTATGACAGGGGCGCTGGCACCGACATCGTGTTCCTGCACTGCGCCAAACGACCGAGCGAGATCATCGCGCGTCAGCGGTTGGAGATGATGGCGGCCCGCGTGCCGGAGCTGAAGCTCTATTTCCTTGTGGAAGAGGACGACCCTTACCACGTCTGGACCGGGTTTCGGGGGCGTCTGAACCAGTTGATGATCGGCCTGATCGCGGGCGACTACATGGACCGCGAGGTCTATTGCTGTGGTCCCGAACCGTTCATGGATGCGGTGCGCGAAATGCTCATCGGTCTCGGCTACGACATGGACCGATATGCGCAGGAAACCTTCGTCGCCCCGGTCAAAACGGAAGAGCAGCTTCCTGACCCGGACGATCTGGTGCTCGACGATGCGGCCGAAGCGCGCGTCACCTTCGCGCGGTCGGACACGACGGCGGACTGCACCGAGACCGACACGATCCTACAGGTCGCGCGCAATTCGGGCATCGTGATCCCCTCGGGCTGCACCTTCGGCGTCTGCGGCACGTGCAAGATCAAGAAGACCTCGGGTCAGGTCCACATGGTTCACAACGGCGGAATTTCGGACGACGACATCGAGGCGGGCTATGTGCTCGCCTGTTGCTCGCACCCCATTGGGGCCGTCGAAGTCGAAGCCTGAGCGGGCGGCTTAGTCAGCCGTCCACCCTCCGTCCAGCATCATCGCGCTTCCGGTCATCAGGCCGGAGGCGTCCGAGGCGAGGAACACGGCGGCGCCTGTGATGTCGCCCACTTGCCCGATGCGCCCCAGCTTGATCTTGGCCAATACGCTGTCGAGGAAAGCCTGATCCTCGAAGAACGGTTTCGTCATCGGGGTTTCGATGAAAGTCGGGCAGATCGTATTCACGCGGATGCCGTTCGGCCCCAGTTCGACGGCCAGCGCCTTGGTGAAGCCTTCGATGGCCCATTTCGATGCGCAATAGAGCGTGCGATTGGCCGCGCCCACGTGACCCATCTGCGAGGACATATTTATGATCGAGCCCTTGGTCCCGTTCTCGACCATCTTGGCCGACACCGCCTGCGCCGCGAAGATCGCGGCTTTGACGTTCAGGTCGATGACCGCGTCGTAGTCGTCCTCGCTCACCTCGGACAAGGGCTTGGGCCGATTGGTGCCTGCGTTGTTCACGAAGACGTCGAAGGCGGGGCGCTGGGCGATGAGGGTGGCGAAGCCCGCGATGTCGGTCACGTCCGCGACCATCGCGTCCGCCGTGAACCCCTGATCGGTGAGCGCCTTGGCCACGGCCTCGACCTCCGCGCCCGTCCGGGCGCAGAGCGTGACCTCGGCCCCGGCGGCGGCGTAGGCCTCGGCAATCGCGCGGCCGATCCCCCGGCCCGCGCCCGTCACCAAGGCGCGCTTGCCCGAAAGCGAGAAGTCCGGCGCGCTCATTCCGCGGCCCCGCGGTAGGGCGCGGCCTCGCCATAAGGCACGTTGATCCCGCCGTAGCGGCGCACGCGGACGTTGCACTGTTCGGCGTGGCCCACGAACCCTTCGAGCATACACAGGCGCGAGCCGTATTCGCCGACCAGCGTGGCCGCCTCGTCCGTCGTGACCTTCTGATAGCTGTGCGTTTTCAGGAACTTGCCGACCCAGAGGCCACCCGTATAGCGCCCGGCCTTTTTCGTCGGCAGCGTGTGGTTCGTGCCGATCACCTTGTCGCCGTTCGCGACGTTGGTGCGGGGGCCGAGGAACAGCGCGCCGTAGCTGACCATATTGTCGAGGAACCAGTCGTCGCGGTCGGTCATCACCTGCACATGCTCATAGGCCATGTCGTTCGCGACCGAGAGCATCTCGTCGTAGGTGTCGCAGAGGATCACGTCGCCGTAGTCGCGCCAGCTTACGCTTGCCGTCTCGGCGGTGGGCAGGATTTCAAGCAAGCGGTCGATCTCGGCCAGAGTCGCCTCGGCCAGCCTGCGGGAATTGGTGATGAGGCAGGCGGGGGAGTTGTAGCCGTGCTCGGCCTGACCCAGAAGGTCGGTCGCGCACATCTCGGCATCCACCGTGTCGTCTGCGATCACCATCGTCTCGGTCGGACCGGCGAAGAGGTCGATGCCCACGCGCCCGAAAAGCTGCCGCTTCGCTTCGGCGACAAAGGCATTGCCGGGACCGACGAGCATATGCACCGGGTCGATGCTTTCCGTCCCGATGGCCATTGCGCCCACGGCCTGAATGCCGCCGAGAACGAGAATTTCATGGGCGCCGCCCAGTTGCATCGCGGCGACGATGGCGGGGTGGGGGGCACCCTTGACGGGCGGGGCCGACGCGACGATGCGCGGGACGCCCGCGACCGACGCCGTCAGAACCGACATATGGGCCGAGGCGACCATGGGGAACTTGCCGCCGGGCACGTAGCAGCCCACGGACTGCACCGGGATGTTCTTGTGGCCGAGGATCACGCCCGGCATCGTCTCGACCTCGGTATCGGTCATCGTCGCGCGCTGGGCCTCGGCAAAGCGGCGGATCTGGGTCTGGGCGAACTTGATGTCCTCCATCTCGCGCGTCGTGACCTTCTGCATCGCCGCCTCGATCTCGGACGGGGTGAGGCGGAATGCCTTGGGCGTGTAGCCGTCGAACTTTTCAGACAGATCGCGCACGGCGGCATCGCCCCGCGTCTCGATATCCTTCAGCGTCGCTTCGACCGTGGCGCGCACTTTGGCGTCGTCCTCGGCCCGCTCGGTTTCGGGTTTGCTGCGTTTGAGATGTTCGATGGCCATACGATGTCCTCCACTTCGTCGCCTTCACCTAGCGGCAGCATCGCGGATCGGGCAAGGGTGACCACCGAGCGTGAAAAGTTTTCAAGCCGTTTCGCGCCGGATCATTTCGACCGGCAGAATACGGATTGTGCCGCCGACAGTCGGATCGGCCTTCTGCGCGTCGATCAGATCCAGCGTTTCGGCTACCATACGGCGCAGCGGCTGGCGGATCGTGGTCAGTCGGTAAGAGGGCCACGCAGACATTGGAATATCGTCGAACCCGATGATCGCCACGTCCTCCGGCACGCCCAGCCCCGCCTCGCGCGCCGCGTCGACCACCGCCAGCGCCATGACGTCGTTCAGGGCAAAAACCGCGTCGGGCGGGTTCGGACCGTCGAACAAAGCCCGCGCCGCCGCAAAGGCCGTGTCGTAGCGATAGGCACCGTCGGGCGCGGCAGTGAGCGGTCGACCCAACGCGGTCAGCGCATCGCGAAACCCCCGGCTGCGTTCGATGTGCGTCGATGTATCAGCGCTTCCCCCGACCATGGCGATGCGCTTCCTGCCGAGGGTCGCAAAATGTCGGGCCGCCAGTCGCCCGCCCGCGTAGTTGTCGCAGGTCACCGCCGTCATGGCGGCGTCCGGCTGCACCCGATTGAACAGGATCACCGGCATCCCGGCGTCGCGACAGGTGCGTGCAATGCGTGACGACATATGCGCCGAGGTGACGATGGCCGCGTCCGAGCGATAGTCGAGCACCTGCTGCAACACCGCGTCCACATCCATGTCGGGCGGCACCGTATGCAGGATCAGGCGTCGCCCCGCCGCGTGGATCGCCTGTGAAAGCTCCGCAGCCGCCACGGGATAGAACGGGTTCTCCAGATCGCCCGCGACGAGGGTGATCGTTCCGGTCGTGACCGAGGCCACGGCTTGCGCGGCAGGCGAGACATAGCCAAGCGCGCGGGCGGCTTCGATCACACGGGCGCGCTTGTCGTCGGACAGGGACCGATCCGACCGGAACGCACGTGACACGGCGGACCGGGACACGCCCGCCCGTTCCGCGACATCCTGAGCAGTGATTTTCCGCGCCACGTGATCCTCGCCCTCTGCTGCGAGGTGACTTGAAAACATTTCAATGCGTGGATCAAGAGATCGGCCGTGGCCACCAGATGTCTCAGAGTGCGGCGGGGGCGCCCGTGTCGGACAGGACCGCCTTGCGGGTGTCGGCCCACAAGGGCACGAGCGTGGCGATCAGATCGGCAAGACGACCCTCGGAAACGCCTTCGCGGCAAGCGCTTTCGGTCGTCTTGAGCGCCTCGCGAAGCGGGCCTGCCCCGAAGATCGCCGCCGCGCCCGCCATCTTGTGACAGCGGTCCGCGACTTGGGCCGGGCCTTCGCCCCCTGCCGACAGCATGGCGACCAGCGCGTCGCCGTCATCGACGAAGGTCTGGCGCAGCTTGGCGAACAGGTCGTCGCCGATTTCCGACCGGAATTCCGCCAAACGCCCCGGATCGACGAAGCCGGTCTCGGGCCGGGTCGGTTCGGTCATGGCCTCCTGCGCGACAAGAAGCTGGCGCAGCCTCGCCCGGTCGATGGGCTTGGACAGAACGCCATTCATCCCGGCCTCGGTGAACCGCGACACCTCCCCCGGCATGACATGCGCGGTCACCGCGACGATGCGCGCGGTCTGGCACGGCCCCGGCGTCGACCGGATCAGTTCCGTTGCCGCCACACCGTCGAGTACGGGCATGGAAATATCCATCAGGATCAGGTCGAAGGCCGCCGACTGCGCCAGATGAACGCCTTGCAGACCATCCTCGGCCTCGACCACCCTGTGCCCGTCCGCGATGAGCATTTCACGCAGAACCGTGCGGTTGATCTCGTTGTCTTCGATGACGAGGATCGATTGCGCCTGTGCGGGCCGGGCCGGAAGCTTGGCCTTGGTCCCGGTCTCGACGGGATCGCTTGCGTAATCGAGCGGCAGGTCGATCCAGAAGGTGCTGCCTTCGCCAAGCTCGCTTTCCGCGCCGATCGTGCCGCCAAGTGCCCGCGTCAGGCGCCGCGCGATGCCAAGGCCCAGACCGGTGCCGTTGCGGGCCCGTCCATAGGATCGGTCGCCGGTCTCGAAATCCTCGAACAGCCTGTCGATATCCTCGGGTGCGATGCCGATCCCGGTGTCCGAGACCGTGATCGTCACATCGGCCCCACCGCCTTGCGGCACCGCGCCGATCTCGATCCGTATGCGCCCACCGCGCGTGAATTTCACCGCATTTCCGACGAGGTTGATAAGGATCTGCCGCAGGCGCTGCGGGTCGGTCATGACGGGCGGCAGGGGTTTGCCGACCCATGACCATTCGATCGTGTTTTCCGAGGCCGAGGCGAGGTCGCGCTGGTTGTCGACGACGCTTCGCACGAGCGCCGACAGGTCGGTCGGCACGAAATCGACGTCGAGTTTGCCCGCTTCGTATTTCGTCACGTCGAGCACGTCGTTGATATGGGTGAGCAGCAGGCCCCCGGACACCTCGAGATTGTCGACATATTGCGCCTGTTTCGCCGACAACTTGGTGCCCTTGAGCAAGGCCAGCGTGCCGAGCAGACCATTCAGGGGGGTGCGCATTTCATGGCTCATGACGGCCAGGAATTCCGACTTCGCCTTTTCGCCCGCCACGGCCTTGTCGCGGGCTTCCACGAGGTCGGTTTCGGCTTTGACCCGGTGCGAAATGTCGCGCAGGTAGCCGACGAAAATCTCGCCGTCGCTGCCCTCGGCGGACTCGATGGCCATTTCCGCCGGAAAGACCGACCCGTCCGATCGCATCGCTTCCAGCTTGATCCGCCCCTGACCGATCACCCGCTTCTCTCCGGTCGTGCGAAACCGCTCCATGCCGGCCTCATGGGCCTTGCGCAGATGCGGCGGCACGATGATCTCGCTCATCAGTTGCCCGATCACCTGTTCACGCCTGTAGCCGAAGATGATTTCGGCCGCGTCGTTGAACGCGATGATGCGCCCCGTCCGGTTCGAGACGACGATGGCATCGAGCGAGGTGTTGACGATGGTCTCCATCCGGCGCGAGGCCGCTTCGATGGTGCGCGCGCGCGCCTCGTTGCTGCGGTTCAAACGGAACAGAACGACCGAAGCCGCGAAAAGGCCGGTCAGGACCACGATGGTCAGGATCGCCAGATAGAACAGCGTGTCGGCGATTTCCTCGCGCCGCAGATCGGCCTGTTGGGCGAAATAGCCCAGCCCCGTCGCCGCCAGTTCGCGCACGGTGGTGCGGGTGTCGAGCATATCCTCGAAAAGAACGGGCAGTTCTCGGGCCAGAGCGTCATCCGCACCGTCGATCAGCGGCACGGAGGTATCGAGGAAATCTCGGATGACGGAAAGCTGGCGGGCAAATGCGGGCTGTTCGCGTAGTCCGGCATAAAGATCGCCCTCCGACAGGGTGCGGATACGGCTGTAGAAGATGTCGAACTCGCGCCGGACGGTATCGAGGTCGTCGGTGCGGCCGAGTTGGAATTGCTCGATCGCGATGGCGAGATCGAGGTATTCGACTTCGACCTGCGACAGGGTCCACTGGATGTTGTCGGACGCGGCCGTTTCGAGCAGCCGAAGCTTGCGCAGAACCTCGCCACCAAGGGCCACCGACACGACGACGCCCGCGATGGCCAATGCGGCGATTGCGAGCGTGCGCAGGTAACGGTGGCGACGGGTGAACGGCATGGCGACCTGTCGAAACGGGTGGGTCTTTGCCCGCCCGAGGTGTTAGCGGACCACTTCGATCCGGTCCAGTTGCCAGATGCTGCGCGAATAGATCAATTCGCTGGCATAGTCGGTGTTTAGATCGTACGGGTAGACGATCCAGAGCGGCCCCTTGTCGCGGACGGACATCGGTTCGCCGTTGCGCAGATAGGCGATGATCGGGCCGCCTTCGACCGCATCCGAGACGGGGATTTCGACCATGTAGTCGTTCAGCGCGCGGGCTTCGAGCATCCCCTCGTCGACGCCGAGCGCGTCGAGCAGATCTTCGAGTTCGACGCCGGTGAAGCTCTGTTCGCCCTCGGTCCAGATCGTCGTCGTCGAAAAGGTGGTCTCGCCGATGTCGGCAAGCATTTGGGTGTCGAGGACCGCCGCGCCCTCGGTATTGGTGACGGCGATGTCGCCGGTCACGCGGAGGACGACATCGCCGGTCGGTTGCGGAAGGCCATCCGCCATGCCCGAAAGTGGGGCAGCGACCGTGAGTGCTGCCACGACGACCCCGCGGGCGATGGGTCCGTGAGTGGTGAACATGAAGACAACCTCCGTTTTTCCGACGCTGTCCATGTATCGCACGTTTCGTCCCATCCGAAACGGGCTTCGGGATAGCGCACTACCCGTTCGGATAGTGCGCCATGAGATCAGCCCGCAAGCGCAGCCGGCCGGTTCCACCGCGCAAGCGCGTCATGGACCGAAGCGGCAAGTTCGGGCCGGTCCATCGCATAGGCGATCGTTGCCGCGACGAACCCGGCCTGCGACCCGCAATCATAGCGCGTCCCTTCGAAGGCATAACCATGCACCGGGACCGACGCGGCATCCGCGTTGATCGCGTCGGTCAGTTGCAGCTCGCCCCCGGCGCCGGGCGCGATCATCGCAAGACGGTCGAAAATCGACGGGGCGAGGATATAGCGGCCCACCACGGCCTCACGCGATGGCGCGACCTCGGGCCGGGGTTTTTCGACCATGCCGCTCGCTCGCGACAACCGCCCGGTCGTGGACTGAACCGCCAGCACACCGTACTTGGACACGTCGGGTTTCGCGACTTCCATCGTCGCCACCATATGCCCCCCGGTTTCGGCATGGGCGGCGATCATCTGCGCCAAGGCCGGACGCCCCGCGCGGATCACGTCATCGGGGAGGAGGACCGCAAACGGCTCGTCCCCCACCGCCTTGCGGGCGACGCGCACGGCATGGCCCAGCCCACGCGGCTTGTCCTGCCGCAGGATGGTCAAAGCGCCTTCGCCCAGCCGCGTCTGCTCCAGTCGGGCGAGCAGGTCGTGCTTGCCCGACGCGGCGAGCCGCGTTTCCAGCATTTCGGCGGTGTCGAAATAATCCTCGAGCGCCCCTTTCCCGGCAGCGGTCACGAAGATGAACTCTTCGATCCCGGCGGCCCGCGCCTCGTCGATCGCGTATTGGATCAGGGGGCGGTCGATGAGAGGCAGCATTTCTTTCGGGACCGATTTGGTCGCGGGCAGGAAACGGGTGCCGAGACCGGCGACGGGAAAGACGGCTTTGCGAATATGGGACATGAGAAATCTCCTTGATTGAAGCGTCAGTAAGCGCCGCGCCCGGTCAGGACGGCACGAAAGGTGAGGGCGAGCAGAACGGCGTCGAGCAGGACGGACCGGGTGCGGGCATAGGCGATGTCCATATCGACCATCTTGTCGAACCCGATCTCGGCACGGCCCGACACCTGCCAGACACCCGTAAGACCGGGTTTTACGGCGAGCCGCCCAAGGGCGCGCGGCGGATAGGCGGCGACCTCGTTCGGCAAGGCGGGGCGGGGCCCGACGATGGACATATCGCCCGTGAGCACGTTGAAGACCTGCGGGAGCTCGTCGATGGAATAACGGCGCAGGAGGCGACCGACGCGCGTGACACGGGGGTCGGTCCGGGACTTGAAGCACACGCCGCTACGGTCCGACGTTGCGAGCAGGGCATCGCGCCGCGCCTCGGCATCCACCGCCATCGAGCGGAATTTGAGCATGCTGAACGGCTGACCGTTGCGCCCGACACGGGTCTGGCGAAAGAACACCGGCCCGCGCGTATCGGCTTTGATCGCCAACGCGGTGAGCGCGAACAGCGGAGACAGGGCAAGGATCACCGCGCCCGCGACCAGCAGATCGAACGCACGCTTCGCGATGGTGTGCGGCGCGATCAGACCCAGCGTGCGGATCAGGAATTCGGGATTGCCGATCACGTACCGCCGGAACATCCGCCGCGGTTCCACGGCCAGCCGCCACAGCCATTCGCCGCGCACTTTCCGCAACAGGCGCGGCGCGCGCGAGACGTTGCCCGCGAGGAAATCGAACAGCGCGCCGACGCCGAGCGTCAGGGGCGGGGCAAGGTCGTCGCCATGATCCGCGATCCACTGGTCCTGAAGCGGCACGCCCATGGCGACCATCAGAATGTCGGCGCCCGACGCGTTGATCGCCCGGATCGCGGCCTCGTTATCGCGCGCGCCCTCGTATCCGTCGCGGGTGCCCGCGATGACCAGGCCGGGGATGTCGCGGGCGAGACGCGCCGCCGCCGCGTCCGCCGTGCCGGGGCGCCCGCCGAACAGGAACACCGACTTGCCGCGTCTGGCAGCCTCGGCAAGCAGGCGAGGGCCGAAATCGGTGCCGTTCAGGTTCTCGGCCATCCGGTGCCCGACCGCGCGGAACGCCAGTTCGATGCCCGCACCATCGGGCAGAACCACGTCCGCCGAGCGCAGGGCACGGGCATAGGACAGGTCGCGCGCGGCGAGGTTGATGCAATGCGCGTTGACGAAGTGAACCCGCCGCCGCCCCGGGGCGAGCAGGTGGTCGACGACCCGGTCGCCCGGCTCCGAAACGACATCGAAGTCGAACAGACGAACGGTCGTGAGCGGTTCCGGGGCAGGCAGGGCGAAAGCGGCGTGATCGTGGTGCATGGCAGATAACTCCTTGAATTACAGAGTTTCTGCTTGTCGGCCTTCCTCATTTCCAGCGAACAGGCGGACAGCCCCCAAGCCTGAACGGAGGCACCATCCGTCCGAAGGGACGCGTTGCCAAGCCAGCGGGTATCGGCGACTATCCGATCGGATAGCGGACGCCGCGAATGACCGTTTGCGCTAAATTAACTCGCGATTTAATGAGACGAGCCGGCACCGCCGCCAAATTTTGGCCGATTTCCTTTGCGAAAGGGACGGCCCCGACAAAAAAGAGCTTATCGCACCATGCGTATCCTGATTGCCGATGACCATGACCTGTTGCGCGACACGCTCGTCGCCTTTCTCGAATCCGCCAGCGGTTTCGAGACGGAAACGGCTGCGGATTACGACGGGGCCATCGCGCTTATGGAGCAAGGCGAACCCTTCGACCTCGTCCTGCTCGATCTGAACATGCCGGGCATGAACGGGATCGACGGGTTGGAGCGGGCGATGAAGATCGGCGGCGACCAGCGTGTCGCCCTCATCACCGGCACGGCCACGCGCGAGATCGCGCAACAGGCACTCGACCTCGGCGCCGCCGGTTTCCTGCCGAAGACGCTGTCGGCCAAGTCGCTGGTCAACGCCGTGCGCTTCATGGCGATGGGCGAGCAATACGTGCCCGTCGATTTCATGACCGCCAAGGAAGAGGCGAAGCATCCGCTGGCCGAAAAGCTGGCCGAACGCGAGATGCAGGTTCTGAAGGGCCTGACCGAAGGCAAGTCGAACAAGGAAATCGCCCGCGATCTCGACCTGACCGAACCGACCATCAAGCTTTATCTCAAGACGCTTTATCGCAAGATCGACGTCAACAACCGGACGCAGGCGGCGCTCGTCGCGCGTGAAGCCGGGCTTTACTGACCGCGCCAACTATCCGACCGGATAGCGCGCGCCCCAACGGGGCCGTCGGCTCCTCCCCCCGCGCCGGGGCTTTCGCACGGCACTTGGCTTAGGTCTGTGCGCGAAGGAGCCCCCCATGTTCGCGCGACCCCGAGAGTTTTCGACCGTTCTGCATCATCTGCGCCCGATCCGGACCCCGATCGGCAAGGCCAGCATCGGCCGGGTGCTTGTTGGCGGTCGTATCGACGACGCCGGCCGCCTTCCCCGCTATATCGGCATCACGCTTCTGGCCGCCTCGCTGATCTGGGCACCGATCCTGGGCTACCTCGCGACCGCACCGGCCCGCTACACGTCTCAGGCCGTCCTTATCCTGCCCGGCTCGGGCGCGTCCGCGTCGGTCACGCTGGACAGCATCGGGCAGGCCTCGTCCCATGCCAGTTCGCCCTTCGCCAACAATTCCGTCAGCCCGACCGTCACCTATAAACGCCTGATCGGCGCGGACCGGATCATCGCGCACGCGGCCGAAACGGTGGGGACGAGCCGGGCCGATTTCGGATCGCCGCAGGTGCAACTGATCGACCAGACCGGGATGATCCAGCTTTCGATCACCGCTGGGTCGCCCTTCGCGGCGCAGGAGCGCGGGGATGCGCTGATCGCGGCCTTCTTCGAAGAACTCGATGCGCTGCGTGCGGACGAACTGGGCACACGCGAAACCAGCGGCGAGGGCGCGATCGAGGAATTCCGCGCTTCGGTCGCCGCGACCCGCGCCGAGATGGAGGCGCTTCAGCGCGAAACCGGGCTCGTCTCGGCGGGACAGTATGAGCAGATCGTCTCGGAAACCGATGCGCTTCGTCGCCGCGTGCTCGACCTCGAGACCGAGTTGGACGAACAGACACGGCAGGTCGATGCCCTGGTCGCCTCGCTCGCGATCTCTCCGACGCTGGCTGCGGCCACGATCAAGCTTCACGCCGACAGCGAGTTTGCGGCGCTGGCCGATCAGATGGCCGAGCAGTCCGCCGCCTTGGCGATGGCGGCCCAGCAATACGGCGCGAACCATCCCGAACGTGTGGGCATCCGCACGAAGTACCAAGCGACGCTGGCCGAGGCGCGCAGGCGCGCGGGGCGCATCACAGGCCTGAGCGCGGATCAGCTCGACGCCCTCGACCTTGCCCCGGTCGGGGGTCGTGCGGACCTGCTCGCCCGGCTCGTGGAATACGATGCCGCCCGGCAGGGGCTGGCCGCCGAACATGCCACGCTGGCCGCGCAACTCGCGGCGGACGAGGCGAAGACCGCCGCGCTTCTGGAACCCGCCGCGCGGCTTGAAGACCTGCAACGCAATTTTCAGGTGGCCGAGGCGGTTTTCGCCTCGGCGATGGCGCGGGCGCAGACCACAAAGTCGGACCTCTATGCCTCCTACCCGCTGGTTCAGGTGCTCGAAGACCCGAACCTGCCCGACCAGCCGTCATCGCCGCGCAAGAAACTGGCCCTCGCTGCGGGGATCGCCGCGACGCTGATGCTCTTCATGGGCCTCGCACTCGGCTGGATGCGCAGGCCGCTCATCAATCGCCTGCTCGCAAAGCCCGCACCGTGAGCGTGACGCCCGCCAACCCGGCCGAGCGGATCGTCTACCGGACGCAGGCGCTGACATGGGCTTTCTACGGGATCGGGGCGCTCTATGTCGTCGGGCCGGTGCTGGGCTGGATACTGGCGGGTCTTGCCGGCCTGTCGCTTTACCTCGGCCCCGCGATCCGGCCCGATCTGCGCGCGACGGGCCACATTCCGCCGGTCGTCTGGGCGTGGATGCTGGGCATGGTCGTCATGCTCGTCGCGCTCTGGGTCGGCCACGTCAACTGGTCCTACGGCATGGGCGCGACCATCAAGTCGACCATCGGCTGGGCGAAGGGCTGGGCGCTCATGGCGCTGTTTCCGCTGGCGGGCGCGGTCCTGCCGATCCGGCGCGAGGTCTACGTGCGGGGCCAGATGAAAATCGCGCTCTGGACGCTGATCCTGACGCCGATCCTGATCGCCGCCCCCTATGTCGGGTTGCCCGAACGCATCTTCACCTCGCCGCTCAAGGCCGTGGGTGGCCCCGGACCGGAGTATTTCAGCGTCTTTTTCTTCACCTGGGATCCGGCAAGCTGGACCCCGCGTTGGCAGTTCTACGCGCCATGGTCGCCCTTCGCGGCCTTGCTGGGTGTTGTCCTCGCCCTATTCGCGCTCGAGGAACGCGACAAACGATGGCGCACCATCGGCATGACGGCAGCGATGGTGATGATCTTCGCGTCGAAATCCCGCATGGGCCTTGTCGGTCTGGTCGCCTGCACGGTGGTTCCCCGCGCCATGCCGCTTATTGCGAAAAGCTGGGCGTGGAAGGTGGGTGCGGGCATTGCCGCCTCGTTCGCCGTGATCGGCCCGGCCGTGGCGCGTATCGCGTCGGATGCCGTGCGCACCTTCAAGGATGCGCGCGCCGACAGCACGCGGGTCAGAGCGACACTTCAGCGCATCGCGGGCGAACGCTGGCGGAACGAGGCGTTCTGGTTCGGTCACGGCAGGCCCGAGCCGGGGCCGCATATCGTGGAATACATGCCGATCGGCAGTCACCACACCTGGTGGGGGCTTTTGTTCGTCAAAGGGCTCGTCGGCTTTTTGGCCCTCTTCGTGCCGATGCTTTGGCAAACCGGCCTCGCGCTTGTCGACGCGGCACGCGGGCCGCGGGGTCGGCTGCCGCTGGGGATCATGATGACCCTGATCCTTCTCAGCTTCGGCGAGAACGTCGAGATCGAAGCCTACATGCTCTGGCCCGGCCTCATGATCCTCGGGCTTCATGCCCGCGAAATGGCGGACGACAGACCCGACCGCACATAAAAATGGCCGCGCCCGGTTGCCCGAGGCGCGGCCCTGCACATGCGGGACGGGGGTGCGTTATGCCGCGTGCGCAGTTTCCTTGTCTTTCAGAAGCGTTTCCACCAGCCGCTCCCAGCATTCGGCGAACCAATGCGTCGCCTCGGACGCGTCGACGCGCGCCCGCTTGATCGCGACCATGTCGGGCGTGTCCAACCCGTCGAGCGCGGCCGTCCAGCCACGCACCGAGCCATCGCGCACGAGTGTCGCACCGGCTGAGGCGTGGTCGCGCAGGCCGTCAACATTCGATACGAGCAGCACGCGCCCGGCGGCGCGGGCTTCGAGCGCGACAAGGCCATAGGCCTCCCACCTTGACGGCATCGCGACCGCTTCGACCTCGCCCATCGCGCGGGCCGGGTCGGACACGTGGCCCATGAACCGGATGCGGGGGTCACCAGCCGCCAGCGCGACCAGCGCCTCGCGTTCGCCGCCGTCGCCAAAAAGGCGAAGTTCGAGATCCTGTCGCGGACAGGCCCGCATCGCGGCGATCAGCGTGTCGAATCCCTTCTGCGGTTCAAGACGGCCAAAGGCACCGATCACGCGGGGCGCCTTCTGGATGGGGTGCAGCGCAAGAAACGGTGCCACATCGATGGCCGATGCGATCACCTCGATCTGTTCGGCGTCGGCCAGACCCTTTTCCACCATCCATGTGGCCTGCGCCTCGCTCACCGCGACGATGCGTTCGAACAGCGAGAACGAGATCCGCAGCATCGTTGAGAACCGGCCCATGCGCGCCACGTTGTGTCGCGCGAAGGCGGCGGTGTAGCTGTGTTCGACATGCACCATCGGCGTGCCCGAATGGACGGCCCGAAGCTGCATGAGCCACGGTAACCGCCGCCAGTTCAGCGACAGGTGCGAGACGATCAGGTCGGCCTCGACACGCGGAACGGCCCAACCGGAGCGCGGCAGCGGGATGATGCGGTGGCGGGCCAGGCGGGCCATGTCCGCATCCCGCTGGATGTGCTCGATGACGCGCATGACCCCGCCCGGGGTCGTGTCGTCGACAAGATGTGCGATGGTCGTCATGCGGATGTGCCTTTGTCAGTTGTTGCGCGCGCGCCGAAGCGCGGTCTCGGCAGCGGTGACCACGCGCGGACCGGACAGGTCCAGCGCCAGTGCCGCCGCGTGGGTAGTGATCGTCTTGAGCGGCTCGAACAGAAGCGGATGCAGCGACGTGGACAGCGACCGGGACGAAAGCGCCCGGGCGCGGCCACCGTCGCGCGCGCTTACCGCGCGGCGGGCAAGGTAGCGCAACTGATAGGCGCGGGCCGCTGAGGCATGGCGCGCGATGAAGGCCGGGTCGATGGTGCTCAACTTGGTCACCATCCTCTCCCAGCTCGCAAGCTGCCGTTCGGTCCCGGCCGACAGGCCCGCGCCGTTCACCCGGTAGAGCGTCAGGGGCGCGCGCAGGCCAGCCACCTCCCACTCGGTCGTCAGGGCGAGACGCATCCAGCATTCGATGTCTTCGGACTGGGCGAAGGTTTCATCGAACACCCAGTCGCGCACCTTTTCGATAGCCGGGCGGAAGGCCAGATCCTCCAGCGCCGCGCGGCGCATGACCGGGGCGGACCCGTTGCCCACGGGATTGCGGCGGAACAGATGCGCCGGGGTGACGCCGCGCGTTTTCGGCCGTTGAAAAAGCCCGGTGGGCTCCCCGGCATCGTCGATCAGTTGCGACCCCGAATAGCTCAACCCGACCGAGGGGTTGGCACGCAGGAAATCGACATGGGCCGCGAGCTTTTCGGGATGCCACAGATCGTCGGAGTCGCAGAAGCCCACGATCTCGCCGGTCGCATGTGCGATCCCGGTGTTGCGGGCCCCGGCCAGTCCTCGGTTCGATTGGCGCACGACCTTCAGGCGTTTGTCGCGCGTGTACCAGTCGGCGATCTCGTAGGTGCGGTCGTAGCTGCCGTCATCGACGACGATCACCTCGACGTCGCGAAAACTCTGCGCAAGGAGCGAGGCGAGGGTGGCGGACAGGGTGGTCTCGACATTGAAAGCCGGGACGACGATGGAGGCAAAGGGCATGTGCGATCCTTTCAAGCGGCGAACAGGGCGCGGCGCAGGGGTCTTGGAAGAGCGGGCGAGACGAGGGCGGCGATGGCGGTCGCCAGCCCCCGGCGCACGGGCGACAGAAAAGCGCGGGGGTGCGTGGCGAGACCTTCGAGCGCGAAGCGAAGCGCGGCCCGCGTGCCGTCCTCGGTGCGCAGGGCGCGGCGGGCGAGGTGACGCAGGAAAACGGCCTCCTGCGCCCGACTGGGGCGCAGCCCCGACCGTTTCGCCCGCGCAAGGACCGCCCGCCGCCCGTCGCGCATGGCCACCAGCCGCGACGACAATCCGCCGTTGTCCGTACGATAGCGAATGTGAAGCGCCGGATCCCCGACGATCCGAATGCCCCGCGTGACCAGACGGATCAGGAAATCTAGGTCTTCGTTGTAGACCATCGTTTCGTCCAGCCCGCCCTGCGCGCGAAAGACGCTGCGCCGGATCGAGAGGTTCGACATCGTGCAGACCGGGTTTTCGCCCATCAGCATCTCGGCGGTCAAAGCGCCGCTCGGCACCGTCGAGCGCCGCATCGCGCCACGTCGGTCACCCGGAAAGAACGCGACCTGACCATAGGCCGCGTCGATGCCCGGATCGGCGAACATCCGGTCGAGGCGCGCAAGCTTTTCCGGTTCCCACATGTCGTCCGCGTCGCAAAAGGCGATGATGTCGCCGCGTGCAGGTTTCGACACGCCGAAGTTCCTCGCGGCACTCGGCCCCTTGCCGGGATTGCGAAAGGCCCGCAGGCGGCTGTCCTCACGCAGACGTTCGCGCAGGATCGCGGCGGTGCCATCGGTCGACCCGTCGTCGACCAATATGACCTCCCAGTCCGTAACGGTCTGGGCGGCGATCGCGTCCAGCGTTTCGGCGATGGTCGCTTCGGCATTGAAGACCGGGATGACGATGGAAAAGCGGGGCATGGATCAGACCTCCTGCATACGGGGTGAGAACGCGGCGCCAAGCGCGGGAAGGGACGCGATCAGTTGGGTGACCGTCGCGGTCACGAGGTATCCGACGGCGATGGCCGTCAGCCCGAAGGGCGCCATGAGGGCGGTGTTGACGAGCAGGGCGGCGGTCAGCCCCAGGGTCGTCTTGAATTCGATGCCGGGGCGTCCCGTCGCGCGCAGCCAGCCCGCCGCCGACGTCCAGATCACGCCGGGGATCGCCGCAAGGCACAGGATCGAAACGATGTCGCTCACCCCGTCCCATCCGTCACCGAACAGGATCGGGACGTAATAGGGCGCGGCGAGGGCTTGCAGCACCACGACCGGCGCGATGATCCCGGCCCCCACAAGGAACGCCTGTTTCAATGCGCCCGCGCGATCCTTTGCCGTCGCGAGATGCGGGAAGAGCACGCTTGCGAAGGCGAAGGAAAACGAATTGGCAAGCCCGAGACCGGCGTTGAAGGCCATGAAGTAAAGCCCCAGCGCCTCGGGGCCCAGCAGCGCACCGACCAGCAGCTTGTCGGCATGAAGGCGCAGCGCCTTGACCACTTCGACCCCCAGCACGGGCGCGCCGAAGCCGATGAAAGGCCGGATGGGGGCGAAGCGCGCGCTGCGATCCGCGCGCCAGGGATGCAGCCGCCGCATCGAGATGAGCCAGATCGGCGCCGACAGGAGTTTCGGCAAGACGAGTGCCAGCGGCGAAGGCCAGACCAGCACCAAAACGGCCGTCAGCAGGTTCGCCCCGACCACCTGTCCCCCGGCGATGCCCGCCGTCTGCTTGAGCTTGCCGGCCCGCATCGCAAGCGCGGCCTGAACGAGGCCCGCTGGCATGAACAGAAACTCACCCGCGAGCACGGCGACGAGGATCAGCAGCATCACGTCGCCGGAGGCGAGGGCGAGAGCCGTGCCAAGGGCGAGCTGGATGATGAACAGCGCGACGGCCCAGACCCAGAACAGGCGCAGCGCGGTGCGGGCCAACCCGGCGAGGTCGCTTTCGCGGGCAGCGATCAGGCGTTGACCGATCCCGTTTTCGGTAAGCGATTTCAGGATGTCCGAGGCCGCCATGGCCGCCGCCGCGATCCCGATCTCCTCGGCGCCCAGACTGCGCGCCACCGCCATGACCACGAATATCCGCGACGCCTTGGCGGCGACTTCGGACGCCCCGTAGGCCGCAAGATTGCGGGCGAAAGGGGCGTTGAGCAGGGCAGGGCGCATGGCGGGGTCCGGGATCAGATCGTGGTGCCCCGTTTCTGAACGCTGGCGGGACGTCTGTCTCCCGCGCCACGGGCGAGCCGGCTCGGACGTTCGGATCACCCGCTATCCTTCAGGGTAGCCCGTTCACCCGTCTGCCGCGATGCACGGTCCAAGGGGCGCGCCTAAAAGGCAGGGATACCGAAGCAACCGGACGATGACGCTGCCATGACCACCGCCCCCAAACCTCTTCTCGCCCTGTGCGCCGCCGCGCTGGGCCTAACCGCCTGCGCCGCCGTCGTGGATCACGACAACATCGAACCGGTCGCCCAGGGCGACGCCTATCAGGCACAGTATCGCGAACCGGCGCCGCGCGAAGACGCACCGATCCTGCGCGCCCGCGACATGAACGCCTCGAAATGTCTGCCGCCCCGCGGGGGCGAGGTCGGCGACAGCTTCGAAGGCGGCAAGGGCACGGTGGGGGCCGTGTTCGCGCTTCGGGGCGAGTTCCTGTCGCGCGGCGATCTGGTCGAGGTGCTGGTGTCGGGGGACGAGACGTTCTCGGACCGTTACGAGGTCTCGCGCGACGGCGTGATCCGTCTGCCCTACCTGTCCCCGGTCGTGGCACAGGGGCGCCGGATCGAAGAGGTCGAGGCGGATATCGCCTCGGCCCTCATGTCCGGTGGATATTTCGACACCCGCCCGCTGGTCTCGGTCCGCTTGCAGGACTACGCGGCGGCCAGCGTCGGCGTGACTGGGGCGGTGTTCGAACCGCGCCCGGTCGAGATTGGCGGCGTCAATGGCGGGGAGGTCGACCGGGGCCGCCAGGACACGCTCGGCGCCACCACCGAGGCGCGCGACCTTGCCAACGCGATCCGGGCCGCAGGCGGCATCCGCCCGGATGCCGACCTGTCTGCCATCGAACTGCGGCGCAACGGCCAGCTCTATATTCTCGACCTGCGCGAAGTGCTGACGGGCCGTGACCGGGCGGACATCATGCTCCTGACCGGGGACGAAATCACGGTGCCCAGCCGCATGTGCTTTCAGGATCACCTGATGGTGCCCAGCCCGATCAGCCCGCCGGGCATCACGCTGTTCCTGTCGAACCTCACGCAACCGGCGGCGGGCAATGCCCTGTCCGCGATCGGCAAGGACGTGCGCGAAGTGCCCTATGGCACGCGCTACATGCAGGCCGTGATCGACACCAACTGCGTGGGTGGCACCCGCACGACCAACGCCCACCGCTCCGCAGCGCTCTACACCCGCAACCCGATGACCGGGGTTTCCGCCGTCGTCGAACGCGACATCGAAAGCATGATGCGCCGGGCCGACCGCGACGACTACGATCCCTTTCTTCTGCCGGGTGACGCGATTGCCTGCTATGACAGCGCCGTCACAAACGCCACCGGTCTGGGCAGCGCGATCGGGTCATTGCCGCTCTCGATCCTGCCCTAGCGCCTTGCTTGTGGGGCGGTTGACCCCGGACGACCGGCCCCGTCGCTGATCGACAAGGCAGCGCGGGCGACATACTCTTTGCAAAAGGATGCACGGCCTCCGGGTCGGGGCGCATCGGCGCGGGATGCAGGACGCAAACGGATGATAGACCACACGTATCTGCGCGACTTCGGCGTTCACCATCTTCGCGTGCGTGACCCGTTCAGCCTTGACGAATTCCGCGCCCTTTTGAGCGGGGGAGCGCCGTTCGACGACGTCGACATACCCCCGTTGAAGACGATCATCATCGACCTCAGAGGGGTCGATCTATCGGGCCTGACGGACGCGGAAATGCGGCGCCACGCCATGTTCAAAAGCACGGTCGACAAGAGCATAACCAACGTCAATTGCGCCTATCTGGTGGACAGTGTCGAAGCGCAGGCGAAGGTCCGACTGGCTTTGGTCTATTCGGCCCTTTCGGACGTGACCTCCGAGGCCAAGACGCTCGTGTCGGAACGTCCCGACGAAGTGGAAAGCTGGGTGTCGGGCCTCATGCCCGAAACGCCGCCCGGGCTTTTGGATCAACTCGAGGCGTTGAAGGACGGCTCGGCCCGGAAACAGGTCTGACGGCTGCGGGGCCTAACGACGCACACGGGTGAAGTGCCCTGCGTTGAGCCGGACCTGAGAACGCGGTCGGTTAGCATCGCGTATGACCTGAAAGCCGATTGGCCCCGCCCGTCCCCTAAAGCACGAAATCCCCCGCCGTGAGCGTGAGCAGCCCGGTGAGGTGGATCTCCGCATCCGCCACCGTGTCGCCGTCGGTGTCGAGCGCGATGATGGTGTCGCCGCCGGACTGGCTCAATGTCAGCGTGCCGCCGAAGGCGAAGGCCTGATCGCCGCCCGTGGTCGTGTCGGCGTCGATGGAGCGCAGGATGATGCGGTCCACCCCGGCCTCGAAATCGTCGATCCGGTCGGCAGCCGCGCCGGTCCCGGTGTCGCCCTCGCGGAAGACGAACCGGTCCGCGTCCGCCCCGCCGATCATGAAATCGCGCCCGCCGCCGCCGATCAAGACGTCGCGCCCCTCGGCCCCGTTCAGGAGCGTGTCGTCGCCGTCGCCGCCGATCAGCCGGTCGTTGCCCTCGAAGCCGAACAGGATGTCCGCGCCGCCACGCCCGTTCAGGGTGTTGGCCCCGCTGTCGCCGCGCAGCGTGTCGGCGTGGTCCGAACCGGTCAGGTGCTCGATGCCCGTCAGCGTGTCGCCCGTCGCGTCGCCGCCCGAGGCCGAGCCCGCCGCGAGGCTGATCGTCACCCCCGACCCCGACCCGGTGTAAAGCGCCGTGTCCTCGCCCGCGCCGCCGTCGATGTCGTCGCCTCCCGCGCCGCCGGTCAGCCGGTCGTCGCCGTCGCCGCCGTCGAGGATGTCGTCGTCGGCGCCGCCGTCCAGCACGTCGCGCTCGTCGCCGCCGTAAAGCTCGTCTTCACCCGCGTCGCCGCGCAGCTTGTCGCGCCCGCCGAGGCCCGTCAGCACGTCGTCGCCGCCACGCCCGATGAGCAGGTTGGCGTTCGCGTCGCCGGTGAGCGTGTCGCCATGGTCAGACCCCATCACCCGTTCGATGCCGGTGAGCGTGTCGCCCTGCGCGTCGCCGCCGGTGCCGGTGCCTGCGCCGAGATCGACCGTCACGCCGGCGGCGGACTTCTTGTAGACCGCCAGATCCGCGCCCCCGAGCCCGCCGTCGAGGTCATCCGCGCCAGCCCCGCCCTCGAGCCGGTCGTTGCCGTCGCCACCGTCCAGATCGTCGTCGCCATCGTCACCGAAGAGCATATCGCGGTCATCCCCGCCTTCGACCATGTCGCCGTCGTCGCCACCCCGAACCCAGTCGCGCCCGGCCCCGCCCCTAAGCGTGTCGGAACCCGTGCCACCCAGCACCCGGTCGTCGTCATCCCCACCGTCGAGCGTGTCGTCCCCGTCACCCCCCTGAAGATCGTCCTCGCCGCCGAGGCCGTTCAGGATGTCGTCCAGATGCCCCCCGAGGATCCGCTGGCCGATGTCAGTGCCGGTGCGATCCGCAGACGCGGACGGCGCGCGACCGTAGACGATGTAGGCCTTTCCGGCTGCGTTGCCGCCCTCGTCGTTCCCGTAAGCGCCGACTACGAGGTCATCGAGGCCGTCGCCGTTCACGTCACCAGCTGCCGACACACTGTATCCGGTGTAATCCAAGGCGTTATCGCCTACGACGGAGAAGCCCTGACCGGGCGACATGTCCAATAGGTCAATGTCGGAATGACCCGAAGTGCGACCGAAGACGACAAAGGCCTCACCTGCATCCGTGCCGCCGGTATCGGTGCGCCAAGCCCCGACTACGAGGTCGCCGATCCCATCGCCGTTCATGTCACCCGCGCCCGATACGCTGACCCCCGCAGAATCCAGCGTGAAAGAACCCCTCATCTCGAAACCGTCACCGGATGCGAGGTTCGCTAGGTCGATATCCGCCAGACCCGTGCTCTTGCCGAAGACCACATATGCCTTTCCGGCATTCGGCCCGTTCACGTCGGCATTCGGTGCGCCGATCGCGAAATCGGCGATGCCATCGCCGTTTACATCGCCCAGACCGGACACGCCAAAGCCCGAAAAATCGGAAGAACTCGCTCCGGATATCGTGATCCCCTCGGACGGACCGAGACTGCCGACTTCGATGTCGGAAAAACCGCTGGCTTTGCCGAAGATGAGGTAGGTCTTGCCTGCGTTGCTCGCGGCGTCATCGTTCCTGTTCGCACCGACAAGAACGTCATCGAACCCGTCTCCGTTGACGTCACCCGCCATCGCGACGCTCCACCCTGCGACTTCCGCATTGGAGCCGCCGAATATGGTGAAGCCATCGGATGAGGTAATGGCGCTTAGATCCAGGTCGGAAAGCCCTGACGCCTTGCCGAAAATGACATAGGCCTCGCCGGACTGTGTTCCGGAGTTATCGGCAAACGGGGCACCGATGATCAGGTCGGCATATCCGTCACCGTTGAAGTCGCCGCCTCCCGATACATCGAATCCAAGTTCGTCGTTGTCGCTATCGCCTTGGATCGTGAACCCGTCCGACGCGGCGAGCGAAGACAGGTCTATGTCGGAAAAACCGCCGCTCTTACCAAAGATCACATAGGCTTCGCCCGCATGCGATCCACCATTGTCGCCATAAGGCGCGCCCACGACGAGGTCGTCGATCCCATCGCCGTTCATATCTCCGGCGGAGGCGACGCTGTACCCTAGGTAGTCCCCTGCTTCGTCGCCTCGAATTTTGAATCCTTCGGCAGCCGAGAACGTCGTCAGGTCGATATCGCCCGACCCCGTCGCGCTGCCGAAAATGACATAGGCCTCACCTGCGGAGCTGCCACCGTCATCACCGAAGTGCGCGCCCAGAATCAAATCGTCAAAGCCGTCACCGTTGACATCACCCGCATTCGCAACGTCACGGCCCAATTGGTCGTCCGGTGCATCGCCCACGACAGAAAAACCAAAAGCTCCCCCAAGTGTTCCGGCATTCACGTGGGTACCGAACCCAGTCGCCGAGCCGCCGTAGATGACATAGGCCTCGCCCGCGTCGGTGCCGCCGTCGTCGCCGCCATAGGCGCCCACGATCACGTCATCGATCCCGTCACCGTTCAGATCACCGGCGCCCGAGACGCTCCAACCTGCCCGGTCGTAAGACATGTCGCCCTGAATGATGAAGCCGTCAGCAGCGGCAAGAGAAGACAGGTCGACATTGGAAATCCCGCTCGACTTGCCGAACACGACATAGGCCTCGCCCGCAGTCGTGCCACCATCGTCACCGCCTTGAGCCCCGACGATCAGGTCGTCGATCCCGTCGCCGTTCACGTCCCCCGCGGACGAAACGCTCCACCCCGCATAATCGTTGGAGGCGTCGCCCTGAATGATGAAGCCGTCTGATAGAGTCAGATTCGTCAGATCGATGTTGGTAAAGCCGCTCGCCTTGCCGAAAATCACATAAGCTTCGCCCGCGTTTGTGCCACCATTGTCGCCACCTTCTGCACCAACAACAATATCGTCGATGCCGTCGCCATTCACATCACCGGCCGCCGAGACACTTCGTCCTGCGGTATCGGAATTGGTGTCTCCCTGAATTATGAAGCCGTCCGCAAGCGCGAAAGCGGACAGATCGATGTTCGTGAAACCGGTCGATTTTCCGAAGATGACATAGGCTTCACCTGCACCCGAGCCACCGTCATCGCCATTCGGTGCACCGACGATCACATCGTCGATCCCGTCGCCGTTCACGTCCCCCGCGTAAGACACGCTGAAACCGAGACCGTCACTTGACGCATCGCCCTGAATGATGAATCCATCAGCCGTCGTCAGGATCGTCAGGTCGATGTTCGCGATCCCGCTCGACCTGCCGAAGATGACATAGGCTTCGCCTGCACCCGAGCCACCGTCATCGCCATACGGTGCACCGACGATCACATCGTCGATCCCATCGCCGTTCACATCGCCAGCATAGGACACGCTAAAGGCGGCTTGATCGTTTGCCGCGTCGCCCTGAATAATGAACCCGTCCGCGAGCGTCAGGCTCGACAAATCGATGTTCGCAATCCCGCTCGTCTTCCCGAAGATGACATAGGCTTCGCCCGCGTTGGGATCACTGTCATCGCCGTAGGGCGCGCCGACGATCACGTCGTCGATCCCGTCGCCGTTCACATCGCCCGCATAGGACACGCTGTAGGCGGCTTGATCGTGTGCCACATCGCCCTGAATGATGAACCCGTCGGCGAGCGTGAAGCTCGAAAGGTCGATGTTCGTGAAACCGCTTGTCCTTCCGAACACGACATAGGCTTCGCCCGCGAACGAGCCGCCGTTGTCGCCATAACTCGCCCCGACGATCACATCGGCGATCCCGTCGCCGTTCACGTCGCCTGCGTTCGAAACGCTCCACCCGGCCCGGTTGCCGGACACGTCGCCCTGAATGATGAACCCCTGCGCCGAGGTCAGAAAAGTTAGGTCGATAACGCGTGCAGCCATAATGCGGTCCCCCGAACCAATGCATTTTCAAATCGAATAGCGGCGCCCGGAATGTTGGGCGCTCAGGCCTGAGTTATTGTTAACAAGCATAGGGAAACGAGCGTGTCCCGCAACTCTGCCGTCGGTCGCCCATCCCGGCTGACGGCGATCGGGAGGACGGGATGCGCAGGGCCGAAGGCGTAGCGACGCAGTTGCGGGCTATATGGCACACGCATCGAAACGCGCGAGAAAAACGCTTCTGCGACTTGGAGGGGGATTTGGTGGAGCCTAGGGGAGTCGAACCCCTGACCTCTTGCATGCCATGCAAGCGCTCTCCCAACTGAGCTAAGGCCCCGATGACGGCTGTGCCGTTCGTTCGCGGTGTTTAGGCGAGGCGGGGATGCGTTTCAAGCGAAAAAGTTGTCGGCGGCGGCTTTTGCGTCGACGCGCCCAATGGCCCTGCAAAATCTGGGTTTCCCGGGCCTGCGCGGTCGAAAACCGCCCGCCGCGAACGAAAAAGGCCGGGCGCTGCGGCCCGGCCCAAATCCGTCATGTCAGACGATCACTCGTCGTCGTCCGAGGCGACGTCGGCGATGTCGTCCAGCGACACATCGTCGTCTTCGTCGTCTTCGAGAACGTCATCGCCCAGATCGACATCGTTGTCGTCATCGTCGTCGATCACGTCATCATCGTTGTCGATAAGGTCGTCGCTCTGCGTATCGTCTTTGCGCGATTTCTTGTCGGCCTTGTCGGCCACCATCGTCCGGGTCTTGCCGGTGTCGATCTCGACCACTTCGCCGGTGTAGGGCGAAACGATCGGGTTGGCGTTCAGGTCATAGAACCGTTTGCCGGTCGTCGGGCAAACGCGCTTGGTGCCCCATTCTTCTTTGGGCATGGATAACCCTTTCCGTCATCGTGTCGTCATGCGAGAATCTGGGTGCAACTGCCATATGTGCAAGAGGGTGTCAAAGCCTTTCAAAACCGCATTGGCGATATGGGCGAGCGGGGGCCGGAAATGGGGCTGAGACGGGCATTGTTCGGTGGGGCACCGGATGCGGGGCCGGGCGTGATTCGGGTCGCCGGGTCGCCCGAGGTCACCGTGCGGCTCAAGCGTTCGTCCCGTGCGCGCCGCCTCTCCTTGCGGATTTCGCGGCTCGACGGGCAGGTGACGCTCACGCTGCCGACCCATGTTCCGCGTCGCGAAGCCGAGGCTTTCGTGCATGAGAAAGCCGACTGGATTCGCGGGCATCTTGCCGACCTGCCGGGCGAGCTTCGCCCGATGCCCGGCGATCTGATACCGTTCGAAGGGCAGATGTGCGAGGTCGTCGCCGTCGCCCGCCGTGGCGTCGCGCAGGTGGGCGGCCGGATCGAAGTGCCTTCGAGCGGGGTCGAGGCGACCCCGGCCCGGCTCGGCGCGTTCCTCAAGGTCGCGGCGCGCGAGCGGCTGGTCGCGGCGTCTGAGCGCCATGCCGCCGCCATCGGGCGCGAGATCGGCAAGGTCACGCTGCGCGACACACGCTCGCGCTGGGGGTCGTGCACCCACGAGGGCAACCTCATGTATTCGTGGCGGCTGGTGATGGCGCCGCCCGACGTGCTTGACTATGTGGCCGCGCATGAGGTGTCGCACATGGTCCATATGGATCACTCCGATGCGTTCTGGCGCCAATGCGCGGACCTGTTCCCGGATCACAAGGCGCAGCGTCGCTGGTTGCGGCAAAAGGGCGGGGCGCTCCACCGCTATCGTTTCCGCGATTGACCAATCCGCGATTTGTGATCACGAATAGGCATGGACCAGCCAGCCCCCACTCCGATCCAGCCGCCCGACCCGAATACCTCGGCGCATGAGCGGGTCTACCGCACTCTGCGTGGCCGCATCATGGCGGGCGAGATGGAGCCGGGGGTGGCCCTGACCCTGCGCGGCATCGGGCGGGAATTCGACGTCTCGATGACCCCCGCGCGCGAAGCGGTGCGGCGTTTGGCGGCCGAGGGTGCCCTGACGCTGTCCTCCTCGGGTCGGGTCACGACGCCCGACCTGTCCCCGGAACGGATCGAGGAACTGGCCGCCCTGCGTGCCCTGCTGGAGCCGGAGCTTGCCGCCCGCGCCCTGCCACGCGCCCACAACGCCCTGATCGAGCGGCTGCGCACGATCAACGGACGGGTGGCCGAGGTCGTGGCGAAGCATGACGTGACCGGCTACATCCGTTCGAACCTCGAATTCCATCGCACGCTTTATCTGCGCGCACAGGCCCCCGCGATGCTGGCGATGGTCGAAACCGTCTGGCTGCAACTCGGGCCGACGATGCGGGCGCTTTATCAGTCCCGCGACCGTTCCGACCTGCAAAAGCACCACCGTTCGATTCTCGCCGCCCTCGCAGCCGGGGACGAGCCGGGGCTGCGGCTGGCCGTGCGGACGGATGTGACGCAAGGGCTGAGGATGCTGGTGGGCTTGTGAAGATTACAAATCTGTAATCGCCCCTGCCGACGGACTGCCGCCGCCCCCACGTTAGGGTCGGACAGGCAAACGAAAGGCAGCGCCATGACCGACACCTCACCGACCCGCAGGCAGCTTCTGGCCGCCTTCGCCGCGTCCCCCATCGTGCTGACCGGCGTCGGCGTCTTTCCGAGAGCCGCGCGGGCGCAGGCGAGTTCGGCGGGCCTTATCGCGCCGAACGTCTGTATGGTGATGCCGGAAACGACGGAGGGGCCTTATTACTTCGACCCCGGCCTCGTGCGCGCCGACATCACCGAGGGTCGGGCGGGCGTGCCGCTCGACATGGCCATACAGGTGGTGGATGCCGCTTGCGATCCGATAGCGGATGCGCGGGTGGACATCTGGCATTGCGACGCCGAGGGGAATTACTCCGGCTACGCCCAGAACGCGGGTGGCGACACTGAGGGCGAGACGTTCCTGCGCGGCACACAGATCAGCGATGCACGCGGCGTGGTCACGTTCCGCACGATCTATCCCGGCTGGTATCCCGGCCGCACGACGCACATCCACTACAAGGTGTTTCTGGATCAGCGCACCGTGCTGACCAGTCAGATCTTCTTTCCCGATGCGCTGTCGCAGTATTTTTACCAG
The DNA here is from genome assembly GCF_016774595.1 of Maritimibacter sp. Classification (NCBI taxonomy): domain Bacteria; kingdom Pseudomonadati; phylum Pseudomonadota; class Alphaproteobacteria; order Rhodobacterales; family Roseobacteraceae; genus Maritimibacter; species Maritimibacter sp. Next base: position 280,915 of record NZ_JACBWT010000002.1, read on the forward strand.
TCCGTCGAACCCTACAGCACCCACGGCGCGGATCGTGCGGTCATGAACCGCAACGACAGGATCGCCAGCAGCGTGGGCGACGGGGGCTATGCGGCCATCCGCGAGCAGTCCGAGGCCTACTCGGCGCAACTGGTGGTGGGCGTCGACGTCTGAACGGGAAACGGGAGGGCAATGTCCTGCCCCCTTCCGCGCTGTGCCCGAACCGGGCGCAGCAGAAAGGCCGGGGATCTTCCCCGGCCTTTTTCATGGCTGGACCGAATGAAAAGGCCCGGGCGATTGCCCGGGCCTTTCCCACTTCACTGTCCAGCAAGGATTAGCTGGTGAATTCCGGATAGGCTTCCATACCCAGCTCGGCCTTGTCGAGGCCCATCATCTCGTCCTCTTCGCTGACGCGCAGGCCCATGATGGCCTTGAGGACGAACCAGATGATCGCGGAGACGACGAAGGCGAAGATGCCGACGATGATGATCGAGATGATCTGACCGCCGAAGGTCGCGTCCGAGTTGGTGAAGATCACCGCGATGGTGCCCCAGATACCGGCGAAGAGGTGCACCGGGATGGCGCCGACCACATCGTCGATCTTCAGCTTGTCGAGCAGCGGCACGGTGAAGACCACGATGACGCCACCGATGGCACCGATGATGGTCGCGGCACCCAGCGACGGGGTGAGCGGTTCAGCGGTGATCGACACGAGACCGGCGAGCGCGCCGTTCAGAACCATCGTCAGGTCGACTTTCTTGTAGACGATCTGGGTCAGGATCAGGGCGGCGATGGCGCCACCGGCAGCGGCCGTGTTCGTGTTCGAGAAGATGCGCGAAACGTCGGCCACGTCACCCACGGTGCCCATGGCAAGCTGCGAGCCGCCGTTGAAGCCGAACCAGCCGAGCCACAGGATGAACGTCCCCAGCGTGGCGAGGGTGAGGTTCGAACCCGGGAAGGCCGTCACTTTGCCGTCGACATACTTACCCAGGCGCGGGCCGAGGATCAGAGCACCGGCGAGAGCCGCCCAGCCACCGACCGAGTGCACGACGGTCGAACCGGCGAAGTCGAGGAAGCCGAACTGGCTGTCGAGGAAGCCGCCGCCCCATTTCCAGGAAGCCTGGATCGGGTAGATGAAGCCGGTCAGGATGATCGTGAAGATCAGGAACGGCCACAGTTTGATGCGCTCGGCGAGCGTGCCGGACACGATCGAAGCGGTCGTGGCGCAGAACATCAGCTGGAAGAAGAAGTCCGAGCCGGTCGAGGCGTAGCCGTAGTCGTCGGCTGCGTCGCGGCCAACGCCGACAGCTTCCAGAACCGCAACGCCGAAGGCGCCGAGGTAGCCGCCGGTCTCATCGGTGCCGATGGACCAGTTGCCCAGCGGATACATGAGGTTGTAGCCGATGAGGTAGTACATGATCGCTGCGAGCGAGAAGAGCGCGATGTTCTTGGTGAGCTGCATGGTCACGTTCTTGGAGCGAACGAGACCGGCTTCGAGCATCGAGAAGCCGGCAGCCATCCACATGACGAGGAAACCGCCGATGAGGAAGAGCAGCGAGTTGAAGATGAAGATCGAGTCGGACGACGCATCGGTGCCCGCAGCGGGCCCTTCGTCCTGACCGAAGGCGACCATCGGCAGCAGGGTAGCTGCCGCGACGCCAAGCGGAAGAAGTTTCTTGAGTTGCATGTCGTTGTTCCCCTGTTTCCCGCGCTTAAAGCGCGTCCCCGTCGGTTTCGCCGGTCCGCACGCGCAGAGCGCCCGAAACGTCCATGGTGAAGATCTTGCCGTCGCCGATCTTGCCCGTCTGGGCGGTCTTGGCGATGGTTTCGACGACCTGCTCGGCCAGCCCGTCTTCGACGACGATTTCCAGTTTGACCTTCGGCACGAAGTTCACGGCGTATTCCGCACCGCGATAGATTTCCGTGTGGCCAGACTGGGAACCGAAACCCTTGATTTCCGTCACCATCATGCCGCGCACGCCGATGGTGGTCAGCGCCTCGCGGACCTCCTCCAGCTTGAACGGCTTGATCGCTGCAATGATCAGTTTCACGTCATTCCCCTTTTATTTATGCGGGTGTGTCCCCGCGCGAAATCACGCCCTTAGCAAGCGCATGCGGACCCCGGCCAACAAGGAATCCACGGGGTCCATGTGCCCGCATTGTGGGCAACTGCACAAATTTTAGTCAATAACCGCGCGCCGTGTGCAAGAATTGAGCGCACAAGAAAGCAGCATTTAAGCGGACTCCCGCCATAGCCCTCGCAAACGGTCCGGCGAGTCGTTACCTTGGGCCGAAAAGAGCAGCTGAGACAGCGGACACATGGCACAGAACGGAAATCGGCGCCCGCCGCTCGTCGCGGACAAGCGCTATGCAAAGCCGCAGAAAACAAGGAAAAAACCGACCAAGAGTCCGTCGGGGAAACCGCCGCGCAAGACGCGGAAATCGGCCAAGCGCAAACCCCGTCGCAACTTGCCCCTGATCCTCGCCTTGCCCATCGGTCTGGTCCGTTGGGTTTTCCGTATCGTCTTCCGCCTTGGATTCGTGACCGCGATCATCGCCGTGCTCGGGCTCGGCGCGGCCGTTTGGTATACCTCGACGACGATTCCGCCGCTCAATCAACTCGTGGACGGGCGCGCAAAGGGGTCGGTCACCATGCTCGACCGTTACGGCAACACCTATGCGTGGCGCGGCAACCAGTTCGGCGGGCTCGTCACGGCCGAAACCGTCAGCCCGCATCTCAAGAACGCGGTGGTCGCGACCGAGGATCGGCGGTTCTATCGCCACTTCGGCGTCAGCCCGCGCGGGATCGCCAGCGCGATCCGCATTAACATGGCCGAGGGGCGCGGCCCGCTCGAAGGTCACGGCGGCTCGACCATCACGCAACAGACCGCGAAACTGCTGTGTCTCGGCACGCCCTACGACTCCTCGTCCGGCATGACCGAAGCGGAATACGAGGCCGATTGCCGCCGCTCGTCGCTTGCCCGCAAGGCCAAGGAGGCGATCTACGCGATGGCGCTGGAGCTGAAATTCTCCAAGGACGACATCCTGACGATCTACCTGAACCGGGCCTATTTCGGCGGTGGCTCATACGGGGCCGAGGCCGCGGCGGGACGCTATTACGGCATTTCCTCCGCCGAACTCAGCCCGGCGGAAAGCGCGACGCTCGCCGGTCTGCTCACCGCGCCTTCGACCTATTCGCCGACCAGCAGCATGGATCGCAGTTGGGCCCGTGCCCTGACCGTGCTCAAGCTGATGGAGCAGCAGGGTTACCTGTCCGAAGCCGATGCGGAATACGCCCGCGCCAATCCCGCACAACTGTCGGAAGCGGCCGAGCGCAAGGCGGGCGGGTATTTCGCGGATTGGGTGATGGGCGAGGGGCCGAGCTTCCTGACCCGTGACACGACCGAGGACGTCATCATCAAGACGACCTTCGACCAGAAGATCCAGACCGCCGCCGAAGAGGCGCTGGCCCACATTTTCGAAACCAAGGTGTCCGAAGGGTCCGAAGCGCAGGCCGCGATCGTGGTGATGAGCGCGGACGGCGCGGTCCGCGCGATGGTCGGCGGGCGCAAGACCAAGGTGTCGGGCGCCTTCAACCGCGCGACGCAGGCGATGCGCCAGACCGGCTCGGCCTTCAAGCCGTTCATCTATGCCGCCGCACTGGATCTCGGCTGGTCCTATGCCGACGTGATCGTGGACGAGCCGATCACCATCAACGTCCCCGGGTCCGGCCCGTGGTCGCCGCAGAACTACACCCGCAAGTATTATGGCCCCGTCACCCTGACGACGGCGCTTCAGAACTCGCTCAACATCCCGGCGGTGAAGCTGTCCGAGGACGTGGGGCGCGAAAACGTGCGGACGGTCGCAAGCTATTTCGGCATCGAAAGCGACCTTGCCGCCGGCCCCGCCCTTGCGCTGGGGGTGTCCGAGACGACGCTTCTCCAGATGACCGGCGCTTTCGCGGGCATCCTGAACGGCGGCTCGGCGGTGGTGCCCTACGGCCTGACGGAACTGTCGCTTCTGGGCGAATCCCAGCCGCTGATGGAGCAGGAGGGCGGGATCGGCAAACGCGTGATCCAGACCGCCGCGAACGAACAACTCGTCTACATGATGAATCAGGTGATCGAAGCCGGGTCGGGCCAGCGCGCCAAGCTGTCGGACCGCGAGGCTGCGGGCAAGACCGGCACCACCCAATCGGCCCGCGATGCGTGGTTCGTGGGGTTCACGGCGGATTACGTGGCCGGGGTCTGGATGGGCTATGACGACAACACGCCGCTCAAGGGTGTGACCGGCGGCGGGCTTCCGGCCGAGATCTGGAAAGAGGTGATGGAACGGGTGCACGCGGACCTGCCGCCCCGTCCGCTGCCGATGATCCGGCCCGAGATGGCCCCGGTCGTCGTTCAGGACACACCCGCCGAGACGTTCAACCCCGGAAACATCTTCAACGGCGGCAACAACAATAATCGCCCGCGCGAAGACAGCCTGATCGGTGTCATCCAGAACATACTCGGGATCAATTGAGCCAATCCGTCCAATTTGCCGATGACGAGAATGACCGTGCGCGTTAACCAGTTATTGGGGAGCGCCCGCCTATTCTCGGGTTGCAAGGTGATGAGGGCACATGAGCCTCGATACGACAGTTTCCGGACGCACTGAACTCCGCGCGGTCCTTCGTGAGAACAGGGGCCTGTTCTGGGCCGTCGGCATCTTCTCGGTCTTCATGAACGTGCTGATGCTGACCGGCCCGCTTTACATGCTTCAGGTCTATGACCGCGTTCTGGGCAGCCGGTCCGAAGAAACGCTGATCGCGCTGACGATTCTGATGGCGTTCCTGTTCGCGATGATGGGCATTCTCGATTTCGTCAGGGGCCGGGTGCTGGCCCGGATCGGGGCCAAGTTTCAGGCCAAGCTCGATCACCGGGTGTTCACGGCGGTTCTGGACTACGACTCGCGCACGAACCGCAAGTCGGGCAATAGCGAGAACGGGCTGAAGGAACTCGAAGCGATCCGGCGGCTCTTGTCGTCGCCCGTGTTCGGCGCGCTGTTCGACCTGCCGTTCACCCCGATCTTTCTGGCGGGTATCCTTCTGTTCCACCCGTATCTGGGCATTCTCGCGCTCGTCGGCGGCGGGGTGCTGGTCACCATCGCGATCCTGAACCAGATATCGACCTCGGCCCCCGCGCGGCAGGCGAATGCCGCGACCATGCAGTCGGACAATGTGGCCGAACAACTGCGCGGCGAGGCCGAGATGGTGCGCGCGCTGGGCATGTCCGACGCCGCGTTCAGCCGCTGGTATCGCCAGCGCCACGCGGCCCTCGCCGATGCTATCCTGTCCGCCGACCGTTCGGGCGCTTATACCTCGCTCTCCAAGACCCTGCGCCTGCTCTTGCAGTCGGCCATGCTGGGCCTTGGCGCCTATCTGGTGCTCGAAGGGCATGTGACCCCGGGCGTCATGATCGCAGCCTCGATCCTGCTCGGCCGCGCTCTGGCCCCCGTCGACCTTCTGATCGGCCAATGGCAGATCGTTCAGGCCGGGCGCCGCGCCTGGCGCACCTTGTCCGCGCTGTTGTCCGAAGTGGCGCGCCCGGGTCCGCGAACCGCCTTGCCGCGCCCCCGAGCGGTGCTGACCGCCGAAAACCTGACAGTCGTGCCGCCGGGTACGACGCAAGCCTCGCTCCGCATGGTGAATTTCGACGTCCAGCCGGGCGAGGCGCTGGGCGTCATCGGCCCGTCCGGCGCAGGCAAGTCGACGCTGGCACGCGCGATCACCGGGGTCTGGAACCCGGCGGGCGGGCGCCTGCGTCTGGACGGCGCATCGCTCGACCAGTTCGACACGGCGACCTTGGGGCAGCACATCGGATACCTGCCGCAACGTGTCCGCCTGTTCGACGGAACGATCGCCGAGAATATCGCGGGCCTGTCGCTGACCCCGGACGACGCCAAGGTCGTCGAGGCGGCGAAAAAGGCGGCGGCCCACAACCTGATCCTGCGTCTGCCCGATGGCTACGACACGCCGGTGAAAGGGGCGGGCGGCCTGCTGTCCGGTGGACAATTGCAGCGCATCGGTCTGGCGCGCGCGCTTTACGGCGATCCGGTCGTGCTGGTGCTGGACGAGCCCAACGCCAACCTCGACAACGAGGGGAGCGAGGCGCTCAATCAGGCCGTGCGCGCGGTCAAGGGCGAAGGCGGTGCCGTGCTCATCATGGCGCATCGCCCATCGGCCATTCAGGAGTGCGAGAAACTTCTGGTCCTCGACGACGGTATGCCGCGCGCCTTCGGGCCGCGTGACGAAGTGCTGCGGCGCACGGTGCAGAATGCCGCCCAGATCGAGGACAGCGCGGCGCAGCGCAAAGGCGGAGGAGTCGCCTGATGGCACGCAACCTGACCGACCCGAAACCGACCAAACTCGCCAAGGTCGAACCTGCACAGTCCGCCCAGTCCGGCTGGGGGGACGACGTGGCCCGCGCATGGTCGGCCCGCACCCACATGGTCGTCGGACTGCTCGCGCTTCTGATCCTCGTGGGCGGCTTCGGGACATGGTCCGTGACCACCGACATTTCCGGCGCGATCATCGCGCCCGGCGGGATCGAGAGCGAGCAGAACCGGCAGGTCGTCCAGCACCCCGACGGCGGCGTGATCCAGTCCATCGAGGTCAAGGAGGGCGATATCGTCGAAGCGGGCGACATTCTGGTCCGGCTCGACCCCGAAGAGCTTCAGTCCGAACTCACCATCGTCCAGAACCAGTTGTTCGAGCTTGTCGCGCGCCGTGGGCGGCTAGAGGCCGAACGCGACGGGACCGACCAGATCACATTCGACGACCTCATCGTCGAAGAGGCGCGGGTGCATCCCGACGCGCAGGAGTTCATGGACGGTCAGCAACGACTCTTTGACCAGCGCCGCGAAAGCCTCGCCTCCGAAACCGAGCAGTTGCGCAAGCGCATGTCGCAGATTTCCAGCCAGAACGAAGGGATCGCCGCGCAACAGGCGGCTCTCGAGACGCAACTCCGGCTGATTTCCGAAGAACTGGTCAACAAACGCTCCCTGCTCGAACGGAACCTCGTCCAGTCTTCGGTCGTGCTTGCGCTGGAACGCGACAAGGCCGCGCTCGAAGGGCAGAGCGGCGAACTTACCGCCGCCATCGCCCAGAACGAAGGGCGCATCACCGAAATCGAGATCGAGATCCTGAAACTGGGTCAGGCCCGGCGCGAACAGGCGATCGAGAACCTGCGCGACCTCGGTTATCAGGAGCTGGAACTGGCCGAACGGCGCCGCGCCCTGATTGCCCAACTCGGTCGCCTCGACATTCGCGCACCGCTTTCGGGGGCCATCCATGCGATGCAGGTCTTCGCCGAACGCGAGGTGATCCGCTCGGCCCAGCCGCTGCTGTACATCGTGCCGCAGGATCAGGCGCTCGTCATCGGGGCGCAGGTCGACCCGATCCACATCGACGAAATCCACGTCGGGCAGGAGGTGACCCTGCGGCTGGCCGCCCTCGACCGCCGCAACACGCCGGAACTGATCGGGCGGGTGATGACGATCTCGGCCGACGCGCTGACCGACGAGAACACCGGGCGCAGCTTCTACCGGGTGCGCATCGCGCTGGAGGATGGCGAGGTCGAGAAGCTGCCGGAGGGGACCGTGCTGGTGCCCGGTATGCCGGTGGAAAGCTACCTGCGCACGGCGGACCGCAGCCCGCTCGCCTATCTCGTCAAACCGCTGGCGGATTACTTCAACAAGGCGTTCCGCGAAAGCTGACCCTTCCACCCGGTCCCACCCCGCGCTAGCGTGCCGCCAACCAAGGAGGCCCGCATGAGCACTTACGAATCCCGACTGTCCGATCTCGGCGTCACCCTGCCCGACGCCCCGGCGCCCGCGGCGAATTACGTTCCGTGGCAGGTCCTGGGCGACATCGTCTATGTCTCGGGCCAGGTTTCGATGCAGGACGGCACGCTCGTCACAGGCAAGCTGGGCGCGGACATGGCGACCGAAGACGGCGCGGCGGCGGCGCGCCTGTGTGCGATCAGCCTGCTCGCGCAAGTCAAGGCGGCCTGCGGCGGCGATCTCGACCGGCTGGTGCAGGTCGTGAAACTGACCGGGTTCGTCAATTCGACGCCGGATTTCGGCGACCAGCCCAAGGTCGTGAACGGCGCGTCCGACTTCCTTGTCGAGGCTCTGGGCGACGCCGGTCGTCACACCCGTTCGGCGGTTTCGGCGGCCTCCCTCCCGTTCGGCTGCGCGGTCGAGATCGAAGGCATCTTCCGCATCAAATGACCGCGCTTCCCGACGTCTTCCTGCGCGCACCACTGGCCCACCGCGCCTATCATGACGCGTCGGCGGGCCGCCCCGAAAACTCCCGCGCCGCGATCCGTGCGGCGGTCGCGGCGGGCTACGGCATCGAATGCGATGTGCAACTCAGCAGCGATGACGTCGCGATGGTGTTTCACGACTACGACCTCGGTCGGCTGACGGCGCAAAAAGGCCCCGTGGCGCAAAAGACGGCACGCGCGCTGGGCGCGATCCCGTTGCTCGGCGCGGACGACGGCATTCCGACCCTTGCGGAGGTGCTGGGCATCGTGGCCGGTCAGGTGCCGCTTCTCATCGAAATCAAGGATCAGGACGGCGCGATGGGGGCCAACATCGGCCCGCTGGAGGCTGCGGTGGCCCACGCGCTCGAAGGATACGCAGGGCCGGTGGCCGTGATGTCGTTCAATCCCCATTCCGTCAGCGAAATGGCCCGGCTGGCGCCAGAGATTCCGCGCGGCCTGACCACCTGCGCCTATGACGCCGACGATTGGCCGCTTCTGAACGCGACGACACGAACGCTTCTTGCCCGTATCCCGGATTACGACCGCGTCGGGGCGTCGTTCATCAGCCATGATGCCCGCGATCTGACCTCGGATGTGGTGGCCGATCTGAAAGCGAAGGGTACGCCCGTGCTGTGCTGGACGATCCGCTCGCCCGAGGCCGAGACAAAAGCGCGTGAGGTCGCCGATAACGTGACCTTCGAGGGCTACGCAGCCGCGCTCCCCGCTTGACCCTTACCGCACCGCCGCGTCACATCGGCCCATGGATCAACGCGCCATCGAAATCCGCACGCATGACAGTATCGACGGGATCGACCCGGCCGACTGGGATGCCTGCGCCTGCCCCGAAGGCAGCTTGCGGCCCGACGACCCGTTCACGACCCACCGCTTCCTCGCCGCGCTGGAGCGGTCCGGGTCTGTCGGACCCGGCACCGGCTGGCAACCGCTCTACCTGACCGCCCATGACGAGGCGGGAATGATCGGTGCCGCGCCGATGTATGCCAAGTCGCACAGCCAGGGCGAATACGTGTTCGATCACAGCTGGGCTCATGCCTATGAGCGGGCGGGGGGCCGCTATTACCCCAAGCTTCAGATCGCGGTGCCGTTCACGCCCGCGACGGGGCGGCGCTTTCTGGTCAAGCCGGGGGCCGAGGCCGAAGCCACGGCGGCGCTGGTTCAGGGCGGGGTGCAGGTCGCGGCGGACAACGAGATATCCTCGCTCAACGTCACCTTCTGCACCGAGGCCGAGGCCATCGCGGGAAAAGCGATGGGGCTGATCCACAGGACGCACAGCCAGTATCATTGGTTCAACGACGATTTCACCGACTTCGACGCGTTCCTCGAAACGCTGTCATCGCGCAAGCGCAAGGCGATCCGAAAGGACCGGCGCACGGCGCAGGATTTCGGGGGCGAGATCGTGGCGCTGACCGGCGACGATCTGAAACCCGAGCACTGGGATGCGTTCTGGGTGTTCTATCAGGACACGGGGATGCGCAAATGGGGCTCGCCCTACCTGAGCCGGGCCTTCTTCGACGACGTGCAGGCGACCATGCGCGACGACGTGTTGCTGGTGTTCGCCATGCGCGACGGGCACCCCGTCGCGGGCGCACTGAACTTCATCGGGCGCGACGTGCTCTATGGCCGCTACTGGGGCTGCACCGAGCACCATCCGAGCCTGCATTTCGAGCTCTGCTACTATCAGGCCATCGACTATGCCATCGCACACGGGCTGGGCCGGGTCGAAGCGGGCGCGCAGGGCGACCACAAGCTCGCCCGCGGCTACCTGCCGGTGACGACCCATTCGCTGCACTGGATCGGTGACCCCGGGTTCCGGCGCGCGGTCGCGGAGTTCTGCGAACAGGAAGCGCGCGCGGTGGACGAGGATATCGAGATCCTGACCTCGATGGGACCGTTCAAGCGCGGTTGACGCGGCGCAGTCCGGCCCCCACATTCGAAATAACGAATATGGAGGACCGAATGGCCTATACCCTCGACCGCACCATCACCGATGCCGATTTCGAAACCGTCGATGCCCGCACCCGCAAGGCGCTGGGTGACGCGGGCTTCGGCGTGCTGACCGAAATCGACGTGCAGGCGACGATGAAGAAAAAAATTGACAAGGATATGGACGGCTACCGCATCCTCGGCGCCTGCAACCCGAACATGGCGTGGGAAGCGATCGGGATGGAACCCAAGGTGGGCGCGATGCTGCCCTGCAACGTGATCCTGCGCGAGGTGGACGGCGGCGTCGAAGTGTCGGCGGTCGATCCCGTCGCTTCGATGTCCGGCATCGACAACGCGGACCTCAAGGGTGTCGCAGGTCAGGTGCGCGACATGCTTCAGGGAGTGATCGCGGCGATCTGAGGAAATGGTGCGGCGCAAGCGCCGCGCATGATTTGCGCTGTCCCACCTTGCGGTGGGACAGCGCGGTGTGCGAGAGGGCCAGCCCTCTCGCGCTCTCCCGGGATATTTGCGACCGGAAAGAGGTCAGATGGCCTCGACCATCGCTTCGCCGCCCGACATATCGCAGACGCCGGGGTTTTCTTCGGCTTGAAAGACCTTCACGACCCCGTTGTCCGCCATCAGCGCGTAGCGTTTGGACCGGGCGATGAGACCCACGGGCGGGGCGTCGAACCTCAGGCCCATCGCTTCGGTCAATTTGCACTCGGCGTCGCCCAGCATGGTGATGCCGGCGTCGTTCGCGCCGGTCGATGCACCCCAGGCCCCCATCACGAAGGGATCGTTGACGGAGACGCAGACAACCTCGTCCACGCCCTTGTTCTTGAGCGCGTCCATGTTGCGGATGAAGCTGGGCACATGCGCCGTGGTGCATGTGCCGGTAAAGGCGCCGGGCAGGCCGAAGATCACCACCTTGCGTCCCGAGGTCAGGGCGGAAAGCTCGACCGGTTCCGGTCCCTTTTCCCCGAGTCTCATCAAAGTGGCCTCGGGTAGCGTGTCACCCACTGCAATCGTCATAACGTCCTCCTGTTCGCGTTGCCATTTGATTACGGCTGGCGATATGGTCCGGACCAAAGTGGGAGAGGCAAGTAAAAATGTCGGATATCGTCGTAATCGGGGCCGGGCAGGCCGGGGCAGCACTGGTGGCCAAGCTGCGGCACCTGAAATTCGAGGGCAGCATCACCCTGATCGGGGAAGAGCCTGTGCCGCCCTACCAGCGCCCGCCCCTGTCCAAGGCATATCTTCTGGGCGAGATGGAGCTGTCGCGGCTCTACCTCCGGCCCGAAAGCTTCTACCCCGAGCACGACATCGACCTGAAGACCGGCACGCGGGTCGAGCGGATCGATCCCGCCGCCAAGACCGTGACCTTTGAGAGTGGCGAAACGCTGGATTACGGCCAGCTTGCGTTGACCACCGGATCGCTGCCCAACCGGCTGCCGGCGGCCATCGGTGGCGATCTGGGCGGCGTTTACACCGTGCGCACGCTCGCCGATGTGGATGCCATGGCGCATGAGTTCGCCGAGGGGCGTCGCGTGCTGGTGATCGGCGGCGGCTACATCGGGCTCGAGGCCGCCGCGGTCGCCGCCAAGAAAGGGATGCAGGTGACCATCGTCGAAATGGCGCAACGCATTCTGCAACGTGTGTCGGCCCCCGAGACGTCGGACTATTTCCGCGCGCTGCACAAGGCGCACGGCGCGACCATTCTGGAAGAGGTCGGGTTGTCGAAGCTGACGGGCGAGGGGCATGTCTCTGGCGCCGAACTCACCGACGGCTCGACCATCGACGTCGATTTCGTCGTGGTCGGCGTGGGGATCAAACCGGACGTGGCCTTGGCCGAGGCCGCTGGGCTTGCCATCGACAACGGGATCAAGACCGATGCGCAGGGGCGCACGTCGGACACGTCGATCTTTGCCGCGGGCGATTGCGCCTCGTTTCCCTACAAGGGCGAGCGTATCCGGCTGGAAAGCGTGGGCAACGCCATCGATCAGGCGGAAGTGGTGGCCCAGAACATGCTGGGCGCGGGCAAGGATTACATCGCGAAGCCGTGGTTCTGGTCGGACCAGTACGACACCAAGCTTCAGATCGCCGGGCTGAACACCGGCTATGACCGGGTCGTCACCCGCGATGACGGGACCGAGGACGGCAAGACCTCGGTCAGTTACTGGTATTACGCGGGCGACACGCTGGTCGCGGTCGATGCGATGAACGACCCGCGCGCCTATATGGTCGGCAAGCGCCTGATCGAAGGCGGCAAGAGCCCGGACCCGGAGGCCGTGGGCAACCCCGAGACCGACCTCAAGGCGCTTCTCAAAGCGTGAGGATCATCGCGGGGCAGTTTCGCGGGCTGGCGCTGGCCAGTGTCGGCAAGGGCGATGCCGCCGCGCATCTGCGCCCCACGACCGACCGCGTGCGCGAGAGCCTGTTTTCGATGCTGACGGGCGGACGGTTCGGCGATCCGGTGACGGACGCGGTGGTGCTCGACCTGTTCGCGGGCACCGGCGCGCTGGGGTTGGAGGCGCTGTCGCGCGGCGCCGCGCAGGTCACCTTCGTCGATGACGGGCGCGTGGCGCAGAAGCTCATCCGAGAAAACATCGCCAAATGCCGGGCCGAGGATCAGGCGAGGCTGGTCGCGCGCAACGCCACGCGGCTCGGCCCGGCGACCGAGACGCCCGCGACGTTGGTGTTCCTCGACCCGCCCTATGGCAAGGGGCTGGGGGACAAGGCGCTTTCCGCCGCGATGGAGGGCGGCTGGATCGCGCCGGGGGCCTGCGTGGTGTGGGAGGAAAGCGGGCCGGTCACGCCGCCCGCCGGCGTGCAACTCATCGACAGCCGCCGGTATGGCGACACGACCATCAGCATCTGCACGGTGGCGGAATGACGCGCCCGGCTGCCGTCCTGTTCGACTGCGATGGGGTGCTGGTCGATAGTGAGCCCGCGGGATTCGACCTGCTGGAAGCGGAATTCGCCGCCCACGGCCTACCGCTCGACCGGGATGAGATGGAGCGGCTGTTCGTCGGCTCCACCATCGCGGCGCTGGCGGATGAGGCGCGGCGGATGGGCGCGGGGTTTCCGCCCGATTGGATCGATGGGTTCTACGAGAAACTTTATGCCCGGCTGGCCGAGGGCACGGCGCTGTTTCCCGGCGTCGGTGCTCTGCTCGACCGGCTGGATGCGGCGGGCATTCCCTATGCGGTCGGCTCGAACGGCACCACGCGCAAGATGCGCACGACGGTGGGCCAGCATCCGGGCGTCTGGACGCGACTGAAGGATCATCTGTATTCGGGGCAGGAGATCGGCGCGCCCAAACCCGCGCCGGACCTTTACCTCATGGCCGCCGAGGCGCTGGGCGTCGCGCCCGAGGGCTGCGTCGTGATCGACGACAGCGCCACGGGGTGCCGGGGCGGACTTGCGGCAGGCATGCGGGTGATCGGTTTCGCGCCGGGCCACGTCCCCGACACGCTCGCCGCACTCGGGGTCGAGATCGCGACGAGCATGGCGGATGTGGGGCGGCGTCTGGGCCTTTGACCTACTGGGCGGACACCGGGGCCCGACCGCGATCCGCGAGGATACGCCCCTTGGCAGCTGGGCTTTTCCACGCGAAATTATCCGGCAGGCCCAGACGCCGCGCGGCGCCCACGGCGGGGCTGTTCTTGGCGGGCACGGTGTTGGCCAGTTTGGCCGCCAACCGCAGCCACACCCGTTGGGGGAGCGTCAGGTCAAACTCGGCCCCCAACGCCAGCCGTACCCGCACTTCGCCGGGCAACAGGTCGACCGCAGCGTTGGCGACGGCCACGTAAAGCCCCTTGGGCACACCGCGTGCGGCCTTGCCGGATTTGATGATCTCCAGAAAGTCGCGGTTGATCTGGTGCGGCTCGAACCGGGGGAGGCGCGACCGGCACATCGCCTCGAAATCCTCGGGCCTGCGGATCGGCGACTTGACGCCATAGAGCGTTACGACCGGCACGCTTTCCTCGTAGAACTGGCACTTTTCGCCGTAGCTCAGGGGCGTCACGTAACGGTCATAGGCCATCATGAAGCCGTAGGCCGCCGTGGCGCTCACCCAATCTAGAAGCTCGACATCCGTGGCCGAATAAGCCTCGCCCGTCGGCGTCTTCCCCGATACCCCAGCGTGCATGTTGTTCACGCCCTTGATGACGCGACGCGCGGCGCTTTCGGGGCCGTAGATCCCGACCATCGCGGCCAGCCCGGTGCGGCGCGAGCGGCCCAGCGGGTCGGTGGGGTAGACGGAATGATCCCAGACGCCGGACCTGATCCGGGCGTCCGCGAATTCAAGCAGAACGGCCGCCACCCCGCCGATGGCGAGCGAAATGGGGTTCTTGTAGACGGTCCAAGATATCGAGTCCGGCGCACATAACGCGGCCTCGCCCTTGGGTTCGGTGAAATCGAGATTCCAGCCGAGGTATGACTTCACAGGTTCCATAGGCCGCGTCCTCCGTTGTCGGCCATCGGTCCTTCCTCACCTGCCACCATCGGGGCAAGCGCCCCAACCGATCAAGGGTGACCCGAGGGCAGGCGCTGGACAGGCGCGGATTTGCAGCGTTGGATGGTGCCATGACGATGCCCGATCATTTCTGTCCCGGCTGCGGCACGCGGCTCAGGGCCTTCGCACGATACCCTTGGCATTTCTGTAACGAATGCCGGGCGCGCGCGGTGGACGGACAGGGGCAACCGCTTGAATTCGCGAACGAAAGCCTGTCGGGCGGGTTCATGTTCCGACGCGCGGGCGAAGAGGATTGGACCGTGTGCGGCAGCGTGATCGCCCGCATCGACGGGCGGCGGGTGAAGGTGCACGAGGCGCGGTTCGGCGGCGTGGTCGCGGAGCCTGTGACCGAGGATATCCCGGGCCTCGCCCCCTATCGTCAGATCGACCTGACCCGCCCTTAACCTGTTTCCCCTAATCGTGAGAGCGGCCGCGACCGCCGCGTGCTATCATGGCAATATGGACCGGAGCCCGACGCGGGACGGTCATACCATCGCGCCGCCTTCGGTCCGCTCGTGCACGGACTTGAGGAGGAAGCCATGCCAAAGACCATCGGAAATCCACTTTCCTTCGGGATCGGGGCGCTCGGGCAGGGGGCGCGCAGCGTCGAACACGGGATCGAGACCATCGGCAGTCACGATCTGACCATGCCCGTGGTCCGCAAGATCACGCTCGCCGACCTGCGCATCGCGCTCAGGCGTGGAGTGGCCGACTTCGCGGCGTTTCGCACCGACGTAATGTTCCTCGTCATCGCTTATCCCATCGTCGGTCTGCTGATCGCCGGGTTCGCCTTCAACGCCGCGCTCGCCCCGCTTCTGTTCCCCATGGCCGCCGGGTTCGCGATCCTCGGCCCCGTGGCCTGTGTTGGGCTTTACGAGATGTCAAAGCGGCGCGAGATGGGGTTGGCCGTGACATGGGGTGATGCCTTCTATGCCGCGCGCAGCCATGTGGTCGGGCCGATGCTGACACTGGCGCTTTACCTCGTGCTGCTTTTCACCGTCTGGGTGTTCTTCGCGGACATGATCCACGAGGCGACGATGGGGGCGGCGGTTCCGGCGAGCCTGACCGCCTTCGCCACGGGCGTGTTCACCACCTCCGGTGGCTGGCAGATGATCGTGATCGGTATGGCGGTGGGCTTTGTCTTCGCGCTCGTCACGCTGGTCACGACCTTCGTCGCCGCGCCCATGCTGGCCGACCGCCCGGTCGGAATGCCTGTGGCCATCGCCACGTCGATCCGTGCGGCCCGCGAAAACCCGGTGCCCGTGCTGGTCTGGGGTCTGATCGTCGCCGTGCTTCTGGCGCTGGGGTCGATCCCGCTGTTTCTGGGTCTCGTCGTCGTGCTGCCGATCTTGGGCCACGCGACATGGCACCTTTACCAGCGGCTCGTCTTCTGGCCGGGTGAGGCTCAGGCGTAAGTTGGGTGGAATTTCCCTGCGGGCGAGAGCGTGAAGATCTCGCACCCGTCCGCGGTGATCCCGATGGAATGCTCGAACTGCGCCGACAGGCTCTTGTCGCGCGTCACCGCCGTCCAATCGTCGGCGAGCACCTTGGTTTCGGGGCGACCTAGGTTCACCATCGGCTCGATGGTGAAGAACATGCCTTCCTGAAGGATCGGCCCGGTGCCGGGGCGACCGTAATGCAGCACGTTGGGCGGCGCATGGAACACCTGACCCAGCCCGTGACCGCAGAAATCGCGCACCACCGACATGCGGTTCTTCTCGACGAAACTCTGAATGGCGAAGCCGATGTCACCGAAGGTATTGCCCGGCTTCGCCGCCTCGATGCCCAGCATCAGCGCCTCATGCGTCACGTCGACCAGCCGCTCGGCCTTGCGCGGCATCTTGCCCGCGACGAACATGCGCGAGGTGTCCCCGAACCAGCCGTCCACGATCACCGTGACGTCGATGTTCAGGATGTCGCCATCCTTCAGCTTCTTGTCCGACGGAATGCCGTGGCAGACCACATGGTTGATCGAAATGCAGGAGGCGTGTTCATAGCCCTTGTAACCGATCGTGGCCGAGGTCGCGCCGGCTTCGTTCACCATCGCCTCGATCGCCGCATCCAGCTCGCCCGTCGTCACACCCGGCTCCACCAGCGGAATGACCCGGTCGAGGATCTCCGCCGCCAGTTTTCCCGCCTTGTGCATCCCCGCGAAATCCTCGGGTTCGTACAGGCGGATGCCCTCTCGGGTGATGCGGGTCTTGGTATCCAAAGGATGCTCCATGCGTGGTTTGGCCTCTAAATAGGCAGAAACGGCGCGGGACACAACGGATGCGGCGCCTTGCGCGACGCCGGGGTGCCACTTAGGCTCGCTGTATTCGTATCCACGGCATTTCAGAGGACTCCCATGCGCATTTTCCTGCTTTCGCCCGTCTTGTTTGCCGCGACGCCGCTTTTGGCCGATGCCTGTCTGGACGAGGTAAAGGCGATGTATCTCGAAGACGGCGGGGTTTTCGACCCGGCCTTCGACATCCAGCATCAGGAAGTGACGTTCAACCGGATGCCGGACGGCACCGAACAGATCGTCGTCACCGCGCGGTGGCAGGCCCCCGATCAGGTGATTTCCGCGTTCCCGGATGGCCGGTTCATGCTGCTCTGGGGGCAGGATTTCTACGACGGCTCGTCGTGGGACGGGCCGTGGACCGATACCGGGTCGGACAATCCTTATGACGCGATGGAATTCGCCCGCGACATGAACGCATCCTCCGCCGCCAGCATCACCGAGGCGACATGCGACGGTGAGGTCGACGTCGAGGGACGAACGCTCCTGCGCTATGCCTATCGCGTGCGCACCGAAACGGCGGGCGGTCAGTCGTGGTGGGAAAGCGATCAGGTCCTTTATATCGACCCGACCACCGGGCGAATGGCCATCACCGAAGAACACAACCTCATGGAAAGCTGGGCGCCGGAGCCGAAGGACTACGTCAGGGTGACGACCGCGGTCTACGGCACCGACTTCGCCATCGCCGCGCCGGAGGGCTGATCGGCGCTAGGCCCAAGGTGGCGTGAACGGGAGCCGTTTTCCAAGCGTGACACCGCCGGGCGTGATCCGACAGGCATAGGCGAGCGGCTCGACCCCGGCCTCCAGCGCGGACCGCACGGCGTCGGCATAGGTCGGGTCGATGTCCCCCGCGATCGTCACCGCACGCGCGTCGGTGCGCTGGACGAGGTAAAAGATCACCGCCCGGTGCCCGAAGCGCGTCATCTCGGCCAGATCCGCCATGTGCTTGGTGCCACGCGCCGTCACGCTGTCGGGAAACTCGGCGATCCCCGGTTCCCGCGACAGGGTGACGGATTTGACCTCGACATAAGTATCGGGCCCCGCGCCGGTCAGTAGGAAATCGACCCGGCTGTTCTGCCCGTATTTCACCTCGGCCCGCACCATCGGCGCGACCAGTTCCGGCACGTCACCCGCCATCAGCGCGGCCTTCAGCATTCGGTTCGGCAGCGACGTATCCACCCCGGTGAAATGTCCCGTGTCGTGCTCCACCAGCCGCCAGCCGTACTTCAACTTTTTCTTCGGATCGTCATTCGGCTCCAGCCAGATCCGGCTGCCCGGCGTGGCCAGCCCCATCATCGAGCCGGGATTGGCGCAATGCGCTGTTACCTCGGTCCCGTCCGCGAGTTGGCAATCCGCAAGGAACCGTTTGTAGCGTTTGACGAGGGTGGCGGGGATCAGGGGCGTCGGAAAGTCCATGCGGTCTTTCTCTACGGATGAGCGCACCTAGACAAGGTTGGGGGAATAGAACTGACTTCCAATTTTCTCTGTTTCAAAAAACCTCGAGGGTCGCCATTGGTCCGAGCGACAATGGCGACGGGGCAGCGCCCCCAACCGGGTCGGCGGGCGCAGCCCGGCGAAACCCCTCACTCCCCGCAGTCCACCGCGATCTGACAGCCGTTCGCATCGAACCCGACCAGAAACCCCGGCGCACCCCGCCGCCACGGCGTTGCGGCATCGGGGATCAGTCGCAGACCCTCGACTGCGCCGCAGGCCCCATTCGCTTCGCGCACCTGCCAGCCCTGTGCCATAGCGATGTCGATGACCGCATCGCGCCGGGTGCAGCCGCCCAGCGTGGCCGCCGCATGATATTCGGACAATTCCCGGTAATACTCCAACCGCAACTCGGCGCGTTCCTTGTCGAGCCACGATTTCGCGCCGATCAGCCCGACGACGCCCATCGCGCCGAGACCGACGAGGCGCCTAACGAGGGCGAGAGGGTTCACGGTCGCCCACCGCCTCGCGCCAGTGCTTGCGACACAGGCTGACGTAGCTTTCATTGCCGCCGATCTGAACCTGTGCGCCCGCGGTCAGCACGTTGCCCTCGCCATCCTGTCGGATGACCATCGTTGCCTTCTTCCCGCAGTGGCAGATCGTGCGCACTTCGCGCATCTCGTCGGCAAGGGCGAGAAGAGCGGCGGAGCCGGGAAAGAGGTTGCCCTGAAAATCGACGCGCAGGCCGTAGCACATGATGGGCGCGCGCAGATCATCGACCACGCGGGCCAGTTGCCAGACCTGATCTTCCGACAGGAACTGCGCTTCATCGATGAACACGCAGGCGACGTGGCCCTGCGCCAGTCGTGCCTCGATCTTGGCGAACAGATCCTCGCCCGTCTCGAACGTGTCCGCGTAGGAGCCGATCCCGATGCGCGACCCGATCTGGCCCTCGCCCGCCCGATTGTCGAAACGCGCGGTGATAAGGTAGGTGTCCATCCCCCGTTCGCGGTAATTGTGTGACGCCTGCAAGAGCAGCGTCGATTTTCCCGCGTTCATCGTGGAGTAGTGGAAGTAAAGCTTCGCCATGGGACCGGATTAGCCCGCAGGCCCCCGGCGTTCAAGCGCGCTTACCAGCCCCCGCGCATATGGTCGAAGAGCGGCTTGTTCGGGCACAGGTTCGGGGCTTCGCGGGCGCCGCCGGAATGGTCGTCCAGCCACATCGCGCAGCCGTCCGGATCGTTGCAGGACTTGCACCGCTCGACCGCACGGTCAAGCTGGCGGCGAGTCACGATATGCGCGTCGTATTCGACCCCAAGGTCGAGGCTCAGAGTTTCGGCCATGCGGGCCATTGCGCTGGGTGTGCGGGGGCGGTCCAGGTAATCTCTCATAACAATGTCCTCCACCGCCGATCATGCGGATTCGCCACTCACTAACCTTGATCCATGACAAATCGGGCTGGCAAATCCCGGCAAGGGGCGTAGGCTGAAGCCATGTTTACAATCGAACACGACTTCGACGCGACCGTCATCACCCTCGTGGACGAGGGCGAAGAGGGCGTCTCGCATCTGAAAGAAGACGTCACGATCAATGCCTTCGAGGATTGCGTCACGATCGAACAGCTCGAACCGACGACGGACCGGGTGCAGGTCGTCACGCTGTCCATGGCGCAGTTGCAGGATCTCGCGGCCGCGCTCGACCTGCCCGAAGGCGTCTATCGGCTGGCCCGGACCGAGGACGTTCAACGCTAGGTGTGCGCCCGACGTTCAGTCGATCCGAAACACCTTGTCGCGTGACGTAGCCCCACGCAGGAGCGTCAGGCGGGACCGGGCGACACCGAGCGCATGGGCCAGCAGCTTCACCACCGCCGCCGTCGCCTTGCCGTCCTCCGGCACCGTGGTCACGCTGACCTTCAGGTGCCCGTCCTCATCCACCGACACGGCGTTGCGCGACGCTTTCGGTGTCACGCGCACGGCCAGTTCGGACCCCGGCACCGCCAGATAAGCCAGTTCACCCTTCTTCATGCCGTCTCATCCCCGATCCTTGCACGCGGGACAACAGCCCATTTTCGCCCGTGCTGTTGACGTGGGCGTGAAAAGTGCCGACATGCACCGGGACGGACAGGAGACCTTCATGCCATACAAGAACCCGGCGGCGCTCGATTTTCTGCTGACGCGCCGCTCCCGCCCGGCCAAAACGCTGACCGGCCCCGTGCCGGATCGCGAAGAGCTCATGCCGATTCTGACGGCCGCCGCCCGGACGCCCGATCACGGCAAGCTGGAGCCCTGGCGTTTCATCGTGCTGGGCAAGCCCGCGCTGACCCGTCTTGCCGATGCCGTCGGCCCGCGCGGGGCCGCGCTGGGCATCGAGCCCGAGAAGATCGAGAAATCCTATCGCCAGTTCGCCGATGCCGATCTGGCCGTCGCCGTCGTCTATTCCCCGGTCGACAGCCCCAAAGTGCCCGAGGTCGAGCAACGCTATTCCGCGGGCGCCGTCTGCCTGTCGCTGCTAAACGCCGCTTTGGCCGCCGGTTGGGGCGCCAACTGGCTTTCCGGCTGGCCCAGCCACGACGCCGCGTTCGTTCAATCGGGTCTCGGCCTCGCCGCGCATGAAAGCATCGCGGGCTTCATCCATATCGGCACGGAAACCAGCGCGCCGCCGGATCGCCCGCGCCCGGACCTGTCCAACATCGTGGCTTGGGTGGACGCATGATCCTCGACGATTTCTTCAAGGCGCTGGGCCAGCTTGGCGACCGCCGTTTCCGTAAAGTCCTGCTTCTGGGTATCGGCCTGACCATCGCGCTCCTCGCGGTCATCACTGTCGCGCTCGTCTGGGTGGCGGGGCTTTTCCTGCCCGAGGTCGTCACGCTTCCCTTCGTGGGCGAGGTCGCTTGGCTCGACTCGGTGGCAAGCTGGGCCATCGTAGGCCTCATGGTGATCCTGTCGCCCTTCCTGATGACGCCCGTGTCCATCGCGTTCATGGGCATCTTCCTCGACGAGGTGGCGGATGCGGTCGAACAGCGACACTATCCGAACCTGCCGCCCGCCCATGACGTGACCATCCTCGACGGTTTGCGCGATGCGGCGAGCCTGATCCTCGTCACCATTTTGCTCGGCATCCTCGCCTTCGGGCTGTCGTTCTTCATCGGCCCGCTCGCGCCGGTGTTGTTTTGGGTCGTGAACGGCTATCTGCTCGGTCGCGAGTATTTCCAACTCGCCGCCATGCGGCGTGAGGGCAGGGCCGGGGCCAACCAGCTTCGCCGCAAGTTCAACGGTCAGGTCTGGCTCGCCGGTATCCTCATGGCGATCCCGCTCACCGTGCCGATCCTGAACCTTCTGATCCCGGTCATGGGGGCTGCGACCTTCACGCACCTGTATCACCGTGTGACGGGGCGCGCGGCTGGCTGAATTTTGGCGTTTCGCGCCGGTTGCATCCGGCCCCGAAGCGCCCAAACTGCCGGTATGAGCGAAATCCTTCACGACTCGATGCCCGCAGACGCGGTTTCGCACCCGTTGCCCGGAACCCGGCCCCTCGCCGCGGGTGACTGGCTGCGCCGCGACGAACGCTTCGCCGAGCAGATGGCCCTGCGCGATGACTTGGTCCTGCACCGGCGGGAGGACGTGATCGCGCTGCGCCCGGAAGGGGAGGCGCCGGCGCGCGAGGTGCTGGAGGTCGTGTGCCAAGAACTCAGGATCAACGGCGACACATACGACCGACCGGATGGTGTCACCGTCACCATCGACAAAACCGACCCGCTCGCCACCCTGGGGCGGCTCTGTCAGGAGGATTTCGCGATCATGGTCGCGGGCGAGGTCGAACACTGGCTCGCAGGCGGGGTGATCTGCTTTCCCTCACGCTG
This sequence comes from Maritimibacter sp., assembly GCF_016774595.1. NCBI lineage: Bacteria > Pseudomonadati > Pseudomonadota > Alphaproteobacteria > Rhodobacterales > Roseobacteraceae > Maritimibacter > Maritimibacter sp. Next base: position 303,228 of record NZ_JACBWT010000002.1, read on the forward strand.
GACGCTGGCGCAAAAGATCGGGCGACCCCTCACCGCCATTCATACGCCGGTCGAAGCCTATGATGACGGAATGGCGAAACGGGTCCAGCGGCTGTTCGACTGCGTGCGCGTGGGTCAGCCGCTCGTGCGCTGGAACAACCTGTCCTACCTTGTCGGTGACCTGCACAACCCCAAGCCGGAGTTCACGCCGGAACCTCCCGGCGAGCCGCGCCTATTCCGTCGCCGTGAACGTCAGATCCTCGTGCGTCTGCCCGAAACCGATGCGGTGGTGTTTTCGATTCACACCTATCTGGTGCGGGCCTAGTTCGGCACCCGCTCGCCCAGGTAGTTGTTCCAGTCGAGCATATCGACGGTCACGACCCCCGACAGGATGATCGCCACGACGCCGATCCAGATCGGAACGGCGAAAAGCGTGGTCATCAGCATCGTGCGACCGAGGCGGAAGTTCGACGGCGCACCCTCATGCGTGCCGGGCACCACCTCGCCATCCTCGGCCTGCGTGCGCATGATGATCGGCAGGACGATGAACAGGGTCATGAACCAGATCACGACGAGAAGGACGGCACCGCCGGTGATCGACATCAGACCTGCTCCAGCTCGATCAGGCAGCCGTTGAAGTCTTTGGGATGCAGGAACAGCACCGGCTTGCCGTGGGCGCCGATCTTGGGTTCGCCGCTGCCCAGCACGCGCGCGCCGTCGGCTTTCAGCTTGTCGCGGGCGGCAAGGATATCGTCCACCTCGTAGCACATATGATGGATGCCGCCCGAGGGGTTCTTTTCCAAAAACCCCTTGATTGGGCTGTCTTCGCCCAACGGGTAGAGCAATTCGATCTTGGTGTTCGGCAGTTCGATGAACACGACCGTCACGCCGTGGTCCGGCTCGTCCTGAGGATCGCGCACGGTCGCGCCCAGCGTGCCGCGATACTGCGCCGCGGCGGCGTCCAGATCCGGCACGGCGATGGCCACGTGATTCAGGCGTCCGATCATGTCTCTCTCCCTCGTAAGCGTCGTTTCCGCTTATGCCCAAGGGCCGCAGGGCACGCAAGGCTCCGGCGAAAACGTCGCATCAGACCTTCGTGTTAACCGCCTGTTCACCGAATCAATGCGTGACTGTCGGGTGTAAGGAGGGCGCCATGCTCGATGATCTGTTTCCCGTTCAGCCGAAACCCACGGCCGCCAAACCGTTGTCGGGAATGACCGTGCTCGTGGTCGAGGACAGCCGTTTCGCGTCCGAGGCTTTGCGCCTGCTCTGCGTTCATTCCGGGGCGCGGGTGCGCCGGGCCGATTGCCTGACCTCGGCACGTCGCCACCTCAAGGTCTACCGCCCGAGTGTCGTGATCGTGGACCTCGGCCTGCCCGATGGGTCGGGCGAAGATCTGATCCGCGAACTCGACACCGCGATGCCGCGTGTTCCGGTGATCCTCGGCCTGTCCGGCGAACCGGATGGCGAAGACACGGCCCGCGCCGCCGGTGCCGACGGATTTCTGGCCAAGCCGGTCGAGGGTCTCGGGGCGTTCCAGATCGCCGTTCTGAACGCGCTGCCCGAGGCGGACCGCCCCACGGGCTTGCGCATGGTGCCGTCGGACGAGGTGCACCCGGACCATGCCGTGCTGGACGAAGACATCCTGAACGCCTGTGACCTGCTCGCGGCCGCGCGGTCGCGTGAAGACTACGACTATCTCGCGCATTTCCTGCACGGGCTGGCCCTCTCAGCCCATGACGGGGAACTGACCGCAGCGGTCGAAGCGATCCGGGAGGACCGGATCGACGAGGTCGAGGCGCTGCTGCGCAGACGTCTTGGCGTGGCCGAGGACTGATCAGCGCCTTAGGGCCGGGTCGGAGGCCACCCGAACCAGCGCGGTCAGATCGGCCAGACGTTCCTTCTGCCGACCGTCGCGGTCGAAATTGGCCGGGTTCAACCAGACACCGAACGCCTCTTTCAAGGCGGGCCATTCGCTGTCGATCACCGCGAACCACGCCGTGTCGCGATTGCGCCCCTTCACCACCATGTGCTGCCGGAACACGCCCTCGTAGCTGAACCCGAGCCGCTGGGCGGCACGGCGCGAGGCGAGGTTCAGCGCGTTGCACTTCCATTCATAGCGCCGATACCCGGCCTTGAACGCCCATTGCATCAGCAGGAACATGGTTTCGGTCGCGGCGGGCGTGCGTTGAAGCTCTGGCGAGAAGGTGATGAACCCGACTTCGATCGACCCGGCCTCGGGCGATATTCGCAAGAGCGAGCAGAACCCGACCCACTTGCCGCGCTGAACGTCGCGGATCGCGAAGAAATACGGATCGTTCTGCGCGGTCGCGTCGCGCATCCACCGATGAAAGGACGACGACGAGGCGAAGGGACCGACGGGCATGTAGTCCCACAATTCATCATGGCCGTCGAAGGCCCGAAACAGATCGGCGGCATGTTTGGCCGCGTCCAGAGGTTCGAGCGACACGAACCGCCCGTTCAGTGTCAGCCCGTCCGGGCGGGGCGGTGCGGTCCAACCGGTGACCTCGCGCCCCAGGTTCTTTTCGTCAGCCATGAAACCCTTGGAATATTAACCATTTTCTAAGGGGTATTGTGGAATGACTGCCCCTGTAAATCCCCCAAAGCGTGCCAATTGCGGCACCGGGGTTGCGCATTTCTGCCCTAATCGGGCGGCAGGTTGACGATACAGACGGACAAGGTGGTTCACAGGCACCGCGTCCGCCATGGTCAGGAGAGAATGATGCAAAACGTGTTCGAACGCTTCACCAACCAGAAAGACGGCAACGCCCTTGTGGACTGGGCCGTTCTGTTCACGGGTCTGGCGCTGATGGTCACGTCGATTGCACTGACGCTGTCGCATGGCCCCGACACGGTTTCGTCCGAAGCGGACGTCCCGGCGATCGTGGACCGGATGGCCGGCTGACAGCACGAAAATTCGAGGGACGGCGGCGCGGCTTGAAAAAGGCCGCGCCGTTTTTCGTTTCGTAACGTCGCAATCGGGAACCCGCCTGCGCGCCATCGCGTTATCCGCCCAACGACGATCAGCCACGTAAAGGACGAGCCATGCCCTCGATCTACGACGCCATCATCGCGGACCATGAAAAGCACCGCGACCTGCTGGATAAAATCGCCAATACCGAAGGCGACAGCCCGGAACGCCGCAAGGCGTGGAACGCGTTCTATTGCGACATCAAAAGCCACTCCGCCGCCGAAGAGGAAGAATTCTACTCCAAGCTCATGGCCGAGACCTGGGGGCAGGACGCCGCCCGCCACTCGGTCGCGGAACATCACGAGATGGACGAAATCGTGGAAGAGCTGAACGAGATGGACATGTCGTCGCCCGGCTGGCTGACCCGCTTCAAGACGCTCAAGCACGACTACGAGCATCACATGGAAGAGGAAGAAGACGAGGTCTTCACCCGCGCGAAAAAGGTCGTCGGCGAAGAAGATAACGACGCCTACGGCCAGCGTTTCCTTGATCGCAAGGAAAAGGAACTCGGGCTGGTCCAGAAGAAAAAAGAGGACCACCTCGAGGATTGAGGTCTAAAGGTGCACTTCAATCGGAGACGCCCGCGCATTGCCGCGGGCGTTTCTCGTTTCAGAACCGGAACCCCGGCGGATAGTCGTGCAGCCCGTCGAAATCGGCCTTGCCGATGTCCATGCCGCCCTGCCTGAGCACCGCGAACCCGATCGACAGGTGGAACATGAAATTGGGTATCGCGAACAGGTGCAGGAAATCCGCCCCGCGCTGGTCGAGATCCGCGAACCCTGCAAGGTGCCTGATGCGCCGCGCTTCGGCCCCCTCGAACGCGGCCGGGTCCATCGTCACCAGCCGCTCATGCGCGAAATCGATCCGGGTCAGAATGCCCTCACGATCCATTGCCGCGCTCGGGAACTCCGGCACCGGCTCACCGATCAGCGGAAAGGTCCCGCGCAACGAAAAGCCAGCCGCCGTCGCGAATTGCTGGGCCGCCGAAAACATATCCGGGGCGAGCTTGCCCTCCAGCAGTTCCGGTCGCCCGCGACAGGCGGACACCAGCCCGCGCGCCTGTTCGAGGTAGTGCAGGAAAACCGGCACCGAAGCCTGATAAAGCGCCGGTGCCGCCATGTCAGTCTTTGGGCTGCTCGATGACGCGCAGCGACAATTCGCGAAGCTGCTCGTTCGTCGGCTCGGACGGCGCGTCCATCATCAGGTCTTCGGCGCGCTGGTTCATCGGGAACATCATGACCTCACGGATGTTCGCCTCGTCGGCCAGCAGCATGACGATCCGGTCAATCCCGGCGGCACAGCCCCCGTGCGGCGGGGCGCCGTACTGGAACGCAGTGGCGAGACCGCCGAAGCGTTTCAGCACCTCTTCCTGTCCGTAACCCGCTTTCTCGAACACGCGGAACATGACCTCGCGCTTGTGGTTGCGGATCGCACCCGAAATCAGCTCATAGCCGTTGCAGGCGAGGTCGTATTGATAGCCCAGCACCGCCAGCGGATCGCCGTCGAGATCGTCGAGGTTCTGCGGCATCGAGAACGGGTTGTGCGAGAAATCGATGTCGCCGGTTTCCTCGTCCTTCTCGTACATCGGGAAATCCACGATCCATGCAAAGGCGAAACGGTCCATGTCGGTGAGGCCAAGCTCTTCACCGATCACGGTGCGCGCCTTGCCCGCCACACGCTCAAAGCTTTCGGGCTTGCCGCCGAGGAAGAACGCCGCATCGCCCACGCCAAGGCCAAGCTGCTCGCGGATCGCTTCGGTGCGCTCCGGGCCGATGTTCTTGGCGAGGGGGCCTGCGGCTTCCATGCCGTTGTCGCCGTCACGCCAGAAGATATAGCCCATCCCCGGCAGGCCCTCTTTCTGGGCGAACGCGTTCATCCGGTCGCAGAATTTGCGGCTGCCGCCACCGGGCGCGGGAATGGCGCGGATTTCGGTGCCGTCTTGTTCGAGCAGTTTCGCGAAGATCGCGAAACCGGAGCCCGCGAAATGTTCGCTGACGACCTGCATCTTGATCGGGTTGCGAAGGTCCGGCTTGTCGGTGCCGTACCACAGCGCCGAGTCGGCGTAGCTGATCTGCTCCCACGTCGTGTCGACCTTGCGGCCACCGCCGAACTCTTCGAACACGCCCTGAATGACCGGCTGGATCGTGTCGAAAATGTCCTGCTGCTCGACGAAACTCATTTCGAGGTCGAGCTGGTAGAAATCGGTGGGCGAGCGGTCGGCGCGCGGGTCTTCGTCGCGGAAGCACGGCGCGATCTGGAAATACTTGTCGAAGCCCGACACCATGATGAGCTGCTTGAACAGCTGCGGGGCCTGCGGCAGGGCATAGAACTTGCCGGGGTGCAGGCGCGACGGCACGAGGAAGTCGCGCGCGCCTTCGGGCGAGGAGGCCGTGATGATCGGCGTCTGGTATTCGCGGAAGCCCTGATCCCACATCCGCTTGCGCATCGACGCGATCACGTCCGAGCGCAGCGTGATGTTGCGCTGCATCTCTTCACGCCGCAGGTCGAGGTAGCGATAGCGCAGGCGGGTTTCTTCGGGATATTCCTGATCGCCGAACACCATGAGCGGCAGTTCCTGCGCGGCCCCCAGCACTTCCATGTCCTGAATGAACACTTCGATCTCGCCGGTGGGAAGCTTCGGGTTCACGAGGCTTTCGTCACGGGCCAGAACCTTGCCGTCGATGCGGATACAGTATTCCGAGCGGAGTTTCTCGACCTCAGCAAAGACCGGGCTGTCCTCGTCCGCCAGAATCTGCGTCACGCCGTAATGGTCGCGCAGGTCGATGAACAGAACGCCGCCGTGGTCGCGCACGCGATGCACCCAGCCCGACAGGCGGATGGTATCGCCCACGTTGGCCTTGGTCAGATCGGCACAGGTGTGGCTGCGATAGGCGTGCATGATGGTCCCTCGGGGTCGATTTCAGTCCGGGCCGATACACCTTGCGGCGGGGGTGAAGTCAAGCCCGACAGGGGGAAATGCACCGGAGTGGGAACCTTTGTGCGCAAAGGAACCTTTACAGAACAGACATTTTTGCCAAACATTAACGTGTGAGGCGGCGTTTCGGGTGGGATCTTTCCCGACAAGGGAACCGTTGCGGGAAAGAGCAGACACGCGATTTGGGAAGCCGGCGGGAAAGGCGCCGGCCAATCAGGGAGCCTGCTATGTGGACTGCTTTGCTTGACGTCATGCTGAAACATTTTTTCCGGCATGGCACACTTCACGTCACAATGCCCGACGGCACGTCGCACCGGTACGGGTCGGGTTCGCCGGAAACGCATGTTCGGGTCCGCGACAAGGGCATCATCAAGGACTTGGTGCTGAACCCCGAGCTTGCCATTGGCGAAGGCTATATGGACGGCCGGATCGAAATCGACGATCTGCGCGGGTTCTTCGCCGTCGCGATCCCGGCGATCTACAAGGCCGAGCGGCCGTGGTTCCAGAAGCCGCTGGATGTCACCAAGCAGATGTTCCGCAAGCTCGCGCAGTCCAACAGCCTGCTCAAGTCGCGCTCGAACGTGTCGCATCACTATGACCTGTCCGGTGAGCTTTACGATCTCTTCCTCGATGCCGACCGCCAGTATAGCTGCGCCTATTTCGCCCGGCCCGACATGACGCTGGACGAGGCGCAGGAGGCGAAGAAGCATCACATCGCGCACAAGCTGCGGATCGAACCGGGCATGAAGGTGCTCGACATCGGCTGCGGCTGGGGCGGCATGGCGCTGACCCTCGCGCGCGACTACGGCGCGCATGTGGTCGGTGTGACGCTGTCGAAGGAACAGCACGCCATCGCGGTGAAACGCGCCCAAGACGCTGGGCTGTCCGACCGGATCGACATCCGGCTTCAGGATTACCGCGACGTGACCGAGTCGTTCGACCGGATCGTGTCGGTCGGCATGTTCGAGCATGTGGGCGTTCCCTATTACGACCAATATTTCGGCAAGGTGAAGGATCTGCTCAAGGATGACGGCCTCGCGCTGATCCACACCATCGGGCATGTGGGGCCGCCGAATTATTCCGACCCGTGGATGGTGAAATACATCTTCCCCGGCGGCTATTCTCCGGCCCTGTCCGAAATGGTCGCGCCCATCGACAAGCACTACCTCGTCCTTCAGGATATCGAGGTTCTGCGCACGCATTATTCCAAGACGCTCGGTCACTGGCACGACCGTTTCATGGAAAAAGCCGACAAGGCCCGCGCGCTTTACGACGACCGCTTTGTGCGGATGTGGCGTTACTACCTGCTGGCGATGGAGGCGGCGTTCCGCGACGGATCGCTCCTCGTCTATCAGGTGCAGATCGGGAAAACCTTCACCGCAGCGCCAATCACACGCGATTATCTGTATCCCTACGAGGGCGAGGTGTCGGACAAGGACGCTTACGCGAAGGCGGCTGAATAACCGTCCGTTAACCGCTTTTACCTGTGCCCACTCGCGTCTAAGGTGCACGCCGACAGACAGACGCGAGCGGGACAATCAATGTTTGCAGGTATGCTCAGGCGCATGGTTCAGCGCCTCGTCACCGACGGTGACCTGACCATTTCATGGCCCGACGGGGTGCGCGAACGCTATGGCGATGGCACCGGCATGCCCGTCCATCTGCGCATCACCGATGCCGGGCTCATGAAGCGCCTGATGCAGAACCCAGAACTCGCGCTGGGCGAGGGGTATATGGAAGGCGGGCTGACCGTCGACGACGACGATCTCACCGGCTTTCTGCGCCTCATTTCGCGCAACGTCCGCAAGAACGGGTCGGGCCGGTTCTCGGCCGCGGCGGCGGGCGCGCGCACCGGGTTGCGCCGGATCGCCCAGCACAACCCGCTTTCGGTCGCCAAGCGCAATGTCGAAGTGCATTACGACCTGCCGACCGAACTTTACAAACTCTTCCTCGATCAGAACCTGCAATATACCTGCGGCTATTTCCGCGAACCCGATATGGATATCGACGCGGCCCAGATCGCCAAGATGGACCACATCGGGAAAAAGCTGCTGATCGAGCCGGGGATGCGCGTGCTCGACATCGGGTCCGGCTGGGGCGGGCTGTCGATCCATCTCGCTAAGAATTTCGGCGCGCAGGTCACGGGGGTCACACTCTCAAAAGAGCAACTGGCCGAAGCCGAAAGGCGAGCCGAGGCCGCAGGGGTCGCGGACAAGACCGATTTCCGCCTGATGGATTACCGCCATCTCGACGAGACCTTCGACCGCGTCGTGGTGGTCGGCATGATGGAGCATGTGGGCCAGCCGCAATACCCCGTCTTCATGAATCAGATTTCCAACGTGCTCGCCCCGGACGGCGTCGCGCTGGTCCACACCATCGGGCGCACCACGCCGCCCGGCCAAACCTCGCCCTTCATTCACAAGTATATCTTCCCCGGCGGCTATATCCCGGCCATGTCCGAAGTCATGTCGGTCGTCGAGAAAACCGACCTGCTGCCCACGGACATCGAGGTCTGGCGCGACCACTACATCCGCACCATGCAGGCATGGAAGGCGCTGTTCGACGAACACGTGGACACCGTGCGCGAGATGTTCGACGACAGGTTCGTCCGCATGTGGCGCTATTACCTGACGGCCTCCGAGATGAGTTTCTCGGAGCTTGGGCTTGTCATCTTCCAGTTCCAACTGGCACATAATCAGCACGCCGTTCCGACCAATCGCGAGTATCTTTATCCATGACCCGTGACGCCCTGATTGCCGCGCTGATCGCCGGGGTCTGGGCCGTCGCCATTGTCATGCTGAACTGGGGGTCGTGGAAGATCGACCTGTCCGCGATCTACTACGCTGCGCGCTCGTTCGGAGAAGGGCTTCCGGCCCTCGTTTACGACGCGGGGCCGCGCCCCTTCCTGACCGACCCGCCGGTCGAGTGGATAAACTGGGCGCAGGGGGAGGGGTTCTCGGCCCCGCAGTTCACGCCCTATCTCTACCCGCCGCTCTGGGCCGCCGCACTTGCACCCGCCGCCACCTCGGTCGGCGCTCAGGTCTTTTTCGACATTTCGCTGGTGCTGAACGCTGCCGCGACGGTTTGGATGGTGTGGCTCGCCTGGCGGCTGATGCGCCCGATCCAGATCGGCCCAGTGGGCTGGGCGCTGTTGTCCTTCGCGCTGATGATCGCGACCGCACCGGGATACATGGCGTTCTGGTTCGGGCAGCCGCAGGTCATCGTCTCGGCCTTCATCCTCGCCTCGTTCGTGGCGCTGGTCGAAAAACGCGACATCCTTGCAGGTGGGTTCCTCGCGCTGGCGGCCATGGCCAAAATCTCGCCCGTGCTGCTGGCGCTCATCTTCATCATGGAGAAGCGGTGGACGGCGCTCGCCAGCTTCGCCGTTTTCATGGCTGTCCTGTTCCTCGCCTCCATTGGCACCGCCGGTTGGGCGCTGCACCCCGAACTCGTCGCCAAACTGGCCGCAATCGAGGCGCAGATTCTCATCAGCCCGCTCAACGTGTCGCTCGAACAGGCGTTCTACTATGCCCGCTATATGCTGACGGGCGAAGGCGACCTGACCGTGCGGCCCCACATGGTGCCGGAAACCGCGTGGATCGCCTGGCTGACCCGTGGCTTTCTGATCGCGGCCACGGCGGCGCTCTGGTGGGGCACCCGCAATCTCGCCCTTCGGCTCAGGCTCTGGACGCGGCTTATGGGGCTTGTCCTGATCACGCTGCTCGCCAATCCGCTGGGCTGGGTCCACTACCTGATCCTCCCGCTGATCCTGTTGCCGGGCCTGATCGAAGTCCTCCCTCGGCGCGTCGCGATCCTCGGAATCGCCCTGATCGCGCTGCCCCTCAGCCTGCCGGTGTTCATCTATTTCGGCGATACGCGCGGCATTGGCCTGCTCCCCGTCCTGCTCAACACCGGCGCGACGCTCGTCATGCTGGGCTTCGTGGTGCTTGCGGCCCGGCGCGAAGCGAACCCATAGGGGATTTTCAAGAAACCCCCCTTGCCCCCGAACGCCTCGTGTCTATAACCCACGACAATTTGCGGACCGGGCCACCCGGGCGCCGCTGGCCCTTTGCCGAGGTGACGTCATGCCGAAAAGAACCGACATCCAGTCCATCATGATTATCGGCGCGGGCCCCATCATTATCGGGCAAGCCTGCGAATTCGATTACTCCGGGGCGCAAGCCTGCAAGGCGCTGCGCGAAGAGGGTTACCGCGTCATCCTCGTGAATTCGAACCCGGCGACGATCATGACCGATCCGGGTCTGGCCGACGCCACCTACATCGAACCGATCACGCCCGAGATCGTCGCCAAGATCATCGCCAAGGAAAAGCCCGACGCGCTTCTGCCGACGATGGGCGGGCAGACCGGGCTGAACACCGCACTGGCGCTTGCCGACATGGGCGTGCTCGAAGAACACGGCGTCGAACTGATCGGAGCCAAACGCGAAGCCATTGAAATGGCGGAAGATCGCAAGCTCTTCCGCGAGGCGATGGATCGTCTGGGCATCGAGAACCCGCGCGCCACCATCGTCACCGCGCCCAAGAAAGCCGACGGCAAGGCTGACCTTGAGAAGGGCGTTCAGATCGCGCTCGAAACGCTCGAGGAAATCGGCCTGCCCGCGATCATCCGCCCGGCCTTTACCTTGGGCGGCACCGGGGGCGGCATCGCCTATAACCGCGAGGAATACATCTATTACTGCCGCTCGGGGATGGATGCCTCGCCGGTGAACCAGATCCTCGTCGACGAGTCGCTCCTTGGCTGGAAAGAATTCGAGATGGAGGTCGTGCGCGACAAGGCCGACAACGCCATCATCGTCTGCGCCATCGAAAACGTGGACCCGATGGGCGTCCACACCGGCGATTCCATCACCGTCGCGCCCGCGCTCACGCTGACCGACAAGGAATACCAGATCATGCGCACGCACTCGATCAACGTGCTGCGCGAGATCGGGGTGGAAACCGGCGGCTCCAACGTCCAATGGGCGGTGAACCCGGAAAACGGCCGGATGGTCGTGATCGAGATGAACCCGCGCGTGTCGCGCTCGTCCGCGCTGGCGTCGAAAGCCACGGGCTTTCCCATCGCAAAGATCGCCGCGAAACTGGCCGTCGGCTATACGCTGGACGAGCTCGACAACGACATCACCAAGGTCACGCCGGCCTCGTTCGAGCCGACCATCGACTATGTCGTCACCAAGATCCCGAAATTCGCCTTCGAGAAATTTCCCGGCTCCGAGCCGGCGCTGACCACCGCGATGAAATCGGTGGGCGAGGCGATGGCGATCGGTCGCACGATCCACGAATCGCTGCAAAAGGCGCTCGCGTCGATGGAATCGGGCCTCACCGGTTTCGACGAGGTCGAAATCGAGGGCGCGCCGGACAAGGCCGCCGTCATCGCGGCGCTATCGAAAAAGACCCCCGACCGGATGCGCACCATCGCGCAAGCGATGCGCCACGGCCTGTCGGATGACGAGATTTTCGGCGTCACCCAGTTCGACCCGTGGTTCCTTGCCCGTATCCGCGAAATCGTCGAGGCCGAGGATCGTGTGCGCCACGACGGCCTCCCGGTGACGGAAGAGGGCCTGCGCGAACTCAAAATGATGGGCTTCTCCGACGCCCGCCTCGCGATCCTCACGGGCCGCGACGAAGGTCAGGTGCGCCGCGCGCGCCAGAACCTCGGCGTCAACGCCGTGTTCAAGCGGATCGACACCTGCGCCGCCGAATTCGAAGCGCAGACGCCCTATATGTATTCCACCTACGAAGTCCCGATGATGGGCGAGGTGGAATGCGAAGCGCGGCCGTCTGATCGGAAAAAGGTCGTCATCCTCGGCGGTGGTCCGAACCGGATCGGGCAGGGGATCGAGTTCGATTACTGCTGCTGTCACGCCTGTTTCAGCCTGACCGACGCGGGATACGAGACCATCATGGTCAACTGTAACCCCGAGACGGTTTCGACCGACTACGACACCTCGGACCGCCTGTACTTCGAGCCGCTCACCTTCGAGCACGTCATGGAAATCCTGCGCGTCGAGCAGGAAGCCGGGACACTTCACGGTGTCATCGTCCAGTTCGGCGGCCAGACCCCGCTGAAACTCGCGAACGACCTGTCAGCGGCGGGTATCCCGATCCTCGGCACTTCGCCGGACGCGATCGACCGCGCCGAAGACCGCGAGCGGTTCCAGGACCTCGTGAACAAGCTGGACCTGAAGCAGCCGAAGAACGGCATCGCCCATTCGGATGAGGAAGCCCTTGAGATCGCCGAAAGCATCGGTTTCCCGCTGGTGATCCGCCCGTCCTACGTTCTGGGCGGTCGCGCCATGGAAATCGTGCGCGATATGGACGGGCTCAAGCGATATATCCGTGATGCCGTGGTCGTGTCCGGTGACAGCCCGGTTCTTCTCGACAGCTACCTGTCCGGCGCGGTCGAGATCGACGTCGACGCGCTGTGTGACGGAAAGTCCGTCCACGTCGCCGGGATCATGCAGCACATCGAAGAGGCGGGCGTTCACTCCGGCGACAGCGCCTGTTCGCTACCGCCCTATTCCCTGTCCGACGAGATCATCGACGGGCTTAAGCGCCAGTCCGAGGCGCTTGCGCTGGAGCTTGGTGTCGTCGGGTTGATGAACGTGCAGTTCGCGGTGAAGGATGGCGAGATTTACCTGATCGAAGTGAACCCCCGCGCCTCGCGGACCGTGCCTTTCGTGGCGAAAGCCGTGAACTCGCCCATCGCATCGATCGCCGCGCGCGTGATGGCGGGTGAGACGCTGGACAACTTCGACCTGATCGACCCGCTGATCGACAAATACGCGGTAAAAGAGGCGGTCCTGCCCTTCGCCCGCTTCCCCGGCGTCGACACGCTGCTTGGCCCGGAAATGCGCTCGACCGGCGAGGTGATGGGATCGGACAAAAGCTTTGCCCGCGCCTTCCTCAAGGCGCAGCTTGGCGCGGGCACGATGCTGCCCACCGAGGGCACCGTGTTCTTTTCGATCAAGGACGCCGACAAGACCGACGAAATGGTCGAGACCGCCCAAATCCTGCGCGACATGGGTTTCACCATCATGGCCACCTCCGGCACCGCCAAGTTCCTGAACGACGCGGGCATCGAAACCGAAGTCGTGCGCAAGCAATACGAAGGCGGGCGCACCATCGTCGACATTATGAAGGATGGCCTCGTCCAGCTCGTGATGAACACGACCGAGGGCGCGCAGGCGGTCGAGGACAGCCGCACGATGCGCTCGGTCGCGCTTTACGACAAGATCCCCTACTTCACCACGGCGGCGGCAAGCCACGCGGCGGCCCGCGCGATGCAATCGCGGCTCGAGGGCGAATTGGAGGTGGAGGCGCTGCAAAGCGCCTGACGCCGATCAAGTCGGGAAAACGCAAAAGGGGCGGCCTTGATCGGGTCGCCCTTTTTTCGTGCCTGAATGCGCGGCGTTAACGAATTTGCGGTCGGAGAGTGACTCAAGTCATTGAAAGTAAACGTTTTCATTCGCACTAGGATACTAGAATCCTAGTATTCTGGTATCCTGAACCAGACCATCCGCACCCCACGCCGCGCCACGGCGCCCCCCCCCCACGCCGCACGCCCAGAATGTCGGTTTATCCTGAGCGGATGTCGCGCCCCTCCTGTCACGCCGCGCCCGTCCCGTTATGCTTGCCCCATGTTCATTTCGGTATTCGACATCTTCAAACGCGGCATCGGCCCCTCCTCGTCTCACACGATGGGTCCGATGGTGGCCGCTGTCCGCTTTCTCGACGCCCTGCGGAGCGACGAACGCATCCCGGGCGCGGGCGACATGGCCGGTCTTCGTGTCAGCCTGCACGGCTCGCTCGCCTGGACGGGCAAGGGGCACCATACGGATCGTGCGGTGATCCTGGGCCTGCTCGGCGAGCGGCCCGAGACGTTGGACCCGGACCGGGGCGACGCACTGATTGCGCAACTCGCCAAGTCGCGCAGCCTCACGCCCGAGGGCCTGCCGCCGCTCAGGTTCGACCCTGAAACCGACGTCGAATTCGACTTCGGCCGGCCGCTCGAACACCACGCCAACGGCATGATCTTCCGGGCCTTCGACGGGGCGGGGAACCCTTACATGACCACCGCCTATTTCTCGGTCGGCGGCGGTTTCGTCATGACCGAGGCCGAGCTCACCGCCGAACACTCCACCTCGCTGTCCGATCAGAAACGCGCGCTGGGCTATCCCTATCCCTTCGGCTCCGCGGCCCAGATGCTCGCCATGGGCAAGCGCGCAGGGCTGACGATTGCCCAGATGAAGCGCGCCAACGAAGAGGCGAACGGGATCGCCGATCTCGACGCGGGCCTCGACGCGCTGGCGGACGCGATGATGGACTGTATCGACCGGGGCTTCGCGAACGAGGGCATTCTGCCGGGCGGCCTGAACGTGAAGCGCCGGGCGAAGAAGCTGCACGACGAACTCACCGCAACGAAATTCTCCAACCGCAACGCCCCGCATGTGGTGAATGACTGGATCTCGGCCTACGCCATGGCGGTGAACGAGGAAAACGCCGCCGGGGGCCGGGTCGTGACCTCGCCCACGAACGGCGCCGCCGGCACGCTCCCGGCCGTGCTGCGCTACTGGCGCGATCACATGGCGGACGAGGTGACGGAGGAAAAGCGGCGGGACTTCCTGCTGACCGCCGCCGCCATCGGGGGGCTTATCAAGGCCAACGCTTCGATCTCGGGGGCAGAGGTCGGCTGTCAGGGTGAGGTCGGATCGGCCTCTGCCATGGCCGCCGCCGGTCTGTGCGCGGCCCTTGGTGGCACGAACGAACAGATTGAAAACGCAGCCGAAATCGCGCTGGAACATCACCTCGGCATGACCTGCGACCCGGCCAAGGGCCTTGTTCAGGTGCCGTGCATCGAACGCAATGCGATGGGCGCGATCAAAGCGGTGTCCGCGGCTTCCCTCGCCCTGCGCTCGGACGGCGAACACATCCTGCCGCTCGACAATTGCATCCGCGTGATGATGGAGACGGGCCGCGACATGGACGTGCGCTACAAGGAAACCTCGCAGGGCGGTATCGCGGTCAACCTGCCGGAGTGCTGAGGCTTGCCAGACTCCGGTGCGCTGCTACCCTTGGGCACGTATTTCCAAGGAGCCATGCCATGATCCCTCGACTTGTCCTCGCCGCGCCCTTTGCGCTGATCGCCAGCCTCGCTGCCGCCGACGTCACGGGCAGCTACACCGCCCAAGGGCGCAACCCGGATGGCAGCGCCTATTCCGGCTCGGCCGAACTGGTGCAGGAAGATGGGTTCGTTTCGATCCGCTGGACCATCGGGGGGCAGACCTACACCGGGCAGGGGCCGTTGAACGGCGATGTCGTGACGATCGACTGGGGCAGTTCGGCTCCGCTCGTCTACGTCATCATGCCGGACGGCGAGTTGCACGGGACATGGGCGGACGGCACCGCGCTCGACAAGCTCATCCCGCGCTGACTACGCGGCGACGAGAAACCCCGAGAACGCCTCGTAATCCGTCGCCGCCTCGGCCCGGATGATGGCACGGGTTTCGGGCTTGAGATCGCGCATCTTGAGCGGCTCGTGCGACACGGCCTGCGCGGGCGCCGGGAGCGTGATGCGCCGCCCGGTCATGCAGGACAGATCGGACACGACCTCGCCAAGCCGGCCTGCATCGTAGATGTGGTCATAGGCGCCAAGGTCGGGTCCGGTGAAGACCATCTGTTTCATCGCGTGATGCTTGATCGCGAAGGAGGCCGCGCGATAGCGGTCGAGGTTCTGGAAGAAAAAGTCCGGGTCGGGCCGCGTCGGCATGTCGATCCGGCCCCGGCGCACGTCGGCGGCATAGGCGAGCACGTCACGCCCGAGGATCAGGTCCGTATAGACGGCCAGCAGGCGCTCGATCGGGTCGCGGATGACGGTGAACCGCCAGAAGTCGGCCGAGCGGGCGAAGGTCTCGGAATTGAAGCGGCGGGTCGGCATGTGATTGTGGACCCAGGCCGGATCGTCGGCCTCGGGCAGGGTCTCGCCAAGCGTCGCCAGAGCGGTCTTGACCACCGTGCTGCCCGCTTTCGGCACCGGCGCATAGGCCAGCTCGAACTCCTCGAAATCCACCATCGGATGATCCTCGTCTTTCCCTTCGCAAACAGGGTTAAGCGGGGATTAAGGCGCGTTCTGGACTAAATCGGACAGAAATCGGGGTATTGTTTCAGGGCGCAGGGCTGGCTCAGGCCAGCCGCCCCCACAGATCGTATTCGCCCGCCTCGTCCACGATGACCGAAACGATCTGACCCGGTTTCAGGTCTTCGTGGCCTTCGTCGATGAACAGGCAGCCGTCGATCTCTGGCGCGTCGGCCTTGGTGCGGCAGGTGGCGGCGTCTTCCTCGACCTCGTCCACGATGACCTCGATGGTCTTGCCCACCTTGGCGGCGAGCTTCGCCTCGGAAATCGCCTGTGCTTTCTCCATGAACCGATGCCAACGCTCTTCCTTCACCTCGTCCGGCACATGGTCCGGCAGGGCGTTCGACCGCGCGCCATCGACGTTTTCGTACTGGAAACACCCGACCCGGTCGAGTTGCGCCTCGTCCATCCAGTCGAGCAGCACCTGAAACTCGTCCTCGGTTTCGCCGGGATAGCCGACGATGAAGGTGGAGCGGAGCGAAATGTCGGGGCAGATCTCGCGCCACGCCGCGATCTCGTCCAGCGTGCGCGCCGCCGCCGCAGGCCGTGCCATGCGTTTCAAGACGCCCGTGTCGGCATGTTGGAACGGAATGTCGAGATAGGGCAGGATCAGCCCCTCGGCCATCAGCGGGATCAGCTCGCGCACATGCGGGTAGGGGTAGACATAGTGCAGCCGCACCCAAGCCCCGAGCGACCCCAGATCGCGGGCGAGGTCGGTGATATGGGCGCGGTGCCCCCGCTCTTCAGCGTATTTCAGGTCGAGCCCGTAGGCTGATGTATCCTGCGAAATGACGAGGAGTTCCTTGACCCCGGCCTCGACCAGTTTCTCGGCCTCGCGCACGATCGCATGGGCCGGGCGCGATTGGAGTTTGCCGCGCATGTCCGGGATGATGCAGAACTTGCAGGCGTGGTTGCAGCCCTCGGAAATCTTCAGATAGCTGTAGTGGCGCGGGGTCAGCGTCACCCCGGTCGCGGGCAAAAGATCGACGAACGGGTCGGGCTGGGGCGGGACGGCCTTGTGCACCGCATCCAGAACCTGCTCGTACTGGTGCGGGCCGGTGACCGCCAGAACGCTCGGGTGCGCGCCGGTGATATACTCCGGGTCGGCGCCGAGACAGCCGGTGACCAGCACCCGCCCGTTCCGGTTCAGCGCCTCGCCAATTGCCTCGAGGCTTTCGGCCTTGGCGCTGTCGAGAAACCCGCAGGTGTTCACGATGACCGCATCCGCGCCCGCGTAATCCGGGCTGATCGCATAGCCCTCGGCCCGCAGGCGGGTGAGGATGCGTTCGCTGTCCACCAGCGCCTTGGGGCAGCCAAGGCTGACCATGCCGATTTTGGGCTGGCCGGGGCGCGAGTCTTCGCGCAGCACGGCACGGGCGAGGTCGGGGCGAAGATCGGGCGGGTTCGTGGACATCAGCGGGATATACGCGCTGGCGTGGCTTGTGGAAAGGGGCACGATCCCGCGCCGCGTCCGCCTCGGCGCCGGGCCGCTGGCAAGTGCCTATTCCGAAACGTCCTCGAGCCGGGGCGAGGTCGCCGCCGCACTTTCGACCACCTGCCCGGCACGTGCCGTGGCATTGGCCAGATACCGTTGCACCGTCTGGGCGCACCCGCCTTTGCACGGCACGAACTCGCTGCCGATCTTCACTTCCTGACCGGCCGGCACCCAGCTTTCCACGACATTTCCCGACACCCGGACAAGCTCCACTCTCTGCACTTCCCAGATGTCGAATTTCTGGCCGTTCACGGTGACGGTGTTGCCGGTCCGATAGGTCCGCGTTTCGCCGAGGTCGCAGGCCGCGAGCGCCATGAGCGCGCCGAGGGCAAGAATGGAAATTTGCTTCAATATCGCCTCCTGAAATGAACAGTGCCCGAACGTGGGCCGAAGAAACCGATCACTTCACCAGTTCGCGAAAGACCGCCTTTCCGCAGTCCGGTTCGCATTGCAGGAACTTGTCGCCGACCCGGACGACCTCGGCCGTGGTGACCTTGGGCAAGCCGCCATAGGTGTTGGTCACTTCGGCCTTCAACGCGTAGATGTCGTAGGGGACACCATCGTGGATGACGGCGCGGCCGGTCTTTTCATAGGTCCAGCTGTCGGTGCAGCCGACCAGTGTCACGGCGAATGCGGCGAGCGCGGCCAGTCGTATCATGCGCGATCCTCCCCCGGTGCAGGTGAACCTTAAACGGCGAAGAGATTCGGCGCAAACTTGGGGCCGGGTCGGGGCCGCCTAGGGTTGGCGCGTATAGGGACCGGCGAACCGGATAAGCAGGTCGGGGTCCGGCTTTGCCGCGTAGCGCAGAATGGCCGCATCGCATGACGGGGTGCAGGCCACATACCCGCCGTCGACGCGCACGACGATCTCCGCTGCCTGCGCCCCCGCGGGGCGAGCGTCCTGTGCGATGGCGACCGGATAGGTGGTGCTGCCCTGCACCACGACATGACCTGTCGGAATGATCGCGCGAGGGGTGTCGCAGCCGATCAGGAGCAGGCAGGGGATGAGGGCCAGACCACGCATGTGGTCGAGCAAGGCAGATGGTTACGAATTCGTAAACGGGGGATCGTGGACCGTGGTAAACGACGACGCTTGATTGTTTCCGATGTGGAAACAAATGCCATCAGCCGGGCGCGTCGCCCGGCAAATGTCGCGCAATTGATCGGTCTGTTCGACCTAGCGAACGATGTAGGTATCCTCGGACGACGGCAGACCCGGCACGCCGTAGTGGCGCGCGACGGTGCCCTGACAATCGGATTGCGGACAATCCATCATCTCGCCCTCGATCATCACGTAATGGCGCGTGTCGATCACGGTGCCGGTGTCGGTATCGACCTGATGTTCGGTATAGGTTTCGTAATCGCTACCGTCGAATGTGGTGGCGCCACCGACGACCATCATGCCGCCCTTGGTGCTCGCCACGGCGATCTGATTGCCGCCGGTCTCGTGCAAGGTGATGGCGTGATCCTTGGGCGCGAACAGTGCGCAGCCGCCCAATACGAAGGCGACGGGTAATGCCAGAATGACTTTCATGAACCTGCTCCCTGAAATGGATGGTTAATGAAAGGATACGGTCGGGATCGGATTCGAAGCAACGCCGGATTTGGAAACAATCGGCTTGGGCCTAGTCCTTGGACTGCCAGAAGATGATGCGATTTCCGAACGGGTCGTTCAGCATGACTTCGCTGGCCCCCCAGCTTTGGTGCTGAATTCCGGGGCGCAGGCGCTTGTGGCCGCGTTCCGTGATCTCGGCATGGAACGCTTCGATGTCGCCAACCTCGATCCGAACCGCGCTGCCGGGTGCGGCGTCGCCGTGATGCTCGGACAGGTGCAACTCGCAGTCGCCGCGCTTGACGCTCATGTAAAGCGGCAGATCGGGGGCGAAGCGGTGCTCGAATACCACCTCGAAACCCAGGTAACGCAGGTAGAAATCCCGCGCCTCGGCCTCGGAGAACGAGCGCAGGATCGGAACCGCAGCGCCCGCCTTCATATCAGCGTTTCCGGTCACGACGCGAGGACATGGGCTGGAACGCCACGCCCACATGCGCCTCGCAATACGGCTTGCCCTGCTGGACCGGCAGGCCGCAGAACCAGAAATCCTCGGTCGCGGGGTCGCCCACGGGCCATTTGCAGGTCCGCTCGGTCAGTTCCAGAAGCGACAGCTTCTTGGCCGACTTCTCGATCTCCGACACCTTTTTCAGCGCCTCCGGGCTGATCTCGTTCGCGCTGGGCTGCGGCGGGAGCGGCTGACCGGCGGGGATGATCTGCTTGCGCGCAGGCGTCACCGGCTTGGCGGCAGGCGCGGCCTCGGCGGCGGCAGGCTCGGCCTTCGGCTCCGCCGCTTTCGCGGTCGCGGGCTTCTTCGCGGCGGGCTTGGCTGCCGGTTTTTCCTTGGCCGGGGCCTTGGCGGTCGTCGCCGGGCTGCCGCCTGCGCGGTTGGACAGACCAAGCCGATGCACCTTGCCGATCACGGCATTGCGGGTCACGCCGCCCAGTTCCTTGGCGATCTGGCTCGCCGACTGGCCCTCGGACCACATCTTTTTCAGGGTTTCGACTCGTTCGTCTGTCCAGGACATCGCGTTTCCTCGTGGGCCTGATCGGGCCGTATCTAGCGTCAGGCGCGTATTCTAGCCACCGGGGCCGGGGTTACAAGGTGAAGGCCGCTATATGGATCAACCGGGCGCACGTTTCAACCGTCCCTCGCGCCACGCCAGCAGTGCGCCGCCCGCCACGATGACGCCCGCGCCAAGCGCGCTGGTCGCGGTGGGCCATGTGCCGAAAACGATCCCGTCGTAAAGCGCGGCGAACACGAGCGTGGCGTAGAAGAACGGCGAGGCGAAGCTCGCATCCGCTCGGCGCATCGCCTGAATGAAACAGGTCTGGGCCAGTGCCATGACGAACCCGATCCCCGCCAGCACCGCCCAAGTGCGCGCATCCGGCATCTGCCACACCCACAGGACCGAGGCGGCGATGGTCGCGATGGTCAGACCCATGCCGTTGTTGATGAGCAGGATCTGAAGCGGCCCCTCGCGGTCGCTGAGAAACTTGATGAGCGTGATCTCGAACGCCATGAACCCCGCCGCCGCCAGCGCTAAGAGAGCGCCGGGCTCGATCGTGCCGGTGCCGGGGCGCAAGAGGATCGCACCACCGGTGAGGGTGATCGCCGCCGCCGTCCAGCGCCACGGGCCGATCCGCTCACCCAGGATCGGGATGGCGAGGAACATCGCGAAGACCGGATTGAGAAACGAGATCGCCGTCGCATCGCCCAATGGGATGAACTGCACCGCCGCGAAGGTCAGCGAAATCCCCGCCCAGCCCGAGAACGAGCGCCCGGCATGAACCGCCCACTTGGGCCGCGTGTAGCGCGGGCGCAGGATCAGGTTGGCCGCCGCGATCCCCAGAAAAGCGAACAGGAACCGCCCGTGGCTGACCTGAAGCGGATGCAGCCCGGCCTCGCCCGCGACCTTGGCCAAAAGCGTCGTTCCCGCCACCAGCGCGGCAGCGAGCAGCATGAAGCCCACGGCGGCGAGCGGTTGTTGCTGGGTCGGGGTCATGCGGTGGCCACGTCGAAATCATAAAGGGTCATCGCCCCATACGCCCGGTTCGTGGCCGAGGAAAGAGATGGACTTTCGCCCCGGACCGAAGTATCGCCGCACCCATGAACGCACGGACCCATACCGCTGATTGCCGACGCCGCCGCACCCGCGCCTGACGTCCGCTTCCGTTCGCCCCCAAAACCCTCTTAAATCGTTGACACCGGCCCGCCCTTGCGGCACCCAAAGGCCTCTTTTTGAAGGATGACGCTATGATCCCGTCCGTTCTGCCGACCTATGCGCGCGCGAAACTGAACTTCGTCAAAGGCGAAGGCAGCTGGCTGATCGAGGAAGGGGGGGACCGATACCTCGATCTGGGCGCGGGCATCGCGGTGAACGCGCTGGGCCATGCGAACCCCGACCTGATCGGCGCGTTGACCGCGCAGGCCCACAAGCTTTGGCACGTCTCGAACCTTTACGAGATTCCGGGCCAGAAGGTGCTGGCCGACAAGCTGGTCGAAGCCTCTTTCGCGGACACGGTGTTCTTCACCAACTCCGGCACCGAAGCCGCCGAACTCGCCATCAAGATGGCGCGCAAGTACCACTATGACCGCGGCGACACCGACCGGGTCGAGATCATCACCTTCTCCGGCTGCTTCCACGGCCGCTCCACCGGCGCCATCGCGGCCTCGGGGGCCGAGAAGATGGTGAAGGGCTTCGGGCCGCTGATGCCCGGCTTCGTCCATCTCGAATTCGGTGACCACGACGCCTTGCGCGCCGCCGTGACCGAGAAAACCGCCGCGATCCTGATCGAACCGGTGCAGGGCGAGGGTGGCATCCGCCCGGTGCCCGATCAGTGCCTCAAGGGTCTGCGCGACCTGTGCGACGAGACCGGGACGCTTCTGATCTTCGACGAGGTGCAGTGCGGCGTCGGTCGGACCGGCAAGTTCTTTGCCCACGAATGGGCCGGCGTCACGCCCGACATCTGCATGTCCGCCAAAGGCATCGGCGGGGGCTTCCCGCTGGGCGCGGTGCTTGCGACCGAAGATGCCGCCTCGGGCATGGTCGTCGGCACGCATGGCTCCACCTACGGCGGCAACCCGCTGGCCATGGCCGTGGGGATCAAGATGGTCGACGTGGTCACCGGCAACGGGTTTTTGGACGACGTGAACCGCAAGGCCGGGCTGCTGCGTCAAAAGCTCGAAGGGCTGATCGACGCGCATCCCGACATCTTCGACAGCGTGCGCGGCGTGGGCCTGATGCTCGGCCTCAAGTGCAAGGTCGCGCCTGCCGATCTGGTGGCCGCTGGTTATGACGCCCATGTCATCACCGTGCCCGCCGCCGACAACGTGGTGCGCCTCCTGCCGCCGCTCAACATCACCGACGAAGACATCGCCGAGGGCGTGGCGCGGCTCGACGCCGCCGCAACGGCGCTGGAGGCCAAGGCATGAGACATTTCCTCGACATCAACGCCACCGACCCGGTGGACCTGCGCACCATGCTCGACGAAGCCCACCGGATCAAAGCCGGGCGCGGCGATGCGGCCAAGGGCGTGCCGGACGACGAACAGGCATTGGCCGGAAAGGTCGTCGCGCTGATCTTTGAGAAGCCCTCGACCCGGACGCGCGTGTCCTTCGACGTGGGCGTGCGCCAGATGGGCGGCGAAACGCTGGTCCTGTCGGGGTCGGAAATGCAGCTGGGCCACGGCGAGTCGATCCCCGACACCGCCCGCGTTCTGTCGCGTTACGTCGACCTCATCATGATCCGCACGTTCGAGGAATCCGCGCTGCAAGAACTGGCCGAATTCGCGACCGTCCCGGTCATCAATGGCCTGACGAACCGCACCCACCCCTGTCAGATCATGGCCGACATCCTCACGTATGAGGAACATCGCGGCCCGATCGCCGGGAAAAAGGTGGTCTGGACCGGCGACGGCAACAACGTCTGCGCGTCCTTCATCCACGCCGCGGGGCAGCTTGGCTTCGACCTGACCTACACCGGCCCCGAGCGGCTCGACCCCGACCGCGAGTTCGTCGAGGAAGCGCGCGCCAAGGGCGTGAAAATCGAGATCGAGCGCGACCCACATGCCGCCGTCAAAGGGGCCGACCTCGTTGTCACCGACACGTGGGTTTCGATGCACGACGCGCCTTCGACCCGCGAACGCCGCCACAACCTCCTGCGGGCCTATCAGGTGGACGACCGGCTCATGGCGGGCGCCAACCCCGACGCGCTGTTCATGCACTGCCTGCCCGCCCACCGGAACGAAGAGGTCACCGACGCCGTCATGGACGGCACGCAATCGGTGGTGTTCGACGAGGCCGAGAACCGCTTGCACGCACAGAAAGCGATCATGCGCTGGTGCCTGGGCGTCTGAGTTGCCAACCGGGCGGCTTTGACCCAAGGTGCCCGCAAGGCCGCCTGACCGAAGGATACGAGAATGAGCGCCATCTTCATCCAGATCCGCTGCAAGCCGGGGTCGACCTATCGCGTGGCCGAGGAAATCGTGCTGCGCGAACTGCACTCCGAGCTATACTCGACCAGCGGCGACTATGACCTTCTGCTCAAGCTCTACGTGCCGGACGGGCAGGACGTGGGCCGATACGTGAACGAGCAACTGCTCGACGTGCCGGGGATCGAGCGATCCCATACGATCATGACGTTCAACGCGTTCTGAGCCGACCCCGCCCGTTTCAGTCTTGCCTTCGGATTGCGCGCCCCGCCCGGAAAATGATCGGGTTCATGGGGATCGCCCCGCGACCTGCAAGGGTCACGTATCCCGTAGTGTCTGGCGCCCCCGGAATGTGGGAGTGTTACGCTCAACTGTCAGAGCCGTTTCACGGCGTATCTAGGGGTGGGGTATGACCGCAGCACTGGTGGTCATCGATATGCAGGTCAGCCTGATCGAGGACGAAACGCCGAACACCGATGAAATCATGTCGGCGGTGTTTCGTCTGGTCGAACGGGCGCGCGGCGATGGCGTGCCCGTTGTCTGGGTGCTCGACACCGGCGTCACGCCGGACCCGTCGCTGCACCCCGTATTCAAGCCCAAACCCGGCGAGGCGGTGGTGCGCAAGGACCTGTGCAACGCTTTTGTCGGCACGACGCTCGCGGGCGAATTGGGCGGGCGCGGGGTCGACCGGATCGTGGTTTGCGGGATGCAATCCGACGCCTGCATCGACGAAACCGTCCACGCCGCCCCGAACTACGGCTTTGCCGTGACGCTGGTCGGCGATGCGCACACGACCCACGATTTCCACAAGCGCGACTTTCGCGACGTGATCGCGACGGTGAACGCGAACCTCGCCAAGCTGAAGGATGTCGAGGTCGTGGGTCTGACGGAGGTCAAGCTGGTCTAGCTGCCCAGCTTCTTGTGCACTTCGTGCAGGTCGATGTCCCCGATGGGCAGCTTGTTCCCCGGATTGTCGAAGTCGTATTTGAACAACTCGAAATCCTTGCGGTAGATCTCCCACATCAGATGCATCGACAGGTCGTCGAAATAATCCTCGACCGGGTGCGCGCGTTCCGGCCCGTGGCCCGCGCTTTCGTTGAAGCGGGGAATGGTCTTGAGGTTCACCTTCTGCGGCGTCTTCACGTTGTCGAGCACCTTCTTCATCCCGACATTGAAGTTCTCGGTCCAGAAGATGTGGTCGTAGGTGCCGCCGTTGTGGATGAAGGTCGAGACATGGCCGGACATGGCCGACCAGTGAATGTCAGGGTCCATCGGGCGGCGGAACTTGATGGTGTCGCGGGTGAACAGCAGGAACCGTCGGAACGACTTGATCTGGTCGAAGTCGAAATTGTCCTCGGGGCTTCCCACCTCGATCCCGTATTTCTGGATCAGAAGCGGGACGAGGTTACCGCGATAGCGTTTGCCGTTGCGCTGGATGCCGCAGATCTTGTCGAAGAACGATGACAGGATCCGCGTGTAGGGATTGCGCACGCAGGTGAAGGCGAAACTCTTGTGCGTCTTCACGTTGCGTTCGATCTTTTTCTGGTTCTCTTCCTGCGCCCACTTGATGATGCCGTCCTGCGCATCGTGAATGTCGCCGTCGAAGAACGCGCCGTGATCGGAGTAATACATGATCTGACCGATGGTCGAGCAGGCGCATTTCGGAACGACCCGATACACCATGCTTTCCGTTTCGGTCATCCAGGTTCCGGGGAAACCCATGCTTGCTGCCCGCCTTATTGTGACCCGCTCGCCCGAGGTCGGATTGTTTTGACAGAAAAAAGCAAACAAACACTGTCATTTCAATGCTTCGTTACGTTAAGCCTGTCAACAATCCGCCCCGAACCGCCCCTCTTGGAGCCTGAATGGCCAAGATTGCCTTCATCCTTCTGTGCCACAAAGACCCCAAGGCCATCATCGATCAGGCGCAGCGCCTGACGGCGGCGGGCGACTATATCTCGATCCATTTCGACGCCCGCAGCCCGCGCTCGGATTACGAGATGATACAGGCCGCACTGGCCGAAAACGGCTCGGTCACCTTCGCCAAGAAGCGGGTGAAATGCGGCTGGGGGGAATGGTCGCTGGTCCAAGGCACGCTTCACGCGGTCGAGGCGGCGGTGGAGGCGTTTCCGCGCGCCACGCATTTCTACATGGTCTCCGGCGACTGCATGGCGATCAAGTCGGCGGAATATGCCCACGAGTTCCTCGATGACGACGACAAGGACTATATCGAAAGCTTCGATTTCTTCGAAAGCGACTGGATCAAGACGGGGATCAAGGAAGACCGTCTGATCTGGCGGCACTACTTCAACGAACGCACCCAGAAGGGGCTGTTCTACGCCGCGATGAACCTGCAAAAGCGGCTGGGCCTCAAACGCGATGTCCCGGCCGACATCCAGATCATGATCGGGTCGCAGTGGTGGTGCCTCCGGCGCCGCACGATCGAATGGATACTGGACTTCACCCGCAAACGCCGCGACGTGATGCGGTTCTTTTCGACAACGTGGATTCCGGACGAGACGTTCTTTCAGACCCTCGTGCGCCACCTCGTCCCGCATGAAGAGATCGAGACGCGCACGCTGACCTTCCTCATGTTCACCGACTACGGGATGCCGGTGACCTTCTACAACGATCACTACGACATGCTCCTGTCGCAGGACTATCTGTTCGCCCGCAAGATCAGCCCGGACGCGCATGAATTGAAGCGCCGGCTGGGTGCGCTTTATGCCTCGGACACGACCGACTTCAAAATCTCGAACGAGGGGCGCAGCCTATTCAAATTCCTCACGGGCCGGGGCCGGATCGGGCAACGCTTCGGGGAACGGTTCTGGGAAAGCGAAACGACGCTGGGGCGCGACCGCGAATTGCTCATCATCGTTTCGAAGAAGTGGCACATCGGCAAACGGATGCTTCAGCTTCTGCGCGACAAGACCAACATCCCGGCCATCGACTATCTCTTCGACGAAGAAGAGACGGTGCTGCCCGATCTCGGCGGCATTCAGGCGACCATCGAAAAGCGCACGCGCCACCGCCGCGCCCTGATGCGGATGCTGTTCGATTACTACAAGACCGACAGGCTCGCCATCGGGATGGACCCGGGCGATATCGAATTGATGAAAGATTTCTACACGGATCGCTCGAAAACCCGGCTGTTGGAGATCGAAACGGACTATTCCGACGAGTGGATTCTCGGCCACGCCATGCGCGTCGGGCTGGCGGGCGAACGCACCCCGCAAGAGGCGCTCGACCGCCTGATCCCCACGATCCGGCAGGATTTCTTCTATGAATCCGACCGTATCCGCGACGAGGGGTTCGTCGACATGCACATCCTTCGCGAAAACGGCACCTCCGAGGAAAATGCCGAGGCCCTTGCCAAGTTCCTGACGATCCCGGAAGAAAGGGCCCTGGAACTTGCGCAAACCGACGGCTTCTTCAGCGACTGAGACGGGACATATGGCCTACGACTACGATACCCAGAACATCTTTGCGAAAATCCTGCGCGGTGAGATTCCGAACGACACGGTGCTGGAGACCGAGCACAGCCTCGCCTTCAACGACATCCAGCCGCAGGCCCCTGTGCACGTGCTGGTGATCCCGAAAGGCGCCTATGTGACATGGGACCATTTCGCGGCCGAGGCGTCGGATGCGGAACTGGCGGATTATTCTCGCGCCATTCAGGCGGTGATCGACAAGCTCGCCATCGCGCCCGGCGCGGGCGGTGAGGGCTATCGCCTGATCGTGAACGGCGGCAAGGCGGGCATTCAGGAAGTGCCGCATCTGCACACCCACATCCTGTCGGGCAAAGTGCTGGGCCGGATGCTGCCGGGCTGACTTGTGACCGGCCGCGTGGCTGGTATTCTGAGACAAAGCGACAAACGAGGCGCGAAATGACGATGGACGCACCGGAAACCAAGGTGGTGGACAAGAAAAAGGTGGCCTGTGACGGCGGCGGGCCGGCCACGGGCCACCCGCGTGTCTGGCTGACCATCCCCGACGACACGGGATATGTGGAATGCGGGTATTGCGACGCGAAATACGTCTACAAGGATTTCGCCGACAAGGCGTAATCCTGCGGGGGCGGCATGAAAATCGACCGGCTGGATCACCTCGTCCTGACTGTGGCCTCGCTCGACGCGACCTCCGACTTCTACGCCCGCGTTCTTGGCATGACGGTGGTGACCTTCGGATCGGGGCGCCGGGCATTGCAGTTCGGCCAGCAGAAGATCAACCTTCACGAAGCGGGCCGTGAATTCGAGCCGAAAGCGCACCGTCCCACCCCCGGCAGCGCCGATCTATGTTTCATTGCGGCGGGCAGCATGGCAGATGTGGTGAACCATATGCGGGCCTCGGATGTGCCAATCGTCGAGGGGCCTGTTGCGCGCACCGGAGCGGTCGGGCCGATCACCTCGGTCTATCTGCGCGACCCGGACGAAAATCTGATCGAAGTGTCGGTCTACGAGTGACGACCTAGCGGGAGACGAGCATGACATTCGGCAAAGGGTGCCATCTGCACCTCATCGACGGCTCGGCCTATATCTTCCGCGCCTACCACGCACTGCCGCCGCTGACGCGCAAGTCCGACGGGCTGCCCATCGGGGCGGTCAGCGGGTTCTGCAACATGCTGCAACGGTATGTCGAGGACAACACCGGCCCCGACGCGCCGACCCATGTGGCGGTGGTGTTCGACAAGGGCAGCCACACGTTCCGCAACGATATGTACGACCAGTACAAGGCGAACCGGGACGAGATGCCCGAAGATCTGCGCCCGCAGATCCCGCTCACGCGCGAAGCGACTATCGCCTTCAACATCGCCTGCAAGGAGATGGAAGGCTACGAGGCGGACGACATCATCGCGACGCTGGCCTGCATGGGGCGCGAAGCCGGGGGGCGGGTCACCATCCTGTCTTCGGACAAAGACCTGATGCAGCTTGTGGGCGACGGGGTCGAAATGCTCGACCCGATGAAGAACAAGCGGATCGACCGCGAGGGTGTGATCGAGAAATTCGGCGTCGGGCCGGAACGGGTGGTGGACGTGCAGGCGCTTGCAGGTGACAGCGTCGACAACGTGCCGGGGGCGCCGGGCATCGGGATCAAGACCGCCGCGCTGCTCATCAACGAATACGGCGATCTGGAAACGCTGCTCGACCGGGCCGAAGAGATCAAGCAGCCGAAGCGGCGCGAGACCCTGACCCAGAAACGCGAACAGATCGAACTGTCGAAGCGGCTTGTGCAGCTCGACTGCGAAACGCCCATCGACTTCACCCTCGACGACCTAGAGGTGCGGGACCCCGATCCCGACAAGCTGATGCCGTTCCTCGCCAAGATGGAATTCCGCACGCTGACCCGCCGGATCGCGGACAAGCTGGGGGTGGAGCCGCTGGCGATCCCCGAGCCGGAGGTGAAAGACGCGCCCGAAGGCGATGCGCCGGACGCGCCTGAAATCGACCCTGAAAAATACGAGTGGGTCAAGGACATGGAGGCGCTCGACCGTTGGATCGCACTGATCCGCGATTACGGCTATGTCGCCGTGGACACCGAAACCACGTCGCTGAACGAAATGCAGGCGGAGTTCGCGGGCATCTGCCTTGCCGTCGTGCCGGGGGACGCGTGCTATATCCCGGTGGGTCACAAAGTGGGCGACGGCGAGGGGCTCTTTGCCGACGACAAGCTGGCGGAGGGACAACTGCCCCTCGACGACGTCCTCGCGGCACTGAAGCCGGTCCTGGAAGATCCCGCGATCCTCAAGATTTTCCAGAACGCGAAATACGACACCAAGATTTTCAGCCGCCACGGGCTGAACGTCGCGCCCATCGACGACACGATGCTGATGTCCTACGCGATGTTCTCAGGTCTCCACAATCACGGCATGGACACGCTGTCCGAGCACTACCTCGGACACACCCCGATCTCGATCAAGACCCTGCTCGGGACAGGCAAAAGCGCGATCACCTTCGACAAGGTGAAGATCGAAGATGCGGTGAAATACGCGGCCGAAGACGCCGATGTGACCCTTAGATTGTGGCAATTGTTCAAGCCGCGCCTGCACCGCGAAAAGGTAACGACGGTGTATGAGACGCTCGAACGCCCGCTGGTGCCCGTGCTCGCCCAGATGGAAATGCACGGCGTTCAGGTCGACCGCGATACCCTGTCGC
The DNA here is from genome assembly GCF_016774595.1 of Maritimibacter sp. Classification (NCBI taxonomy): domain Bacteria; kingdom Pseudomonadati; phylum Pseudomonadota; class Alphaproteobacteria; order Rhodobacterales; family Roseobacteraceae; genus Maritimibacter; species Maritimibacter sp. The sequence goes on from NZ_JACBWT010000002.1 coordinate 332,917, forward strand.
GCATGTCCAACGCCTTCGCGCAGAAAATGGCGGGGCTTGAGGCCGAGATTCACGAGCTTGCGGGCCAGTCCTTCAATGTCGGCTCGCCCAAGCAGCTTGGTGAAATCCTGTTCGACAAACTGGGTCTCGAAGGCGGCAAGAAGGGCAAGACCGGGGCCTATGCCACCGGCGCCGACGTTCTAGAGGATCTCGCGGCCCAGCACGACCTGCCTGCCCGTGTGCTCGACTGGCGGCAGTTGTCCAAGCTCAAATCTACCTACACGGATGCGCTCCAGACCCACATCGACCCGGACACGGGCCGGGTGCATACGTCTTACCTGCAAACCGGCGCGTCGACGGGCCGGCTGGCCTCGACCGACCCGAACCTCCAGAACATCCCGATCCGCACGGAAGAAGGGCGCCGCATCCGCGAAGCCTTCGTCGCGCCGGAGGGCAAGGTTCTGGTCTCGCTCGACTACAGCCAGATCGAATTGCGCATTCTGGCGCATGTCGCCGGGATCGAGTCGATGAAACAGGCGTTCCGCGACGGCGAAGACATTCACGCCGCGACGGCATCGGAAATGTTCGACGTGCCGTTGGACGAGATGACGCCGGACGTGCGACGGCAGGCCAAGGCGATCAATTTCGGCGTGATCTACGGCATTTCCGGTTTCGGCCTGGCCCGCAACCTGCGCATCCCGCGGGGCGAGGCGCAGGGGTTCATCGACCGCTATTTCGAGAAGTATCCCGGCATCAAGGAATACATGGACGACACCGTGGCCTTCGCCAAGGAACACGGCCATGTCGCAACCCTGTTCGGCCGGAAGATCCACACGCCCGAGATCAACGCAAAAGGGCCCCACGCCGGGTTCGCCCGCCGCGCCGCGATCAACGCGCCGATCCAGGGGTCGGCGGCGGACATCATCCGCCGCGCCATGATCCGAATGCCGGACGCGATCTCCGGCCTGCCGGTGAAGATGCTGCTACAGGTGCACGACGAACTGATCTTCGAGGTCGAAGAGGGCGGCGTGGACAAGGCCGTGACGGTCATCCGCGACGTGATGGAAGGCGCGGCCGATCCGGCCGTGAAGCTCGACATCCCTCTGGTGGTCGATGCCGGGCAGGGCGCGAACTGGGCCGAGGCGCACTAAGCCGCCTTCGGGTGCATCCGCGCATCCACCGCCATCGTGTGAGCGAGGGCGATCGTGCGGCAGAATTCCGTGCTTTCGAGCAGATAGCTGACCTCGGGCCCGCGCCGCTTGCGCCGGATGAGGCCCGAAGCCTCCATCACCCGGACATGGTGGATGAGCACGGCGTTGCTCAACCCCGTTGCGGCACGTAGCGCGGCGTAGGTCTGCCCGTTGCGCGAGTCGTCCACCAGCAGGCGAAAGATCTTCGCGCGTCTGGGATGGGCGAGAGCGTTGAACATCAGGGCGATTTTGTCGTCAGCGGTCATGGGGCGGTTCCTTCGGTGGAGGGGTTCGGTCCACACAGAATGACGAGAGAGTGTTGAAAGCCCGTTAACGAAAGTCTTAATTTCCTCCAAGAAAGCTGTTCAATTCCAGTGGCTTGCCGATACCAGAATACTAGGATCCTAGTATTCTATCTTCCCGACCCGCCCAAAATCGCCCCCGCCAACCAGCGAAACGCCGCCCGCCATCCACCCTTCCCACCTCTTAATTTGACCAAAAGGAAAAATATTGCCATGTGCGTGCGCAGGTGCGAGGCTCGCAGCAACACATCGGAGTTCAACGTGCAGACCGAAACACACACAGCGAAGGCCCAACTCGGGGCGGCGCAGCTTCCCGACGTTGTCGACCAACGCAATCCGGGCCTCCCGCTCGACATGGATTGGGTGCGTGCGGTGCAGGTCAACACCTCCGCCGTCGAGCGCCGCGCGGGCACCATCGGCGCGCGCCGGTCGGTCAAGAAGGACTATCAGGCCGCGTGGCTCCTCAAAGCGATCACCCTCATCGACCTGACCACGCTCGCCGGGGACGACACCGAAAACCGCGTCCGCCGCCTCTGCGCCAAGGCCCGTCAGCCAGTGCGCCAGGACCTGCTCGACGCGCTGGGTGTCGACGGCCTCACCACCGGCGCGGTCTGCGTCTACCACGACATGATCGAGGCCGCCGTCGACGCGCTCCACGGCACCAAGATCCCGGTCGCAGCCGTCTCCACCGGCTTTCCGGCGGGCCTCTCGCCCTTCCACCTCCGCGTCGCCGAGATCGGCGAGAGCGTCAAGGCCGGCGCGCAGGAGATCGACATCGTCATCTCCCGCCGCAAGGTCCTGACCGGCGACTGGCAGGGTCTCTACGACGAGATGCGCACATTTCGTGAGGCTTGCGGCGACGCCCATGTCAAAGCGATCCTCGCCACCGGCGAACTCGGCACCCTGCGCAACGTCGCGCGCGCCTCGCTCGTCTGCATGATGGCGGGCGCCGACTTCATCAAGACTTCGACCGGCAAGGAGGGCGTCAACGCGACCCTGCCCGTGAGCCTAGTGATGATGCGCGCGATCCGCGACTACTACGACCGGACCGGCATCAAGGTCGGCTACAAACCGGCGGGCGGCATCTCGAAAGCCAAGGATTCGCTCACCTACTTGGCGCTGGTGAAAGAGGAACTGGGCGACGACTGGCTCGACCCCCACCTGTTCCGCTTCGGGGCTTCGTCGCTCTTGGGCGACATCGAACGCCAACTCGAACATCACGTGACCGGGCATTATTCGGCGGGCTACCGCCATGCGATGGGGTGAGGTGCGCCCTGACTTCGCTCCGGGCGGAGCGAAGTCGGCATCCAACGGGCACAGCCCCGGAAAGAGGATCAGAAAGTGACCATCAAGGAAATCTTCGACAGCATGGATTACGGCACCGCCCCCGAAAGCGCGTCCGAGGCGATGGCCTGGATCGCCGAGCACGGCGCGAGTTTCGGCCTGTTCATCGACGGCGCATGGAAAAAGCCGGGCGACACGTTCGAAACGAAGAACCCGGCCACGGGCGAGGTGCTGGCCAAGATCACTCAGGCCGGGGCCGATGACGTCGACGCCGCCGTGCGCGCGGCGCGCAAGGCGCAGCCGGGCTGGGCGAAACTCTCGGGCCACCAGCGCGCGCGCAAACTCTATGCGCTGGCGCGACTGGTCCAGAAACATGCCCGGCTCTTCGCGGTGCTGGAAACCCTCGACAACGGCAAGCCGATCCGCGAAAGCCGCGACATCGACATCCCGCTCGTCGTCCGCCATTTCTACTACCACGCGGGGATGGCGCAGCTTCAGGACGCCGAACTTGCGGATCGCGAGGCGCTGGGCGTCGCCGGTCAGATCATCCCGTGGAACTTCCCGCTCCTGATGCTTGCGTGGAAAATCGCGCCCGCCATCGCGATGGGCAACACCGTGGTGCTGAAGCCCGCCGAATACACCTCCCTCACCGCGCTCCTTTTCGCGCAAATCTGCGACGAGGCGGGGCTGCCCAAGGGCGTCGTGAACATCGTCACCGGCGACGGCGCGGTGGGCGAGGCGATCACGGCCCACGAAGGCATCGACAAGATCGCCTTCACCGGCTCGACCGATGTGGGCCGGATCATCCGCAAGGCGACGGCAGGTACGGGCAAATCGCTCACGCTCGAACTGGGCGGCAAGTCGCCCTACATCGTCTTCGACGACGCCGATCTCGACAGCGCGGTAGAGGGTCTGGTGGATGCGATCTGGTTCAATCAGGGGCAAGTCTGCTGCGCGGGCTCGCGTCTTCTGGTCCACGAACCCGTGGCCGAGCGGTTCTATACCAAACTCAAGGCGCGCATGGCGAAACTGCGCGTGGGCGACCCGCTCGACAAATCCATCGACGTGGGCGCGCTGGTCGATCCCGTCCAGCACGACCGCGTGTCCAAACTGGTCGAAGCGGGCGCGGCCGAAGGCGACGTTTTCCAGGCCCCGGCCGAGATGCCCGTGACGGGGTGCTATTACCCGCCGACCCTCATCACCGGCATGTCGCCCGCAGCCTCGCTGATGCAGGAGGAAGTCTTCGGCCCCGTTCTAGTCGCCACCACCTTCCGCACCCCGGAAGAGGCGGTCGCCATCGCGAACAACACCCGCTATGGCCTCGCCGCGACCCTCTGGTCCGAGAACGTGAACCTCGCTCTCGACATCGCGCCCAAATTGGCCGCAGGCGTGGTCTGGGTGAACGGCACCAACATGTTCGACGCGGCGGCAGGTTTCGGCGGCGTGCGTGAAAGCGGTTTCGGGCGCGAAGGCGGATGGGAAGGGCTTCTGGCCTATACCAAGCCCAAGCGCAAACCCGCGACCCTGAAACCGATCCCGGCCGTGGCTGCCCCCAAGGGCGCCAAGGTCGACGAACTCGACCGCACGGCCAAACTCTACATCGGCGGCAAACAGGCGCGGCCCGATGGCGGCTATTCCAAGCCGGTCTGGTCCAAGTCCGGCGCGCTTCTGGGCCACGTGAGCCTCGCCAACCGCAAGGATGTGCGAAACGCTGTCGAAGCCGCCACGGGTGCTGCGGGCTGGGCCAGGACGACGGGCCACGCGCGCGCGCAGATCCTTTATTACATTGGCGAAAACCTCTCGGCCCGGGCCGATGAATTTGCCAGCCGGATCAATGCCCTGACCGGTGGTCGCAGCGGCAGGGCCGAGGTCGAGCGGTCCATCGACCGGCTTTTCACCTATGCCGCCTGGGCCGACAAATACGACGGCGCGGCCAAACCGGTGCCGCTGCGCGGCGTCGCGCTCGCCATGAACGAGCCGGTCGGTGTGATCGGCCAGTTCTGCCCCGACGACCACCCGCTCCTGGGCCTCGTCAGCCTCGTCGCCCCGGCCATCGCGATGGGCAACCGGGTCGTGGCGGTCGCCTCCGAACCTTTCCCGCTCGCCGCGACGGACTTCTACCAGGTGCTCGAGACCTCGGATCTACCGGGTGGGGTCGTCAACATCCTCACCGGATCGCACGCCGAACTCGCCAAACCGCTCGCCGGTCACCTCGGCGTCGATGCGGTCTGGAGCGCCTCCGGCGCCGACCTGTCGAGCCTCATCGAATACGAGAGCGCCGGGAACCTGAAGCGAACCTGGGTGAACAACGCGCGCGACCGTGACTGGACGGGCGCGGACGGCGAGGGCCGTGAATTCCTCGCTCAAGCGACGGAGGTGAAAACCGTCTGGGTGCCCTACGGCGAATGAGGGTTTGCGCCGGGCTTCGCCCGTCGCGGTGGCCGCCCATGACGGGCCTTTGATCTCATTGGAAAACGAAACAGGGGGGCCTCGGCCCCCCTCGCGCTGCGCGCTCACCCCCTGAAGGTTTCTGGAAACAGAGAAGGAGGAGGCGTGTGTCTCCTCTTCTTCGTTTCAAAAAACCTCGGGGAGGTCTGGAGGGATCGCCATGATCGCGCCATTGGTCCGAGCGACAATGGCGATGCCCCTCCAGCGGATCGTGGCGGGCGCAAGCCCGCCGCGAAACGCCTAAAGCGCGATGCCGTTCTTGCGGAACAGGTCTTTCAGGTCGGCTTCGGGGCGCGGGCCGATGTGGCTGATGACCTCGCCCGCGGCGATGACGCCCATGCGACCGCAGGTTTCGAGGTCATGGCCCAGCGCGTACCCGGCAAGGAAGCCGGCGGCGAACTGGTCGCCCGCGCCGGTGGTGTCGACCGGGTCGATCCGGTTCACCGGCACCACGGCCTCTTTCTCGCCCTGCATCAGCACCACGTCGGCGCCGGACCGGGTGCAGACGGCCAGACCACATTCGGCGGCGGCCAGTTCCAGCGCCGCCGACAGGTCGGTCTGGTAGAGCGACTGCCATTCGTGCTCGTTCCCGATCACGAAATCCATTTCTTTCACGAAGCGGCGGAAATCGTCGCGGTGGCGTTCCACGCAGAACGGGTCGGAGAGCGAAATGCCCACCTTGCCGCCGGCCTTGTGCGTGATCTCGGCGGCGCGGTTGAAGGCCGCCTTGCCCTTGTCCTTGTCGTAAAGATAGCCCTCGAGGAACATGACCTCGGTATCGCGCGCGGCTTCTTCCGGCACGTCGGCTTCGGAGATTTCCGACGAGATGCCGAGATAGGTGTTCATCGACCGCTCGCCATCGGGCGTGACGAAGATCATGCAGCGCGAGGTCGGCAGTTCCCCGTCCTTCACCGGCGCGTTGACGAACACCGTCCCGTCCTCGGCCATCTCATGCGCATAGAAACGCCCCAGCGAATCGTCGCGCACGCGTCCGAGGAAGCCGGTCGACAGGCCCAGGTTCCCGAGCCCGGCGAGCGTGTTGGCGACCGACCCGCCCGGCGCCTGCACCCTGTTCTCCATCGCGCCATAGAGCGTTTCGCCGCGTTCCTTTTCGACGAGCTGCATGATGCCCTTTTCGATCCCCATGTGTTCGAGGAAGTCGTCGGTGTTCTGAGTGATGACGTCGACGATGGCGTTGCCGATGCCGACGACCTGGAAGCGTTTGGTCAAAGGTTCTTCTCCTCGAATTGGCAGAGATCGCGGATCAGGCAGGTGCCGCACAGGGGCTTGCGTGCCTTGCAGGTGTAGCGCCCGTGCAGGATCAGCCAGTGATGGGCGTGCTGCTGGTAATCCGCCGGGACATTGTCTTCGATGGCGCGTTCGACGGCCACGACGTCTTTGCCCGGGCAGATGCCCGTCCGGTTGCCGACGCGAAAGATGTGGGTGTCCACCGCCTGCGCCGGATAGTGCCACCACATGTTCAGGACCACGTTCGCGGTCTTGCGGCCCACACCGGGCAGCGATTGCAGCGCGGCGCGACTGTTGGGCACCTCGCCGCCGTAGTGATCGACGAGGATCTGCGAGAGCTTGATGACGTTCTTGGCCTTCTGGCGAAAGAGGCCAATGGTCTTGATATGCTCGGTCAGGCCCGCTTCGCCCAGCGCCAGCATCTTGGCGGGTGTATCCGCGATCTTGAACAACTCGCGCGTGGCCTTGTTCACGCCTGCGTCCGTCGCCTGCGCCGACAGCGCCACGGCGACGACGAGCGTATAGGCGTTGACGTGCTCCAGTTCGCCCTTCGGCTCCGGCTCGGCCTCGTGGAACCGGCGGAACACCTCGCGGATCGTCATATAGTCCATTTGCTTGGCCATCGGTCCCCGTATCGGGGGTTTCGGCGGGGGGCGCAAGTTGGTGTGCGGGTCTTAACCTCGTGTTTCGCTTTTTCTGGTCTGGTGATGCGCAAAGGTCCAAGGATCGGGGCATGACAGCCAGAATGCACAGCCAGATCGCGACGATGCCGGGGTTCGGACCCGGAACGCATGTGATGACGACCGACGGGGAATTGCCCGTCGAATGGCTGGCGACCGGCGACCGCGTGCTCACGCGCGACCACGGGGTTCAGCCAATTCTTTGGGTCGGACGCATGCGCGTCCCGGCGGGTGATGCCACCCTGCAACCGGACCTCACTATGGTCGAGATCGCCGAGGGCGCCTTGGTGGATGGCGGCCCGACCCACGCGACCTGGCTCGCGCCCGCGCACCGGGTTCTTTTGTCGGGCGCGGCGGTGGAGTTGCATCTGGGGGTGGACGAAGCCCTCGCGCCAATCGCGCACCTTGCCGACGGGCTGCGCGTGCGCAGCGCCCCGATGGGGGCAAGCTGTCTGACCCAACTCCTCCTTCCCGTGCATGACCTTGTGCAGGCCAACGGGCTGTGGGCGGAATCGCTGCTGCTCGATCCGGCGACGCTGGGTGTCATCGGGCGTGACCTGCCTGCGCACCTGCTGGCGACACCATCGCTCAGGCTCAGTCATGCCCGCGCGGCCCGGCTCTGTCTGACGCAGTGGGAGGTGCGGGCGTTGCGCGGCACGGATCGGGATCAGATCCCGCGGATGATCCGACAGGTTGCGTGATGCGCGGCGTCCCACGCTAAACCGCAGGAAACGGGTCGCTTGCCGGGCGCGCCCCGCCTAAATTGGGTGGCGAAGGAGACGCCCATGACCGCGCTTGATCTGAAAACGCCCGAGACCGAGGCTGAAGGAGCCTATCACTACCATGTCATGCGTCGGGCCATCGACGCCATCGACGCGGCGGGCGGAACGCCCCTGACGCTCGATGCGCTGGCGGGCGAAGTGAACATGAGCCCCGCGCATTTTCAGCGTGTTTTCTCGAAATGGGTCGGCGTCAGCCCCAAGCGGTATCAGCAATACCTGACCATCGACCACGCCCGCGCGCTGCTGCGCGACAAGTTCACCATGTTGGAGGCGGCCAATTCACTGGGTCTTTCCGGGACCGGGCGGCTTCACGACCTGTTCCTGACGTGGGAGGCGATGAGCCCCGGCGACTACGCCAAGGGCGGCGAGGGTCTGACGATCCGCTGGGGCTGGTTCGATTCGCCCTTCGACCTCGCCCTCGTCATGGCGACGGACCGGGGTATCTGCGGACTGGCCTTCGCCGCCGAAACCGGGGCCGAAGCGGCGATGGCCGATATGCTGTCGCGCTGGCCCAAGGCGACGTTCGTCGAAGACCCCATGGCGATCCGGCCCGATGTCACGGCGGCTTTCGATCAGACCGGCGAGGCGCGGCTTCACATGATCGGCGCGCCCTTCCAGATCAAGGTGTGGGAGGCTCTGATCGCGATCCCCTCGGGCCACGTCACCACCTATTCCGAAATCGCGGGCGCGGTCGGCCACCCCAAAGCGGTCCGCGCCGTGGGCACTGCCGTAGGACGAAACCCGGTAAGCTGGATCATCCCGTGCCATCGGGCGCTGCGCAAATCTGGGGGCCTTGGCGGGTACCACTGGGGATTGCCGGTCAAACGCGCGCTTCTCGCGTGGGAGTCCGCGCGCGACGAGGCCATCGGGTAGGCGGCGGTTTGCTGCCCGCCGCGAAACCCGGGCCGAACGGGCCTTTCCCCTTGCGGGGCCGGGGCTTATGCTGCCCGCGAAGATCGGATTCCCACTGAAAGGTCCACGAATGACTACCCTGAAACCCCTGTTCGTCCTGCCGCTGGTGTCGGTTCTGGCGCTGACCGGCTGCTCGACCGTGGGTCAGCGCGAAGGCGCGGGCATCGCGACCGGCGCGGCTGTCGGCGGCCTTGTCGGCGCGGCGATCCCCGGCAACCGTGCAGCCACCGCGGCGGCCGGCGCCATCGGCGGTGCCATCGTCGGCGGTCTGGTCGGCAACCAGCTCGACAAACAGGCGGGCGACCTGCGCTCGAGCCTGTCGAACTCGTCGATCCAGGTCATCAATACCGGCAGCTATCTGAAGGTCGTGATGCCGCAGGGCATCCTGTTCCCGACCGACAGCGCCGATGTTTCGCCCGCCCTTTACCCCGATCTGCGCGCGCTGGCCGAAAACCTGCGCGAATATCCGAATTCGTCGGTTCAGGTCGTGGGCCATACCGACAACACCGGGCAGGCGAGCTACAACCTCACCCTGTCGCAGCGCCGCGCGCAGGCCGTGCTCGGCGTGATTCAGTCGAACGGCGTCGGTGCCGCACGGCTTCAGGCGGTGGGCAAGGGCGACAGCGAGCCGGTCGCGACCAACCTGACGCCCGAGGGCCGGGCCCAGAACCGTCGTGTCGAGGTGCTCATCATCCCGCGGGGCTGAGACCGGGCCAAAGGTTAACGAAGGGGCCGGACCAGCGTCCGGCCCTTTTTCGTGTCCGATGCACCGTTGCGGCTAGTCGAAACATGGATTGACCGCTAGGGAAGACGACATGCCGAAGTTCGCCGCCAATATCTCGCTCCTGTTCAAAGAGCTTCCGTTCCTCGACCGTTTTGCCGCTGCCGCCGACCACGGCTTCACCGGGGTCGAGGCGTTGTTTCCCTATGACGACGCGGTGACGCAGATGACCCGGCGGCTCGCCATGAATGGCCTCCAGATGGTGCTCATCAATTGCCCGCCGCCCAACTGGGCCGGGGGCGAGCGTGGGTTTGCGGCCGTGCCGGGTCTGACCGAACGCTTCCGCCACGATTTCAAACGCGCGGTTCGCTTCGCCGAGGCGCTGGGCGCGCAGCACATGCACGTCATGGCGGGCAAGGCGAGCGGTCTGGTCGCGCGAACCACATTCGTCGAAAACCTGCGCTGGGCCTCGGCTGAGGCACCCAGGATGAGCCTGACCATCGAGCCGCTCAACGGCACCGACATGCCGGGGTATTTCCTGAACGACTTCGATCAGGCGGCCGAGATACTGGATGAGGTGAAGGCGAAGAACGTGAACCTTCAGTTCGATATGTATCACGCGCAGATGCTCACCGGCGACGGCATGGCGGTGTGGGAGGCGCATGGACACCGCGCGGCCCACGTCCAGATCGCAAATGCGCCGGGTCGGCGGGCACCCGAGAAGGGCGAGGTCGGCTTTCCCGCCTTCTTCGCCGCGCTGGATGAAAGCGGCTACAAGGGCTGGGTCTCGGCCGAATACATGCCCGAGGGCGACACGCGAAAAACGCTCGGCTGGCTGGACGCGATGAAAGGCTCCTGACAGGATGCTGTCAGTTGGGGGGTGTTAATCAGGGTTCGTCAGAACATGAAGGAGACCTGATATGACCACGCAACCCATTGTCGTCTGGGCGGAAATTCCAGTGAAAGACCTGAAGACCTCGATCTCGTTCTACGATTCCGTCTTCGGCTATCGGACGGAAATTGACAGCAGCGCCCCCTTCGCGGTGCTCAACGGCTCGACCGGCGGCGTCGGCGCGAACCTGTTCCAGTCCGACGACACCGGCACCCGCGGCAACGTCATCCACTTCGCCGTCGACGGCACCTGCGAGGCGGCTGCCGACCGCGTGCGCTCCGCCGGGGGGCAGGTGCTGGGCGAGGCTGTCGAGATCCCGGCGGGCCGCTTCATCATGGCTCTCGACCTCGACGGCAACCAGATCGGCCTGTTCCAGCCGCACGCCGCCTGATGCGACGGGCCGACCGCCTGTTCCAGATCGTTCAGTATCTGCGCGGCGGTCGGCTGACCACGGCCCGCAGCCTCGCCCAACGGCTGGAGGTGAGCGAGCGGACCATCTACCGCGACATCGCCGATCTCATCGGCTCCGGCGTCCCCATCGAAGGCGAGGCCGGGGTCGGCTACATCATGCGCGCGGGCTACGACGTGCCGCCGCTCATGTTCACGCAGGCGGAGGTGACGGCGCTTGTCGCTGGTGCGCGCATGGCCCGTGCCTGGGGCGGGCTGGAAATGGCCCGCGCCGCCGAAGAGGCGCTGGTCAAGATCGAAGCGGTGCTGCCGCAGAGCCTCAAGGATCGCGCCGCGCGGGTGCCGATCGAAGCGATGGACTTCCTCTCCGCCGACCCCGTCGACCGCGCCCGGCTCGACCAATTGGAACATGCCGCTCATGCCCGCCTGCGCGTGCGCTTTCCCTATGAGGACGAGGGCGGGCAGGCGACGACCCGCACGGTGCGCCCGCTTGCGCTGCTCTACTGGGGCAAGGTCTGGACACTGGCGAGCTGGTGCGAGCTTCGTCGGGATTTTCGCATGTTCCGCGTCGACCGCATGGGCGAGGTGAGCGAGGGCGATGTGTTTCCGCTGGAGTCCGACAAGACCCTCAAGGCGTTCTACGACTGCCACCGGGGCCGACCGCTCGCCTAACTCCCGATCCGCGCCGGATGCGCACAGGCCAGTTCCGGCGTTTCCGCGTCCAGCGTCACATGGGTGATCTCGAACCGGGTGTGGAGCATATCCCGAAGGCGGCCCTTCACACGCGCGATCTGCGGCAACGTCTCGGCGTCGGTCACCAGATGCGCCTCCAGCGACACGACCCGTTCGCTGATCTGCCAGATGTGCAGGTGATGAACGCTCGCGACCCCTTCGACGGTTTCCATCGCCGCCAAGACCTCATCCGGCTCGATGCCCGGAGGGGTGCCGAGCATGAGGGTGCGGATCACGCCCCGGATTTCGCCGACCGCCATCCACAGGATGTAGCCCGCGATCAAAAGCGTGGCGAGCGGGTCGGCCCAGCTCCACCCGAACGACACGATGAGGAGCCCCGTGACGATGACCGCGACCGAGCCCAATGCGTCCGCCACGTTGTGCAGGAACGCCGCGCGGATGTTCACGCTTTCCTTGGACAGCCGATAGGTCAGCCAGGCTGTCACTGCATCGACGATCAGGGCGAAGACCGACACCCAGATCATCAGCCAGCCAATCACCTCGACGGGTGCGAAGAACCGCTGCACCGCTTCGTAGATCAGGTAAAGGCCGATCACGATCAGGGTCGTCAGGTTGATGAGCGCGGCAACGAGTTCCGCCCGTTTGTAGCCGAAGGTCATGGTCGCGTCGGTCGGTCGCCGCCCGATCCGCCGCGCGAACCACGCGATGCCAAGGCTCGCCGCATCGGACAGGTTGTGCACCGCATCCGCGATCAGCGCAACCGAACCGGACAGGAGACCCCCGACGATCTCGGCCACGGTCAGCGCGACGTTGACGCCGACCGCCGTCGCGACGGCGCGGTCGCCCGCGTCGGGGTCTACGTGATAATGGCCGTGGGCGTGATCGTGGGGCATGGCATTCTCCGTCTGCCCACCCTAGATAATTCCTCTAGCGACTAGAGGTTCAAGAGGTAATTTTCATGTATTCGATTGGTGAACTCAGCCGTGCCACCGGGGTCAAGGTGCCGACGATCCGGTATTACGAGGGCGTCGGGCTGATCGAGGCCGACGGGCGGACCGAGGGGAACCAGCGCAGGTATTCCCGCGCCGGGCTGGAGCGTCTGGGGTTCATCTGCCACGCGCGCGACCTGGGCCTGTCGCTCGATGCGATCCGGGCCTTGGTCGCGCTGGACCCTGCCAATCATGCCGAGACTCACGACATTGCCGAGACCCACCTGTCGGACATCCGCGCCCGGATCGCGCGGCTCAGGCGGCTGGAGGCGGAACTTCTGCGGATCGTCGAGGCCTGCGACGGAGGGCCGGGGCACGACTGCAATATCCTCGAAGCGTTCGGGGATCATCGGCAGTGCGATCACGAGCATTGAAAGGTTAACGGCGGGGTTCGCCGGAGGATTGGTTTCGGCTTAAAGTTCGGAAATAGCGGCAAAAAACGACGCGTTAAGGATACTAGAATCCTAGTATTCTAGTATCCTGACGCCACGCGAAACCCGGGCGACCACAACGCCACCCGCGCCCTCTCAGCTTTCCTCGATCGACCAGCCCCCGTCGATGATAAGCGTCTGCCCCGTCGTCCAGGCCCCGGCGCGGGAGGAAAAGAACAGCGCCGCCCCCGCGATGTCGTCCGGCTCACCCAGCCGTTTCAGAGCATAGGACGCCGACACCTGTTTCTCGCGCTCCGGGTCCTCGTAAAGCGCGCGGGCAAAGTCGGTTTTCACCACCGCCGGTGCGATCCCGTTCACCCGGATGTTGTCGGGGCCGTATGCACTCGCCAGATTGCGTACGATCTGCGTGTCGGCGGCCTTGGTCACCGCATAGATACCCAGCATCTTCGACCCCTTGAAGGCCGCGATGGACGACACGATCACGATCGCGCCGCCGCCCTTGGCCTGCATCCCCGGCACCACGCGCTTGGCAAGCTGCATGTTCGCCCGGATGTTGACCGCGATGGTCTTGTCGAACGCATCGTCGGGCGTGTCGAGGAACGGGCCCATATAGGGGTTCACCGCCGCGTTCAGCACCAGAATATCCGCCGGTCCCAACTGCGCTTCGGTCTCGGCCACCAGCCGGTCGAGGTCTTCGTCCTTCGACACGTTGGCCGGGATCGCCACCGCCCGGCCGCCGCCCCGCGCGTTCACCTCGGCCGCGACCGCGTCGCAAACGTCGGCCTTGCGGGACGAGATCACCACGTTCGCCCCGGCCTCGGCCAGGGCGAAGGCGATGGCCTTGCCGATCCCCTTGGTCGACCCCGTGACGATCGCGGTCTGGCCCGTCAGATCGAACAGCGAATGCATCACGCGATCTTCACGATCTGCTTGCCGAAATTGCCACCCTTCAGCATCGACATGAACGCCTCCGGCGCGTTTTCCAGCCCCTCGGCCACGTCCTCGGTGAACTTGATGGTGCCGTTCGCGACAAGCGGCGCGACCTCGCCCAGAAACTCGTTCAGCCGGTGCCAGCCGTCGGTGATGATGAAGCCCTCGACCTTCAGCCGGTTCACCAGAATGGTGCGCCAAGCACGCGGCAACTGGTCCTTGCCGGGGCCGTCGCCCATCCCCAGACCGCCCAGATCGTACCACGCGATCATGCCGCAGACGGGGATGCGCCCGAAGGTGTTCATGTTGGGCAGCACGCCCTCCAGCACCTTGCCGCCCACGTTCTCGAAGTAGATGTCGACCCCGTCCGGGCAGGCCTCGGCGATGGCTTTGCGCATCTCTTTCCCGTCGGCATAGGCGCGGTGATCCAGACATTCGTCGAACCCGAAATGCTCGACCGCATGGCGGCATTTGTCCGGGCCGCCCGCGACGCCCACGGCCCGCAGACCCAAGTGCTTGGCGTATTGCCCGACCATGGACCCCACGGGGCCGGTGGCGGCGGCGACCACGACGGTTTCGCCCGCCTTGGGTTTGCCGATATCGGTCAGCCCGTGCCAGCCGGTGAACCCCGGCATCCCCAGAACGCCCAGCGCGGCGGTCGGCGGCACACCCTGCGGCACCTTGGTCAAAGCCTTGGCGCTCATCACCGCGTGGTCGCACCACCCGGTCATGCCGAAGACCACGTCGCCCTCGGCGAACCCGTCGGCGTTCGAGGCGATGACCTCGCCCACCGTGCCGCCCTCCATGACCGCGTCGACCTCGACAGGGGCGGCATAGCTTTTCGCGTCATCCATCCGTCCGCGCATGTAGGGGTCGAGCGACAGAGCGGTGACCCGCACCACCACCTCGCCCGCCTTGGGGTCGGGGACTTCGTAATCTTCGAGCCGGAAGTTCTCCGGCGTGACTTCGCCCTTCGGCCTTTTGGCCAGAACGATCCGTTTTGCGGTGACAGACATTTGTGCTTTCCTTCCTCCCGAGTCTTGCGGATACTTGGCTTTGAAACTGAGTTTCGCAAGGTAAAACGCCACGTAAACCAAGGTGCCGCACGAGCGCCGGGCGTGGCAACCGAAAGGGAGGAGCCTCATGCAAGGCATGATGATGAATCGGCCGTTGTCGATCATTTCTATTCTGGATTACGCGGCCGAAGCGCATCCCGACGCCGGAATGGTGTCGGTGCGGACCGAAGGCGACACGCACCGCGCCACATACCGGGAAACCTACAAAAGGGTCGGCCAGCTTGCCCACGCCCTTCACGCGCTGGGAATCGAGCAGGGCGACCGCGTCGCGACGCTCGCGTGGAACGGCCACCGTCATTTCGAACTTTACTATGCGATCTCGGGCATGGGGGCGGTCTGCCACACGATCAACCCGCGCCTCTCGGCCGAGCAGATGATCTACATCGTGAATCATGCCGAGGATAAGGTGATCTTCGTCGATACCACCTTCCTCCCGATCATCGCGGCGTTGCGCGACCAGCTTCCGAAGGATCTGCGCGTCGTGGTGATGACCGACCACGATCACATGCCCGACACGCCGCTCGACGTTCTGATCTATGAGAACCTTCTGGACGGGCAGAAAACCACCTACGACTGGCCGGAGCTGGACGAGAACACCGCCGCCGCGCTGTGCTATACCTCCGGGACGACCGGCAACCCCAAGGGCGCGCTCTATTCGCATCGCTCGACCGTGCTGCACGCGCTCATGGTCGCCGCCGTGATGGGCGGTGCGCTGGGGCAGGGGACCAATGTCCTGCCCGTGGTGCCGCTGTTCCACGTCAACGCTTGGGGTCTGCCCTATGCCGGGCCGATCCTCGGCATCAACCTCATCATGCCCGGCCCCGGTCTGGACGGGCCGAGTGTGTTCAAGCTGATGGATCAGGAAAAGGTCTACTCCGCCTGGGGTGTGCCGACGGTCTGGATGGGCCTGCTGGGCGAGATCGAGAAGCAAGGCCGCGCGCCCGAAGGGTTCGGCGACGTGGTGATCGGCGGGTCCGCCGCCCCGCGCCCGATGATCGAGAAATTCGAAAAGCTGGGGATCAACGTCAACCACGCTTGGGGCATGACCGAAATGTCGCCCATCGGCACGCATGGGGTCCAGCCGCCCAAGGTCCGCGACCTGCCGTTCGACGAGATGATCGACGTGAAATCCCGGCAGGGCCGCCGGGTCTATGGCGTGGAACTCAAGATCGTGGACGAGGACGGCAACCGTCAGCCCCACGACGGCAAGGCCATCGGCGAGCTTTACGTGCGCGGCAATGCCATCGTCGCTGGCTACTTCAAGAACGAGGAAGCCAGCGCCAAGGCAATCGACGCCGAGGGTTGGTTCGGCACCGGCGACGTGGCCAGCATCGACGACAACGGCTACCTGACCATTCAGGACCGCGCCAAGGACCTCATCAAATCGGGCGGCGAGTGGATTTCCTCCATCGACCTCGAAAGCGCCGCGCTTTCCCACCCGGGTATCGCCAACTGCGCGGCCATCGGCGTGGCCCACCCGAAATGGGACGAACGCCCGGTGCTGGTCGCCGTGGCGGCAGGGGACGAGCGCCCGTCGCTGGACGAGATCCGGAATACGATGGAGCCGCACTTCGCCAGATGGCAACTCCCCGACGACGTGATCTGGGTCGAAGACCTCCCGCTCACCGCGACCGGCAAGGTGTCAAAGCTGAACCTGCGCAAGCAGCTGGCGGATTATAAGCACCCCGAGGTGGCCTGAGGGGTGGCGGGCGCCCTCGCGAGGAACTGCGGGGGCGCGTGCGAAAAGATGCTCGGTAGACATGGCGCCAGCGAGAAAACTTGGCAAAAAAGGGCGGGAAGAGGACGTTCGCTGCGCGGACGATCAATGTTGGACATGCGGACTAAACGGACATTCAGTCGGGAGGGCTTGTTAGCAATTGAACTGCGGACATTGGCCCAGGCACTGCAGGTTCAAACTGCAGGATGTCTTCTAGCCTTAAGAAAAATCTACTTTGCCTTCATTGCGAAGCAAGGCTTCCACCCGCTTTGCGAGGTCGCTTCCGAAAACCCAGTTCGACAAGGCAATGTGGTTGAACCGCTCCGCGTCAATCTGGATGCGCGCGCCTCGAGGGAAACTTAGGTGCTCGTCCACAAACTTTGGCGCGACACGACTCGCTTCCTCCAACTGCATACCTGGGACGACCTCGACCTCCGCGCCCGTATCCTTGCCAATGGCGATGATCTTCATTGTTGGCACACTGAGTTCTAGAGCATCATCTGCCGCGTTGTTGACGTCGACCGCGCCAACCAGTCCGTCTCGGTGTTCAAGACAACTGCGCACCTTCTGGACGTTTAGCACCATTGCGGTGTGCGAGAGCGGCGCGCCGAGTTCTCCGTTTACCCAGTCTAGGATAGTCGGCACATTTGCCCTGTTCGCTTTGCGCCCAAGTTCTTCGCGCTTTGCCATTATGCCTGCGGTGTCAATGTTGCCCCAGTCGAGCCTTGTCATGTGGATCAATGAATAGGCCTCGTCTAGGCTCTCCTTGAGCCCTTTGGCGAGTTCCTGAAAGGCCTTGCGGACCACGAATGACTTGCATTGCTCGCGCCAGTCATCGTCGGACATTCCGGCCTGTCGGAACCGAAGTTGAATACCGGTTCCTTCGATCTGCGGTTCTCCGGTAACGTCAAACGCGTCGAGTGCGGGCAAGGCAGCCATCACAGTGTCGCTCGCTAACTGCATCGCCTTCATGGCGGGCGCTGAAATGCCTTCGAGGTTGAAGCGGAGACGCAGATATTTGGGTTCCAGTGGCATGGTGCTTTATCCACCGGACCGTCGCAAAGTCCAAGAGACAACTCATGCTGAATCTGCGGAATCGGTTTCTAACGTGGCGGCCAATTTGGGCTCGAACCTGCCTTTCGCTGCATTGCGCGCCAACGTCCGCTAAGGGCCGATCGCGACGCGCTCGCCTACACTGCAACCGACAAACCTCTCAAGACCAACTACCCCCCCGGTTGACCCACCCCACCCGTCTATGTCACCCACGCCCCTTTCACCAAGCCCCCGGCCCGCGCCGGGCCAAGCCGAAGGAAGGACACATGCCACTCACCCTACGCCGCAACCGCTCCCGCGATCTCGCGCCTCTGGAACAGATGCTGCCCGACGCGGATATCCCGCTCCTCAATCCCAATGCGAAGGTCCCGTTCGACGAGATGGAGTGGCAGCGCAAATGGCTGGGCGAGGGGCAGGATGTGTCGTTCTATCTCGAGGATGACGCGGGCCGGGACGTCGGCTTTTTCGCCCTGCGCGAAGGGATCGGGCCAGAAGTGCGCCACCTGACCTACGTCTATTTGGTGGAAGAGGCGCGCGGCGGGGCTGCGGCGGAACTGAACGAACGGGTCGAACAGGCGGCGCTGGACCTTGGCGCGCTGACCCTGACGCTGAAGGTCGAACTGGACAACGCGCCCGCGCTCAACGCCTATCTGTCCGCCGGGTACGAGGAACTGTCGCGCCGTCACGGCATGGCGACCATGCGGCTCGACCTCGAAGGGCGTCAGCCCGCCTAGCCCGGCGTTTCGTCCGCCTTCTGCGCCAGCGCGTTCACCTCACCGATGAACGACGCAAGCCCGCCCATCGGCGTCATCTCGGCCTCCACCTGCCGTTGCGCCGTGGCCCAGGCAGCGGCACCTGCGGCCAGCCGCGCCTCGCCGTCCTCCGTCAGCGCCAGCACCGACTTGCGCTTGTCGCGCGGGTGGGGCGCGCTGGCGATCAGCCCGTCGCGCTCCAGCGGTTTGATCCCGCGTGACGCGGCGGACTGGTCCATCTCCATGTAATCCGCGATCTTCTGCACGGTCGGGGTCCGCAGGCCCTTGACCCATGCCAGCATGGCGAGTTGCGAGATCGTCAGACCCCGCTCGGCAAGCGCCGCATCGTAAAGCCGGACCATCCGGCGCGAGGCGCGGCGCACGGCAAGGCAGTAGCAGTTTCCGGTCAAAAGCTCCGCCAGTTCCGGCGTCATGTCCTCGGACAGGTCTGTGCTCATGCCGTTACGTCCTCATTGACTCGATGCATATGCATGTGATCCGATGCATATGCATCTATTTGGAGATTAGGCCATGTTCGACGAAGTGCCAAGACCCGACATCAACGCTGGCCCCGCCGACATGGGCAAGCTCATCGGCATGTCCGGGCTCGACATCATGCGCGCGACGATGGCGGGCGAGATCGCCGCGCCGACCATCGCCGAGACGATGAATTTCTGGATCCATCAGGCGGACGAAGGCATGGCCGAGTTCCGGGGCGAGCCCACGACCGCCCATATGAACCCGCTCGGCACCGTCCACGGCGGCTGGGCCATGGCGCTGCTCGACAGCGTTCTGGGCTGCGCGGTCCACACGACCTGCGCACCGGGCGAGGGGTTCGTATCGATGGACACCTGCGTCAAATTCGTCCGGCCCATGATGCCCGGCACCGGGCAGGTCCGCGCCATCGCCACCGTGCAGACGCGCGGCAAACGGGTCGCGAATGTCGAGGGGCGGGTGGAAAGCCGGGATGGCAAGGTCATCGCGCTCGGCACCTCCACCTGTTTCATCCAACCGATCGGCGGCTAGGCCCCCTTCTCCTTCCCTTGAGGGGAGCCTGTCCACCGGAGGGCGGCGCTCGTGCGCGCCGCCCTTTCGGTTGCGCCCTCGGGCGTGGCGGGGCAGGGTCGCGCCATGTGGTTTCAGAAGCCCTTCTTTGCGTGGATCGCCATTGGCGCGATGGGTCTGCTGGCGCTCGCCGCGACCATCGACCTGACGTTCCTCAAGGGTCTGCCGGAGGCACCGGACCTTCCCGACCCCGTGCTGCGGCTGCTGGCGATCACCCAGCCCTTCGTCCTCATGGCCGCCGGCACCGCTTTGGGTGTGCTCCTATCGGGCAAAGTTGGCCTCACCTCATGGCTGACGGCCCGGCTGCGCGGCGAACCCGCGCGGTTCCCGTCCCCCGTCCTGCCCGTCGCGGCGGGCCTCGTCGGCGGCATCCTGATCGCGCTGGCGGATCGGTGGTTCTACCATGTCTACAGCGGCGGCGAGACGCCGGGCACGGCTCTGCCGACCCTGATGCAAGGGCTGGCGGCGATCACCTATGGCGGGATCGTCGAGGAACTGATGCTGCGATACGGGCTGCTGACGCTCATGTTCTGGGCCGCGTGGAAACTGTCGGGCCGTGTGCCCGGTCCGGTCCTTGGCACCATGCTCGTCATCGTCGTGGCCCTGCTCTTCGGCCTCGGCCACTTGCCCGCGATGGCCGTGACCGCCCCGCTGGATGCCGCCATCGCGATCCGCACCATCCTGCTCAACGCCGTTCTCGGTGTGCTTTACGGCCTGTTCTACTGGAAACGCGGGCTCGAGGCCGGGATGATGGCGCACATGGCGTCTCACCCCGGTCTGTGGATCGGTCTCAGCCTGTTTTAATAGGAATAGGCGCCGTAGATCTTCGACAGATCGCCGTTCCAGTCGCCGTGATAATGCGCCAGCAACTCGTCCGCCGGTGTGCGCCCGTCCTCGACACTGTCCTCCAGCGTATTGAGGAAATGCCGCTCGTCCGGGATCATTCCGCCTGACGCGGGCCGCGCGCGTGCCTTGAGGCCCGCCCGTGAAATCTCCAGCGCCTGCGCCGCAAGATCCTTCATCCTGATCGATCCGACGACGGCATCCAGCGCGTCCTCGGATGCCGCCACCCGAAGCGCCTCACGGGTCTCCGCGTCCCAGCCCTTAACCAGATCCCACGCCGCATCCAGCGCCGACTGGTCGTACATCAGCCCGGTCCAGAACGCGGGCAGCGCGCAGATCCGCCGCCACGGGCCACCGTCGGCCCCGCGCATCTCCATGAACTTCTTGATCCGCGCCTCGGGGAAAATCGTCGTCAGATGATCGGCCCAGTCCGAAAGCGTCGGCACTTCGCCCGGCAGGGCAGGCAGCTCACCCTGCAGGAAATCGCGGAACGACTGACCCAAAGCGTCGATATACTTGCCGTCGCGATAGACGAAATACATCGGCACATCGAGCGCATAGTCCACGTAGCGTTCGAACCCCATGCCGTCCTCGAACACGAAGGGCAGCATCCCGGTGCGCGCATCGTCCAGCCCGCGCCAGACCCGCGAGCGCCAGCTTTTGTGACCGTTGGGCTTGCCGTCGAAGAACGGCGAATTGGCGAACAGCGCCGTCGCGACCGGCTGCAACGCCAGCGCCACACGGAATTTCTGCACCATGTCGGCCTCGGACGCGAAGTCGAGGTTCACCTGAACCGTGCAGGTCCGGTACATCATCTGCGTGCCGTGGGTGCCGACGCGGCCCATGTAGTCGGTCATCAGCCGATACCGGCCCTTGGGCATCATCGGCATGTCTTCGTGCGACCATTCGGGCGCGGCGCCCAGCCCGATGAACCCGGCCCCGATCCGGTCGGCAATGTCCTGAACCTCGCGCAGGTGCTCGTTCACCTCGTCGCAGGTCTGGTGGATCGTCTCAAGCGGCGCCCCGGAAAGCTCCAATTGCCCGCCGGGCTCCAGCGACACGTTCGCGCCGTCCTTCTCCAGCCCGATCAGGTTGCCGCCCTCTTCGACCGGCGCCCAGCCATAGGTGTCGCGCAGACCCTCCAGCATCGCACGGATCGAGCGTTCCCCGTCGTAGGGCAGGGGTTTGAGCGTGTCCTTGCAATAGCCGAACTTCTCGTGCTCGGTGCCGATCCGCCAGTCGTCCTTGGGCTTGCACCCCGCCTCGAGATAGCCCGCGAGCTGGGATTGGTCGGTGATCGGCCCGCCGCCGGACTGGGGAATGGACATGAAATGCTGCCTCTGAACTGTCTCGGAGTTTACGAGTGTTCGATTGCGCGGGGGGTGTCAACGCCCGCCGGGCCCTTTCGCCAGATCGTGACGGGGGTCTCGGGCGGTTGGTTCAGCGCGCGGATGGCGGTTTCGATCCGGGCACCGGGCAGCGCGGTGAGCACGTCGAACACCGCGCGCGCCCCTTCTGCGGCGGCGGGAACGGACAGCCGTTCGCCCGCCATGTCGAAGCGCCAGAACGCGCCGCCCGCACGGCTCGCCACCACCGATACCTGTGTCAGCGCGTCGATCGCCGCGATGCCCCCGCCGACCGGGGCGAGGTAGGTGATCTGGCGCTCGTCCACCTCGACCACGCCAAGCCCGCCCGATCCCGTGCGAAACCGGGCGCGCTGAAAGCCGGTCCACAGAAACACGGCCCCAAGCAACATGACGGCGCCACCGATCCACGGCATCAGCCCGACGCCCACCAGCACCCAGCGCAGCCCGGCCAGCGCCACCGCAGCACCGATCAGAACATCACGCCAGCGCGCAAGGCCGTTCAGGGCTTCGGGGCGCAGGAAACTCATGCCGCCACCTTTCGCGCGGTGCGCAGGATGACGAGCGTATAGACCCCGATGCGCTGAAACCCGATGGCCGCATAGGCGCGGGAGGCCGCCTCGCCCGAGGCGAACAGGATCGCCTCGCGCACGCCCGCTTGGCGCACCTCGATCAGATGCCGCCCGACGGCGGTCCGGGCATATCCCCGTCCGCGAAACTCGGGCGGTGTATAGACACCGCCGATCTGCACCATGTCCGGCAGTTCCGCGTTGAACGCGGTCATCGCGACGGGCGTGTCGCCCTCCATCAGGATGCAGCCATAGCCCTCGGCGATCATGCGCTCCGACCGCGCCACCGCCTCGGCCGCGTTGTCCGGCCCATCGTCAGCGCCCAGTGTTTCGATGGTATAGGCCGCGTTCCATCGAGTCAGAAACGACAGGTCCGCTGGCACCGTCCGGCGAAGGGTCTGGGGGCCGAGGGCGCCCTCGTCCAGCCTGTCCAACGACAGCCGAAAATGCGGCTCGTCCCGGTCGAGCGCGAAATCCGCGCCCGCGAAATCGAACACCGCCCGCGCGGCCTCGACCTGATCCTTGGCGCCATTCAGCCCGATCACCTCGCGCCCCGCGATAGCGCGGGCAAAGCCCCGCCAGTCGCGGCCTTGCCCCATCACGAACCCGGCGTTCGAAATGCCGAACACCCCGGTCACCGCTTCCTCGCCTTCGACGTAATAGGCGGTGCCGTGCGGGTGGGTCCGGTTCATCAGGCCGTGGCGCGCAAGATTCGCGCGCAGGAACATCGTCGTCGCCGCGTGATCGGACAGGAACGCCTCGATTGCGGGAATATCGGTGGCGATGGCGGGCCGCATCACCAATCCCCCAACGCGCTCTGCCACAGGGTCATCGCCGCCACCGCTGCCGTATCGGCACGCAGGATGCGCGGGCCGAGGCTGACCGAAACCGCGCTTTCCATCCCGTGCAGGCGTTTGCGCTCGGCATCCGAAAACCCACCTTCCGGCCCGATCAGGATCGCCCAGGGCGCGCCGGCCGCGCCGCTTAAGGGCTTGTTCTCGCCCACCAGAGCCTCGTCGCAAAACATCAGGCGCCGCGCCCCGTCCCAGCCATCGAGCAGCCGGTCCAGCTTTTCCGGCTCCGCCACCTCCGGCACGAATGTCCCGCCGCATTGCTCGGCGGCCTCGACCGCATGGGCCTGCAACCGATCCACCCGCACACGCTCCGAGTTCGTGAAGTCCGTCAGCACCGGCACGATGCGCGAGGCGCCCATCTCGGCGGCCTTTTCCACAATGAAATCCGTGCGCGCCTTCTTGATCGGCGCGAACATCAGCCACAGGTCGGGCGGGTCCAGTTGCGGCGCGGCCTGACCCAGACAGGTCAGCACACCGCCCCGCTTGCCCGCGTGGCTGACCTCGGCGGTCCACTCACCATCGCGCCCGTTGAACAGCGCCACACGGTCGCCCACCGCCTGCCGCATCACGCCGAACAGGTAATGCGCCTTGTCGCGTTCGAGGGGAATGGTTTGCCCTTCGCGCAGGGGCTCGTCTACAAAGAGCCGGATTTTGGCACGCTCGATCATGGGGGCACGTTATGGCGACAGGCAACGGGACGCCAGAGGCAGCGAACGGCAGCGGCACGGTCGCCGATGCCTATACCGGCAACTGGGTCGACAGGTATGCGCCCGCACCCTTGCGCCCCTATTTCCGCCTCAGCCGTCTGGACCGACCGATCGGCACATGGCTTTTGCTGCTGCCGTGCTGGTGGGGACTGCTCTTGGGCATGGGCTTCGACGGGCGTGCAAGCTGGCATGACCTCTGGATCGCCGTGGGCTGCGCCATCGGGGCCACGCTCATGCGCGGCGCGGGCTGCACCTGGAACGACATCACCGACCGCCACATCGACGGCTCGGTCGCGCGCACCCGGTCCCGCCCGATTCCCTCGGGCGCGGTGAGCGTGCCTCAGGCGCTGGCGTGGCTGGTGGTGCAGGCGCTGATCGCCTTCTTCATCCTCATCACCTTCGACACGACGGCCATCATCCTCGGCATCGTCGCGCTCGCTCCGGTGGCGATCTACCCTTTCGCCAAACGCTTTACGTGGTGGCCGCAGATATTCTTGGGCATCGCCTTCAACTGGGGCGCACTCCTCGCGTTCGCCGCACACACCGGCACGCTCGCCTGGCCCGCCGTGGCGCTCTATCTCGCCGGCATGGCATGGACGCTGTTTTACGACACGATCTACGCCCATCAGGACAAAGAGGATGACGCGCTGATAGGGGTGAAATCCACCGCACGGCTCTTCGGCGACAATACGCCGCGCTGGCTGCTTGCCTTTCTGGTGGGCTGCGTCGCGCTGATGACGCTGGCCATCATCACCGCTTATCTGCCCGGTCAAAGCCCGCTGGCGCTGGTCGTGGCGCTTGCCGCGCCCTGGGCGATGGGTTGGCACCTGTCCTGGCAGATGCGCAAACTCGAGATGGACGACCCCGACACCTGCCTCATGCTTTTCCGCTCGAATCGGAATGCCGGGCTGATCCCTGTGCCGTTTCTTGCCGTCGCACTTTTCCTTTGATTGCACCTCGCGGGAAACAGCCCTAATGAAGCCTGCAACGTCATAACGGATACCATCCTGCCGGCATGAAATTCTCCAAAGTCCTGATCATTCCCGGGGTTTTCCTTTTCGCGGCCCTGCTTGCGCTGGTGGCGGCGTTCAGTTCCGTGAACGTGATCGAGCGGGTGTCCAAGGCTGCGGTCGAACAGGCCCTGATCCTCGGCGGGCAGGACTGGGCGAATGTCCATACCGATGGTCTGCAACTCGTGCTGTCGGGCATGGCCCCCACCGAATCCGACCGGTTCCGCGCAATCTCCATCGCCGGGGGCGAGGTCGATTCCAGCCGCGTGATCGACCAGATGGAGGTGCCGAACGCCGCCGGGATCGAACCGCCGCGCTTTTCGGTCGAGATCCTGCGCAACGACGGCGGCATTTCGATGATCGGGCTCATTCCGAACGCCACCGACCGCGAGGCGCTGAATGCCCGCGTGCGCCGGATCGCGCCGGAAAAGAACGTGGCCGACCTTCTTGAAACCGCCGATTACGACGTGCCCGAGAACTGGTCCTCGGCGCTCGACTTCGCGCTCGTCGCGCTCGAACGCCTGCCGCGCGCCAAGATTTCGATGGATGCCTCGCGCGTGACGATCGAGGCGATCGCCGACAGCGCCGAACAGCGCACGACATGGGAACGCGATCTTGCGCGCGCCGCGCCGGGCGGTCTGCGGGTGGCGATGAACATCTCGGCCCCGCGACCCGTCATCACGCCCTTCACGACCCGGTTCGTCATCGACGATCAGGGCGCGCGCTTCGATGCCTGCACGGCCGGGACCGAGGCGGGGCGGGTCAAGATCGTCGCCGCCGGGATCGCATCGGGCGTCAAGGGGCGCCCGACCTGCACCATCGGCCTTGGTGTGCCCTCGCCCGACTGGCCCGACGCGGTGTCGCGCGGCGTGCGCGCCGTGCGTGAACTGGGTGCGGGCACGATCACCTTCTCGGATGCCGACGTGACCCTCGTCGCGCCCGCGAGCGTCGAGCAGCAGAATTTCGACCGCGTGGTGGGCGAGCTTGAGGCCGATCTGCCCGATGTCTTTTCGCTCCACTCCACCAAGACACAGGCCGAATCCACCGAAGGCGAAGGGCGGCCCGAATTTTCCGCGACCCTCAGCCCGGAAGGGCAGGTCCAGCTTCGCGGTCGTCTTGGCGACGAACAGCAACGCACGATCACCGAAAGCGTCGCGCGTGCGCGCTTCGGGATGGACAAGGTCTATATGGCGGCGCGTCTGGACGAGAACCTGCCGCGCGGCTGGTCCGTGCGCGTCCTCGCCGCGGTCGAGGCGCTGTCTTACCTCGACAACGGGGTGGCCATCGTCCAGCCCGAACTGGTGGAGTTGCGCGGCAAGACCGGCGACCCGAATGCCAACGCCGAGATTTCGCGCCTTCTGTCCGAAAAGCTAGGCGAGGCGCAGGATTACCGCGTGAACGTCAGCTATGACGAGGCGCTCGACCCCATCGCATCGCTGCCCTCGCCCGAGGAATGCGTCGCCATGATTAACGAGACCATCGCGGGCTCCAAGATCACCTTCGCGCCGGGATCTGTCGAGATCGAGGCTTCTGCGGCGGCGACCATCGACAAGATCGCCGATGTCCTGCGCGACTGTGCCGAGGTGCCGATGGAGATCGGCGGTCACACCGACAGCCAAGGCTCGGAAGAACTCAACAAGGCCCTGTCGCAACAGCGCGCGAATTCGGTTCTGAACGCGCTGCTCGCCCGCCGTATCCTCACCTCCAACATCGTCGCCCACGGCTATGGCGAAGAGGTGCCGATTGCCGACAACGACACCGAAGCGGGACGCGAGGCGAACCGCCGCATCGAATTCCGGCTCATCTCACAGCGCGAGCTCGATGGCGAACCGCTTATCGAAGGCACGCCCTATGACGGGCCGCTGGGCGACATTCGCCCCCGCCCGCGCCCGACCGCCGCCGACGCGGACGACACCGCAGAGGCCGACGAGACCGGCGACGAAGGCGTGCCGCCGGAGGACGAGGAATACGTCGCCGGAGACGACGGGCCGCCCGAAGGCATGGATGCCGAAACGGCGGCCGCCCTTGCGCCCGAGGACGACGTCGAAGACGCGGCCGCCGAGGGAGCGACGGAGCCGACCGGCGACGAGGTGCCGGCCCCCGAAACCGCCGGTGCCGAGCCGGGCACGGATGAAACGGACGACGGCGCGACGCAGGCGGAAGAGGTGGCCGAGACCACCGAGGGCGAAGACCCTGACGCGGCGGACGAGACCGCATCGGCGGACGAAGAAACCACGAACGAGACCGCGGCCCACGCGGCGGACGAGACCCCCGGGGAAGGGGTTGACGAAACCACAGAGACTGAGACAGTCAGCGAAGAAGCGTTGTCGCCACCGACCGTGGTGCACCCGGAGCTGGAAGGGGTCCGCGCCCCGCCCAGACCGGAGCGCGAGGGATAGGGACACATGAACAGAGCCGAGTTCATCATCGTCACGGCGATCATTCTTTTCATAGCATTTGCGCTCGGGTGGTTCGCCCATTGGCTCATCCACAGGTTCACGCGGGTCTCCGGCGCCGAGATGGGCGAACTCGACCGCATGGCGCAGGCGCTTCATGACGCCGAAGAGACGCGGGATCAGGCGATCACCTACCTCCAGCAACGCGAGGCGGAACTGTCGAACCAGCAGCACCAGACCGAGGCCGAGCTTCGCGCCGCGATGGACGGCCTGCGCGCCGCCCGGCAGGAGGCCGAGGAACTGCGCGCCTATATCGAGCGGATGAACGCGGGATGAGATCCCGCCTTGCGAGCCTTGCACATGCGCTCGCGGGTCTGGTTCACATCATGATGCGCGAACCCAACGCGCGGATTCACCTGCTGGCCACCGCCATTGCCCTGGGGGCGGCGATTTGGCTGGGCCTAGACGGCGACGACTGGCGCTGGATCGTCGCCATGATCGCGCTGGTCTGGATCGCCGAGATTCTGAACACCGCGCTCGAAACCCTTGCCGACACCCTGCATCCCGCGCAGGCCGAAGGGATCCGCATTGCGAAAGATCTGGCGGCGGGGGCGGTCCTCGTAGCTGCGATCACGGCGGTCCTCGTCGGCCTCCTCACCTTTTGGCCGTACCTGTTCCAATAGCGCCTTCGTGGGGTCGCGCCTGAAACGCGCGAATGCCTGGGTCACGAAATGCTCGGCGATGCCCGGCGCACAGGCCGCCCGCGCTACGGTACCGAACGCCCGCGTCGGCGGCAGCGCATCGGTGACCGGGTGGCCCGCGCCCGGCATCGGCACCAGTCGCGGCGCAACGAAGCCCCGGGCGACCTCGGCAGCGTGGCGCGCGTCGAACGGCAGGGTCGGGTCGAACAGAACCACGCAGGCCGCATCAGACGGCGGGGTGTGGCGGATGACATGATCCGCCTCGCAGGCGAAGACCGGATCGGCCAGATCCTGCGGGAACCGACCATCCTCGATGGCATGATCCAGCGGCAGGTCGGGGCGGCAGGTGGTCTGCGGAGACACGAACAAAGCCTGCGTCAGCGGCACCGCCCGCGATACGGCGAAAAGCCCGAAGCCGCCCATCGAAAACCCAAGCCCGGCCCGCACCGGAAAATGCGCGGCGACCCCCGCGAGCGTCGTCAGAAGCGCGGCAAGGTCAGGCGCGAGGAACCAGTCGTTCCGGGCCGTCGAGACGTGGATGTGCGCGAACCCCCGCGTGGTGAACGGCGCGCCGGAGGGCGGCGGAGCCATGCCGCGCCGATCACGCCGCCAATGGTCGAAGGTGAACATGACGCACTCGGACGATTGCCCGGTCATCGTGGCACGCAATGCACCGGAGGAATAAAGTATTCGCGTCGACATGGGCGCCATGATTGCGCCACAGGGCTTGAGATTCGGTGAACGTCACCAGCGCGACAGCGCGTCCTCGTCCTCGTCCTTGGCGGCGACCCATTCGGCGCCGTCAGGCCCGAACTCTTTTTTCCAGAACGGCGCGCGGGACTTGAGGTAGTCCATCAGGAACTCCGCCGCCTCGAATGCCGCGACCCGGTGGCGGCTGGCCGTGGCGACCATCATGATCCGCTCGCCGGGGGCAAGGCTCCCGTAGCGGTGGATGACCAGCGCATCGTCCAGCGACCAGCGGTCCATCGCCTGATCGACGATGCCCGAAATCGCCTTCTCGGTCATGCCGGGATAATGCTCGATCTCCATCCGAGTCATGCCGCCGGTGTCGCGCACGATGCCGGTGAAGGTCACGACCGCGCCCGTGTCGGTGCGCCCCTTGGCGAAACGCTCGGCCTCGTCACCCAATGAGAACGGCTCGGACTGCACCCGGATCACCGGCATGTCAGCCACCCGTCATCGGGGGGAAGAACGCCACCTCGCGCACGCCCGCAAGCGGCGCGTCGAAATCAGAGAGCTCCTGATCCAGCGCCACGCGCAGGGCCGACAGGTCGGCGAAAGCAGCCTCGTACCGCGGCTCGCGGGCTTTCAGTTCCTCGACCAACTCGGCCACGGTCGCAGCCTCGGTCGCCACCGTTTCGCGCGGCTTGCCGATCCGCTCGCGGACCCAAGCGAAATACATCACGTCAAGCATCGTCAGCCTCCTTCAGGAACGGCCAGGCCTTGCGGAAGTAGTCCCAGCCGGAAATCGCGGTGAGCAGCGCGGCGATCCACAAGAGAATGACGCCCGCGTTGCCCGACCAGATCATCCCGGTCGTCTTCCAGCCGAGGCCGAGGTGATCGGTCACCTCGCCGTCGAGGATCTGATCGAACAACTCGTCATCCATGCCGAAGCTCTGCATCCCGACGTAATGCTCGAACACGCCTTTGGCGAAGAGAAGCGTGAGCGCGATCATCTGAACCGTCGTCTTCCACTTGCCGATCTGGGTGACCTTAAGAGCGCGGGCCTTGTCCCCCAGCGCCTCACGCAGGCCCGAGACGAAGACCTCGCGGAAGATGATGATGCCCGAGGGCAGGACGATCCAGACCGCAAGGCCGGAATAGGCGGCGATGACGAGTAGCGCGGTAAGGACGAGCGCCTTGTCCGCGATCGGGTCCATCGTCGCGCCGAACTTCGATTCCTGGCTCCAGGCGCGGGCGAGGTAGCCGTCGACGTAATCGGTGACGGCGGCCACGATGAACACGATCAGCGCATACCAGTCCGCCCAGGGCCGGGCGAAGAACAGGAACATGATCGGCAAGAGCGGAACCGCGATCAGGCGTCCGATGGTGAGGATATTGGGGATCGTCCATCTCATGATGGAAGGTGTATCGCGGGGCAGGGCCGGGGGGAAGGAGGCTTTCGTCCCGGGCTTGCGCCCGGGCCGACCCGTGCGAGGGGCGCTGCCCCTCGCGCTCCCCGAAGTATTTTTGAAACAGAGAAGGGGAAGGGGCGCCCGGCGGGGCGGATCAATGACGCAGCAGTGGCGACCCCCTCGGATGTGTTGTCTGCCAGACGGGGCCAATGTGAGGGCGGGTCGCGCGGCGCCGGAACGTGCGACGCGTTAAGTCATTGTTAATATGGAAAAAACCTTACCCACGGGGAAGGTTTCGTCAGCCATTCTCATGAAAATGCCCGTAGATCGTTTCCGCCAGCGAGGCGGAGATACCCTTGACCGCCTTGAGATCCGAAAGCGACGCGGTCGTGACCGCCTTGGCCGAGCCGAAATGCGCGAGCAGCGCCTTTTTGCGGCCCGCGCCGACGCCGGGCACGTCGTCCAGCGGGTTGGCGCTGATCGCCTTGGTGCGCTTGGCGCGGTGGGTGCCGATGGCGAAGCGGTGCGCCTCGTCCCGCATCCGTTGCACGAAGTAGAGCACGGGATCGTTGCGTTTGAGCGCGAAGGGGCGCTGTTTGGGCCTGTGGAATTCCTCTTTCCCGTGGTCGCGGTCCACACCCTTGGCGACGCCGATCATCGCGATGTCCTCGACCCCCAAGTCCTCCATGATCTCGTTCACCGCCGAGACTTGCCCCGCACCGCCGTCGATCAGGAGGAGGTCGGGCCACGCGTCGCTTTCGCGGTCCGGGTCTTCCTTGAGCAGGCGTTTGAAGCGGCGGGTCAGAACCTCTTTCATCATGCCGAAGTCGTCGCCGGGGGTCAGCTCTTCGCCTTTGATATTGAACTTGCGGTACTGGCTTTTCATGAAGCCCTCGGGGCCCGCCACGATCATCCCGCCGACCGCGTGCGCGCCTTGGATGTGAGAGTTGTCGTAGACCTCGATCCGTTTCGGCGCTTCGTCCAGATCGAACGCTTCGGCGAGGCCCGCGAGCAGTTTCGCCTGCGTCGCCGTTTCCGCCATCTTGCGCCCGAGCGACTCGCGGGCGTTGCGGGCGGCATTGGACACCAGTTCCATCTTTTCGCCCCGCTGCGGCACTTCGATCGCGACCTTGCGGCCCAGCTTCTCGGCCAGCGCCTCGGACATAAGCTCGCGCTCTTCGATGTCGTGCGAGAGCAGGAGAAGGCGCGCGGGCTCCTTCTGATCGTAGAACTGGCCGATGAAGCCGCGCAGCACCTCGGCCTCGTCCGCGCCGGCACCCGTGCGGGGGTAGAAGTCGCGGTTGCCCCAGTTCTGGTTCGCGCGGATGAAGAACACCTGCACGCAGGCCTGCCCCCCTTCCATGTGGAGCGCGATCACGTCGGCCTCGGTCACGCCGCGCGGGTTGATGCCCTGCGACGATTGCACCTTGGTCAGCGCCGCGATCCGGTCGCGCAGCACGGCGGCGCGTTCGAACTCCATCGCCTCGGAAGCCGCCTGCATCTCGGCGGCCAGTTCCGACTGCACCTTGGTGGTCTTGCCGGACAGGAACCGTTCGGCGTCGCCCACCAGTTCGCCGTACCCCTCTTCCGAGATCTTGCCGACGCAAGGGCCAGCGCAGCGTTTGATCTGGTAAAGCAGGCAGGGCCGGGTGCGGCTTTCGAACATGCTGTCCGAGCAGTTGCGCAGCAGGAACACCTTTTGCAACTGGTTCAGCGTGCGGTTCACCGCGTCGGCGCTGGCGAAGGGGCCGTAATAGGCGCCCTTGGTCTTTTTCGCGCCGCGGTGCTTTCTGATCTGCGGGTAAGGATGGTCCTTGGTGACCAGAATGTTCGGAAAGGACTTGTCGTCGCGCAAGAGCACGTTGAAGTGCGGCTTCAATTGTTTGATTAGGTTCTGCTCGAGCAGCAGCGCCTCGGTCTCGGTCCGGGTGGTGAGGAACATCATGCTCGCCGTCTGCGAGATCATGCGGGCGATCCGGGCCGAGTGGCCGGTGCGGTTCGCGTAGTTCGTGACGCGGTTCTTCAGGCTCTTGGCCTTGCCGACGTAAAGCACGCGCCCCGTCTCATCCAGCATCCGATAGACACCGGGGGAATTGTCGAGTTGCTTGACGTAACGTGCGATCAGGGCATGACCGCGAAGCCCGTCGATCCCCATTTCTGTTGGTGCTGACTCACTCATCCGGACTGCTCGCTGATTCCCGTTTTGGCTGCAATGATAGCGTGGCGGCGACAAGAGGAAACACGTCCACAGAATCTGGGGATAAGTCCGTGGAAGAAAACCTGTTCCGCGGAATATTTCCTTGTTTCACAGGTGTTACATTGGGCTGCCTAAAAAATAGGCGCCATTTCAACCTACTGAAATTAAATAGAAAAATTGTTAAGAGAATGTAAATCCATGAAAACACACAATTTTCCATGTGTAATTTATGCAAGTCGACTCGCCCGTGCACAACTTCCCCGGGTCTCGTTTCCGGGGGCCTTGATCGAAGTCAATCGCGGCCCTGAATCTCGGGTGTTTTCCAGCCCAGATGTTGCCCGCCATCCACCGCGATCATCTGCCCGCTGACCGCCGGGGCGTCGAGGAAATACCCAAGCGCGCCAGTGATATCGGAGGGGTTCGCACCGCGTTCGAGAACCGTGTTCGCGCGCTGATGGGCGAAGGCCTCGTCGCTCTGGTTCGCACCCTGAAGCGTGGGGCCGGGGCCGATGCCGTTCACGCGGATGCGCGGGGCAAGGGCGCGGGCGGCGGTCTGGGTGAAGGCCCACAGGCCCATCTTGGCGATGGTGTAGGTCATGAAGTAGGGGGTGAGCTTTTTCACCCTCTGGTCGATCATGTTCACGACGAGGCCGGTGGCGATCGGTTCGCCATTCTCGTCGGTGCCCGCGTCGGGGGCCTGCGAGGCGAACGCCTGCGTCAGGAAGAAGGGCGCGCGCAGGTTCGATCCGATGTGCTTGTCCCAGCTTTCCGCCGTCGCGGTTTCGATGTCGTCGTCTTCAAAGATCGACGCGTTGTTCACGAGCACCGTCAATTGTCCGATCGCGCGGGCTGCGGCAGGGATGAGCGTCTCGACCTCGTCGGGGTTCAGAAGATCGGCCTGAACGGCCTCGGCGCGCACGCCCAGCGCACGGCAGGCTTCGGCCGTCTCCTGCGCGCCCTCTTGCGAGCCTGCGTAGTGCACGGCGACATCAAAGCCGCGTTCGGCAAGGTAGATCGCCATGGCACGCCCCAGACGGGTGCCTGCGCCTGTCACCAACGCCCCGCTCATGCGCCCAGCACCACGAAGACGTAGAGCGCATAGAGAACGCAGAAGGCGGCGCCCCAGACGCGGCCCATGTGCCAGCCCCGGAAGACGAAGGGCGCGATCAGGATCGACGCGGCGAGCATCACCCAGATGTCGAAGCGCAGCATCTCGGGATCGACCGGGATCTTGCCGACCAGCGCCGCGACGCCGATGATGCCCAGAAGGTTGAACATGTTCGAGCCGATGACGTTGCCCAGCGCCACGTCCGCCTGACGGCGATAGGCGGCCATCACGGTGGTGGCGAGTTCAGGCAGCGATGTGCCGACCGCCACCAGCGTCAGCCCGATCACGGTTTCCGACACGCCGATGGACAGCGCGATGTTGGTCGAGCTTTCGACAAGCAGGTCCGCGCCCAAGGGCAGACCGATCAGGCCGAGGATCAGGTAAAGCGCGATCTTCCACTTGGGCAGGTCGGGGTCGGCACCCTCGAGCTCCTCGTCGTCCTCGAGCTGGTTCTCGTCGATCTCCTTGCCCTTGGCGGCAGCGGCGGCGACCACCTCGCGCCGGTGCTTCATCGCGGCGCGCCCGGCATGGATTAGCATGAAGGCGAGACCGGCGAGCAGGATCAGACCCTGCCACCAGCCGAATTGCCCGGTCGTGGCCAGCGCCATGAACAGCACCGTCCCCGCGAGCATCATCACGTAGTTATGGCGGCTGTCGCAGTCTTTGGTCGCAAGGCCCGTGAGCAGGGCAGGGACACCGAGGACGAGCAGGATGTTGGCCGTGTTCGACCCGACCACGTTACCGAGGGCAAGGCCCGGCACGCCTTCGAGGATGGCCTGCACCGAGATCAGAAGCTCCGGCGCCGAGGTGCCGAAGGCGACAACGGTGAGCGACACGATCAGGGCGGGAATACCAAGCCTGAGGGCAAGGTTCACCGCGCCTTTTACGAGGCTGTCACCCGCGAGAAGCAGGATGACCAGACCGAGGGCCGCATACAGAAGATCGACGATCATGAATGACCACACTCGCAAGGGCCCTTGCCCAGACGCGGCCTGCCGCACTTCGGACATTTGGCCCGCGTCAGCTTGTCGGCCCCCGGTATGCGCAGGCGCCCGAACATGGCGAGCACGAGCATCAGGATCAGGAAGAGCGAGACGATCTTGATCATGTCAGAGACCGAACCGCGCCCAAGCCGCCCGATCCTCGACCGTGGCGATGGCGTCTTCGGCGATCTGCGCGCCGAAGCGTTTGAACAGCGATTTCTTCGGGCCGAGGACGGCGAACTTCACGTCCTTGCCGAACTTTTCCTTCATGAACGGGACGAGGTGGCCGATACCATCGGCAAGGCCAAGGTCGACAGCCTTTTGCCCGACCCAGAATTCCCCGGTGAAAAGCGACGGATCGTCGGCCAGCTTGTCTTTGCGGGCGGTTTTGACATGTTCGATGAACGCCTCGTGAATTTCGCTGCCCACCGCCTTGATGCGCTCGACGTCCTTGGGGTCTTCCGGCTTGAACGGGTCGAGTTGCGACTTCGACTCGCCCGAGGTGTAGACCCGGCGTTCGATGCCGTGCTTGGCGATGAACTCATGCGCGCCGAAGCTGGCCATGATGACGCCGATGGAGCCGAGGATCGAGGACCGGTCGGCATAGATTTCATCCGCCGCACAGGCGAGCCAGTAGCCGCCCGAGGCCGCCGCATCCTCGACGAAGGCGTAGACCGGCACCTCTTTCTCGTCCGCGAGCCGCCGGATGCGGGCCGCGATGAGCGAGGATTGCACGGGGCTGCCGCCGGGGGAGTTGATCGACAGCGCCACGGCCTTGGGTTTGCGGCGGAACGCGCGTTCGATCGGCCCGGCCATCGCGACATCGTTCAACTGTCCACGCGTGCCTGTGGAAATGGACCCATGGAGGCGGATCACCGCGACCGTTGGGTCGGGCGTCATGAAAGGAATAAAGCGCTTCATAGGGGTCGATGTAGAGGCGCGACAGGGGGGCTACAAGGCCAGCGGGCGATGATTGTCGCCCCCCTGTGGCAATGACGTCGGGTTCGTCAGGTCCGCAGTTTCCAGCCGGTGCGGAAGATCGCGGTGATGACCGCAAGACAGGCGACCAGCACGACCCCGATGGCGACCAGCGAGATGCCGACGGGAACGTCGGACATGGCGAAGAACGACCAGCGGAATCCCGAGACGAGGTAGACCACGGGGTTGAACAGCGCCACCGTCTGCCATGCCTCCGGCAACATCGAGATCGAATAGAAGGCGCCGCCAAGGAAGACGAGCGGGGTGATGACCAGCATCGGGATCAGGTTCACCTGTTCGAAGTTGTCCGCCCAGATGCCGATGATGAACCCGAAGAGCGAGAAGGTCACGCAGGTCAGGATCATGAAGGCGAGCATCGCAAGCGGATGCGCGATCTGAAGGTCCACGAAGAAGGACGCCGTGCCGAGGATGATGAGCCCGATCATCAAGGCCTTGGTCGCCGCCGCCCCGACATACCCCATGACGATTTCGGGGACCGAGACGGGGGCGGACAGCACCTCGTATATCGTGCCGACGAACTTCGGAAAGTAGATGCCGAGCGCGGCGTTCGACACCGACTGCATGAGCATCTGAAGCATCATCAGACCCGGCACGATGAACGCGCCATAGGCGATACCTTCGACCGTGTCGATCCGGCTGCCGATGGCGGTGCCGAAGACGACGAAGTAAAGCGAGGTCGAAACGACCGGGCTGATGACCGACTGACCGATGGAGCGGAACGTCCGCGCCATTTCGAA
This sequence comes from Maritimibacter sp., assembly GCF_016774595.1. Classification (NCBI taxonomy): domain Bacteria; kingdom Pseudomonadati; phylum Pseudomonadota; class Alphaproteobacteria; order Rhodobacterales; family Roseobacteraceae; genus Maritimibacter; species Maritimibacter sp. The sequence continues at coordinate 368,994 of NZ_JACBWT010000002.1, forward strand.
CCGGTAGATTGCTGCGACCGCGTGCCAGTTCATGCCGCGTCCTCCGTTTCTTCTTCTTTCTGCTTGGCGACGAGGTCGACGAAGATGTCCTCGAGCGAGCTTTGACGGGTGGACAGGTCCGACATGGTCAGCCCGGCCTTCCGCACCTCGGCCAGAAGGTCGGTGATCCCGGTCTTCTCGGCGGCGGTGTCGTAGGAGTAGTAAAGCGTGCGGCCGTCCTCGCCCAAGGTCACGCCGCGATCCGAGAGTGCAGCGGGAATGGCATCGACGGGCTTGTCGAGCTCGATCTCCAGCATCTTTTTCCCGAAGGATTTCATCAGCGTATTGGTCTCTTCGACCAGAAGAAGCTCACCTTTCGAGATGACGCCGACGCGATCCGCCATCGCCTCGGCCTCTTCGATGTAATGCGTGGTGAGGATGATCGTGACGCCGGATTTCTTGAGTTCCGACATGACCGCCCACATCTCCTTGCGCAGTTCGACATCCACGCCGGCGGTCGGCTCGTCGAGGAACAGGATGCGCGGCTCGTGACTGAGCGCCTTGGCGATCATCACCCGGCGTTTCATGCCGCCCGACAGCTCGCGGATACGGTTGTCCTTCTTGTCCCACAGCGTCAGATCCCTCAGGATCTGTTCGACATAGGCATCGTTCTTGCCCTTGCCGAACAGGCGGCGCGAATGCTTCACGTTCGGCTCGACCTTCTCGAAGATCTCGATCGACATTTCCTGCGGGACCAGACCGATCAGCTTGCGGGCCTCGCGGAAGTCCTTGGAAATGTCGTGGCCGCCGACCGTGACGGAGCCGCCGGTGGCGCGCGCCAGTCCGCAGATGATGGAAATCAGCGTGGTCTTGCCCGCGCCGTTCGGGCCGAGCAGGGCCAGAACCTCGCCCTCCTGAATATCCAGATCGACGCCCTTGAGCGCCTGAAATCCGTTGTCATAGGTTTTTTGCAGGTTCTTGACGGAAATGATCGGTGCCATTGGGCCCCTCCTGTTTGCGCTCACGGAACCTATGTCGTTTGGCGGCCGCTCGCCACCCCCGGTGATGCACAGGCCCGACTTACGTTACGCACCGATCACCTCTCGGAACGATGCTGCGTCAGCAGCGTTACGTTTGCATGACTTCACTGGATGACACACCCGCCACCGAAAGCCTTTGGGCCGAAGAGGAAAATTTCTGGCTCGAAGGCCCCGATTTCTACCGCGCGCACATGGTGCCCGACGCGGTGATGGACTTCCCCGAGCCGACCGGATTGCTGACAGGCGAGCAGGTCCTGAACGCGCTGGAAAACGCGCCGCGCTGGGACAGCGTGTCGTTCTTCGATCGCGATGTCGAGAAACTGGGGAACAAGGCGCGCCTGACCTATCGCGCCGAAGGCAAGCGCGACGGCGTGGCCGCCTATGTGGCGAAATGCGAAAGCGTCTATGTGAAAAGCGCGGGCGATTGGCTGCTGACCTGCCACAAGCAGGTTCCGCTGGAGCGTTAGACCCGCTTTCGCGCTCTGAGCGCCGCGGTGATGGTGCCATCGTCGAGATAATCGAGTTCACCGCCGATGGGCACACCTTGGGCAAGCGAGGTGACGTCACAGCGCCCCTCCAACTCTTCCGCGATGTAATGCGCCGTGGTCTGGCCATCGACCGTGGCGTTCAACGCAAGGATCACTTCGGTGATGTTCTCGTCGCCCACGCGGCTGACCAGCTTGGGGATGCGCAACTCGTCAGGGCCGATGGCGTCGAGCGCGGAGAGCGTGCCGCCCAGAACGTGATAGCGGCCCTTGAACACGCCCGCGCGTTCCATCGCCCAAAGGTCCGCCACATCCTCGACCACGCACAACTCACCCGTCGCGCGCTTTTCCGAGGTGCAGATGTCGCAGACCTCGGTCGTGCCGACATTGCCGCAGGTGATGCATTCTCGGGCCGAAACCGCGACGGCATGCATCGCGTCGGCAAGGGGGGCCAGAAGCAGCCCGCGCTTGCGGATCAGGTGCAGCACGGCGCGACGGGCCGAGCGCGGGCCGAGGCCCGGCAGCTTGGCCATCAACTCGATCAGGTTCTCGATGTCGCGCGGCGCTTCGCTCAAGGGTCCGTCAGCCGCCCATGCCGCCGAAGGGGTTGCCCATGCCCGCGGGCAGGCCGAGTTCCTCGGTGATCTTCTGCATTTCCTGGCTGGAGCGTTCCGAGGCTTTCACCTGCGCGTCCTTGATCGCGGCGAGGATCAGGTCCTCGACCACTTCTTTCTCGTTCGGGTCGAAGATCGACGGGTCGATGTCAAGCCCGACAAGTTCGCCCTTGGCCGTGGAGGTCGCCTTGACCAGCCCGGCGCCGCTTTCGCCGACCACGGTGATGGTGTCGAGACGTTCCTGCATCTCGCCCATCTTGGTCTGCATTTCCTGCGCGGCTTTCATCATCTTGGTCATGTCGCCAAGGCCGCCAAGTCCTTTGAGCATGGATGTCTCCCTCTTGTTCGGGTGTCGGTCTCTATATCGCAATGGCCGGGCGGGGCCACAAGGCTGGACGCCAAGAATGTATTCGGGGCGCGACATTCAGGTTTGCGATGTAAACCGGACTGCTCGCGCGGGGTGAGGTGCAGGCACCTCACCCATCCTCGAACGGGTCCCATTCGTCCTCGACCTCGGGCAGCGCCTCGACCTGCGCCTCGGCCTCCAACTCGTCCGGGGTGCGGATTTCGGTGATGCGCGCCTTGGGAAAGGCGGCGAGGACGGCCTGCACCAACGGGTGCTCGGTCGCCTTGGCCTTGATCTCGTTCTCCTCGGCATCGCGGGTCTCGGCGATGGTCGGCGCATCGGCGTCGTTGACGAGCGAGACGCCCCAGCGCGCGCCGGTCCAGCCCTGAAGCCGCTGCGCCAGACGCGCGGCGAGGTCGCGGGGGGCGTCGGGCGTCGGCGTGAATTCGATCCGGCCAGGCTGGTAGGCGGCAAGCCGGATGCAGGTCTCGACCTCGACCAACAGCTTCACATCGCGGTTCGCGCGGATCAGCCGCACGACGCTCTCGAAGGTCGGATAGCGGGCCAGCGCGTTCTCGGCCTGCGGGGCGAGCGCGGTCACGGTCCCGCCACCGCCCGACGGCGCGCGGCTGGTCGCGTAGCCGTTGGTGGACCCGCCACCCGGCGCCGGGCCACCTGCGGGTGCGGTGGGGGGTGGGGGCGGCGTTTCCTGCAACTTCTTCACCAGTTCCTCGGGCGAGGGCAGGTCGGACACATGGGTCAGACGGATCACCGCCATCTCGGCGGCCATCATGGCGTTGGGGGCCATGCCGACCTCTTCGATCGCCTTGAGGAGCATCTGCCACATCCGGGCCAAAACACGCTGCGACAACGCCTCGGCCATCGCCTGACCGCGCGCGCGTTCGTCCGGGGACACGGTCGGGTCTTCGGCGGCCTCGGGCGTGATCTTGATGACGCTGACCCAATGCGTGACCTCGGCCAGATCGCGCAGCACCGCCATCGGGTCGGCCCCATCGGCATATTGCGCGGAAAGCTCGGCCAGCGCGCCCGCGGCGTCGCCGCGTAGGATCATGTCGATCAGGTCGAGCACACGGCCCCGGTCGGCCAGACCCAACATGGCGCGCACCTGATCCGCCGTTGTCTCGCCCGCCCCGTGGCTGATCGCCTGATCGAGAAGCGACGTGGCATCGCGCGCCGAGCCTTCGGCGGCGCGGGTGATGAGCGCGAGGGCGTCGTCCGCGATCTCGGCCTTTTCTTCGGTGGCGATCCGGCGCAACAGGCCGATCATGTCCTCGGGCTCGATCCGGCGCAGGTCGAACCGCTGACAGCGCGACAGGACCGTGACGGGCACCTTGCGGATCTCGGTGGTGGCGAAGATGAACTTCACATGCGCCGGCGGTTCCTCGAGCGTCTTCAGAAGCGCGTTGAACGCGCTCGTCGACAGCATGTGAACCTCGTCGATGATGTAGATCTTGTAGCGCGCGCTGGCCGCCCGGTAATGCACGCTGTCGATGATCTCGCGAATATCCCCGACGCCGGTGCGCGAGGCCGCGTCCATCTCCATCACGTCGACATGGCGCCCCTCGGCGATGGCCACGCAATGCTCGCACTCCCCGCAGGGCTCGACCGTGGGGCCGCCGGTCCCATCCGGACCGATGCAGTTCATCCCCTTGGCGATGATCCGTGCCGTCGTCGTCTTGCCGATCCCCCGGATGCCGGTCATCACGAAGGCCTGCGCGATCCGGTCCGCCGCGAAGGCGTTGCGCAGCGTGCGCACCATCGCCTCCTGCCCGATCAGGTCGGCGAAGGTCTCGGGCCGGTATTTGCGGGCGAGAACCTGATATTCGGTGCTGTCGGACATTTGGCCTCCGGGTGAGTCTGGTCGAATTTAGTGGCTGGCCGGACGGGCGTCTACCGGACCTTGCCGCCCGATCCCGCGCTTTCGCCGTCAGGGGGCGCTGCCCCCGTCGTCCAGCAAGCTGGCCGACTCCCCCGAGGTTTTTTGAAACAGAGAAGAGGGGACGGGCGCATTAAGGTTAACGGCCGCCCCTTCTCTGTTTCCGGAAACCTTCGGGGGGAACGGCGGCTTGCCGCCGTGGGGGGCAGACAGCCCCCCTCTGCCGTCTCACACCCACTTGGCGAGCGGGGGCAGGCTCATCAGAACCGCGTCCGGGTCGTGGCTGGTGGCGAGGCCGAATTTGGTGCCGCGGTCGTAGACGAGGTTGTACTCGGCATATAGGCCGCGGTGCACGAGTTGCGTGTCCTTGTCGGCCTCGTCCCAGGGCGTGTCGCGGCGCCTCTCCGTCACCGGCAGGAAGGCGGGGAGGAAGGCGCGCCCGACGTCCTGTGTGAAGGCGAAGTCGGCCTCCCAGTCGCCGGTGTTGTGGTCGTCGTAGAAGATGCCGCCGACACCGCGCGCGCGGCGGCGGTGCGGGATGTAGAAATACTCGTCCGCCCAGGCCTTGTAGCGGTCGTAATAGGCCGGGTCGTGCGGGTCGCAGCCCGCCTTCATTGCGGCGTGGAAATGCGCGGTATCCTCATCGTATTCGATGCAGGGGTTCAGGTCCGCGCCGCCGCCGAACCACCATGCGCCGGGGGTCCAGAACATCCGCGTGTTCATATGCACCGCCGGGCTATGGGGGTTTTGCATATGGGCGACGAGCGAAATGCCCGAGGCCCAGAAGCTCGGGTCCGCCTCGATCCCCGGCACGCCGCGCGCGGCCATGCTTTTCTGGGCCGCCTCGCCCAGCACGCCGTAGACGGTCGAGATGTTGACGCCGACCTTTTCGAACACGCGCCCGCCGCGCATGACCGACATCAGCCCGCCGCCCGCGTCCGAGCCGTCGTCGGAGGTGCGGGTGGTCGATTTGACCTCGAACCGGCCCGGCGCGTTTTCGGCGAAGGGGCCGGTCGTCTGGCTGTCTTCGAGCGCCTCGAAGGCCGCGACGATCCGGTCGCGTAAGTCCCGGAACCACGCGCTTGCGCGAGCTTTCTGGTCGTCCATCATGTCGGTCATCGGCGGTCCTCCTGCAACGGGCCTTGCCTATGCCAAGCGTCCGCGCAGGTAAATGGACTACTGTGCCGCGACCACAGCGAGCGTTCCGGCGCGCAGCGCGTTGTTTTCGGTCAGCGTCATGTTCCCCGCACCTCCTGCGGTGCCCGTGACCTGAACGCCCGTCGCCCCGTCGCCCGAGAAATTGCCGGTGCCACGCCCGTCGAAATGCAGCGCGTCGCCCTCATGCGTGATCGTGCCGTCGATCGTCACCTCGAAATTGGCCCCGCTTGCGCCGGTGCTTTCGACCGCGATCTGGCCCGTCGCCTCGCTGTAATCGGCGAGGATGTCTTCGATGTCGCCAGCGTGCCCGTTCTGGATCGCGCTGAACAGCTCGGTCTGGTTCACCCCGGTCTTGCCGAGCATGTTGCTGACCGAGCCGTCGATCCGCGACCCCGCCGCCGTGAAGGTCGCATCCAGCGCGGCGGTGCCGACAAGTTGACGCCCGATCTGATCGGAGATCGTTTCCTTGACGAAGGCGGTCGCGTAGCCGGTATAGGTCGCGCCGCCCGAGGTGGGCATGGTGGCGGGCGCCGCCCCGACGCCCGACAGGTCGGCGATGACGTCGGCGACGCTGCTTGTGATGACCTCGGGCGAAGCGTTGCTGCCGGACTGGGCGGCGCAGGCGGACAGAAGAAGGACGAAGGGCAGGGCGCGGGCACAGGACATGGCATCCCTTTCGGGTCGTTCGGCCCTCATCCCATGCGCTAGGCATGTATCCCCGCTACAACTCTAGGATGTTAAGCGGGATTTGTCCATCGTCCGCAGGCGTGGCCCCGATCCTCATCGGACCGGGGCCGTCGCCGGATCAGTTCGTTTCGACGAGCCGGATGCCGAAGTCGCCGAAACGGTCGACGCCGTTTTCCTTGATGGTCAGCCCTTCGTGCGTTTCCGCGTTCACGAACATGCCTTCCCCGTTCGCGCCGATGAAATAGCCCCGGGTGGTGCCGCCGAATTCGATGGCGTCGCCGTTGTGCGTGACCGTGCCCGATACGTCGGACGTGATGTTCTTGGTGGTGCCGACCGGCGTATCGAGGCGACCGTTGGTGAAGGTCAGCTCGCCGCTGGTGCCGTCATAGGTTTCGAGAAGCGCCTGAACGTCGGCTGCCGTGCCGGAGGTGAGGGCGATGTAGAACTCGTTCTGGTCGGTCTCGTCCTTGGCGAGGATGTTGCTGACCGTGCCCGAGAAGTCGACGTCGCTGGCCATGAATGCGACCTCGAAATTCGCGTCGCCGACCAGCATGCGCCCGATCTGGGTCGGGTTACCGCCGGTGAACTGCGTGTCCTTCACGACACCCGCCATGAAGCCCGAGTAATTGGCTTCACCGCTCGTGGGCAGCGTCGAATCCACGCTGGCCAAGGCGTTGAAATCGTCGCGGGTCTGGACCGCCAGGGCCGCGGTTGCCACCGGGTCGGCGGTGGACCCGCCCGGCCCGATACCGAAGAGCGCACAGCCCGACATGGACGTCGCTGCCGCGAGTGCGGCCGTCGCCGCGAGAATGCGTCCGGAATGATTCATGGAAACCCCCTTGGTGCTGTGCACCGCAGGCGGCGCATCGCCTTATGGATAGGGTTTCGCCGGGCGTTGAGACATCCCCCTGAACAGGGGGTTTGCCTGCCGGATGAACCGGCCGGAAAACCGGCGCGCGGCGCGGAACCGACCGCTTGTGCAGGACGGCCCGAAGGCGCGGACCGGTTCGCCGGCGTCTAGTGCCGGTCGCTGTCCACCACGTCGATCACCGTGCGCCCACCGTCGACCATCACCACCTGTCCGGTCATGAAGCGCGAGGCATCGGCGGCGAGGAAATGAACGGCTTCCGCCACCTCGCTCGCCTCGGCGATCCGGCCCAGCGGGGTGCCGTGGATGACCTCTTCGCGCAGGTTCGGATCGGCCGCGCAGGCTTCGCGCAGGCTCGTCGACATGACCGAACCGAAGCCGACCGCGTTCACCCGGATCTTGTGCGGGGCGAGCGCGACGGCCATGGAGCGGGTCATCTGTTCCAGCGCGGCCGATGCGATGGAGAACCCCATCAGCGCGGGCCGGGTGCGTGTCGCGGCAATCGAGGTCAGGTTGACGATGGCACCGATGGATTGCGGCGGCTCTTCGGCATCCTCGTCCTTCGCCTGCTGGATCATCCGCTTGGCGACGGCCTGACTGAGCTTGAGCGCGGTCATCAGGTTCTGGTCGATCAGGGTTTCGACGGTCTTGTCTTCGCTGTCCAGCGGGTCCATCGCGATCACCTGACGCGAGGCGTTGACGAGGATGTCGACCCGGTCGAAGGCGTCGATTGTGGCCGACAGCAGATTGGCGATGGTCAGCTTTTCGCGCAGGTCGCCCGCGAAGATGCGCACCTTCGAGGCTTCTTCCTCGACCGGGTCGGCCCCGGCGGCGGGCAGCACGTCCATATCGGGGTTGGAGCCGAACTCCTCGGCCAGCTTCACCTCGTCCATGTCGGCGCACATGACGTTGGCGCCGGACTCGGCCAGATGGCGGGCGATGGCGAGGCCGACGCCATTGGCGGCGCCCGTGACGATGACGGTCTTGCCCGTGATAGAAAAGGACATTCAGGTCTCCTGATTCACCGGGGTCGAGACTAGGGGCATTCAGGTCCGGCTGCGAAGGGGTTTCGACGCGCGGATCACCTTGAAGCCCGGCGTGCCGCCGACCTCGTCCACCTCGCGGAACTGGGCGGTCAGCGCGTCCTCATAGGGCAAATGGCGGTTGGCGACCATCCAGAAAGTGCCGGTCGGGGCAAGCATGGCCGCGGCCGATGCGATGAAGGCGCGGCCAAGGCCGGGGTCGCCGGCGCGCCCGGTGTGAAACGGCGGGTTCGAGACGACGACATCGACCGGGGAGTCGGGCCGGTAATCCGTCGCATCGGCCCAGTGGAACGACGCCCGCGGGTCGGTCACGTTCTCACGCGCACAGTCGAGCGCGGTCAGATCGGCCTCGACCAGATCGAGCGCGGTCACCTTGTCCGAGGTCAGGATGTGGCGCGCGAGAAACCCCCAGCCTGCGCCGAGGTCGACCACCCGGCCCGAAAGCGCGGGAAGCGCGTCGACCAGCGCGCGCGAGCCTTTGTCGGGCCCGTCCGCCGAAAACACGCCCGGGCGTGTGACGAAGCCCTCGACCGTGCGTGCCTGACCCGCCCACCCCGGAAAGTCCGGTGCGGCGAGCCAGAACAGTTTGCCGTGGGATTTCGAGGTGACGCCAACCGTTCCGGCCACGGTTTTGACCGCCTTCAGGATCGAATCCACACCATCGGTTTTCTGCCCGTCCACGATCAGGAACCCGGCACAGCCCGAAGCCTGCGCCAGAAGGGCGCGCGCGGCATCCTTGGCGCGGGGCAGGAACACCAGCGCGGTCGCATACGTGCCCTCGGGCGCCTGCAAGACCCTGTAGCCCAACCCCTGCCAGTAGCGCGCATCGGGAAAGAACCGGCTCACGATGTCGACACGGTCACGCTCCAGCGGCGACAGGTCCGCGCCGATCGGCGGGCCGAAGACCGCGATGCGACCTTCGGGCAGCACGAGCGCGCCGGTCTCCAGCGCGTGCGATAGTCTGGCGGATGACATGGCGGGCTATTCCCGCTCCATCGTGCATTGCAAGGGGTGCTGGTACTGACGGGCCATTTCCATCACCTGATTCACCTTGGTCTCGGCGATCTCGTAGGAGAACACGCCGACCACCGCGAGCCCCTTCTTGTGGACCGTCAGCATGATCTCGAACGCCTGCGCGTGGTTCATGCCGAAGAACCGCTCCAGCACCATGACGACGAATTCCATCGGGGTGAAATCGTCATTGATGAGCAGCACCTTGTAAAGCGGCGGGCGTTTGGACTTGGCCTTGGGCCGGACCGCAAGCTGGGTGTCCCCGCCCGGCGGGCCGTTCGGTTCGTCAGCCATGAGTTTGAGGTCGCTCGCCAATCCGCTCTCCATGTGATCGCAATTTGCCCGCATGAGGCCGACAATATAATGGGGTGGCCACGCAAATAAAGGGGGCCTTCGGCAGGGAGTGGTCACAATGGCAGGAAAAATAAAGACAATCGCATTCGATGCCGACGATACGCTCTGGCAGAACGAGCAATTTTTCCGCCTGACGCAGGAACGATTCGCGGACCTTCTGGCCGATCACGCCGAGCGCGGGCATCTGGAAGAGCGGCTCATGGCGGCTGAACGGCGCAACCTCGGGCACTACGGGTTCGGCATCAAGGGCTTCGTGCTGTCGATGATCGAGACCGCCATCGAAGTGACCGAGGCACGGGTGCCCGCGACGGTGATCGCCGAGATCATCGCGGCGGGGCAGGAGATGCTCTCGCACCCGATCGAGCTTTTGCCGGATGTCGAGGAGACCGTGGGCGCGCTGGCCGAAAGCCACCATATCCTGCTCATCACCAAGGGCGACCTTCTGGATCAGGAGCGCAAGCTGGCGCAATCCGGCCTAGGCGACCTGTTCGACGGGGTCGAGATCGTGTCGGACAAGACGCCCCCGGTCTATTCCGAGATTTTCCGGCGGCGCGAGGTGGAGCCGGACACCGCGATGATGGTCGGCAATTCGCTAAAGTCAGATGTGCTTCCGGTGATCGAAGCGGGGGCCTGGGGCACCCATGTCCCGCATGACCTTACATGGTCCTTCGAACATGCCGAGCCCCCGACGGAGCACCCACGCTTTCGCGAAATCCCCCGGCTGGGTGCCCTCCCGGCCATCCTCGCAAGCCTCGACTGACCTCTTCTTCGTTTCGAAAATACTTCAGGGGAGCGCGAGGGGACTGGTCCCCTCGCCACCGCGACGGGCCGACGCAGTCGGCGCGGCGCAAATCCTGTGCGGGCGGCCCCGCCGCCCGCGCCTTTCAGGTCCGCCGGCTTGACACAATGTCGCCACATTCCAGCATCTCGCGGTGCACCAAATGGGACACGCTAGATGTTGAGCGCGGCATGATGTCTTTCGGCAAAGCAACTGAGACTTAACTGTTTTCTCGGCTCAGGGGCCGTGCTACGCTTCACCCAAGCAGAAAAATCCGGACATCAAAAAAAACAACCGTCCGGGGAATGAGGCAGTGATGGCAAGCGACGCTCTTCGTCGTGTCGGGCAGGCAGTCCGCACTTTTCTGGCATTCATCGTGGTGGCCCTGACGCTGGCCGGTGCGCCCGCGCTCGCCGCGCCCTACGCCGCGCTGGTGGTGGATGCGCGATCCGGGCAGGTGCTGCATGAACGCAACGCCGATGCGCGGCTGCACCCTGCCTCGCTCACCAAGATGATGACGCTCTACATCGTGTTCGAGGCGGTCGAGCATGGCGAGATTTCCCTCGACAGTCTCGTGACGATCTCCCGCAATGCTTCGGCCGAGCCGCCGTCGAAAATCGGGTTCCGCGAAGGCTCGCAGGTGCGACTGCGCCACCTGATCCGCGCCGCCGCCGTCAAATCCGCGAACGACGCCGCCACGGCGCTGGGCGAAGCGATCTCGGGGTCGGAAGAGGCCTTCGCCGCCCGGATGAACCGCACCGCCAAGGCGCTGGGCATGACGCGCACGCATTTCGAGAACATGCACGGCCTGACCGCCGAAGGGCACCTGTCCACCGCGCGGGACATGACCACGCTGGGGCGGCACCTGTTCTACGACTACCCGCAGTATTACAACCTGTTCTCGCGCACCTCCGCCGATGTCGGCGTCAAGACGGTGCCCAGCACCAACCGCCGGTTCCTCACGACCTATGAGGGCGCGGACGGCATCAAGACCGGCTACACCCGCGCTTCGGGGTCGAACCTGACCGCCAGCGCGCATCGCGGCAACAAGCGCATCATCGCGACGATCTTCGGCGGCACGTCCGGCCCGTCGCGCGACGCGCAGATGGCCGAGCTTCTGGACATGGGCTTCAGACAGGCCGGCAACAACGTCGCCGTGCGACCGCCGTCGAAGCCGCCCTATATGGGCAACAGCGGACTTGGTGCCTCGGCGCCGCTGGTCGCGAACAACGAGCTCGACGAGCCGGGCGGGGCGGGCAAGACGATCCGCGTCGTCGGAGCGCCGGCCAAATCGATCCGCCCCAGACCGCGCCCCGGCATGGCCTTCGACCCCGCGACATCTGAAGCGGTAGAGGACGTGATCGCAGGCATTCTCGCGGCGCCTGATGTGGCCGAGACGGACGCGGCCACGGTGGCCGAAGCGGAGACGACGGAACCGACAGAGTCGGGCGAAACGGTCGAGGTGGCGACGGTCGCAGACCCGGCCGAGACGCCGCAGCCCGACCCCGCGATGACGCCGCAGACCGCGCCGCAAGAGGTGGCCGAGGCGAGCGCGGCGACGGAAACCCCGCCGATCGCGCAAGACGACGCGACGCCGATCATCAATGCCTCGCTCGCTGCGCCGGAGATCGCGCCGGTCCCGCCCGCACGGCCCGACGACATGATCCTCGTCAGCGTGGAAAGCTCGGGCGCCGCCGCCCCGGCTGCCCCGGAACTGGTCACACGCATGTCCACCTCGGGCGGGCGTCACTGGGGCATCAACGTCGGCATCTACACGACCCAATACGAGGCCGAGAAGGTGCTCCTCAGGACCGCCCTTTCGGAGCTCGCGACCCTTGGCGAGGCGCTGCGCAAGGTCGGCAAGTCGCGTCAGGGGTTCAACGCGAACTTCGTGGGCATGACCAAGGAAAGCGCCGAACTCGCCTGTCGGCGGCTCTCGGTGCGCGACACGTCCTGCACGGTGATCGAGGCCGGGGCGAGCTAGTCCCGGTCCGCACCGGACCCCGCCGCGCTACATCGCAGCGCCGTCCGCTGCCTTGATCTCGAACGCCGCCGCCATGAGCGCCTTGGTGTAGTCGGTCTTGGGTGCGTCGAACACCTGATCCACGTCGCCCTGCTCCACCACGTCGCCGGACTTCATCACCAGCACCTTGTGGCTGAGGGCGCGCACGACCTTCAGGTCGTGGGAAATGAACAGATAGGCGAGCTTGTACTTTTCCTGCAAACGCCGCAGCAGATCGACGATCTGCACCTGCACCGTCATATCCAAAGCCGATGTCGGCTCGTCCAGCACGACAAGGCGCGGACGCAGGATCATGGCGCGTGCGATGGCGATGCGCTGGCGCTGGCCACCGGAAAATTCGTGCGGGTAGCGGTGCATCATCTCGGGGTTCAGCCCGACCTCGGTCATGATCTCGGCCACCATTTCGCGCTTGTTGCGCCCCGGCTCCACCCCGTGAACGGCGAGGCCCTCGGCGATGATTTCCTCGCAGGTCATGCGGGGCGAAAGCGATCCGTATGGGTCCTGGAACACGATCTGCATGTCGCGGCGCAGGCCGCGCAACTGCTTGGACTTCCACCCCTGAATGTCGTCGCCCAGGAACACCACCGGCCCCTGTGACGAGATAAGCCGCATGACGGCGAGCGCGAGCGTGGTCTTGCCGGAGCCGGATTCGCCCACGATCCCAACCGTCTCGCCCTCGCGCACCGAAAAGCTGGCGGCATTGACTGCCTTGATGTGCCCGACCGTCTTGCGCAACAGGCCGCGTTCGATCGGGAACCAGATGCGCAGATCCTTGGTGCTCGCGATCTCCTGCGCGCCTTCGGGAACGGGCAGCGGCTTGCCGGTCGCCTCGGCGGAGAGGAGTTTCTGGGTGTAGGGATGGCGCGGGTTGGCGAACAGCTCGTCGGTGCGCCCGGCCTCGACGATCTCGCCATCCTTCATCACGTTCACGCGGTCCGCGAATTTGCGGACGATGGACAGATCGTGCGTGATGAACAGAAGGCTCATTCCCTCGGACCTGATGAGGTCGGCCAGTAGGTCGAGGATCTGCGCTTGAATGGTCACGTCGAGCGCCGTGGTCGGCTCGTCCGCGATCAGCAGGTCCGGGCCGTTCGCCAGAGCCATCGCGATCATCACCCGCTGGCGTTGACCGCCCGACAACTGGTGCGGATAGCTCTTGAGCCGGCTTTCGGGGTCCGGAATGCCGACCTTGTCCAGAAGCTCGACGATCTTGTCGTGCAACGCCTGACCTTCGAGCCCCTGATGCAGCTGGATCGACTCGCGCAGCTGCTTTTCCAGCGTGTGCAGAGGGTTGAGCGAGGTCATCGGTTCCTGAAAGATGAAGCTGATGTCGTTGCCGCGCGTGCGGCGCAACTCCTTCCACGTGGCCCCGACCATTTCGCGCCCGTCATACTTGATCGACCCTTCGATCTCGGCGCTTTCGGGCAGGAGCGACACGGTGGACAGCGCCGTGACCGACTTGCCGGACCCGGACTCCCCGACCAGTGCGACCGTCTCGCCCTTCATCACATCGAAGGACACGCCTTTGACGGCGGGCAGGAGTTGCCCGTCCTGCCGAAACGCGATCTTGAGGTTGCGGACGTCGAGCAGCTTCATTGGAAGGTCTTCCGGGGATCGAAGGCATCGCGCACGCCTTCGAAGATGAAGACGAGAAGCGACAGCAGCACCGTGAAGGTCACGAAGGAGGTGAAAGCCAGCCAAGGCGCCTGAAGGTTCTGTTTCGCCTGCCGTGTGAGTTCGCCCAGCGAAGGCGCGGACGAGGGCAGGCCGTAACCGAGGAAATCGAGCGCGGCGAGCGTGCCGATGGTGCCGGTGATGATGAAGGGCAGCATGGTGAGCGTGGCGACCATCGCGTTGGGCAGCATATGGCGGAACATGATGGTCCGGTTCGACACGCCGAGCGCCTTGGCCGCACGGACGTATTCGAAGTTGCGCGCCCGCAGGAACTCGGCCCGCACGACGCCGACGAGCGCGGGCCAGCCGAACAGGATGGTGACGAAGACCAGAAGCCAGAAACTTCGCCCCAGAATCGCGAAGAGGATGATAATGACGTAAAGCGACGGGGTCGAGGCCCATATTTCCAGAATGCGCTGGAACACGAGATCGAGCCAGCCACCGAAATAGCCTTGCACTGCGCCCGCCGCGATCCCGATGAGAGAGGTGGCGAGGGTCACGATGATGGTGAAATAGACCGAAAGCCGAAAGCCGTAGATCACCCGCGCCAGCACGTCGCGCGCGGTGTCGTCGGTGCCGAGCCAATGGTCGCCGTCGGGGGCCGAGGGCGCCGCGGTGCCGATGTCGTTGATCGTGTCGTAGGAATAGGGGATCGGCGGCCACAGGAGCCAGCCCTTGGTGATCTGCTCGCCCGCGATCTCGCCATCTTCGGCATCCGCGATGGTGCCTTCGGGGTCGTCCCAGCACAGCTCGGACCCGGCGGCGACGATCAGGCATTCGACCTCGATATCGGCATAGACCGCTTCGGTGCGGAAATCCCCGCCGAACGCCGTCTCGGGATAGAACTTGAACACCGGCGCGTGAAGCTTGCCGTTATAGGACACGAGGATGGGTTTGTCGTTCGCGATGAATTCGGCAAAGAGCGACAGGCCGAAGACGATGGCGAAAATGATGAGCGACCAGAAGGCGCGACGATTGCGCTTGAAGTTGCGCCAGCGCCGCTGGTTCAGCGGCGACAGGAACGGGCGCTTGCGCGGGGCGACCGGGGCCGGGGCCGTCTGGGCCGGTTCACGCATGTTCGGATCGGCGCTCATCAGGCTTCCCGCTTTTCGAAGTCGATGCGCGGATCGACGAAGACATACATGAGGTCCGACAAGATGCCGATGACGAGACCGACGAGGCCGAAGACGAAGAGCGTGCCGAAGATTACCGGATAGTCACGCGCGACGGCGGCCTCGAACCCAAGGCGGCCAAGACCGTCGAGCGAGAAGATCGTCTCGATGATGAGGGAGCCGCCGAAGAAGACCGAGATGAACAGGCCGGGAAAGCCCGCGATCACGATCAGCATGGCGTTGCGGAAGACGTGCCCGTAAAGCACGCGCCGTTCCGACACGCCCTTGGCGCGCGCGGTGATGACGTACTGCTTCTTGATCTCGTCCAGAAAGCTGTTCTTGGTCAAAAGCGTGAGCGTCGCGAAGCTGGCGATGGTCGAGGCGAAGACGGGCAGGGCGATGTGCCAGAAGTAGTCGAGCACTTTGCCGATCAGGCTGAGGTCCTCGAAGTTGTCCGAGGTGAGGCCCCTGAGCGGGAAGATCTGCCAGTAGGTGCCGCCCGCGAACAGGACCAGAAGCAGGATCGCGAACAGGAAGCCGGGGATGGCATAGGCCACGATGATAAGGCCCGAGGTCCATGTGTCGAAGGTCGATCCGTCATTCACCGCTTTGCGGATGCCCAGCGGGATCGACACGATATAGGCGATGAGCGTCGACCACAGGCCCAGCGTGATCGAGACCGGCAGTTTCTCGGCCACCAGTTCGAACACCCCGATGGATCGGAAGTAGCTCTCGCCGAAGTCGAGCCGCATGTAGTTCCAGATCATCGTGAAGAACCGTTCGACCGGCGGTTTGTCGAAGCCGAATTCGCGTTCGAGTTCCTCGATGAATTCCGGGGGCAGCCCGCGCGCGCCCGCGTATTCCGACGACCCTTGCGCCGAGCTTCGCGCGGTGTCGTTGGCGAATTCCCCCGCACCGCCCGATATGGCGCCGAACACGTCGCCCTCGCCGTCGATGCGCGCGATGATCTGCTCGATCGGCCCGCCGGGGACGAATTGGGTCAGAGTGAAGTTGATGACCATGATCCCGAAGAGCGTCGGGATGATGAGCAGCAACCTGCGGAGGATATAGGCGCCCATAGGGTGGTCTTGGTCCTTGCCTTAGCGCAGGACGCCCGCGTCTTTGAGCGCCTGATGTTTCTCGGCGTCGTACCACCAGAAATCCAAATAGCCCATATCGAGCGGCGGGATCGTCTCGGGTTTCCCATACATATCGAAATAGGCGACGGTATGCACGGGCTTGTACCACTGCGGCACCATGAAGCCGATGGACCGCAGCGTCCGGTCGAGCGCATGGACCGAGGTTTCGAGCGCCTCAAGCGTCTCGGCATCGACCACGGTGGGAATGATGCGGTCCACCGCCTCGTTCCTGAGACGCATCAGGTTGCGCGAACTGTCGTCGGCCGTCTTGGAGGCGAACCATTGTTCCAGCCCGATGCCCGGCTCGAACCCCATCGAAAAGCTGTGGCTGGTCATGTCGAAATCGCCCGCGCGGCGGTTCTCGACATATTGCGCCGTGTCCACGCGTTCCAGCTTGGCCTGAACGCCGAGTTGCTGAAGGTTCTCGATATAGGGGTTCAGGATGCGGTCGAAATTCGGGTCGTAGGACAGGATCTCGAGCGCCAGAACCTCGCCCGCTTCGTTGCGCCGCACGCCGTCGTCGCCGGGAATCCAGCCCGCCTCTTCCAGCAGGGCGCCCGCGGCCCGGTAGGTCCCGCGCGAGGGGCGGTTGCCGTCCGCGCTGTTGACGTGGGGCATCGCCGGTTCGTCGGTCAGGATCGAGGCGTCCAGCAGACCTTCGTCGACGAGCGGCTGAAGGATTTCCACCTCGCCCTCGGACGGAACGCCCTCGGCCGCGAGGTCGGTGCCGGGCCAGAAGGAATAGACGCGGTCGTAAAGGCCATAGAACAGCGCCTCGTTCGACCATTCGAAGTTGAACATCATGCCGATCGCATCGCGCACGCGCTTGTCCTGCCAGACCTCGCGGTCGAGGTTGAAGATGAAGCTTTGGGCGGTGCCCACGGTGCCGTCGGGGATTTCTTCCTTGATGACGTAGCCGTCGTTCAGGTTCGGGAAATCATAGCCGGTCGCCCAGATGAGCGAGGAATTCTCGACGCGGAAGGTGAAGGCCCCGGCCTTGAACGCCTCGAACGCGGCCTGACTGTCGGCGAAATACTCGACCCGGATGCGGTCGAAATTGTTGCGGCCGATCTGAAGCGGGTGATCCGCGCCCCAGTAATCGGGGTTCTTCGCATAGACGATCTGCCGGTTGAAGTCTTTCGATTCAAGCACATAGGCGCCCGTCGACATGAACGGCTCTTCCGAACTGTCGTCAAGCCGGGTGCCGGTTTCCTCGAACCACGCCTTCGAGAAGACCGGGGTTCCGCCCGCAAAGCCGACACGTTCGCGGATCGGCGCCTGATCGGTGAAGGTGAATGTGATCGTGTGATCGTCCACGATCTCGACATCCTCGATGAAGCCCTCGACGATCCGGCGGTATTCGGTGATGCCCTGTTCGAGGAACAGGTTGAAGGAAAACAGCACGTCCTCGGCGGTCATCGGCGTGCCGTCGGCGAAGGTCACGTCGTCGCGCAGGTTGAAGGTGATCCACTTCAGATCCTCGGGGTATTCCATCGTCGTGCAGAGGAAACAGTAGATGCCGTAGGGGTCGTCGGCGGTGGAGGTCAGGATCGATTCCGACCCGATCGTGGCGAGCGCGGCCGACACGCCCTTGCGCGAGTAGTTGTTGAAGCTGTCGAAGGTGCCCATGGACGAGATCGAAATCTCGCCGCCCTTAGGCGCATCCGGGTTCACGTAGTCCAGATGCTCCATGTCCGGGCCATATTTGACCTCGCCGAAGTTCGAAAACGCGTGGGTCTCGATCGTGTCCTGACCGCGGGCGACGGTGGCCCCGCCAAGGATCGCGGCGCCCGACAGAAGGATCGCGGTCAGCGTCGGGAATGTCGGGGCTGCAAGTCGGGCTTGGGTGGCGGCGCGCGCGGGGCGGGGCGTCATGGCGTCTCCTCTGGTCGCTCTGGACTGGTCCGATAGAGAAAAGGCTAAGCCCGCATCGCCCTGACATTCAAGGCGAGAATTCGTGAGATAGATTGCGGGCACATTACACGGAAACAAGAAAAAGGCCGCCCCGGTTCCCCGAGGCGGCCCTTGAATTTCCGTGTCCTGCGCGGATCAGGGGTTCGCGGCGAGATACGCGATCACGTTCGCGCGGTCTTCGATATCCTTGAGACCCGAGAAGGTCATCTTGGTGCCGCTGATGTTGCTGCGCGGGTTTTCGAGGAAGGCGTCGAGCGCCTCCGGGGTCCAGTCGCCACCGTGGCTCGCCATCGCGTCGGAGTAGCCGAAGCCGTCGACGCCGGCGACGGCACGACCCACGACGCCGTCCAGATGCGGGCCGGTGCCGTTGGAACCGTCAAGCTTGTGGCAGGACTGGCACTTGTTGAACACGCGCTCGCCCGCACCGGCATCGGCGGACGCATAGACCTCTTCGAAGCTGACTTCGGCTTCTTCTTCGCCGCCTTCGCTCGATTCCTCGAGGTTCGCGATCACGTAGCCTTGGCTGTGCTCTTCGCCCTCTTCCCCGTGGCCGCCCTCGGAGGTGGCATAGAGCGCATCGGCACCCCAGCTTGCGAAAAGGAAAATCAGCAGCGCGGCGCAAACGGCGGCGCCGGCCTTGGTAAGGGTCATTGTGTCGAACATGTCGCGTTCCATCTGATGCCTGGTCTCGCGGGTGTCTACACGCTTTAACCCCGGCGTTTCAAGCGGTATGAGGCGCGACGAAATGCGACATGGTGTCTGCCGCGTCGCACGTCATGGGAAGGGGATGGGCATGACCGGCATCATAGCGTTTCAAGGCGAACCGGGCGCATATTCGCACGAGGCCTGCCAACAGGCGCGTCCCGACATGGAGGCCTTGCCCTGCGCGACCTTCGAGGATGTGATCGCCGCCGTGCGCGAAGGCCGGGCCGAACAGGCGATGCTGCCGGTCGAAAACTCGACCTATGGCCGGGTTGCCGACATCCACAGGCTGCTGCCTGAAAGCGGGCTTCACATTCTCGACGAGGCCTTCGTCCGGGTGCGGATTTCACTGATGGGCCTGCCCGGCGCCCGTCTGCAAGACATCACGGACGTTCGGGCGCATCTGGTCCTGCTGCCGCAATCGGCGGCGTTTCTGAAGGCGCATGGCATCCGGGGGCACGCGGCGGCCGACAGCGCCGGGGCGGCGGCGGAACTGGCCGAACGCAAGGTGAAAGGCGAAGGCGTGCTCGCCTCGACTCTCGCCGCCGAGATCTATGGCCTCGACGTTCTGGCCCGCGATATCGAGGACCACGGGCACAACACCACGCGCTTCGTCATCATGGGGCGCGAGCCCGATCTTACCCGGCGCGGCGACAAGATGATGACCACCTTCGTCTTTGAAGTGCGCAACATCCCGGCCGCGCTTTACAAGGCGATGGGCGGCTTCGCGACCAACGGCGTCAACATGACCAAGCTGGAAAGCTACATGATCGACGGCTCGTTCACCGCGACCCGGTTCTATTCGGACATCGAAGGCCACCCGGAAGACGAGAACGTGAAACTCGCGCTCGAAGAGCTGGAGTATTTCACCCGCAACCTCGACGTTCTGGGCGTCTATCCCGCGGACCCGCGCCGGGACGGGTAAGCGCGCCTAGCGGCGCCCGAAAGGCCACTTGCGCCGTCCGAGAATGCGGGGGAACGGCTTTTGTTTGCGGAACGTGATGACCGGCCCGGAACTGTTGGGCGCGTCATAGACGAAATCGTTGTCGTCGAGGATGCGAAACACTTCGCGCACGCCTTCGGGGCCGAAGACGCGCGGGTGCACTTCGATGATGATCTTGCGGATGGGGCCGAAGTCGAGATGGCGGAAAAGGTCCAGCTCGCCCCCTTCGATGTCGGACACCAACACGTTGATCTTCTTCTCGCGGATGAACCGTGACGCATCCTGAACGTCGACCCGGACGGTCGTGACGTTGTTGTCCCCGGCCTTGTTGATGCCGGAACCCCAGAACACGCTCGTCACGCCGAACTCCACATGACCGCGATCAAGCGTGTCGCGATCCGCGACGAAGGCCGCGTTGATGACCTCGACCCCCGTGACGCCGTTCTTCTCATGCGTCCGCCGGATATGCGGAATCAGCCGCGCGTCGGCTTCGACCGCCGCGAAATAGGCGGGCTTCTTGGACCCGCAAACCACGGTCGAGACGAAGCCGAGCCCGGCCCCAAGCTCGAGAACGCGATCCCCGTCCTGAATGACGTTGCGCGCGAACTTCATCTCGCGGTCTTCGTAGGTGCCCTGTTCGATCTCGGAAATCACACGGGGCGACGTAATGTCATCCGCAACGCTCAGGTCTATGTTTGCGCCGCCATGTGTCACGAAATCCATGTTTTTCCACCAGTTTTGTTTTCAATGTCGAAGCGAATACCCATCGCGGACCGTAACGAAGCGATCAGGTCAAATCGAATGTCGCGTGCACTCCCTTGCATGCCACGCTGGTGCAATTCGAGGATTGATGCAAATTCATCACGGAGGGTGAAGGCGCGGGCCGCTCAGAACCCGCGCGACTGGCACCGCTCTTCGAGGTCGGCGCAGAATTCGGCGATCCGGCGGCGATAGCGGTTCTGGATGTTGGTCTTGGCAAGCTTGGCGGACTGGATCATCAGGCGGGCCGGGATCGTGCGCGGCGTCGCCTCCATCGTGATGTTCATCCGGGTCCGGGTCCGCGACATGGCCACCAGTTCGATGACCGCTTCCACGTCCAGCCCGGCGGCGCGCATCACCAGCGTCATGCCCTCGGGCGGGTCGTATTGGGTCAGGTCGATATCCGCCTTGCGCTCGCGCCCGCGATACTCGAATTCCGCGTGCCACGACATGCCGACGCCCGGCGCCTGAAGCGTATCGGTGCGCACGATCTCGGCGCCGCGGCGCATCGCGGCCCGTTCGAACCAGCCGAAATCGGCGATATTGGCGAACACCGCCTCGATCGGCGCCGCGATATCCTCGCGCGTGGTGAGTTGCATGCCTGTCCCTTTTCCCGCTCTCGCCCCGTGGGGTTGGCCCCCTTTAGTAGTGGTTCGGGGCGATTCTGAGGCAGTCAGAGCGTTCCGGCAAGCCAGTTTTTCATCAGAACCTGAGCGATGGCGCCCCGGCGCGGTCTGCGGATCGTCGGGTGTGTGCCTGCGAAGATGTCCACAAGCGCCTCGCGGCTGACCCAGTGCGCGTCCTCGATCTCGGCCGGGTCGAGCGTCATTTCGGTGTGCGTGGCTTCGGCCCAGCAGCCGATCATCAGCGAGGCCGGGAACGGCCAAGGTTGCGTCGCGAGGATGCGGGAGGGGCCGACGATGACCCCGGTCTCCTCCTGCACTTCACGTGCGACGGCGGCGGAAACGGTTTCCCCCGGCTCCATGAATCCTGCGAGCAGGGAATACATGCCGCCGGGCCAGCCCGGCGAGCGGCCCAGCAGGACCGAATTGCCGTGGGTGACGAGCATGATGACCACCGGGTCGGTGCGCGGGAAGTGGAAGCGCCCGCAGGACGGACAGGACCGGCGCCATCCGGCCTGATCCATGTTCGATTTTTCGCCGCAGGCCGCGCAATAGCCGTGCGAGCGGTGCCATTCGAGAATGCCGCGCGCGGTCGCGGCGAGTTCGCTTTCGAACGGGGTGAGGCCGGCGAGCGCGGCCCGCAGATCGGGAAAGCGCGCATCTTCGGGCAGGTCGCCCAGCGGCGGGGCGGGCATGTCCATACCGGGATCGCCGGGTCCGCCGTCGGCGGCGTGGGAATAGGCAGGCATCGCGGAAATGTCGGCGGCGAAAAGCGGGGTGCCGTCCTGCTGCCCGAGAAAGATCCACGCCGGGTCGTGCCCGGTGATGAGCGGATGGTCGGTCGCGAGCAGTTCGAGGTGCAGATCGCCGCCGGGACCGGAGACACCGGCCATCAGGGGCCTGCCGCGCCAGATCGGAAGCGCGCGGGCGGTGCCGGAGGACAACAGCGCGTCGGCTTCGGCCCTGCGATGCGCGGCACGGTCAAGCCCGCCGCCCCCGAATGCCAGTTCGCTCAGGTCCATCCTGTCCTCCGTCCGTTGCGTGTGAAACGGGTATGCGGGGGGCCGCCGGGTGTCAAACCCCTGCGGTCCGAGGGCTTGATCCGTGGGGCCGAGTCACCTATATCGCCGGGTGAGAGGTTGGCGCGGGCAAGTGCCTCGCCAACCCGGTCAGGTCCGGAAGGAAGCAGCCGTAACGAGTCCCGCTTGGGTCGTTGTCCAGCCTCTCACCTTATCCCCCATTTCGTCAGTATGCCTTCTGCGCGGTGAAGATCATCTGCCCCGCGTGCAGCACCTTGAGCACGTTGGCGCGGCGCCAGTCCAGATCGCCGCGTTCGGCCAATGCGTCGATGGCGATGTTCAGGTTCGAACTCTTGAATGGTCGGCCCTGCCGGGCATCGCGGTTGAAGTGCCAGAGGCCGAGCGACAGCGCGTCGATCCCACTGGCGAGGAAGGTGACCTTCAGCCCCGCGTCCGCATTGATCGTCTTCCAGCCGTGCGGCGAGAAGCAGAACATGCTCGCCATGTGAAACGGCTCCATGCAGGACACGCTGCCCACGAACACGCCGCCCGGTTTCAGCACGCGCCGGATGTCGCGCAGGAGCGGTTCGGGATGGCGGACGTGTTCGAAGACCTGCTTGCTGAACACCATGTCGAAGGTGTTGCGGCGAAAGGGAATGCGCACGCCGTTGTATTTCCGCGAGGCACGGGCGAGGGGCCGGTCACGCCGGTCCCAGCGCCGCGCGATGTCGACGCCGTTCCACCTGAGGCCCGGGTTCAGGGTTTCGAACTGGGCCTTGGTCTTGCCGAAGCCGGAGCCGAGGTCGAGCACCCGGAATTCGCCCGTGCGCGGCACGAGGGTCGCGGCATGTTCGAATGCCTCCAACTGCGTGGTCGCGTGATCCGGCACGCAGTCCCCGATCGAGGCGACAAGCTCGTCGAGATGCGGGTTCTCGGCGGTCGGGAGGTTGTCCAGAAGCGGGGGGAGGAAGTCGTTGGGTCTGTCGTTCATCCCGCGCCGGTCCGTTTGCTGTTCGTGGTCGCCCCCGGCGCGCCTTAGGCGGAGCGCACCGCCTCGATCATCCGGGCGACGTTGTCGGGGTCGGCGTCGGGCGTGATGCCGTGGCCCAAGTTGAAGATGTGCGGGCCGCCGCGCAGGGCACGGGTGATCGCCTGTGCTTCGTCCACCAGCGCCTGACCGCCCGTGACCATGTGACTGGAGGCGAGGTTGCCCTGCACGCAGCCGTCGGGCTGGACGTGTTTGGCGACCCAATCGGCTGAGACCGAGTTGTCGACCGCCACGCAATCGGCCCCGGTGGCCTTGTGGAAACCGATGTAACGCTCGCCTGCCTCACGCGGGAAGGCGATGATCGGCAGGCCGGGATGGCGCGCCTTGAGTTCCGCGATGATCCGTTTGGTTGGTTCGAGCGCGAAGTCGTCGAAATCCCGCCCCTTGAGCGAGCCGGCCCAGCTATCGAAGATCTTGACGGTTTCCGCGCCCGCCTCGACCTGTTTCGACAGGTATTCGATGGTCGCTTCGGTGATCTTGTCGATGAGCCGGGTGAAGAGGTCGCGGTTCGTGTCCTTGAGCGCGTGGGCCGGGCCCTGATCCGGGGTGCCGCGCCCCGCCACCATGTAGGTCGCGACTGTCCACGGCGCACCCGCGAAACCGATGAGCGCGGTTTCGGCGGGCAGTTCGCGCGACAGGATGCGCACGGTTTCGTAGACGGGGCCGAGCGTGTCGTGAATGTCGTCCTTGCCGCCAAGCTTGGCGAAATCCTCTTCACCCTCGATGGTCGAAAGGCGCGGGCCTTCGCCGGTGACGAACCACAGGTCGGCGCCAAGCGCCTGCGGCACCAGCAGGATGTCGGCAAACAAGATCGCGGCGTCGAAACCGAAGCGGCGGATCGGTTGCAGCGTCACCTCGGCGGCAAGCTCGGGGTTGTAGCACAGCGACAGGAAATCGCCCGCCTTCTCGCGCGTCGCGCGGTATTCCGGCAGGTAACGGCCCGCCTGACGCATCATCCAGATCGGGGGCGTCGGCAGGGGTTCGCCCGCCAGTGCGCGCATGAGAAGCTTGGTCATCGGTGATCCTTATCTACGGCCCCGCGTGGGTCCACCGTCTGCGGCCTCATGTCAAGCGGCGGGGGCATGGACAGGGCCATTTGCCGCGTCTAAACGAGGTCCATGACGCCAAAACTTCCCGACCCGACCAAACCGCTCAAGATCGGCACCCGTGGCTCGCCCCTGGCGCTGGCGCAGGCTTATGAAACCCGTGATCGGCTGGCGGCGGCCTTCGACCTGCCTGAGACCGCGTTCGAGATCGTGGTCATCAAGACGACCGGCGACGACCGGGCGATGATCGCGGCGGATCGGCCCTTGAAGGAGATCGGGAACAAGGGGCTTTTCACGCGCGAGATCGAGGATCAGCTTCTGAACGGTGGGATCGATCTGGCGGTCCATTCGATGAAGGACATGCCGACCGAACAGCCGCCGGGCCTGACGCTCGACTGCTACCTGCCGCGCGAAGACACGCGGGATGCGTTCATCTCGCTGGGCGGCGGCGGCATTCACGGGTTGGCCGAGGGGGCCGTGGTCGGCACCTCGTCCCTGCGGCGCAAGGCCCAGTTTCTGAACCGGCGGCCTGATCTGAAAGTCGTGGAGTTCCGGGGCAACGTGCAGACGCGGCTGACCAAGCTGCGCGACGGGGTGGCCGAGGCCACGTTCCTCGCCATGGCAGGTATCACCCGGCTGGGGATGCTGGACGAGGTGCCGCATGACGCCATCGCGCCCGAGGATATGTTGCCCGCCATCGCGCAGGGTGCCATCGGCATCGAACGCCGCTCGCACGACAGGAATGTCGCCGACATGCTCGAAGCGATTCACCATGGCGGGACCGAGCGGCGGCTGGCGGCGGAACGCTGTTTCCTCGCCACCCTCGACGGGTCTTGCGAAACGCCGATTGCAGGCCTGGCCGAGATCGACGGCGGCACGCTGCGCCTGCGCGGGGAAATCCTGCGCACGGACGGGTCCGAGGCGCTGGCGGACGAGATCAGCGGCGCGGTCGAAGACGGGCCGGACATGGGCCGGGCATTGGCACAGAAACTGCTGTCGCGCGCCGGGCCGGATTTCTTCGACTGGAAATAGCGCGGCTATTCGACCGGGCCGAGCACCACGTCGAAGGTGCCGCTCACGGCGAGCGGATCGTTCAGGTCGATGTCCCGGCCGTAATTCTCGCTGATCCCCATTTCGCCCGCGAAGCTGCCCGAGACGGTCAATTCCTCACCCGACGCGCTTGCGGTGTCGGGGGTGATGGACAGCCCGCCCGCCTCATCGGTGGAATAGAGCTTCACCCGCTCGTCCCCGTCGATCCGCGTCAGGCTCGCCTCCGGCGCATTCGCGCTGCCGCCGACCACTTCGAACCCAAGCGTGAGGATGCCGTAGGCTTCGCGCGTTGCGTCCGTCTCGGGCCGGGCGTAGATGTTGACGCTTGCTTAGGTTTCCGAGCCGGACCAGTCGCTTTGATCGGCCCAGAGTGTGAAGCTGTGGGTTTCACCGGCGATGTCGAGCGTCAGGGTGCCCGCCTCGTCGGCAAGCACGGCACCGGCGGATGCCGCGACCGCAAGCGCGCATATGATTGTCCGAAACATGATCGCTCCCTGCAAAAGGTTCAGAGGTTCGCGATCATCCCTAACATATCTCGCGCGCCCGCGCGAAATCCGGGGTCAGGCCGGGATCACCTTGCCGGGGTTCAAGATGCCCTTGGGATCCAGCGCGGACTTGATCGAGCGCATCACGTCGAGCGCCACCGGGTTCTTGTGCCGTTCCATCGACCCGAGCTTGTAAAGCCCGACGCCGTGTTCGGCGGAGAACGAGCCGCGCATGTCGGCGACAAGCCCCTCCATCGCTTCGGACAGACGGACCTTGAGGTCCGAGTCGTTGGCCTCGCTATAGGCGACGTAATGGATGTTCCCATCGCCCAGATGCGCGACACAGGTTTCCTGTGCCTTCGGTTCGATCTTGGACAGACGGTCGCGCATGGCCGCGAAAAAGTCGCTCAGGCGATCCACGGGCAGGGCGATGTCGCCCATAAGCGCGGGGGTGGTGGCGAGCGTCACCTCGGCGGCGGCTTCGCGCCGCTCCCACATCGCGGCGCGCTGCGTGTCGTTCTGGGCGATCACGGCGTCCGCGATCAGGCCCTCTTCCAACGCCGCCCCCAGCACATCCTCGAAAAGCTCCGACAGACCCGCATCGCCCGCAAGCTCGACCAGCACGTTCACCTCATGCGGCGCGTCGAAGGGTTCGCGCGCGCCAGCGATCTGGGCCAACTGCCGTTCGATATAGCTGCGCGGCATGTATTCGCAGGCTTCGACCGCGCCACCCGACGCGGCTTGCAGGCGGTTCAGGACGGTCAGCGCGGCATCCAGCGACACGGGCGCGAGCATCGCGGTGACGGTATGGGCGGGCTTGGGGGACAGCTTCATCACGGCGGCGGTGATGATCCCCAGCGTGCCCTCGGCCCCGATCATCAGGTCGCGCAGGTCGTAGCCGGAGTTGTCCTTGTGCAGCGCGGTCATCAGGTCCATGACCCGCCCGTCGGCAAGCACCACCTCGATCCCGAGGCATTGCGCCCGCGTGTTGCCGTAGCGCAGGACGTTCGATCCGCCCGCATTGGTCGACAGGATGCCGCCGACCATCGCGGAACCGCGCGCGCCGAATACGACGGGAAACACGAGGCCCGCGTCATCCGCGGCGTCGCGCAGGCGGTCGAGGATCACGCCCGCTTCGACGGTCGCCGTGCGGGCCGAGGCATTGACCTCGCGCACCGCGTTCATCCGCTCGACCGACAGCATGACGGCGCCCTCGTTGAACGTGCCGCCGCTGACGCCCGTGTTGCCGGAGACGGGGACGACGACCTGATCCATCCCATACGCCAGCGCCATGAGGTCCGACACCTCCTGCGTCGAGCCGGGGCGGACGACGCAGAGCGGGGCGGAATGATAGGCGCCGGTCGGATCGTCGACATAGCGCGCCATGTCGGACCCCGTCAGCACCTGTGCGCTGCCGACGATGGCAGCGGCCTGTTCGATGAAACCCATACTTTCCTCCCCGCACCGGGCGAGGAGGTCTCAGACCGCCTGACTGTGCCCGGCTTCGTTCATTTCGTAGGCGTCGAAGTAGCGGGCGATGATCCGGGCGAGGGGCCGCGCCTGCGGCTCGATCGTCAGGACACCGTCCGTGACGGACACCGTGCCGGGCAGAGTTTCGGCCAAGCCGTCGGCCAGCGCAACCGCCGTCGCCGGGTCGACCCCGACCTCGCGCGCGATGGCGGGCAGATCGACCGCGAAATCGCACAGGATCTGCTCGATCACCCGGCCGCGCAGGATGTCGTCACCCGTGAAGGCGTGCCCGCGCGTGACCGGAAGCTGCCCGGCGCGCACACGCTCCTGATAGGCCGAGGTGGCCGCGGCGTTCTGCGCGTAACCCTGCGGATAGCGCGAGATGGACGAGGCACCGATGCCGATAAGCGCCTCGGCGCTGTCCTCGGTGTAGCCCTGAAAGTTGCGGTGCATGGTGCCCGCCTTGTGGGCCTTCGACAGCCCGTCTTCGGGCCGGGCGAAATGGTCGATGCCGATTTCATCGAACCCGTCCGCCACGAAAAGGTCGCGCGAGAGGTTGAACAACTCCAGCCTTTCCTCGGGCGAAGGCAGCGCCTCGGTCGGGATCAGGCCCTGACGCCGGGCCATCCACGGAACGTGGGCGTAACCGAAAAGCGCGATGCGGTCCGGTCCGAGCGACAGCACCTTTTTGACCGAATCCGTCATCCGGGCGTTGGTTTGGTGCGGCAGGCCGTACAGCAGATCGACGTTGAGCGATTGCACGCCTCGGGCGCGCAGCCCGTCGACGGCGGCCTTGGTCACCTCGAACGTCTGCGGGCGGCCGATGACCTCCTGAATCATCGGATCGAAATCCTGCACGCCGAGCGAGGCACGGTTGAGGCCCGCGGCCACCAGCGCGTCCATCCGGGCATCGTCGATTTCGTTCGGGTCGATCTCGACCGAGAACTGCGCGTCCGCGCCCAACGGCGCCGTGTCGAAAATCGCGGCGGACAGCCGTTCGATCATACCCGGATCGAGCAGGGTCGGTGTCCCGCCGCCCCAGTGCAAATGGCTGATCGTGATGCCCGGCAGGAGGTGAGACTTAAGGGTCTCTAATTCCTGAGTGAGCGAATCAACATATGCGGCGACCGGGCTGAGTGTGCTCGTCCCCTGCGTGCGGCAGGCACAGAACCAGCACAACCTCCGGCAGAACGGCACATGAAGGTAGAGTGAGATCTGCGATCCTTGCGGAATCGCGCGAATCCAGTCGCTTACATGCGAACCACCGATGCCGCCTGCGAAGTGCGGGGCGGTCGGATAGCTCGTGTATCGGGGGACACGCGCGTCAAAAAGACCGAGTTTGCGAAGTTGCGTCAGGTTTTCCATTGGCGTAGGCTTAAATTCAACTTTCGCGCGCGACATTGATACGGATCAAATGGCCTCAGCTATGGGCTCACTTCACCTCGATCTAAAGGATTGCGGCAATTGTCCGATCCGCCACCGTGCCGTCTGTTCGCGCTGCGAACCCGACGAGCTCGAGGTGTTGGAAGAAATCAAATACTACCGCAGCTACGAGGCCGGGCAGCCGATCCTGTGGTCCGGCGATCATATGGAATTCGTGGCCTCGATCGTGACCGGAATATCGACCCTCAGCCAGACGATGGAGGATGGCCGCACCCAGATGGTCGGCCTGCTTCTGCCGTCTGATTTCATCGGCCGTCCGGGGCGTGAAACGGCGGCGTTCGACGTGGTCGCGGTGTCCGACGTGACGCTGTGCTGCTTCCGCCGCCGCCCCTTCGAGCAACTCATGACCAACACCCCGCATATCGGGCAGCGCCTGTTGGAAATGACGCTGGACGAACTGGATTCCGCGCGCGAGTGGATGACCGTTCTCGGACGCAAGACCGCGCGTGAAAAGATCGCGAGCCTTCTGCTGATCGTCGCGCGGCGAGATGCGTCGCTGCGCAAGCAACTGCCGGGCGACGGTATGGTCTTCGACCTGCCGCTCACGCGTGAGGCGATGTCGGATTACCTGGGCCTGACGCTTGAAACCGTGAGCCGCCAGATTTCGGCGCTGCGCAAATCGGGGATCATCCAGCTGGAAGGCAAGCGGCGCGTGATCGTGCCGGACCTTCAGGACCTGATCGCCGAAACCGGCGATGACGTGGACGGCGGGATGATTATCTGACGAAAGCGGCGGCGCAGTCGGACCGCGCCGCCACGCCGGATCAGACCTTGTTCGGGTCGACCGTGCGGAACGTCAGCCCGCAATTCTTCTGCTCTGACACGGACTGAATCGTTTCGAGCTGGCCCTTGAGGCTGGCAAGCTCGGTCGCGTTGGTGCCGTTGCCCCCGATGAAAAACGCGGCAGGCCAGAAAATCACCGCCGCCGCCGTGGTCGCGACCGCATCGCGGGTGGCGTTCTTGTCCTGCACCCCGGCGACGGTGTTGGCGCGGCTCGCCACCCGTTGCGCCTCGTCCGACAACTGCTTGCAGGACATGCTCTCATACAGCGCGGGCGAGACATAGGACGCTTCGATATTCGCGCTGGATTTGGCACAGGCCGACAGTGCGGCCGTGCAAAGAAGCACGGTCGTAATGGTTTTTGGATTCAATGGGTTACCCTCACTCACTGGATTTGTGACCACACGATAGCCACAGGCACCGACGCCCGCCACCCGCACGGCAAAAAAAAGACCGGTGGGGGTGCCACCGGTCAGTCCTTCAGGGAGGAAAAAACGTACTCGTCACATGGTCAATGCATGAGAAGCAGCGGGCGTTCCGTCAGCTCCAGCATATTTCGCGTCGCACCGCCGAGGATCGACTCGCGGAAACGGGAATGGCTGTAGGCACCCATGACGATCATGTCGGCGTCGATGTCGTTGCCATGCCGGGCGAGCACGTCCGCGACGCGGGGCATGGTCTTGGACAGGACCGAAAGCTCGGCCTTCACCCCGTGACGGGCAAGGAACTGGCTCAACTGCCCACCGGGGTCGGACCGTTCGGGGCCATGTTTGGGCGGGTCGATGATCGCGATGTTCACCGTCGAGGCGGCCTTGAGGAAGGGCAGGGCGGCCTTGACCGCGCGCAAAGCCTCGCGGCTTTCGTTCCAGCCGATCAGGATGCGGTCGGCCTTGTCCGGGAAGCTGTGCCCGTCGGGCTGTATCAGCACCGGCACGTCGCCTTCGAACATCGCCGCCTCGGAGATCGCCTCCATGTCGTGCCCGCGCCCCTTGGAATAAGGCTGCGGCAGAACCACGAGGTCGGAAAAGCGGGTGCGATGCGCGATTAGCTGGTTCACGGCGACCATCTGCGCCGACAGGCCGGTGGCCGACCAGTTGAACGTCGATCCTGCGAGCGTCTTGCGCGCCATATCCTCGATCGCCAACGCATCCTCGCGCGCCTGATCGAGACTGTCCTGCATCACGACGGCGGTGGCGCCGGCGTAATAGAAACCGGGCTGCGTCCGGTCGAGGCCAAGGCACAGCACGTCGAGGTGCGCCTCGTTCGCGGCGGCGACTTTCTGCGCCGCGTCGAAGGCGGACGCTGAGTCTTTGGGGTCGGTGAGAACCGTGGTCACGGTGCGGAAAGCCTTCATGGCTGCCTCATGCTGTCAGGGGCCGGAATGTAACGGCCGGACGGTGTATGAGGCCATGGTGCATAGGGTCCGAAGACCGCGCTTTGATATGTGTCAAATCGCTAATTTCACAAAGCCCACGGGGTTTTGACATGGATCAAGGTTACTGGCCCCCCAACAGGTCAAACCCCCAATCAGTCGAAAAGCGCGGACTGGGTGGGATTCGTCCTTTGTCCGAGCCGCGTAGTGACAGACAGAAGGGACGTAACATGTGGGATTACCTTAAACTGGTGATCTTCGGCCTCATTGCAATACTGGCCGCGATTGCCACCACCTATGCCCGCGATCTCGCCTACCTGGTCCACGCCATTCTGGTCGTGGCGATCGCGGCGGCGGGCTTCATCATCACCCTGCGCAAGATGGGTCATGAGAAGGCGCCGAAATCCGGGTATCTCGACGCACCGATCCGTATCGGTGTCGCACTCACCGCATTCTGGGGTGTCGTGGGCTTCCTCGTCGGAACCTACATCGCCTTCATGCTGGCATTCCCGCAGCTCAACTTCGCTTGGGCCGAGGGCATCCTGAACTTCGGGCGCCTGCGTCCGCTGCACACCTCGGCGGTCATCTTCGCCTTCGGTGGCACGGCGCTCATCACGTCCTCGTTCTATGTCGTTCAGCGCACCACCGGCGCGCGTCTCTGGTCCGACGGGCTGGCATGGTTCGTGTTCTGGGGCTACCAGATCGTCATCCTTCTGGCCGCGACCGGCTATATCCTCGGCTCCACGCAGGGCAAGGAATACGCCGAACCGGAATGGTACACGGACCTCTGGCTGACGATCGTGTGGGTCGGCTACCTGCTTCTGTTCATGGGCACGCTCATGAAGCGCAAGGAACCGCACATCTACGTCGCCAACTGGTTCTACCTGTCGTTCATCATCACCATCGCGATGCTGCACGTCGTGAACAACCTGTCGATCCCGGTGTCGATCTTCGGCTCCAAGTCGGTGCAGGTCTTCGCGGGCGTTCAGGACGCCATGACCCAGTGGTGGTATGGCCACAACGCCGTGGGCTTCTTCCTCACCGCGGGCTTCCTGGGCATGATGTACTACTTCATCCCGAAACAGGCCGAACGGCCCGTGTTCAGCTACAAGCTGTCGATCATCCACTTCTGGGCGCTGATCTTCCTTTATATCTGGGCCGGTCCGCACCACCTTCACTACACCGCGCTTCCCGACTGGGCCTCGACCCTCGGCATGGTGTTCTCGGTCGTGCTGTGGATGCCCAGCTGGGGTGGCATGATTAACGGCCTGATGACGCTCTCGGGCGCCTGGGACAAGCTGCGCACCGATCCGATCATCCGCATGATGGTCATCTCGGTCGGCTTCTACGGCATGTCCACCTTCGAAGGCCCGATGATGTCGATCAAGGCTGTGAACTCGCTCAGCCATTACACCGACTGGACCATCGGTCACGTGCACTCCGGTGCGCTGGGCTGGAACGGGATGATCACCTTCGGGATGCTCTACTTCCTGTTCCCGAAACTGTGGCACAAGGCCGGGCTCTACTCGCTGAAACTCGTGAGCTGGCACTTCTGGCTCGCCACCATCGGCATCGTGCTCTACGCCGCGTCGATGTGGGTGACGGGGATCATGGAAGGCCTGATGTGGCGTGAAGTCGACGCGCAGGGTTTCCTCGTGAACTCCTTCGCCGACACCGTGGCCGCGAAGTTCCCGATGTATCTGGTCCGTGGCTTCGGGGGTATCCTGTACCTCTCCGGTGCCCTGATCATGGCCTACAACCTCTGGATGACCGTTCGCAAAGCACCGCTGGCCGAAGCCACGACGCCTGCTGCGGCACCGGCTGAATAAGGAGGACCATAGACATGGGAATTCTTGATAAACACGCCGTCCTTGAGAAAAACGCCACGCTTCTGCTGGTCGGATCTCTCCTGGTCGTCACCGTCGGTGGCATCGTCGAAATCGCCCCGCTGTTCTATCTCGAAAACACGATCGAGGATGTAGAGGGCGTGCGCCCCTACTCCCCGCTCGAGATGGAAGGCCGGAACATCTACATCCGCGAGGGCTGCTATGTCTGCCACTCGCAGATGATCCGGCCGATGCGGGACGAGGTCGAACGCTACGGGCATTACAGCCTCGCTGCGGAGTCGAAATACGACCACCCGTTCCAGTGGGGCTCCAAGCGCACCGGGCCGGATCTGGCCCGCGTGGGCGGCCGCTACTCGGACGAGTGGCACGTCGACCACCTCGTGAACCCGCAGTCGGTGGTGCCGGAATCGGTCATGCCGAAATACGCCTACCTTCTCGATCGGCCGCTCGACGGGCGCTACATCGAGGACGTGCTGCGCACCAACGCCTTCGTCGGTGTGCCCTATACGGACGAGCAGCTCGAAGCCGCCGTCGCGGATTTCAAATCGCAGGCCGACCCGGATGGGGTGGTCTTCGAGGACAGTGATCCCGATGCCGTCGTCGAACGCTATCCGGGCGCACAGGTCCGCAACTTCGACGGTCAGCCCGAAGTGACCGAGATGGACGCGCTGATTGCCTACATGCAGATGTTGGGCACGCTCGTGGACTTCTCGACCTTCGAGCAGACCCCCGAAGACTGGATCCGGTAAGGGAGGCGATGATGGATACCTATTCGATCTTCCGAGAAATCGCGGACAGCTGGGTGCTTCTGGCCATGTTCCTGTTCTTCGTTCTCACGGTGCTCTGGGTGTTCCGCCCGGGCTCGCGGGACTTGCACAGGGACGCAGCACAGGCCCCCTTCCGCAACGATGAACCCGGCGCTGATATGAAGGAGGCCCGGCAATGAGCGACAACAAAGACCAAGTGGAAACCACAGGTCACGTCTGGGACGAGGACCTGAAGGAGTTCAACAATCCCCTGCCGCGCTGGTGGATCTGGACCTTCTACGCCACCATCGTCTGGGGCATCGGCTACACCATCGCCTATCCGGCATGGCCGCTGATCAACGGCGCGACACGCGGTGTTCTGGGCTACTCGACCCGCACCGAAGTCGCGGACGAGATCAACCGCTTCGAAGAGATGAACGCGGGCGTGAAGGCCGAGCTTGCCGCGATGGACGTGACCGAGATCGCGTCGAACGAAGCGGTGGCGAACTACGCGATCCAATCGGGCCGCGCGACATTCGCGACCTATTGTTCGCAGTGCCACGGTTCGGGCGCCAATGGCATCGCGGAAGGGAACGGGTATCCGAACCTTCTGGACGATGACTGGATCTGGGGCGGCGACATCGAAGCCATCACCTATACGGTGACCCACGGCATCCGGAACGAGGAAGACCCCGACGCGCGCTATTCGCAGATGCCCGCATTCGGAGACGACTACCTTTCGGATGACGAGATCACCAACGTGGTGGCCTATGTCATGTCCCTGTCCGGTCTCGAAGGCACCGGCGACGCGGCCGAGGGCGAGGTGGTGTTCGCTGACAATTGCACCGCCTGCCACGGAGAAAATGCCGAAGGTGACATAGATCAAGGCGCGCCGAATCTGGCTGATGCAATCTGGCTGCACGGATCGAGCGAAGCGGCAATCGAAACCTCGGTCCGGCAGGGTCCGTTCGGTGTGATGCCGAACTGGAACTCCCGCCTCGACGAGGCCGAGATCAAGGCCGTCGCGGCCTATGTACACCAGCTGGGTGGCGGTCAGTAACCGCCAGCTGGCACCAAGTTCCGGGGCCTCACTCCCCGGTACACGGCACCGACCCCTGATCCTGTTCGCGCGTTTCTCCGGGGTCGGTGCCAACTTAACGAAGGGTCGGAGGGCTGCCTCTGGCCCTTTTTCGTGCCATGTGTGGGCGATGACGGATGATCGGACATACGCGTTTCGGCGCGCCACCCCGGACGACCTGCCCATGCTGCGGCTGTGGCTGGCCGCACCGCGTGTGGCGCGTTGGTGGGACGACGAAGACCCTTTCGACGACGAGGATCTGGCGGACAAGGGGTTCCGCGCGTGGATCGTCAGCCACGAAGGGCGGGCGTTCGGGTATGTACAGGACTATGACGTGCACGGGTGGCCGGATCATCCGTTCACCTTCCTGCCCGCCGGATCGCGCGGAATGGACCTGTTCATCGGGCCTGAGGATATGGCGGGGCAGGGACACGGTTCGGCGTTGATCCGGGCGTTTTCCAACTGGCTGCTTGCGGGCGGCGCGCCCAGCGTCGGGGCCGATCCGCACCCCTCGAACGCCGGATCTATCGCGGCCTTCGCCAAGGCCGGATTCCAACCGGCGGGCCAGCCGCAGGACGGCCCGCATGGGCGCTATCTGCCGATGGTGCGGGTGGCGCGTCCGCCCGAGCGGGACGGGTGACGAGTACGGCGGACCCGAGGGTGAGCCCGCCGTAACCGTCTTAGGGACAAACCGGCCCAGAACCTGTTCGCATCTCCGAGGCCGGTAGCTTCGGTATCACATATTCGGGGCGATGCGGGAAGCGGCGCGACGGGGCGGCACCCGGTGCGACATGCCATCGCACCCTGCGCCAAGCCGTCGCACGGCCTTGAAACCCCAGTTTTTGCGGGGCCTTAAAACATACGCTGCAAAGTAAGGTTACGTTGCGTCAACTGTCCCGGTGCGGCGCGGTATGTTGATCCAAGTCAAGGCTCGGACGGGGCCTGAGACCCTAGAACCGGACAAACGCGAAACCCAGGATCGGATTCCCATGTCGACCAGTGACACCCCCGAGGCACCGCAGAAACTCTATGCCGCGCGCGAACCCGTGTTCCCGCGCCGGGTGCGCGGTCATTTCCGCGCGCTCAAATGGTGGATCATGGCGCTGACCCTTGGTGTGTACTACCTGACGCCGTGGATTCGCTGGGACCGGGGGCCGAACCTGCCGGATCAGGCGGTTCTCGTGGACCTCGCCGGGCGGCGGTTCTTTTTCTTCTGGATCGAGATTTGGCCGCATGAATTCTACTTCATCGCAGGCCTGCTCATCATGGCGGGGCTGGGCCTTTTCCTGTTCACCTCGGCGCTGGGCCGGGTGTGGTGCGGCTATGCCTGCCCGCAGACCGTCTGGACCGACCTGTTCATCCTGACCGAACGCTGGATCGAGGGCGACCGCAACGCGCGGGTGCGTCTGTGGAAATCCAAGTGGGACTTGAAAAAGTGGCGGCTGCGCCTGTCCAAATGGTTCGTCTGGCTGCTCATCGGCCTCGCGACCGGCGGCGCGTGGGTGTTCTACTTCGTCGATGCGCCGACGCTGGCGCGCGACCTCGTCACCCTGAACGCGCATCCGGTGGCCTATTCCACCATGGGCATCCTGACCTTCACCACCTTCTTCTTCGGCGGGATCGCGCGTGAGCAGATCTGCATCTACGCCTGCCCCTGGCCGCGCATCCAGGCCGCGATGATCGACGAGGATACGCTTGTCGTCGCCTATCGCGACTGGCGCGGCGAGCCGCGCGGCAAGCACCGCAAGGGGCCGGAGGCCGAGAAGCTGGGCGATTGCATCGACTGCATGGCCTGCGTGAACGTCTGCCCGATGGGCATCGACATCCGCGACGGTCAGCAGCTCGAATGCATCACCTGCGCGCTCTGCATCGACGCCTGTAACGAGATGATGGACAAGGTCGGCAAGCCGCGCGGTCTGATCGACTACATGGCGCTGAAGGACGAAACCCACGAACGGGCTGGCGGCCACAAGCGCCCGATCATGAAGCACATCCTGCGCCCGCGCACGATCATGTACACGGCGCTCTGGGCCGCCGTCGGCGTCGCGCTGACCGTCGCGCTGTTCATCCGGCCCGACCTTCAGATCACCGTGCATCCGGTGCGCAACCCGACCTTCGTGACCCTGTCCGACGGCTCGGTGCGCAACACCTACGAGGTGGGCATCCGCAACAAGCACGGGGAAAGCCGCCCGTTCTACTTCTCGCTGGGCGTGGACAGCCCGTTCACGGTAAACGTGGAAGGATCGGTCGAGACGATGCTCGTGGTCGACCCGGACACGGAAGGCAAGACCCGGCTTTACGTCACGGCCCCCGCTGGCAGCGAAGTCGCGCGCGACGACCGGACCGAAATTCGCATCTGGGTGATCGACGGCGTGACGGGCGACCGCGCGTCCCACGACACCGTCTTCAACGGGAGAGGGCAATGAGCATGACCTATGACGCCCCCGACACGGGCAAGAAACTCACCGGCTGGCATGTGCTTGCCATCTTCGTCGGCGCCTTCGCCATCATCATCGGGGTGAACGTGTTCATGGCGGTCAAAGCCGTCGGCACCTTCCCGGGGCTCGAGACGCGCAATTCCTACGTCGCGAGTCAGAAGTTCGACACCGACCGCGCCGCGCAAGAGGCGCTGGGGTGGGACGTGGCGCCGACCCTGTCGGGCGAAACCCTGATGCTGATGATCACCGATCAGGCGACGGGCCTGCCGGTCATGGTGCGTGAGGCGGGCGGCATTCTTGGCCGCGCGACCCATGTGGCCGACGACCAGACGCTGACCTTCAAGCGCACGATGAACGGCACCTACGTGGCCGAGGTCGGCGCGCTGGATTTCGGCAAATGGGAGCTGCGGCTCGAAGCCGTGGCCGACGACGGCACGCCGTTCCGCCAACTCATCGAACTCTACATTCCGAAGAACTGACCCATGGCCGCCCTTGTTTCCGCCTGTCCCGCCTGTGATGCCGCCGCGCTTGCCGAAAGCACGGCTGGCAAGGGCTATGCGGGCGATGGGGGTGAGGCCAAGCGCATCATGCTGTCGCTGCCGAAGGTCTATTGCGCGGCCTGCATCGTGGGGGTGGAAAAGGGGTTGGCCACGCAGCCCGGCGTGCGTTCGGCACGGGTGAACCTGACACTCAAGCGCGCGACGGTGGAGGTCGATCAGGATGTCGAGCCGGAGACGCTCGCGGATTACCTGACCGGTATGGGGTTCGAGGCCTATGAACTCGACGCGGGCGCGTTGATGGCGACCGAGACCGACAAACGCTCGCGCGAGCTTCTGATGCGGCTGGGCGTGGCGTTCTTCGGCATGATGAACGTGATGCTCCTGTCGGTCGCGGTCTGGTCCGGCGCGTCCGACGCGACGCGCGATCTGTTCCACTGGGTCAGCGCGGGGATCGCACTTCCCATCGTCGCGTTCTCGGCCCAGCCGTTCTTCACCAGCGCGTGGAGCGCGCTTCGGGTGAAGCGGCTCAACATGGATGTGCCGATCTCGCTCGCCATTCTGCTGGCCGCGGGTATGTCGGTTTACGAGACGATGCATTCGGGCGAGCACGCCTATTTCGACGCGGCCCTGTCGCTGACCTTCTTCCTGCTCGCGGGCCGTTACCTCGACCATCGCACCCGCGCGGTGGCGCGTTCGGCAGCGGAAGAACTCGCCGCGCTCGAAGTCCCGCGCGCGCACCGGATCGTGGGTGACGGCGAAGAGGTGGTGAGCGTTGCCGATCTTGCTATCGGAGACGTCGTGCGGGTCACGCCGGGCAACCGCGTGCCGGTGGACGGCATGGTCGAGACGGGCGAGAGCGAGGTGGATCGGTCGTTCCTGACTGGCGAGTCGCTCCCGGTCTTCGCCGGCCCCGGCGACATGCTGAACGCGGGCGAGGTGAACCTGACCGGGCCGCTCACGCTGCGGGTCGCGGCGGCGGGCAGGGATACCGCGCTGCATCGCATGGCCGATCTGGTCGCCATCGCGGAAACCGCGCGCAACAAATACACCGGGCTGGCCGACAAGGCCGCCGCGATCTATGCACCAGTTGTGCATCTGTTGGCGCTCGCCGCCTTTGTGGGCTGGCTGGTCATCACGGGCGGCGATGTGCGCCTTGCGCTGAACATCGCGGTCGCCGTGCTCATCATCACCTGTCCCTGCGCGCTGGGCCTTGCCGTGCCTGCGGTGACGACGGCGGCGAGTGGGCGGCTCTTCAAGAAGGGTATGCTCCTCAAATCCGCAACGGCGATGGAGCGGCTGGCGGATGTGGATCACGTCGTCTTCGACAAGACCGGGACACTGACCGAGGGTGCGCCGAAGCTTGAAAACCTTGGCGATCATGCCGAGGCCGATCTGATCGTGGCGCTGGGGCTGGCGCAGGGGTCGGCGCATCCGCTGGCCCAAGCCATCGCGTTCGCGGCGCGGGGCGAGGGGCTGGTGCCTGCGGCGCTGACCGACGTGCGCGAAGTTCCGGGCCACGGGATCGAGGCGCTTTGGAACGGCCAGCAGGTTCAGCTGGGCCGCGCCGAATGGGTGGGGGCGCACGTGCTTGGGCGCACCGCGACCTACCTCAAGATCGGCAAGCGGCCCGCGGTGGCGTTCACCTTCACCGACGCGCTGCGCGACGGCGCGAAAGAGGCCGTGACGGCGCTGAAGGCGGCGGGCTGTGGCGTGACGCTGATCTCCGGCGATGCCGAGGAAGCCGTGCGCGACGTGGCGTTCCGGCTGGGCATCGACGATTTCCGAGCGGGCATGTTGCCGGACGGCAAGGTGGCCGAGGTTGAGGCGCTGGCTGCGTCAGGCAAGCGGGTGCTGATGGTCGGTGACGGGCTCAACGACACCGCCGCACTGGCCGCCGCGCATGTGTCGATCAGCCCGGCCTCGGCATTGGAGGCCGCGCGAGTCGTGTCGGATATCGTGCTTCTGGGCAAGAGCCTCTCCCCCCTTGGCGACGCGCTGCTGACCTCGCGCAAGGCGACGCGGCGGATCAAGGAAAACTTCGGGATTGCAGCGACTTACAACGCCATCGCCATTCCCGTCGCGCTGCTGGGCTTCGCCACGCCTCTGGCGGCGGCCTTGGCGATGTCGGCCTCATCCATTATGGTCACGCTCAACGCGCTTCGGCTGAAAGTGGGCAAATGAACGTACTCGTGTTCCTCATCCCGACTTCGATCTTTCTGGGTCTTCTGGGCCTCGTCTTTTTCCTCTGGACGATGCGCTCGCGCCAATACGACGACCCGGCAGGCGATGCGCAGCGCATACTGTCGGGCATCTACGACGACGCCCCGCCCGAGGATTGAGGCTGCCGCGCGCAATCCACGAGATTCAATATCGCACAATTATTAGGCGGACAGCGCATTTCTTGCGCACGGCCTACAGCGCGCCTGCCGAATCTCACGACTGATCCGGCCCCCGACCTGACAACGCCCGCCGCCCGCGCTCAGATGATCCCCGGACAGCCGGAGGAATCATGACCCACCAGCCGGGGGCGACGTTGGAGCACGAGGCGAGCCAGCCCCGCGCGCGCGGGCGGGTGCAGGTGAGTTCCAAGCTGCGCGACGGGCGGTCGGTGATCGACGGACTGGCGATGGCCGGGTCGATGAAGGCGCTGTTTCCGCGCACCGACACCACCGCGCTCGACACCATGCTCATCAACACCGCAGGCGGCGTGACCGGGGGCGACCGTTTCTTCATCGAAGCGGCCGCCGGGCCGGGCACCACCCTGACCGTGACGACGCAGGCCGCCGAACGGGCCTATGCGGCACGCGGCGAGACGGCCGGGCGGATCGAGACCCATCTGAGCGTGGCGCGTGATGCGCGGCTCAATTGGCTGCCGCAGGAAACCATACTCTTCGAGCACCTGAACTTTGAGCGCAGTCTGACGGTCGATCTGGACCCCGGCGCGCGGTTCCTGATGGTCGAGCCGATCATCCTTGGCCGCGTCGCGATGGGCGAGCGCATCCACGATGGCCGGTTCCGCGACCGGGTGGCCATTCGCGTGGGCGGGCAGGCGGTCTATCTCGACGGTGTCGCCCTGACCGGGGATGTCGATGCGCACATGTCGACGGCCTCGACCCTGAACGGCGCGCGGGCGATGGCCGCGCTGGTTTACGTGGGCGCCGATGCCGAGGCGTGGCTCGAACCGATGCGCCGCCTGATGCCCGAAACCGGGGGCGTGAGCCTGCAATCCCCCGACCTTCTGACCTGCCGGATCGTGGCACAGGACGGCTTTGCGCTGCGCCGCGCGCTGGTTCCCGCGATCCGCCTCATGAACGAAGACGAACTCCCAAGACCCTGGATGCTGTGACATGAACCTGACCCCGAGAGAAAAAGACAAACTGCTGGTCGCCATGGCCGCCATCGTCGCCCGCAAGCGGCTGGAGCGCGGGGTGAAGCTGAACCATCCCGAGGCCATCGCGCTCATCACCGATACGGTGGTCGAAGGTGCGCGTGACGGGCGTTCGGTGGCCGAGATGATGCAGGCGGGCGCGGCGGTCATCACCCGCGATCAATGCATGGAGGGTGTGCCGGAGATGATCCACGAGGTTCAGGTCGAAGCCACGTTTCCCGACGGCACCAAGCTCGTCACCGTTCACAACCCCATTCGCTAAGGAGAACCCATATGCGTTATCTCGTTGCCCTGCTCGCTACCACCGCCCCCGCTTTGGCCCATCCCGGTCACGGTGCGGTGCTGCATCTGCATGAAAAGGACGGGGTCCTGATCGCGGGCATCGCCTTCGTCATCGGGGTCAGCCTGTCGGCGGTCGCGGTCATCAAAGCGGCGAAGGCCCGGAAATGATCCCGGGCGAGGTCATGGCGGCCCCCGGTGAGCTCGTCCTGAACGAGGGTGCGCCGGTCACGACCCTGATGGTCGCCAACACCGGCGACCGTCCGGTTCAGGTCGGCAGTCATTATCATTTCTACGAGACGAACCCGGCGCTCGATTTCGACCGCGAGGCGGCGCGGGGCCTGCGCCTCGACATCGCACCCGGAACGGCGGTGCGGTTCGAGCCGGGGCAATCGCGTGAGGTGAACCTCATCCCCATCGGGGGCGCATGCAAGATCTATGGCTTTAACCAGAAGGTCATGGGGGCACTCTGATGCCGATGTCGCTGGAAGGGTCGTGCCAATGCGGGGCGGTGAACTTCACCGTTCAGAGCCGCACGCCCGTTCCCTACCAGCGGTGCTATTGCTCGATCTGCCGGCAATCGGCTGGGGGCGGTGGCTTTGCCGTCAACATCGGGGCAATCGCAGACAGTCTGAGTTGCGACAACTGGGAAGGGCTGGGAAGCTATCACGCCGTCCATGACAGCGGGCGTGCGTCGCATGGCGAACGGTTTTTCTGCAAGACCTGCGGCAGTCAGCTTTGGCTTTTCGACGAACGCTGGCCGGACCTCGTGCATCCGCTGGCGAGCGTCATCGACACCAAGCTGCCGGTGCCTTCGGCGATCACGCATATCTGGCTGGCGGACAAACCCGACTGGGTCGAGGCCGAGATCGGAAAGGGCGACCGCAGCTTCGACGGCTACCCGGACCTGTCGCTGGAAGAATGGCACCGGGCGAACGGGGTGTGGGTGGAATGATACGGACGATGCGGAGCGGGGCCTTGGCGGCCTGCTCATCTGACAGACCAAGGCGCGGCGAGGGGTAAGACATGCCAGCAACCATCAAACGATCCGACTATGCCGCGATGTTCGGCCCGACCACTGGCGACAGGGTGCGGCTGGCGGACACGGACCTCATCATCGAGGTCGAGCGCGACCTGACCGCGACTGGCGGGTATGGCGATCAGGTGAAATTCGGCGGCGGCAAGGTGATCCGCGACGGGATGGGGCAGAGCCAGTCTCCGCGCGCCGACGGGGCCGTCGATTGCGTCATCACGAACGCTCTGATCGTGGACTACACCGGCATCTACAAGGCCGACGTGGGGCTGAAGGACGGGCGCATCGCGGCCATCGGCAAGGCGGGCAACCCCGACACGCAGGACGGCGTGAACATCATCGTCGGGCCGGGGACCGAGGCGATTGCGGGCGAGGGCAAGATCCTGACCGCGGGCGGGTTCGACAGCCATATCCACTTCATCTGTCCGCAGCAGATCGAGGATGCACTGCATTCCGGGCTGACCACGATGCTGGGCGGCGGCACCGGCCCCGCGCACGGCACACTCGCCACCACCTGCACACCGGGGCCGTGGAACATCGCGCGGATGCTTCAGGCGGTCGACGGCGTGCCGATGAACATCGGGTTCGCGGGCAAGGGCAACGCCTCGCTCCCCGCCGCCTTGGAAGAGCAGGTGATGGCGGGCGCGTGCTCGATGAAGCTGCACGAGGATTGGGGGACGACGCCGGGGGCGATTGATTGCTGCCTGAGCGTGGCCGATGACCTTGACGTGCAGGTGATGATCCACACCGACACGCTGAACGAGTCCGGGTTCGTCGAGAACACCGTGGCGGCGATGAAGGGCCGGACGATCCACGCCTTCCACACCGAGGGCGCGGGCGGTGGCCACGCGCCCGACATCATCAAGATCTGCGGCGAAGATTTCGTGCTGCCCTCGTCCACCAATCCGACGCGGCCCTTCACGGTGAACACGCTGGAAGAGCATCTCGACATGCTCATGGTCTGCCACCACCTCGACAAGTCGATCCCCGAGGATGTGGCGTTCGCGGAAAGCCGCATCCGGCGCGAAACCATCGCGGCAGAGGACATTCTGCACGACATGGGCGCATTCAGCATCATCGCGTCCGACAGTCAGGCGATGGGCCGGGTGGGCGAGGTACTGATCCGCACCTGGCAGACCGCCGACAAGATGAAGAAACAGCGCGGGCGTCTGGCCGAGGAAACCGGCGACAACGACAACTTCCGCGTCCGCCGTTACATCGCGAAATACACGATGAACCCGGCCATCGCGCATGGGATGAGCCATGAGATCGGGTCGATCGAAGTGGGCAAACGGGCCGATCTGG
This sequence comes from Maritimibacter sp., assembly GCF_016774595.1. Taxonomy (NCBI): domain Bacteria; kingdom Pseudomonadati; phylum Pseudomonadota; class Alphaproteobacteria; order Rhodobacterales; family Roseobacteraceae; genus Maritimibacter; species Maritimibacter sp. The sequence continues at coordinate 412,470 of NZ_JACBWT010000002.1, forward strand.
TGCTGTGGAACACGGCCATGTTCGGGGTGAAGCCGGAGATGGTGCTGATCGGCGGCATGATCGCCATGGCCCAGATGGGCGACCCGAACGCGTCAATCCCGACACCGCAGCCGGTCTATTCCCGGCCCATGTTCGGCGCGATGGGGCGGGCGGTCGAGAACTCGGCCGTGACGTTCGTGAGCGCCTGCGCCCACGACAATTCCATCGCCAAGACGCTGGGGCTGATGAAGAACACGGTCGGCGTGAAGAACACGCGGGGGATCGGGAAGAAGGATCTGGTTCTGAACGACGCGACGCCGGAGATCGAAGTGCATCCCGAGACTTACGAGGTGCGCGCGAACGGCGAATTGCTGACCTGCGAGCCGGCAAGCGAGTTGCCGATGGCGCAGCGGTATTTCTTGTTCTGAATGGGGGTGGTTGCGGCCATATACTCCAAACGGGGGCTTGCCGGAATCGGACAAATGCCGGTCAGAATGGGAATTACCCATTTTGAACCGAGGATTTCCGCCATGCCTTTCCGCCTTTGCGCCCTGACGACGGCCCTCGCCGCCGCCCTCCCGCTTTCCGCCAATGCCGCCTGTGTCGCGCCCGGTGACCTTTCGCGAGGCATCGCGTTCACCCGCGAGATCAAGGGGCAGGGGTCCGCGCAACCGAACGGGCAATACTTGCAGGTGAACTATGGCCGGGGCGATGCGGTGGTCGCTCGCTATGGCATCTTTCCGGTGCAGGGCCATTTCTCGGATGCGCCCGAGAACGTGATCGGGGCGTGGTTCGAGCAGACCTCGAAATACAGCTTCGGGGGCAATCCGCCCAAGCCGCAGTCGGGGCGGGTCTGGACCTCGACTCTCACCGTCAAGGCCACGGGGAGCGATCAGTCGGGCGCGTTCAAGGAGAACTACCGCTACACCGTGCGTTACGTGTTCGAAGAAATGCGGCAGGCCACGCTGTCGGGCTGCACCTACGCGGTCATGGGCGTGACGGCGCGGTTTCAGGGCGAAGGGCGCGACTGGACCGACCGATACGCCTATTTCCCGGAACTGGGGTATGGCCTGCTGACGCAATACACGGACAACCAGACCGGACGCACCGCCCGCTACGGCATCACCAAGATGGTGACGAAATGAGGGGCGTGGCGATCCTTGCCGCCGGTGTCGCGGTGCTCACGGGGCCGGGTGCGGCGGCGTGCCTGACGGCCGCGAACCTCGACCGGGGGGTCGTCGTGACCCGTCAGGCCACCGGGCCGACCACCGTGACGCGCACGGGGCAGGGGACGCGCTATCAATTCACGCGCCGTTTCGACCCGGACACGACAGACGGGTTCGCGGTGGATCGCTACACCGACATCCTGCGCGACGGCCCGTTTCCGATCCGGGAAAGCGGGTCGACCACGGCGGTCGCGATCACCGGGCAAGCGCCGCTCGACTTCAACACGACGTGGTCGTCGGACTGGCGGATGAGCGGTGCGCGGCCCCGGCTCGACCCGCTCACCCGTGCGACGCGGACCGTGACGGAGGTGTCGTCCTCGTCCAACGGTCTGGACGATCAGCGGGGGCGCACCCGCTGGCAGGTCACGTACACCTTCCTCGAAGAAAAGAGCGCGCGGGTGAGCGGTTGCGACTACCGCGTGATGGGCATCACCGCCGAGCACCGGGACGGGCCCACGGCCTTCCTCGACCGCTTTGTCTATTTCATCGATCTCGACATGGCGGTTCAGACCCAGTGGACGGAGCTGGCCTCGGGCGTGCAGCGAACCTATGGGATCACGGGGGTGCGGGCGCGATGAGACTGTTCCTTGCATTGACCCTGCTCGCCGGCCCCGCGCTGGCCGATTGCCCGCGCCCTTCGGACATGGCCGGGAACGGCGTTCGGTTTTCGGCCTCGACCGGGGATGTCGAGACCTTCGTGCGCTATGCCGACGGCTCGGTCGAATCCACGGTCGAAAGCGAGACCAAGCCGACGGTGCGCGCCGTGCTGGCAAAGGGGATGTACCTGACCCGGATCTTCGATCTGGTCGACGGCAAGGCGGAGAACGAGACGCGGTATTCTTATCCGACCGCGCTCGACAACCTGCCGGAACCGTTTCCCGATGGCGCCCTCACGCTGACGGTCGAAGGGTTCGACGGCACCGACCGGTTCAAGTCGACCGAAACTTATACCTTCGGGCCTGCATCCGTCCTGACCATCGGCACCTGCGCCTTCGCGATGATCCCGGTCGCGTTGTCTTACGGGCAGGAGCGCGAAATCTATCACTACCTGCCGGAATACGGCCTGTCCTACCTTGCCGAGAGCATCGCACCGGACGGGGCCAAGACCGATTACCGTTACGACACCGTTATGGGGTTGAGATGAACTTGCCTGCCGCCCGAGCCGTGAAACACCTCGACCACCCCGACACGCGGGTGGTCCTGACCTATGACGAGCGGTTCCTGCGGCGCAGGGTTCTGACCACCGAAACGGGCGAGCGGTTCCTCGTCGATCTGGCCCAGACGACGAGCGTCGGGGTGCATGACGCCTTCGTGCTGGAGGACGGGCGCAGCGTGGGCGTCGTTCCGGCGGAGGAAGACCTTTACGAGGTGACGGGCGACGACATGGTGCGGCTCGCCTGGCACATCGGCAATCGCCATACGCCTGCACAATTGGCATCTGCCGCAATTTTCATCCAACGCGACCACGTCATGCGGGACATGCTGACGCGGCTGGGCGCTTCGGTGCGCGAAGTGGTTGCACCCTTCACCCCCGAAGGCGGAGCCTATGGTCACGGTCGCACCCACGGGCACGACCATTCGCATACCCACGGCCCCGAAAGCCACGACCACGACCACGGAGATCACGGCCATGCGCACTGACGCGGTTCTCACGCTGACCCAATGGCTTTCGCCCGCCTTTCCGGTGGGGGCCTTTACCTATTCGCATGGGCTGGAGGCCGCGTTCGAGGCGGGGTGGATCAAGACCTCCGCCGATCTGGAAACGTGGCTCACCGACCTGCTGACGCTCGGCTCGGCCCATGCTGACGCGCATTTCGTGGCCGCCGCCTATCACGCCCGGGTGCCGCTGGCCGAGGTGGATCGGGCCGCGCGTGCCTTTGCCCCCTGCCGCGAACGGCTGCTCGAGGCCGAGGCGCAGGGGCGGGCGTTCTGCGACGTGGTGGGCCACGTATGGGACGCCGACCTCGCCGGCCTGACCTATCCGGTGGCGCTGGGTCGCGCGGTGGCGATTGAGGGGCTCCCGCTGGAGCTGTCGCTCACGCTTTACCTTCAGGCTTTCGTCTCGAACCTCGTCTCGGCGGCGCAGCGGCTTGGCCCGATCGGCCAGACCGAGGCGCAGCGCGTGATCCGCACGCTGTCACCGATCTGCGAAGAGACCGCGCGCGAGGCGGCGGACGGAGAGTTGACGCATATCGCCTCGTCCTCGTTCCTGTCCGACATCGCGGCGATGAAACACGAAACCCAACGCTCGAGGATTTTCCGCACATGAATGGACCCCTGAGAGTAGGCATCGGTGGCCCCGTGGGGGCTGGAAAAACCACCCTGACCGCCGAACTCGCCAAGGCGCTGAAAGACCGCTGTTCGATGGCGGTCATCACCAACGACATCTACACGCAGGAGGACGCCGAGGCGCTGATGCGGATGCAGATCCTGCCCGCCGACCGCGTCGTCGGCGTCGAAACCGGCGGCTGCCCGCATACGGCGATCCGCGAGGATGCGTCGATCAACCTCGCCGCCGTCGCGGACCTGACAGCCCGCCACCCCGATCTGGACCTAATCCTGATCGAAAGCGGCGGCGACAACCTGTCGGCCACCTTCAGCCCGGAACTGGCCGACATAACGCTCTACGTCATCGACGTCGCAGCGGGGGAGGAGATCCCGCGCAAAGGCGGCCCCGCGATCACGCGCAGCGACCTTCTGGTCATCAACAAACGCGATCTGGCGCCCTATGTCGGGGCCGATCTGGGGGTCATGGAGCGTGACGCGACCCGGATGCGGGCCGGGAAACCCTTCGTTTTTTCTGCATTGCGGCACGGTGAGGGCGTGTCCGACATCGTGGAACACATTGTAAATATTGGGGGATTGAGCCTCGACCCGACCGGGTCTGCAAATGCTGCATAGCGGCATTGCCGCATTGTCGGTGTTCGTGGCAGCCTGTGTGACCTAATTAGATCGGCAAGGGGGGAAACCCTGAGCAACACAATCTGATCTGAGGTTCCCAAGATGGCCTATACCGCAACCAACTCCGACTTCGCCGCTTCGCACCCGGTTTTCGCCCGTGTCCTGAACGGTCTGAAATCCTTCGGTGCCGCCTATGTCGAAGCCCGCTCGCGCCAAGCCGAAATCGCCGCGTTCGAGTCGCTGTCGGACGCCGAGCTCGCCGAACGCGGCCTCACCCGCGATGGCATCGTCCGCCACGTTTTCGCGGACACCTACTACCTCTGATCGAGCATCAGAGCGTGACGAAATCGCCGGGCCGGGTGCCCGGCTTTTTTGTGTCTGGAGACCTGCCGATCGGTGGAGCGGGCGACGGGAATCGAACCCGTATCATCAGCTTGGAAGGCTGAGGTCTTACCATTACACAACGCCCGCTCGGTGACTGCGTACCTATGGCATCGTATTTCCGGGGTCAAGATCGAGACGGTGCTGGCCTGAGGGCTTTCCACTGATGATTCCGGGAAACATGCCGACGTAGCGCCGCGGCCTATCTCTACGTCAAGAATATTGGCCGGCATTCCGCTCAGTTCGTCTGAAGCGGTGGGCGATGAGGGCGCCCCACGCATGCCACGAAAGACTGCTCGACGCACTCGGGAAGAAGCAGTCAGGCATCATTGTCCCAACCCAACCGAAAAGCCCCGCGCCGCGCCCGGCATGGATGGGAAAAGGGCGGCACCTGAATGCCGCCCTTGATCTCGTCAGTCCTGAAGCGCGCCTTCTTCGTCGCGGCGCATCTTGGCTTTCACGCGTCGCCCGACGATGACGGGCAGGATGAAGCCGACGATGGCGATGGACCACAGGATGATCGTCAGCGGGCTGTCGATCAGGGTCCACCAGTTGCCGTTGTCGATGGTGATCGCGCGGCGCAGGTTGTTCTCCATCGCGTTGCCCAGAAGCGTGCCCAGAATGATCGGCACCAGCGGCACGTCGAACTTGCGAAGCACCCAGCCCATCACGCCGAAGCCGATCATCACCAAGAGGTCGAAGGACGAGCCCGAGATGCCGTAGATCCCGACGAAGCTGACCATCGCGACGATCGGCATCAGGATACGGGGCGGGATCAGCAGGACGCGGGTGAACAGACCCACCATCGGGATGTTCAGCGCCAGCAGCATAAAGTTCGCGATGAACAGCGCCGCGATCAGGCCCCAGACCACATCCGGGTTCTGCGTGAACAGCAGCGGGCCGGGCGTGATGTTCAGCGACAGAAGCACGGCCAGCAGAACCGCCGTGGTGCCGGACCCCGGCACACCCAAAGCCAGCATCGGCACCAGCGCGCCCCCGGCGGCGGCGTTGTTGCCCGCCTCGGGCGCGGCCACGCCACGCGGGTCGCCCGTGCCGAAGGTGCCTTCCTTGTCCACCAACCGCTTTTCGAACGAATAGCTGATGAACGAGCCGAGCGACGCCCCCGCACCTGGTAGAACGCCCGCGATGAAGCCCAGCACCGACGTGCGCAGCATGGTCGGCGTCGTCTGTTTGATCATCGAAACCGGCGGATAGAGCCGACCGATGGTCAGCTTTTTGGCGTCCGCTTCGGAGTTGCCGTGGCGCTCTTCGAGGAAAATGAAAACCTCGGACAGGGCGAACAGGCCGACGATGGCGACGAGGAAGTCGAGACCGTCGTAAAGGTGCACTTCGCCGAAGGTGAACCGAGGCACGCCGGTCTGCGTGTCGACGCCGATCGTGGCGAGACCCAGACCCAGCGCGGCGGCGAAGGCCGATTTCGCCTGATTGGTCGAGGACACGCCGCCCAGCGTCATGAACGCGAGCGCGAAAAGCGCGAAATATTCGGCGGGGCCGAACAGAAGCGCGATCTTGACGAGTTGCGGGGCCAGCAGGATGAGACCCCAGGTGGCGAGAAACGCACCGACGAAGGATGCGATGCCGGAGAGCGACAACGCCTCGCCCGCGAGCCCCTTCTTCGCCATCGGATGCCCGTCGAGACAGGTCATCATGGCGGGTTCATCGCCGGGAATGTTGAGCAGGATCGACGATATTCGCCCGCCATACATCGCGCCGTAGTACACTGATGTCAGCAGGATCAGCGACGGCGTCGCGCCAAGACCCATGGTAAAGGCGAGCGGGATCAGGATGGCGACGCCGTTCGACGGACCAAGGCCGGGCAGCGCGCCCATGATGGTGCCCAGAAAACAGCCCAGCAGCGCGAGCCACAGGTTGTTCCACGTCAGCGCGATGGCGAAACCATCGGCGAGGTTTGCGAAAGTTTCCACGTGAGCCTCCTCAGAAGCCGAGCGGGCCGCGCGCGAGCGACAGGCCGAAGATGAGGTGGAAGATCACGTAAATCCCCACGGAAGAACCGACCCCGGTCAGGACGGCACCGACGATGCCGGACCCCAACCGCCAGCTCAGGTAGGCGGCTGCGACGGCGGTGGCGATGACGAAGCCCACGACCGGCAGAAGCTCGGCATACAGCACCATCATCCCGACTGCGGCGAGCAGTTCGGCGAGGCGGCCGAGGCCGGGCCAATGCGGGGCGGCGTCGGGTTTGATCGCGATGACGATGCTGGACAGGCCCAGCACGACGGCGACGATGAGGGGGAAGCCACTCGGCCCGACGGCGTCCGAGAGGAAGCTTTCCTCGATGTTCAAGGCGGCGACGGCGAAGCCGATGGCCAACAGCAGGCCGACGGCACCGAATATGCGATCGCTCATGGCGCTCTCCTTGCGGCAGAGATTGCGGAAAGGGCGGCGACATGGCCGCCGCCCCGGTGTGCGTGAGTGGTGGTCGGGTTACTTGATGATCCCGATTTCCTTCGAGATGTCCTGAATCTGCTGGACCGAATTCGCGACGAATTCCTGGAACTCGGCACCTTGCAGGCTGAGCGGGGCGAGGCCGTTGGCCGCCATGATCTCTTTCCACTCGTCCGAGGCATAGAGATCGGCGATTTTCGACACCCAGGCGTCATAGGCTTCGTCGGACATGCCGCCCGGCGCGTAGAACCCGCGCCAGTTCGCGCCGATGGCGTCGATGCCCTGCTCTTTCGCGGTCGGGAAGTCGGCGAATTCGCCCTCCAGACGCTCGGGCGAGAGAACCGCGATGACCTTGATGTCACCGGAATCGACGAACCCCTTGGCTTCCGAAATGTCGCCGGTAAAGGCCTGAACGGACCCGGCCAGAAGCTGCGTGACAGCCTCGCCGCCACCGTCGAAGGCGATGTATTTCACCGAACGCACGTCCTCGATGCCATAGGCATTGGCCGCGATCAGCACCTTGAGGTGGTCCCAGCCACCCACGGCCGAACCGCCCGCGACCGACACCGAGGTCGGGTCGTTCTTCACCATGTCGAGAAGCTCGGGCAGCGTGTTCACGTCGCTGTCGGCGGCCACGGCGATCACGCCGTAATCCGCGCCGATCGAGGCGAGCCAGCGGACCTGATCCATCGTGTTGCCGGGGAATGCCCCCTGCGCCAGACGGGTCGCGGTCGCGCTCGATGCCGCGACGATCAGGTCGTTGTCATCGCTGCGCTTGTTCACCACTTCGGCAAAGGCGACGCCGCCGCCGCCACCGGCGAGGTTGACGACCTGCATGGTCTTTTCGATCAGGCCCTGATCCTGAAGCGACTTGCCCACCTGACGGCAGGTGAAGTCCCAGCCACCGCCGGGGTTGGCGGGCGCGATGCACTCCGGGTTCTCGGGGGTGAAGTCCTGCGCAACGGCGCCGAAGGTGGATGCGCCCAGCATGAGGGCGGCGAGGGTGAGTTTGATGGTCATGAGTGTCCTCCAATTTCGGCGCCCGCACTCCCAAGCGGCACGCCGGTCTCCTCCCCGGCCGGGACACGGCTTTGCAGCACCGCTCCCGTCGGGTTAACTGGGCAGTAACGGTTGAACCTGTCACAAACCTGTCATGCGCCGGACGCATGGCACGAAAGGACCCCCGAGATGCGCGTTCTGATGGTCGAAGACGCGACCGATCTGGCCGAAACCGTGTCGGCCCGGTTCGCGCGCGTGGGAATCGCCTGCGATCTGGCGGCCACCGTGACCGAGGCCGAGGATCATCTGGCGGTCCAGCGGTATGACGCGCTGGTGCTGGACATCAACCTGCCGGACGGCAGCGGGACCGACCTTTTGCGCCGTCTGCGCACCGGCGGTGACCGGACGCCGGTCCTGATGCTGACCGCGCTGGTGTCGGTGGACAACCGGGTCGATGCGCTCGACCTCGGGGCCGACGACTATCTCGTGAAACCCTTCGATCAGCGCGAGCTGGAGGCGCGGCTACGGGCGCTGGTGCGGCGCGAAGCGGCGCAGAAAAGCGACACCATCCAGCTTGGGGCCCTCAGCTATTCGCCGTCACAGATGAGCGCGACTCTCGACGGCGAGAAAGTGACCCTGACCCGGCGCGAGGCGGCGTTGCTGGAACTGCTCGTCCGTTTCCCCGAGCAATACCTGTCGAAGGAACGGCTTTACGACGGGCTTTTCGCCTTCGACGATGCGGATGTCGGGTTGAATGCCATCGAGCTTTATATCGCGAGGCTGCGCAAGCGACTTGCGGGCAGCAGCGTGGGGATCGAGACGCAACGCGGTGTCGGCTACAGGATCGTCGACCGTGGCTGACGGTTCGGCCCCCAGCCTTCTGGCCCGGCTTCTGACCGGCGTGGTCCTGATCCTTGGCATCGGCGCCGTGATCGTGGCCCTGTCGGCATGGTTCAACGGACGATCCGCATCGTGGGAGGCCTATGACCGGCTGCTTCTGGGTGCCGCGAACGACATCGCGGAGTCCATTCGGATCGCGGACGGGGCGCCGACGCTGAACCTGCCCACCTCGGCCTTCGAACTTCTGGCGCAGGCCCCGGACGATCGCGTGACCTATGCCGTGCGCGGCCCGGACGACGGGCTGATTACTGGGCTGAGTGACACGCCGTCCCCGACGCGCGAACGGCTGCGGGAGGCGATCTTCTTCGACGGGTCGATGCAGGGCGAGGATGCGCGCTTCGTCGATGTCGTCCGTCGCTTTGCCGAGCGCGACTTTTCGGGCAACGTCCGGGTCACCGTGGGACAGACCATGATCGCGCGGCGGGCGCTTGCCATCGACCTGATGCTGAATGCTCTCGTTCCCATTGCCATCGCGGGGGCCGCGCTGATCCTGATCTCGGTCATCGTGGTGCGCGGCGCGGTCCGGCCGCTCGACCGGATCGCCGAGGATATGGCGGGGCGCGACCCTTACGACCTGACGCCGGTCTCGGTCGAGGACGTTCCGCGCGAGATCGCCGTTATCGTCACCGCCATGAACCGCTTCATGGGGCGTCTGGATCGGCAGTTCACGGCGATGCAGTCGCTGATTTCGGACACTGCCCACCAGCTTCGCACGCCCGTCGCCGCGATCCGCGCACAGGCCGAGACGGCAATCGAAGAAAGCGATCCGGGGGAACGCGACAAACGCCTCGAACGCCTCGCGCGGCGCACGCGGTCCTTGGGCACGCTTCTCGATCAGATGCTGTCGCGTGCTCTGGTCGTCCATCGCACCGACTCGGTCGCGCGCGAAAAGATCGACCTGCGCCAGATCGCGCTTGAGATCGTCGAGACCCGCGACCACGAGGTGTTGGCGCCTGACGTCGAGGTGGAACTGGTGATCGGGGAAGACCCGGTCATGGTTCTGGGCGACGAATTCTCGCTGGTTCAGGCCGGAAAGAACCTGCTGACCAACGCGCTCAAACATGGCGCGCCGCCTGTGCGGATCGGCGTGAGCGAGGATAGGGGGCGCGCGGTTCTGTGGATCGAGGATGCGGGGCCGGGCATGTCACCCGGTCTGCTCGCCCGCACTGGCGAACGGTTTCAACGCTCCGCCGCCTCGCGCGAGGACAGCGGCGGGCTTGGCCTGTCCATCGTGACCGCCGTGACCGACGCTTTCGATGGCGAGATCGTCGTGTCGCAGGCGAACGGACGTTTCCGGATCGGCTTCGCCCTTCCCATGGTCAAAGGGGGTGCTTCGTGACGCGCCTGATACAAGCTCTGCTGGCGGTCGCGGTTTCGGCCACGGCGGCATTCGCACAGGAAGACGTGGCGACATTCGGCACCGGGGCGACGCCGTTCGTCATCCGGTCGACGACCGACATCGCCATTCTGGAACCCGCCCTGACCGCCTTCGCCGCCGACCACCCGGACCTTGCGATCACCTACGAACAATGGGGCTCGAACCCCCTGCACGCCAATGCGTCGTCCGCCTGCGACGGCGAGACGACCCCGGCGGATGCGGTGTTCTCGTCCGCCGTTCATCTGATGGTCTCGCTGGTCAACCGCGCCTGCGCCCGGCCCTTCGTGTCCGACCGCACGCGGGCCCTTCCCGATACGCGACGGTGGCGCGACGAGGTTTGGGGCGTGACGCAGGAACCTGCGGTCATGATCTACAACACCGACCGGATTGCGCCTGAGGATGTTCCGCAATCGCGTTTCGACCTGCTCGATCTCATGCGCGACGACCCCGTGACGTTCCGGGCGCGCATCGCGACCTACGACATCGAGGCATCCGGGCTGGGATACCTGTTCGCCTATATCGACAGCCTCGAAGCAACCACTTTCGGGTCGCTGCTGGAAGGTCTGGCACGGTCCGATGCGATCGCGACCTGCTGTTCGGCCGAGATCATCGAGGGCGTTTCGACCGGCGAATACCTGTTCGCCTACAACGTGCTCGGTTCATACGTGCGCAACGCGGCCCCCGCGAACGTGGGTGTGATCCTGCCGGAGGACTACACCCTCTTTCTGTCGCGCGCCTACATGATCCCGGCCAAGGCGCGAAACCCCGTGGCGGCCGAGCAATTCCTCGACTTCCTTCTGTCCGAGCGGGGGCAAGCCATGCTCGCCTCGGTTGGCCTGCTGTATGCGACCGACCCCGACGAGTTGCGCACGGTGCAAAGCGCGCGCCGGTCCATCCCGCTCGCGCCGCCGCTTCTCGTGGCCTTGGACGGCAGCACCGAGCGACAATTCCTCGAACGCTGGACCGACGCGTTTTCCGCCGCGCCCGTGCCCTGACGCATGACGCCGGGCGGACGACGGCGACAAACGGGTTCAAAACCGTGCCGTGATTGCGATAGCGTTCCCGCAACAAGGAGAGCACGATGTCGCTGACCGCATTCACGGCGCCCGGACGGTTCTGGCGCGGAAACCTGCACACCCATTCCAACTTGTCCGACGGGGCGCTCGACCCGGGCGAGGTGTGCCGACGCTATCAGGCCGAGGGCTATGATTTCATCGCGCTCACCGATCATTTCGTCGGCATGTTCGATTACCCCATCGCGGATACGCTGCCATATCGCAACAACGCCTTCACCACGCTTCTGGGGGCCGAGCTGCATTCCGGCGCGATGGAGAATGGGGATCTGTGGCACATCCTCGCCGTCGGGTTGCCCGCCGATTTCGCGCCCTCGAACTCGCCCGGGTTCCTTGCCGTCGACGCGCAGGAGACCGGGCCCGAGATCGCACGGCGTGCGCGCGATGCCGGGGCTTTCATCGCCATCGCGCATCCGCACTGGTCGGGGCTGACGCTGGCGGACGCCCGGTCGATCGACGCGGCCCATGCGGTCGAGATCTATAACCACGGGTGCGAAGCCGGGGCGGCGCGCGGCGGCGGTGGGCATGTGCTCGACCTGCTTCTGTCGGAGGGGCGCGACCTTACGATCATCGCGACGGACGATGCCCATTTCACCGAACCGGACCACTTCGGAGGCTGGGTCATGGTGAAGGCCGAAGCGAACGATCCCGATCTGTTGTTGGCGGCGCTGAAGCGGGGGGAGTTCTACGCCTCCCAAGGGCCGGAAATCCGGGGCATCGACGTGACGAAAAGCGCGGTGACCGTGGAAACCACCGCCGCGGTGTCGATCATCGTGCAGGGTCGGGGGCAGGGCACGGCAGCGGTCCACGGCACGTCGATGACGCGGACCGAAGTGCCGCTCATGCGGTTCTACGACAGCGACTGGTTGCGCGTGACCGTGGTGGATGCGGCGGGAAAGCAGGCGTGGAGCAATCCTTTCCCGCGCCCCTGAGCCTAGGTGTTCCGGTGCGTGGTCGCGCCCAGATGCGCGGGGCCGACGAGGGCCGCGTATTTGCGCAGGGTCGGCGTTTCGGGTTCCAGCCCCTCGGGCACCGGGGGGCGGGTGCGCCGGGCAAGCTCGTCGATCGAAAGTTTCACGTTCAACTCCCGCTTGCCTGCGTCGATCTGGATGATATCGCCCGTGCGGATCAGGCCGATGGGGCCACCCGCCGCCGCTTCGGGCCCCACGTGACCGATACACAGACCCCGCGTCGCGCCTGAAAAGCGGCCGTCGGTGATGAGCGCGACCTCCTCGCCCATGCCCTGACCGTAGAGGAGCGCGGTGACGCCCAGCATCTCGCGCATCCCCGGCCCGCCCTTGGGGCCTTCGTTGCGGATCACGATGACGTCGCCTGCCTCGTATTCACGTTTGCGCACGGCGGCCACGGCATCCTCCTCGCACTCGAACACCCGTGCGGGGCCTTCGTGGACTGTGTGCTTGAGGCCCGCGACCTTGAGCACCGCCCCTTCGGGGGCGAGCGACCCCTTGAGCACCACCACGCCCGAGGTCGGCGTGACCGGATTGCCCACGGCCCGGATCACCTTGCCGTCGGCTTCGGGGCCGGTGTCGGCCAGTTCACCCAGCGTCCGGCCCTCGACACTCGGCGTGTCCGTGTGCAGCACGCCCGCCCCCTTCAACACGCGCAGGAGCGCCGGGGTGCTGCCCACGTGGTGCATGTCGCGCGCCCAGTAGGCGCCGCCGGGTTTCAGGTCGGCAACCAGCGGCACGTCCTCCAGCACCTTCGCGATGTCGTCCAGCGTGAAGCTGATCCCGACCTCGTTCGCGATGGCGGGCAGGTGGAGGAGGGCATTGGTCGATCCGCCCGTCGCGCCGACCGCGACCACGGCGTTTTCCAGCGACTCGCGCGTGATGAGGTCCGAGGGCAGCGGGCCGTTCTCGTCCACCGCTCGGCGCAACAGACCCGCCGCTCGTTTCACCAGCACCTGCCGTTCAGAATAGACGGCGGGAAGGTAGGCGACACCGAGGGGGGCCAAGCCCAGAACCTCGGCCACGAGCGCCATGGTGTTGGCCGTGAACTGCCCGGCGCAGGAGCCGACGGTGGGCACACCCACCCGTTCCATCGCGTCAAGCTCTTCCTCGCTCGATGTGCCCTCGTAGACGCGCCCCACGCCTTCGTAGACGTCGACCACCCCGATGTCCTGCCCGTTCCACGGTGTCGGCAGCGCGGCCCCGCCATACAGAAAGACCGAAGGGCGGTTGATGCGCGCTATGGCCATCAACATGCCCGGCAGCGTCTTGTCGCAGGAGGCGAAGGTCATCAGCCCGTCATAGGCATGGCCGCGCACCACCGCGTCGATGCTGTCCGCGATGATCTCACGCGAGACGAGCGAAAAGCGCATCCCGCGATGGTTCATCGACATGCTGTCGGCCACGGTGATCGTGCCGAATTCGAACGGGGTCATTCCTTCGCGGGTGATGCCCAGCTTGGCCGACTGGATCTGCGGCGGGAGCGACATGGTGCAGGGCGTCACCTCGCTCGCGGTATGCGCGATGCCGACGAACGGGCTGGCCAGTGCCGTGTCGTCGTGCCCCATCGCGCGCAGAAAGGCGCGGTGGGGCGCACGGTCGAGCCCCTCCACGATGGTGCGTGAGATGAGCGTGTCGCGTTTGGTCATGTCGGTCCTCCCTGTCCTCGGCGGCACTGTGACCGAAGACCGGGGCGGCGGAAAGGGACGTGGCGGGGTTTTCAGCCGATGGCGGAACCCCCGCCTTGGTGCGGCGCGGGATTGGCCCTAGGGTCGGGGCGACCTTTGGACGTTCGTTTCATGCGCTGGCTACAAGCCCTGATCCTCGCTGCCCTCATCGCCACACCCGCCGTAGGGCAGGATCGTGATGCTGTGGAAGGCCAGTTTCAGGACTGGCTGGACACGACCGTCTGGCCGCGCGCACAGGCCAAGGGTGTGTCGCGGGACACGTTCGATGCGGCTTTCGACGGAGTAACGCTGAACTGGGATCTTCCCGACCTCGTGCCCCCGGGAACGGTGCGCGAGACGCCGCAGAACCAGCGGCAGGCGGAGTTCGGGGCGCCCGCGAAATACTTCAACCGGAACGGGTTGGACGGTGCGACCTCGGTCGGGAAAGTCATGGCCCGCCGTCACGCGGCCACCCTAGACGCGGTCGAACGAAAGACAGGCGTGCCGGGGCGGATCGTTCTTGGCGTCTGGGGGCGTGAAAGCAGCTATGGCCGGGTCGCGATCCGGTATGACGCCTTCGAAGTGCTGGGCACCAAGGGGTTCATGTCCACGCGCGCGGATTACTTCACCGACGAGTTGATCGCCGCTCTCGAAATCGCCGAGGCGGGGCATCTCGATCCGCGTGAGATGCGCAGCAGCTGGGCGGGCGCATTGGGGCAGCCGCAGTTCATGCCGTCGAACTTCGCGCGCTACGGCACCGATGGGAACGGCGACGGCAAGGCGGATATCTGGGGCTCCGAGGCCGACACCATCGCCTCGATCGCCGCCTATCTGGCCGACCACGGCTGGGTCGCGGGCCGCGACTGGGGGTTCGAGGTCAGGGTGCCCGCCTCCGTCAGTTGCACGTTGGAGGGGCCGGATCAGGGGCGCAGCATCGCGGATTGGGCCGATATGGGGATCACCCGTGTTTCGGGCCGTCCGTTTCCCGAACATGAGGCGAAGGGCGAGGGCTATCTGATGATGCCCGCCGGCCGGTTCGGCCCGGCCTTCGTCGTCACGCCGAATTTCTACGTGCTCAAGGATTACAACACGAGCGACCTGTACGCCCTGTTCGTGGGGCATGTGGGCGACCGTATCCGGTATGGAATCGGGGATTTTCGCGGCGATTGGGGCGATGTCGGCGGAATGTATCGCTCGGACATCGCCGACATTCAGCGCGTGCTGGAAGGGCAGCGGCACGATGTCGGCGGGGTCGACGGGTTGCCGGGCTACAAAACGCGCCGCTCCATCGGGCGCTGGCAGGAGGCCAACGGGCGCGAGGCCACATGCTTTCCCAGCAAGGCGCTCAAATCCGCGATGGTTCCGTAACTCAGCCGCGCAGGAAGCGGATCAGGTTGAAGGCAAGGTCGCCTATGTCGCCCAGCCGGGCCGCGACATGCTCACGCGCAAGTCCTTCCGGCCCGGCGCGGTCCGCAAGGCGGCGGAAAAGGCGCTCCAGCCTGCGGCGGTGCGTGCCGGTCGCGACCTGAACCGGGTCGGCGACGAGGCCCGCGAAAGTCGTGACGAAGGCGCTGGCGACGGAGAGCGCCAGAAAAACCGCGACCACCATCCAGATCGGCAGCGCCGCCGGGAACAGGCCGTACCACAGCCGCCCGATGCCGGGGCCCAGCGGGAATCGGTCGATGGCGATGGTCCGGGCCCCCAGATCGGCGAAGGGGCCAGCGAGCGATACGAGGCCGGGGGTCGCGGTGTGAAACAGCAGGAAGCCCGAGAGAATGACGACGATCAGCGTGACGATCTCGGCCACCGCGCTGCGGGTCGAGACATAGGCGTCGATCGCCGCGCGCGTCTCGTCCACCGGCGCACTGGGACCGATGCCGTGGCCGTCCAGCTCGTGAATGAACGCCGACACCCGCGCGGCCACTTCGGCCGCCACACGGGTGCGAAGCAGGATGCGGCGCGTGGCGAGCCAGTCTGCGGCACGATGCCGTCTCATTACCCTCGCGAGCAGAGCGGCAAGGCGCGTCAGCAGGAACACGGGCGCGAGGATCACGTTCAGCGGCGCGCGGATCAGATCGCCACCAAGGGCCGCGCGATGCAGCCGCAGGGTGCCGCGAAGCCCGAAGGTTTCCCGCACGAAGGCCCGGATCTCGCCACGCGGCAGGGGTTGAGGTGTCTCTGTCGTGTCCACACCGATCAAGTGGGGTGGGGCGCCGCGAAAAACAATCGTGCCTCAGGTGGCGGGCGCGCCGTTCATGTCGGCGTGCAGCTTGTGCACCACGGCGAGCATCCCGTTCAGCCCGGTCTTGGCATAGATGTTGCGCAGATGCGTGCGCACGGTGGGCATGGAGCAATGCAGGCGTTCGGTGATCTCGGCGGGTTTCAGGCCGTCGGCGAGAGATTTGCAGATCCGCGCTTCGGCCCGTGTCAGGTCATAGGGATTTTCCGGCGACAGGAGCGGAAAGACCGATGTGGGTTCGAGGTGGTCTTCCTGCCCGATGAGCCGCGAGACGAGGCCCTTTTTGCGCGTGGACCAGAGAAAGGCGAGTTCCGAGCCGAGGAGTTCGGTCACCGCAGGGTCCGGGCAGGCGATGAACAGGATGTCGGCAAATGCGTCGTTCTTGCCGAGCAGGACCGTGAATTTCTCGAAATAGTCGCCCGAGTAGGTCTTGAGGCTTCCCACCTCCCCCTCGGCCGCGATCCAGACGAGGTCGTTCAGCTTCCGGGTGTCGACGCCCCCGACATCCACGATCATATCCGCCTGGTCGCTGCCCTTGCGCAGCCGGACGAGCGCCAGACGGTCGGCCCGCGTCGCGACGGCGATCGCTTCGGCCATCGAGCGGAAGTCGGCCTGACCGGACAGTGTGAGCGTGGCCACATGGCCGACTCGCACGAAACAGCCGAGGTCCGAGGTGGGTGACGCTGCTGCGATGCGGCGGTGGTTCAGCGGTATGACCATGATGAGCCCCTTCGTTTCTGGTCGCGACACCGCCATCCAACGAAAAACCGCGTCCAAAAGTGGGGAATTATTAAGGTATTCAACATCCCGGATTCAGGTTTCGCAATTTGCAAAAGACCACGATCCGGGCCGCCTTTCTGAACAAAAGGTTAGTTTCCGAGGCGAAATGTGGCGGCGCGGCGGCAGCACTGTGTCAATCCTGTGAAAAGGTAAGGTTGCCCTGACCCTTTCGACGCTAGGCGTTCAACCCTTGGTTGCAGTTCTCATCCCTTTGAATGATGCCCGGATTTCCGTTTTCCGACACGTTTATAGGCATTGAGGCGGGCCGCGTCGGTTTCGTCCAACCCCCAAGGAGCTAGTATGTTCAATGTTATCAAGGCTGCGCTGGGCCGTTTCCAGCGCGACGAATGCGGCGCCACCCTCGTCGAATACGGGATCGCCCTCTCCCTCGCCATCACCATCGGCGCTGGCGCGTTCCTCACCCTCTCGGGCGACGTGTCGGAATCGATGGGCGCCGCGTCCAGCGCCCTCCCGGATGCACCGGCCCCGAGCTGAGCCGATTACCTCGCCACGCGTCGCGCAGTTTCAGGTCTGCGCGGCGCGTGACCCGCACTTCGCCCGGGACAGAAGGCGAAGGCCAGTCATACGAGTGAAAACGAGCAGATCATGCGAAAAGCCCCCCTCATCCTCGCCGCGAGCGGCATCGCACTTGCCGTCGGTTGTGCCGCCGTCGCACAGCGCGTGCTGGGCGGGTCCGAACAGGCCGCCCCGACGGTGGCCGTTCCGGAAACGGTCGTGCTGATCGCCGCCGCGCGTGACATCCGGTTCGGTGAGCCGATCCGCCGCGACGACCTCGTCCCCCAGACATGGCCCGCCGATCTGGTGCCAACGGGCGCCTTCGACAGCGCCACGGTCCTGCTGGGCGCCGAAGGCACGGCCCCGCGCCGCGCCACCCAGACAATCCGCGAGGGCGATGTCGTTCTCGCCGCCAATGTTTCCGAATTCGGCGCTTCGGTGACCATCGGATCGACCCTTTCGCCCGGAACCCGCGCCGTCGCGATCCGGGTGAACGCGGACACGGCCGTCGGCGGCTTCGTCTCCCCCGGCGACCATGTCGATATCGTCCTGACGCAGGGGCGGGGCGACACGCTTCGCACGGGCGTCATCCTTCAGGATACCCGCGTTCTGGCCGTCGATCAGGACACCGAAGCGCGGGGGGCGCGCAAGGCCCGCACGATCACCGTCGAGGTCGCGCCGCGCGACAGCCAGCGCCTCGTCCTGGCGCAGGAGGCCGGGCAGTTGAGCCTGATCCTGCGCAACGACGATGCCATCGGTGACACCGGCGAGATGGATCAGATCACCCTGCGCGACGTCTGGGGCGATCCCGAACCCGCGCCGGAACCCGAGGTGGTCGTTCAGGCCCCCGCGCTCGACCCGACGACGGTGCGTGTGCGCCGTGGCATGGCGTCGGAAGAGATCGTTCTGGAGCAATGATGCGGTCCCGTCTGGCTTCCCACTGGCGCGACGAGGGCGGCGCCGTGCTTGTCGTGTTCGCGCTGATGCTCGCCATCTTTTCGGGCATCGTCGCCCTGAGCTACGATTTCGGTCGCGTCGCAGCCACGCAATCCGAGATGCAGAGCTTCGCCGACAACGTGGCGCTGGCGGCGGCGGGCGAGCTTGACGGGGGTGCCGACGCGCTGGCCCGCGCGCAGGCCGCCGCCGAACAACTGATCGCGGACAGCCAGACCTATGGCGAAGGGCCGGGCGCCTTGGGCGCGGAGGATTTCGTCCTGACTTTCTACGCGGTGCGGCCGGATGCGTCGGGCGAGATCGATGCCACGACCACCCCGGAGGCGGCGAAATACGTGTCGGTCCGGGTCGCGGATCGCGCCGTGACGCCGATCTTCGGCGCGGTCTATGCGGCCCTGTCGGGCAACGATGCCGGGCGCGACCGCACGGGCGCCCATGCCGTCGCGGGCTTCACTCGCTATGCCTGCAACGTCACGCCCCTGATGATCTGCGCGCCGGGTGCCGACTTCGACATCGGGGCCAGTGTGGGCCGATCGCTCGACCTGCACCTTGCCGCCGATGTGGGTCAACTCGCCCCCGGCGCGCTCGCCCCGCTCGATCCGGTCGCGGACCTTATCGGGATGGACAGCCTGTGCGCGGGTCTTGACGGTGTCGGCCTCGACATCTGCATGATCGCGGCGGAAGGCGACAAGCCGGTCTGCATTGCGGATGACGGGGTGACGGTGCGCGACAGCCTGTTGTCGGTCAGTCTCGACGCCTCGCTCAACATCCCCTTCGACATATTCGACGGTCCGGCCACGGACCTTGTGAACGACGCGCTTTATCCAGCCGCCTCGAACGTGCTCTCGGCGTTCGAGCCGCTCTTGGGTCAATGCCTGACGGGCACGAACGTCTCGCTCTCGGGGGCTGCGGGCCTGCCGCTCGACGATTGTCAGGCGGGCGGAACCTGCGGACTTCTGGGCGATGGCGACTGGAGCGCGGGGCGCGACGTCTATGTCGATGTGAACTATGGCGGCACCGACCCTTACCCGACCGCGACGACGCGCTTCGGATACTTTCAGGCCGAGCTTGCCGCCGAACTGGCGGGCGAAACCCCGGACGGGTCGAGTGGTGGGTCGTCCGGGGGTTTGGGCGGTGTGCTCGGCGGGGTCGGCGGCATCGTGGACGACGTTCTCGATCTGGTCGTCGGGCCGCAATGCACCTCGGCGGTGTCCGAAGACCCGGCCCGCCGCGTAATGGTGGCGGCGGTGGTGGATTGCGGCGCGAACGGTGTGTCGGCCGGGTCTGCTGGCGTTCCGGTCCTTGGCTTCGCCGAGGTCTTTCTGATGACTCCGGTCGGCCTTGACGGCACCGACGGTGTCGCGGTCGAGATCGTGGGGCAGGTCGGGCCGGACCCCTCGCAGAACGTGACCGATGCGGTGCTGCGCGACGTGGTAAGGCTCTACGACTGATGCGCGCGTTTCGGCATATCCGCAGGTTCGCACGCCGCGACGAGGGCGCGGTGCTGGCCGAGTTCGGCCTCGTCCTGCCGCTCATGCTGATCCTCTTCGGCGTGACGATCGAGGCCGCGCGCACCTTCTGGGCCTATCAGGCGACCATCGCGGGCGTGCGTGATGCGACACGCTATGTCGCGCGGGTCGAGACGCCCACGATCTGTGACGAGGTCGGCGCCGATCTGGACGACTGGCAGGCGACCGTCACCGACATCGTGCGCAACGCCTCGGACGGAACGCTGATCTTTCCGGCGTCGATCACCGTGTCCTCGGTGACCGCCGCGCTGACCTGTGCGACCGGCGACTACCGCACCGGCACAGTGCCGGTGGCGACCGTGACCGCCGTGCTGAACATCACCTTCCCCTTCGCGCGCGTGTTCGAACTGGCGGGCATGACCCTGCCCACCGCATCGACGCAGGTGAGCGATCAGGGCCGGATTTTCGGAACATGACCCTGCGCGGCTATATCATCCGCTTCCGGCGGGACGAGGGCGGTGCGGCGCTTGTCGAAATGGGGATCATCATGCCCCTTTTCCTGCTGCTCGCCTTCGGCCTGATCGACTTCGGTCGTCTGGGCTTCGCCTATGTCATGGCGCAGAAGGCGACCGAGCAGGCGGTGCGCGCCGCCGTGGTTCGGACGCCCGCCTGCGATGGCGTGCCGGCGGCGACCACGCGCAGCATCGGCTGGAGCCTGACCCCCTACGGAACCGCCTGTTCGGCGGGCGATGGGCTGTGCGCCGACCCCGGTTCGGTGTCCTGCACGGCTGCGCAGTCGGGCGCGACGGGGGCCGAAATCTACGCCCGCATCACGGCGCTTCTGCCGACCAACGCGACGCCCGCGAACCTGCGTTTCGGCTACGACTACGACGGGAACCTCGGCTTCGTCGGCGGACCTTACACGCCCCGCGTCACGGTCGAGATCATCGACCTCGACTTTGAATTCGTCACGCCCATCGGGGCGCTTGCCACGCTTCTGGGCGTGAATGCCGACGGAAAGGTCGGGGCCGCCATCGCCTTTCCGGGGATGAGCGCCTCGTTGCCCGCCGAAATCCTCATGGATGGAGAGAACACATGACCGAGGTGGCCATCTCGCCCCGCTTCACCGACGCCGATCTGCCGGTCGCGGCGCCAAAGGCCGTGCGCACCCGGACCCTGATGCTGTCCGGCACGCCCGGCATGGCCGAAATGGTCGCGCGGGGGCTGGCGCAGGATGCCAACCTTGACGTCCTCCACAAACCCTTCGGCCTTGCGGACTACATCTCGCGTGAGGATGCCGATCTTACGGGTCTCGAATTGCTGGTCTTCGAGATCCGCCCCGGAAACGACACCGACATCGCGATCATTCGCGAACTCAAACGCCACTTCGGGGACGATCTGCAAATCCTCGGGGTGACCGGCGAGGCATTGACGCTGGCGACGGCGCGCACGCTGATGGAGGCCGGGGTGGCCGAGGTCATTCCGCTGTCCAACACCCAGCCGCAAGCGGATCACGCGGCGAGCCTCGGCGCGCTGACCACGCAGGCCGAAACCACCGGGGGCGAGACGCGCGACGCAATGGTGCTTGCGGTCTGCGGGGCGGCGGGCGGTGTCGGCACGACGACCTTCGCTCTGAACCTCGCGACGCTGTTGGCACGCCCCGACAAGACATCGAAAGGCGAGCCCGCGCGGGTCGCGGTGGTGGACCTCGACTTCCAGAACGGCGTTCTGGGCGCCTCCATCGACCTGACCGATGGCGGGGCCTATCTGGAGATGCTTCAGGGGCAGGCAAGCCCGAACCAGTCCTTTCTGAAACGGGCGCTTGAGAGCTATGCACCCGGCGGCTTCGACGTGATGGCCGCGCCCGTGACGCTTGCCCCGCTCGATGCGATGACGCCGGACATGGTCGCCCGGCTGATCGACGAACTTCGTCTGGCCTACGACTACGTCGTGCTCGACCTGCCCCGTGTCGTCGTCGACTGGATCGACGCCGTGCTGGCCCGGGCCGACCGCTTTTTCATCCTCGGCGATACCTCGGTCCACACAGTGCGTCAGATCCGACGGATGATCGACCTCTACACCGACGATCACGCCGCCTTGCCGGTGCAGGTCGTCGTGTCGAAGGAGAAGAAACCGGGTGCCGCCCATGTGAAGGAGGCGGAGCATTTCCTCGGCCAGACCCTCGCCACATGGCTCCCCCGCGACGACAAGGCGGCCGCACGGGCGCGCGCGCATGGGCAGCCGATGGCACTGTCCGGCCCGAAAGCACCCGTAAGCCGCGCCATGGGGCCGGTCGTCGACCAGATCAGAACCGACTTCAAGAATTCGAACCGGCGGAGGGCCTGAGCATGCCGATTTTCAATGATTTCCGCGGTGGACGCGACGCGCGCAAACCGGTGCCCGTTGCCGCCGGGGTGCTTCCAACCGACACCCAGAACGTCGTGCCGATGCCTGCGCCCGCCCCGGTCACGCACAGCTCGCAAGGCGAGACGAGCGCGTGGTTCGACCTCAAGCACCGTCTGCACGAGATCATCCTCGAAGAGGTGAACCTCGCCCTGATCGAAGAGGCCGACCTCAAGGAACTGCGCCGCGCGATTTCGGCGCTGGTCGTCACGCATCTGAACGACAACCGCATCCAGATGGGATCGGACAGCTTCAAGCGTCTGGTGGGCGAACTGATCGACGAGGTGATGGGGCTCGGCCCGCTCGAACCGCTGCTTGCGGATGACAGCGTTTCGGACATCCTCGTCAACGGCCATCGCAACGTCTTCGTCGAACGCGGCGGCCTGCTGGAACGCGCGCCGACGACGTTTCGCGATGAAAAGCACCTGCTCAGGATCATCGACAAGATCGTCAGCCGCGTGGGTCGCCGGATCGACGAAAGCCAGCCCTGGGTCGATGCGCGCCTGCCGGACGGAAGCCGCGTGAACGCGATCATCCGGCCCTGCGCCATCGACGGCCCGTCGCTTTCGATCCGCAAGTTCTCGGCCGACAAACTGACGATGGAAAAGCTGGTGAGCCAAGGCGCGTTGAGCCGGAACGCCGCCGCGTTCCTCCATGCAGCCGTCGGTGCGCGTATGAACGTGCTGATTTCCGGCGGCAACGGGTCGGGCAAGACGACGATGCTGAATGCGCTGTCGTCCTTCATCGACCGCCGCCAGCGGATCGTGACGATCGAGGACGCCGCCGAGCTTCAGCTTCAGCAGGAACACGTGGTGCGGCTTGAAACCCGCCCCGCGAACGTCGAGGGCGCGGGCGAGGTGAGCCAACGGCTTCTCGTCAAGAACGCGCTCAGGATGCGGCCCGACCGGATCGTGATCGGCGAGGTGCGGGGACCGGAGGCTTTCGACATGCTTCAGGCGATGAACACCGGCCATGACGGGTCGATGACCACGATCCACGCCAACACCGCCCGCGATGCGATTTCGCGGCTCGAACAGATGGTGGTGATGATCGGAAACGACTTTCCGCTGTCCGCCGTGCGCGCGCAGGTGGCCGCAGGCATCAACATCGTGGTGCAGCTCAACCGCCTGTCGGACGGCACGCGCCGCGTCATGGCGATCTCCGAGGTTTACGGGATCGAGGGCGATACGATCCTGATGCAGGATATCTTCGCCTACCGCCGTGCGGGGCGCGATGCGGAGGGCAACGTGATCGGACGCTTCGGTCCGACCGGCGTGCGCCCCCGCGCGGTCGAGGCGATCGAGGCGGCTGGTTATCCGCTGCCCACGGGGATCTTTACCGCTGCGGAGCCGGTGTGATGGCGGGCCTGTCCAGCACCGCTTTGTTGATCGGCCTTGCCGTTCTGGCGCTCTGCCTGATCGGGGCCGCCGTCTGGTCGATGCGCCGCCCGGCGGACGACAGCGTTCGGCTCGATCGGATGCGCCGGATGCAGGCGGGTGGGGACGCGGGAACGGGCGACCGGCTGCGCAAACTGGTGGAGCGCACCGCGCTAGACGGTCTGCCGATCCTCGGAACCATTCCGGTGCGTATGCGGCGTGCCGGCATGACCCTGTCGCCCAACGTGCTGGTGCTGGGGTCGGCGCTTGTCACCTCGGTCCTGTTCCTCGTGCTTCAGGGGGTGATCGGAGCGGGCCTTGCCCT
This sequence comes from Maritimibacter sp., assembly GCF_016774595.1. Taxonomy (NCBI): domain Bacteria; kingdom Pseudomonadati; phylum Pseudomonadota; class Alphaproteobacteria; order Rhodobacterales; family Roseobacteraceae; genus Maritimibacter; species Maritimibacter sp. The sequence continues at coordinate 436,431 of NZ_JACBWT010000002.1, forward strand.
TGTGGTGGCGGTGGGGGTCGGTGTTCTCGTCCCGACGCTCGTCATCTCGACCGCAGCCCGCAAACGGGCCGACGCGCTGACCCGGCAACTGCCCGACGCGCTCGACCTCATGAAACGGGGGCTCTCCGTCGGCCACCCGCTGAACGTCACGATCCGCAACGTCGCCACCACTTTGCCCGACCCCATCGCGGCGGAGTTCCGCATTCTCGCCGATCAGGTGGCCTATGGCGACAGCCTGACCGACGCGGTCGACGATCTGGCGCGTCGTATCGACATCGAGGATTTTCACTACCTGTCCGCCGCCGTTCAGATCCAGCACGCGACCGGGGGCAATCTCGGCGCGATGCTCGAAACCCTTGCGCGGGTGATACGGGGTCGCTTCGCCATGCGTCGCCGGGTCTCGGCCGTCAGTTCGGAAGGGCGCATCACCGCCATTATCCTCTCCGCGATGCCGGTGCTCATGTATGTGGGCACCTCGCTGACCGCGCCGGAATACTACGCTTCGGTCAAGGACGATCCGGCGTTCTGGCCGATGTGCGGCGCGATCCTCGCGCTGGTTCTGGGCAATGCGCTGATGCTCAGAAAACTCGTTTCGTTTCGTGTGTGAGGCTTCGCGATGCTTGGTGATACGTTTTCCGATCTGACTTCGCTTCTGAATTCGCCCGGTCTGCTCATGGCGATGGTCGCGGTGTCGGTCGTTTTCATCGGCCTCGCGCTCTGGACCGCGATCGCGATGCGCGACCCGGCGGCCGAACGGATGCGTGCGGCGTCCGCCGCCTATGGGCGCGCGGCGAAGCGTGACCTGCTCAAGACACCCGACGCGCTGCCCGAGGGGATGCTCAAGGCGCTGATCCCCGAGGAGCGGGCCGAACGGACCCAGATTCGCGATCAATTGCGGCGGGCCGGGTTCGGCGGGCCGAATGCGCTGCGCAACTTCTTCGTGCTGCGCCTGATCCTCGCGACCGCCGCGCCGGTCATCGCACTGGCGTTGGCGGCCCTGAACATGAGCGTCGGGTTGCCCTGGTTCCTAGACAAACTCGTCGGCGGCTTCACCTTCATTTCCGCCTCGCGCCTCGTCGCGATCTGCACCGCCATCGGGTTCTGGTCGCCGACGATCTGGCTCAAGCGCAAGATCAGGGCGCGACAGGCCGAGATCGAGGCGGGGTTTCCCAACGCGCTCGACCTGCTGCAAATCTCGACCGAGGCGGGCATGGGGTTCGATGCGGCGATGACGCGCGTTGGTCAGAGCCTTGCTACCGTCAGCCCGGCCATTTCCGAAGAGTTCCTGCTGTGTCAGGCCGAAATCCTCGCCAGCCGCGACCGGCGGCAGGCGCTGGCCGATATGGCCGAGCGGATGGGCGTGGCCGAGGTTTCGGCCTTCGCGCAGGTGGTCAGTCAGTCGATGGAATACGGCACGTCCATCGCCAAGGCGCTGAACGCCTATGCCGCCGAAATGCGCGAGATGCGCGAGATGAAGGCGATCGAAAAGGCCAACCGCCTGCCGGTGCAGATGTCCGGGGTCATGTCGGTGATGATGCTGCCCGCGCTGTTCCTCATCACACTGGGGCCGACCGTGATCCGCTACCTTTCGGTCTTCGGAGACTAGGGCGCGGGCTGCCCGACCAACCAGTCGCGAAACGCGACCAGCGGTGGATAGGCATCGCGCGGTTCCGGCCAGGCGAGCCAGTACGACCCGCGCCCCGGCACCGCCGGAGTGAACAGCGGCTCCAGCCGCCCCTCGGACCGTTCGGTGGCCGCGAGGTAGGCGGGCAGGATCGCGACGCCAAGCCCCGCGATGGCCGCCTGCGTCATCATCGAGAAATGGTCGAACAGCATCCCGTCGGCGCGCGGCGGCGGCGCGTCATGCGCGGCGAACCAGTCGGCCCAAGCGAGGGGCCGGGTTTCCAGTTGCAGGAGCGGCAGGCGGGCGAGGTCGGCGGGCGCGGTGACGTCGGCCCCGGCGATGAGGTCGGGCGCGGCGCAGGCGGTGTAATGCTCGCCGAAAAGGCGCAGGTGATGCGCGCCGGGCCAGTCGTCGTCGCCGAAGTAGATCACCGCATCCACCGGCTCGGTCTCGAACGAAAAGCGGCGCAGGCGGGTGGTCAGGCTCAGGTTGATCCCCGGATTGGTGTCGAGGAACGACTTGAGCCGCGGGCCGAGCCATTGCGCGTTGAGCGTCGGCAGCGTGGCGACGGACAGGGAGCCGCCTTCGGGGTTCGCCACCACCTTCATGCTCGCCCGCTGAATGAGGTCGAGCGCCCGCCCCACGTCCCCGGCCAGATCGAGCGCGGCGGGGGTCGGCACCAGCCGCTTCTTGTGCCGCACGAACAGATCGCGCCCCAACTGCTCTTCCAATGTTCTGATCAGGCGGCTTACGGTGCTCTGGGTGAGGTCCAGTTCGCGCGCCGCAGCCGTCACCGACCCGGTGGCGATCACGGCGTCGAAGGCGGCCAGCACTGAGATCGACGGGAGGAAACGACGGTTGCGCATGGCGCCTCATGTATAAAGTGCATCAACTCTTGGGAAAATGCCGATGTTCAGGCGGGTTTTCAACGATTATGCACATGGAAACGACGGATTAGGAGGATCAGATGGCCGACGCGAAAGGACAGAGTTTCAAGTGGGAAGACCCGTTCCTGCTGGACGATCAGCTCGAAGAAGACGAGCGCATGATCCGCGACACGGCGGCCGCCTTCGCGGCCGACAAGCTCGCCCCCCGCGTGAAGGACGCCTATCTCAATGAAACGACGGACCCGGCGATCTTCGCCGAGATGGGGGCCGCCGGGCTGCTTGGCGTCACCGTGTCCGACGCCTACGGCGGGGTCGGCGCGGGCTACGTGTCTTACGGCCTCGTCGCGCGTGAAGTGGAGCGGATCGACAGCGGTTACCGCTCGATGATGTCGGTGCAGTCGTCGCTGGTGATGTATCCGATCGAAGCCTATGGGTCCGAGGCGCAGAAGCAGAAATACCTGCCCAAACTGGCGTCCGGTGAATGGATCGGCTGTTTCGGCCTGACCGAACCCGATGCAGGCTCGGACCCGGCGGGCATGAAGACGCGCGCGAAAAAGACAGACGGCGGCTATGTGTTGAACGGGTCCAAAATGTGGATCTCGAACTCCCCGATTGCGGACGTGTTCGTGGTCTGGGCCAAGTCCGAGGCGCATGACGGCAAGGTGCGCGGTTTCGTGCTGGAGAAGGGCATGAAGGGGCTGTCGGCGCCCAAGATCGAAGGCAAGCTATCCTTGCGCGCGTCCATCACCGGCGAGATCGTCATGGAAGATGTCGAAGTGGGCGAGGATGCGCTGCTGCCCAACGTGTCGGGCATGTCCGGGCCGTTCGGTTGCCTGAACCGCGCACGTTACGGCATCTCCTGGGGCGCGATGGGGGCTGCCGAGGATTGCTGGTTCCGGGCGCATACCTACGGTATGGAGCGCAAGCAGTTCGACCGGCCGCTTGCCGCGACGCAGCTTTACCAGAAGAAGCTCGCCGACATGCAGACCGAGATTGCGCTGGGCCTGCAAGGCGCGCTGCGCGTCGGGCGGCTGATGGACGCGGGCAAGTTCGCGCCCGAGATGATCTCCATCGTCAAGCGCAACAACTGCGGCAAGGCTTTGGATATCGCCCGGCAAGCCCGCGACATGCATGGCGGCAACGGCATCTCGTCGGAATACCACGTGATGCGCCATGCCCAGAACCTCGAGACAGTGAACACCTACGAGGGCACGCATGATGTTCACGCGCTCATTCTGGGTCGTGCGCAGACGGGCCTTCAGGCGTTCTTCTGATGACCGCACCGTATGCGGGGCTGAAGGTCGTCGAACTGGCGCGGGTGCTGGCCGGTCCGTGGATTGGCCAGACGCTTGCCGATCTGGGGGCCGAGGTCATCAAGGTCGAAAGCCCCGACGGCGACGACACCCGCAAATGGGGGCCGCCCTTCATCGAACGGCCCCTGCCGGATGGCGGGACCGAGCGGGTGGCGGCTTATTTCCACTCCGCGAACCGGGGCAAAACCTCGGTCGTCTGCGATTTTCGCGACGCAGAAGATCTGGCGCGGCTGAAGGCGTTGATCGCGGAAGCCGACGTTCTGATCGAGAACTTCAAGGTCGGGGGCCTTGCGAAATACGGGCTGGATTACGCAAGCTGCGCCGCGCTGAACCCCCGGCTGGTCTATGCCTCGGTGTCGGGTTTCGGTCAGGACGGGCCGCGCGCGCATCAGCCGGGCTATGACTTCATGGCGCAAGGTCTGACCGGGATCATGGACCTGACGGGCGATCCCGACGGCGAGCCGCAGAAGATCGGGGTGGCGTGGATCGACATCCTGACCGGCCTGCACGGCGTGATCGGGGTGCAAGCGGCTTTGGCGGCGCGGGAGCGGACCGGGCGCGGGCAGCAGGTCGACGTGTCATTGATGGAGACGGGGGTCGGCGTGCTGGCCAATCAGGCGATGAACTACCTCGTGTCCGGTGCGGCGCCCACGCGGATGGGAAATGCCCATCCGAATTTGGTGCCCTATCAGGTGTTCCCGGTGGCCGATGGCCACGTCATCATCGCGACGGGGAACGACCGTCAGTTCCGGGCCTTGTGCGCGGCACTTGGGCTCGATCGGTTCCTGACCGACGAGCGGTTCGCCAACAACGCAGGCCGGGTGGCGCATCGCGGCGAGCTTTGCGACGCGATTGCCGCCGAGACGGCGGAGGTCGAGAAGGCGGCTTTGATCGAGCGGCTGACGGCCTTGGGCATTCCGGTGGGGCCGATCAACACGGTGGCCGAGGCGATCGACGATCCGCAGATGGCGGCGCGTGGGATGGTGATCCGGCCCGAGGGGATACCGGGTATTCGCACACCCATCCGGTTGTCCGACGCCGAGACGGTGTCCGGGCGCGCCTCGCCGGGTCTGGGGCAAGGGAAGTGGGCGTTTGGGGAACGGTCCTGACGCGGTGCTCCGGGTGCTGCGAAACGCGTGGCGTTAACGAATTGAGCGGTTCTGTGAGTTCAGGATATTGTAAAATAATGATATTTACGGAACCAGGATACTAGAATCCTAGTATTCCGGTATCCTGTTGGCTCGAACTCCAAGCGCACCCGCGATCCTTTCCAGCCAAGCCCGAGCCGAACCCCCAGACAAGAAAAGGGCGGCCCCCGAAAGGCCGCCCCCGAAAGTCGCTATGGTCAGGTCACTTCACGTCGAAGCGATCCGCGTCCATCACCTTGACCCAGGCCTTCACGAAGTCCGCCGCGAATTTCTCTTTCGCGTCCGACTGGCCGTAAACTTCGGCGATTGCACGCAGCTGCGAGTTCGAGCCGAACACCAGATCGCAGCGCGTCCCGGTCCACTTCGCTTCGCCCGTCTTGCGATCCCGCGCCTCGAATGTCGTTTCGGCGTCGTCCATGGCCGACCACTTGCACCCCATGTCGAGGAGATTGACGAAGAAGTCGTTGGTCAGCGTCTCCGGTTTGTCGGTCAGCACGCCATGCGCCGATCCGCCGTGGTTCGCGCCCAGCACCCGCAGGCCGCCCACGAGCACCGTCATTTCGGGTGCGGTCAGGGTCAGAAGCTGGGCCTTGTCGACCATCATCGCCTCGGCCGGCACCGCGAATTCGACCTGCTGGTAGTTGCGGAAACCATCGGCGAGGGGTTCGAGCGGCTCGAAGTTCTCGACATCCGTCTGCTCTTCCGAGGCATCCATCCGGCCCGGCGTGAAGGGCACCGAGATGTCCAGACCGGCATCCTTGGCCGCCTTCTCGATCCCTGCCGAACCGCCGAGCACGATCAGGTCGGCGAGCGAGATTTTCTTGCCGCCCGAGGCCGCGCCGTTGAAGTCGGCCATGATGCCTTCATAGACACCCAGCACGCGGGCCAGTTCTGCCGGTTCGTTCGCGTCCCAGTCCTTCTGCGGGGCAAGACGGATGCGGCCGCCGTTGGCCCCGCCACGCTTGTCGGACCCCCGGAAGGTCGAGGCCGAGGCCCAGGCGGTTTTCACCATGTCCGACACGGACAGGCCCGACGACAGGATCTTGGCTTTCAGGGCGTCGATGTCCGCGCTGTCGACCAGCGGGTGATCGCACGCCGGGATCGGGTCTTGCCAGATCAGATCCTCGGCCGGGACTTCCTCGCCCAGATAGCGCGTCTTCGGCCCCATGTCGCGGTGGGTCAGCTTGAACCACGCGCGGGCGAAGGCGTCCGCGAACTGGTCGGGGTTTTCATAGAACCGACGCGAGATCTTCTCGTATTCCGGGTCCATGCGCAGCGACAGGTCGGTCACCAGCATCGTCGGCTTGTGCTTCTTGTTCGGGTCGAACGGGTCGGGGATGATCTCCGGCGCGTCCTTGGCCACGAATTGCTTGGCGCCCGCCGGGCTTTCGGTCAGCTCGTATTCGTACTCGAACAGGTTCTCGAAGAAGTTGTTCGACCACTGCGTCGGAGTTTTGGTCCAGGTGACTTCCGGGCCACCCGTGATCGCATCGGCACCCATGCCGCTGCCGTGGGTCGAGGTCCAGCCGAAGCCCTGCTCGGCCAGCCCCGCGCCCTCGGGCTCGGCGCCCACGAGGGCGGCGTCGCCCGCGCCGTGGGTCTTGCCGAAGGTGTGGCCGCCCGCGATCAGTGCGACGGTTTCCTCGTCGTTCATCGCCATGCGGGCGAAGGTCACGCGGATGTCGTGTGCGGCTTTCACCGGGTCCGGCTCGCCCTCGGGCCCTTCGGGGTTCACGTAGATCAGGCCCATGTGCGTGGCACCCAGCGGGTTGTCGAGGTCACGCTCGCCGTGGAAGCGCTGGTCCGTGCCGAGCCATTCTTCTTCGGCGCCCCAGTTCACGTCCTCTTCCGGTTCCCACGTATCCGCGCGGCCACCGGCGAAACCAAAGGTCTTGAAGCCCATCGATTCCAGCGCGACGTTCCCCGCCAGAACCATCAGGTCGGCCCAGGAAATCGCGTTGCCGTATTTCTGTTTGATCGGCCACATCAGGCGACGAGCCTTGTCGAGGTTGGCGTTGTCCGGCCACGAATTCAGCGGCGCGAACCGCTGCTGCCCGGTGCCCGCGCCGCCGCGACCGTCACCGATCCGGTAGGTGCCGGCAGCGTGCCATGCCATGCGAACCATCAGGCCGCCGTAGTGGCCGAAATCGGCGGGCCACCAGTCCTGACTGTCGGTCATCAGCGCGGTGAGGTCCGCTTTCAGCGCCTTGAGGTCGAGCTTGGAGAACGCCTCGGCATAGTCGAAATCCTCGCCCATCGGGTCGGACAGGTCCGAATTCTGGTGCAGGATCTTGAGGTTCAGCTGGTTGGGCCACCAGTTGCGGTTCGTGCGGGTCCCTTGCGTGACCGCTGCGCCACCGGCGAAGGGGCATTTCGATGCAGCATTGCCGTCCATGAGGTACTCTCCCTTTTGAGTCAGTCTGTTATGCGCTCTCGAAGGACAGGGCATACGACCGCTTTTGCGGGGCCAACGGTCAGGTCGACCCCGCCAAAGTCCTTGATCCGACCTTGGCGGCGCATGGAATGTCCTCCTCCTAGAATCAATCTAACATTCGCGTTCGATATCTAAAAGTTGCGTTTTCTGATGGTTGTCATAATTAAGGGTTATGGCAAACCTGACGATCAAGCAGCTCCGCTATTTCGACGCCCTCGCGCAACACGGCCACTTCGGGCGTGCCGCCGATGCCTGCGCCATCTCGCAGCCGGCCCTTTCGATGCGGATCAAGGAGCTCGAAGAAGAACTCGGGACACCTCTGGTCGAACGTGGGCCGCGCCAGTTGCGGCTGACCCCGTTCGGCGAAGATTTCGTGGCGAAAGCGCGGGAGGTGCTGCGCGGTGTGGATGAACTGGGCGATCTGGCGCGCGCGGCGAAGGGGCGGCTCGCCGGGCGGCTCAGGATCGGGGTGATCCCGACCATCGCACCCTATCTGCTGCCCGCCATCATCGGTCGGCTGTCGTTGGAGCACGACGACCTCGACATTCATGTGCGGGAGTCGCTGACGTCGAAGCTTATCACCGAGTTGCACGAGGGGCGGCTGGACACGGCCATTCTCGCGCTTCCCATATCGGAACCCGCGTTCACCGAAGTCGCGCTATTCGAAGAGGACTTCGTGCTCGTGCGTCCACCCGAAGATGCCGACAAACCCGTTCCCGACCGTGAGGGCCTGCGCGAGATGCGGCTGCTCCTTCTGGAAGAGGGGCATTGCTTTCGCGATCAGGCGCTGTCGTTCTGCAACATCCAGTCCGCTTTGCCGCGCGAGACGCTGGACGGGTCGTCGCTTTCGACGCTGGTGCAGATGGTCGGGTCGGGCATCGGTGTCACGCTCATCCCCGAAATGGCCGTCCCGGTCGAGACGCGGGCGACGGACGTCTCGGTCGCCCGGTTTCCCGAACCGCAGCCGACGCGCACGATCGGGATGATCTGGCGTCGGACAAGTCCGCTGGCGGGCCAGTTGCGCGAGGTGGCCGAGGTCGTTCGCGCCGCCGCGATGGCGGGCCGCCCCGCGAATGCGGCTTGACCCACGGGCACCGGGCCGGGACAAACGGGAAAACAGGCGAAGGGCAGGGACATGGCACCGAAATTCGGAACGAGCGGGCTGAGGGGCCTCGTCACGGAACTGACGCCGGAACTGGTCGCGGATTACACTCGCGCGTTCCTCGCCGCCTGTCCGCATAACGGCACGATCTGTCTGGGATGGGATCTGCGGCCTTCGTCCCCCGACATCGCGGATGCCGTGGCCGATGGGGCGTTGGGCGAGGGAGTGAACGTGGTTCGCCTTGGCCCGGTGCCGACACCCGCACTGGCGCTGGTGTCGATGGCCGGGCAGGCGGGGGCCGTGATGGTGACGGGCAGTCACATTCCGGCGGACCGCAACGGGCTGAAATTCTATCTGCCGACGGGTGAGATTTCGAAGGACGACGAAGGGCGCATCACAGCGGCCCTCGGGCGCGCCCCGCGTGGCGGCCATGCCGAGGAAGAGCCGCGCTACGACGCGCCGGACCTTTACGTTGCGCGGTATGTGCGGGCCTTCGGGGCCGATGCGCTGGCAGGCATGAAAATCGGGGTCTACGAACATTCCTCGGTGGCGCGTGACGCGATGATCCGTGTCATGGCCGAACTGGGGGCCGAGGTCGTGCCGCTCGCCCGTTCGGACACCTTCATTCCGGTCGACACCGAAGCGGTGGACGCCGAGACGCGCGAAATGTTCGCGGGCTGGTGCGCTGAACACGGCCTGTCGGCGCTGGTGTCCACCGATGGCGATGCCGACCGCCCGATGGTGACGGACGAGACGGGGCGGATCGTGCCGGGCGACGTGCTTGGCCCGCTCACGGCGCAGGTGCTGGGCGCGCAGGTGATCTGCACGCCAGTCTCATCGAATACCATGGTGTCCGAACTGGGCTTCGACCGGGTGGACCTGACGCGCATCGGATCGCCCTTCGTGATCGCGGCGATGGAGGCGGCTCTGGACGCCGACCCCGCCGCCAAGGTCGCCGGGTACGAGGCGAACGGAGGCTTCCTGCTCGGGTTCGAGGCGCAGGGGCCAGCGGGCACGCTTGCCCCGCTCATGACCCGCGACAGCCTGTTGCCGATGATCGCGCCGCTCGCGCGGGCAAAGGCCGAGGGGCTGGACCTGTCAGGCCTCGCCTCGACCCTTCCACCGCGGTTCACCGCCGCCGACCGCCTGCAAGGCGTCGAGCCAGAGGAGGCGCGGGCGTTCATCGCGGGGCTCGAGGGCGACCGGGCCGCGCGCGCGGCGTTCTTTGGTGAGGGCCTCACCGAGACCGCGACCGACACCACGGACGGGCTGCGCGTGAGCTTTGCCGAGGGGGCCGTGGTGCATCTGCGCCCCTCCGGCAATGCGCCCGAATTCAGGTGCTATGCCGAGGCGAGCGATCCCGAAACCGCCGCGACTTTGGTCACCCTGCACATAGAAAAGCTGCGCCGCGCCCTGACCTGAGCCAATCGGGCGGCGTTACAAAAGCTTTACGCCAGCGACACATTCCGGTGACGGACTCGCCCCATACGGACCCCCGTGACAGACGGGGGCTCCATGCTGGTTGTCGAAAACCTGACCAAACGCTTTGGCCGCAACACGGCGGTCGATTCCATGAATTTCAGCGTCGATCGGCCCATGATGCTGGGCATCATCGGGCGCTCGGGGGCGGGCAAGTCCACGTTCCTGCGGATGATGAACCGGATGACGGACGCGACCCAAGGCAGCCTGACCTTCGACGGTCGCGACGTGCTGACCCTGCGCGGCCGCGACCGCCGCAATTGGCAGGCCGACTGCGCGATGATTTTTCAGCAGTTCAACCTCGTCCCGCGCATGGACGTGGTGTCGAACGTGCTGCACGGCACGCTCAATCGCCGCTCGACCTTCGCCACGATGTTCAACCTGTTCCCGCGTGAGGACATCCATCACGCCATCGACATTCTCGAACGCATGGGCATTGCCGAACATGCCGCCAAACGCGCCGAGGCGCTGTCGGGCGGGCAACAACAGCGGGTCGCCATTGCGCGGGCGCTGATGCAGGACCCCAAGGTGATCCTAGCGGACGAACCCATCGCCTCGCTCGACCCGATGAACGCTCAGATCGTGATGGAGACGCTCCGGCGCATTCACGAAGAAGACGGGCGGATGGTCATCGCCAACCTCCACACGCTCGACACCGCGCGGCGCTATTGCGACCGGGTGATCGGGATGCGTGACGGGCGGATCGTGTTCGACGGCACGCCCGCGCAACTGACCACCGGCGTGGCCCGCGACATCTACGGCGCGGACGACAGCTTTTCCGAAGACGCCACCTCGACCGAAATCCGCGACCCTGCGCGCCCGGCGCTCACCGCCCGCGCCACCGCGACCGCCTGACGACCCTTTCATCGACCGGGGCAGGACGCCCCACAATCAACCTGAAACGGAGAGAGACAGATGAAACGCATCCTCGTAGCTGCCCTTGCCACCACCGCGCTGGTGCCCCCGGCCATGGCCCAAGGCATCGAAGAGTTCAACATCGGTATTCTGGGCGGGGAAAACGCTCAGGACCGCCTGAACAACCACGAGTGCCTTAAGACTTATGCTGAAGACGCGCTGGGCGTTCCGGTCAAGCTGTTCGCCCCCGCCGACTACAACGGCGTGATCCAGGGCCTGCTCGGCGGCACGATCCACATGGCGTGGCTGGGCGCGTCCGCCTATGCCGCCACCTACCTGCAAGACCCCGAAGCGGTCGAGCCGGTGCTGGTCAAGATCAACCTCGACGGCTCCTACGGCTACCATTCCATCGGCTTCGCCCGCGTGGACAGCGGCATCACCTCGCTTGAGGACATGCAGCAAAAGGTGTTCGGTTTCGGTGACCCGAACTCGACCTCCGGCTACCTGATCCCGTCCATCGAAATCCCAATGGCAGGCGACGCGATCACGATGGAGCCGGGCGCGTATTTCGGCGACGTCGTGTTCACCGGCGGGCATGAGCAGACCATCGTCGCGGTCAACAACGGCGACATCGACGGTGGCGTGACCTGGGCCGACGGTCAGGGCGAATGGGCCGACGGCTACAACTCCGGCGCGCTGCGCAAAGCGGTGGACGCGGGCCTCGTCGACATGAACGACCTTGTGGAAATCTGGCGCTCCAAGCCGATCCCCGAAGGCCCGATCGTGCTCGCCTCGGCGCTGCCGCAGGACGTGAAGGACAAGATGACCGCGCTGGTCGACGGCATGTACGACGCCGACCCCGAGTGCACCTACAACATCTCGGCCGGTGAATCGCTGGGCTTCGACCCGATCACCCATGACGCCTATCTCTCGATCATCGAGGCCCGCAAGGCCAAGAGCGAGTAAACCAGACCACCATCGACCCCGCCGCACCCCGGCGGGGTCTTTGTATTCGAAAGGCCCGCCATGACCGACATCCCCTTCGATGCACGCGCGCACTACGTCGAGATGACCCGGCGCAAACGGATGTATGGCGGCATCATGCTGGCCGTTTTCGTGGCGCTCATGGTGTCCGGCTTCATGCTGGCCGATGCCCGGAACGCGGGCGGGTTCTGGGCCGGGCTGCCGAATATCTTCGGCTTTCCTGCCGATGTGATCGCGGACACGGCCCCCAAGGTGGACCAGTTGCCCGGCCACCTCGTGACATACTTCCCGGCGCTCATCGAAACGCTCAACATCGCGGCGGCTTCGACCATCATCGGTGCGGCGCTGGGGTTCATCCTGTCGCTCCTGTCCACGCGCGGCATGGCCCGCTGGCCGCGTCTGATCCCGGGGTTTCGCCGGATCATGGACGTGATGCGTGCGGTGCCTGAAATCGTCATCGCGCTGATCCTGATCTTCGTGCTGGGTGGCGGCCCGGTGCCCGCGATGATCGCCATCGCGTTCCACACCTCCGGCGCGTTGGGCAAGCTGTTCTCGGAAGTAAACGAGAACGCCGACCTCAAACCTATCGAGGGGCTGGCGTCGGTCGGCGCGACATGGGGTCAGCGCATGTGGCTGGGCGTCGTGCCGCAGGTCGCGCCTAACTATTTCAGCTACGCGCTGCTTCGGTTCGAGATCAACATCCGCGCCTCGGCCATCCTCGGTTTCGTGGGCGCGGGCGGCATCGGGTACGAGCTCAAGAACGCGATGTCATGGGGGCAGGGCCGGTTCGACGAGGCGGCGGCGATCTTCATCCTGCTGTTCCTGACCATCGTCGTGTTCGATCAGATTTCCAGCCACGTCCGCAACCGGCTGGCACATGAGGGGGCGCACTGATGACCGATGCGACCGCATATGCACAGGCGGACCGCCTGTTCGGGCGCAAGAGGCTCTTTTCGTGGGGGCTGCCGGCGGTTGTCCTGACCTATCTGGTCTACGTCGCCTTCGCGTTCCATATCCTGACGCCCGACATGTTCGGCATCCCTTCGAACATCCCCGACCGCGACCGGCTCAAGTTCGACGTCGCGAACGGGCGCACGCTTGTCGCGGATATGGTGAGCTACAAGACCCACGTGACCCGTGACAACCGCTCCGGCGACCTCAGCGTCGCCATCGAGGGCGAGCGCAAGGGGGCCTACCCGGACGGCATCGTGCCGGGCTGGGTGAACGCGCAGGGCGAGACCACGGTGATCGACCTTGGCGCCGGGCATGTCGTCACCTTCTTGCCGGGTAACGCGATGACCTTCGAGGTGCCCGGATACGGCACCGTTCGCGGCCAGATCGAAGGGCGCGCGGTCGTCACCAACATCCCCGAAGACGACGTGCCGGACTGGATCAACCTGTCCAGCACGCGCATGGCGATCACGACGGACGAGGGGCGGCTTTCGCTGACACGGAACAAGACCGAGGTGTTCAACTATTTTCCGGGATGGGAGCTCTTTTGGTTCACGCTCGACAGCCCCTATTCCGGCCACGGGGTCTTCGACATTCTATTTGGTGACCAGATCGACCCGGCGCGCACGAATGTCGCGGGCGCGTGGCATGATTTCTGGGAAAACCCGATGTGGCGGCATGTGGACGTGGCCTGGGCGCTGTTTGAAACCGTGCTTATGGCCTTTCTCGGCACCTTCGGCGCGGCCATCGTCGCGCTCCCCGTCGCGTTCCTCGCCGCCAAGAACTTCTCGCCGCTCATGCCCGTGCGTTTCGCGCTGCGCCGCGTCTTCGACTTCCTGCGCGGGGTGGACGCGCTGATCTGGACGATCCTGCTCAGCCGCGCCTTCGGCCCCGGCCCGATGACCGGCGCACTCGCGATCCTGTTCACCGACACCGGCAGCTTCGGCAAGATGTTCTCGGAGGCGCTGGAGAACGTGGATCAGAAACAGATCGACGGCGTGGCGTCGACCGGGGCCACGACCGTGCAGCGCTACCGCTTCGGGGTCATCCCGCAGGTGACGCCCGTGCTGTTGTCGCAGGTGCTCTATTTCCTCGAGTCGAACACCCGATCCGCCACCATCATCGGCGCGATCACGGGCGGTGGGATCGGGCTATTGCTCACGCAGGCCATGATTACCCAGAAGGACTGGGAAGAGGTCACCTATTATATCATCCTGATCGTGATCGTCGTGATGCTGATGGACAGCTTGTCCGGTTGGCTCCGACGGAAACTGATCAAGGGAGAGTGACATGCGAATTCTGGTGACAGGGGCAAACCGTGGCATTGGCGCGGCGCTGGTGGCGGCTGCGCGGCTTGAGGGGCATGACGTGGTGACGCACAGCCGGACGGGCGCGGGCACGGATATCGCCTGCGATCTGTCCGACGTGTCCGCCATCGCCGGGGCCTTCGGCGGTTTGGGCCGGATCGACGTGCTGGTGAACAATGCAGGCATCATCGGGCCGAACCGGCAGTCGACGCTCGACATGGATTTCGAAGGGTTCGCCGAGACGCTGACGATCAACACGCTCGCCCCGCTCGCGGTCGCGCAGGCCGTGCTGCCCGCGTTGCGGGCCAGCGGTCAGGGCAAGATCGTCACGGTGTCGAGCCAGATGGCGTGGATGGGCTATGCCAAGTCCGACCGCATCGCCTATCGCGCGTCCAAGGCGGCGGTGAACAAGGTGATGCAGGGGCTTGCGACCGATCTTGCCGCCGACCGTATCCCCGTCGCGCTGGTCGATCCGGGCTGGGTACAGACCGACATGGGCGGGCCCGAGGCGGATGTGACGCCCGACGAGGTGGCGACGGGCATTCTGGGTCTGATCGAACGGTTGTCGATGGCCGATACCGGCAAGTTCTTCAAGTTCACTGGCGAGGAAAGACCATTCTGATGGCACGGCTGGGCGAGGCACCGTTCATTCACCCGGATTGTCAGATCAATGAGGCGACCTTTGGCGCCTATGTCGAAATCGGGCAGGGGAGCCGTATCCACAACGCGCGGTTCGGGGACTATTCCTATTGCGACCGTTACGCCGACATCGCGAATGCCGAGATCGGCAAGTTCGCGAACATCGCCGCGTTTGCACGGATCGGGCCGACCGATCACCCGATGGATCAGCCGTCCTTGCACCACTTCCTCTACCGCTCGCCCGACTATTTCGACGATGCCGAAGCCGATGCCGGGTTCTTCGAGAAGCGTGCGGCGCGCCTCGCCCATATCGGGCATGACACATGGATCGGCCACGGGGCGGTGATCCGGCCCGAGGTCAGGATCGGGCACGGCGCCGTCGTGGCGAGCATGGCGGTGGTGACGCATGACGTGGACCCCTACCAGATCGTCGCGGGCATCCCGGCGAAACCGCTGCGCGCCCGGTTCGCCCGTCCCATCGCCGAGCGGCTGATGGCGCTCGGGTGGTGGGACTGGGAGCACGCGGTCCTGCGCGCGCGGCTGGACGATTTCCGAGCCATGCCGACCGAGGCGTTCTTGGAGAAATACGAGGGCGCCTAGCCCTCGGCCGTCACGGTCAGCGTGACCTTGTCGCCCGCGAACCATGTGGTGCCGAACTCGATGGGCAATCCACCTTCGGTCCGGTTGACACCCACCGATTTCAGCACAGCGTCGCCCGCACCGACCTTGAGGTGGAGCGCTTGCGTCGGCGACGCATGATCCACCGAAATGCGCGTCTCAGACCGCACGTAGTCGGCGATGCCGTTTCGCTTGAGCGCCTCGGTGACGGACGAGACCTCTTCCAACGTCTTGGCCAGACCGGGAACCGGGGCTGCGGGAAAGACCGAGATGAAATGCGCGATGGGCTGGCCCTCGGCGAATGACAGGCCCTCGTAGACGATGACCGGCGCGCCGGGGTCGATTTCGAGCGCCTTGGCCTCGGCCAGATCCGCGCCGCGCTCTTCGACCCTGAGCACGGTCTTTTGCGGCAGACGGCCCGAAGCGCGGATGTTCTGGTGAAAGCGCACGCGCTTGCCGATGGGATACTCGGTCGGCTCGGTCTCGACAAAGACGCCGGAACCGCGGCGCGACCGGACCACGCCGCGCCCGGCCATATCCGCAATGGCGTGGCGCACCGTGTGGCGGTTGACGCCGAACCGCGCGGCCAAGGCGGCCTCGGTCGGGAGCTTGTCGCCGGGGCGGTAATGCCCCTTGAGGATTTCATCCTCGAGTGTCGCGGCGATGGATTTCCAGACCGGGGTGCGCGCCATCCGTCACAGAACTTTCACAAGACAATGCCGACGAGTCAGCCTATGATTTGTCTAGTTGTATAGTAACGTAGACAAATCGGCAAGGTGTCTAGATGACGGAAAAGACGGACACGGCGCGGCAGGCCCGGATGGGGCTGGTGGCCAAGGCCCGGCCCGCGCGGCTGGCGGCGTTGATGGACGGGGTGGAGGCCCCCGGCTTCGACTGGCTGCGCGCGCCCGAGGTCGGCGGCGTCATGGTCCGGGGCCGGATGGGCGGCACCGGCGCGCCGTTCAATCTGGGCGAGATGACCGTGACCCGCTGTGCGCTGCGGCTGGCGACGGGCGAGGTCGGGCATGGCTATGTGCAGGGGCGCGACAAGGCCCATGCGGAACGCGCCGCTCTGGTCGATGCGCTGATGCAGACCGACCGCGCGGAAGCATTGCAGGCGCAGGTGCTCGACCCGCTGGCCGAGGTGGCCGTGACCGAAAAGGCCACGCGCGCGGCCAAGGCGGCGGCCACCAAGGTCGATTTCTTCACGATGGTCAGGGGAGAGGACTGATGCTCAACGATGCCCTTTCCGGCGATTTCGCCGATGCGCCCCGTGAGGCGGCGCGCGCCTTTCGCGCCGTGCTGGACGCGATGGCCCGGCCCGGCAAGATCGTGGACATCGTCGGCGGCGCCGCGCCCGCGCCGATCTCGCCCGCCGCCGCCACTTTGATGCTGACGCTTTGCGACGGCGAGACGCCGCTCTACCTCGCCCCTAGCTATGACGGGGCGGCGATCAGCCAGTGGATCGCGTTCCACATCGGCGCGCCTATCGTGGAGCGGGGGCAGGCGATGTTCGCGCTGGGCAGTTGGGCGGCGCTCGCCCCTCAGACCGACTTTGCCATCGGGACGCCGGAGTACCCGGACCGTAGCGCGACCCTGATCGTCGAGGTCGACGCGCTCACGACCGAAAGCGCGCGCCTGACCGGGCCGGGGATCGAGAGCGAGGCGCATCTGAGCCTGCCCGAGACCGGCTTTTTCGCCCGCAACGCCGCGCTATTTCCGCTGGGCGTGGATTGCCTGTTCACCTGTGGCAGCAGTCTTGCCGCGCTGCCCCGCTCGACCCGCGTGGAGGATCGCTGATGTATGTCGCCGTCAAAGGTGGCGAGCGTGCCATCGACAACGCCCATGCGTGGCTGGCCGAGGAGCGGCGGGGCGACACCACCGTTGCCGAGCTTGGCACGGACCAGATCCGCGAACAGATGAGCCTCGCCGTGAACCGGGTGATGGCCGAGGGCTCGCTTTACGATCCCGACCTCGCAGCCCTCGCGATCAAACAGGCGCGAGGCGATCTGATCGAGGCGATTTTCCTGATCCGCGCCTATCGCACGACGCTGCCGCGCATCGGCCATTCCGAGCCGGTCGATACCGGCGCGATGGCCTGTGATCGTCGTATCTCGGCCACGTTCAAGGATGTGCCGGGCGGGCAGGTGCTGGGGCCGACGTTCGACTACACCCACCGTCTACTCGACTTCAAACTGGCCGCCGATGGCGAGGTGCCGGAGACGCCGCAGGCCGAGGCATCAAGCGCCGACATGCCGCGCGTGACCGACTATCTGAACCGGGACGGGCTGATCCAGTCGGAACCCGACAGCAATGAAACGCCCCCGGATATGACGCGGCTACCGATGGAATACCCGGCGAACCGTGCGCTGCGCCTACAGGCGCTGACGCGGGGCGACGAAGGGTTCGTGCTGTCGATGGCTTATTCCACCCAGCGCGGCTACGCCAAGAACCACCCGTTCGTGGGCGAGCTCCGCATCGGCGCAGTGGCGGTCGAGATGGACATTCCCGAGCTGGGGTTCGCCATCGAGATCGGAGAGATCACGCTGACCGAATGCGAGACCGTGAACCAGTTCACCGGGTCGAAGTCCGAGCCGCCGCAGTTCACGCGGGGCTACGGCCTCGTCTTCGGGCAGACCGAGCGCAAGGCGATCAGCATGGCGTTGGTGGACCGGGCGCTGCGGTGGGAAGAATTGGGCGAAGACAACCTCGGCGCCCCGGCGCAGGACGAGGAATTCGTCCTGTCCCATGCCGACAACATTCAGGCGACCGGGTTTCTCGAACACATCAAGCTCCCGCATTACGTTGATTTCCAGTCCGAGCTGGAATTGGTCCGGCGCATTCGGGCTGACGTGGAAACGGCAAGCATGAAGGAGGCGGCGGAATGAAACCGACGCATATGGTGTTCGATATCGGCGGCGTGCTGGTCCATTGGGATCCGGTTGCGGCTTTTGCCGAAGCCTGCGGCGGACGCGAGGCGGCGATGGGGTTCATGGAACGCGTCGGCTTTCGCGACAAGAACGCGCGGGCCGATGCGGGCGAGAGCTTTGCCGATCTGGCGGATGAGATCGAAGACACGCGGGATCGCGAGATTTTCGCGCAGTACCTCGACGCCTATCCTCTGACCGTTCAGCGCAAGATTAAGGGGAGCTGGACGCTTCTGGATGCGATGAAGGAAAACGGCACGCCGGTTCACGCCATCACCAACTGGTCGGCGGAAACATGGCCGCGCGGGCTGACCGCGCAGCCGCGTCTGGGCAAGGTGTTCGACACGCTCATCGTGTCGGGCGAGGAACGCATGGCAAAGCCGGACCCGGCGATCTTCGCGCTCTTCTGCAACCGCGCGGGCGTCGCGCCGGAGGCGTGTTTCTTCGTCGATGACAGCATCAAGAACGTCGAAGCGGCTCGTTCGATGGGGATGCAGGCGGCGCAGTTCATCTCGCCCAAAGTGCTGCGGCTCGACCTGATCGACAGGGGGCTCCTATGAGCGACTACAACTTCGCCTATCTGGACGAACAGACCAAACGCATGATCCGGCGCGCGATCCTCAAGGGTGTCGCGATCCCCGGCTATCAGGTGCCCTTCGCCAGCCGCGAAATGCCGATGCCCTACGGCTGGGGCACGGGCGGGGTGCAGGTCTCGGCTGCCTGCCTGACGCCTGAGGACAAGCTGAAGGTGATCGATCAGGGCGCGGACGACACGACCAATGCCGTCTCGATCCGCAAGTTTTTCGAGCGCACGGCAGGCGTCGAGACGACCGAGCGCACGAATGAGGCGACGGTGATCCAGACCCGCCACCGCATTCCCGAAGAGCCTCTGACCGAGGATCAGATCCTCGTCTATCAAGTGCCGATCCCCGAGCCGCTCAGGTTCCTCGAACCGCGCGAGACCGAGACGCGCAAGATGCACGCGCTCGAGGAATACGGGCTGATGCATGTGAAGCTTTACGAAGACATCTCGCGCCACGGCCATATCGCGACCAGCTATGCCTATCCGGTGAAGGTCGAGGGGCGCTACGTGATGGACCCCTCCCCGATCCCCAAGTTCGACAATCCGAAGATGGAAATGGCCGGGCTGCAACTCTTCGGTGCCGGGCGTGAGCAGCGCATCTATGCGATCCCGCCCTATACGCGCGTCGTGAGCCTCGACTTTGAGGATCATCCGTTCGAGGCGTCCAAGGCCGATCACCCCTGCGACCTGTGCGGGGCCGAAGGCAGCTATCTGGACGAGGTCATCATCGACGATGCGGGCGGGCGGATGTTCGTCTGTTCCGACACCGATTTCTGCGCGGGCCGGCAGGACGCCGGGCATCGCGGACGCTTGAACGCCGAGGAGGCCGCCTGATGACCCCGCTTCTGTCCGTGCGCGACATTCACAAGAGCTATGGCGCGCGTATCGGTTGCACCGACGTAAGCTTCGATCTGTTCCCCGGTGAGGTCATGGGGATCGTGGGCGAATCCGGGTCGGGTAAATCGACGCTTATGAACTGCCTTGCGGGGCATCTGCCGCCGGACCGGGGCGAGGTGATTTTCGACACCCGCACGGGCGGCCCGCGCGACACGCTTACCATGTCGGAGCCGGAACGGCGGATGCTCAGCCGGACCGATTGGGCCTTCGTTCACCAGAACCCGCGCGACGGGCTGCGCATGTCGGTCTCGGCGGGCGGTAACGTGGGCGAGCGGCTGATGGCCGTGGGCGCGCGGCACTACGGCGACATTCGCGACAGCGCGACCGACTGGCTGGGCCGGGTCGAGATCGCGGCGGACCGGATCGACGACCGCCCGCGTGCGTTTTCCGGCGGGATGCAGCAGCGGCTCCAGATCGCGCGCAACCTCGTCACCGGCCCACGTCTGGTGTTCATGGACGAACCCACCGGCGGGCTGGACGTGAGCGTTCAGGCGCGGCTGCTCGATCTGCTCCGAGGTCTGGTGCGCGAGATGGGGCTTTCGGCCATCATCGTGACCCATGACCTTGCCGTGGTGCGGCTACTGGCCGACCGGCTGATGGTGATGAAATCCGGCAGCGTGGTCGAGGCGGGGCTGACCGATCAGGTGCTCGATGATCCGCAGCACGGCTATACCCAACTCCTCGTATCCTCGGTCTTGCAGGTGTGAAGATGATCCGTATCGAAAACGTCTCGAAATCCTTCACGCTGCACAATCAGGGCGGTGCGGTGATCCCGGTCATGGCGAACGCCAGCTTTGTCGTAGAGCCGGGGGAGTGTGTGGCGCTGACTGGTAATTCGGGTGCGGGCAAGTCCACGCTGATGCGGATGATCTACGGAAACTACCTTGCGGCCTCCGGGTCGATCATCGTGGGTGACACCGATGTGGCCACCGCCCAGACGCGCGAGATCATCGCGCTGCGTCGCCATACGCTTGGGTATGTGTCGCAGTTCCTGCGCGTGGTGCCGCGTGTGCCGACGGTCGACGTGGTGGCGGAGCCGATGCTGGCGGTCGGCGTGACGCGCGACGCGGCGCGGGCGCGGGCCGAAGAGCTGCTTGCGCAGCTCAACATTCCCGAAACGCTCTGGGGTCTGTCGCCCACGACCTTTTCAGGCGGCGAACAGCAGCGGGTGAACATCGCGCGGGGCTTCGCGCATCGCTATCCGGCGATGCTGCTCGATGAACCCACCGCCTCGCTCGACGCGACGAACCGTGAAACGGTCCTGAGCCTGATCGAAGATGCCAAGGCGCGGGGGGCGGCCATCGTCGGCATATTCCACGACGCGCCCGGGCGGGACCGCGTGGCGGATCGCGAGGTCGACGTGTCGGCGTTCACGCCAAGGCGCGCGGCATGAGCGTGATCGGCCCCTTCGCGGTCGTCGGCCCCTCGGGTGTCGGCAAGGACACGGTGATGGAGGCGGTGCAGGCGGCCGACCCTTCGGTCGTGCTGGTGCGCCGGGTCATTACACGGCCCGCCGAGGCCGGTGGCGAGGCGTTCGAGGGTGTGGACCGTGCGGCGTTCGCGGCGATGAAAGCGGCGGGTGACTTCGCGCTGGATTGGGAGGCGCATGGTCTGGCCTACGGCATCCCGGTGTCGATCCATGACGACCTTGGCGCCGGGCGGCCCGTTCTCTTCAACGGCTCGCGCGCAATGCTCGCAGAGGCGGCCAAGGTGTTCCCCGGTCTGCGGGTGCTGTCGATCACGGCAACCGACGATGTGCTGGCGGCCCGGCTGCGCGCGCGGGGGCGTGAGAGCGAGGATCAGATCGCCCAGCGGCTCGCACGGGCGAAACTGCCGCTCCCCGCCGGGCTGCGCGTGACCGAGATCGACAATTCGGGCGCTTTGGACCGCGCCGTCGAGGCCGTGCGCGCTGCGCTTCAACCAGTGAGGGTGTAGCGTTGGATCAACTGGAAGCGCCCCGTCTCGTCCTCTCCGAAAAGGCACAGATCGCGCAGCGCGAACGGGCGTGGCAGGAGCGGCGTGAGATGCGGGTCGAGCGCGGCCATCGTGCGTGCGGCCTCGTCCGGGTCCAGCTTGCCGGTCAGCGTCAGATGGAACCGAAACTCGTCCATCACGTAAGGGTAGCCCCAGCGCATCAGCAACTCGTCCTGTCTCGGGGTCAGACCGGCCGCGCGCCGTCGCTGGATTTCCGATGCGGGTGCCGGGGCGCGGTGATGGTCGAGCGCCTCGACAACCTCCCCCACCAGATGGGCGAGGGCGGACGTGTCGCCCTCCGGCACCAGCGCCACGAAGCCGCCCAGCCGTTTCAGGGCAAGCCCCTCCATCCGGACCGGCGTGAGACGCCGGGCCAGCGCCGACAGATCGTCCTGAAGCGCCTCGGGGCTGGAACCGTCCGCCAACCGGAAGGGCGCCTTGATCGTGCCGTGAAACCCGTATTTGCGCGGCGTGCGCGTGATCTCTTCGACCGGGCGGGGCAGGCCCGCGACGTCGGGGTGGGGCTTCTCTATGCCGGACAGCGGGCACCAGCCCAACCATTCGGCAGCGAAGCGTGCGAACGGCCCCCGATCCGGGGCGTAATAGACGGCGTATCTTTGAAACTGTTCCATGCTCGGCCTGTAAGCTTAGACTGTCACATTGCGGTGACAAAGCCCTGCCACAACCCCCGAATTCCGCGGAGGCTTCCATGACCGACCTGATTTTCACCAATGCCCAAATCGTGCTCGCCGATGAGGTGATACGCGGCAGCGTGACGATCCGCGACGGGCGGATCGCGTCGGTCGATTATGGCGCGACGGCGGTGCCGGGCGCCATCGACGTGGCGGGCGATCTGCTGATCCCCGGTCTGATCGAGTTGCACACCGACAATCTGGAACGGCATCTGGAACCGCGCCCGAACGTGGACTGGCCCCATGCCGCCGCGATCCTCGCCCATGACGGCGAACTGGCCAGCGTGGGCATCACCACCGTGTTCGATGCGCTGCGCGTGGGGTCGATCCACACGGGTAAGGGCCGTTATGAGAAATACGCGCGCAAGGTGGCGAGCGAGAT
Organism: Maritimibacter sp.; assembly: GCF_016774595.1. NCBI lineage: Bacteria > Pseudomonadati > Pseudomonadota > Alphaproteobacteria > Rhodobacterales > Roseobacteraceae > Maritimibacter > Maritimibacter sp. Next base: position 459,227 of record NZ_JACBWT010000002.1, read on the forward strand.
TTTCGCGATGCGCCAGATGGGCGCGCTGCGGATCAGCCATTTCGTGCACCTTCGGGCGGAAATCTGCTCGGAAACGCTGGTCGAGGAGATGGAGGAATTCGGCCCCGACGACCGTGTCGGGATCGTGAGCCTGATGGATCACACGCCGGGGCAGCGGCAATTCCGCGATATTTCCAAGCTCAAGCAATATGTGGCCAAGAAGCGCAGCATGACTGATGACGAGTTCGACGCGCATGTATCGCATCTGAAATCGCTTCAGGCCAACAACGCGGATCGGCACGAAGTGGAAGCCGTCGCCCATGCCCGGCGATACGGCGCGGTTTTGGCGAGCCATGACGACACGACGGCGCAACACGTCGCGGTGTCGGCCGCGCACGGCATGGGGCTGGCGGAGTTTCCCACGACCTTCGAAGCCGCCGAAGCCTGCCATGCCAATGGCATTCAGGTGATGATGGGCGCGCCCAACCTGATCCGGGGCGGGTCGCATTCGGGCAACGTGGCGGCGCATGAACTGGCCGAAGCGGGTCTGCTCGATATCGTGTCGTCCGATTACGTGCCCTCCGCGCTCATGACCTCGGCCTTCCTGCTGGCCGACCTCTGGGACGACCTGCCGCGCGCCATCGCGACGGTCACGGCCAATCCGGCCCGCGCGGCGAACCTGACCGACCGGGGCCGGATCGCCGCGGGTCTGCACGGCGACCTCGTTCGGGTCGGGCGGGTGCAAGGCACGCCGGTCGTGCGCGGGGTCTGGTCGCACGGCAGGCAGGTTGGCTGACAGGCCGCCGGGCGCCTGTTGCACCCGGGAAACCCCTCGGCGAGAGAGTGCCGTGGGGCAATTGCCAACCCGGTTTTTTCCTGCCACATAACCCCGGTGATATCCGGGGGGATGGTCATGCACACGCGCTGCACCATAACGAAAACAACCTTGCTCCGCCGTGCGACCACGGGCGTGAGCCGCGATTCGAACCACGGATCGCGCAACCGGAACACCGTATGACTTTTTCCCGCTTTCTTCCGCTCGTCCTGTCGGTTCTTCTGAGCGCCTGTTCGATCCTTCCGAACCAGGGGCCGACCACGCAGGCCTTTGAAATGGAAGAAAACCGGATGCCGACGGCGGTCTCCGAAGGGTTCATCGTCGCCGACCTGACCCCGCGTGTCGTGCAATTGCTCGAAGGGCGTGGCGTGCAGAGCTTCGGGAGCCTTGGCGGTGCTTATCGCGGGGCCGGGCAGTACCGGATCGGCGTCGGCGATGCCGTCAGCGTTTCGATCTGGGAGGCGAACGGCGGCGGTCTGTTCGCGACAGGCGCGCCCGGCACCACCGGGTCGCGTGCCACGGGTATTCCGGCGCAGGTGGTCGAGCGTGACGGCGCGATCACCATCCCCTATGCCGGCCGCGTGACCGTTGCCGGTCTGATGCTGTCCGAGGCCGAGACCAAGATCGTCGAGGCGCTTCAGGGCAAGGCGATCGAGCCGCAGGCCATCGTGTCGGTGAACCAGAACGTCTCGAACACCGTGACCGTGACCGGCGAGGTCGTGAACGGCCGCCGCATTCCGCTGACGCAGGCCGGGGATCGTATTCTCGACGTGATCGCGGCGGCGGGCGGCGCGCGGGCACCCACGGACGAGACCAAGGTGACGCTCACACGCGGCGGGCGCACCCTGTCGATCGCGATGGGCAAGCTCATCAACGACCCGTCCGAGAACATCTATGCCCGCCCCGGCGACACGATCACCGTGGTGCGCGAGATCCAGACGTTCACCGCCCTTGGTGCCACGGGCCGCAACACACTGGTCGATTTCTCGACCGACGGGATCACGCTGGAAAAGGCGGTTGCGAAGGCGGGCGGTCTCATCAACGTGCTTTCGGACCCCCGTGGGGTGTTCCTGCTGCGTCGCGAACATGCCTCGCTCGCCCGAAAACTCGACCCGGGCTTTCCGATCAAGAACCCGAACGGCTACGTCAACGTCGTTTATCGGGCGAACCTGCGCGACCCGAACACCCTGTTCCTGGCCCAGCGGTTCGATGTGCTCGAGGACGATATCCTGTACGTCTCCGGCGCGCCCTCGACCGAGCTTCAGAAGTTCCTGACGCTGGTCGGCCTCGGCTCCGGCGCGATCAACGATGTGACGGCGGGCGTCGCGCGCTTCACTCCGTAACCGCACAAAAATTGTGCAATGCGCCCGCGCCATCGTCAGGCACGGGTGAACTTTTTCGTCCCTTCGCGGAACCCGATGCTGCACGGCAGCGTTGCCTTGCGGAGGGGCGGGAACCGGCTACCCTCATGTTCATAACGCTGCGCGCCCCCGTGATCCGGGCGGATGAGGGGTTGATTGCGTGGCATTCGGTGAGCCAGTCCCGGGCTCCCTGGGCCGATCCGCCCCACGGTCGGCCGAGCAACGACAATCCGAAGGGTCTCAGGCCCGAGCAGATGAAAGACAGCGACAGACAGCCGTCATCCGAGCCCTTTTCCCGCGTCGCCGTGATCGGCGCCGGATCATGGGGCACAGCCCTTGCCACCGTTCTCGCCCGCTCCGGGCGTGACGTTTCGCTCTGGTCGCGCCGCGCCGAACTGGCCGAAGCGATCAACCTGCGGGGCGAGAACCACGACTACCTCCCCGACATTGACCTGCCCCCCGGCATCCGTGCGACGGGTGTGATCGGCGATGCCCTGGCCGGGGCGGAAGCCGTGCTGATCGTCACCCCGTCCTCGACCCTGCGGGACATCTGCACCGCGATGGCCCCGCATATTCCGCCGGGCATCCCCATCGCACTCGCCTGCAAGGGGATCGAGCGCGGCACCGGTCTTTTGCTCTCCGAAGTGGTGTCGGAAATGTTGCCGGGCCATCCCGTTGGTGCCGTATCCGGCCCGACCTTCGCGCGCGAAACCGCGCTCGATCATCCCACCGCCGCGACCGTGGCGTTTCCGTTCAGCTATGCCGACCGTCTCGACCCGCATGCCAGCCCTGCCGCACGTCTCGCCGTGTCGCTGTCGGGCGGCGGTTTCCGGCCCTATGTCTCGGACGACCTTGTCGGCGTCGAGGTCGGGGGTGCGGTGAAGAACGTCATCGCCATCGCTTGCGGCATGATGTCGGGGGCGGGGTTCGCCGAGAACACACGCGCCGCGCTCATCACCCGCGGGATCGACGAGATGAAGCAATTGGCCGAGGCGCTGGGCGGTCGGCGTGAGACGGTCACGGGACTGGCCGGGGCAGGGGATCTGACCCTCACCTGCTCCTCCACCACGTCGCGCAACATGTCGCTCGGCACGCAACTGGGGCAGGGGATCGCCCGCCCCGACTGCTTCGACGGCAAGCCGGTCGTCGTCGAGGGCGAGGTGAACGCCGTGTCCGTCATCGATCTTGCCCGTCGGATCGGTGTGCCGATGCCGATCTGCGAAACGGTGAATGCCGTGCTGCACGAAGGCGCGGATCTGGAAGACAGCTTTTCGGCCCTGTGGCGCAGGCCCATCGAGGCCGAACCCCGTGCGCTCGACATCCTTCTCGACCATCCCAGCCCGTCCGCCCGACTGGACTTTGGAGTGCCCCGATGAACCTTGCCGCCATGACCACCCCGGTCACGTCGCTCGCCGCGCGGACCTTTACGCTCGCCACCGATCTGGACGGCACCTTCCTCGGTGGGGCCGAGGCGGATCGCCGACGGCTTTATGACTGGATCGAGACGAACCGCGAGACCGTCGGCCTGATATTCGTCACCGGGCGCGATCCCAAGTTCATCGCCGAGATGTGTGCGAGCGGTGCTTTGCCGTGGCCGGAATACGTGGTCGGTGACGTGGGCACCACCATCGCCAGAGTGAAAGACGGAACCGTCACGCCCATCGCCGCGCTCGAAGAAGATATCGCGACCCGCTGGCGCGACATGGGCGACACCGTGCGCGCCAAGCTGCATGGTGCGCCGGGCCTGACGCTTCAACCGACCGAATTTCGCTATCGGGTGAGCTACGACCTTGCCCCCGAAACCTTCGACGAGGCCGCCAAGACGCGGGTCGAGGCGATGGGTCTGGACTGGCTGATCTCCGACGATCGCTATTTCGACGTGTTGCCCAAGGGTGTCTCGAAAGGGCCCTCGATCCGGCGGCTGGTCGAACACCTCGGGATGGAGGAAAGCCGGGTTCTGGTCGCGGGCGACACGCTCAACGATCTGTCCATGCTCGAATGCGGGCTGCCCGCCGTGGCCGTCGGCAATTCCGAGCCCGAACTCGTGTCCCGCATCGCGCATCTGCCGCATGTCCATTACGCCACCGCTCATGGCGCGGCGGGCATCATGGAAGCCATCGCCGCCTTCGACCTGCACCCCAAGGTGCCTTATGAAAAACCGCTAGGAGCCTGAGATGTCCTCGAACCTCGTCATCGTCTACCACCGCCAGCCCTATACGGAGGTCGAGGTCGACGGGAAAATCGAATACCACGAGAACAAGAGCCCGAACGGGATCGTGCCGACGCTGAAAAGCTTCTTCGGCCGCTTCGACAAGGGGTCTTGGGTCGCGTGGAAAGAGGCCGAAGACCCGAACAACCCCGACTTCGAACGCCGAATCGAGATCGAGGACGATTTCGGCACCTATGGCGTGACGCGCCTGCCGCTGACCCGAGAGCAGGTCAAAAGCTTCTACGAGGTGTCGTCGAAAGAGGCGTTCTGGCCGATCCTTCACGGCTTCAAGGAACGCTACAATTACGATCCCGTGGACTGGCCCACGTTTCGCGAGGTGAACTGGGCCTTTGCCGAGGCCGCCGCGGCGGAAGCCGCGGACGGTGCCGTGGTCTGGGTTCACGACTACAACCTGTGGCTGGTGCCGGGCTATCTACGCCAGCTTCGCCCGGACGTGAAGATCAGCTTTTTCCACCACACGCCGTTTCCCTCGGCGGATATGTTCAACGTGCTGCCGTGGCGCAAGGAAATCCTCGAAAGCCTTCTGGCCTGCGACGTGGTCGGCTTCCACATCCCGCGCTACGTGGCGAACTTCGTGTCCGCCGCGCGGTCGATGTTCGAGGTGGACGTGACGCGGAGGCAGAAGGTCGAGGACGACTTCGCCTCGGAATTCTCGGCCCTCACCGAAGTGTCGGTGCCTTCGGAACTCGAATTCCGTGGTCACAAGATCCGGGTCCAAGCCTCGCCGGTCGGGGTGGACGCCGATTACATCGAAGAGGTGTCCCAACGGCCCGAAACCGACAGTATGGCCGCTGAAATCCGCGCGGAACTGGGCGAGCGTCGTCTGCTTCTGTCGGTCGGGCGCACCGACTACACAAAGGGCGGGATCGACCAGTTGGAAAGCTTCGAGCGTATTCTGGAGGCCAACCCCGACATGCTGGGCAAGGTGAAGCTCATGCATGTGTCGGTGCCCGCGAACCAGAACATGACCGTCTATGAGAACATTCAGGCCGATCTGGAGCAGATGGCGGGGCGGATCAACGGGCGGTTCGGCACGCTCGACTGGCAGCCCATCGCGCTTATCTCGCGAGCGATCCCGTTCACCGATCTGGTGGCCTATTACCGGGCCGCCGATGTCGCGTGGATCACGCCGCTTGCCGACGGCATGAATCTTGTCGCCAAGGAATTCGCCGCCGCGCGGGTCGATGGTGACGGCGTGCTGGTGCTTTCGGAATTCGCCGGCGCGGCGGTCGAGATGCGTTCGGCCCTGCTGACCAACCCGTTCTCCGCCCGCTCGATGGACAGCGCGATCGAACAGGCGCTGGCGATGGAGGAGGTGGAGCGCAAAGACCGGATGAAGGCCCTACGCGAGACAGTCCACAAATACGACATCCGGTTCTGGGCCGATCACCAGATGCAGGCGCTCGGCGGTGACGCGGCCAAGGCGGCGCGCGCCAGCGCCGCCTGACGCGCGGGCGGGCTGGACCCTTACCGTGTCTCGCGACTAGGGTGACGAAAACGACGAGGTGACCCATGTCCGACGCCGCCACGCTGGCCGATTTCATCCAAAGCAAAGCCGGGGACGCGCCCGTCGAAATGGGGCTGATCCTCGGCTCGGGCCTCGGCCACCTTGCCGATGCGGTCGAGGGAACCGCGATCCCCTATTCCGATCTTCAGGGCTTCCCCAAGCCGGGCGTGTCGGGACACAACCCCAAGCTCGTGGTCGGGGATCTGCTGGGCACCCGCGTGGCCATCTTTGGTGCGCGCGCGCATTACTACGAACATGGCAACCCGGCCGAGATGCGCCTGCCGCTCGAAGTGCTGAAGGCGCTGGGCGCAAAGACGCTGTTGCTGACGAATGCCGCCGGATCGACACGGCTCGACGTGCCGCCGGGCGAGTTGCTGATGCTGACCGACCACATCAACTTCGCGGGCGCCAACCCCCTGATCGGCGAGGCGACGGATGCGCGTTTCGTGCCGCTGGGCGACGCCTATTCGGAACCGATGCGCAAGGCGCTGCACGATGCCGCCGTGGCCGAAAACATCACGCTCGCCGAAGGCACCTATGCGTGGTTTTCCGGCCCTTCCTTCGAAACGCCCGCGGAAATTCGCGCGATCAAGATGCTGGGGGGCGACGCGGTGGGCATGTCCACCGTGCCGGAGGTCATCCTCGCCCGGTTCTTCGGGCTCGAAGTGGCGGCGATCTCGGCGATCACGAACATGGCCGAAGGCATGTCGGACGAGAAACTCTCCCACGCCCATACCAAGAAGATGGCCGTCGCGGGTGCCGAAAAGCTTGAACGTCTCATCCGCAGGTATCTTTCAGAAAAGGCCTAGAAATCACCACTGCGCCCGCCCGGTCATCTGGACAACCGCGGCAAGTTGGCGCAGGAGATGAATATGCAGATCTACCTCCCCATCGCCGAGGTTTCGGTCAACGCCTTCCTGCTCTTGGGGCTGGGTGGTTTGGTGGGGGTGCTCTCGGGCATGTTCGGGGTCGGCGGCGGCTTTCTGATGACGCCCCTGCTGTTCATGATCGGCATCCCGCCCGCCGTGGCGGTGGCGACGGGCACCAACCAGATCGTCGCGTCATCGGTATCGGGCGTTCTGGCGCACCTCAAACGAAAGACCGTCGATCTCAAGATGGGCTGCGTGCTGCTAAGCGGCGGCCTCGTCGGAGCCGCCGCCGGTGTTCAGCTTTTCGCCTATCTCAGATCCATCGGGCAGGTCGATCTGCTCGTCACGCTGTCCTACGTCGTTTTCCTCGGCATCATCGGCACGCTGATGCTGATCGAAAGCGTAGGCGCGCTCATGCGGTCGCGCCGGATGGCCGCGCCCAAGCGCAAGAAGCACAACTGGGTGCACAACCTGCCGATCAAGTCCAAATTCCGCACCTCGGGGCTTTATATCTCGGTGATCCCCCCGGTTCTCGTGGGCTTCGGGGTGGGCGTGCTGTCGGCCATCATGGGCGTCGGCGGCGGGTTCATCATGGTGCCCGCGATGATCTATATCCTCGGGATGCCCACCAAGGTCGTCGTCGGAACCTCGCTCTTCCAGATCATCTTTGTCGCGGCCTTCACCACCCTGATGCACGCATGGGAAAATCACACGGTCGATATCGGTCTGGCCGTGCTGCTGATCGTCGGCGGCGTGATCGGCGCGCAGGTTGGGGCGCGGATCGGGCTGAGGATCAAGGCCGAGCAGACGCGCATCCTGCTCGCCCTGCTGGTGGTCGGGGTCTGCCTGAACCTTGCGGTGGGCCTGCTGGTCGAACCCAAGGAACTCTATTCGATCGGGACGGAGGGCTGACCGATGCTGCGTCTGGTCCTGATCCTCACCCTGTTCCTCGCAGTCCCCGCGCGTGCCCAGCAAGAGCAGATCGTCGCGGGGATGAGCCAGAACCGCGTCGCCATCGACGCGACCTTCGTCGGTTCGGAAATCCTCGTCTTCGGTGCGGTGAAGCGCGAACGGCCCGCGCCCGACAGTGAACTCGGCGTCGTCGTCGTGATCGAAGGGCCGACGCAGGCGATCACGGTCCGGCGCAAGGACAGGCGGTTCGGTATCTGGATCAACACCGACGAAGTGCGCGTCAGCAACGTGCCTTCGTTCTATGCCGTCGCCACCTCCGGCGCGTTCGACGACGTGGTGAATGAAGAGGCCAACGCGCGCCGCCTCGTCTCGATCGACGAGGCGATCTGGATACTCGACCGGCCCGACATCGCGGACGAACAGGCATTCGTGGATGCCGTCATTCGCATCCGGGAAGAGGCCGACCTTTACACGCTGAAAGAAAGCTCCATCGACCTCAATCAGGAAACCCTGTTCTCGACCGCTGTGCAGCTTCCCTCGAACCTCGTCGAAGGGCTCTACACCGCGCGTATCTATCTGACCCGGAACGGCAATATCGTATCGGATCACATCTCATACGTGAGTGTGCAGAAGGTCGGGCTGGAACGCTGGCTTTACAACCTCGCCCACGACCAGCCGCTCTGGTACGGGTTGCTGTCGCTCGCCATCGCGATCATCGCGGGCTACGGCGCGTCGACGGCCTTCCGAATGTTCAGCCGGGGCTGAGGTCACTCGGCCGGATCGGCGGACACCATCCAGCGGATGCCGAACCTGTCGGAAAACGCGCCGAAGGCCGGGGCCCAGAAGGTCGCCTCCAGCGGCATCCTCACTTCGCCACCTTCGGACAGCGCGTTGAACACGCGCGTCGCCTCGTCCACCGTCGGGAAGCTGACGTGGATATTGCACCCGGCCATCGCCGAGAAATCCGTGCCCGACGGATCGTCGGAACCGTAGATCCAGCCGTCGCCGACCTTGAGTGCCGCGTGCATCACCGTCTTTGGGTCCACGCCGGGCATCTGGTCGCCCATCTCCATGATTTCGGGACCGGCGCCGAACACCTCGCCATAGAACGTGAACGCCTCGCGGGCCGTGTTCGAGAAGAAAAGATAAGGAATCGGCTGCATCGGAAACTCCATCAAGACTGCCCGCAGACCCTAGCACGCGCCCCGTTGCGGGCGAGGGGTTTTGCACATAGAAGGCGCGGGACAATTCCGAAGGAGACGAGCATGGGCTTTCGCATGGGGATCGTAGGGCTGCCGAACGTCGGCAAGTCGACCCTGTTCAACGCACTGACGCGCACCGCCGCGGCGCAGGCGGCGAACTTCCCGTTCTGCACGATCGAACCCAACGTGGGCGAGGTCGCCGTGCCCGATGCGCGTCTCGACAAACTGGCCGAAATCGCCAAGTCGAAAGAGATCATCCCGACGCGTATGACCTTCGTCGACATCGCGGGCCTCGTGAAAGGCGCGTCCAAAGGGGAAGGGCTGGGGAACCAGTTCCTCGCCAATATTCGTGAGGTCGATGCCATCGCCCACGTTCTGCGCTGTTTCGAGGACGGCGACGTGACCCATGTCGAAGGTCGCGTGAACCCGGTCGAAGATGCCCAGACCATCGAAACCGAATTGATGCTCGCCGACATGGAGTCGATCGAGAAGCGGCTTCAGAACATCGTGCGCAAGGTGCGCGGTGGCGACAAGGAGGCGGTCCAGCAGGAACGCCTGATGAAAGCCGCGATGGAGGCCCTGGAAGCCGGTCAACCGGCGCGCACCGTCGAGGTGGATGCCGAAGACGCGAAGGCGTGGAAGATGCTCCAGCTTCTGACCACCAAACCGATCCTCTATGTCTGCAACGTGGGCGAGGACGAGGCCGCCGAAGGCAACGAACATTCCGCAGCCGTCGCCAAGATGGCAGCGGAACAGGGGGCGGCGTCGGTCGTCATCTCGGCCAAGATCGAGGAAGAGATCAGTCAGCTCGACGCGGAAGAACAGGCCATGTTCCTCGACGAACTCGGGCTGGAACAGGCCGGACTGGATCGCCTCATCAAGGCGGGCTACGACCTTTTGCATCTTCAGACCTACTTCACCGTCGGTCCGAAAGAGGCGCGCGCCTGGACAATCAAAGAGGGCACCGCCGCACCGCAGGCCGCGGGCGTCATTCACGGTGACTTCGAGCGCGGGTTCATCCGGGCCGAAACCATCGCCTATGACGACTATATCGCGCTGGGTGGCGAAAACGGCGCCAAGGACGCAGGCAAGATGCGGGCCGAAGGGAAATCCTACGTCGTGAAGGACGGCGACGTCCTCCACTTCCTCTTCAACGCCTGACGTCGGACCCCGGCATCAGGCCGGGGTGCCCGTCATATCCCCAGAAGGCGGACGCTTGCGGCCACTTCGCCCATGACCCGACTCAGGGCGGTCAGGGGCTTTTCGGACACGAAGACCACATCGTTCGGCCGAAGCTCGAACCGGGTCGCAAGGACGAGGTTTGCGGCGTTGTAGGCATTGAGGTGCCAGGCCCGAATGCCCTTGCCGTCGCCGGTGCCACGCAGCACGTAGACCTCTCCGATATTGCCCGACGCGTTCGGCACCCCTTCGCCTTCGCTGAACAGCGCGTCGGCAAGGCTCGCCTTGCGTTCGAAGGGCAGGGTGAAGCGGCTCTGCTGCCCGACTTCACCGGCGATATAGACATAATCCCGCTCGACCGCGTCCAGCTGGATGCGTTGCGCATAGTTGGCCCGTGCTTCGTCCAGTTCGGCCCGACGAATGCCGATCTCGGTGTTCAGTTGCGAAATGGCGTTGGCCCGCGCCTGCTGACGCAGAGAATTGACGGTGATCTGTTGCTGGAAGAACGCCTGCGCCCGGTCGAGCTCGTATTCCGTATCGACGTAGATGGAGTCGCCATCCGTGAGGATGAGCCGCTGAATGCTCGGCGTCTTGAGATAGGTTTCGAGCGGGATCTGATACATCGTCCCGTCCCGGTAAAGCCGGATCGACGCGTAATCGAGATCCTCGGTGTCGATCCCGCCGGCGGCGGTAAGGGCCTCGGCCAGCCGCAGGGGCGATACGGTGATCGGCAGGATCGCCGCGGACTGGACCGCGCCCCCCACGGTCACCCGCTTGGAGTTGAACTCGGACACCTCAAGCGAGAAGTTGGGCACCATGTCCTGATCGACCATGGCGCTGAAAATTTCGCTTTCGGCCTCTTGCAACGTCATGCCGCCAAGGTTGATCCGCCCGATATCCGGGATCGAGATCGAACCGTCATCCTGGATCGTGTAGCCAAGGCGGCGGCTCTGCGCGGCGAGAAGCCCGGTCAACGCTTCGACCGTGTTGGCCGATTCCGGCGTGGCCAGCGTGATGATGTCGCCCGCGCCGAGCCGGTAAGGGCCGGGGTCGATCTGCGGCGGGATTCGCGTGCTCAGACCCGTAGGGCGCCGTTCTTCGGCGACCGGCGGTTCGGGCAGGGCGCCGAAGCCCGTCGTCGAGCCCGCCGTGCCCGTGGTGCGCGCGAAGATCGCGGGAAGCGTGCGCGGCTGATAGGTGCTCGCGTTCGCCGCGGCGATGCTGTTCGCCGTCATCGCGACGATTTCGACCTCGCCGACCGCCGTCCGTTCAGCGACAATCACGGGCGTCCCGATCGCACCGCATCCGGCAAGGGCCAGAAACAGACCCGTCATTAGAATTGACCGCACGACTGCCCCCCAGACAGGATTCTTTTCTCAGTAAGGTGATACCAGCCCTAGCGGTCCGATTGAAGCGACATACTAGGGATATCCACAGGAAACTCCCTGATAGGTCGCGACCACCGTTTCGGCGCGCCCGTCCGGATAGGCGATGACTCCCGACAGCCGACCCGTGGCATAGGCCCCTGTATCCACGGAGATAATGCCACCTGCGGCGCGAGCCTCGGGTATGATCGTATGGCCATGCGCGATCCAGAGACCGTCCTCGCGCATTGTGTCGGGAAAGTCACGGTGCCCCCATTTCAACGCGTGTCCCGACTGATCTTCCAGCGGCTTGGTGGGGTCGGCGGCGGCATGAACGATTCCCAAGTTGCCCGACGTCGTCCAAAGCGGCATCGCGCGCAGCCAGTTCATCATGTCCGGCCCGAGGGCCTCGGCCAGTGCCGCTGCGGCCTCGGTCACCGCGTCTCCGGTCGATTGCTCCGACAATCCACCGATCCCGTAGCTCGCAAGGGTCTGAAGCCCCCCGAACCGCAGCCACCGCCGCCCATGCCCGTCGGGGTCGGTGATGAAGTCGAGCATGGCCTCTTCATGGTTGCCCTGAAGACAGGTGAACCTGTCGCCGTCATCGCGCGGGCGAAGGAGGTCGAGGACCGCGCGGCTCTGCTCCCCCCGGTCGATATAGTCGCCGACGCACACGACGCGCGCCACCTCGTCACGCCCGTCGAGATGGTCGAGCATACGGGACAGCAGCGTGTCGCAGCCGTGAACGTCACCGATGATGCAAAGGGGCTCGGACGGGGCCAGCGGCGCGGCGAATGCGGGCGCGGCGTCTTCCGTATTCGACCGACCAAGGAGCTTGCCCAGAAACCCGACCATGTGCGCACCCCTCGAAACCCGGACAGCCCGCGGCCCATGCGCAGCGAAAGCGCCTGCCGTCCCGGTGATCTAGCATCCCGCTCCGCGATTGCAAAGAACGCGGCCACGGCGAGCGGCCAAGCGGTGTCGATGTCGGTGAGGGGCTTATGGGTCGGGGAGAAAGGTCCATGCGCTGGCAGGGACGGGAAATGGCGGAGACGAAGGGATTCGAACCCTCGAGACGGTTTCCCGCCTACTCCCTTAGCAGGGGAGCGCCTTCGACCACTCGGCCACGTCTCCGCCGACGCGTATAGCCAAGGGAACATAAGGGTTACAAGGCGTTTCTGTCCGCGCTCGGAAAAACCTTGCCGCCTTGGGCGAACGGCGCGGTGATGCCGGGCATCCGGTGAGTGGCGAGAGTGGGGGCGGGGGCTTTGAACGTGGACTTCGGCTGGAAGCGTGGCTTGGCGTGTGAGCTGATCGGGAGGTAAGCCGGGAATGCGGGGTGCTTCGCGCCGAACGTATCCCTCTCGCGCGTCCCATTCTGTGCCAATGCACGACGCTCTCGTGTGTTCTGGTCAAACATGCCCTAAAAAACGCTCAAACCGGTGTCTCAAAGCCAGCTCGTTGACGGACCCCTGGGAGCCACAACCTCCATCCGATCAAAGCCCTCCGCCGTGTGGTCGAAGCCCCGCCGAACGCGTCGAACTGGACTTTGACTCGCAATTGCGAAACATTCCCGCCCACATGCCAAGCCGAACAGAACCCTGAACCGGCTTGGGAAATGTGCCACGCGAGGATGGTCGATTTGAGCGACTCGAATACCGAAACGGCCCGTCCCATTCACGACAGTACGGCACGCGCGGCGAAGGCCCGCACCCGCAAGCGCGCTCTCCTGTGGTCGTCCTGGATCGGGATTACGCTGCTCCTGCTCGTGTCGATGGAAGTGCTGAATGCGGTCGCGGGCAAACTGGTGATGCCAAGCCCCGTGGACGTGGTGCGCGAAGGCGTCGGCATGACCCTCGACGGGACGATTCCGCGGGCGCTCGGGCAATCTCTGACGGTGCTCGTGCTGGGCTATCTGCTTGCGGCGGTCACGGGGATCGGGATCGGGATTTTCCTTGGCGGCCTGCCGTTCGCGGGGCGGGTGTTCGACCCGTTCGTGAATGCGATGAACTCGACACCCGGGGCGGCCTTCATCCCGCTCATCATCGTCTGGTTCGGCCTGTACACCGAGGCCAAGATCGTCGTCGTCTGGAATGCCGCGCTGTTTCCGATCCTCATCAACACGGCGGCGGGAATCGCGTCGGCGAACCGGGATCTGACCGAGATGGCGCAATCCTTCGGTGCGGGGCGGTGGTCGCTGTTCTGGCAAGTGATGGTGCCGGATGCCTTGCCTTCGATCTTGAGCGGACTTCGCATCGGGGCCGCGATCTCGACCGTCGGCACGGTCATCGCCGAACTGACCATGGCGCAGTCTGGTCTGGGCGGGCTGCTGGTGGCCGCCGGGAACCGGTTCCAGATGGACAAGTACTTCGCGGTCGTCTTCGTGCTCATGGCGCTCGGCACCGCGATCACCGCGTCGCTGCGATACGCCGAACGCCGGCTGGGGCGCTGGCGGGTTTCGATGTCCGAAGACCGCTGACCATGACCGCTCCGCTCATCTCGCTCCGCAATGTCGGCAAATGGTTCAAGGACGGCAGGGTCGTCGCGCTCGAGGACATCACGCTCGACATCGCGCCGGGAGAGTTCGTGAGCCTCGTCGGCCCCTCGGGTTGCGGCAAGACCACGCTCCTTCGGCTGATGAACGGGTTGCTCCAGCCCGATACCGGCACGGTTCTGGTGCGAGGGGAGGCGCCGACGCCGAATTCCGACCTCGCCATGGTGTTCCAGTCCGCGCGCCTGCTGCCGTGGCGCAGCGTGCTTGGCAATATCGAGTTCGTTCTGGCGCTACGGGGCTTGTCCCGCACGGCGCGGCGGGAGCGCTCGCTGGGGCTTCTCGGTGCCGTGGGTCTGCGTGACTTCGCCGATGCTTTTCCGCACGAACTGTCCGGCGGCATGCAGCAACGGGTCGGTCTGGCCCGCGCGCTTGCCGTCGAGCCAGACGTGCTTTTGATGGACGAACCCTTCGCGGCGCTCGATGCCATGACGCGCGAGACGCTGCGCGCCGAGCTTTTGAAACTCTGGGCGCGGCGCGGCACCGCGATCGTCTTTGTCACTCATGACATCGACGAGGCGATCTTTCTGTCACAACGGATCGTCCTGCTCAGACCGCGACCGGGGGCGATCGACACGACGCTGACGGTCGACTTGCCCGAGCCGCGCTGGGAAACCGATCCGCGGGCGGACCCGCGTTTCGCGGCGCTTCGGGCCGATCTTTGGAACCGGATTCACGCCATGTCGCGTGACGGGGCGGAGCTCGAGGAGCTCGCCTATGCCTTCGATCCGGGTACGACCAAAGGCATATAGGAAAACCAAATTGTTACCATAGGGTGCTGAAAGGCGCCTGACGCGTTTAGCTGACAGCACCGCCGATTCCGTTGGCGGTGGGAGGAAAACAATGGCAACGCTCGCTTCCGGATCGCTCGATCCGATCAACGGCGACGTCTGGACCCGTGAATTCGCCGGACACCTGCTGGAACGTGCCGGCTTTGGCGGCACGCCGGACGAGATCGCGCATCTGGCGGCCATGACCCCCGAAGATGCTGTCGATTTCATGCTCGCAGGCGGCGATACCTCGTCCCTTCCGCCGTTCGAGCACTCCGGGGTCTGGGACGCGACGCTCAAGGATTTTCCGCCCAGCCGCCCGGCGGCCACCGAACTGGCCGAACGCACCGGCGAAGCGATGGGGGTGCGCGTCAAACCTTCCGGCGCGCGACCGCTTCAGCCGGTGACCGACCGGTTCTTCTACTGGCTGCGCGCGACCGTGCTTGAGACCCGGCGCCTGGGCTTTTGGTGGATGGACCGGATGGTGCGCAGCCCGCATCCGCTTCTGGAAAAGATGACGCTCTTCTGGCACGGCCACTTCGCCACGAGCGAGGAAAAGCTGCGCGATTACCGCAAGATCCAACTTCAACTCGACACCCTGCGAGACGGCAGTCTCGGCAATTTCCGCGACCTTCTTACCGCCGTGTCCAAAGACCCGGCGATGCTCGTGTTCCTCGACGCCTCGCACAACGTGAAAGGTGCGCCCAACGAGAATTTCGGGCGCGAGGTCATGGAGCTTTTCACGATGGGTGTGGGCAACTACACCGAGGCCGACATTCGCGAGGCCGCCCGCGCATTCACCGGCTGGGGCAACGACGACCTGACGTTCGTGATCGACCCGGACAAGCACGACGACGGCGAAAAGCGGTTTCTGGGCCAGACCGGCAATTTCGACGGCGACGACATTCTCAGGATCATTCTGGATCAGGACCAGACCGCGCTGTACATCGCGAGCAAGATTTACAGGTTCTTCGTGCGCGACGATCTTTCCCCCGCGATGGCGGCGGACCTTGGCGCGCTTCTGCGCAAGCATGATTACGCGTTGAAACCGTTCCTGCGCACCCTGTTCCTGTCGCAGGATTTCTACAGTCCGGCCTCGGTCGCGACCCATATCAAGTCGCCCACCGAGTTGCTCATCTCGACCTATCGCAAACTGGGCCTCGACGCGCTGCCCGGCGTGCCCGACCCCTACACGGTCGGCAAGACGCTGGGGCAGATCCTGCTCTATCCGCCGACCGTGGCCGGCTGGGGCGAGGGGCGCGCATGGATCACGCCGGGGCTTCTGTTCGAGCGAGGCAACTTCGCGCAATCGGTGCTGTTCCCCGACATGATAAATTTCGTCGACCCGAACCTGAATCCGGGCGGCGAAGTGCGGCGCGTGAACAACAACATCAACGCGGGCATGGAGATCACGGCGGCCACGCTGGAGGAGGGGGCTTCGGACAGCATGGCCCAAGGCATTCAGGAAGCGTTCAACACCCGTTACGCGAGCCTTCAGGGCTGGCAGCAGGCGATGCGGCGGGTCAAGCCGATCCCCCGGTCTCCGGCCCAGTTCAGCCTGTCCGAGATGGTGCGCGACGCCGACGCCAAGACCACGTCCGACGCGGTCGATGCGTTGTCCGACCGTTTCCTGCGCGTGCCGCTGGACGACCCGGCCCGCGCCGCGATCGTCGATCTTCTGAACGAGGAACTGGGAACCGAAATGCTCGCCGAGGCGGACAGTTATCTCGAATACCCGCTCCGCCTTGCCGCTCATGGCATCATGAGCGCCCCGCAATACCAACTGGCCTGACGCACCCGAAGGGAGGCTTACATGGCGAAACAGACGAAACTGACCCGCGCCGACAAGGACCGGCTGAAGGCGTCCGGCTACGACAGCCTCGTGCTCGAAGGGGCAGGGGGCATCTCGACCTCGCCGGTGTGGTCCAAGGTGGCCGATGCCGACAGCACGGACCGCATCCTCGTGATCGTCGAACTCTCCGGCGGGAACGATGGGCTGAACACCGTGATCCCCTATGCCGACGACGCGTATTACAACGCGCGCCCGAACCTTGGCATCCGTCAGAAGAACCTGATCGAGATCGACGACCACTTCGGGTTTCAAAAGACGATGACCGGGTTCGAGAGGCTCTATAAGGACGGCAAGATGGGGATCGTGCATGGCGTGGGCTATGACCAACCCTCGTTCTCGCATTTTTCCTCGATGGCCTATTGGCAGACCGGCGCCCCGAACAGCGGCGAGGCGCATGGCTGGCTCGGGCGCATGGCCGACGCCATCGACCCGCTGGGCCACAACCCGAACTTTCTCATCAATGTCGACGACCACCAGTCGCTTGCCGTGAACGCCGAACACCATGTGCCGCTGGTTTTCGACGACCCGAACAAGTTCACCCGCCAGATGTTCGAGGCCGAGGCCGACGTCATGGCCGCCGTGGACCGCAGGGGAAACGGGAACGGCAACGGCGCGCTCGATTTCCTCAAGGAGATCGCGGCAAGCGCCTCCACCTCGGAACAGCTCGTGCGCGATGCGTGGAGTTCCTATTCCACCCCCGTCGATTACGGCCTCGCCCCCTGGGGGCTGGAAAAGGTGGCGGCCCTCATCGCCGCCGATTTCCCGACGCGCGTCTATTACGTGCCTTACCGCAACAACGCCTTCGACACGCATGTCTACCAGAAAGACCCGCACGCGCGGCTGTGGTCCTACACCTCGGATCACATCGCCGCCTTCATGCAGGACATGGAGCGGCTGGGGCGCGGCGACGACATCGTGCTGATGGCGTTCAGCGAATTCGGGCGGCGCGTCCCGGAAAACACCAGCCTCGGCACCGATCACGGCACCGCAGGCCCGGCCTTCATGATCGGCAATCCCATCGCGGGCGGCCATTATGGCGGCGTGCCGAGCCTGAGCGACCTCGACGACGGGAACCTGAAATACACGACGGATTTCCGCCGCATCTACTCCACGCTCATCAGCGGATGGATGGGCCATGACGGGGCATCCACGATCCTGAACGACGACTTCGCCCCGATCCCGATCTTTCGCCCGGCGGCCTGATCCCGCCGGGCCGAAAAAACGACCGGCCGCTTGGCCGACAACACGAGGACTTCAACATGACACGTATTGCAGACCTAAGACTCCCCGCGCTTTCCCTCGCCGCCCTCGCGGCCCTCTCGACCCCCGCGCTCGCGCAGGACGACATGCTCGAACTCAGTGTCGCGCTCGGTGTCGTGGATGCGAACTTCAACCCGACCACGGCCTCGATCTTCAGTCTGGCCGACGACCTCGGCTATTTCGAACGGCACGGGGTGGATGTCACCTACGTCAAACTCGACGGCACGCCACAGGCCGCCGCCGCGCTTTATTCCGGGTCCGTGGACCTTGCCGACATTTCGCTGGAAACGGCCCTGCGTCTCAGGGCCGACAACGACGTCAAGGTGCGCGGCGTGGTCGCAAGCTCCATTGGCACGTCCTTCCTGATCGCCGGGCTGACCGAATTGGAAACGGTCGAAGACCTCGAAGGGCGCAGCTTCGCCATCGCGGATTTCGGCAGTCTCGACCATGCGCTCGGTCAGGCGGTTCTGACGGAATACGGCGTGTCGCCCGACAACATCGAATACGTCGCGATCGGTGCGCCGGACGTGCGAATTCAGGCGCTCGCCGCCGGGAAGGTCGATGCGACGACGGTGTCGTTCGGAACCTACTCATCCGTGGGCGAGGTCGACAGCATCCACATCATCGTCCCGCCCGACGAGTTCTCGCGCCGCTCGCCGGCGCTGACGAAGTTCGTGGCCGGGCTGGAAAGCACGCTTGAAGAGAAACGCGACGCGATCCAGCGGTTCACCGACGCCCTCATCGAGGTTTCGCGCGACATGCAGGCCGACCCGGAACGCTGGATCGACATCGCCGCCGAAGCGCGCCCGGACCTGACCCGCGAGAGCCTTGAACAAACCGCCGAACTGAACGCGTCGCGTTGGTGCATCAACGGCTGCATGGCGCCCGCCGAGTTGGAGAAAACCCTGAACTTCATCTACGCCAAGCCGGATTTCGAAGGTGTCGCGGTGATCGACTTCGCCGATGTGAGCGATCTGAGCTTCACCCAGCAGTCGATGGAAAACCTCGGTGCCGCCGAAGGGTTCGGATTGGACCTTCGCAATTGACGCTTTGGTAGACCGTCAAAAAAGCGCGAAGGTGCTGACATACGCTTAAGTCCGAAAAGCCCGTTGCTTCGGGTTTTCGTATCGCAACGCCGCTTTTCCGGTCACGCGGGAAGCGGCGTTGTTCATTTCAAGCGCGCCCCGCAACAGGGGAGTCGCCGAACCGATCCTTGCCTGCGCAAACACACCCCCCGAAGATTTACCGCAATTGCCGGACGACAAGGGATTGCATTGGTCCCATTTCTCATCTTTTGTATGCGAAATGGGGGTGTAGCGTGTACGTAGCGGCCGACGATCTGGTGGCCGATCACGAAAAAAACATTTCAGACGCGCCAAACTCCCTGTTAACTATTGCAAAAATCAATACGCCGAATTGCTCCTGCCTAACGAGGACCGACGTGGACATCACCCTGCGCCAACTTGAAATCCTGCACGCGATCGTGGTGAGCGGCTCTATCAGCAAAGCCAAACGCTCGCTTGGTTTGTCGCAGCCGACGATTTCGCAGCAACTTGCCAAGTTCGAGGAGCTTCTTGGCGCGCAGTTGATCTATCGTCAGCGCGGGCATGACGGCCAGCTTACCCAAGCGGGCGAACACTGGTTCAAGGTCGCGCAAAGCATTCTGGGAACGCTGGATCAGGCGACGGTCGACCACCAGTCGCGCACGGGCAAGAGCGGTCTGGAATTGCGTTTCGGAACAACGCCTTCGCTCAGAGGGCGGTTCATGGAAAAGGCGGCGACCCTGTCGCGGGAAATCACCGATTTCTCGCGGGTGGATTTCGTCTGGGCGCTCGGCTCCGCCGAACTGGTCGAGATGATCGCCACCCACAAACTGAACTGCGCCATCGTGAGCGAGGCGAGCGTCGGCGAATACAAGATGTCGATGCATCTGGTTCACCTGTTTCGCGACAAGATCGTGCTGGTCGTGCCCGCCGGGGTGGACGACGACGAGCTCGCGCGGACCCTGAGTGGAGATTCGTCGAACGAGGATGAGCTCGGTCCGCTTCGCAACTACGTCGATGTCGGCACCGCCGTGCCTTGGAAAGCCCGTAGCGAGCATTGGTACAGAACCTGTATGCGCAGGGCGGTCCCGTATTTTTCGTGCACGACGCACCAGGGCGCGGTGGACATCGTGGCGGCGGGCCTCGCCACCTGTCACGCCCCCCTGTCGCTGCTGCCCAACCTTCCGGTTTCGGTCCGGCAGCGGATCAAGTTCTACGATCTGGGCGAGCACGTCCGCGACGCGGTGCTCGTGATGCCACGGCATCTGCTGACCCTGCGTCCCTTCGCCGAGTTCCAGCGCCGGTTGAGCGAATGGGTCAAGACCGAGTATTCCGACGAGCTTCTGGAACAGGAAATGCGGACATTGCCGCATTTCAGAACCGCTGCCGAGTAATCGTCGCTGACGGGGGCGAGCCCAGACCGGGAAACCGCCGACGGGTGGGGAGGCTTGTGTATTCGTGGCCCCCGCCGGGCGTATTCGGCATCCGCACGACGGCACATATTAATAGCCAATTCATTGGATTGGCATACGCTATATCCCCCCGGCGCCGCCGTCCGGTGAGGCCGCGCAAGGCACGTGAACCCGCGCCAAATCTAATCGGTCTGGCGGTCAGAACAGCGAAAAACTTGAGGTATTGCCGCAAGTTAACCAGATTTGTCCTCTTTCCGGTGCGTCCCCATTTCAGCGCGAGGAATTGGGCGCCGCAACGCACCGACAGCCGTGAGCTGGGCCATCGGATTTTGCACGCCCCGACTGGCGCCCCCCGCCAAGCCGCCCTAGTCTTGACTTGGTAAAAATGACGCTGATACTATGTTCAGTGACGTATAAACGCTTGTAATCATTGACTAAAATGGAACGGAAGGCCGGGACGGAACGGCGCGACCGCAAGGGAGGAAAAATGGCAGACACAACTATGCAGGGGACTGCGCAATCGGGCGCTGGAGTGTGGATATTCCGGGTTCTGCTCATCGCAGGGGCCGCTTTCATGGTTTACTCGTGGTACACCCCGTGGTGGGGCGCCAGCATCGCGGTTCTTCCGGGCGACGACCACATGCTGATGCGTCCGTGGGGCATCGAGGTGATCGGTCAGGTCCGCGCCAATGCCAACCCCGACCTCTGGGCGATGCCGGGCATCTTCGTGCCGTTCATGTGGGCCTACTTCACGGTGTGCCTGCTGGCACTTGCCGCAAGCCTGTTCATCAAGCGCCGCCTTTCGCTGGGTCGCTTCAAACTCCCGCTCGCGACGCTTCTGATCCTGCTCGTCGGTCTGTCCTACGTGGTCGCCGTCGTCCTTGCCTACGTAATCGGCGATTGGCGCGCGGGCATGGCTGACAGCAACTTCATCGGCGAATCCACGATCCGCCACGCCATGACGGGCAACAAGGTCAAGATGACCGGCTACCTGAAGGACGGCTACTACTACGCACTGGCCGCCGGCGGGGTGCTGGTCGTGCTCGGTCTTATCCGCGGCCTGTTCGTGCGCCAGCCGAAGGCCTAGGGCCGAAAGGCCTCTGAACTTCTTCGACCCCGCGCCGGTCAAAGCGCACGGGTCGATGTGAGAAAAGCGTGATGCCCGGGTCCGGCCCGGGCATTTCTTTTTATTCACGTCATGCACCTGCGGACGGCCGGGTTTTCGCGGGGACAGATGGCCGAATTCCTGAAGCCCCAGGCAATCCCCGTGGTGCATTTTTATGCATCTGCCTCGTCAGTTTGCGCCGTTGCGCCAGTAGCTTATGCAAAAAGCAATGTCCCATATTGAAAAACTCATCACCTGAAAGTGACAGCATGGGCATACCTAGGGATTCAACCCTGTAAGGGAGGACAAATATGACAACGAGATCTAGATTGGCTACGTTGACGGCGCTCACCGCTGTCAGCCTTGCAGGCGCAGGTTTTGCGCAGGTGACGCCGGAACGGCTGGTGGCCGCCGGGTCGGAGGAAGAAGCCGCCAACTGGCTCATGGTCCACCGGACCTATGATTCCAACCGCTTTTCCCCGCTGAACGAGATCAACGCCAGCAATGCCGCCGACCTGAGTCTGGCTTTCGCCGTTCCGATCGGCGGGCTCGAGCCGTCGGGCTTCGGCGCGGGCTACATGGAAGCGACGCCGCTGGTCGACAACGGCTTCATGTACGTCTCCGATCCGTGGGGTTCGCCCTACAAGATCGACGTGACGTCGGGAACGAAGGGCCAGATTCTCTGGGTCTGCGACACCGGCATCGAAAAAGACCCGACCGCGGGCGTGCTTCTCGCCAACCGCGGCCTCGCGCTGCACGGCGACAACGTCATCACGGCGCTGAACGATGGCCGTGTCGTGGCCTGTAACACCGAAACTGGTGAGGTCGCATGGGACGTTCAGGCCGCCACCGAGCCGGGCGAAGGCTTCACCAGCGCGCCGCTGGCCGTGGGCGACAAGATTCTTGTCGGTCAGTCCTACGGTGACTGGGCCACCCGTGGTTGGCTTGCCGCACTCGACGCCGAGACCGGCGAAGAAGTCTGGCGCTTCTTCACGGTGCCGGAGCCAGGTCAGCCGGGTTCCGAGACGTGGCTCTGCGAGGAAAGCGGAAACCCCGATTGCTGGAAAACCGGCGGGGCGGCGCTTTGGGTGACGGGTTCCTATGACCCTGAAACCAACACGACCTACTGGGGCACGGGCAACCCTGTGCCGATGTTCGACCCCGAATTCCGTCCGGGCGACAACCTCTACTCCAACTCGACCATCGCGCTCGACGCGGATACCGGCGAGCTGAAGTGGCACTTCCAGTACACGCCGGGCGACTACATGGACTATGACGAAGTCGGCATTCAGCTGCTGATGGACGTCACCGTCGATGGGGAAGAGCGCAAGGTCCTGTCGCACTTCGGCCGGAACGGCATCTTCTACACGCTCGACCGGAACAGCGGTGCCTACATTCAGTCGGCTCAGTATGTGACCGAGCTGAACTGGACCGAAGGGATCGACCCCAAGACCGGTATGCCGGTTGAGTACGACCCCTCGAAGTCGCTTCAGACCTATGCCGCCGGCGTCATCAGCCGTGGCAGCGATCCGATCGACCACTGCCCGCACATCACCGGTGGCGTGAACTACTACCCGACGGCCTATAACCCCGAAACCGGCATCGCCTATGGTGCAGGTCAGGAAGGCTGCTCGGAGATCGCGACGCAGGAAATGGCGGCAGAAGACGTCATGCCGGGTGTCATCTTCCTCGGCGGGACTTATGCCGGCAGCAGCGAGCAGACCGGTTCGATCACGGCGATGGACGTGACGACCAGCGAGCAGGTTGCCAAGCAGAACATGCCCTACCCGAACCACAGCGGTGTGCTGGTCACGCCTGAAGTGGTCTACTCGGGCTCGCTCGACGGCACCATGGGCGCCTACGATGCGACGACGCTGGAGCCGCTCTGGTCGGTCAACGTCGGCACCTCGTTCCGCGCACCGCCGATGACCTACGCGGTCGATGGCAAGCAGTATGTTGCCATTCTCGGCGGCCCGGTGGGCGGCAACGCCAACGGGCATGAAGAGCTGGAAAGCATGCAGCAGTCCAACATGCTCTGGGTCTTCGCGGTCAACTGATCCTGAGGTCCTCCGTGCCGGGCAGCTTCGGCTGCCCGGCATTTTCGTCTAAACGCTTTCCCCGAACTCACAGGAGCCGAAATGCACGTCACCCGCGCCGCGGCCGCCATGCTCTTGCCTTTCATGCTGGCCATGCCCGCGACGACCGTGGCGCAGGCCGCGGATCCGGTTGGCGATCCGGCACGTGGCAAGACGGTGTTCCGTTCGGTGGGGGATTGCATGAGGTGCCACGGGTGGGCGGCGGACGGCAGGTCCGGTGTTCACCTTCGCGCACCGCCCGGCTCCAACCTTCGCGAAACCGCCCTCGATGCCGAGGGTCTGGCCGAGGTCATCCGATGCGGGCTTCCGGGCACGCCGATGCCCTACCACAGCCGACAGGCCTATGACGGGGACGGCTGCTACGGCATGTCTCTCGACGACTTCGACGCGGACGACAAACCCAAGCGGGGCAAGACGTTCGGCGACGACGATATCCAGAATGTCGTGGCCTACCTGCAATCCGAAGTGATCGGGCTGGGCAAGCCGACGTTCGAGGAATGCACCGCGTTTTTCGAGAATCCGGCCGCCGCGGCCTGCAACAGCCTGAGGTAGCGCGGACATGAAAAGCACGTCCCTGATCGCCCTTCTTTGCCTTGGACTTTCGGCCCAGATGTCCGTGGCGCAGGTTCAGGTCGAACCCGAGTTCTCGATCTGGGATGTCGAACTCGGCGAACCCATTTCACTGGCACCGGACAATCAGGTCGCCGAGATCGCCTGTGGCACGAACGGCGGACCGCCGGGGCGCCCGCTGAAGTCGTTTGACGACTTCATGGACTGCAATCCCGAGGAGTCCGGGCTTCGCGAAGTCAGTTTCACCTATGACGACGAACAGGATTACATCGCTCTGGCGCTGAATTCCGAGTTCAAGTTTCTCCACGGCGGCACTTCCGTCTTCGCCCATCCGGTGATCGTGTCGGTGCTCGTCGATCCCGATGGCATCGTGCAGGGCCGGCGTATTTTCACGGACAACCGTGTCAGCGACTACGACCGGCGCAACGCCGTCACCTTGATCCGCAATTTCAAGGCCCGTTTCAGCGACTGGTCGCTGACGTGCAGGGATCTCGACATGAAAGACGGCGAGCAACCCGTCGGCAAGCAATTCATCCATGAACTTTGCACGGGCGAATCCCCCGAGGGCGACACCCTTGTCGAACTCGAGGCGACGTTGCTACGCAAAAAGGGTCAGGAAGGGCTCAACCCCGAGACGCGCGAGGTCAACACCGGCTATTTCGAAAGCCAGACCCGGTATGAAGAGGTCAAGGCTCCGTACGAACCCGGAGCGTCGCGATGAGCTCAGTCCTGCTGTTGGCCATTCACCATGAAGTTCCCGTTCATGGTGGCTTGGTCGAAATCGACGCCGCTGGCCGCCGCCGTGGTAAAGCGGTTGCCCGTCAATTTGGCGCCGGTGACGCTGGCCCGGCGCAGGTCGGCGCCGTAGAAGTCGGTATGCGCGATCGTCGCGTCGGCGAAGCTGGCGCGCCCCGCCTTAACCTTCACGAAGCCGGAAAAGCTGATCGTGGCCCCGTCGAACAGGCCACGGGCCATATGCGCGCCGCTCAGGTTCGTCCGGTTCATCGTCGTTCCGCTGAAATCGGCATTGTTGGCGACCGCATCCATCAAGAGCGCACGGTCCAGCATCGCACCCGGCAGCTTCGCCGAGGTCAGCCGCGCGGTCTGCATCCGCGCCTCGGTCAGGTTCGCGTCGGTCAGGTCCGCACCGGACAGTTGCGCGGCATAGAAGAACGCGCGGGAAAAATCGCCGCCGCCCAATTGCGCCTGCGTCAGATCGGCGACGTTGAAGTTGGTGCCGACGGCCGTGACGTCCTCCAGAATCGCCCCGCGCAGGGTCGCCCGGTGAAAGGTCGCGTCGGTCAGGTCCGCGCCCGTCAGATCGACCCCCGTCAGGTCGGCTTTCTTGAAATTCGCTTCCCGAAGGTCGCATCCGCGACATTCCTTGATCGTTCCGGCAATCAGATCGGCCACCTGATCTGCGGCGGCCGGTCCGGCGGCCATGGCAAGAATTGTCACGAGGGCGAAGCGCATTCCCGGTCTCACTTGTTTTCGAAAGGTCATATCCATGCCTTCTGATACAGGCCAAGCCGCACGGTTTTTCAAATACCGGGCATTGGCCGTTTCTATTTTCCTTGTCGCCGGGGCCGCCATGATCCACCCCGCGCAGGCCCAGTCGACGGACACGGGCATCAGCGGCATACCCGAAGTGATCGACGCGGACGTGCTGAAATTCGGCCAGCAACGCGTGATCCTGTGGGGCGTCGACGCGCCCGAGCGTCCGCAGCGATGCTATATCAACGGCACGGTCTGGGGCTGCCATGACGCCGCCAAACGGCATCTGCAACTTCTGGCCGGACGCGGCGAAGTCTCCTGCACCTACCGGGGCGAACCCGACCGTCTGGGGCGTCAGTTCGGCGTCTGCACCAGCGGCGGCGACGACCTGAACGCGGAAATGGTGAAGGCGGGCTTTGCGCTCGCCTTTGAAGAACAATCTGACGAGTATGTGGTGGACATGGTCGATGCGATCACCGCGGGCGTGGGGTTGTGGCAGGTCGGCGTGGAGTTCGAAGAGCCTTGGCTCTTTCGCCGCCGTGAAACGCCCGGTGGTTTGAGGTAGGAGGGAAGATGGCACAACTCGCCGATGTGATTGCTGCGCCGGGCCGCGACGGGGCCTTTGACGCGGTCTTGAAATGGGTCTTGCTGATGGCCCTCATTACCCTCGGGGCCGTGGTCTCGTATGAGTACGGGCTTCTGACCTACCTTTTCAGCGCCGACGAATCCCGGATCACCGTGCTGATTGCGGTGCTTTATGTGGGCTTCACGTTCCACTGCCTGTGGATTCTCGTGGAGCTTGGCCGGGAATACCGACGGGCCCTTGCCATCAAGGC
Organism: Maritimibacter sp.; assembly: GCF_016774595.1. Lineage (NCBI taxonomy): Bacteria > Pseudomonadati > Pseudomonadota > Alphaproteobacteria > Rhodobacterales > Roseobacteraceae > Maritimibacter > Maritimibacter sp. The sequence continues at coordinate 485,654 of NZ_JACBWT010000002.1, forward strand.
GCAGTTGGATGCCACGGGCCAGATGCCCTCGCTGCCCCTTGGCAACGGGCTGGTGGACAGTTTCGTGCGCGACCTGATCCGCTCGCGCGAGAACCCCGGCGAGATCGAGGGGAACGCGCATCTGTTGATGATGAGCCTTGGCGCGGCCTTCAGACGCCGTACCAAGATCGGCACCTATGGCGCGGACCTTCTCTACAAGCTCGGGATGCTGGGCACGATGGTCGGCTTCGTGATGATGCTGAACTCGATGGGCGACCTGTCGAACTTCGACGTCGATACGCTGCGCGGCGCGCTTCAGAAGATGATCGCCGGTATGGCCGTCTCGCTTCTAACGACGATCGCGGGGTTGATCGGCGGCATCCTTCTGCGTCTCGAATACAACATCGCCGACGCGCTGGTGACCGACATCAGCCAGACCGCCGTCTCGTTCACCGAGGTCTCACTCCTGCCATTGCTGGCTCACAGGGAGCGCGAAAACGGCGATGCTGTTTGAAGAGGAACAGGAACCGGAGTTCGAGATCTTCTCGGCCCTGCTTTTCAATTCCCTGAAGGCCATCACCTTCATGTTCTTCATCAGTTTCGCGATGATCAACAAGCCGGCGGATGAGGGCAAGGTGGACCCCAAGGCCGAAATGCTCATCACGGTCTCCTGGCCCGACAACAACCCCGACGACGTGGACACCTACGTCATGGACCCGGCCGGGAATATCGTCTGGTACACCCAGCGCGAGGCGGGGCTCATGCACCTCGACCGGGACGACCGGGGCATGTTCAAGGACGTGGTTCTGTTCAACGACAAGGAAGTGACCAACCCGCTCAACCAGGAGATCATCAGCTTTCGCGGCCTTGAAGATGGCGAGTATGTCGTCAATATCGTCCACTACATCGCCAACGGCACGGCGCCGCTTCCGGTCTCGGTGAAGGTCGAAAAGCTGAACCCCACGGTCAAGGTCATCTTCTATCAGACGCTCAACCTGACCGGCACGGGGAACGAACAGACCGCCGTGCGCTTTACGTTGAAGGGCGAAGAGGTGGTGAACGTGAACAACGTGCCCAAGAGCCTTGTCGAGCTGACGCGCGGTGCGGGTGCCAAGGGCGGCGCCGCGACGGGCGGGCGCCGGCCGGGGGCGATCGACGCGGGCACCGGACAGTTCATCCCCGGTTCGGAGACAGGGCAATGAACATGACTTACGTCATTTTGGGCCTGACCGCCTCCTATGCGCTGGTGGTGTCGCTGCTCGCCTATCTCGTGTTGCTCACGAACATCCATCTGGTCCTGAAGATCATGGCGACGGTCGCGACCGTGGCGACGATCCCGCTGACCTTCTGGGGCGTGGGTGAATTGCGGGGGCTTCCCTCGGACGGCAACCTTCCGGGCAGTTTCCGGATGCTCTGGGCGCAGATGATCGAACCCAACGCGTTGCAGGGCGAAGACGGTCACGTCTACCTTTGGCTTCAGGCGCTGGATTCCGACAATTTCCCGGTCGGCCCGCCGCGCGCCTACCAGCTTCCCTATTCCGACGACCTCGTGACCAAGGTGAACGAAGCCATGGGTCGGATTGCCGAGGGCGAAGAGATGCAGGGCACGATCGACGCGAACGAGGTTCTGCCCGAGACGACCTCTGAAGCTCTGGCCGAAGAGATCGAGGCCGAGATCAGCGAAACCCGTCCGGGCGGTGCCACGACGGCGGGAGAGCGGATTTCGAACTTCGACCCGTCGATGCTGACCTTCGACACCGAGGCCGCACCCGTGACCCCGGCCAAACCGCAATAGCGCCGGCAAGCAACCGCGACGCCCGGCTGGCCAGCCTTGACCGCGACGACCTAGCGGGCGGTCGCGTTCACGCCGCCGCGGCGCGACCGATCTTGCCGGGCGGTGAGCAACGGCAGAACCAGACTGGCAAGCCCGAACAGAAGGGTTCCGCCCAGCAACGCGCCGATCAGCCAGCGTGACCAGCGCAGCGCCTCGACATCGGCACCGAACCAGCCGTCGCGACCCCATATGAGCACCCGTCCCCGTGTGCTCGCGTCCGACCCGATGCGGATGGTGCGTTCGAGATCGCTGGTCATGCCCGCTTCGCCGAACCAGACCTTCACCTGATGCACTTGCCCCGGCTCCATGTCGCCCAGCACGAGCGCGGTCAGTCCGGTCGACGTGGTCGTGATCGCGACCTTTTCGCCGTCGACCTCGGCAAGAAGGGCGCCGGGCACCGTCAGCGCCACGTCCCGCGCCGCCTCGGTCGTCGATACCTGACCCGTCACCGTGCCCCGGAACGCACCGAGTTCGAGGATCGCGGACAGCTCCGGAATGTCGCGCATCATCTCCTGCACGACGACGACATTCATCAGGCGCGGCAGGACGATTTCCTTGACCTTCTTCATGGACTCCTGATCGAGCGTCATCCGCATGGCGATGTCGCCGTCCATGCGCCTAACCAGCTTGCCGGCCATGTAACCCGCCACCCGGGCCGGTTCGATCCCGAAGCCTTCGGGGATCGGAAACTCCTGCAACACGAGATGCGCCTCCAGCGGTGGCGCGGCGATGCGTTTCGCGCTTCCCGACAGAACGAGAAGGCCAAGGCCCGCCGCCACGACAAGGCAGCAAGACAACAGAACGTTCCACAGCCGCATAATGCCTCCTAGTCCGATCGTCTCATGTTACGGGGCAAGCGCATTGGGTTTTGCGATGCCCGCGATTGAAAACCAGCGCGCCCATGGTCGGATGCGCGGACCATGTTCCCCGCCCCCGGCTCATGTGCTGGCCTTTTGCGGCCCGGTCAGAACGGCGTAGGCATCCGTCAGGTCCGGCGTATTCGTCGTCTCCCGCAGCCCGTCGGGCGTGCTGTCGGCCACGATCCGTCCGGCGTTCAGGACGATCACGCGATCCGCCCCTTCGATCTCGTCGACGAGGTGCGTGGCCCACAGAATCGCGACGCCGGCCTCGGTCGCGATGTCGCGCATGTCCTGCACCAGCGCGCGGCGCGAGGGCGCATCGAGTCCGGCGGTCGGTTCATCCATGACAAGCAGGCGGGGGCCATTCAGAAGGGCGCGCGCAATCTCGACCTTGCGCTGCTGGCCGCCCGACAACTGCCGGACCTTGCGCGCCTGAAGGTCGGACAGTCCGAACCGTTCGACCTGTTCGCCGATACACGCCTTCAGCCGCCGACCGGACAATCCGAACAGGCGACCGTGGAAGGCGAGGTTTTCTTTGATCGTCATGTCCAGATCGACGGAGCGCGCCTGAAACACCACGCCAAGCTGGCTAAGGATGGCCGCCGAGCCTCCGGCATGACTTTTGCCGAAAACCGTGACCGTGCCCGCGTCCGGTGCGAACAGGCCCGAAATGATCTGGAACATGGTCGATTTCCCGGCGCCGTTCGGGCCGAGCAGCCCGACGAATTCGCCGGGCCGGATGTCGAAGGTCACGTCCTGCAACGCGTCGATCCTGCCATAGGATTTCGACACGTCGCGCAGGGTGAGGACTGGTTCCGTCGTGGTCATGCCCGCATCCCTGCATCCAGCTCGCGCGCGATCTTGGCGACGAGGTCATCCTGACGGTCCGCGCGCGGCACGTCCAACATCGTGTCATCGACCAGTTTCGCCGGTCGCCCGCGAAGGGTAATCACGCGATCCGCAAGGGCCGCGGCGTCATACGGGTCGTGGGTCACCAAAATGACCGTCGGCCCGAAGCGGTCCACGACACCGGCGAGCAGCGCCCAAAGCTCCATCGCCAGTTTCCGGTCGATCGAGACGAAAGGCTCGTCCAGCAGCAAGAGCCGCGAGGATACGGCCAAGGCTCGTGCAAGGGCCACGCGGCGCTGCATCCCGCCGGACAGTTCCGCCGGGCGCAGGTCGGCCGCCGCTTCCAGCCCCACGGCGGCAAGCAGCTTGCGGCCCTCGTCGGGTGGCAGGTCCGGTTTCACCGCCAGCAGGTTCCCCAACGCCGTTTCCCAAGGCAGAAGGCGCGGGTCCTGAAAGACGAAACCGGGCACCTCGGCGGCGGATGGCGAGACCCCGTCCACCAGAATGCGCCCCTCATACGCCGTGTCGATGCCCGCGATCATCCTGAGCACGGTGGATTTGCCGACCCCGGACGGGCCGATCAGCGCCACAACCTGACCTGCCGGCACCTCGATGCGAAGCCCCTCGAACAGCGTGTTCTGTCCGAAGCTCTTTTCCGCGATATCCGCTTTCAGTTCCGCGCCGGACGCCATCCGAGTACCCTGTGTTCCAACGGGCGCATGACGCCATATTCAATCAAGATCACCACCGCCATGAAGGCGAGCGTGTAGGCCAGTATGCCTTTCATGTCGAAGTGTTGAAAGAAGATGCCGATGCGGAATCCGACGCCCCCATCGCTTCCCAGCACCTCGAAGACGAGCACGATTTTCCAGATCAGCGAAAGCCCCGTGCGCGCGGCGGTCAGCACGTAGGGCATGAGTTGCGGGATGATGAACTTGTTCACCCGGCGCCAGAACCCGACCCTGTAGACCTTGGCCAGTTCGGCCAGCCCGTGATCCAGCGCGCGCACGCCCTCGCGCATGTTCACCGCCACCAGAGGCGTCTTGTTGATGACCACGGCGAGGATCAGGGCGAACTCGGTCAGTCCGAGCCAGATGTAACAGGTGATCGCCACGACGATGGCGGGGATGTTCAGCCCGATCAGAATCCAGTTGCCGAACAATCCGTCGGCCCATGCGAACCGACCCAGCGCACCGCCGATCACAACCCCCATCGTCATCGCCGCGAAGAACGCCAGAACGGCGCGCCCGAGCGTCTTGGTGACATCTGCGATCAGCGACCCGTGCGCGGCCAGATCGTAGAGCTCGCCGAAGACGACCACGGGGGTCGGGAACAGCCGGTGGGCGACGAGCATCGCCGCCACTTGCCAAAGCAGGAGGAGGAGGGGCAGCGATGCCCATTCCGCCCACCGACGTGTCGATCTGGGCTTGCGCCCGGCCTCAGCCATGTCCGCCTGTTGTCCTAGTGGCTATAGCCGGACCAGAACGTGCCCGGGTCCATCTCCGTGCTTTCGCCGACAAGGTCGGGGCCTCCGTGCTCGGCCATGATGGCGAAGGACGCGGCCGCGGCCGCAATGGTTTCGTCGTCGTAGCTGCGCAGGATGCCGGCGCGGTAGTCGTCGCGCAGCGCCGTGAACAGCGCGTCGTCATCCGTGGCGCGCATTTTTTCGCGCAGACCTTCCCAGACTTCGTCATCTTCCAGCAGGATCGCCTTGGCGGCGAATGAGGCGTCGAGGAACGCTTTGATCGCGCGGCGCTTCTTGGCGGCGGTCTCGTCCCTGAACACCCAAGCCAGCAGCGGCGGACGGTTCTCGATCCCCATTTCGGTCATCATGGTATCGACCGAAATCAGCTCTTCGGCACCGCCGGCTTTCGCCCGTGCGTTGAAGTGCCAGAAGTTGAGCGAGGCGTCGATCTGCCCCTCGGTCAGCAATTCGTTGATAAGGGGCGGGGCGCCGAAGCGAGCCGTCACCTTGTCGGCCAGTGTCTCGCCGGTTTCGGCCATGTAATAGGCCTGAAGGATGACCCAGCTTTTGTCGACCGGGCCGCCCGCGATCCCGATGGTCTTGCCGGGCAGATCGGTGATGGATGCGATCGGGCCGTCGGGCGACACCATCAGCCCGCCGACCGCGTAGGAATGCGGCACCGCCGTGAATTTCTCGCCCGAAGCGCGCAGCGACGCGACCCAGACGAAATCCGACAGCACGATGTCGACATCGCCGGACATCAGGGCCACATGGCTCGCCTGTTTGCCCGACACGTCCTTGAGCACCAGTTCGAAGCCGTTCTCTTCGTCCAGCCCCATATCCTTGATGACCTGCATTTCCCAGCTGGCCGTGCCATTGAGCAGGACGCCGACATGGACCTGTTCAAGCTCCTTCGTGGGCGGTTGGAATGCCGTCGCCGAACCCGCGAACAGGGTCGCCCCCAGAAGGGCGCTACCCAGTGCGCCAAACAGATTCCGTCTTTTCATCCCTGCTTCTCCTCCCATTCTTGTGACAAGGTCACGATCAGCCTAGCATCTGAAGTGTTTGGTAAATCCAATCCACACTATTTTGATAACCTATGCCAACTTAATGCATCGTGGGTGGAAATAGTTGACAAAAACGGGAGGAATCAAAAATGAGATTGGGTCGGGTCGGTGCGGCATTCGCCGCTCTTTTCATGTCTGCAACGCCGCTTTTGGCCGAAGGCAACCTTGCAAGCCAGCCCGAGCGCCTGCCGGATATGGAGATCGACAGCGCGGAACTGACGCTTTCGGTCAATCAATTCGAACTGGAAACCGGCAAGTATTACCGCTGGCGCATCGTCCATGACGGCGGCGAGGAATTTCAGATCGTCGCGCCGGACCTGTTTCGCAATTCCTGGGTCAGCCAGGTCGTGATCGAAGACCTCGAAGTCAAGCCACTTGGCCTGCACTCGGTCGAATTCGACGACGAAGGCACCATCGACATCTGGTTCGTTCCGATCCGCCCCGGCGATTTCGATTTCTGGATCGAAGGGTATGAGAACCGCGGTCTCGCCGGCACATTCGTGGTGCGCTGATGCGATCAGTCTTCCTCGCCCTCGCAATCGCACTCGTCCCGACGATCGCGTCCGCGTTTGAAACCGGGCGCATCTTCGTCAGCAACGAAAAAAGTCACGACATCTATGTCTTTGACCCTGAATTCAACCTCATCAAGAAGATCGAGACCTCGCGCCGCCCGCGCGACATGAAGTTCAACGCCGACCGCACGCTGTTGTATGTGGCCTGCGGCGATGACGACATCATCGACGTGATCGATGTCGAGACGCTGGAAGTCGTCGATGGCATCCCCACCGGGCCAAGCCCCGAAGTGTTCGCCTTTTCGCCGGACGAGACGCAGATCTATGTCTCGAACGAAGAGGACTCGATGCTCGAGATCATCGACCTCGAGGCGCGCATCACCGTGCATGACGTTCCCACCGGGGCCGAGCCCGAAGGCGTGATCGTCTCGCCCGATGGCGAAACGGTCTATGTCACGTCGGAAGTGGCCGACATGATCCACGTCGTCGACAAGGAAAACGGGGTCGTCACCAACAACATCGTCGTCGGCACCCGCCCGCGCCGTTTCGTCGTGACGCCGGATACGGACGAGTTGTGGGTGTCCGCTGAATTGTCGAGCGAGATCTACATCATCGACCGCACCACCGAAGAGATCAAAGAGGTGCTGGAGTTTCTGCCGCCGGGCTTCCGGCCCGAGGATGTGACGCCCGTGGGCATGGCGCTGACGCAGGATGGCAAGATCGGCCTTATCAGCCTTGGCCGCGCCAACCACATCGCGATCATCGACGCGGTGTCGAAGGAGCTGCTGTCTTATGTGCTCGTGGGGCGTCGCGCCTGGTCGGTCGCACTCACGCGGGACGAGCAGACGGCGGTGGTCGCCAATGGCCTGTCCGACGACATCACGCTGGTCGACATGGAAAGCTATCGCCCCATCCGGTCGATCCCCGTGGGCCGTGTCCCGCATACCGTGGTGATTGACGATTGAAACGGGTCATCGTCGCACTCTTGGCACTGTGCCTTGCCCAAACAGCCGGGGCGGCCGATCTTCGGATCGGCCTGCTCCGTCTCGAAAACGATCCGCGCTATGACGAGGATTTCGCCTATGCCCGCATAGAATTGCGGCCCTTGGGCGATGTGAGCGCCGCGGTTCGGATGGCGATTTCGGACATGGAAATGCTGACCGACGCCCGTGGGTTCACCCCGGTCCTGTCGGAAGCCGCCGTCGGCGACGGCGAGCTTCAGGAGGCGGCCCGCGCGATGGTGGACGAGGGGGTCACGCATCTCGTCGTCGATCTGCCCGCCGCCGAGGTCGACGCTCTCGCAGCCGCGCTGGCGGACACGCCGGTCACGATCCTCAACACCACCGCGCCGGACGACTGGTTGCGGCGCAAGTGTCACGCCAATCTGCTTCACGCCGCCGCCAGCGACCGCATGATCTCGGACGCGCTGGTTCAACATGCCGTCGCCCGCAAGTGGACTTCGTTCCTTGTCCTGCGTGGAAAGACCGAACGCGATACCGCCCGCGCGGATGCCTTCATCGCCGCCGCCGAACGGTTCCGGCTGCGCGTGGTCGACGACCGCGAATTCGACCTTTCGACCAACCCCGAAATGCGCGAGCAGAACAACATCGCGCTCATCACCGGGGGCACGCGCGACTATGACGCCGTGTTCATCGCCGACGAAATCGGCGAGTTCGCCCGATACGTGCCGTATCAGACCGCTCTGCCGCGTCCCGTGATCGGCGCCACCGGCCTTGTCGCGCTGGAATGGCATTGGGCGTTCGAGAGGTATGGCGCGCCGCAGGTGAACTCCCGCTTCGAATCCATGTCCGAGGATGGCCGTCGCATGGGCTGGCAGGACTGGTCCGCCTGGATCGCGACGCGGGCGGTCCTCACGGCCTTCGCCAAGGCGCGTGGCGACGGGCTGGAGGACGTGAACGAGCTTCTCCGGTCCGACAAGCTTCGCCTCGACGGGTCGAAAGGCGCGCAGATGAGTTTCCGGTCGTGGAACGGTCAGTTGCGGATGCCGGTCCTGCTTTCCACGCAGAACGCCATCATCGGGGTCGCCCCACTGGAAGGGTTCGAGCACCAGACCAATTCGCTTGACGCCCTTGGTTTCGATGAAGGTGAGTTTGCCTGTGACTGACACCCACCAGCCCGTTCGACCGAATTACCTGCTGGGCATTTATGCCGTCACCGAACGCGAAGTCCTGAAGTTCTTCAGGCAGCGCGAGCGGTTGCTGTCGGCCATCGTCAGGCCGTCGCTCTGGTTGTTCATCTTCGCCTCCGGCCTGCAAAACCTGCTCGGAATTTCGATCATCGAGCCCTATGTGACCTACACGCCATATCAGGAATACATCCTGCCGGGCCTCGCGGGCATCATCGTTCTGTTCCAATGCATGCAATCGGCCCTGTCTCTGGTCTACGACCGTGAGGCAGGGGTCATGCGGGTCATGCTGGTGGCCCCGTTGCCCCGGCATTTCCTGCTGTTCGCCAAGATCCTCGGGGCGACTTTCCTCGCCACGCTCCAGATTTACGTGTTTCTCGGGCTGGCGGCGCTGTTTGGCTATTACATGACCCTGCCGGGCATGATCTTCATCCTCCCGGCGATCTTCGCGGCGGGGATCATGTTGGGCTCAATCGGGCTTCTCATCACCGTCTACACGCGGCAGATCGAGAATTTCGCGGGCATGATGAATTTCGTGATCTTCCCGATGTTCTTCATGTCCTCCGCGCTCTATCCGCTCTGGAAGCTGCGTGAATCCGGGGCCGACCTTTTGTACTGGCTCGCATTGTTCAATCCCTTCACCCATGCGGTCGAGCTGATCCGCTTCGCAGCCTACGGTCAGTTCAACGAGGTGTCCGCCGCCGTCGTCATCGGCTGCGCGTCGGTCGCCTTCGTCCTTGCCGCGCGCGGCTACAATCCGAACACCGGCACGATCACCCGCATCAAGCGGTAGTCACGGCGCGCCCGTCGCGCCGTGTCCCGCGGCATCCTTCTCCGACCCCCGCCGCCCCATAGAATCACCCGACCCGTTCCCGTCCGACTTCGCCCGCATTCTGACGCCGAATGACTGTCCAAACGTATGTGTCAGACCTGCCTTAATTGCCGGAACAGGGCAGGTTTACGCGACGTCGTGAGCCGATTTCCGCCTCATTCCGGCCTCCATTCCGCCCGTTCGGGGCGACCCGACGTAAGGTAAGGTTATCCACCATGTTCCCCTTGGATCATGCCGCGGCGCAGCTTGTATGACGTCGAGGCGTCCGTCAATCGTGCCGTAAAGCATTGAAAATAAATCATTATATTCGCCGTCGAAGGCGCTCGATCTCCGACCTGCGACCTGAGATCGGTTGCAGAGACGGCCATCAAGTGAGACTTTTATGCTCACCTATTAAGCATGGCAGAACAGATTGTTTCTCTCTTGGCCGGTCGAATTGGGGCGGATATGTGGCAATATCTGGGCGGGGGTGCCAGGGACGTCGGTTTCGACCGAGCGTGACTTCGGGGTGAAGATGGCATTTGATTTTGAGCCGCAGTTTTCGGTCGCTCTGCCGAAAACGATGCGGGAGACGCTGCCGGCCACGACCAATCGGGCCAATCGTATTCTTAAAAGGGGCTTCGATATCCTGTTCGCAGGGATCGCTCTGGTGCTGCTTGCACCAGTGTTCGGTATCGTCGCGCTGGCCTTGCGCCTGCGCGAACGGGGGCCGATCTTCTTTTCGCACAAACGCGTGGGCGCGAACGGCGAGGAATTCGCCTGTCACAAGTTCCGCACGATGAAGACCGACGGGGACCGCCAGCTGGAATGGATGCTCGCCATCGACCCGATCGCGCGGGCCGAGTGGGAAGCGGACCGCAAGCTGGAACGTGACCCGCGGGTTCATGCCATCGGCAACATCCTGCGCCGCACCAGCCTCGACGAGCTGCCGCAGTTCTGGAACGTGCTCAAGGGCGACATGTCCATCGTCGGTCCGCGCCCGATCACCTGGAGCGAAGCCGAGAAATACGGGATGCACTTCGCCGATTACTGCGCGGTCAAGCCGGGGATCACCGGCGCGTGGCAGGTCGGCGGACGCTCCGACACCAGCTACGACTACCGTGTCGGGCTTGACGTCGACTACGTGCGCAACGCCACTTTCCTCGACGACATCCGCATCGTATTCAAGACCGTGGGCGTGGTCCTTGCCCAGCGTGGGGCCTGCTGACCGCGCGCCTGACCGGAACCATTCGATGTTGCATTCCATGAGCGAATTGCAGAACCCTGCGCAGACCGCCCTTCCGACCGACGGAGGGGCGGATGCCGTTCGGGCACCGCAACCGACCCGCGTGGTCATCGGCATCCCCACCACGGGCCGCCCGACGATCCTGCCCGACACGGTGCGCGCCATCGCGCGACAGTCGCGGCTGCCGGATCTTCTGATCCTGAGCGTCGCCGGGCCCGACGACCTTGGCGATCTCGACATCCCGAAGCTGCCGTTTCTGGTCGAGGTCATCACCGGCCCGAAGGGCGCCACCCTGCAACGCAACCGGATGATGCGTATTCTGGGGCGCGAGGATGTGCTCCTCCTCCTCGACGACGACTTTCTGATGGAGCCGGACTACGTCGCCAACACGCTGACGGTCTTTCGCGAGAACCCGAACGTGGTCATCGCCACGGGAACGGTACTGGCCGATGGCATCCGGGGGCCTGGCTACGACCACCGCGAAGGCGCGCGGCTTCTGGCCGAACACGCGCAGGCGGAGAAAACCGAGACGCTTTCGCCGAAATACGCGGGCTACGGCTGCAACATGGCGCTACGGGCGAGCGTCGCGCTGGACGAGGCGATGCTATTCGACGAGGCGTTGCCGCTTTACAGTTGGCTCGAGGACGTCGACTTCTCACGCCGCCTTGCCGCACATGGCGACGTGGTGAAGGCCGGGCATATGCGCGGCGTGCATCTCGGCACCAAGACCGGGCGCACGCCGGGCATTTATTTCGGCTATTCCCAGATCGCGAACCCGTTCTACCTGCGCCGCAAAGGGACGATGAGCCGCTTCCACGCCTATGAGATGATGAGCAGGAACATCCTGTCCAACCTGATGCATTCACTGCGCCCGCCTGCATGGGCGGACTATCGCGGGCGGCTGAAGGGTAACCTCGTGGCGATCGGCGATGTGATCCGGGGCAAGGACTCGCCCGATCGGATCACGCGGCTGAAGCCCTGATGCCCGCCAGCACCCGGTCATACTCGGCTTCCTGCGCGTCGATCCATTCGGACCGGCTGAGACCAAGACGCACGTCGCCGGAATACCCCTTTTCACTCATCGCCCGCACCTGATCGTCGGGCAGGGACATGAACCGGGTCAGGGCCGCGTCGATGCTGGCCGGATCTGTGGGCGAGAACGACAGGCCAAGCCCGTTCTGCTCGACCTCTTTCGACATGAGGGCGGTGTCGGCCACCAGCACAGGCAGGCCGCTTTCCACCGCCTCGGCGATGACGAGCGCGAAGGGTTCGGGATGAAGCGAGGGCATGACCAACGCGCGCGCGTCGCCCACGTAACCGCCCACCTGTGAGCGCTCGATCCACCCGGTGATCGTGGGGTTGCCGGACGCATCGGCCTCCAGCCCGGCCCGCATCGGCCCGTCGCCCACCAGCGTGGTCGGCACGCCCGTGCGCCGCGCGGCCTCGGCCAGAACGCCGGTGCCCTTGTCCGGTTCGAGCCGCCCGACATAGACGAGCTTCCGGTTCTCCTCGGCCCGGATACGCTCTTTCGCGTAGGGCACGACCGGATTGCGCACGACGTGGATCGCATCCGCGCGGTATCCGGAGCGTGTCAGGCGCGAGGTCATTTCGGGGTGCAGAACCAGTATTCCGCCCCAGTCTGACCCGTCTCCCAGATGGCGGCGCAGGTTCTTCTGCCGCAGCACGCGCCAGACCTTCTGCGGATAGCTGCGCTTGTCGCAATGGGTCGAGATACAGTCGAGCGACAGGGGCACGCGGGTGCATACCTGACCCTTCTGGTAATCCATATAGACCCCGTTGGGGCAGGCCACGAACATATCGTGGGCGTGGATCAGGGTGCGTTGCGACACGGGCTTCAGCGCCGCGAAAACCTCGGGCGAGAAGATCTGCGCCCAACTGTGCGTGTGATAGACCGTCTCGGGCGTGTCGCGTTCGGCGATGAAACGGGCCACGACGTCACGCGCCCTGGTGTTCATAAGGCCCGAGGTCAGCGCGGTGCGGCCCGGCAGTTCCAGCAACGTCTTGCCGCCGACCGCCACGACCTCGACCCCGAGGGCGGCAAGCTCGGGGCTGTCGCCGTCGTCGCCGCACAGCCAGATCACCTCATGCCCACGCGCGACGAAATCTTCGGCGGCCATCATGGCAAGCGCCGTAGCCCCGCCACGTGCAAGGCTCATGTCATTTATGATGACGATTCTTCGACGGCTCATGTTTCCAATATCGGCCTAGAAATTTTCCCGTATCCGCCTGTTTTTCGGCGCTCTCGCTGCTTAAACGCATATGTCGGGTAATGCCACTTTGTGGCAATTGTTCGGAGTCAATCGTTTGCGAGCGTGTCGGTCGTGAGAATTCTGGTGTTCAACCTGCACTATTCTCCCAACCTCGGGGATGGGTTGATCGGCGCCTGCATGGTTCACGCCTTGGGCGAGCTGGTGCCGGATGCCGCCGTCGTGCCGGTCGACATTTCGGGCCGCGACAGGTTCGGCGCCGTGACCGTGCGCAACCGGGCGACGCTTCTGAAAATACTCCGCCTGTTCTCCAAGACCTTCCGCCGTCAGATCGTCTATCGCCGCCTCAACGCCATGCTCGACCGGATCGAACCGCGCTGGCGCGAAGCGATTTCCGGTGCCGATCTTGCCATCATCGGCGGCGGGCAACTGTTCTCGGACGCGGACCTGAACTTCCCGACGAAGATCGGGCGCGTGGCCAAGCTTCTGCGGGACGAGGGCCTTCCCGTGGCGATCCACGGAACCGGTGTGTCGCGCAACTGGTCGCGCAGGGGCAGGGCGCTGTTTCGCACGTTGGCCGAGGCGGACCTGCGGTCCATCGGGATGCGCGACGAAGACTCGCTCAAGGCGTGGGAGGATCAGTCGGGGATCTTCGAGCCGAAGGCTATCCTCACCCGCGACCCCGGTCTGCTCGCTTTCGAGGCGTTCGGACCTGTCGCCGCGGTCGACCGGATCGCGCTTGGCGTGACGTCGCCCGTGCTTCTGACCTACCACGCCGACAGCGGTGTCGCGGGGCGCGGCGGTCTGGGCTGGTTCGAAGCTCTGGCGCTGGAACTCGTCGGTCAGGTCGGGCCCGTGCGGCTGTTCTGCAACGGGGCCGAGGAAGACGCCCTTGCACTGGGCGAGCTGTGCGAGCGCCCGCTGATCCGACAGGCCATCGCGGACGGTCGGATCGAATGTGCGCCGGTGCCCAGAAACCCGGAAGAACTGGTGGCCACGGTCGCGCCATGCCGTGCCGTGATCTCGCACAGGCTGCATGCCTGCATATTGGGATATGCCTACACGAGGCCCGTGGTCGGCATGGGGTGGGATCGCAAGGTGCAAAGTTTCTTTGCGTCGGTCGGGCTGGATCGCTTTTTCGTCGGGCGCACAAAGACGCCGCCGGAAGAGGTCGCCGCGCTGGTTCAGACGGCGCTGGAACAGGGGATCGACCCCGACACCCACCGATGCGCCATCGAAGACACGCGCGAAGGAATGCGCGCCACGCTTGAAGCTCTGCAAGGTGCCGAGCGGTTCAGGGTGCGCGAGAGAGCGTGAAGCGGTAGGACGACGCATCGCCCGCATCCGACGCGCCGGACGCGACGAGGATCTCCAACTCATCGCCGGCCGCCATGTCGAAGGGGCCGATCCGGGTGTCGATCCTGCCCGTGACCACCTGCCGTGCAAGCTCGGCGTCGTTTACGAGGACGGACAGGACGACCCCGTCGCTCGTCGCGTCTGGTGCCAACGAGATGTCCAGAACCAGTGCCCCGTCCGCCTCGGCCACATATCGGTGCCCCACGGCCCCCGCGACGGTCGGCACGATGAACTCGGCATTCATCCGGATGCCACCGTCCCGCGCGCTGGCCAGATACGGCACCCAAGGGACGCCGCCCGTCTCCTGTCCGGGGCGGAAGGCAAATGGCGCGTCGCCGTCCATGAAGCGCACGAAGGGGCGGAACCCGTCGCCCGCGCCATCGTGGTCGAACTGGTCATAGCTGTCTGCGATGACGGTCTGCGGCCCGAGGCGCAGGTTCTCCCCCGGACTGACCGCGACCCCGTCGCCTGACACGATCAGCGGCACGTCGCGCGACAGGGTCCGCCGATCCGTTTCGCGCCCGTCGGGGCCGAGCAGGGTCAGCTCCGCGTCTACCTCGATGTCACGCGGCGCGCCCCAGATCACGATCAGGTCCGACCCGAAGGCGCAGGCATAGGTGAACGGGTCCGGTGAAACGTCGCGCACAGGAACGCCCTCGGCCCGTGCCTGCAACATCGTGAAAGCCGCGCCCACGTCGGTCAGGGCGTAATCGGTGCCGACCAAAGGCTCCAGCCCGTCGCCACGGGTGTTGAGCGGATACCAGACCGCGCGGGTCACGCCGGAAACGGCTATCGCGCAATAGTATTTCACCAGCGTCGCCGCCGCCTTCGCCCCGTTGGGGTCGCCGAATTCGGTCGCCTCGATGGGCAGGGCGCCGAACCCCGGAACCTGCCGCAAGAGCGCGATCTGGCGCGGCAGTTGCTCCGGCGGTGTGGTGTAGGGGTGGATCACCACCGCATCCATCCAATCCGCAGCGCCCGCCTCCGACAGCGCCTGAAACCACGCAATCGGGATCGAATGCGCAGCACCGCCCAGCACCCGAACCTGCGGATCGGCCGCCTTCACCGCCTTGTAGGTCGCCTCGATCAGCGTCGCATAGATCGCGGCCCGGCCCGCGAGATCCGCCGCGCGCATCGGGCCGGAGGTGAAGGTGTCGCTGTTCATTTCGTTGCCCACCTCGACCGAGGTGATGGCGGGGAAATCCTGCGGCATCCGGGCCGAGAACCGGGCAAAGGCCTCGACCCCCTCGGGGGTGTAGGGCGTGACGCCCCCCTGAAACGCGGGATGCCCGTTGTTCATGATGACCGTCATCGTCATCCCGCGCGCCGCGAGCAGGGCCGGATAGCTGTGGCGGATCGTGGGGTAGGCGATCTGACCGCCCGTTTCGATGTCTTTCCAATAAAGCTCGTCGCGCAGATCGTGGATGCCGTACCTGTCGGCGGCGTCCAGCATCCGCCGGTCCCAGGTCTGCCCGAAACTCGACGCCGCCCCCAGTCGCGGCCCGACGTTTTCCTGAGCCCAGAGGGGCAGGGCGGTCAGCGCGGCAGCCAGAACGGGGAAGACCAACTTCATGCCAAGAGCCTGCCCCACCCCGCCATGCCCCGGCAAGCGCCCTTCACAGAACGGGCCGTTTCGTGCAGGAAGACAGCAGACAGAAACGGACCCGCCCGCCCTTGCAATTCGTCCCCTCCACCTTGATCGCCGTCTTCGCCATCGTGGCGCTCGTGGGCCTCGGAATGCAGCGCGGGCTCTGGGCGTTCATGGTCTTGGCCCCCTTCGGCGCGGCGGCGGCGTTCAACCTGCCCGCGCTGGGCGGCGCCACCATCGGCGTGCTCGACCTCGGCGCGGTGACGCTTTTCTGCATGGTGCTCCTGACCCGCGGGATGATGTCGAGCCTGCTTGGCACGTTCCGACCGTTCGGACCGGGGTTCTGGCTTGCCTGCGCCATCGTCGTCGCGGGCATCTCGGCCATCTTCTATCCGGTCCTGTTCGCGGGCCAGACCGAGGTGTTCGGCATTGCGCGCCAAGAGGGCGAGGGTCGCATCGCCCGCTATCCGCTGGGATTTTCGACAGGGAACATCACGCAGCTTTTCCGGCTCGTCCTCGACTTCTTCACCTTCGCCGCCCTTGCGACCGCCTTTCGCCGCCAGTCCGAGGTGCGCCCGGTCCTGACCGCGCTCGCCGTCGCGACCACCGTGAATTTCGTGCTCGGCTGGCTCGACGTCGCGACCGCGAAATTCGGTCTGACCGCGTTGATGGAGTGGCTGCGCTCGGCCAATTACTCCATGCACATCACCGACACGATGGCGGGGATGAAGCGCATGATCGGCGGGTTTCCCGAAGCCTCGACATTCGGGTATTTCTCGCTCGGCCTGTTCGGCTTCTGGCTGCAATACTGGTTGCTCGCACCGGGCTCGCGCCTCAGCCGATGGATGCTCGCACTCGCGACGATCTCGGTCATCCGCTCGACATCGTCCGCCGCCTATCTGGCCCTCGTCGTGTTCCTCGTCACCTTCGGGCTCTACCTGATCCTCAGGAACCTGCGCGCGGAAGCTTCGCGCCGCTCCATCGTGCTGGTGTTCGGCGGGCTCATCATGGGCTGGGTGCTCGTCATCGCCATCGCCGCCAGCTACGAACTCGTCCAGCCCGTCACCGATTTCCTCGACCGGGCGCTGTTCAACAAGATGGACAGCGACAGCGGCGTGGAACGGATGAGTTGGAACACGCAGGCGATGCAGAATTTCTACGACACCTACGGCCTTGGCGCGGGCGTGGGCGCGGTGCGTGCGTCGAACTGGCTGATCGCCTGCCTCGCCAGCGTCGGCGTGATCGGCACGTTCTTCTTCCTCGCGTTCCTCGCAAGCCTCGGCATGGCCCCCTCGCGCCCCGGCTGGGATCCGCGGGCGGTCGTGGTCAAGTCGCTCAAGGCCGGATGCCTCGCCATGCTCTGCGCCGCGCTTCTGACCCACCCGACCCCGGACTTCGGCGTGTTCTTCTTCGCGCTCGCCGGTCTCATCGCCGGATTGTCCCGCGCACTGGCCCTAGAATCACGCCCGGCAGGCGCCACGACCACGTGAGTGGGTGCTAAGTCTTTGATTTCGATTCTCAATCAATCCCAAAGAATTGACTCCATTGTCCGCCCCGACATCGCTAAATGTGGCAGGATCCGGTGAACATGCTGGTGAAATACCGAATTTTTGACGCAATTCGGTGGAAACGAAACCGCGCGTAAACTATATTCGCGAGGACTGGGGGGGGCCTTGTTGCGTAGGGTCCATTGTCTGTTCAATTGCAAACTCGCCACCGTTCGCGGAGCGTCGGGTCATGCCCCGTCGTTGCCGGTCGATCCTGCGGGTCGGCTGTGGATGCCGCGCGAAAAGCCGGTGCACACCACGTCATCGCCCAAAAACCGACAGAATGGTCTTCGAATTATGGGGTCGAGGAGAGTGAAGCGTGACCACGTTCGACATGCAGGCCGTCCGCTCCGGGCGTAGTTCCGAGCGGTCCGAGGATATCGACCGTGTCGATGTCCGTGGCCTGCTGCGCGCGATCTTTTCGCGTGGTCCGCTGATTGGCGGTCTTGCCGTCGGCTGCGCGCTGCTCCTTTTCGTCGTCACGCAGTTCATCCCGTCGACCTATACCGCCTATTCCAAGGTCATGCTGGACGCGCGCGAAGTGCGGATCATGTCGTCGGACGAGGTGGTGTCGAACCTCAGCCTGTCCGACCCGGTGATCCAGTCCGAAGTGTCGGTCATGACATCGAACATCCTGATCGAACGCCTGATCCTCGAGGTCGGGATCGAACGGCTTGAAACGCTTTACTGGGGCGAGGTGCGCGGGGATCGTGACGAGGCATCGCGCCTTGCCGACCTGACATGGGCGATCCGGCAGGATCTGAACGTGTCGCGCGAATCCGAAAGCTACGTGTTCGAAATCCAGTTCAGCGCCGCCGAACCCGGCATCGCGCAACAGATCGCTAACGGCATCGCCGACACCTATATCGCGCTCCAGCTTGAAAACCGCCGTGACAGCGCCGTGCAGGCGACCGCATGGATTCAGGAACAGGTGAACGAGGCGCGGGCCACCGTCGAGGCCGCCGAGGCCGCGCTGGCCGAATACCGCTCGGATGCGCTGACCCGTGAAGGCGGCACCTATGAAACCTCGACCCAGCAGCTTGGCAACCTGTCGAGCCAACTGGTCGTCGCCCGTTCGGAGCGCGTGACCGCCGAAGCGCAGTATGAACAGCTCAGGAACCTTCTGGAAAATCAGGGGCTCGACGCGCTGGCGAAAGCCGTGACCTCGCCCCTGCTGGAACGGCTCAATCAGGATAAGCTGGCCCTTGAACGGCAGGACGCGCAATGGGGCGCCTCGTTCGGCCCCGACCATCCGCAGCGGGTGCGCATCGCGAATGAGATCGCGGGCGTCGAAGCCGAAATGCAGACCGAGGCGGAGCGCATCATCGAGTTGCGTCGGAACGAGGTCGAAGTGGCCCGCCTGCGCGAACAATCCCTCGCCGACGGCATCCAGCAGCTCGAAGATCGTCTTGCGGGCATGTCCGCCAATTCGATCGGTCGTACCCAGCTGGAACGCGAAGCCGCCGCCGCGCGCGAGAATTACGAGGCGCTTCTGGCACGGCTCGGTGCCGCGTCGGGTCAGGAAAACCTGCAACGGCCCGAAGCCCGGGTGATTGAACGCGCGACCTTCCCCGCCGTGCCGTCCGCGCCCCGGCCCAAGCTGATGGCGGCCTTCGGGCTGGTCCTCGGCCTGACCGCGGGGCTGGTCGCCGCGCTGTTTCTGGAAATGACGCGCTCGACCTTCCGCACCCGGCGCGAAGTCGAGGCCGAAACGGGCCTCTCGGTCCTCGCCAGCCTGCCGCTACAGGCGCAGGACGGCACGCGGGACGTGATCCGGGGGCTGCGCATCAATTCCAACACGCTTTTTGGGGAAAAGGTGCGCCAGTTGCGCACCCTGATGAACATGCGTGACCGCGACGTCGCGCGGGTGGTGTCCGTCACCTCCTCGCAACCCGGCGAGGGGAAATCGACGACCGCCATGGCGCTGGCCCAGATGGCGGCGCTTGCCGGTAAATCCGTCATCGTCGTCGACGGCGATCTGCGCCGCTCGCGTCTGGCCGAAACCTTCGGCTGGCAGGTCGATTACGATTTCGCGGACTTCATCCTCGAAACCGCCGACCTGCCCGAAACCATTCATCTGGACGAAGAAACCGGCATTCATTTCCTTGCTGCCGTAACCCCGTGCCCCGAAGCCGCCGACGATCTGTCCGAGGACTGGCTGCGCCCGCTGATGAAAGAACTGAAGCGCGTGTTCGACGTGGTCATCATCGACACCCCGCCGCTGTTGAACGTGGCCGACGGGCTGGTCTTCAACACGGTGGCCGACAGTATTCTTTATGTCGTGCGGTGGGACGAAACCAAACGCGCCGCCGTGCGCGAAGGCATCGACGCATTGGCCGAGGTCGGTCTGACCCCGGCAGGAATCGTTTTGAATCAGGTCGATCCGAAGGCGGCCGAGAAAATTTACGGAGACGGGTATGCAGCATATTCTTGACCGCACCACCCCCGGCCATCCGACACGCAAGACCACCCAGCCCTGGGTGCGCCGTCTGGGCCTGTCCGGCGACGAACCCCGCGTCGCCATCATTCATTACTGGCTGGTCGGAATGCGCGGCGGCGAGAAAGTGCTGGAGTCGCTTCTGCGCATGTTCCCGCAGGCCGACATTTTCACCCACGCCTATGACCCGTCCAAGGTCTCGGACCTTATCAATTCCAAGACGGTCCACCTGACCTCGGTGGGCCGCAAACCCTTCGCGACCCGGCTTTACCAGAACTACCTGCCGCTCATGCCCCGCGCGCTCGAGGAACTGGACCTGTCGGGCTATGACCTCGTGCTGTCCAGCGAAAGCGGCCCGGCCAAGGGCGTGATCCCGGCGCCTGATGCGCTGCACCTGTGCTATACGCACTCGCCCATGCGCTATCTGTGGGATCAGTATCACGTCTATCGCCGCGACGCGGGGGCGGTGAAGCGGGCGGTGATGCCGCGCCTGATCCACAACCTGCGCCAATGGGATGTGACCAGTGCCGCGCGCGTGGATTGCTTCGTCGCGAACTCCACCCATGTCGAGGCGCGGATCAACAAATACTGGCGGCGCGACGCCCGCGTGGTGCATCCGCCCGTCGCGGTCGAAGACTTCGATCCGGTCGAGGCAAAGGATCGCGGCGGCTTTTACCTGTGGCTGGGCGAGCTGGCGTCCTACAAGCGGCCCGATGTGGCGATCGAGGCGTTCAACAAGCTGAACAAGCCCTTGTTCATCATCGGCGGGCCGGACAAGACCGCCAAGGCGCTGTCGCGCAACGCGAACGACAATATTCGGTTCCTCGGCAAATTGCCGTTTCCCAAGATGAAAGCCTATCTCGCGGCCTGCAAGGCGCTGGTCTTTCCGGGCGAAGAGGACTTCGGACTCGTCCCGGTCGAGGCGATGGCTTCGGGCCGCCCGGTGATCGCCTATGGGCGCGGCGGCGCGCTGGACACGGTCGTCGACCGCCAGACCGGGCTGCTCTATGCCGACCCAGACGTGGACGGTCTGATCGCCGCCGTCGAAGCGTTCGAGCGGGAGGGTCTCGAAGACCTCGACCCCCATGCGCTCGCCGCCCATGCCCAACAGTTCGACGAGGCCAATTTCCGGCGCGGCATCGCCAGCGTCCTGCGTGAAAACGGGATGCCGGTGGATGCGGTCAAGGTTGATGGTGCCTGAAACGCCCCGGAATAGTCGGCCCACGGTTTCGGGCGGACGGCGCGGGGTCCGGCGATGCTGAAGCGCCTTGCGGCCCCCTATGTCGTCGGCGTCGCGTCGCGCGTCATCGGGCAGGCCATTGCTTTTGCGACCGTCGCTATCGCGTCGAAGTTCATCGACCTCGACGGGTTCGGCACCTACGCCTTTGGTTGGGCGCTGACGGTCATCGCGACCACCTTTGTCTTCACCGGGTTCTATCAGGCCCTCCTGCGTTCGCAGGATATCGAGCGCGACCGCCACACGCTCTTCTGGGCCATGCTGGGCGTCGGCGCGCTGGGCTCCATCGTCATCACCGGGATCGGTCTGACGATGGGCGGACTCGCCACGACCGAGGGCCGGGTGATCCTGACGCTCGCCCCCTTGCCCTTCGTCAACGTCCCTGCGGCGTGGTGGGAGGCGCAGTTGGTGCGCGCCGCGCGTGTCCGGGCCGCAAGCCTGTATGTCCTGATCTACGAAAGCTTCGCGCTGCTCACCGTGATCGTTCTGTTGTCGATGGGGTGGGGGGTCTTCGCGCTCGTCACCTCGCGCGTGGTAGCCGTGGCGTTCGGTCTTTTGCAGACCGGCCTGCTCGTGCGCCGGCTTCCCCGGTTCGAATTCCGCCTCGACGCGCTCAGGGCCTCGCGCGAGACCGCCGGGCCGCTCTGGGGGACCACCAGCGTCGCGCTTCTGTCGAATTACGGGGCCGACCTGATCCTCGGCGCGCTGGCATCGCCCGCCGTCGTCGGGGCGTACCGGGGCGGGGCTCGCATCGCGATGACCGCCGCCGACCTCGTCATGCAACCCCTTGGCCTGCTGTCGTGGTCCAAGTTCACCCGGATCGAGAAAGAAGGTGCGGGCATTCCGGCGCTGCGCCGTGCCTGGATCGAGAATATGTCGCTCGCCGCCGCGCTCATGTGGCCGATGTCTATGGCCGTCGCGTTGCTGGCCCCGCTTCTGGTGGTGACGATCCTCGATGACACGTGGCTGCCCGCGGCCTCCATCGTCTCGATCCTCGCGGTTTCGAAGTCGATCGAGTTTTTCGCCAACCTGCTCGAGCCGACGATGCTGACCACCGGAAACGCGGGCCGACAGCTGAAGATCCGCAGCGCGGGGGCCGTCACGCTGATCGTGACCCTTCTGGCGTTCGGGCGTTTCGGGCCGGAAGCCGCGGCCTACTGCCATCTCGCGGCCAGCGTCGTGGTCGGCGCGGCATCGCTCGCGGCCACCGCAAAGGCGCTGGAAATTCCGCTGCGCGACATGGTGATGACGTTCCTGCCGGGGGCGGCGCTCGCGGCGCTCACCTATGTGGCGGTGCATTGGTCGAGCAGCCTGTGGGGCTCGGTCGGGTCAGAAGTTGGACTGGGCCTGACGCTGGTAAAGATCTCGGTCGCCTGGCTCATCCTCATGGCCATCTTCATGCGCCGTCGCGTGCTGGTCCTTCCCACGCCCTGAGGTGTGTTGCCCGGTGAACGAACGGCGCAGGTCCATCACCGTATAGCCCCCGCCGGCATCCATGTGATGCATACCCATGATCCCCGGCATGGCATCGGGCGTGATATGGCGCACCCGACGCTCACTATAGCCCGTCATCGACAGTTCGGTGATCTCCATCAGGTTCAGCCCATATCCGTAAACGCCGTTGGAATTGTCCTGACTGGCACGATAAAGCCGCCCGTTCTCGGCGAAGATGCGTCCCCCGTTGCGTGCGGTCGTCGCATCGAGCACCACCGGATTGAGCGGATGGGGCTGCGGGTTCGTCATCATCGGATCGTCGATGGCGAACAGGTGCAGTTCGCTTCCGAAATCGCCGAAACTGTCGTTGGCGATGTTCGTGGCCAGCCACCATTGGCCCGCGTGCTCGAATACGACCGTGTCCGACGCCTCGACACCCTCGAAACCGACCGCCGCACGCTCCCACCCCAGCGGAAAATCGGTCGCGCGCCATAGTTCGATCCGTTTCGCCTGATGCGTTTCCGGGATCATCCAGACTTCGCCGTTCCAGCGAAAGACGTAGGGAAACGACAGGTGATGCGGCATCTGCATGACCGGACCGATGGGGTCCATCCGCATTCCGTCGAGCCGCCCGACCGACAGGTGCCCGTGGTGGGTGGCGTAGTCGAAATCCTCGTAGAACAGATAGGTGACGCCATCGTGCTCCAACAAGAACGGGTCAGCCCAATAGGTGTTTCCCGGCGGCATCAGATCGACGCCCGAGGTCGGATCGATCCCCGCCAGCGGCCCGTGTGACAGGCGCAGAAAGAACATGCCGGGGCGCTTGCCGCGTTTGGCCTCGATCCGGCGCACCACGCGCATGGCAAGCTCCCACGTCAAGGCGCAGGCGTAGTCTGCAAGGTCCACACCGCGCGGCGCGGGCAGGGTGGCCGGGGCCGGAACCGGCACCGGCAATGCGCCGTCCCGCGTCAGCCGCACCAATTCCCGCAGCAGGAGCAGCACGGATTTTTCGCGGGCGAAGGCCGCATTGCGCGAGGCCATGAACTTGGTGTCGAAGCGGGCGGTCGCGATCGTCGCCTCGCCCTCCTCCGTCCGGCAGGTCAGCGCGACCTCGGTCACCGGGCTGCGCAGGCGCGCCTCGGTCAGGCCGCTCGCCTCGTCATAGGTCGATAGCCGCCACAGACCGAACCGAGCGGCCGGGGCGCAGTTTTCCGCCGCCCGTGACATCGAGAAATCAACGACGACATCGCAGCCCTCGGCAAGGTCGGGCGCGAAATTGCGAAGCGGCGGCACGTCCGGCGGCAGGTCGTCGGGCGCAGGGAACAGCCGCGTCTCGGCAGCGATCCAACCGCGCCAGATCGCGGGAAGGCTGGGTTCGGGGGCGGGGCAGGCGGTGACCACGGCCAGATCGAACCGCGCATCCTCGCCCACGGCACGCAGAAACCGGCGTTCGCCGGGTCCGGCGACGCCTGCTTTCAGGATCACGCAGAGTTTCAATGCACTCATTTCGCGGTCTTCGTTTCTGCCCAGTCTCTAATTAGAAACCAATGCTGGCAGGAATATGGCCGCGTTTCGATGCGATTGCCTAGGCTTGCGTGCGGTCGTCGCGCGACGCGCCCCGGTCCGGGCGCTAGAAGATCCGCCCCGCCGCAAGTATCCGGTCACCTGCACGCCGCGTGAATTCAGGCACCTTGGGCGAGGGCAGGCGGTCCGCCATGACCTGAAGCTGCTTTCGCAGGCGTCGTGGCGCGCCGATCAGGCTGACGGGTCGCTCCATCGACCCCTCGACCAGCGCCCGTTCGTGCGTCATGAAATCGGTCTTGTATCGCTGGTCGCCGCGACCGAAATCCAGTTCCCGCCGCCCTTCGGCTTCCATCTGCTTGAGCGTTTCGAGGATCAGGATCAATCCGGGCGAGGTCTTGCGGTATTCCTCGTCATAGGACGGGAACCACCAGTGCAGCGTTTGCGTGCTGCGCATCCCAAAATGCACCGCGACACAGGTCTCGCCCGCATAAAGCGCCGATGTCTGACCCGCGAATTCCGGCGTGTCGGTGGCCCGGATCGCCTCGGCCACGTCGCGCGCCCATCCCACGTCGAGGATGAGTTTGACGCCCATCGCGGCGAGCGACGCGCGCTTCCAGTCGAGGAAGCTTTGCCATGCCAGGTCGGACCTGTCGTTGGCGACGAAGGTGATCGCGCCATGATCGCGTTCCAGCTTGCGGCTGCGCCGTCCGAGGTCGCGGAACGACCGATTGTTCGATCTGCGCGCGTCGGCCCAAGCATCGAAGCCCCCTGACAGGTCGATATAGGGCGATGTCGTTTCGCGGAAGGCATGGTCCGCGAAGGCGCTTTGGGAGCGAGGCGCGTGGTTGAAGTCATAGGCCTTGGCCCCCGCCGCCTTCAGGACCATGCCCATGTCCGGGCGCGTTCCGGGCGCCGCGACGACCCCATGATAATCCGAGATCTGGCCCGCCAGCGGCGCGAGCCGCCCGAACCGCTGTTTGTGGAAGGCGAAGAAGCCCTGAATCGCACCCTGATCGTGCAGCACCGCGACGCGCGTGTCCTTGGGGCGCACAGTGCCGGTGATCCGGCAGAAATCCGGCGTGAAGAACGGGCTTTGTAGATCCCGGTCCGCGGCCTGAAAGCCTCGCCAGACGGCGACCATATCGGCATCGAGCTCATCCGGTCGAATGATGTCCACCTGCATCCGATCAGACCTTTCTCGTGGTCGCCACGCCATGACAGGGCAGATGGGCCGAGCGTCGACGGGTCACGCGGACGTGGACGAGGGCTGCCCGGTGCGAGACCGGGTTAGGATCGAACATGGCAGCTGCACCCCTTGCATCTGCGCCCCCGCGCGGGACTGTCCCACAAACGGGCAAAAAGTCAACGAAACGCTTGTATGATAAGGGTTTCGCGGCGTTTTGCCATGCCAATTGCGGGCCGGGCCGTGCATTGTTGTCGATCCGGCGACAGGGGGCGAGCGAATGCCGCGCGTTGATTCACCAACCGGTGAGTCGGAAAAAGTGGTTGAACCCCCCCGACAAAAATGCCCCTATCGCTGCAAATGCAATGAATGCCCTCGGATCGATCCGAAATAGGTATTGATGCAAATTGTTATAAGTTATAACCTTTTAACTGAACGCCAAAGCCTGCTCCTTTTTTCACAAGCCCTGAACGAGATTCAGGTGGAAATCTGTAGCAATATATGGCATTCAACACGCGATAGTGGCATTATAATGCCACATCCGGTCAAGGGAGGAGAATCAATGACCACTCGCAAACTGCTTACGTCGCTCGCCGCCGGTGCCGCACTGACGGCCCTGTCCACCGGGGGTGCGTTCGCCCAGGAAGTCACGCTCAAGCTGCACCAGTTCCTGCCCGCGCAAGCCAACGTCCCGAAGGACGTGCTGGATGTCTGGGCCGACAATGTCGAGAAGGATTCGGAAGGCCGCATCAAGGTCGAGCGTTATGCCTCCATGGCGCTGGGCGGCACCCCGCCGGAACTGATGGACCAGGCCATCGACGGCATCGCCGACGTCGTCTGGACCGTCGTGGGTTACACCCCCGGCCGCTATCCGACCACCGAAGTTTTCGAACTGCCCTTCATGGTGTCGGATGCCCGTGAAGCGTCCTGTGCCTACTCGAAAATGTTCGACACGCACATGAAGGACGGCGAGTTCAAGGATCTGCACATCGTCGGCACCTGGGTCCACGGCCCCGGCATGTTCCACACCAACGAGCCGGTCGAAGTGCCCTCCGACCTTGAAGGCATGAAGATCCGGGGCGGTTCGCGCCTCGTGAACGACCTGCTGACGCGCGTCGGCGCCGAGCCGATCGGGATGCCCGTTCCGGCCGTGTCCGAAGCCCTGTCCAAAGGCGTGATCGACGGAACCACGATCCCGTGGGAAGTGACCTACGCGCTCAAGGTGCCGGAACTGGTGACCAACCACACCGAATTCGAAGGCCCGGCGCTTTACAACCTCACCTTCGTCCTCGCCATGAACAAGGGCGTCTACGAAGGTCTGTCGGACGAGAACAAGGCTGTGATCGACGCCAACTCCGGCCTCGCCTTCTCGGTCTTCGCCGGTGGCACCCAAGCCGACGCCGATGGCCCGGCCCGTCAGGTCGCCGTCGACCTGGGCAACAACATCATCACCGTTTCGGAAGAAGATGCGAAAGCCTGGGATGAGATCGTGAACCCGATCTACGACGAATGGATCGCGGGTATGGAAAACGGTCAGGCCCTGATCGACGAAGCCAAGATGCTCATGGAGCAGTGCGGCGCCGACATGGCCAACATCGACACCTACGGCGCGAAATAAGCCATCATGCGCGCGGCGGGGCGACCCGCCGCGCGTTTTCGTCTGACCCGGACCTGAAACAGGGGATCCCATGAACCGCTTTTTCCTCGGCCTGTCGAAAGCACTTGCGATCGCGGGCGGCGCTGTCCTGAGCATTCTCGTCATCCTTGTCGTCGTTTCGATCCTCGGCCGCGAAACCGGCCTTGGGGCCGTGACCGGCGACTATGAGATCGTCGAGGCCGGAATGGCCTTCTGCATCTTCGCCTTTCTGCCCTACGCGCATATGACCGGCGCACACGCGACCGTCGACATCTTCACCAATACGCTGGGCGAGACCGCGCATCGCTGGCTTCTGGCGGTGATCGACGTCGTCTTCGCCGTCGTTCTCATCATCATCGCGACCCAGCTTTGGGGCGGCATGATGAGCAAACTCAATTCGGGGCAGACCACGCTGCTCCTGCAATTTCCCGTCTGGTGGGGCTACGCCGTCTCAATGGTCGCGGCCATCGTCGGCGCGGTCGTCGGTGTCTGGCACGCCTTCGTGCGCGTGACCGAGGCCGTGACGGGCAAGACCATCGCCGTCGAGGGGGGCGAAATATGACCAATATCGAGATCGGGCTCTGGTCCTTCCCGGCGCTCCTCCTGCTTATCTTCCTGCGCGTGCCCATCGGGCTTGCCATGTTCCTTGCGGGGTTCGTGGGGCTGGGGATCATCAACGACGGCTGGCACATCGCGCTCGCCCGCCTGAAGACCGAGACCTATACGACCTTCTCGTCCTACTCGCTGTCCATCGTGCCGATGTTCCTCTTGATGGGTCACTTCGCGACCCTTGGCGGGATGAGCCAATCGCTGTTCAAAGCCGCCGAAAGCTGGCTGGGCCACCGGCGCGGCGGGGTCGCCATGGCCGCCATCGGGGCCTGTGCGGGGTTCGGCGCGATCTGTGGCTCGTCTCTTGCGACCGCTGCCACGATGGGGCGCGTCGCCCTGCCTGAACTGCGCCGTTACGGCTATTCCGGCGGCTTCTCGACCGCCACGCTGGCGGCGGGCGGCACGCTCGGTATCCTGATCCCGCCGTCGGTGGTGCTGGTGATCTATGCCATCCTCGCCGAGCAAAACATCGCCAAGCTCTTTGCCGCCGCCATCGTGCCCGGCATCCTCGCGGCAATCGGCTATATCATCGTCATCTCGATCTATGTCCGCCTGTTCCCGAAATCGGCGGGCACCCGTCCTCCGGTTCCGATGGCCGAGCGGTTTCGGGCCGTGTTCAACGTCTGGCCGGTTCTGCTGGTCTTCGGCCTCGTGGTCGGAGGCATCTACGGCGGGCTGTTCACGCCCACCGAAGGCGCGGCGGTCGGTGCGCTCGGCACCGGGATCATCGCGCTCTTCAACGGCGGCTTGACGTGGAAATCGCTGCTCGGTTCGTTCACGGCGACCGCACGCTCGACCGCGATGATCTTCTTCATCGTGCTCGGCGCGGCCTTCTACAACGGCTTCCTCGCCGTGAGCCAGGTGCCGCAGACGGCGGCGAGCTGGGTCGCCGAACAGGGGTATTCGCCTTACACGGTGCTCTTGATCATCCTCGTCTTTTACCTGCTTCTGGGCTGTCTCATGGACTCGCTGTCCATGATCCTGCTCACCATTCCGATCTTCTACCCGATCATCTCGGTGCTGGATTTCGGCATGGTCGACTTCGTGTCGATGCAGCACGACATGATCCGTGACGCGATCGCGTCCGGGGCCGCGCAGGGGGTCGCGCAGGATGTGATGGACCAGATCAACGCGCTGATGGCGGCGGGGCAGGAAGTGCCACGACAGCTTTCGGGTGAACTGGGCGTCCGCCTGACCGAAATGCGCGCCAATGCGCTGGGGATGGAATACACCGCGATCTGGTTCGGCATCCTCGTCCTGATCGTCGTGGAAACCGGTCTCATCACCCCGCCGGTGGGGATGATCCTGTTCATCATCAACGCGATGGACAAGCAGACCCCGATCGTCGAGACCTACAAGGCCGTGATGTTCTTCATCACATCGGATCTGATCCGCGTGGCCCTGCTGGTCGCCTTTCCGGCGATCACCCTGTTCCTGATCACCTGAAACGAAAACGGACGGCGCAAGCACATTGCGCCGTCTCGCGAAGATAGATACAAGTCATAACGATTATACCAGGGAGGTATTCATGGCTGACGACATTCTTCTGGTGGATGTGTCCGACGACGGCATCGCCACGCTCACCATGAACCGGGCCGGCAAGCGCAACGCTATGTCCGACCAGCTTCTGAACGCGCTCGACGCGTTCTTTTCCAACCCGCCCGCCGGGGTGAAGGCGGTGGTTCTGACCGGGACCGAGGGGCACTTCTGCTCGGGTCTCGATCTTGCCGAGCACGAACAGCGCGACGCCGAGGGCACGATGCGCCACTCGCGCGGGTGGCACGCGATCATGGACAAGATCCAGTATGGCGGGCTGCCGGTGATTTCCGCCATGTTCGGCGCGGTGATCGGCGGCGGACTGGAGCTTGCCACCTCTACCCATGTGCGTATCGCCGAGCCTTCCACCATCTTCCAGCTTCCCGAGGGACGGCGGGGCATCTTCGTCGGCGGCGGGGCGAGCGTGCGCGTGGGGCGCATCCTCGGGGCCGACCGGATGATCGAGATGATGCTGACGGGCCGCAAATACGGCGCGGAAGAGGGGCTGTCGCTTGGCCTCACCCACTACGCGGTCGGCGAAGGCGAGGCGCTGGAACTCGCCCAGAAGCTCGCCCGCAACATCGCCGACAATGCGCCCCTGTCGAACTACGTGATGATTCAGGCGCTGTCGCGGATCGAGGATATGTCCAAAGCCGACGGTCTCTTCACCGAAAGCCTCTGCGCGGCCCTGACCCAGACCAGCCCACATGCGATCGAGGGGTTGCAGGCCTTCCTTCAGAAACGCGACCCGAGTTTCAGGTAGCGCCATGTCGGGAGGGGAGGAGACCGACACGGCCAAGAAGGTGACGGATGCGGCCCTGCGCCCGTTCCTTGGCTTCAACCTGCGCCGCGCGTGGAACGTGATTCACGCCGACCTTGGCGCCACGCTCGACCCGTTGGGTCTGCGGATGATCACGTTTTCCGCGCTGGTCGTCATCGGGGACAATCCGGGCCTCAGTCAGGCGCAACTCGCCGCTGCCCTGTCGGTCGAGCGCCCGAACCTCGTCGCCGTGACCGACGAACTCACTCGGCGCGGTCTGATCTCGCGCGAACGCGTGCCGTCCGACCGCCGCACCTATGCGCTGCGCCTGACGACGGCGGGGGCCCGGCTGCTCGCACAGGCGACCGAGGCGGTCCATGCCCACGAAACCAGTCTTTATGCCGGGCTGACCGGCGACGACCGCGCGCAACTGCTCGGCGCGCTGGCCAAGATCGAAGCCACCGGGACAGGGAGGAGCTGACCCATGTCTAAGTACAAACCGCATTCCACAACCGTCGAAACACGCCCCGATGGCACGATGATCTACCGCGCCGCCGACCCGCTCGGCCCCGTCGTGGACCGCACCGGCGACTGGCTCCACCATTGGGCCGACGCCGCGCCCGACCGCACCTTCCTTGCCGAACGCTACGGCGCGGGCTGGCGTGAGGTGAGCTATGCAGAGGCGCTGGAACAGGTCCGTGGCATCGCCGCCAGCCTGCTTGCGCGCGGGATGAACGCGGACACGCCGGTGATCGTGATCTCCGGCAACGGCGTCGACCACGGCCTTCTCGCGCTCGCGGGGCAGTATGTCGGCGTGCCGATCGTGCCGGTGGCCGAACAATATGCGCTGATCCACGGCGCTCACGGTCGTCTGCGCCACGCGGTCGAAATGACCAAGCCGCGCATGGCCTACACGGTGGATGCCGACCAGTATGGCGAGGCACTGGCGCTCGACATCTTCGACGACATCGAAGTGGTCGCTTCGAACCCCGGCCAGAACACCAAGGTCACGCCCTTCGCGGACCTCGTCAAAGGCGACTCGAGCGTCGATGTGGATGCCGCTTTCGCCGCGACTGGCCCGGATACGGTGGGCAAGATCCTCCTCACCTCCGGCTCCACCTCGGCCCCCAAGGGTGTGCCGACGACCAACCGGATGATGACCACCAATCAGGCGCAACTCGCCGCCGCGCTGCCGTTTCTCGCCACGCGGCCCCCAGTTCTGGTCGACTGGCTGCCGTGGAACCACGTCTTCGGCGGCTCGCACAACTTCAACATGATCCTTGCCAACGGCGGCACGCTTTATGTCGACGACGGCAAGCCGACTCCCGCGTTGATCTCGCGCACCGTCGAAAACCTGAAACTCGTCTCGCCCACAATCAGCTTCAACGTGCCCGTGGGCTTCGCGGGGCTGGTCAAGGCGATGAAGACCGACGAGGCGCTCAAGCAAAGCTACTTCGCCGAACTCGACATGATCTTCTACGCCGGGGCCTCGCTGCCGCAGGACGTCTGGAAGGGGATCGAGGACGCGGCGCATGAGGTGCGCGGTGACCTGCCGCTGATGAACTCGTCCTGGGGCCTGACCGAAACCGCGCCCGCCGCGCTCCTGCAACACGAACCCACCGACCGCTCCGGCATCGTCGGCGTGCCGCTGCCGGGGGTGGAGGTGAAGCTGATCCCCGACGACGACATGCGCTGCGAGGTTCGGGTGAAAGGCCCGTCGATCTTCACCGGCTATCTCGACAACCCGGAAAAGACCGCCGAGGCCTTCGACGACGAGGGCTTCTTCCTCACCGGCGACGCGATGAAATTCGTGAACCCCGATCACTACGATCTGGGCCTGCAATTCGACGGGCGCATCTCGGAGGACTTCAAGCTCCTCACCGGCACATGGGTGCGCGCGGGCCAGCTTCGGCTCGACATGCTCGCCTGTATCGGGCCGCTCGCGCAGGACATCGTCATCACGGGCGCGGACAAGAACGAGATCGGAATCATGATCTTCCTGAACGTCGCGGAGTTGGAAAAGGAAGGCTATTCGTTCGATTCCGACAACGGCGCGCTCATCAACGCGGCGCTGCAATCTGACATCCGCCGCCGTTTGGCGGTGCGTGCGGGCGAAGTGTCCGGCTCATCCTCACGCGTGGGTCGCGCTATCGTTCTGGAAGAGCCGCCCAACATGGGCGAAGGCGAGATGACGGCCAAGGGCAACCTCAACTACCGCAAGGTTCTGGACCGCCGGGACGCGCTTCTCAAACGGCTCTACGACGACGCCGACCCTGCAACCATCACCATCTGAGGTTTGCCATGAAACCCTTCGCCGCCCCGCTCGACGACATTTTCTTCATCCTGAACCACGTGGTTGGGGCCGACCGGGTCGCGGACTACGACCCCGAAATGTCGCGCGAAATCGCGCAGCACTTCGCCTCGTTCGCGGAAGAGGTGATCGCGCCGACCGATGAGATCGGGGACAAGATCGGGGCGAAGCTGGTCGATGGCCGGGTCGTTCTGCCGGACGCGGTGAAGGCGATGTTCACGCAGTATGTCGAGGGCGGCTGGCCCGGTCTCATGCTGCCCGAGGAACATGGCGGCATGGGGGTCGACGGCGTGACCGGCGGCGTGATCCACGAGATCCTGATGGGCGCGAACCACGCGTTCCAGATGCTCGTCTCGCTGGCCGTGGGGCACAACCGGGTCTTCCAGAATTTCGGCACCGACGCGCAGAAGGCCAGGTACCTGCCGCTGCTCGCCTCCGGCGATTATCTCGGCACGATGGCCCTGACCGAACCCGGCGCGGGGTCGGACCTTGGCCGCATCCGCACCCGCGCGGTGCAGGATGGCGATGTCTGGCGGATCACCGGCGAAAAGATTTTCATCTCGGGTGGCGATCAGGACATGTCCAGGGGCGTGCTGCACATGGTCCTCGCCCGCACCGGCGAGATGGACAGCGGGGTGAAGGGCCTGTCGCTGTTCGCCTGCCTGTCGGATCGCGCCGACGGCAGCCGCAATGCGGTCAACGTCACCCGGATCGAGGAAAAGATGGGTCTGCACCTGCAACCCACCTGTCAGCTTGCCTTCGACGGGGCCGAGGCGGAGCTCATCGGGGCCGAAGGGCAGGGGCTGCGCGCGATGTTCGAGATCATGAACCACGCGCGCGTGGACGTGGCCTTGCAGGGCGTGGCGCATTCCGCCCGCGCCTATGACATCGCGTCGAGCTATGCCGCCGAGCGCGTGCAGGGCCGGGGGCCGGATGGTCCCGTGACCATCGACAAGCATGGCGACGTGCGCCGGATGCTGGACGAGATCGACGCGATCGCGATGGGCGCGCGCGCGATGACGCATCTGGCGCTGGTGACGCTGGAATCGGGCGACAACCCGTGGCTCCTCGAGCTCCTGACCCATGTCATCAAGTGGTATGCGTCCGAGCAAGGGTTGCGCGCCGCCGAGACGGGGATGCAGGTGCTGGGCGGCTACGGTTATCTTCAGGAATACCGCATCGAACAGACCTACCGCGACCTGCGCATCGCCGCGATCTACGAGGGCGCTTCGGGCATTCACGCGATGGGCGTCGCCGCGCGCCTCCTGCGGCTGGAGAACGGCGCGGCGATGAATGCTTTCGTGGACTACCTGAAAGGGATCGACGGCGGCCCGGCGCTCGACCGGGCCGTGGCGGCATGGGAAGCGGCGCGCGCGCATCTGGAAACCGGCGTCGATCCGGGTCAGATCGCGACGCCGTTCATCCGCCTGACCGCGCGAGTTCTGGAACAGGCGCTCTGGGCGCAGATGGTGGCCAAGGCCGATCATCACCCGGACCCGGAGCGCATCCGCCGCGTCGCGGCACTCGTCGCGCGGCAGTCGGCCCGGACCGAAGCCGACCTTGCGGAAATGACGGCGGCCTGACGCAATCCGCGGCCCAGACCTGCGTGCCCTGTGCTATGCAGTAAAGTGCACCTCGTCGCCAAACCTGTTGAACTGCGCGGGCAATTGTGCAAAATACTGCACAAACGACTCACGGCGCAGCGACAGGAGGAATCGATGTCCGCAGAAGAGTTTTCCATGCTGATCGGTGGCATCGCGGCGCGGCTCGAAGGTGTGCCGCTCGATGACGACATGGCCGCGTTTCTGAACCGCGAGTATCCGAAAGACAGCCCCGAATTCAAACGCTTGGGCGAGCTTTGCGCGCAAGGCGAGGCCGAGGGCTGGCTGGTCCAGCGCGAGGCAGGCGGGATCAAGTTCGGGCGACCGATCAAGCCCGGCGGGGCCGCCGGCAGCTTTTCGGTCGACGTGGTGCGCATGAAGGACGTCAAAGGCCCGCATCACGTCCACACCACGGGCGAAATCGGGGCGGTCATGCCGCTTGAAGGGGCGCCGAAGTTCGATGATTTCGAACCCGGTTGGTATGTCTACCCGCCGGGGTCCGATCATCACCCGACGGTGACGGGTGGGGATGCCTACGTGCTCTACCTGCTCCCCGAAGGCGCCATTGAATTCACAGGGAAATAACCGTTCCGGGCGCGGGAGGCGCCTGACTGGGAGGATCACATGACGAACGAGAATGCCGCGGTCTATTTCGTGGACCGGCACATTGAAGAAGGCCGCGCGGACAAACCCGCGTTTCGCGAGGCGGACGGCGAGCACCGCACGCTGACCTATGGCGACCTGCACGAACAGGCCGGGCGCTGGGCCGGTGCGCTTCACAAACACGGGGTGCGCCGCGAGGAACGCGTCGCGATGATCGTGCGCGACCAGATCGAATTTCCGGTCGTCTTCTGGGGCTCGCTCAAGGCGGGGGCGATCCCGGTTCCGCTGAACACCCTGCTGTCCGCCAGTGTTTACGAAGCGATCCTGAACGACAGCCGCGCCTCGATCCTCGTGGTGTCCGAACAGCTTTGGGAGACGGTGAAGCCTGCGGTGGACGGAAACCGCTACCTGCGCACCGTCGTCGTGATCGGCGACGCGCCCGAAGGCACGGAAAGCTACACGGATTTCGTGGCCGGGGCCGAGATCGAGGAAACCTGCGAGGCGTCGGCGGACGAACTGGCCTTCTGGCTGTATTCCTCCGGGTCGACGGGCACCCCCAAGGGGGTGCGCCACGTTCACGGCTCGCTCAAGGCGACCTGCGACACCTTCGGCGCGCAGGTTCTTGGCATCCGCGAGGACGACACGGTGTTTTCGGTCGCGAAGATGTTCTTCGCCTATGGTCTGGGCAACGCCATGTCCTTCCCCATGTCCGTCGGGGCGACGACGGTGCTGATGGGCGGGCGGCCCACGCCGGATGGGGTGTCTGCGCTGCTGGCCGACGAAAAGCCGACCGTGTTCTGCGCGGTCCCCACGCTTTATGCCGCCATGGTCGCGGCGCAGGAAAAGGCGGGAACCGATCCGGTCCACTCGGTGCGCATCTGCACCTCGGCGGGCGAGGCGCTGCCGCGCGAGATCGGCGAGCGTTGGCAGCGGCTTTGGAAGGCCGAGATCGTGGATGGTGTCGGCTCGACCGAAATGCTCCACATCTTCCTGTCCAACCGTCCGGGCGACATCGTCTATGGCACGTCGGGCAAGGCCGTGCCGGGTTACGAAGTCCGGCTGGTCGACGAGCATGACGAGGACGTGGCCGAAGGCGACGTGGGCGAGCTGCTTGTGCGCGGCCCGTCCAGCGCCGAGGGCTACTGGAACCGCCGCTTCAAGTCGATGGACACGTTTCAGGGCCACTGGACCCGGACGGGCGACAAGTACGAACGCACGCCCGAGGGGCGCTTCGTCTACTGCGGGCGCACCGATGATATGTTCAAGGTGTCCGGCATCTGGGTCTCGCCCTTCGAGGTGGAACAGGCGCTGATCGACCATCCCTGCGTCCTCGAAGCCGCCGTCGTGGCGCGGGAGGATGAAAAAGACCTCGTGAAGCCAGCGGCTTACATCGTCCTCAAAGAGGGCGTCGAGGCGCCGACGCCGGAGGCGATCAAGGACTTCGTGAAAGAGAAGATCGGAATGTGGAAATACCCGCGCTGGATCGAGGTGGTCGATGAACTGCCCAAGACCGCGACCGGCAAGATCCAGCGTTTCAAGCTGAGGGATGCGCACTGATGATTGATTGGGTCGACAGCGGATTTCTGAACGCGGGCGGCAAGCGGCTGGAATATGCCTGCCATGGCCCGCAGCCGGGCGACAAGCCGGTGATCGTGATGCTGCACGAGGGGCTGGGATGCACCGCGCTGTGGCGCGACGTGCCCGCGAACATCGCGCAGGCGACCGGGCACCCGGTCTTCGTGTTTTCGCGCGCGGGCTACGGCCAGTCGGATCTTGCCGATCTGCCGCGCCCGCTGGACTACATGACGCGGGAAGCGGTGGATGTGCTGCCGGACGTGCTCGACGCCATCGGCGCGCAAGGCTACGTGCTTCTGGGTCATTCCGATGGCGCGACCATCGCGGCCGAATATGCGGGCCGGGTGTCGGACGTGCGCGTGCGCGGCCTGATCCTGATCGCACCGCATTTCTTCACCGAAGAGATGGGGCTGGCCGAGATCGCCAAGGCGGGCGAGGCCTATGAAGCGGGCGGGCTGAAGGAAAAGATGGCCCGCTATCACCGCGACCCGGACAACACGTTCCGGGGCTGGAACGACAGCTGGCTCGCCCCCGGTTTCAAAGACTGGAACGTGGCCGAGGTCATCGACTACTGGCGCATTCCCTGTCTCGCCATTCAGGGACGCGACGATCAATACGGCACGCTCGCCCAGATCGAAGAGATCGAGACGCGGACCTATTCGCCCGCGGACGTGGCGATCATCGAAGGTGCCAAACACGCGCCGCACCTCGAAAAACCGGAAGAGACGCTGGCGGCCATCGTGGAGTTCTGCGAGCACCTCGACACCATGGAAGCGGCGGAGCCCGAGGGCGTATGACGCCCGCGCCCCATATACCGGGGCAGAACGCCCGCCCGCCGGAAGGCTCCATCGCGCCCGGATGGGACGAAGGGCTCGCGCAGTATCGCGCGGGCTACTTCTGGGAAGCGCATGAGGCGTGGGAGCCGGTCTGGATGGAGGCGGCGCCGAACTCGGAGCACAAGGCGCTATTGCAGGCCGCGATCCAGCTTGCCAACGGGAACTTGAAGCGCGTGATGGGTCAGCCCCGCGCCGCGGCCCGTATCCTGACCATCGCCCGTGACCACCTCGCCCGAGCCGGGCAGGGGGCGCGAGTCGATTGGGCGCGCGGCGAGGCGCAGGCGCTCGAATCGCGCCTGAGTAATGATGCAATATAGTGCAAAATACGGCATGAAGCTGAGGCACTGTGTTGTAAATAACTGAAATTAAACGAAAGAAAGTTAAGCACTATAGTGCATCATGGTGTAGACTTGATCTCAGCCACGCACTATATTGCTACCAACGCGAACAAGGAGACCGGGCCAATGAGCAAGGTGATCGACTTCCAAACCGACCCGTCAAAGTACCGCCACTGGAAGGTGGAATACGACGGCCCCGTCGCGACCGTTTACATGGACGTCGACGAAAACGCGGGCCTCTTCGACGGCTATCAGCTCAAGCTGAACTCCTACGACCT
This sequence comes from Maritimibacter sp., assembly GCF_016774595.1. Taxonomy (NCBI): domain Bacteria; kingdom Pseudomonadati; phylum Pseudomonadota; class Alphaproteobacteria; order Rhodobacterales; family Roseobacteraceae; genus Maritimibacter; species Maritimibacter sp. Next base: position 523,040 of record NZ_JACBWT010000002.1, read on the forward strand.
CGGCGTCGATATCGAACTGTCGGACGTGGTTCAGCGTATGCGCTTCGAACACCCCGAGGTGAAGACCGTCGTGATGAAGTCGGCCAAGGACAAGGTGTTCTGCGCCGGTGCGAACATCCGGATGCTTGGCGGTGCTGCCCACAGCCACAAGGTCAACTTCTGCAAGTTCACCAACGAGACCCGCAACACCTTCGAGGCCGCCGAGGCGGACTCGGGTCAGAAATGGATCGCGGCGGTCAAGGGCGCTTGCGCCGGGGGCGGCTACGAACTGGCGCTCGCCTGCAACTATATCATGCTGACGGACGACTCGACCTCGTCGGTCGCGCTTCCCGAGGTTCCGCTTCTGGCCGTTCTGCCGGGCACCGGTGGCCTTACCCGCGTCACCGACAAGCGCAAGGTGCGCCGTGACCGCGCCGACATCTTCTGCTCGATCGAAGAGGGCGTGAAGGGCAAGCGCGCGAAAGACTGGCGTCTGGTGGACGAGGTCGTTCCGAACTCCAAGTTCGACGAAACCGTTGACGAACGCGCCCGCGAATTCGCCGCCGCCTCGACCAAGCCGGTCGCGGACAAGGGCATCGCACTCGGCCCGCTCAATCGCACCATCGACGACAAGGGCGTGCACTACGACCTCGTCGAGGTCGAGATCGACCGTGACGGGCGCAAGGCGACCATCACCATTTCGGGCCCCGACGCGGACGCGCCCGCATCCATCGACGACGTGGTGGCCGCTGGCGATCAGGGCTACATGCTCAAGCTCGCCCGCGAGCTGGACGACGCGATCATGCATCTGCGGCTCAACGAGATGGAGCTTGGCCTGTGGGTGTTCCGCACGCAGGGCGACCCGGAACAGGTCAAGGCGCACGAAGACCTGCTTCTGGCCAATGACGACAACTGGCTCGCCAACGAAATCCTGATGTTCTGGAAGCGTGTGCTCAAGCGGATCGACGTGACCTCGCGCTCGCTGACCGCTCTGGTCGAGCATGGCTCCTGCTACGCCGGTGTGCTGGCCGAAATCCTGTTCGCCGTCGACCGGTCCTACATGATGGAAGACGAGTTCGAGGGCGACAACCGCCCGATCGCCACGATCACCCTGTCGGACTCCAACTTCGGCCGTTACCCGATGGGCAACGACCTGACCCGTCTGGAAACCCGCTTCTACGGCGAGCCGGACAGCGTGGACGCCGCGAAGGCCAAGATCGGTGAGGCTCTGGAAGCCGAAGAGGCCGACGAACTGGGCCTTGTCACCATGATCCTCGACGACATCGACTGGGACGACGAGATTCGCATCTTCATGGAAGAGCGCGCCTCGTTCAGCCCGGACGCGATGACCGGCATGGAGGCCAACTTGCGCTTCGCCGGACCTGAAACGATGGAAACCCGGATCTTCGGTCGCCTGACCGCCTGGCAGAACTGGATTTTCAACCGCCCGAACGCGGTGGGGGCCGACGGCGCGTTGCAGCGTTACGGCACCGGCGTGCGCGGCGAATACAACATGGAACGCGTCTAACCAAACTTGCAGGGCGGGCTATCGTGCCCGCCCAAAACCCATAGGGAGAGACAGATGGTCGACCTTATCAACGTCAGCTACGATACGCAGATTCCCAACAACGTCGGGCTGTCCTCGGACCGCAAGGTTCTGAAGGCACTTGAGAAATGGCACCCCGGCTACATCAACTGGTGGAACGACCTCATCCCCGAGAAATTCCAGAAGTCGATGGTCTATCTGCGCACCGCCGTGTCCGTGGACCCGAAAGGCTGGGCCAAGTTCGACTACGTCAAGATGCCGGAATACCGCTGGGGCGTTCTGCTGGCCCCGCAGGTCGAAGACCGCAAAATCCCCTGTGGCGAACACTACGGCCAGCCCGCTTGGCAGGAAGTGCCGGGTGAATACCGCAACCTGATGAAGCGCCTGATCGTCATTCAGGGCGATACCGAGCCGGGCTCGGTCGAGCAGCAGCGGTTCCTCGGCCTCACCGCGCCGTCGCTTTACGACATGCGCAACCTGTTCCAGGTGAACGTGGAAGAGGGGCGTCACCTCTGGGCGATGGTCTACCTGCTTCAGAAATACTTCGGCAAGGACGGCCGGGAAGAGGCCGACGATCTGCTGGTGCGGTCCTCGGGATCGGAAGAAGCCCCGCGCATGCTGGGGGCCTTCAACGAAGAGACGCCGGATTGGCTGTCGTTCTTCATGTTCACCTACTTCACCGACCGTGACGGCAAGATGCAGCTTGAATCGCTGGCGCAATCGGGCTTCGACCCGCTCAGCCGCACCTGCCGCTTCATGCTGACCGAAGAAGCGCACCACATGTTCGTGGGTGAGACCGGCGTCGGACGCACCATCGAACGCACCTGTCAGGTGATGCGCGAGAACGGCATCGAAGACCCCTATGACATCGACAAGATCCGCAGCCTGGGCGTCATCGACCTGCCGACGATCCAGAAGAAGCTGAACCTGCACTACACCCTGTCGCTCGACCTGTTCGGGCAAGAGGTGTCGACCAACGCCGCCAACGCGTTCAACGCGGGCATCAAGGGCCGGTATCAGGAGCATCGGATCGACGACGACCACATGCTCAAGAACGACACCTACATGGTGTGGGACTTCGAGGACGGCAAAGTCGTTCAGAAAGAGGTTCCGGCGCTGACCGCGATCAACATGCGCCTGCGCGACGACTACACCCGCGATGCCGCCGGTGGCGTCGGCCGCTGGAACAAGATCATCGAAAAAGCCGGTGTCCAGTTCGAGTTGAAGCTTCCGCATGAAAGCTTCAACCGCAAGATCGGCGTGTTCTCGTCGCACCTGTTCGACCCGGAAGGCACCCTGCTGACCGGCGCCGAATACGACGCCAAGGTGAACGACTGGCTTCCGACCCACGCGGACGGCGACTTCATCCAGTCGCTCATGGTCCCCGTCACCGAGCCGGGCAAGTTCGCCGGTTGGATCGCCCCGCCGAAGGTCGGCATCGACAACAAGCCGGGCGACTTCGAATACGTCAAACTGCACATGGCGTAAGCCACAGGGCCGGGGGGCCACGGCCCCCCGCCACATCTTCGAGGGAGGACACCATGCAAGTCGACCGCCGCACCGCACACGCGCCGCGCACCCGCGATCTCGCCGTTCAGGTCTCCGGCCTGAAACAGGGCTGCGTCGGATGCGCCGACTGCAAGGGCCTGTGCCACGAATTGATCGAGGCGATGCTGGTCCCCGATCTTGTCCTGAAGGACAAGTGAAACTGGCCGCCAGAGCGCGGACCCCCTAAACAAGACCGAAACGCCAGTGAAGCGGGCCCGCGCCCGACCACCCAGCCATTCCGGAGCGACACGCCATGAACAAACCGCTCAAGCAGCACCTGATCGACCCGGAAATCTGCATCCGGTGTTACACCTGCGAAATGACCTGCCCGATCGAGGCGATCACGCATAACGACGACAACGTCGTGGTGGACGCCGAAAAGTGCAACTTCTGCATGGATTGCATCCCGGTCTGCCCCACCGGCTCCATCGACGAATGGCGCGTGGTGAACGAACCCTATTCGCTGGACGAACAGTTCGAGTGGACCGAACTGCCCGAACAAGGCGATGTCGAACCCTCCGCCGAAGGCGACGGGTCGATGGAGGCGCTGGACGAAGAGATGGCCGCGCTTCTGGCCGAGGCGCATTCCGGTGCGGGCGGCAAATCGGTGGCGCCCAAATCCGCCTCCAAGGCGACCGTGAACCTCTACAACCTCGGTAAACCGATCGAGGCGACGGTGCAGGGCAACTACCGCCTGACCGCCGAAGACAGCGACGCCGACGTGCGCCACATCATCCTCGACTTCGCGGGCCAGCCCATGCCGGTGCTCGAAGGTCAGTCCATCGGGATCATCCCGCCGGGCGAAACCGCCGACGGCAAACCGCACCTGCCCCGCCTCTACTCGGTGTCGAGCCCCCGCGACGGCGAGCGTCCCGGCTACAACAACCTGTCGCTCACCGTGAAGCGGGAAGAGCAGGGCATCTGCTCCAACTACGTCTGCGATCTGAAAAAGGGCGACAAGGTGCGCGTCACCGGCCCGTTCGGCTCGACCTTCCTCCTGCCGTCCGATCCGAATGCCGAACTCCTGATGATCTGCACCGGCACCGGGTCCGCCCCGTTCCGAGGCTTCACCATGCGCCGCCAGCGCGAAATGCCGACGGCGACCGAGAAAATGACGCTGGTGTTCGGCGCGCGCAAACCCGGCGAACTGCCCTATTTCGGCCCGCTCAAGAAGGTGCCCGAAAGCTTCCTGCGCAAGGTCTTCGCCTTCTCGCGGCTGGACAACGAACCCAAGCATTACGTACAGGACAAGCTGCGCGAAGAGAAAGAGGCGGTGGCCAAACTCCTCAAATCCGACAACGCCTATTTCTACATCTGCGGCAAGAAAGAGATGGAGCACGGGGTCGAAGAGGCGCTGGCCGACATCGCCCGCGGCGAGGGGCTGGAGTGGAAGCCGATCCGCGACAAGATGCGCGAAGACGGGCGCTATCACGTCGAGACCTATTGAGGTCCGTCCGCATCGAAGACACAACGGATCGGGGGCCGCGCGCCCCCGATTGCATGAGGGGGCAGGGGCATGGCAGAGCCGTTCATCCACGACATTCTGGTCAGCTGGGCCGACTGCGATCCGGCGAAGATCGTCTATACGGGTCGCATCCCGAATTTCTGCCTCGATGCGATCAACGCGTTTCTGCACCACAAGATCGGCGGCGGCTGGTTCATTCAGGAACTGGATCACGACATGGGCATGCCGTTCGTGTCGATGAGCCTCGATTTCCGCGCCCCGGTCACGCCCCGTCACATCCTGAAATGCGAGGTCTTCCCCAGCCGGATGGGCGAAACGTCGATCACCTTCAAGGTCATCGGTCGGCAGGATGGCACGCTTTGCTTCGAGGGCAGCTTCACCGAGGTTTTCGTGAAGGCCAGCACGTTTTCCAAGCAACCCCCGCCTGAACGGGTCAGATCGGTGCTCGCGCCGCTTGTGCGAAACTGAAACATTTGTGCACTATATCCCCAGATCCCTGCGAATCCCTTTGAAGCCGGGGCCGGCTGCGCCTAGGATTTATGCACTATTGAACATGAGGCGGCATGGCCGAGATCACCAACTTCCGCGGCGAAGCCCGCGCCGAACAGTCCGAGACCGACCGGGTCGTCGATGACCTTATCGCGCGCGTGGGCGAGCGGGTGCGCGCCGCGCGTGACCGCAAGGGCATTCCGCGCCGCGTGCTGTCGGAAAAGTCCGGCGTCTCACCGCGCTACCTCGCCCAACTCGAGGCGGGCGAAGGCAACATCTCGATCGGGCTGCTTCAAAAGGTGGCCCATGCGCTCGACCACAAGATCGAGTGGCTGGTGGGCGAAGACGATCCCTGGACCTCCGACGCGCTCAGGATCGCCGACCTCTATCGCAGCGCCACGGCGCAGGTGCAGGAGGCGGTGCTCGCCACCCTGTCGCCCGAACCGACGGCGCAACGTCGCGCCAACCGCGTCTGCCTCGTCGGTCTGCGCGGCGCGGGCAAGTCGACGCTCGGGCGCCGGGCGGGCATGAAGCTCGGCATCCCCTTCGTCGAACTCAACCGCGAGATCGAGGAACAGGCGGGCATGCCGGTGGACGAGGTCATGGCGTTCTACGGGCAGGAAGGCTACCGGCGGCTCGAAGCACAGGCCCTCAGCCGCGTGATCGCGACCCACGACACCATGATCCTCGCGGTCGCGGGCGGGATCGTGGCCGAGCCGGAAACCTACAACCGCCTCCTCAACCACTTCCACACGATCTGGGTCAAGGCGACCCCCGCCGAACACATGGCACGGGTGCGCGAGCAGGGCGACGAGCGCCCCATGGCGGGCAACCCCGAGGCGATGGATCAACTCAAATCCATCCTCACCTCGCGTGAGGCGCTTTACGACAAGGCGCTCGCCCAGCTCGACACGTCGGGCAAGACCGAAGACGAAAGCCTCGCCGAACTCACCGGCCTCATCCGCGAGCGCGGCTTCGTCTGAGCGCGCCGCGCCCCTCTTCTCTGGCCCGACAATACCTCGCAGGGGGTCTGGGTGGTCATGTTTGCAGGCAAATGACCTGGCCGGCCACCCCCAGCGGGTCGACTGCGTCAGCAGGCGAAGTCCATCGTCAGCCCAGAAGCACGTTCAGATGCCGCACCACCGACCGGGCCAGAACACCCGGCTCGTAGCCGCCCTCCAGCATCGACACGATCCGGCCCTTGCAGTGGCGCGTGGCCACGCCCACTAGCGCCTTCGTCACCCATTCATAGTCGTCGTCGGTCAATTGCAGCGACGACATATCGTCGGCCACATGGGCGTCGAAGCCCGCCGAAATGAACAGCATCTGCGGCTCGAAAGCCTCGAGGTGCGGCAGCCAGTGGTCTTCGACTCCGGCGCGAAATTCCTTCGACCCGGCCCCAGCCGACAGGGGAATGTCGACAAGGTTGTCGGTCTCCTTCTCGTGCCCCGTGAAGGGATAGAACGGGTGCTGGAAGGACGAACAGAACAGCACGCGCGGTTCGGACCGGAAGATGTCCTCGGTCCCGTTGCCGTGATGGACGTCGAAATCGACGATGGCCACACGCTCCAGACCATGCGCGTCCAGTGAGTGGGCGGCGGCGACGGCGATGTTGTTGAACAGGCAGAACCCCATCGCCGTTCTCCGTTCGGCATGGTGCCCCGGCGGACGCACGGCGCAGAAGGCCGGGTTCGCCTCGTCCGCCATGACGAGGTCCACGGCCATAACGCCCGCGCCCGCCGCCCGTTCGGCGGCGCGAAGCGTGCCGGAAGACATCACCGTGTCGCCGTCGACCTCGATCGACTGCATCCCCTGACCGGGCGCGATGGCATAGACCCGCTCGATGTAATCGGCGTCGTGGACCCGCAAGAGCTGCTCGCGCGTGACGAGCGGCGCATCGTAGTGGCGAAGCACATAGTCGAGACCCGACGATATGAGCTGGTTGTTGATCGCCTCCAGCCTGAGCGGCTGTTCGGGGTGCAAAGGCCCCGCGTCGTGGTCGTAGCACTCGTGGTGCGAAATGAAAGCCAGCATGTCCCCTCCCGGCCTGTCCCCATGTCCATCCTACCGCGCGGGGCCCCCATCCCGCGCGGTGGTCTTTCGTCGCGTCAAAGCGTGCGTTCCACGATCACCAGTTCAGCATCGTCCGGGTCCATCCGCGTGGTGAACCCCAATTCGCTCATCAGTTTCAGCATCGGCGCGTTGTTTTTCAGAACCGTGCCCTCGATCGTCGTCAGGTCGTGGTCGCGCGCCGCGTTGAACAGCCCCTTCATGAGCCGTGTCGCGATCCCCTGATGGCGCACCTGATCGCCGACGACGACGGCGAATTCGGCGCTGCGGCCATCGGGATTGATGACATAGCGCGCCACGCCGCACTGTTCCTCTTTCCCGTCGATCTCGGCCATGGCGACCAGCGCCATTTCGCGGCGGTAGTCGATCTGCGTGAACTGGACGAGCATCTCCGGCGACAGCTCGTTCAGGATGCCCATGAACCGGAACATCCGCGCCTCGTCCGACAGGTTCTTGACGAATGCCTGCTCGCTCTCGGCATCCTCGGGCCGGATCGGACGAATGACCAGTGGCGTCCCGTCCGACAGATGTTCCTGCGTGATGAGGTGCCGGGGATAGGGATGGATCGCCATGTGGTCGTAATGGCCATCGCGCGCAGGCGGTCGCGCCACCCGGATGCGGGCGTCCACCGCCAGCACGCCGTTCGCCCCGGCGATCAGCGGGTTGATGTCCAGTTCCACGATCTCGGGCAATTCGCTGACCATCATCGAAATCCGGCGCAGCACGAAAACGACGGCGTCGTGGTCGGCGGCGGGCTTGTCGCGGTAGGCCTCCAGAAGGCGTGAAATCCGGGTGCGCGCGATCAGGCGTTCGGCAAGCACGGCGTTCAGCGGGGGCAGGGCGACGGCGCTGTCCTTCATCACCTCGACCGCCGTGCCACCGGCACCGAACAGGATCGTGGGGCCGAACACCGGGTCACGGCTGACGCCGATCACCAGTTCGCGCGGCGCTTCGATGTCGGACATGGCCTCAACCGTGATGCCCCGGATGCGCGCGTTGGGACGCTCCCGTTTCACCCGCTCCTGAATGTCGCGAAACACGCGTTTGACCTCGGCGGCGTCGCCGATCCCGGTCCGCACGCCGCCGACGTCGGATTTGTGCGTGATGTCCGGCGACGAGATCTTCATCGCCACGGGAAAGCCAACCGACGAGGCGGCGACAAGGGCTTCGGCGGCCGTCTCGGCCTCCACCGTCAGGTTGATCGGGATGCGGAACGCCTTGAGCAGCGCCTTGCTTTCAAGGTCCGACAGCATCTCGCGATCTTCCGACAGCGCGTTCGCGATGATGAGCCGCGCGCCTTCCAGATCGGGCGCGGTCGAGGGCGAAAGCGGGCCAAGGGTCTGGAGTGCCAGCTGCCGGTTGCGGTGGTGCTTGGCGAGGTAGGAAAACGCCTCGACCGCGCGTTCGGGCGAGATGAAATCGGCCACCCCGTTCTCGGACAGTAGCTTGCGCCCTTCGCCGACGCTCGCCTCGCCCATCCAGCAGGCCAGAACCGGTTTCTTGCGCCGTTTCGGCAGTGCATCGACCACCGCTTGCGCGGCGGCGGTCGCATCGGTCATGGCCTGCGGGGTCAGCATGATGAGCAGCCCGTCGGTGTTGGGATCGTCATAGACCGCCTTGACCGCCGCGCCGTATTCATGCGCGCCCGCATCGCCGAGGATGTCCACCGGGTTCGCGTGGCTCCAGTATTTCGGAAGCAGTTTTTCCAGTGACGCCTTCGTTTTGGGGTCGAGTTCCGGCAGCACGAGGTTCAGGTCCGCCGCACGGTCGGCGGCCAGCACGCCCGCGCCGCCGCCGTTGGTGATGATCGACAGCTTGTTGCCGGTCGCCTTCTTGCTGGACGACAGGATTTCCGCCGCTGCGAAAAGCTGACCGAAGGTCATGGCGCGCACCGCACCCGCGCGTTCCAACACCGCGTCGAACACGGCGTCCGACCCGATCAGCGCCCCGGTGTGGGTGTGCGCGGCCTCCGACGATGACGAGTGGCGCCCGGACTTCAACACGATCACGGGCTTCAGCCGGGCCGCGTAGCGCAGGGCCGAGATGAAGCCGGGGGCATGGCGCACGCCCTCGACGTAAAGCAGGATCGCGTCCGTGTGATGGTCCGAAGCCAGATATTGCAGCATATCGCCGAAGTCGATGTCGATGGAATTGCCCAGCGACACCAGAGCAGAAAAGCCGAGGTGATGCGGTCCGGCCCAGTCGGAGATAGCGGAACACAGCGCGCCGGACTGCGAAATCAGCGCGAGCCGCCCACGCGGGGTGCCCGCGCGCAGAAAGGTGGCGTTCATCTTGTTCCACGGTCGAACGAGGCCCACGCAATTCGGCCCCATGAACCGTATGCCGGCCCGCTTGGCGGCGGCTTTCAGATCGGCCTCGAAATTCGCGCCCTTGTTGCCGCCTTCGCCGAAGCCCGCCGACAGGACGATGGCGTTCCTGATACCTGCCTCGCCGCAATCGCGGATGATCCCCGGCACGGTGCGGGCGGGCGTGGCGATCACGGCAAGGTCGATCTCGCGCCCGACGGCGGTGGCCGAGGGATAGCAGGTCAGCCCGCCGACCTTCTTGTGCTTGGGATTGATCGGATAGATCGTTCCGCCGAACCCGTCCGTCACGAGGTTCGAGAACACCTGCGCGCCCACGCTCGTCGAACTGTCCGAAGCCCCGAACACGGCGATCGTTTCGGGGTCCATCATCCCCTTGAGAGGGCTGTCTTCCATTACCGGCTCCTTGGGCCACTTCTGCGGCGCATCGACATGGTCCTCCCACCCCTGCGCACATTGACCGCATTAGGTTTCAATTCCTTGACCCGTGTCAAACCGGACCACGGCGATGTGGTCCATGTTGTCGCGCGGGCTTAACCTGACCTGTCAGGTTGCCTAGGGTGAGGAAACGGATAGGAAGGTCGAATGTTCAGGATCGTCGTCACAATGCTCTGGGTCTGGATGGCGGGCGTCGCCCCGGCGTTTGCGGATGCCTCCCTTTTCGTGCAACGCCTGAGCGGCAAGATCTCGGATGCCGCCGAGACGAGCGTTTCGCAGACGGCCCTGATCCTCGGGCGCTATTTCGACATCAACGCGATGGCCTTCGCGGCATTGCCCGAAGCCTATCGCCCGAAAGCGACGCAGGCCTATGTGACCGCCTACCATGCCAGTGTCGCCGGACGCTTTTACAAGGAATTCCAGTCGGCGGGCGAGGGCGGTCTCAGGGTTCTGGGCGTGCGTGAGAACGGCAACCTCACGCTGGTGGGAACGGAAGTGCACGAAGGCGGGCGCAGGCTGATGGTCGAGTTTTACCTCAGACGCGACGGGACCAGCTTCAAGGTCGTGAACGTCGCGCTCGAAGGTCTGCTCATCACGAAGCAGCAGCAGCGCGATTTTCAGCCCATCCTGATCTCGGGCGACATTCCCGGCCTCATCAATTGGCTCGAGCGAACCGGATCGTGACCGAGGCTGCGATTTCGGCGCGCGGACTGCTCAAGTCCTATCCGGCGATGGAGCATCCCGCGCTCGATGACCTGTCGCTCGATGTCGCGCGGGGCGAGATGCTGGCGATCACCGGGCCGTCCGGGTCGGGCAAATCGACGGCGCTTTATGCCATGGCCGGTCTGATCGGCTTGGACGCGGGCACTGTGACCTGTCTGGGCGTGACGCCGCGCAGCCGGGCCGATTGGGCGCGGCTCAGGGCCGAGAAGATCGGGCTGGTGTTTCAGGACGACTGGCTCTTGCCCACCCTGACGGCCACGCAGAACGTCGAAACCCCCATGATCGGTGTCGTCGCCTCGGCGCGTGAACGCGCCGAACGGGCGCGGGCGGCGCTGGAGCGTGTCGGGCTTGCCGCCCACGCCGACCGGCATCCCGCGGGCCTCTCCGGGGGCGAGCGTCAGCGCGTGGCCATCGCCCGCGCGCTCGCGAACGCGCCCGAGGTGCTGCTTGCGGACGAACCGACCGGCGAATTGGACGTGGCGAATTCGGCCAACGTGGTGGACCTGCTCAAGGCGTTGAATGCCTCCGGGACCACCGTCGTGATCGTGACGCATGACATGGGTGTGGCCGCGCAATGCACCCGCGCCGTGCAGATCGTGGACGGCAAGTTGGAGGGGGGGCAATGACACTCACCGGGATTGCCGCGCTGAACCTCACCCACCGCCCGTGGCGGACCGGCCTGACGCTTCTGGGCGTCGTTCTGGCCATCGCGGCCTATGTGGCGCTTCTGGGGCTGGTGAAGGGCATCGAGGGCACGCTGGTCGAAAGCTTCTCGTCGCGCGGCACCGACGTTGTGCTGACCGAAGCGGGCGCGGCGGACGTGCTGTCGTCGGTCGTGCCCGTGGGTCTGGTGGACGAGGTCGCGCAGGTCGAAGGCGTGGCGGCGGCGGCGCCGGAACTCGGGCGGATGACCACCGTTGGCGAAAACACGACGAGCTTCATCATCGGCTGGCCCGCCGACGCCTTTGGCATGCGCGCGATGGAGATCGTCGAGGGTCGCTTCCCCCTTCCCGAAGACCGGACCGAAACGGTCGCGGGCGGCATCACGCTCGGCACCCGGCTGGCCGAACGGCTGGATGTCGGGGTCGGCGATCTGGTCGAGGTGTTCGCGGCGGATTTCGTGGTCACCGGGCTTTACACGTCGGAAGGCGTGATGGCGATGAACGGGGCGCTGACCCTGATCGAGGACATGCAGGCGCAGACCTACCGCGACGGGCAGGCGACCTCGATCGTCGTGCAATTGTCCGACGACCTGTCGCCGGTCGAACGGGACGCGGCCATCGCGCGGCTCTCCGAACGCTTTCCCGACCTGTCCGTCGATCCGACCGAAACGCTGGTTCAGGAATATTCCAACCTGCGGATCGCGACCATCCTCGCTTGGGTCGTATCGACCGTGGCCGTGGCTTCGGCGGCGCTCGCGGTTCTGAACACGATGGCGATGGCGGTGAACGAACGGCGCGGCGAAATCGCCATCCTCGGGGCTGTCGGATGGCCGCGCGGACGGATCGTCCGTTTGCTGATGCTCGAAGGGGCGTGGCTGACCATCGCCGGGTCCGCGCTGGGCATATTGGTCGGGATCGCCGTCGCCTGGATCGTGGCCTGGTCGCCGCAGGTCGAAGGGTTCGTCGAACCGGTGATCGACGGCACGCTCCTGATACGCGCCGTCGCCATCGGCCTCGGCATCGGCCTGATCGGGGCCTATGTCCCCGCGATCCGTGCCGCGTCGGAAGATCCGGCTTCGATCCTCAGGGGCAAATAGGCCCGTTCAGCAGTAGCGTTCGATCCCGACGATCTGCGCGTCGGAGTAGCGGTCGCCATGGGCCCACCCGACCGGCATGATCTGGTCCAGCGCCGCGCGGTCGGACTCGGTAAAGATGATCTCGTCGGCATCCGCCCATTCCATGAGGTGCGCGGCATTGCGCGTGCCGGGGATGGGCACGAGGTGATCGCCCTGCTGGAGCGTCCACGCGATTGCGACCGCTGCGGTCGTCCAGCCACGGTCATGGGCAAAGGCGCGCAGGGCGCGGACATGCTCCATGTTGGCGCTGAAGTTGGGCTCCATGAACCGCGGGTTGTTCTTGCGAAAGTCGATGTCGCGGAAACGCGCCGGGTCGAGGTCGCTGTCGCCGAAAATACCGCGTCCAAGCGGCGAGAACGGCACGAAGGTCGTTCCCAGGTCCTTGCAGGCCTGAATGAGGCCGAGGTCCGGCTGTCGGGTCCACAGCGAGTATTCGTTCTGGACCGCACCCACCGGGGCCACGCTGGATGCGCGGCGCAGGGCGGCCGGCGAAATCTCGGAATAGCCGAACGCGCCGATCAGGCCTTCCTGCCGGAAGCTTTCGAGCGTCTCGGTCACCTCTTCGATCGGGCGGGGAAATTCGCGGCGATGGACGTAGTAGAGTTCGACGCTGTCGACCCCGAGCCGTTCGAGCGAGCCTTCCAGATGTTCGCGCAGGTATTCGCGCGAATTGTCGGCTGTGCCGCGCGGCGCCCCGATCACGATGCCGCCCTTCGTCGCGATCTGGAACCGGTGTCCACGGTCTTTCTGCCATTCGCCGATCAGGGTTTCGGACAGGCCCTTGCCATACATGTCGGAGGTGTCGAGAAACGTGATCCCGGCGTCGCGCGCGGCGTCGAGTGTGGCGAAGGCCTCGTCCCGGTCCGTTTCGCCGTAAAAGCCCGCAAAACTCATGCAGCCCAATGCGATGGCGGATACGTCGGGGCCGTTCTGCCCCAATTTGCGCGTTTTCATGGCGTTCTCCCGTCAGGTGTCGGCGGGATCATATCGGCCTGCGTCGGGATGGAAACCCGCGACCGGCCCGAACCGGAAAAAAGAGGAACGCGGCACCATGGCGGCGCCGCGCTTTCGGTTTTCGGTCACGCAGGTTCGGGGTGTCAGATCGCGATCTGTTCGAGCGTTCCGCCCTTCTCGAGATGCGCCTCGACCCACTTGGGTTTCCGGCCACGGCCGGTCCATGTCATGTTCGCGTCGTCCGGGTTGCGGTATTTCGGTGCGACCTTGGCGCGACCGTCCGACGATTTCGCGGCCTTGGGCGCGCGTTTGACCGGCTTCACATTGGACAATTCGTCCAGCGAGTACCCAAAGGATTTCGCGGCTTTCTCGGCAGCCTGAAGGGCCGCGCGTTTTTCTTCGTCTCCGACTTTTTCCAACGCCTTTTCGACGTCGGCCTTTAGTTTTTCGAGTTCCTTGCGGGACATGCCCTTGAGATTGAATTTCATGTGAGTGGTCCTTTGAGTGGGTCTTGGAGACTATTACCAAGCTACAAATTACGGCGAGAATACCAATACGGAAGAATAGGTGTGCCGACAATAGCCAAGCCCGCACCGGCACCGCGACTAAGCGGTTGGCGCTATTAACCATTTTGTCAATCGTGTGGCGTTACTCGGCTGCCTTGGAGCGCGGATCGACGAGCGTGACGATGTCGGACATGATGACGTTCAGCTCGAAATCCTTTGGTGTATAGACTTTTGCGACCCCCATCGCCGTCAGACGCTCGGCATCGGCCTCGGGGATAATACCCCCCGCGATGACGGGGATATGGCCCAGCCCGGCCTCTCGCATCCGGGTCATCAAATCTTCGATCAAAGGGACGTGAGAACCCGAAAGAATGGACAAACCGACGACATGGGCACCCGATTCTAGGGCCGAGGCCACGATTTCCTCGGGCGTGAGTCGAATGCCGTCATAGGTAATATCCATGCCGCAATCACGTGCCCGCGCCGCGATCTGTTCGGCCCCGTTGGAATGCCCGTCGAGACCGGGTTTGCCGACGAGGAATTTCATTTTCTCGCCCAGTGCCGCCGAAACGGCGGCGACCTGTTCGCGAATATCGTCGAGCCCTTCGGTGCGGTTCGACGGGTATTTCGACACGCCCGTCGGCCCGCGATATTGACCGAATTCCGCGCGCACGGCGTCGCCCCATTCGCCGGTCGTGGCGCCCGCCTTTGCCGCGGCGATCGAGGCGTCCATGATATTCTCACCCGAACGCGCGGCCTTGCGCAGTGCCTCGAGTGCGGCGTTCACGGCGGCGTCGTCGCGGGCCTTGCGCCAGTCTTGCAGGCGCGCGATCTGGTCGGCCTCGGCTTCGGGGTCCGCGACCATGATCGCTTCGGGGCCGGAGGTCAGGGGCGACGGTGCGGCTTCGGTCCATTTATTCACGCCGACCACGGTCGTATCGCCGCCTTCGATTTTGGAAATACGCTCGGCATTGGATTCAACCAGACGCGATTTCATATATTCGATCGCTTTGACGGCGCCGCCCATGCCGTCGATCTGGGCCAACTCCGCGCGCGCGCCTTCTTTCAGCGCGGCCACCTTTTTCTCGACCGCCGGGTTATTGTCGAACAGGTCGTCATATTCAAGAAGGTCGGTCTCATACGCCATGATCTGTTGCATGCGCAGCGACCATTGCTGATCCCACGGGCGCGGCAGACCAAGCGCCTCGTTCCACGCGGGCAATTGCACGGCGCGGGCGCGGGCGTTTTTCGACAGTGTGACGGCGAGCATTTCGATGAGAATACGATAGACGTTATTCTCGGGCTGCTGCTCGGTCAGGCCGAGGGAATTCACCTGAACCCCATAGCGGAATCTGCGGAATTTGGGGTCTTCGACGCCGTAGCGGTCGCGCGTGATTTCGTCCCAAAGCTCAACGAATGCACGCATCTTGCACATCTCGGTGACGAAGCGGATCCCGGCGTTCACAAAGAACGAAATGCGGCCGACCATGGCCGGAAACGCTTCGGCCGGCACCTTGGTCTTGAGGTCGTCGAGCACCGCGATGGCGGTGGCCAGCGCGAAGGCAAGCTCTTCTTCCGGTGTCGCGCCCGCTTCCTGCAAATGATAGGAACACACGTTCATCGGGTTCCATTTCGGCAGATGTTCGCGCGTATAAGCGGCGACATCGGTAATCATCCGCAAGGACGGTTTCGGCGGGCAGACATACGTGCCGCGCGACAGGTATTCCTTGATGATGTCGTTCTGAACCGTGCCCTGCAACTTGGATATATCCGCGCCTTGTTCTTCGGCGACGGCAATATAAAGGGCGAGCAGCCATGGCGCCGTCGCATTGATCGTCATCGAGGTATTCATCTGTTCGAGGGGAATATCCTCGAACAGCATCCGCATGTCGCCGAGATGCGCGACCGGGACGCCCACTTTGCCGACCTCGCCTTTGGCAAGCACATGGTCGCTGTCGTATCCGGTCTGGGTCGGAAGGTCGAAAGCGACCGAAAGCCCGGTCTGCCCGCGCGACAGGTTGGAACGATAAAGCGCGTTGGAGGCCTTGGCGGTCGAATGCCCTGCATAGGTCCGGAACAGCCACGGGCGATCCATCTGGCGATCGGACTTCGAAGACATACGGTCGCGGGTCGGCATATCGGTCGGCATCGGTGACTCGTCCTTCATGTTGCAGTGCAGCAAATATCGCAAAGCAACAATATTTCGCAAGCCCCGATTTTCGGGTCACATTCGTGCGCGGTCTGTGGCGGCCTTACGGGTTGAACGTGAAGGTCGACAACTCGCACACGTTGTTGCCGAAGCTCTCGACCTCGTCACCGTCGTCGAACACCGCCTTGAAGTCGAAGATGCAGTAGCCCGAGCCGTCGTCGATGTTGACGACGACGTTGTAGCCGGAATACAGCACCTTGCCGCCGAAGATGTTTTCTTCCCAACTCCGGGCATCGCGGTGCGACGCGTAGAAGCGCACCATCGTGTAGCCGGTGTTGTTGACGATGGTCACGCGGCGGTCCAGCGCGGCCGCCGGCAGGGTTGCGGCGGCGACGGTCGCGGCGGCGACGGCGCCCGTGAGGATGGTTCTGATTGCGTTCATGGATATGGCCCCCTTCCATGTGTGTGTCCCGACTAACTCAGGATAAGCCCTGATTTGACTTTGCGTCACCCCCTAAAGGAGGGGGTTGGATGATGGCCCACTCACCCGATGGCGCGATTTTGGTTGTTCCGGGCCGGTCCTGACGGCAAAACGGAAACATGAACCGCACGGTGGAACTGCCCCTTTGGGCCCTGATCCTCATTCTCGCCTTCGCGGCCGTGACCTTTGCGTCCCATTTCCTGTTTCCGTCGGTGCGCTGGTTCTTTCGTCGCCGGATGGAACGCGCGGTCGCGCGGCTGAACCAGCGGCTCACGCGCCCCATCGAACCGTTCAAGATCGCGCGGCGCTACGACATGATCCAGCGGCTGATCTACGACCCCGAAGTGTCCAAGGCGATCCAGCAACACGCCCGCGACGAAGGCGTGCCGGAGCAGGTCGGCTTCGAACTCGCCCGCCGTTATGCGCGCGAGATCGTGCCACGGTTCTCGGCTTTCCTGTATTTCGGCTTCGCGATCCGCCTGTCGCGGTTCATTTCGCGGGCCTTCTACCGGGTGCGGATCGACCAACTGGACGCCGAGGTGATTGAAAGCATCCCGCAGGATGCCACGGCGGTCTTCGTGATGAACCATCGGTCGAACATGGATTACGTGCTCGTCACGTGGCTGGCCGGCAAACGCAGCCACCTGTCCTATGCCGTCGGGGAATGGGCGCGGGTCTGGCCGCTGGGCCCGCTGATCCGGGCGATGGGGGCGTATTTCATCCGGCGCAAAAGCCGCAATGCGCTGTATCGTAAGGTGCTCGCCCAATACATCCGCATGTCGACGGAAAGCGGCACGACGCAGGGCATGTTTCCCGAGGGCGGCCTGAGCCTGACCGGCGCCGTGGGGGAGCCGAAGCTAGGTCTTATCTCCTACATCCTCGAAGGGTTCGAGCCGGGGCAAAGCCGGGATGTCGTCTTCGTCCCCGTCGCGATCAACTATGACCGGGTGATGGAGGATCGGGTGCTGCTCGCCGCCGGGCAGACCGGGGTGCGCAAGTTCCGTCTGCGCGCCTTCGATGTCGTCCGCCACGTGGTCGCCCACCTGTTCCTGCGCTTCACAGGCCGGTTCCGCCGGTTCGGTTACGCAAGCGTCAGTGTGGGCGAGCCGCTGTCGCTGTCGGAATTCCTTCACGACCACCCGATGCTGGGCGAGCGCACGACAATGCAGCTTGCACGGCGGATCATGGCGCGCATCCGCGCCGTGGTGCCGGTGCTGCCGGTCCCGGTCGTGGCGGCGGTCTTTACGCAGGAAGACGGGCTGACCCGCGCCGAGGTGGCGGAACGGTTCAACCGCATGGTGCGCGACATGCGGGAACGGGGGGCGCAGATCCACATGCCCCGCGCGCTCGACATCGACCCGGTGGAGCAGGGGGTCGAACTGCTGCTGGTCCGCCGGGTGCTGGTCGAAGAGGGCGGCAGGCTGACGGTCAACCCGGACGAGCGGGCCGTCGTCGAATACTACGCGCATTCCATCGCGCATCTGAGCCCCGGCCTTGCGCAGGCAGACGAATTCGACGCGACATAAAATTACAAAATGTGCTTAAGTAGGGTTGCATTGTTACCTAGCCACCCGTAATGCTGCATCAGCAACCGCGATTCTGCGTCGCGGCAATCTGTTGTTTGAGCAAGGAGGCCCCCATGGCACTCGACGACGCCCCGGCCATCGCCGCTTATGAAGCGCCGGAAAAAGACCTCTACGAAATCGGGGAAATCCCGCCGATGGGCTACGTGCCCAAGAAAATGTACGCTTGGGCGATCCGTCGCGAGCGTCACGGTGAGCCCGACAAGTCGTTTCAGGTCGAAGTGGTGGATACCCCGGTTCTGGACAGTCACGAGGTTCTCGTCCTCGTCATGGCCGCAGGCGTGAACTACAACGGCGTCTGGGCCGGTCTCGGCGTGCCGATCTCGCCCTTCGACGTGCATGGCGCGGACTTCCACATCGCGGGCTCCGACGCGTCCGGGATCGTCTGGGCGGTGGGCGACAAGGTCACGCGCTGGAAGGTGGGCGACGAGGTCGTGATCCACTGCAACCAGGACGACGGCGACGACGAGGAGTGCAACGGCGGCGACCCGATGTTCTCGGACAGCCAGCGCATCTGGGGCTATGAGACCCCGGACGGCTCCTTCGCGCAGTTCACCAACGTGCAGGCCCAGCAGCTCATGCCGCGTCCCAAGCATCTGACTTGGGAGGAAAGCGCCTGCTACACGCTGACGCTCGCCACCGCCTACCGGATGCTCTTCGGCCACCACCCGCATGAACTGAAGCCCGGCCAGAACGTGCTGGTCTGGGGCGCCTCTGGCGGTCTGGGGTCGTTCGCGATCCAGCTTATCAACACCGCGGGCGCCAATGCGATCGGCGTCATCTCGGAAGAGGACAAGCGCGACTTCGTCATGGGTTTGGGCGCCAAGGGCGTCATCAACCGCAAGGACTTCAACTGCTGGGGCCAGCTTCCCACGGTGAACACGCCGGAATACAAGGAATGGTTCGGCGAGGTCCGCAAGTTTGGCAAGGCGATTTGGGACATCACCGGCAAGGGTGTGAACGTCGACATGGTGTTCGAACACCCCGGCGAAGCCACGTTCCCGGTCTCGACCTTCGTCGTGAAGAAGGGCGGCATGGTCGTGATCTGCGCCGGCACCACCGGCTATAACCTCACGATGGACGCGCGCTATGTCTGGATGCACCAGAAGCGCATCCAGGGCTCGCACTTCGCCCACCTCAAACAGGCGGCCGCGGCCAACGCGCTCATGGTCGAGCGTCGGATCGACCCCTGCATGTCCGAGGTCTTTCCGTGGGACGAGATCCCGGCGGCCCACATGAAGATGCGCCGCAACGAGCACAAGCCGGGCAACATGGCGGTTCTGGTGCAGTCGCCCAAGACCGGCCTGCGCACGCTCGAAGACGTGCTCGACGCGAAATAATCCCTGCCCAATGGCATACTTCGCGCGCGGCCTCCGGGTCGCGCGCTTTTTCATGCGCCGTGGCGGGAAACGGCGGTCCGACGGCCTGCCGGACCCCGGCTGCCGGACCATGGGCGAAGCGTCCCGACCTGCCGAATCAGTCACCCAAAGATGCATCATCGACCCATTTTCAATGACTTACTTGGCCGTCCCTCGCCGGAAATGGGGAGGGTAAAGACGCGAATTTCAATGGAATGTTCATCATTTTAAGGTTGAATGGCACTCAACTCAAACGGGAGCCTTTACATGCAACACGAATGGCTCATTGATGTATTGGCGGACCTGAAAGCGTTCGCCGATGCAAAGGGGATGGGTGCCTCGGCCGAGGCGCTGGACGATGCGAGCCTGATCGTATTGGCCGAACTGAACTCCCTCGCGCGGGCCGATGCAGCAGCGGCTGTGGGGGAGCATGAAGGCCAGACTGGAAGCGTTACTTTCCTTTTTGAAGGACGCCGACTCGCTTGAGGCGTTCCAAGCCGCGACCGAACAGGTCTGCGACATCTACGGCGTTCTTCACTGCGTCTATCACTGGGTGAACTCGGACGGCGAACGGTTCGGGGCCGGGACATATTCGTCGGTCTGGGTCGATCGCTATCTCGAGATGGACTATCTGCGCATGGACCCGGTGATCTTCGGGTGTTTCCAGCGGTTCACCCCGGCCAACTGGAAAGACCTCGACTGGACGACCAAGGCCGCGCGCGCGATGCTGGATGATGCGCTGAAACACGGGCTTGGCAATCAGGGCTATTCCATTCCGCTTCACGGCCCGCAGGGGCAGTTCGCGCTGTTCACGCTCAACCATCAGGCCGAGGATGACGACTGGGCCGCGTTCATCGACATCAACGGGCGCGACCTGATCGTGTTGGCGCATGAATTCAACCGGCGCGCGCTGGAATTCGAAGGCGCGGAAGGGATCGCCTCGCCCAGCCTCAGCCCCCGCGAACTGGCCGCGATCCGCTGTCTTGCGCGCGGATTGTCCCGGGCGCAGGCCGCGGCGGAACTGGGTATTTCCGAGCACACGCTCCGGGTCTACATCGAGAGCGCCCGCCACAAACTCGGCGCGCTCAACACGACCCACGCGGTCGCGCGCGCCTTGTCGACGGGCATCATAATCGTCTGAGTTCGCCCATTGTGCGGGCTGGTGCCCGCGCAGCAATTGCGCCGCCCCGGTTGACGCCAGGGCGTCGCGGTGGTGACGCGCCGGTGGCGCGTCCGGAGGGCCAGCCCTCCGGACCTCCCGAAGTATTTGTGAAACAGAGAAGGGGTCAGGACTTGGCGGCGGTGAGCCCGGCGGCTTCGATGCCGGCGATGGCGGCGGCGTTGTCCTTGTCGCCCGTGTCGCCCGAAATGCCGACCGCGCCGACGACCCTGTCGCCCTCGACGATGAGCGCCCCGCCGGGTTGCGCGGCGAAATCACCCTTGGCGGCGACCGAGATCGCGGCGGCGAAGCCCGGATTGTCCTTGAACATCGCGAAGAGGTCGGCGGACGGCACGCCCATCCCCGCCGCGCCCGCGCCCTTGGCGTGCGCCACGGCGAGGCGCGTGCCACCAGCCCCGTCCTGCCGCTTGGACAGCACGACGTTTCCGCCGGCATCGAAGACAACGAGCGCCAAAGGGGCCAGCGCGTTTTGCGCGGCATAGGCGAAGGCGCCGTCCGCGATGGCATCGGCCTGGGCGAGGGTGAGCGACGAGGGGACGTGATAGGGCATGACCGTTCCTTTCCTGAGCTGGGCGCAGAGTGAGGCAACGACGCCCGAAAGGGAAGCGGCGCGCGCTGGGGTAACGGATCGGCAACCACCGGCGCACGCTTGGGTGAGAGGTCGTTTACCGAACTTGACCAGATTGGACCGCAGCAGAGACGGACATTCGGGAGATTTCAGATGCTGCGCTACCTTTACGCCGCCGACCTTCAACGCTTTCCGCGCCTCGCGCAGTCGATGTTCACCGACCGCGCCGAACAATTCGCGCGACGCCTCGGGTGGGAGGTCGCGGTCGATGCGGCGGGCGAGGAGCGGGATCAATACGACGCACTGAACCCGCTCTATGTGATCTGGGAACGGCCGGACGGGTTGCATGGCGGATCGATGCGCTTCCTGCCCACCACGGGGCGGACGATGGTGAACGAGCATTTCTCGCACCTGAACGACGGTCACCCGATCACCTCGCCTTTCATCTGGGAGTGCACGCGATTCTGCCTGTCGCCCGATGCCGACAGGCGTGCTGCGCCCGCTTTGGCACTGGGCGCGGGTGAGCTTATGGCGCATCTGAAACTTCAGCATTACGTGGGCGTCTTCGATACCCGGATGGAACGGATTTACCGCCTGATGGGTCTCGTGCCCGAGGTTCTGGGACGCTCCGGCGAAGGGCGCGACGCCATCGGTGTGGGGCTTTGGTCGATGGACGAGACCGCTTTCGCGCCGACCCTCGCCCGGGTCGGGGTGGACCGGGCCACTTCGGTCGGCTGGTTACGCTACGCCCTGTCGCTCGGCGGCACGACACCCGCGCTCGCGCAGGCGGTCTGAACCGGCTGGCGCCGGGGGGACACGCGGGATAGGGTCGGCGCATGGCTCTTCCCGCGCTCCAACTGTCCGACGATCAGGCCGAAGCTCACGACCGTGTCGCAGAGCTTCTGCGGTCTGCGGGCGTCGATATCGACGAGGGGCACCTGACGCCGCTGTCCGAGGGGAAATCCCGCGTCATGGCGGTGATCGGCAAGGCGGGATCGGGCAAGACTCTGTTGCTCGCCCAGCTTTACGAGGCGCTGGAGGAGGCCGGGGTCGAGGTCGTTTCGGGCGACTGGGAGGGGCGCAAGCGCAAGGACAAGCGCACGCTTGCGATCCTCGCACCCACGAACAAGGCGGCGAGCGTACTGCGCCGCCGCGGCGTGCCCGCGACGACGATTCACCGCATCCTCTACACCCCGGTTTACGACCCCGAATACGAACGCATCGCGGAATGGCTGGCGGGGCAGGCCGAGCGGCCCGAGATCGAGGGGCTGACGGATGCCGCACTCGACCGGGCGTTCGCGTTTTACCAGACCCAGAAATCCATCCCCGGCGCGCTGGCGGCGGCGGGGCTGCGCGGGTCGGATTTCATCACCGGGTGGAAACGGCGCGAAGATCCGCTCGACATCGGGTTCATCGACGAATCCTCGATGCTGGACGAAAAGCAGTTCGAGGATCTGAAAGAGATTTTCCCGACGCTGGTTCTGTTCGGCGATCCCGCACAGTTGGCGCCGGTCGGTCAGTCGGGCGAGATGGTGTTCGACCGGATGCCCAAGCCCGCCGTGATGGCTTTGAGCCGTGTGCACCGTCAGGATGGCGACAACCCGATCCTCGATCTGGCCCATGCGCTGGGCGATCCGGAGGTCGATTTCCACCAGTTCGAACGGTTGGTGCAGGACGCGGCCCAAAGGGACGAGCGCGTCATCATCGCGCCGCGCGTGGACGCCGACATGATGGCGCGGTCGCCGGTGCTGGTGTGGCGCAACAAGACGCGCATACGGCTGATCCATGCCTTCCGCGCCGCCCACGGTGCGCCGGGGGATCGGCTGATGCCCGGCGAGCCGCTGATCTGCGATGGGATCGAACTGCCGCTGAAGCACCGCAAGAAACGCATCGACCTCGAAGCACGCGGGCTTATCAAAGGCGCTCAGGTTGTGTTCCGGGGCGAAGGCAAGAAACCGGGGTTCAGCCGTGTGCATGTGGTGGGGGCGGAAGACCCGAATATCTCGGTCGCCTCCATCGTGAAGATCGAGCAGCTCGAAGAAGAGGAACCGTTCATTCCCTACGCGGCCAGCATGGGGGCGGCGTTCCTGCATGGCGCGGCGGTGACGATCCACAAGGCGCAGGGCTCGCAGTGGCGCGACGTGCAGGTGTTCGGGCCGGACCTGTCGGCGGCGGCCTATATGGGGCGGACCGAGGCGGGGATTCCGCTGTGGAAACGCCTTGCCTATGTGGCGATCACGCGGGCGGAGGAGCGGCTCTTTTGGTGCAACCGCTATGCGCTGGCGCGTCCGGTCGGGGCGCTGGGCATCGCGGACCTGCCCGAACCAGTGGCGCGGCTGACATTGGAGGCTGAGAGCGATGGGTAGCATTCTAATTACGGGCGCCTCGGGCGGCATCGGGCGCGCCTGTGCCGAGCGGTTTCTGGGCGCGGACTGGACCGTCGGCCTGATGGCGCGGCGGGCCGACAAGCTCGAAGAGATCGCGGCGGTGCATGAAAATGCCGTGGTCCTCCCCTGTGACGTGGGCGACGCGGCGGCGGTCGAAACGGCGTTCGCGCAATTCGCCGACAAAGCGGGGCGTCTCGACGTTCTGTTCAACAACGCGGGCATCTTCACGCCTGCCGCCCCCATCGACGAAATCTCGCTAGACGACTGGCATCGGGCGCGGTCGGTGAACCTCGACGGGATGTTCTATTGCGCGCGCGCGGCTTTCGCGCAGATGCGCCGCCAGTCGCCGCAAGGCGGGCGGATCATCAACAACGGGTCGATCTCGGCCCACAGCCCGCGCGAAGGCTCTGCCACCTACACGACGACCAAGCACGCGATCACGGGGCTGACCAAGACCATCAGCCTCGACGGGCGGCCCTTCGATATCGCCTGCGGGCAGATCGACATCGGGAACGCGCGGACCGAGTTGCTCGACGGGATCATCGAAAAGGCGAAAGCGGCGGGAGAAGCGCCGCCGCCGTCGATGGACGTGGGCCTTGTCGCGGATGCCGTGATGAACATGGCGACGCTGCCGGGTGAGGCGAACGTGCAATTCATGACCATCATGGCGACCAAGATGCCCTATATCGGGCGCGGTTGAGGTTGATTTTCCGCCGCCGTTGCAGCAATCACGGCGGGACGGAAAAAGGGACCGACCATGACTCGCATCGACGACAAATTCGCCGCACTTCGCGCCGAGGGCAAGAAAGCCTTCGTCGCCTACCTCATGGCGGGCGACCCGGACGCGGCGACGTCGATGGAGGTGATGAAGGGCTTGCCGCGCGCGGGTGTCGACATCATCGAGCTGGGCGTGCCGTTCACCGACCCGATGGCCGATGGTCCGACGATCCAGCTTGCCGGTCAGCGCGCGCTCGAAGGCGGCATGACGCTGCAAAAGACGCTCGACATGGCCGCCGAGTTCCGCAAGGGCGACGACACCACACCCATCGTGCTGATGGGCTATTACAACCCGATCTACAATCGCGGCGTCGCACGGTTTCTGGAAGACGCAAAGGCCGCCGGGGTCGACGGGCTGATCGTCGTGGACCTGCCGCCGGAAGAGGATGACGAGCTTTGCATTCCGGCGCAGAAGGCCGGGCTGAACTTCATCCGCCTCGCCACGCCGACGACCGACGACAAGCGCCTGCCCAAGGTGCTGACCAACACCTCGGGTTTCGTCTACTACGTGTCGATCACCGGGATCACCGGGTCGGCCGAAGCCGAGGCGGCGGACGTCGGGCCAGAGGTCGCGCGCATCAAGGCGCAGACCAATCTGCCGATCATCGTGGGCTTCGGGATCAAGACGCCGGAACGCTCGGAAGCCATCGCCAAGGTGGCGGATGGCTCGGTCGTCGGCTCGGCGATCGTGGACCTGATCGGCAAGGGCAAGCCCGTGGCCGAAGTGCTCGACTTCGTGAAAGGGCTGGCCGACGGCGCACACCGCGCCTGACCGTCACCCGAGAAGCTGGTAGCTTTCGGGAACGTAATGGAAGCGGCCGTCCTTGAGGCGGTCGACATAGCCGACCGAAGGCCAAGGCATGTGATATCCGATGAAGGGTATCTTGTCCGATGCCAACATTTCCAGCACCGCCCTGCGGGTCTTGGCCGCCTGTTCCTTGTCTTCGTCCAACCTCATCTCCCAGTCCGGGTAGGCCAGCGACCAGACATGGTGGCACGCGAAATCGGCGGCGAGCAAAAGGTGCTCGCCCGTGCTTCCCACCATGAACATCATGTGGCCGAGGGTGTGGCCGAAGGCTTCGATCGCGGTGATGCCGGGCACGACCGTATCGCCCTCGGCGACGAATTCGATCTCGGGCTTCAGGGGCAGGATCGTGCGGTCGAACACGTCGGACCCGGTATCGTCCCAGGCATCGAACTCCATGCTCCCACAGACATAGCGCGCGTTCGGGAAGGTCACCGAATTCGGGCCATGCAGCCCGCCGATATGGTCGATATGCATGTGGGTCAGGACGACGACGTCGATATCCTCGACGAAATATCCCGCCGTCTCCAACGCGCGGACGGTGCCCGCTGGTTTCGGCCCCGTGTCGAACAGGACCAGCGCCTCGCCCGTGTTCACCAGCGTCGGGGTAAAGAACGTCTGCGCCCAGTGTGCCGGAATCCGCGCGGCATCCGAAGCGGCGGCGAAGGCCTCGTCCGAGATATTGCGCCCGAAGGTGTCGTGCGGTGCATCGTTCTTTTCGTGCCCGGCCATGAGGGTCACGACATCGAAATTGCCGATCTTGAACCGCTTGAAGCCGGTCATGCCCGGCATCATCAGATCGGCCTTCGCCAGTGCCGGGCCGGAAGCGAGCGACAGGCCCGCCGCGCCCAGCAGCATCCCGCGCCGTGTCAGCGTGGGGGTTGATTTTCGTAGCATAGTCGTCTCCCGTCAGACGAGGGTCGGGTGACCCATGGGAGGATAACGCGCGATCCGCGGGCGTTCACGGCAAAGTGAGGGGACGATGACCGAGAACAAGACGAAGCCGACGTCCGAAGCGGTGATGGATTTCCTCTATCAAGCCGAACCGCAGCGCAGGCGCGAAGACGCCTTGGTCCTCGACACCATCTTCCGCGACGTGACGGGGTGGAGCCCGCAGATGTGGGGGCCGTCCATCGTCGGCTACGGGTCGTATCACTACAAATACGACAGCGGGCGCGAAGGCGATATGTGCGCCACGGGCTTCAGCCCGCGCAAGGCGAACCTCGTCCTCTACATCATGCCGGGGTATCAGGATTACGGCGCTCTGCTCGACCGTCTCGGCAAGCACAAGCTGGGCAAATCCTGCCTTTACCTGAACAAGCTCGCCGACGTGGACGAAGGGGTGCTGCGTGAGATCATCCGAACCGGGCTGGACGATCTGGCGAAGAAATACCCGGTCGAGCCGAGCTGATTATTCCCACCAGCGGTCGATTGAGGCGATGTCGTCGTCCGACCATCCGAAATGATGCGCCAGCTCATGCACCATGACATGCGCCACCAGCGCCCCGATTTCCACATCGCCCCTGTCCACCCATTCATCCAGAATGGGGCGGCGGAACAACCAGATCACGTCCGGCCCGCCGGGCTGATCGAAGACCGATTTCTCGGTCAGGGGAATGCCTTCGTAAAGTCCCGTCAACTCGAACGGGCTGTCGATGTCGAGCGAGGCGAGCATGTCGTCCGAAGGAAAATCCTCGACCCGGATCGCAACGCCGCGCGCAGGGCCGCGAAACGCCTCCGGCAACGCCTCGACCGTGTCGTGGGCGATGGTCTCGATCTCTTCCAGCGTAGGGGGCAATCCGTCCGTCATGGCACCTACATGGGGCAGGGCGCCGCCCGCGTCCAGCGCGAGTGCATGGACAAACCCCGCCGCTTGTGAAAAAGGGCAGGGCCAAGGAGACACCCATGACAACGACCCGTTTCGCGCCCTCTCCCACGGGCTATATCCACGTCGGAAACCTTCGCACCGCGCTTTTCAACTACCTGATCGCGCGCAAGGCCGGCGGCACGTTCATCCTGCGTCTCGACGACACCGACCCTGAGCGGTCCAAACAGGAATACGCGGATGCGATCATGGAGGATCTGGAATGGCTGGGTCTGACATGGGACCGGGTCGAGCGTCAGTCGGACCGGCTCGACCGCTACAACGCCGCCGCCGACGAGTTGCGCGAAAAGGGTCGCTTCTATGAGGCGTTCGAGACGCCGACCGAACTGGACCTCAAGCGCAAGAAACAACTGAACATGGGCAAGCCCCCGGTCTACGACCGTTCCGCGCTGGCGCTGTCGGATGACGAGAAAGCCGCCCTGCGCGCCGAGCGCGGCGATGGCGTGTGGCGCTTCAAGCTGGATCACGAGCGCATCGAATGGACCGATGGTATCCTTGGCGACATCTCGATCGACGCGGCGTCGGTGTCCGACCCGGTGCTGATCCGGGCGGATGGTCAGTTTCTTTACACGATGGCAAGCGTCTGCGACGACATCGACTTCGGCATCACCCATGTCGTGCGCGGTTCGGACCACGTGACCAACACCGCGACGCAGATCCAGATCATTCAGGCGCTGGCCGGTAACGTCCCTTCCTTCGCCCACCATTCGCTCCTGACCGGCCCGCAGGGCGAGGCGCTGTCGAAACGCTTGGGCACCCTTTCCTTGCGCGATCTGCGCGCCGCCGGGATCGAGCCGATGGCGCTGATCTCGCTCATGGCGCGTCTCGGCTCGTCGCAGCCCGTCGAATTGCGGTCGAGCATCGACGAGGTGGTCGAGGGCTTCGACCTGTCGAGCTTCGGCGCGGCGCCCACCAAGTTCGACGAGCGTGACCTGATGCCGCTCACCGCGCATATCAACGCCGCCAAGCCGTTCGATGTGGTGGCGGACGACATCCGCGCCCTCGGCGTGCCCGACGACCTCGCCCCCCGGTTCTGGGAGGTGGCGCGTGAGAACATCACGACCCTCAAGGATCTCGAAGGCTGGTGGACCCTCTGCCGCGACGGGGCCGAGCCGCTGATCGACGACGAGGACCGTGAGATGATCGCGACCGCCATGCCGCTCCTCCCCGCGCCGCCCTATGACGAAACGACATGGAAGACGTGGACAGATGCGGTGAAAGAGGCGACCGGGCGCAAGGGCAAGGGCCTGTTCATGCCGCTGCGCAAGGCGGTCACCGGCATGACCCACGGCCCTGATATGTCGAACCTCATGCCGCTGCTGCAAAACGTGCGCGCCAAGGGCTGAGGCCCGGTCGGAACCTTCCAGCGCTGGAAGGACGTTGAACCCCTGAAACGGCCTCGGTGACGCGGGCTGTCGGAAAGGGGGTAAACCAATGTCATACTGGCGTTTTTTCGCGATGATCGCGACATCGACGGTGGTGATGTTCGGGCTGATGTACCTGAACACCTACCTGATCGGCCACGTTTTCTTCTCGGAAACCCGCACCTACATGGCGGTGCTGATGGGGGCCACGATGGCCATCGTCATGCTCGCGTTCATGTTGGGCATGTACCCGAGCAAGGTCGCGAACGCCGCGATCTTCGCGGGGTCCGTGGTGGTCTTCGCGCTCATGCTGTTTCTCGTGCGCAGTCAGGTCACGGTGGGCGATCTGTCCTACATGCGTGCCATGATCCCGCACCATTCCATCGCGATCATGACCTCGAACCGGGCGAATTTCTCTGACCCACGGGTGCAGTCGCTGGCGGATGACATCTCCTACGCCCAGAACAAGGAGATTGCCGAGATGCGCTACCTGATCGACGATATTTCGGCCAATGGCGACACGACCGGCGCTGAAAACGCGCCCGAAGCCGACGTCGTATCGCTGTCCGACGCGCTCGCCTCGCCGATGATCCGCACGCTGGACGCGCAGCCGCTGACCGAAGCCGACATTGCGGCGGGCCTGCCGGGGGGCGCCGATTGTTCCTTCGCGTTCACCACCGACAGTCCGCCCGCGCTCGCCTTGGGCGAGGGCGAAGATGGGCCCGTGGCCCTTCTGAAGATCAGCGACGACCTCGTCGTTCTGCGCGAAGACGGCGATGGCAGGTTCACGACCGAAGGCGCGACCGTCGCGCTTACCGCGCCGGGCGGCGACACCCCTGCACGCGCGGGCGAGGATCTGACCGAAGCCACGATGAAACTGACACTCCACGCAGGGCTGAACGCCGGCTACCGCGGCTGGTTCGCCTGTGCCGGGTAAGCCGGAAAGGAGGGCGCGATGCCCAAAGACACCAAGACCAGAACCGCGACGCTCTATCGCATGGTCATGCCGGAGCATACCTGCCCCTTCGGCCTGAAATCCAAGGACCTGCTGGAGCGCGAAGGCTACGAGGTCGAAGACCACTATCTTGAAACCCGCGAAGAAACCGACGCCTTCATGGAAAAGCACGGCGTCGAGACCACGCCGCAGACTTGGATCGGGGGCCAGCGGATCGGCGGCTACGACGAGCTTCGCGAATACTTCGACAAACCCGTGAAGGACGAGGACGAGACCAGCTACCAGCCCGTGATCGCGATTTTCTCGGTCGCGGCGCTCATGGCGCTGGGCCTGAGCTGGTTCACGTTCGAGACGATCCTCACCCTGCGCGCCTTCGAATGGTTCATCGCGATTTCGATGTGCTTCCTCGCCGTGCAGAAATTGCAGGACGTGGAAAGCTTCTCGACCATGTTCCTGAACTACGACCTGCTCGCCAAACGCTGGGTGCGCTACGGCTATCTCTACCCGTTCGGCGAGGCGCTGGCGGGCATCCTGATGGTCGCGGGCGCGCTTACATTCATCTCGGCCCCCGTCGCCATCTTCATCGGTGCGATCGGCGCGGTTTCGGTCATCAAGGCAGTCTATGTCGAGAAACGCGAACTCAAATGCGCCTGCGTGGGCGGGTCGTCCAACGTGCCGCTGGGCTTCGTCTCGCTCACCGAGAACGTGATGATGCTGGGCATGGGCCTTTGGATGGGCGCGAAAGCTCTTTGGGGCCTCTGACCCGCGCGCCTCTTCTTCGTTTCAAAAAACCTCGGGGGTGCGGGGGCAGAGCCCCCGCATGGGTCGCGGCAGCTTGCTGCCGCGAAACCCTTAGCGCACGAACCCCATGATCTCGTAGGTCTTCTTGAGGATCGGTTCGGCCAGTGCCGACGCCCGCTCGGCCCCGCGCGCCATGATCGCGTCCAACTCGTCGGGCGCATCCAGTAGCCGCCGCATCTCGTCCGACACCGGGGCCAGCTTCGCGACCGCAAGGTCGGCCAGCGCCGGTTTGAACTTGCCCCAGCCTTCGCCGCCGAACTCGGCCAGCACGGCCTCGGCGGTGGTGTCGGACAGGCCCGCGTAGATATCGACGAGGTTCTTGGCTTCGGGCCGATCTTTCAATCCTGCAACTTCCGAGGGCAAAGCCTCCGGATCAGTCCGCGCTTTCTTGAACTTCTTCGATATCGTGTCGGCGTCGTCGAGCATGTTGATCCGCTCCATGTCGCTCTCGCCGGACTTCGACATTTTCTTCGACCCGTCGCGCAGGTTCATCACGCGCATCGCGGGGCCTTCCGTGACCGGCTCGGTCAGTGGAAAGAAATCCACGCCGTAGTCGTGGTTGAACTTGGCGGCAATATCCCGCGTCAGCTCGACGTGCTGCTTCTGATCCTCGCCCACCGGAACGTGCGTCGCGTGGTAGAGCAGAATGTCGGCGGCCATCAGCGCCGGATAGGCGTACAGCCCCAGCGACACCTTCTCGGCGTTCTTGCCCGCCTTGTCCTTGAACTGGGTCATCCGGTTCATCCAGCCCACGCGGGCGACGCAGGAGAACAGCCACCCAAGCTCGACATGGGCCGGAACGCGCGCCTGATTGAACAGGACCGACCGCTCCGGGTCGATGCCGCTCGCGATCATCGAGGCCGCGACTTCGCGGGTCGCGCGGGTCAGGTCCGCCGGGTCTTGCCAGACGGTGATGGCGTGCATGTCCACGACGCAGAAGATCGTCTCATAGGTCGGATCTTCCTGCATTTCGACCCAGCGCTTGATCGCACCCAGGTAGTTGCCGAGGGTCAGGCCGCCCGACGGCTTGATCCCGGAAAACACGCGCGGGGGAAAGGTCTGGTCCGACATGGCGAACTCCGTCTGGATTTCTCTGCCCGGCTCGCTTACCTACGCCTGACAACCCCGTCAAGGAAGCCGCACATGACGTTCCAGCCCAATTCGACCCGGCCCGTGAATCCGCTGCCCCCGGTGGTGGTCGCGCTGGCCGCCGCAATCGCGATCGTCGAGCTGATCTTCGCGGCCACCAGTTCGGGCTTCGTCGGTGGGCCCGAGGCGACCGGCCTGCGCCTGACGATGATCGAGGATTACGGCTTCTACGAGCCGCTTCTGGCGTGGATGTGGGAAAACCAGACGATCCGCCTGCAATACCTTCTGCGCTTCGTGACCTATCCCTTCCTGCAAGGCGCGTTCACCCAAGCGGTGTTCGTCATCGTCTTCATCCTCGCGTTGGGCAAGATGGTGGCCGAACGCATGGGTCAGTGGAAAGTGCTGGTGATCTTCATGGGCGCGTCCATTATTGGCGCGCTGGTCTATGGCATCGTCTGGGATACGCGGGTGCCGCTTTATGGCGGCTATCCTGGGGCCTATTCGCTGGTCGGGGCTTTCACCCTGATCTTGTACACCCGGCTGGGCGAAACCGGCGGGCGGCAGATACAGGCTTTCGCTCTGATCGGCGCATTGCTCGCGATCCAGTTCATCTTCGGCGTGTTCTTCGGGGCGGGCACCGGATGGGTGGCCGAGGTGGCTGGGTTCATCTCGGGCTTCTTCCTCGCCGCGCTGCTGTTCCCCGGCTCGTGGGACAAGATCGTGGAACGCATCCGCCGCCGCGCCTAACCGCGCCGCATCATCGCCTTCAGGTCCGAAAGCCGCACCGCACCGAACAGGCGTCCGGCGACAAAATAAGTCACCGTGCCCGATGCGATCAGGATCAAAAGCGCGAGCACCTTCAGCCCCGGCGTGCCGAACATCGGGCCGAGCACGATGACCGCCCCGGCAAGTTCCGCGCCCATCACGGCCGAGGCCGCGAGGATGCCCCAGAGCTTGCGCCAGAACCGCTTGTCGAAGCGCGTGCTTTCACCCATGCGGGCGGTGCCGATCCACAGGCCGATGGTCATGGCCCAGCCAGCAAGCGTCGTCCCGATCGCGGCGGCGATGTAGCCGATCACGGGGGCGAGGCCGATGGCCAAAGCCGCGTTCACGACCAGCGACACGAGCGCGAAGTAGAACGGGGTCTTGGTGTTGCCTCGCGCGAAATAGACGGGCTGAAGCACTTTTTGCAGGACGAAGGCGGGCAGGCCCAATCCATAGACCGCCACCGCGAAGGCCGTGCTCGCGCTGTCATCCGCGGTGAAGGCCCCACGCTCGAACAGGACCGTCACGAGGGGCAGGGGGATCACCACCAGCGCCACCGCCGAAGGGATCGTCAGGAGCAGCGCGATCTCGCCCGCGCGCGACAGCGACCAGCGGCTCGCCCCCTCGTCCCCGGCTTGCAGACGGCGCGACAATTCGGGCAGCAGCACGACGCCGATCCCGATGCCGACGATACCGAGCGGAAGCTGATACAGCCGATCCGCGTAGTTCAGCCACGCAATCGCGCCGTCGAAGAAAGACGAAACCTGACGCCCGACGAGCAGGTTCACTTGCACGACGCCTTGGGCGAGCGCGGCGGGGCCGGCGATGATCGCCAGCCGTTTCAACTCCGGCGTCATTTTGGGAATGCGCGGGAACAGGCGGTATCCGGCGCGCGCCGCCGCGAACCAGACCAGCGCCAGTTGAGCCACACCTGCGATCGGCACGGCCCAGGACAGCGTCAGGCCGATGTCGTAGCCCGCATAGGACGCGACGATGATCGCGGTGATGAAGGTCACGTTCAAAAGCAGGGGCGCGGCGGCTGCGGCGGCGAACCGCCCCACGGCGTTCAGCAGCCCCGACAACAGGGCCGCGAGCGATATGAAGAAGATGTAGGGGAACGCGATCCGCCCATACATCGTCGCCAGAGGCAGCCGTTCATCCTCGGCGAAGCCCGAGGCCATGAGCAGCACCAGCGCGGGCATGAAGATCTGCGCGATCACCGTCAGGACCAAGAGGATCGTCGCCAGACCCGTCAGCGCGTCGCGTGCGAATTCCATCGCGCCTTCGCCTGCCTCGACCTTTTTCGAGAACATCGGGATGAAGGCGGTGTTGAAGGCACCTTCGGCGAAGAACCGGCGGAACATGTTGGGCAGGGAAAAGGCGATGAAGAACGCCTCGGCCATGGGGCCGGCCCCCAGCGCACCGGCGATGGCGACGTCACGGACGAAGCCCAGAACGCGGCTCGCCGCCGTCCAGCCGCCCACCGTCAGGAACCCGCGCAGAAGCCGGATGGACGCCATTACTGGTCGGCCCTCTCGGCGCCCTTGACGATGGCTTCTCGCAGTTTTTTCTCAAGGGATTTCATCTTCGCATCCGAGAAGAATTTAAGGCCGAACATATCCTTGACGTAGAACGTATCCACGACCTGTTCGCCATAGGTCGCGATGACCGCGCTCGCGATATAGACGTGGTTGTCGGCCAGCGTGCGCGTCAGGTCGTAAAGCAGGCCGGGGCGGTCGCGGGTATCGACCTCGATCATCGTGTAGATGTCGGACCCGTCGTTGTCGAAGGTGATGTTGGTCGGGACCGTGAACGCCTTTTCGCGCTTCTTCATCTTGTCGCGCGACTTCATCGCGTCGCGGGCGATCACCTTGCCCGACAACGTCTTGTGGATCATGTCCTCGAGCCGCTTGAGCTTGATGTCCTCGAACGGGTGGCCGTCATGGTCCTGCACCCAGAACACCGCCGTCGCCCAGCCGTCTTTCGTCGTATAGGTCCGCGCATCCACCACGTTCGCGCCCACCAGCGCCAGCGCGCCCGCGAGGCGCGAGAAGATGCCGGGGTGGTCGGCCAGCACGAAGGCCGCGCGGGTCGCATCCCGGTCATGGTCCTGCGTCAGCCCGATGCGGATTTCATCCGCGCCCAGCCCGTTCAGCAAGTTGGCGAACACGACGTGCTCGGCATTGCCCAGACCCTGCCAATAGGTGTCGTAGTGGCGCCCGGTCTCGACCCGCAGATCCTTGCGCTCCCAGTCCGCCAGCGCCTCGCGCAGGGCCTTCTTGGCCTCGTTGGTGCGCGCCGTGGTGTTCAGCGCCTCGATGCCCTCGTCCAGCGCCTGAGCGGTCTGGCGATAGAGATCACGCAGGAGCGCGGCCTTCCAGTTGTTCCACGTGCCCGGACCGACGCCGCGGATGTCGCAGGCGGTCAGGACAAGCAAGAGGTCCAGCCGTTTCTTGTTCGACACGGCCTTGGCGAAGCCCCGGATCGTGCGCGGGTCCGACAGGTCACGTTTCTGGGCCACGTCGGACATGAGCAGGTGATAGCGCACCAGCCATTCCACCGTCTCGACCTCGGGCTTGGTCAGCCCCAGCCGCGTCGCCACCTTGCGCGCGATCCGGGCGCCGAGGATCGAATGATCTTCTTCCCGGCCCTTGCCGATGTCATGGCAGAAAAGCGCGACATACAGCACCTTGCGGTTCACGCCCTCTTTCAGGATGCGCGAGGCATAGGGCAATTCCTCAAGTCGTTCGCCCCGTTCGATCTCGGCCAGCGCCGAAATGACCTGAATGGTGTGCTCGTCCACGGTGTAGCTGTGATACATGTTGAACTGCATCATCGCGACGATGGGCTCGAACTCGGGCACGAAGGCCGACAGTACGCCCAGCTCGTTCATGCGTCGCAACGCACGCTCCGGGTTCCCGTGTTTGAGCAGCAGGTCGAGGAAGATGCGCGATGCCTCGCGGTCGTCGCGCATGTCGTCGTCGATCAGATCCAGATGCGCCGTCACGACGCGCATCGCGTCGGGGTGAATGAGAACGCCGGTCCGCAACCCTTCCTCGAAAATTCTGAGCAGGTTCAGCTTGTCCGAGAGAAAGGCCGCCTCATCCTCGAACGTCAGCCGCCCGTTCTCGATCTTGTAGCCGGGCTTGACCTTCTTGCGCCGCTTGAACAGGCCGACCAGCATCGGCTCTTTCTTGAGGTGCTCGTTTTCCAGCCCGGTCAGGAAAATGCGGGTCAGTTCCCCCACCTGCGTGGCGTGCAGGAAATAGTCCTGCATGAAATGTTCGACGGCCTGCCGCCCGCCCTTGTCGACATAGCCCATCCGCTCGGCCACCTCGAGTTGCAGGTCGAAGGTCAATTGGTCCATCGCGCGGCCCGCGATCAGATGCAGGTGACAACGCACGGCCCAGAGGAAATTGTTGGCCTCGGCGAAATTCGCGTATTCCTCGTCCGTGAACATGCCCACGTCGCGCAGTTCACGGGCGCGCACGACACGGTGCAGGTATTTCGCGACCCAGATCAGCGTCTGAAGGTCGCGCAGCCCCCCTTTGCCCTCTTTCACGTTCGGCTCGACGACATACCGTTGGCCGCCCTGTTTCTTGTGCCGCTGCGTGCGCTCTTCCAGCTTGGCCTCGATGAACTCCGGCGCCGTCCCGTCGAACAGATCGTCGAAAAGCCGGGCCGCCAACTCCTGAGCGAGGTCGAAGTCACCGTCGACATAACGCACCTCGAGCATGGCGGTGCGGATCGTGAAATCCTCTTTGCCAAGGCGGAGGCAGTCCTTGATCGTGCGGGAGCTGTGCCCGACCTTCAGATGCAGGTCCCACAGCATGTAGAGCATCGACTCGATCACGCTCTCGGCCCATCCGGTGATCTTGTAGGGCGTCAGGAACAGCAGATCGACGTCGGAATAGGGCGCCATCTCAAACCGCCCGTAACCGCCGACGGCCAGAACGGCCATCTTCTGCGACGCGGTCGGGTTCGGCTGGGGGTGCAGGCGCTTCACGGCCACACGGAACACGGTCTGCACGAGGCAGTCGGTCAGCCAGGCGTAGCTTTGCACCGCCTCGCGCGCGGCGCGCGGTTTGGCGAGGAACTGCGCCTTGATGAGGTTGCGACCGTGAGTTTGTGCGGCATTGAGCGCGGCGACCGTCGCCTTGCGAATGGCCGCCGCATCGGGCGCTTCGTCCGCCGCCCGCTCGATCTCGGCTTCGACCGCGACGCGGTCGAAGATGTCGTTTGCGGGGGCGATCAGCCCGTCTGGAGCGTCGTTGACCGCTTCGAGCAGATCAGAATCCGGCACCGGAGAAGCTTTTCGGAGCGGGGTCGATCACGACCACTTGCTGATTCTGGATCTGAGCGATGGCGAGACCGCGTTCGTTGGTGCCGTCGCCGCGCAGCCGGAACACGCCGTTCACACCGACGAAGCCCTGGCTCTGCGTCAGGGCCGAGCCGGACAGGGCATCGGCCTTGCCGGCCTTCACGAGAGCGCCGATGGCGGCGATCCCGTCATAGGCGAGACCCGCGATCGGGTGCGGCTGGGCGCCGTAAGCGGCCTGATACCGCTGGGTGAAGCGGCCCGAAAGATCGGGGTCCGGCAGCGCGAACCAGCCACCCTGAACGCCCGACAGCGTCAGCGCGGTGGCGGGAATGTCCCAACGCTGCATCCCCATGAACTGAACGGCGGGCGGGTTCAC
The DNA here is from genome assembly GCF_016774595.1 of Maritimibacter sp. Classification (NCBI taxonomy): domain Bacteria; kingdom Pseudomonadati; phylum Pseudomonadota; class Alphaproteobacteria; order Rhodobacterales; family Roseobacteraceae; genus Maritimibacter; species Maritimibacter sp. The sequence goes on from NZ_JACBWT010000002.1 coordinate 559,724, forward strand.
CCCGTTTTCGCGCAGAAGCGAGCTTGCGAACGGCAGGGCCCCGTCGGTGCCCGAAGTCAGGAAGACCGAGGTCGCGCCGGAGGATTTGACCTGCGACGAGATCGCCGGGATCGCCTGCACGACGCCGTTCTGGCTCAACTCGAACCCTGCGGTGCCGGCCTGGCTGGCGCCGGGCGTGGACGCGATGGCCTGAAGGATCGCGTCACGGGCGAGGTTTTCCGCCGGGCTCTGGCCATAGACGACCATGATGTTCCCGCGGTTCTGGCGCGCGGCATAGCTCACCATGCGCTTGGCGGTGTTCTCGAACGTGTTGCCGAGGATGAAGACGTTGCCGCCCGCGACGCTCGGGTTGTTGGAAAAGGCCAGCACGTTCACGCCGCGTGCCGCAGCGGCGACGCCGGCGGCGGCCGCGTTTTCCGCGTAGACCGGCCCGAGGATCACCTTGGCGCCGTCCGCGATGGCGGCTTGCGCCTGGCTCGACGCCGTGCCCGCGTTGCCTGCGGTGTTGTAGACGCGCAGGTCGATGGTGACACCGTCCAACTCGCTCATTGCGAGGCGCGCGGCATTCTCGAGCGACGAGGCAAGCGCATTGTCGGTCGCATTGGCGGACCCGCCGGGGACCAGCAAGGCCACCGGAACGGGTTGCGACGTGTCGATTCGCGGCCCGCCGGAATTCGACATGGTGGCCCCACAGGCCGACAGAATGAGGGTCGCGACAAGTGCGACCGTGAGGGCCGACAGCTTGCGGGCGCGGTCCAAAACAGCAAACATGGGGGGTATCCTTCTCCCGCTTATTTCGTGCGATCGTGTCCGATCCTGCGGGCGTCGAGGTCACCCGGGCAATCCGGCCCCATCATAAACGACAGGAAAGGCAGGTCCACCCTTGAAACCGGAGCACGGAACGCTCGCCCCTGGCCTGTATCTTGTCGCGACCCCGATCGGGAACGCGCGCGATATCACCCTCAGGGCATTGGATATTCTGGCCGCCGCCGACGTGATCGCGGCCGAGGACACGCGCACGGCGCGCAAACTGCTCGACATTCACGGCGTCGCCGTGGGCGGGCGCCCGCTTATCCCGTATCACGACCATTCGGGGCCGGACGGTCGCGCCGGGATCGTCAAGCTTCTGGGGCAGGGCAAGTCCGTCGCCTACGTGAGCGAGGCGGGCACGCCGCTCATAGCCGACCCCGGATACGCGCTGGCGCGCGAGGCGGCGGCGGCAGGACACCTCGTCACGACCGCGCCCGGCGCCTCGGCGGTACCCGTCGCCCTGTCGCTATCCGGCCTGCCCACCGACCGATACCTCTTCGCGGGCTTCGCCCCCTCATCGTCCGGGGCGCGCAAGACGTGGCTCTCGGACCTCGTGCGGGTTCCGGCAACGGTGGTCCTGTTCGAAAGCCCGAAGCGCATTAGGGAATTGTTAGGGGACTTGTGCGAGATTGCGGGCGAGGCGCGTCAGGCGGCGGTGTGCCGAGAATTGACCAAGAAGTTCGAGGAAACCCTGCGCGGCACGCTGGGTGAACTGCGCGATGCCGTCGCGGAGCGCACCTTGAAAGGGGAAATCGTTGTCGTCCTCGACCGCGGTCGTGACGAAGTCGCCGAGGAAACGATGGATGCGGCCTTGCGTAGGGCCATGTCCGAGATGAGCCTGAAGGACGCGGCAGCGACCGTTGCCGAAGCCTATGGTTTGCCCCGGCGCAAGGTGTATCAGGCCGCGCTGGAACTGGAGAAGGATTGAGAATGACGGGACGCGTTTCCTATCTTGCCGGGATGGCTGCCGAAGACTCCGTCGTGCTGGGGTATGAACGCGAGGGGTATGAAACCGTCGCGCGGCGCTGGCGCGGATCGGGTGGCGAGATCGACCTCGTGCTGCGCGACCGCGACGGGTTCGTGTTCGTCGAGGTCAAGAAGACGCGCGACCTTGCGCGGGCCGCACAGCGGCTTTCACAGGCGCAATTGGCGCGGATCTGTCAGTCGGCCTGCGAGTTCCTGGGCTCGGTGCCGGGTGGGATGCTGATGGACATGCGCTTCGATCTCGCCATGGTCGACGCGACCGGGCGCATGGCGCGCTATCGCAACATCACCATGTGACGAGGCATTGTGCTTGCCCGGTGGCTGGGCCATGTAATGACAAACAGCCCGGAGTGAGACATGGCCCTCAAAGTCGCCTTCCAGATGGACCCGATCGAAGCGGTCGACATCAACGCGGACTCGACCTTTCGGATCGCCGAGGAAGCGCAGGCGCGCGGGCATGAATTGTTCTACTACACGCCGGATCGTCTGGTCTTTCGCGAAGGCCGGGTTCTGGCGACCGGATGGCCCATCGAACTCCGGCGCGAAGTGGGACATCACGTCACCAAGGGCGAACAGACGACCGTCGATCTTTCCGAATTCGATGTGGTCTGGCTGCGCCAGGACCCGCCTTTCGACATGGGTTACATCACGACGACCCATATCCTCGACCTGATCCACCCGGACACGCTGGTGGTGAACGACCCGTTCTGGGTGCGCAACTACCCGGAAAAACTGCTGGTGCTGAAGTTTCCCGAACTGACGCCGCCCACGATGATCGCCCGCTCGCTCGCCGATCTCAAGGCGTTCAAGCACGAACATGGCGACATCATCCTCAAGCCGCTTTACGGCAACGGTGGCGCGGGGGTGTTCCGGCTGGACCCCAACGACCGGAACCTGTCGAGCCTTCACGAGCTTTTCTCCGGCATCAACCGTGAGCCTCTGATCGCGCAGAAATTCCTCCCTGCGGTGTCCAAGGGCGACAAGCGCGTGATCCTGGTCGATGGCGTGCCGGTCGGCGCGATCAATCGTGTCCCGGCCGAGGGTGAAACCCGGTCGAACATGCATGTCGGCGGCCGCCCCGAGAAGGTCGAACTCACCGACCGCGACCGCGAAATCTGCGCCAAGATCGGCCCGCTTCTGAAAGAGAAAGGCCAGATTTTTGTCGGGATCGACGTCATCGGCGACTGGCTGACCGAAATCAACGTGACCTCGCCCACCGGCATTCAGGAACTGGAACGCTTCGACGGCGTGAACATCACCGCGAAGATCTGGGAGGCGATCGAGGCGCGCCGGGCGTGAGTGTCCGTCTCACCCTCCTGTCGTTCCTGTCGCGACGGACGGTGAGGCCCCTTCTCGCGCGCGCCCGATCCCCCGAGGCGAACCGGAAGCTTCTCGAACGGGCCGCCCGCCGCTGGTTCCGCGCGCCGCCTTACGCGCTGTATCGAGACAGCGACGCCGGGTCCGGCGGGCTGTGGATTTCGGCGCGACCCGGTTCGCATCCGCCCAGACCCGGCAAACTCATCCTCTATGTCCACGGTGGCGGGTTCATATCCGGCTCCCCCCGGACCCATGCCGCGATGTGCGCGCGCCTCGCGTGGCTGACGGGGGTCGAGGTCTTCGCGCCACGCTATCGACTGGCCCCGACCGACCCGTTTCCGGCAGGTCGCGAAGATATCCGCGCGGCCTGGGAGGCGGTGATCGCCAAAGGGTATCGACCCCGCGACGTGATCCTTGCCGGGGACAGCGCGGGGGCCAACCTGATTTTCGGCCTGCTTGCCGACCTCTGTGCCGAGGGCGCATGCCCCGCCGGGGTCGTGGCCTTGTCGCCGATTGCCGATTTTACCTTCTCGGGGGCCTCCATCGCCGACAATGCGGCGACCGAGTGCATGTTGCCCGCCGAACGGCGCGACGAGTTGGTGGACTGGTATCTCGGCAAACACGATCCGGCCGACCCCTATGCCTCGCCGCTGTTCGCCACCTACACCGCGCCACCGCCCGTGCTGATCCAGTATGCCGAGAACGAGCTGTTGCGCGACGACGGGGTGCGGCTTGCGCAGGTGCTCCGGGATGCCGGTGGTGAGGTCGTGGTGCAGACCTGGCCGCGTGCGCCGCATGTGTTTCAGATCTTCGACGGCTGGGTGCCGGAGGCGCGTGATGCGCTCACCGGCGTCGCGGATTTCGTGAAACGCTGCCTCGCCTGATCCGTCAGGCGAGCAAGTTTCCGGGGAGCCGATAGGACAACGCCTCGGCCACATGCGGTTTTCGGATCGTCTCGGCCTCCGCGAGATCGGCGATGGTGCGCGCGACCCGCAACACCCGGTGATAGCCGCGCGCCGACAGGCCGAACCGGTCGGCGGCCTTGAGCAGCAGGTCGCGCGCCTCGCCCTCCGGTGTCGCGATCTCGGTCAGCAGGTTGCCTTCGGCATCGGCGTTCGTGCGCGTGCGCGGCTGCCCGTCGAAGCGCGCCGTCTGGATGTCGCGCGCCTTTTGCACCCGGGCCGCGACCGAGGCCGAGGTGTCGCCCGAGGGTGCAAGGTCGAGGTCGCCGATTTCCACAGGTGGCACCTCGATCCGCAGGTCGAAGCGGTCGAGCAGCGGACCCGAAATGCGCCCGAGGTAGTCCTCGCCACAGGCCGGAGCCTTGGCACAGGCGCGGGACGCGTCGGTCAGGTGGCCGCAGCGGCACGGATTGGCGGCCGCCACCAGCATGAAGCGGCAGGGATAGCGGACATGGGCGTTGGCGCGGGCGACGACCACTTCGCCGGTTTCGACCGGCTGGCGCAGGGTTTCCAGCACTGGCCGCGCGAATTCCGGCAGTTCGTCGAGGAACAGGACGCCGTTATGGGCAAGCGAGATTTCCCCCGGTTTCGCGCCACGCCCGCCGCCGACGATAGAGGCCATGGACGCCGTATGATGCGGGTCGCGAAACGGGCGCGACCGGGAAATTCCGCCCTCGTCGATCAGCCCGGCGAGCGAATGGATCATCGAGGTTTCGAGCGCCTCGGCGGGGGTCAGCGGCGGCAGGATCGACGGCAGTCGCGCGGCGAGCATCGACTTGCCCGATCCCGGCGGCCCCGTCATCAGCAGATGGTGCCGCCCGGCCGCCGCGATCTCCAGCGCCCGTTTGGCGCGTTCCTGCCCTTTCACGTCGGCCAGATCGCGCAGCGCCGCGTCATCGCGCACTTCGCCCGGATCGGCCGGGGGGAGCGGGGATTGCCCGGTGAAGTGCTGGATGACGGCGGCAAGTGATCCCGCCGCGATCACATGCGCCGCCCCGACCCAGGCCGCCTCGGCGCCGCAGGCCTGCGGACAGACCAGCGCACGGTCGTCTTCGGCGGCAGCCATCGCGGCGGGCAGGGCGCCGATCACGGGAACGAGCGAACCGTCGAGGGACAACTCGCCAAGCGCCACCGCCTGCGCCACGTCCTCCTCCGGGATCACGCCGATGGCCGCCAGCAGCGCGAGCGCGATGGGCAGGTCGAAATGCGAGCCTTCCTTGGGCAGGTCGGCGGGCGATAGGTTCACGGTGATTTTGCGGGCAGGCAGGGCGATGGCCATGGCGGACAGCGCCGCGCGCACCCGGTCGCGCGCCTCGCTCACCGCCTTGTCCGGCAGGCCGACGATGGAAAAGGCGGGCACGCCGGGTGACAGGGCGCATTGCACCTCGACGGTCCGCGCCTCGACCCCTTCGAACGCCACGGTATAGGCGCGTGCGACCATGCGGCCCCCTCCGAGTATGGTTAACGGAAGGTAGCGTGCAGGTGGTTAGAAAATGGTTAACGCGCCTCAGGCCGGGCCGGGCCAGGGTGCTGTCGGCAGGTCCATCGCATAGGGCACGGGGACATAGGTCTTCTTCAGGCCCTCGGCGCGCCAATCGCGAAAGGCCGGGTCGGCCAGATGCGCGTCCACATAGGCCTGAGCCGCCGCGCCGACGGTCAGACCGTATCCGGCGATCCGGGCCGCGACGGGGGCAAAAAACACGTCTGCCAGAGAATAGGCGCCGAACAACCACGGGCCATTCCCGCCGTGGCGCTCCTGTGCCAAGGACCAGAGCGTTTCGATCCGGGCCAGATCCGCCTGCACCTCTTGCGTCAGGGGGAAGTCGCGATACTGGTGCAGAAGCTGCATCGGGCAGGCCCCGCGCAATGCGCCGAACCCGGAGTGCATTTCTGCGACCATCCACCGCGCAAGCCCGCGCGCGGCCGAATCGGCAGGCCAGAGACCCGCGTCGGGGTGACGCTCGGCCAGTGTTTCTGCCATGGCCAGCGAGTCGCCGACGACGATCCCTTCCGGCGTGCGCAGGACCGGCACGAACCGGGCGGGCGCGAGATCGGCAAGATCATCGGCCATCGTCCCGTCATAGAGCCCGACCATATGGACGTTCACCGGCAGTCCGAACTTCACGAACATGAGCCAGCCGCGCATCGACCAGCTTGAAAACGTCTGGTCGCCGAGGAAAAGATCGTAGGTCATGGGGCGACGTTAGCCGGGAAATCGCGGGGCACACAGTCGCCTTTCGTGAAAAACGCGTCACGGAATGTGATTGATCGCCTCGGCGTGCCAGCGCCTGCCGTCGAAGGCGAGGCGCGTGACCGACAGGTTGTCGATCTTGTGCCCGAGCACTTCGGACACGGGGCAGGCGAGCGCACGCTGGACCTGACCCAGTATGGCCCCGAAATGGGCGACGACGATGACATCGCCCGTCTGCGTTTCGATCAGCCGGTCCACGGCGCGGCCCACCCGCGTCGTCATGTCGGTCCAGCTTTCGCCGCCCGGAGCCGCATTCAGGTCGGGCCGGTCCCAAAAGGTGCGGATCGCCTCCGGGTGGCTCGCTTCGATCTCGGCGGCGGTCTTGAGTTCCCACACCCCGAAGTTCAGTTCGCGCAGATCGGCGTCATGCGGCAGGCGCGGGCGGTCCTTCTGGATCGCGTCCGCCGTCGTCACGCAACGGATCAGGTCGGACGAGATCACCGGCGCGTCGGGTAGATGATCGTGCAGCCGGGCGATGGCGGCGGTGTCCGACAGGTCGGCGGCCACATCGCTCCACCCGACCATGCCCTTGCGATGCGTCGGGCCGTGACGGACCCACCAGAACCGGGTCATGCGACCCCCTGCGGCAACGCGCCTTTCAGGGCGAGGGGCAGGCCCGCAATGACGGTCACGACCAGATCGGCCCGCGCCGCGACCGCTTGATTGAGTCCGCCTTGCGCGGCGCGAAACCGGCGGGCGAGCGCGTTTTCCGGCACGACCCCGGCCCCGACTTCGTTCGAGACGACGACGACCGGCGCGGCGCATGAGGCAAGCGAATCCAACACCCGCGCCTGTTCCGCCTCGATCGCGGTTTCGGAAAGGAGGTGGTTCGACAGCCAGAGCGTCATGCAATCGACCAGCACGACATGATCCGATTGTGCATCGTCCAGCGCAGAGGCGAGGTTCAGAGGCGCTTCCACCGTCGTCCAGCCGTCACCGCGCCGGGCCCGGTGGGCCGCGATCTTGGCCCGCATTTCGTCATCGAAGGCCTGGGCCGTCGCGATATAGGTCATTGGGCGGCCGGTCGCCTCGGCGAGCCGTTCGGCATAGGCCGACTTGCCGGAATTGGCGGCACCGACGATGAGGGCGAGAGGGGGCAGGGTGAGCGACATGGATGGTGCCTAGCAAGTCGCGCGGACGAGGGGAAGCACTTGCCGCCGTCGGGCCGAGCCTCCACATTGACCCCATGTGGAGATTTCTTTTTCTGGCGCTCGCACCGGTCGCGGCCCATGCCGGACCTTTCGCGGGCACGGTCGCGGACGTCTACGTGCTGGGCGAAGTGCACGACAACCCCGTGCATCATGCCGCGCAGGCCGACGCGATCCGGGACATCGAGCCGAGGGCGGTGGTGTTCGAAATGCTGACGCAGGCGCAGGCCGACGAGGTGCGCGACGACAGGCTAGGCGACCCCGAAGCCCTTGGCGCGCTGCTGGGGTGGGAAGAGGCCGGTTGGCCGGACTTTTCGATGTATTACCCGATCTTCGCGGCGTCCCGTGGCGCGCAGGTCTTCGGCGCGGCGGTCCCGCGTGAGGCGGCGCGCGCGGCGATGGAGGTCGGGGTGGCGCGATCCTTCGGCGAGGGCGCCGCGGATTATGGCCTCGAAGACGACCTCGAGGCCGAGGAACTGGCGGATCGTCTGAACCTGCAACTCGATGCCCATTGCGGCAAACTGCCGACCGAGATGCTGCCGATGATGGTCGATCTGCAACGCCTGCGCGACGCCACGCTGGCCCGCGTGACCATCGAGGCGCTGGACGAGACCGGGGGGCCGGTGGCGGTCATCACCGGCAATGGCCATGCCCGCGAGGACTGGGGCGTGCCCAGCTACATCGCGCGCGTGCGACCGCAAATCCTCGTCCTGACGCTTGGACAGGGCGAGGACGGAGGGGAGCCGGAGGGCGGGTTCGACGCCTACCTGAGCGCGCCCGCCGTCGAGCGTGAAGACCCCTGCGCGGTGTTCGACGAGTGAACCGGGCGGCTATTCCGCCGCGATCAGCCCCCGACCTTTCAAAAGCGCCTCGACCTCGGGCATCTTGCCCCGGAACCTGACGTAAAGCGCGTCGGCCTCGACCGTGCCGCCCTTGGACAGGATGTTGTCCTCAAGGCTCTTTGCGACCTCCGGGTCGAAGGCGCCACCCGCCTCCTTGAAGGCCGCGAAAGCGTCTTCGTCCATCACCTCGGACCACATGTAGGAATAGTAGCCCGAGGAATAGCCGTCGCCCGAAAACACATGCGCGAAATGCGGCGTCGCATGGCGCATTCGGATCGCGCGCGGCATACCGATGCTTTCCAGCACCTCGGCCTGTTTCTGCATCGGGTCCGCAGGGGCGCTACCCCGGTGGAACTCCAGATCGACCAGCGCCGAGGCCACGTATTCCACGGTCGCAAAGCCCGCGTCATAGGTGGATGCTCCGATCAGGCGGTCGAGCATATCCGCCGGGATCGGCTCGCCGGTCTGGGCGTGGGTCGCGTATTCGCCCAGCACCTCGGGCACCTCCAGCCAGTGCTCGTAAAGCTGGCTCGGCAGTTCCACGAAATCGCGGGCGACCGAGGTGCCCGACAGGCTTTCATAAGTCACGTCCGACAGCATCTGGTGCAGCGCATGGCCGAACTCGTGAAACAGCGTGCGCGCGTCGTCCCAGCTCAGAAGCGCGGGCTTGCCCTTCTCCGGTTTGGCGAAGTTGCACACGTTGGTGACGATGGGGAACTTGTCGCCCCCCAGACGGCTTTGCGACCGCATCGCCGAGCACCACGCGCCGGATCGTTTCGAGCCGCGCGCGAAATAGTCGCCCATGAAAACCGCGACGTGTTCGCCGCCCCGCGTGACCTCCCACACCCGGACATCGGGGTGATAGGGCGTGACGTCGAGCGGCGCGAATTCCAGCCCGAACAGACGGTTCGCGACACCGAAGGCCGCGTCGATCATCCGGTCGAGTTGCAGGTAGGGTTTGACCTTGGACTCGTCGAGATCATGCAATTCCTGTCGACGCTTGCCTGAGTAATAGTGCCAGTCCCATGGCTCCAGAGGGCCGGTGTGACCGTCGGCGTGCAGCATGGCCTCCAGCGCCTCGGCATCGGCGAGCGCGGCGGCGCGCGCGGGCGTCCAGACCTTGTTCAGCAGGTCTTCGACCGCCTCGGGCGTGCCCGCCATTTCGGTTTCCAGCTTGTAGGCCGCGAAACTCTCATACCCGAGCAGCTTGGCGCGTTCCTCGCGCAGTTTCAGGATTTCCGCCGCAATCGCGCGGTTGTCGGTCTTGCCGCCATTCGCCCCGCGCGACACGTAGGCCTCATAGGCCTTGCGCCGCAATTCGCGCTTGGGAGAGGAGGCCAGAAACGGCGTGATGAGCGAGCGAGACAGGGTCACGACCGGGCCACCCACGCCCTTGTCTTCGCCCGCCGCGCGCGCGGCGTCGATGGCGAAATCCGGCAGACCTTCGAGGTCGGCCTCGTTCAGCTCCATGTGCCACGACCGCTCGTCGGCCAGCAGGTTCTGGGTGAACTCGGTCCCGAGCACGGCGAGCCTTTCCATCACGGCGCGGTAGCGGTCGCGATCTTCGCCTTCCAGAAGCGCACCCGCCCGCACGAAACGGCGTCGGGTCATCATCAGAAGCCGCGCCTGTTCATCCGACAGGTCCAGATCCTCGCGCGCCTCCCAAAGCGCGTCGATCCGCGCGAAGAGGTCGGCGTTCAGCAGGATGTCCGAGGAATAGGCGGCAAGCTGGGGCGAGAACTTGCGCTGCAACGCTTCGCGCGTCTCGTTCGCATCGGCCCCGGCGAGGTTGTAGAACACGCCCAACACCTTGGACAAAAGCGCATCGGCCTCTTCCAGCGCCTCGATCGTGTTGGCGAAGGTCGGCTCATCCGGGCTGTCGGCAATCGCCGCCACGTTCGCGCGGGCGTCGGCCAGCGCCGCCTCCATCGCCGGTTCGAAATCGGCATCGGTAATGCCGTCGAAGGGGGGCAGGTCGAACGGGGTGTCCCAGTCGGACAGAAGCGGGTTGGTCATGGCGCGTCTCCTTTGAGGAAACAGCTAAGCGCCACCCGCCGAAACGTCCAGACCATGTGCGCCGCCGCACGCGGGGCAGTCGGGCCGCCGCTTGAGTTTGATCGACCGGGTGTCGGCATAAAGCGCGTCATAGATCATCATCCGGCCCCTGAGCGGCTCGCCCGCGCCGGAGATCAGCTTGACCGCCTCGACCGCCATCATCGACCCCAGAACGCCGGGCAGGGGGCCGACCACGCCCGCCTCGGCGCAGGACGGGGCAAGGCCGGGGGCCGGGGCCTCGGGAAAGACGCACTCGTAACAGGGCGCGCCCTTGGCCGGATCCCAGACCGAAATCTGCCCCTCCCACTGGGTGAGCGCCGCGCCGACCACGGGCTTGCCCAGCTTGGCGGCGACCCGGTTCACCAGATAGCGCGTCTCGAAATTGTCCGACCCTTCGAGGATCAGATCGTAATCCGCGAACAGGTCTTCGGCGATCTCCTCCGACAGGCGGCGGTTGTAGGGGCGCACGGTCACATAGGGGTTCTGCGCGACCATCGCGGCCTCGGCCGAGAACACCTTGGGCGTGCCGATCCGGGCGTCCGCATGGATCACCTGCCGTTGGAGGTTGGAGTTATCGACGGTGTCGTCGTCGATCACACCGATGGTGCCGACCCCCGCCGCCGCAAGGTAAAGCAGCGCAGGCGAGCCCAGACCGCCCGCGCCGATCACCAGCACCTTCGCGTCCTTCAGGGCCTTCTGCCCCGGTCCGCCGATTTCACGCAACACGATGTGGCGGGCGTAGCGGCCAAGTTCGGTGTCGGTGAAGGGGCCGTCCTGTGTCGGCGCGACCGGGGTCGAACGGGATCGCAGCGCCCTGACCCCCCGGCTGTAGCCCGCGATGACGAGCAGCACGCCCACCGCCGTTGCCCAGCCAGCGAAACTTCCGCCGAAGAGCTGCGGGATCGGGTTGTCAGGGGGGAGCAGGGCGTGGGCCAGCAGGACGGCCACCAACACGACGGCGGTCAGAACCCAGCTACGGCTAGCAGGCACCTTGAACAGCGCGCCAAGCCCCCAGATCGCCGCCAGTGCGATGACAACAAAGATCATTTCGTGCCCGTGGAGCCGAACCCGCCGTCGCCCCGGTGGCTGTCGCCAAGCGCCTCGACCACCTCATAGCTGGCCTGCACCACGGGCGCGACGATGGCCTGCGCGATCCGGTCACCATGCCCGACGGTGTAGGGCTCGGCCCCGAAGTTCACCAAAAGCACACCCAGCGGGCCGCGATAATCGCTGTCGATGGTGCCGGGGGTGTTGGGCAGGCTGAGGCCGTGTTTCAGCGCCAGACCGGACCGCGGCCTGATCTGCATCTCGAACCCGTCAGGGATCTCCACGCGCAGACCCGTGGGCACGATCCGCCGCTCCATCGGTTCGAGCGTGAAGCCCTTTTCCCGATCCTCGGGCATGAGGTTGGCGCGAATATCCGCCCCTGCAGCCCCGGACGTCTCATAGGAGGGGAGCGCCACGTTCCTGTCCGCCCAGTCCTCGCGCAGAACGCGGATCACCGGGCCGCTCATGCCAGCGCCTCGGCGATGCGGGCGGCGAGCTTGCGGGCGACCTCGACCTTGCCCATGCGCGGCCAATCCTCGGACCCGGCATCCGAGATCAACGTCACGGCGTTTTCCGACCCGCCCATGATGCCCGTCTCGGGCGACACGTCGTTGGCCACGATCCAGTCGCAGCCTTTGCGGTCGCGCTTGGCGGTGGCATGGGCGATCACGTCATGGGTCTCGGCGGCGAAGCCCACGACCAGCGCGGGCCGCCCGTCGCCCATCCGGCTCACGGTGGCGAGGATGTCGGGGTTCTCGGCGAAGTCGAGCGTGGGCAAAGTGCCCGACCCGTCCTTCTTCATCTTTTTGTCCGACGCGCTCGCGACGCGCCAGTCGGCCACGGCGGCGGCGAAGACGGCGGCATCGGCGGGCAGGGCGGACCCAACCGCCTCCAGCATCTCGCGCGCGGTCTGGACCTCGATCACATGCACCCCGCGGGGACGTTCCGCATCGGCCGGACCCGTGACGAAGGTGACGGCGGCGCCCAATGCCGACAGCGCCTCGGCAATCGCCGTGCCCTGCGACCCGGACGAGCGGTTCGCGATATAGCGCACCGGGTCGATGGGTTCGTGGGTCGGCCCGGAGGTGACGAGGATGTGCTTGCCCTTCAAAGGCCCGTCCGCCAGCGCGGCACAGACGGCATCGGCGATCTGGTCCGGCTCGACAAGGCGACCGGGGCCGAACTCGCCACAGGCCATCGCGCCCTCGACGGGGCCAGCAAACAGCACGCCATCCGACATGAGCGTCGCCACGTTGCGCTGCACCGCCGGATGCTCCCACATCCGCACGTTCATCGCGGGGGCGACCAGCACGCGCTTGTCGGTGGCCAGAAGCAGCGTCGAGGCCAAGTCGTCCGCCAGCCCGTTCGCCATCTTGCCAAGAAGGTCGGCGGTGGCGGGTGCCACGACCACGAGGTCGGCATCGCGGCTGAGTTCGATATGCCCCATCTCGGCCTCGTCCGTCAGACTGAAGAGGTCGGTATAGACCTTTTCGGCCGCCAGAGCCGAGGCCGACAGGGGCGTCACGAACTCCTGCCCCGCGCGGGTGATGACCGGCACCACGCTTGCCCCACGCTCACGCAGAATACGGATCAGCGTCAGCGACTTGAACGCCCCGACACCGCCGCCGATGATGAGAAGAACACGTTTACCCGCGAGCATGAGACCCTTCCTTGTACCTAGTTAAGCGGTTGGCCCGCGCTGGGCAACCGATGCGACACCGCCTAGCGCCGGGACGGGTCCTCGGGATGCGGCTCGACCCCGACCGGGTCTTTGTGGATGAGCACGTCGGTATTGGGAAAGGCTTTCAGGATTTCGCGGCGCAGCGCCGCCCCGATCGTATGCGCCTCGTCCAATGTCTGTCGTCCGTCCAACTCGATATGGACGTTCACGAAGGTCACGGACCCGGCCATGCGGGTCTTGAGGTCGTGGAAGCCGTGGACGCCGGGAAAGTCGCGTATCACGTCCTCGATCCCCGCAATCATGTCGTCGTCCGCCGCCCGGTCCATGAGCGCATTGAACGCCCCGCGAAAGATGTTGAGCGCGCCCACGACCAGCATGAGCGCGGCGCCGATGGCGACGATGCTGTCGATGCTCGTCAGCCCGAAGGCGACCGACGCCCAGAGCGAGGCGATGGCCCCGAGGGTCGGGATCAGGTCGCCCAGATAATGCAGGCTGTCCGCCGCGACCACGCGGCTTCCGGTCCGCTTCGCCACGTGCCGCTGCCAGAGGACGAGGCAGACGGTCAGGATGATCGAGACGACCATGACGACGATGCCGCGCCCTTCGTTGGCAAGCTCGGTGGGCGTGTCCGACAACAGCCGCGCGACCGAGGCCCAGGTGATGACGCCCGCCGAGACCATGATGAACAGCGACTGCCCCAGTGCTGCAAGGTCTTCGGCCGAACTGTGGCCGAAGGCGTGATCCTCGTCCGCCGGACGGGCGGCATAGGCAATGGCGGCCAGACCGCCGAGCGAGATCATCAGGTCCATCGCGCTGTCGATCAGCGATGCGCCCACCGACAGGGCGCGGGTATCGCCAAGCGCCCAGATCTTGAGCCCGACAAGGGTCAGCGCGACAAGGGACGATGCGATCCCTGCCGAAAGGTTCATGCGCGTCGAATTGGCCATGACGTCCCCGTAACTGAGGGGATTGCTTAGCGCATGGCGCGGGCTACAGAAAGACCTTGTCGGCGATCCGTTCCCATGCGCGATCCGCGAAATTGTCCTTCGCGACTTCGAGCAGGTGACGGTGCAGGAACCAGTAGAGGAATTTCTCGTAGGGAAAGCCCTTCATGCCGGCGCGCCCGTAATCCATCGCCTCGCGCAATTCCGTCGCCGTGCGGGCGGTGAGCGTGGCCTGCCAGTAATCCGACTTGGCGCAGGTCACGACCGTCTTTTTCTGCATCAGGGCTTCGAATCCGGCACCGGAATTCTGCGTGACCACGATGTCGGCGGCTGCGGCGAGGTCATGGACGGACGCATCGGTGACCATCACATTCGGGTAATCCTGCGCGACCGCGATGATGTCGCGCCGCATCGGTTTCGACTGGGCCGGATGCGGCTTCAGGTAGATCAGCCGCTCGCGTTCATGCTCGGCCACGGTGCGGATCATCTCTTCCGTCGTCAGAAAGTGGGCGCGGTGGGTGTGGCGCTCGATCTCCTGACAGAAGATGGTCGCGCGGGCGCGGTCCAGCCCGCCGTCCACACGGGCCGGTTGCCGGATCGGCGAGACATTGTGCGACAGCATCCAGCCCGTGACGCCGTTGAAGAAATACTCCGCCGGTTCCTTTTCGATCCGCTCCGGGGCGAACTGGTTGAACCGGATCGAACTGTTCGCCTTGACGCCCACCTCGTCGAGATACCAGAAGCCCGACACCGGACCCAAAGCGACGTGAAGCGCGTCGGGGACGTAACGGGGCGCGTCGCCCATCGTGATATGCACGTTGCGCAGACCCGGCGCCGACATCATCGCCGCGACCTTCGACTCGGCGCGCACCACCCGTGTCTGGATGCCGTCGCGCAGGGCGCGTTCGGCGAGTTTGGGAAAGAAACCATCCGTTCCGTTCACGACCGAGTCGAGCTTGTCCCGGTCGGCATGGATGATGAGAACCCGCCGCCCCTGTTTCATCAACATGCGGGCCGAGGCGGGCGTGGCGATCTCTTCGACGCCTATTCGATGACCTCGCCCGGCTTTAGGCCCCACAAAGCGGATCTCTCCATCCATCCCCGATACCCCCCGACTTTCACGCGGCACCAGACCGGCCCGCATTTGTCCATGTTCACGATCACCCCGGCTTCGAGCCGCGCCTTGACCTGTCCGTCCGCTGCCGCCCGCACCAGCACCGGGGCGAGGTCGCGATCCACGATCGCCGTCCGTGCGCCCGAGATGAGTGAGTAATGCACCCAGCCGCCGACCCCGTCGCGATCCTGAACCCGGCGCCAATGGCCGAATTCGCCCGTGACCTCCAACGGCATCCCACGGCGGGTGAAAACCCAGTCGATCTTGTGTGTGAGTGACGGCCCGCGCCGCACGTTGGCCTCGCTCACCTTCAGCGAAACGAAGCGTGGAATGGGCATGTTGGTGACCGACCCGCGCTCGGCCGCGCGTGCCTCGGCGCCTGAGACGATAAGCCCCAGGACGACAGCCATGAACGCCAGAAATGCGCCTGTCTTCGTCATCGCTCTGCCCGTGAACGCGTGTTGTCGATTATTGGCCGCGCAATTTTATTATCCTGCGCTTGTGCCTTTTTGCGTTCCCTGACACGATGCCACCGATGCGCTGAATTGAAAAGCCACGGGAGGCAGGGCATGGCTCGGAAGCGGTTGAGTGTTGTCGTTACGCGACGGTTGCCCGAGGCGGTCGAAAAGCGGATGGCCGAACTCTTCGACGTCGAATTGAACGAGAACGACGTGCCCATGACGCGCGAGGCGCTGGCGGATGCCATGCGCCGTGTCGACGTGCTGGTGCCGACGCTCACCGATCAGATCGACCAAGGGTTGCTGGCACAGGCCGGTGACAACCTGAAACTCGTCGCGAACTATGGCGCGGGCGTCGATCACATCGACGTTCAGACCGCCCGCCAACGGGGCATTCTGGTGTCGAACACGCCCGGCGTTTCGGCCGATGACACGGCGGATATGGCGATGGCCATGATTATCGCGGTGACCCGCAAACTGCCCGAAGGCATCCGCAAGATGGCGCAGGGCGAATGGAAGGGCTGGGCCCCGACCGCAAGCCTTGGGCGGCGGATCGCCGGCAAACGTCTGGGCATCCTCGGCATGGGCCGGATCGGTCAGGCGGTCGCCCGCCGGGCCAATGCGTTCGGGATGCAGGTCCATTACCACAACCGCAAACAACTCCACCCCGATATCGAGGCCGAGCACAAGGCGACCTATTGGGAAAGCCTCGACCAGATGGTCAGCCGGGTCGACGTGCTGTCGATCAACTGCCCGCACACGCCCTCGACCTTCCACCTGATGAACGCGCGCCGGCTGAAACTGATGAAGCCCGAGGCGGTCATCATCAACACCTCGCGCGGCGAGGTGATCGACGAGAACGCGCTGACCCGGATGCTGCGGGCGGGCGAGATCGGCGGCGTGGGGCTCGACGTGTTCGAACACGGGCACGAGGTGAACCCACGCCTGCGCGAACTCGACAACGCGGTTCTGCTGCCTCACATGGGGTCGGCGACGGTCGAAGGCCGGATCGAGATGGGCGAGAAGGTCATCATCAATATCAAGACCTTCGACGACGGTCACCGCCCGCCCGACCTGGTCGTTCCGGGGATGCTCTGAACCTCAGAATTTCGTCTGGTTGGTGCCGGGCGTCACCCGACGCTTCAGAATGGCCTCGCGAAAGGTGATGAAACTGACGGCGGTGATAATCATGCCGCCGCCTGCGATCACCCACGGGTCCACACCTTCGCCGAAGAAGACCGCGCCAAGCGCGACGGACCAGACGAGTTGCAGGAAGGTGATCGGCTGCGTCATGGTCAGCGGGGCCGCCGCGAAGGCCAGCGTCATGGTGTAATGCCCTGCGGTGGCGAAGGCCGCGACGGCGAAAAGCCATCCGATCTCGCTCCATGTCGGCGTCACCCAGTTCATCAGCGCGACCGGGGTCAGGGCCAGTGCCACGGTGAGCGACAGCATGGCGACGATCACGAACGGCTCCACCCGTTTCGAAATCGGGCCGAGGATCAGATAGGCGACGGCGAAGGCGAGCGAGGTTCCGATCATCGCCCAGTGCCCCGGCTCGATCTCGCGCACGCCGGGGCGCAGGATCACGAGCGCGCCGACAAGCGCCACAGCGATGGCCGCGATTCTGCGGAACGCGAGCTTTTCGCCGAGGAACAGCGCGGCGCCGACCGTCACGAACACCGGGTTGAGGTAATTGATCGCCGTCACCTCAGCCAGCGGGATGCGGGTCATCGCAAAAAACCAGGCGATAACGCCGACCGCATGGAACAGGCCGCGGACGACGAGCAGGCCAAAGGTCGGCCCATCGAGACGGATCGACAGGATGCGCCGCGCGAAAGGCACGAAGAACAAAAGCCCCAGGACATAGCGCAACCACGCGGTTTCGGCGGCGGGAAGCCGCCCCCCGGTCGATTTCACGATCGCCGTGAAGCCCACGAAAAGCAGGCCCGTGACCACCATCCAGAACACACCGACCATGGGGTTGGAGGGTGCAGCATCGCTTGCGTCCGACATGGCGACAAGTGACCCGGAAGCGCGACGGGGTGCAAGCGCGAAACCGCGATTGACTAATCCGACTGAATTTGTCAGATTTGACTCGTGATCCCCTCCAGCCACCCGCAACCCTCGTCGGGCCAGCCAGAGGTCAGACCGAGGAAAGATCATGAGAAACGCGCAAGAGGCCCGCTCGACGGGTGTGATCGGTGGGGGTGACGGACACCGCGCCCGCACGGAAATCATGGAACTGCTCGCCGAGGCGGGCCTTGGACAGGGATACGGGTTCGAATGGCTTCTCGACCGCCTGACGACGACGGAGACGAGCCGATGAACGCGATGTCCAACGAAACCCTCCGCGAAGCGCCCTGTCCGCTCCACCGGGCCGAAGAACTGACGCTGGGCGGCCGGACCGCCAAGATCATGCTGGGCGACGCGCTCTACACCCTGCGCATCACCCGCGCGGGCAAGCTCATCCTGACGAAGTGAGGCGCGGATGGACGGGTCGGTGATCCCCCGTGGCGGCGCGGCCGTCGGCCTGCTGGACGAGTTGGGGGCGGTCGAGGCCGGCGCGGTCCTGTGCCTCAGGCTCGTCGGAGGTGCGGCGGATGCGTCGGAGCGACAGGCGTTCGAGGCCGAAACCGGCCCCTACGGCGGGCGCGAGGCGATGTCGGCCATCGGATCGCTTTGCGAGTTGTGCCACCTCTATGGCCGCCGTCCGCTGATGCGCCACCACTTGACCTGCAAATGCCTCGGCGGTGACGAAGCGTGTATCGCGCAGGTGGTGAGTGCCGCGCTCGCAGGCGACCGGGACGATGCGATGCTGCTGGCGACCCTGCTGGTGCGCGCCGATCTGGCGCCGAGCCTCGTCTCGCTTGCAGAACGCGCGGGCGTCGCCCTCAGCCGTCTCGCCGCGACGCCGGTGTCGGCGGGTCGGGTGCACTGACCGGGCGGCTGCGTCCGGGTGAACCGGGTCAGGGCAGCGGCACGAACTCCTCATCGTCGCCCGGCGGCAGGCGGAACTTGTCCTTGGCCCAGGCCCCCGTCGCCCAGGCCATCTTGGCCTCTTCGATCTTGTCCTTCGACGACGAGACGAAGTTCCACCAGATGTGGCGCGGGCCGTTCAGCGTCTCGCCCCCGAGCAGCACGAGCCGCGCACCCTGCGGCCCCGCCGTCAGCGTCATCGCGTCCCCCGGCCGGAACACCATCATGCGCCCGGCCTCATAGACCTCGCCCGCGACCGCGATGCTGCCGGACAGCACATAGGCCCCCCGATCCTCGTGTTCGTCGGGCAAAGGGATCTTCGCCCCGGCCTCGAGCGTCACATCGGCATAGAACATATCGTGGAACGTCGTGACCGGTGCCCGTTCGCCCCAGCCGCGCCCCATGATGAGCCTGAGCGACTTGCCTTCGCCCTCCAGCACCGGAAGCGCGTCTTCGCCATGGTGTTCGAACGAGGAATCGCGATCCTCCTCGTCTTCCGGCAAGGCCACCCATGTCTGAAGCCCGAGCAAGCTCGACGGCGCCGCGCGCGTCTGCGGCGTCGTGCGCTCGGAATGCGCGATACCGCTCCCCGCCACCATCCAGTTCACCGCTCCGGGCCGGATCATCTGCCGGGTGCCGAGCGAGTCGCGATGCTCGAACTCCCCCTTGACGACATAGGTCACGGTGCCGAGCCCGATGTGGGGGTGGGGCTGCACGTCCATCCCTTCGCCGGTGACGAACTCGACCGGGCCGAAATGGTCGAAGAACACGAACGGCCCGACCATGCGGCGCCCGGCGGCCGGCAGGGCGCGGCGCACCTCGAACGGGCCGATGTCACGGCTGCGCGGCACGATCACCGTCTCGATATCGTCCGGCGTCGCGCCGGTGGGCAGGGTGGGATTCCAGCTCATGTCTCTCTCCTCTCGCCTGTTCCCAAAGTGGGGCCGATACGCGAAAGGGAAAAGAAAAACCGGCGCACAGGGGCCGTGCGCCGGTTCGGATGTTCGAAAACGACCCTGACGATCAGAGTTGTTCCATAACCTCATCGGGGGCTTCGAAGTTGGTCGTCACGCGCTGAACGTCGTCGTCGTCCTCAAGCGCGTCGATCAGCTTCATCAGCTTCTGCATCGACTCGAGATCCATCTCGGTCGTGGTCGTCGGCTTCCAGATCAGCTTGGTCGACTCGGATTCACCGAGTTCCGCTTCCAGCGCCGTCGACACCTCGTTCAGATCGGTGTCGGCGCAATAGATGATATGCCCGTCCTCCGAGCTTTCCACATCCATCGCGCCCGCTTCGATCGCGGCCATCATGACGGTATCGGCATCGCCCACCGAAGCCGGATAGACCACTTCGCCCATCCGGTCGAACATGAACCCGACCGATCCGGTCTCGCCCAGGTTCCCGCCGTTCTTCGAAAAGGTCGAGCGCACGGTGGACGCGGTCCGATTGCGGTTGTCGGTCATCGCCTCGACGATCACCGCCACCCCGTTCGGGCCGTATCCCTCGTACCGGATCTCTTCGTAATCGTCGCCTTCACCGGCCTGCGATTTCTTGATCGCGCGGTCGATCACGTCCTTCGGCACCGAGTTCGACTTGGCTTCCTTCACCGCGAGCCTGAGGCGCGGGTTCTTGTCCGGGTCCGGGTCGCCCATCTTGGCGGCCACGGTGATTTCCTTGGCGAGCTTCGAAAAAAGCTTCGAGCGCGCGGCGTCCTGCCGCCCCTTGCGGTGCTGGATATTCGCCCATTTTGAGTGGCCAGCCATGCATGCCTCCATGCGTATTCATTGCGTCGCGCCTCTATATGTCACCACCCCGGTGGCTCGCAAGCCCGCGTCCCTCTTCTTCGTTTCAAGAAAACCTCGGGAGGTCCGGAGGGCTGGCCCTCCGGTCCCGCAGGCGCCACAAGCGCAACGGCCTGGGGGTGGCGACAGGTCGTCACGGGCTTGGCCGAGCGCAGCGAGGCCCGCCGCGACGGGGCGCAGGCCCCGGCGCAATCCCTCAGCCGCGCTCGTCCTTCGGGGTGCCCACGACGACATGGGTGGTCAGCTGCCGCACGCCGTCCAAGGCACTCACCACGTCCGTGTGGATCGCCTTGTAAGCGGCAAGGTCCGCCGCCTCGACCCGCAGCAGGTATTCCGCCGTCCCGGTGATGTTGTGACACTCGGTGATCTCGGGGCAGGCCAGCATGGTGCGTTCGAACCGCTCCAGCGCCTTCTTGGAATGATCCGACAGCCCGACCATCAGGAAGGCCACGAACCCGGTGCCCATCTTGGTGGGGTCGGTCACGGCGCGGTAGCCGCGGATGACGCCGGATTTCTCCATCGCCTGCACGCGGCGCAGGCAGGCCGAGGGCGACAGCCCGACTCGCTCCGCCAGTTGCGTATTGGCGATCCGCCCGTCGCGTTTCAGTTCGCGCAATATTCGATGATCCAGGTGGTCCATCACTCACAATTATTGCAGAAAAACCGCGTTGAAAACACGTATTCGCAATCCCGGCGCGAGTCATTCCTGAAATCATTGCGCCATGACCCACGAACTCCTCATCGCTCTCGTCGGCTTCGCGGCCGTCTCGTCCCTCACACCGGGGCCGAACAACCTGATGCTCATGGCCTCTGGAGCGAACTTCGGGTTTCGGCGCACGCTGCCGCATATGCTGGGCGTCGGGGTCGGGTTCACGGTGATGATCGTGCTCGTCGGCGCGGGTCTCATGGCGCTTTTCGACCGCTGGCCGATCCTGCACGACTTGCTCAAGGTCGTCGCGGTGCTCTACCTCGGCTGGCTCGCGTGGAAGATCGCCCATGCCGCCGCGCCGACACAGGCGGGGCAGGAGGCACGCCCGATGACCTTCCTGCAAGCCGCCGCCTTCCAATGGGCCAACCCGAAAGCCTGGTCGATGGCCCTCACTGCCATCGCCGCATATGCGCCCGAACGCACGCTCATAGCGGTCGTGCTGGTCGCGCTCGTCTTCGGCGCGGTGAATCTGCCTTCGGTGTCGGTCTGGACCGTGCTGGGCGGGCGGGTGCGCCTGTGGCTGACCGACGCGCGGCGGCTGACGGTCTTCAACTGGACCATGGCCACGCTGCTCCTCGTCTCGCTCATCCCGGTGGTTATGGCGTGACCCGCGCCGCCCGAGGCGCTAAGCCTTTGGCATGACTTTGGATCAGATCATTCTCTTCGGGCTGTTCGTCGGCGTCTTCGCACTCCTGCTCTGGGGAAAATTCCGCTACGATATGGTCGCCTTCGGGGCCCTGATCCTCGGCGCGATCATCGGCGTCGTGCCGAAGGACGAGGTTTTTTCCGGCTTCGGCCACCCCGCCACGCTCATCGTCGCGCTGGTCCTGATCGTGTCGGCGGGCCTCGTGCGTTCCGGCGCGGTGTTCCTCATCACCCGCACGCTGGTGGACTCGTCGCGCAAGCTCGGCGCGCATATCGCCGTGATGGGCGCGATCGGCGGCGTGTTGTCGGCTTTCATGAACAACGTCGCCGCGCTCGCACTTCTGATGCCCGTCGACATCCAGACCGCGCGCAAGGCGGGCCGCGCGCCGGGCCTCAGCCTCATGCCGCTCAGCTTTGCGACGATCCTCGGCGGCATGGCCACGCTCATCGGCACCCCGCCCAACATCATCATCGCTTCGATCCGTGATGAAAGCCTGGGCGAGCCGTTTCGGATGTTCGACTTCGCCCCTGTCGGCGCCCTGACCGCGCTGGTCGGCCTCGTCTTCGTCGCCTTCATCGGCTGGCGGCTGATCCCCAAGGCCGAGCAGGGCGGGGCGGCCATCGACCCGATGCAGGATTATTCCGACTACACCGCCGAACTGGTGGTTCCCGACGAGGCCAAGATCGTCGGCAAGCGGGTCGAAGAGATCTACGAGGACGCGGAAAGCAACGACGTCGTGATCCTCGGCCTGATCCGGGACGGCAAACGCAAATACGGCACCCAGCGCACGACCAAGATCGCGGCAGGCGACATTCTGGTGCTCGAGGCGACGCCTGAGGCGCTGGACGAATTCCGCGCCTCCCTGTCCCTCGGCTTCGCCGACACCAAGCGAGAGGAACGGTTGCGCGCGGACGGGGCCGGGCTGTCCAAGATCGAAGTGGTCGTGACCGACGACAGTCGCATCAACGGCAAGACCGCGCAGGCCATCGGTCTGAACTGGCGGCGTCATGCGGTCCTGCTTGGCATCCGCCGCTCGGAAAAGAAATTCCGCTCCAAGATCGCCAAGACCCCGGTGAAAGCCGGCGACATCCTGCTCCTCCTCGTCCCCTCGGGGCAGGAGGCTGCCGTGACCGAGTGGCTGGGCGCGCTCCCACTGGCCGAACGTGGCCTCGCCGTCACGCAGGAGCGCAAGGTCTGGCTCGCCATCGGCATGTTCGCCGTCGCGGTCGCGCTGGCCAGTTTCGGCCTCGTCTATCTGCCCGTCGCGCTGGGCGCGGTCGTGATCGGGTTCGTTCTGACCGGCATCGTGCCGTTGACCGAGGTCTACGATCACGTCGAATGGCCCGTCGTTGTCCTGCTCGGCTCGATGATCCCGCTGGGCGCGGCGCTGGAAGCCTCCGGGGGCACGCAACTCATCGCCAACGGCCTCGTCTCGATCACGAATGGCTTGCCGCCCTGGGCCGTGCTCACGCTTTTGATGGTCGTCACCATGTCGTTGTCGGATGTGCTGAACAACACCGCGACGGCCATCGTCGCGGCCCCTGTGGGCATCCAGATGGCGGCGGCGCTCGACAAGAACCCCGACCCGTTCCTGATGGCCGTGGCGGTGGCGGCGTCCTGCGCCTTCCTCACGCCCATCGGGCACAAGAACAACACGCTGATCCTTGGCCCCGGCGGATATCGCTTCGGCGATTACTGGCGGATGGGCCTGCCGCTTGAGGGTATCGTCGTGGCGACCTCGATTCCGCTCATCCTGATCTTCTGGCCGATGTGACACCCAATGGAATACGCCGATCTCGTCGAAACCATCCTGAAACGCGGCAACCTGACCCTGACGCCCGACGAGGCCGCCGTTCTGGAAACCGCGCCTGACGATTACCTGCCCGCCCGCCGCATCCTCGGCGCGCACGCCTTCAACACCGGCGACACCGCCAAGGCGGTCGAGATCACGCGGGCGGTCTATGAGCTTGAGCCCAATCGCGAAAACGCGTCGAACCTGATTTCGGCGCTCACCCGCGCCAACCTCGTGGACGAGGCGCTTGCGGTCGCGAGTGACGACAGGACGCCGATCCCCGATGTGCTTCGGGCGAGCTATATGTCCGAGTTGAACGGGCGAAAGGGCAATCTGGAAGAGAACAGGCGTTGGTCGATCCGGGCGCTCGAATTGAAAGAGACCGAAGCGCCGGTCCTTGGCGACCGCCCCGCGCCGGTCACGCATCGCTTCGACCCCGAACGACCCGAGCGCAACATCATCGCCTATTCGCTGTGGGGCAATGGCGCGCGGTATCTGGAGGGCGCGGTGCGCAATGCCATCGTCGCGCGCTATGTCTATCCGGGCTGGACGCCCCGCTTCTATATCGACGAGAGCGTGCCGGAAGCGGCACGCAAGGAGCTTCGCGCGAACGGTGCCCAGCTTCGCATGGTGCCCTCGCTGCCCGCGAACCGCTATGGTCTGTTCTGGCGCTTTCTGGTCGAGGACGACCGGGACGTGGATATCTACGTCTGCCGCGATGCCGACAGCGTGCCCACGATCCGCGAACGCGTGGCGGTGCAGGACTGGCTGAACTCCGGTCAGCCGTTCCACGTCATGCGCGATTTCCTGACCCATTCCGAATTGGTCCTCGCGGGCCTCTGGGGGGCGCATCGCGGCAATATTCCCGGCATGGGCAAACGCATCCTCGCCTTCGCCAAGTCGCGTGAAAAGGTGCTGAACTCCCGCGTGGACGACCAGTTGTTCCTCCGGCGCGAGGTCTGGCCGTGGATGCGCGACCGGGTCTTCGTGCAGGACAGCGCCTTCGGCTACGGCGAAAGCGCGCCGTTCAGCCCGGATTACCCGCTGCAGGGGCGGATGCACGTGGGCCAGGACGATTATGCCCACCGCGAAGCCCAGGCACAGCTTCGTGCCGCGAAGGCGGCGGGCTACAGGGTCAGGCGCAAAGACGCGGACGGCTGAAGGTCGGGCCACCACCTTGTGAATAGACAGCGCGGGCCGGCCCCCGCCATGCTGCGGGAATGAAAACGCTCGCCCTGCTCGTCGCCCTGATCCTGTCCGCCTCGCCGCTTCGTGCGCAGCCGATCCTCGTTGATCTGGAACTGGCGCTCATGGTCGACGTGTCGCGGTCGGTCAGCTATCACGAGCTGGAAATCCAGCGGCGCGGCTATGCCGCAGCCCTCCGGTCGGATGCGCTGGCGGATGCGGTGGGGTCGGGCGCGATGGGGCGGATCGCGATCACCTATGTCGAATGGGCGGGCAGTCAGCGCGAGATCGTGCCCTGGACGCTCATCGAATCCCGCGAAGACCTGCACGCCTTCGCCGATGCGCTCACCGTCACCTTCAACCCGACCATGCGCCGGACCTCGATTTCCGAGGCTTTGGCCTACGCGACCGCCGCGATCAATTCGAACGACTACGACGGGATCAGGCGTGTCATCGACGTCTCCGGCGACGGGCCGAACAATCAGGGACGCCATGTGGAAGAGATGCGCGACGCCGCGATTTCGCAGGGCATCGTCATCAACGGCCTGCCGCTTCTCACGCAGGACGGGTTGTGGAGCCTGTGGAGCATCGACGACCTCGACGTCTATTACCGCGATTGCGTGATCGGCGGGCCGGGGGCCTTCGTGGTTCCCGTGCTCGGGTGGGAGGATTTCGCGGACGCCGTGCTGCAAAAACTGGTGATGGAGGTGTTCATCGGGTCGATCCCGCCCACGGAACAGATCATCCCCGTGCAATACAACGAAGGCGAAAGCTATGATTGCCTGATCGGGGAAAAGATGTGGGCGCAGCGGTCACAGGATTGGAACATGCCCTGAACGAAAAGGGCCGGGCGTTGGCCCGGCCCCTTGTTCTGACGTGTCTGATAAATCCTAGGCGCGAGCGGCGCGGACGAGCTTCAGGATATCCTTGGCCGCTTCGGGAATGTTCGTGCCCGGCCCGAAGATCGCCTTCACCCCTGCTTTCTTCAGGAAGTCATAGTCCTGCTGCGGAATGACCCCGCCGCAGATCACGATGATGTCGCCCGCGTCCTGCGCCTTCAGCGCCTCGATCAGCTTGGGGGCGAGCGTCTTGTGACCCGCCGCCTGTGACGAGATGCCGACCACGTGCACGTCGTTGTCCACCGCGTCTTGCGCCGCCTCTTCCGGCGTCTGGAACAGGGGGCCCACGTCCACGTCAAAGCCGATGTCGGCGAACGCGGTCGCGATGACCTTCGCGCCCCGGTCGTGCCCGTCCTGACCCATCTTGACGACGAGCATACGCGGGCGGCGCCCTTCTTCTTCGGCAAAGGCCTCGACGTCCTTCTGGATCGCGGCGAAGCCCTCGTCACCCTCGTAGGCCGCGCCGTAGACACCGGCCAGTGTTTTGACTTCCGCGCGGTGACGGCCGAATTCCTTTTCCATCGCCATCGAGATTTCTCCCACTGTGGCCCGGGCGCGCGCGGCTTCCACCGCGGCTTCGAGCAGGTTGCCGCCTTCCTTGGCGCGGCGGGTGAGTTCATCCAAAGCCGCGTCGCAGGCGGCCTGATCGCGTTCGGCGCGGATACGTTCCAGCGCCTTCACCTGACCCTCGCGCACGCGCACGTTGTCGACGTCCAGAATGTCGATCGGGTCCTCGTGGTCCTTGCGATACTTGTTCACGCCCACGATGACTTCGGTCCCCCGGTCGATGTCGGCCTGACGCCGCGCCGCGGTCTCCTCGATCCTGAGCTTGGGCATACCGGAGGCGACGGCCTTGGTCATGCCGCCCATCTCTTCGATCTCTTCGATCAATTCCCACGCCTTGTCGGCCAGTTCCGCCGTCAGCGCCTCGACATAGTAAGAGCCGGCGAGAGGATCGACCACGTTGGTGATCCCGGTCTCTTCCTGAAGGATAAGCTGCGTGTTGCGCGCGATCCGGGCCGAGAATTCGGTCGGGAGCGCGATGGCTTCGTCCAGCGCATTGGTGTGGAGCGACTGCGTGCCGCCAAGCGCGGCCGACATCGCCTCATAGGCCGTGCGCACCACGTTGTTATAGGGGTCCTGCTCCTGCAAGCTGACGCCCGAAGTCTGGCAGTGGGTGCGCAGCATCTTGGAGCGATCGTTCTTGGCGCCCACTTCGGTCATGATCCGGTGCCACAAGAGCCGCGCGGCGCGAAGCTTGGCGGCCTCCATGAAGAAGTTCATGCCGATGGCGAAGAAGAACGACAGACGGCCCGCGAACTTGTCCACGTCCATCCCGGCGTCCATCGCCGCTTTCACGTATTCCCTGCCGTCGGCCAGCGTGAACGCCAGCTCCTGCACAAGGTTCGCCCCCGCCTCCTGCATGTGGTAGCCGGAGATCGAGATCGAGTTGAACTTGGGCATCTCGTTCGACGTGTATTCGATGATGTCCGAGATGATCCGCATCGAAGGTTCCGGCGGATAGATATAGGTGTTGCGGACCATGAATTCCTTCAGAATGTCGTTCTGAATGGTCCCCGACAGCACCGCCCGGTCATGCCCCTGCTCTTCGCCGGTCACGATGAAGTTGGCGAGGATCGGAATCACAGCGCCGTTCATCGTCATGGACACGGAGACTTGATCGAGCGGGATACCGTCGAACAGGATTTTCATGTCCTCGACACTGTCGATAGCCACGCCCGCCTTGCCGACGTCGCCCACGACGCGTTCATGATCCGAGTCGTAGCCCCGGTGAGTGGCCAGATCGAAGGCGACCGAGACGCCCTGCTGCCCGGCGGCCAGCGCCTTGCGATAAAAGGCGTTGCTCTCTTCCGCGGTCGAGAAACCGGCGTATTGGCGAATGGTCCAGGGCCGTCCGGCGTACATCGTCGCCTTCACGCCACGGGTGAACGGGCCGAAACCGGGGAGGCTGCCCATATGCGGCAGATCCTTCACATCGTCGTGGGTATAGACCGGTTTGACCGTGATCCCCTCGAGGGTTTCCCAGTTCAGATCGTCTACGGCGCGGCCCCGCAATTCCTTTTCGGCCAGCGCTTTCCAGTCGTTCTGGTCGCTCATTGGCTAACTCCTTGCATTGCGCCGGAAATCCGGCTCTTTGTTCGCGTGTCTCCCGCCCCTATATTGAGGGCAGAAGGAGAAGAGATGTTCAGAACCGCTGCCTTGGCCGGGCTCGTGATGCTCGCCGCACCTGTCGCCCATGCTGCCGAAGAGGCACCGGAACTGCCGATCATCGAGGCGGGCGAGCACACGCTGTCCGAATTCAAGTGGGAAGCGCGCCCTTTGGTGATCTTCGCCGACAGTCCAAACGACCCCCGGTATCTGGAACAGCTTGCTTTCATTGCCGACCGGCCCGAGCCGCTGATCGAGCGGGACGTGGTCGTCATCACCGATACGGACCCCGATAACCTGTCGCCGATCCGCAAGGAGCTTCGCCCGCGCGATTTCATGATCGTGCTCATCGGCAAGGACGGGCAGAAATACCTGCGCAAACCCTTCCCGTGGGAGGTGCGCGAACTGACCCGCTCCATCGACAAGATGCCGGTGCGGTTGCAGGAAGTGCAGGACCAGCGGCTGGTGCGGTAACGGCGCATCATGGCTCCATCCCCTCGGCCCAGACGAACCGGCTGTGGGGCAAAAGCGTGGGAATCCACGCCTCAAGCGCACCCGTCAGCATCGCCACGGTATCCGGCGACGTGGCGTAGAACGACACGACATAGCCGCCGAGGAACCCACCCGGCACTGTCAGCTGGAACTCGCCCACCTTGACCCAATCCGCGCCGATCCCGTCTTCGAACCAGTGGTCGTAGACCAGCGCGACGGGCACGTCGTATTTCGCGGTCAGATCGCCCGTCCAGCCCGGCACCGGGGCGGTGGTTCGAATTTCGCGCGCTTCGGCTGAGGCCAGACCCCAAAGGTCCAGCACGTAGTTGTCGTTCTGCCATGCGACATAGCCCAGATCGTTCACGGCCACGTCGGTTTGCAGGTAGTCCTTCACGAAACGCGCCATCTGCCCCTGCTGCGTATGGATCGCGCGGGCCGAGGGCGGCAGTTCGAAGAAATGCATCGGCAGGCGATAGGCCAGCGCGCCGCCAAGGATCAGCGCCGCAACCCCGCCGACGGCCAGCGGTGTCACCGCGCCTTGGGTGGCTCTTGGCAGGAGCACGAGGAACCCGGCGGCGGTCAAGACGAGAATGTAATGCTCATAGCGGTTGAGCCAGCCGATCTGACCGGCCAGCAGATGCGCGGCGGCGGCGGCCCCGATGACCAGCACCAGCGCCCCCCAGCGCGTGCCCTTGAGCGGTGTCGCCCGCCACATCAGGAACGAGGCGAGCGCGAGGACGGCGACGAACATCCCGCCCGGTTCGCGCAGGTTCACAAGGAGGATCGCGAGACGCAACTGGATGAACCCCGGCTCGTCCCCCGGATCGGTCATGCTGAGTTTCGTCTGCACCGACGAGGGCAGGGGGTCGAGGCCTTGCGAGACGAGGAAGCCCATGAACATCAGGATCGGCAGCAGCGTCGCGGCGGCGGTCGCCAGCCCGTTCCGGCGGCTGCCCGTCAGGAACAGCGCACAGGCGGCGATCAGCCCCGGCGCCAGCCCTTCGATGCGGAACGCGGCCCCGAAAAAGGCGCCGACAAGGATCAGCCCAAGCCCGCCATTGTCGGAAAAGTGACGGTAGAGGCCCAGCAGCAGCGCCAAGGTCGCCGCCGCATGTAGGGAATGTTCCATTCCGACGAAGGCGACCATCGGCATCATCACGGCGATGGGGCCAAGCACGGCGGCGGCCAGCCCGAGCCAGCGCCATTCGGCGCGCCCATAGCCCGCCTCGACCAGCAGGCGACCCCAGAGCCATGCGGCAAGGATCAGGCCGACGCCGCTCCAGATCAGGGGCAGGTAGCGGTGAAACTCGGTCCCGGCGAAGGGGACCAGCAGAAAGGGAAACAGCGCGGACGAGCCGGGGGAGGCGGCTTCGCCAAGGTTCACGCCGTATTCGCCCTGCGCGATCACCTCGGCCAGCGCGAGGTGGATATAGGGGTCGTCGAGCGGATAATCGAAAACGCCGCCGGTCAGGGACAGAACGATCCCCTGCATCACGGCGAAGATCAGAACCGCGCTCGCCACCGACAGGGCCGAAAGCGGCCAGCGGCCTGCGGAAAAGGTCTGCCCGTCATCGGTCAGGGTCATGCTCATGCCTCGTGCCATTCGTTTTTGGCGCAAGCTAGCACGGTGCCGGGACGCGGCCAGTGACGGGCGCGGCGAAAACCGTGAGGCGCGGCCAAATGGCCGCACAGGTTCACGGATATGTCACCGCGCCCATCCATAGGATCATTCGAATTCCATGATCACTTCGTCGACCGCCAGACTGTCGCCGGGGCCTGCGTTGATCTTGGTCACGACGGCCTTTTTCTCGGCGCGCAGGATGTTCTCCATCTTCATCGCTTCGATGGTGCACAGCGCCTGACCTTCCTGCACCTCCTGACCCTCTTCCACGTCGATCTTCACGACGAGGCCGGGCATCGGGCAGAGCAGCATCTTCGACGTGTCGGGTGCCACCTTTTCGGGCATCAGAAGCGCAAGCTCGTGGGTGCGCGGGGTGCGCACATGCACGGCCAATTCGGCCCCGCGCGTGCGGATCTTGAAGCCGTTGGTGATCTTGCCGACCTTCAGCACGACCGGCTCGCCGTCCACATCGACATGGGCCAGTTGATCGCCCGGCGTCCAGTCCGACGCGACACGCATCGCGCTGCCATCGTCGAAGTTCACGGTCGACCCCTCGCGGTCCGCGTCGATGGTCACGGGATAGACGGCATCCTGAAGCGACACGACCCAATCGCGGCCCACGGTGCGTTCGTGGTTGTCCATCGTGCCGGAAATGCGCGTGCGCCGGATCTCGGTCACGCGGAACATCGCGGCGCAGGCGGCGGCGATGCGCTTGAGGTGCGCCTCGTCCAGCGTCACGCCTTCGAAGCCTTCGGGGTATTCTTCCGCGATGAAGGCGGTGGTCATGTCGCCCGATACGAATTTCGGGTGATCCATCACGGCAGACAGGAACGGCAGGTTGTGCCCGATCCCCTCGACCTCGAAGCTGTCCAGCGCAACGCGCATCGCTTCGATCGCCTCGGCCCGCGTCGGCGCCCAAGTGCAGAGCTTGGCGATCATCGGATCGTAATACATGCTGATCTCGCCGCCCTCATAGACGCCGGTATCGTTGCGCACGGCGGTCTCGCCGGTCGGCGCGTCGCCCTGCCATTTGCCGTTGGTGACAAGCGGCCCGGCGGCGATTTCCGCGGGCGGGCGGTAGCGGGTGAGACGCCCGATCGAGGGCAGGAAGCCGCGATACGGGTCTTCGGCGTAAAGCCGGTTCTCAATGGCCCAGCCGTCGATGGTCACGTCGTCCTGCGTGATCGTCAGCTTCTCGCCGTTCGCGACCCGGATCATCTGTTCGACCAGATCGACGCCCGTGATGAGCTCCGTCACCGGGTGCTCCACCTGAAGGCGCGTGTTCATTTCGAGGAAGTAGAAATTCTTGTCGCCATCGACGATGAATTCCACGGTGCCGGCGCTCGCATACCCAACGGCCTTGGCCAGCGCGACGGACTGCTCGCCCATCGCCTTGCGGGTGGCTTCGTCAAGGAAGGGCGAGGGGGCCTCTTCCACGACCTTCTGGTTGCGGCGCTGGATCGAGCACTCGCGTTCGTTCAGGTAAATGCCGTTGCCATGCGCGTCGCAGAGCACCTGAATTTCGATGTGGCGCGGCTGCGTGACGAACTTCTCGATGAAAATCCGATCATCGCCAAAGCTGTTCGCGGCCTCGTTCTTGGACGACTGAAAGCCTTCGCGCGCCTCGGTGTCGTTCCACGCGATCCGCATCCCCTTACCGCCGCCCCCGGCGGAGGCCTTGATCATCACCGGATAGCCGATCTCGTTCGAGATTTTCACGGCCTCTTCGGCGTCCTCGATCAGACCCATGTAACCGGGCACGGTCGACACGTTCGCGTCCTGCGCAATCTTTTTCGACGTGATCTTGTCGCCCATCGCCTCGATCGCGCCTTTCGGCGGGCCGATGAAGGCGACGCCGGCGGCTTCGAGCGCCTCGGCGAACTTGGCGTTTTCGGACAGGAAGCCATAACCGGGGTGCACGGCTTCGGCTCCCGACTGCTTGATCGCGTCCATCACCTTGTCGATGACGATATAGGACTGGTTGGCGGGCGGCGGGCCGATGTGGATCGCCTCATCCGCCATCTGCACATGCAGCGCGTGGCGGTCCGCATCCGAATAGATCGCGACCGTCTGGATGCCCATTTTCTTCGCGGTTTTCATCACGCGGCAGGCAATCTCGCCCCGGTTCGCAATCAGGATCTTCTTGAACATCTCCTGTCCCTCTCTCTTACGTCTCGTTGGCGGCGCTGCCGCGGGTATGGGGAAGCGGTCGCTCGACGCCAGAGGGCGGAGCGGCAAAGAAAATCCCGGGTTGGCCAGGGGAGGCCAACCCGGGCAGAAGGGGAAGGGTAACGGTTTGACTAAACCAGGCAGAACACCGGGATAGAGCGTCTGCCATGTGTGTGACGGTGCCAGAGGTTCTCGGGGCCGAACAGCGCGAAACGCGCGCCGCGGCCCGATGCGCCAAACCTTGCGCAAATCCTTGGAGGGGAAGCGAAAAGTTGCTCATTCGTCGTCCCAGCCCTCATCATCGAACGCGTCGTCCTCGAACCCGAAGTCCGCATCGTCGCTGAAGATTTCGGGGAAACTCGCTTCGGCCACGCGCCGGTCGATCCTGAGCATCGCCTCGTAGCTTTTCGGGTCGAACGGGTCTTCGGCGGCCACCACTTCGCGGCCAAAGAGCCACGACAGGCGGCCCGCATCCAGATTTCCGCGCTCGAACGGCTCTTCGCCGAAGTAATCCCACAGCGCGGCCATGAACCCCATGTCGGCGCGTTTGTCGGCATGTTTGCGGTCCGCGAACCGTTCGCGCTTGATAAGCGGGGTCGCGCCCTTCTTGTTCGCGCGGCGCACGGTGAACTGGAAATCCGTGCCCGGCAGACGGCCCGGAAAGCCGCGATGCTTGGTCATGTAGGGCAGGGCCATCAGAACATCTCCCAGATGCAGGTGCCGTCGCGGTAGGAATAAGCTTCGAAAATCTGTGTCACGTCAGGGTCAGGCTCGCCGAATTCCACGGGCCGGTCCGAGATGGAAATGACGATCTGCTTCGGTTGCGGCCCGGTGCTCGCGATCCGCTCCAACGCGAAGAACTCGCACAGATACTGCGTGTCCTCGGTCGCGTCGATCACCCCTTCGGCGTCCTTTCTGCCGTGAAGCTCCGGGTCGAGGAACCGGAACCGGATGGTCAGCCCCGCAGGCCCCGGTTCGCCCCAGATGAAGTCGTGGTAGGTCACGGTAGAGCCGGAGGGAAGCGCGATCTCCTCCTGCGCCACGGCGGGCAGCGCGAGCGAGGCCGCGAACGCGGCAAGTGGCGCAACCTGTCCGATCAAGACGTGATCTCCTTGCCGATTGAATAATTCTTGACGAATGTGCGACCTGCCTCAGTTAGCCAGACCACCATAAGCGATGAATCCAGATCGGTGTTCCTAGCAAATTCACGAAGTGGCTCCGTCCGTACTAGCCCGTCGTCCGCCAATCCCTTTATGTGGAGGAAATCGCTTTGGGGTATTGTTACGTTTGCGTTCGGTTCATCGGCAAAGCCCGCGTCCATAAACATCTGAACAAATCGCATCTCAAAAACCGAATACCTTCCATTCGTGATCGCAAGGTTCCGCTTGTAGTTTCGGACTGCCGATTTCGAAATTTCGCCCTTGGTAACGCGAGCATGGCAGGTTGCGCACAGCACGATCATGTTCTCGAACTCATGCTTTGGTGCCTCTGCCCATGGTTCAATATGCTCCATCTCCAACGCCGAGGTCGCTCTGCATGTTGGTATGGCACACCTGTATCCAGACTCCTCATAGAGCCTTCGCTTGATGTTAATTGGCACTGACGGGCGGGCCATATCGAGTTACAGCGGGATGTTGTCGTGTTTCTTCCAGGGGTTCTGGAGCTTTTTGTTGCGCAACGACGCGAAAGCGCGGCTCACCCGTTTGCGGGTCGAGTGCGGCATGATGACCTCGTCGATGAAGCCCTTCTCGGCGGCGACGAAGGGGTTGGCGAAGCGGTCTTCGTAATCCTTCGTGCGGTGCGCGATCTTGTCCTTGTCGCCCAGTTCCGAGCGATACAGGATCTCGACCGCGCCCTTGGCCCCCATCACCGCGATTTCGGCGGTGGGCCAGGCGTAGTTGAAATCGCCGCGCAGATGCTTGGACGCCATCACGTCATAGGCCCCGCCATAGGCTTTGCGGGTGATGACCGTGACCTTCGGCACCGTCGCCTCGCCGTAAGCAAACAGCAGCTTCGCGCCGTGTTTGATGACGCCGCCGTATTCCTGCCCGGTGCCGGGGAGGAAGCCGGGAACATCCACGAAGGTCAGGATCGGAATTTCGAACGCGTCACAGAAACGGACAAACCGCGCGGCCTTGCGGCTGGAGTCGATGTCGAGGCAGCCCGCCAGCACCATCGGTTGGTTCGCCACCACGCCGACGGTCTGACCCTCGAGCCGGATGAAGCCGGTGATGATGTTCTTCGCGAAATCTTCCTGAATCTCGTAGAAATCGCCTTCGTCCGCGACCTTCAGGATCAGTTCCTTCATGTCGTAGGGCGAGTTCGCGTTGTCCGGCACCAGTGTGTCGAGCGACTGGTCCAGCCGCCCCGGTTCGTCGAAGAACGGGCGCACCGGCGCTTTTTCGCGGTTGTTGAGCGGCAGGAAGTCGACAAGGCGGCGCACTTCGAACAGCGCCTCGACGTCGTTTTCGAACGCGCCGTCCGCGACCGAGGATTTGCGGGTGTGAGTCGACGCGCCGCCCAGTTCCTCCGCCGTCACGACCTCGTTCGTCACGGTCTTCACCACGTCGGGGCCGGTGACGAACATGTAAGAGGTGTCTTTCACCATGAAGATGAAGTCGGTCATCGCGGGCGAATAGACCGCGCCGCCCGCGCAGGGCCCCATGATGACGGAAATCTGCGGCACCACGCCGGAGGCCATGATGTTGCGCTGGAACACGTCCGCATACCCGGCGAGCGAGGCGACGCCTTCCTGAATGCGCGCACCGCCGGAATCGTTCAGACCGATGACGGGCGCGCCGTTCTGAACGGCCATGTCCATGATCTTGCAGATCTTTTCGGCGTGGGTTTCCGACAGCGAGCCGCCGAACACGGTGAAATCTTGCGAAAAGACATAGACGAGGCGGCCGTTGATGGTGCCCCAGCCGGTCACGACCCCGTCGCCCGGATACTGCTGTTCTTCCATGCCGAAGTCGGTGCAGCGGTGCGCCTTGAAGGTGTCGAATTCCTCAAAGCTGCCCTCGTCCAGCAAAAGCTCGACCCGCTCGCGCGCGGTCAGCTTGCCCTTGGCGTGCTGGCTGTCGATCCGCTTCTGACCACCGCCCATGCGCGCGACGTCGCGGCGATCCTCGAGTTGTTGCAGGATGTCTTTCATGGGGCGGCCCTCCTAGATTTTCGCGCAACCTATCCTTATGCCTTCGCTTTCCCAAACGGAATCCGGCGTATTTGCAAAGCTATTGTGACCGTCGTTTTGCGAATTGAATAATTGCAAATATCTTGGCCCGTGGCGGGCCTGCGTCGATCTTCGGCAACTTCCCGCCGGGATGGCGTGAACACGCCTTTGCGATCCGTTGGGGACTGTGGCCCAAAGGCTTTGTGCGATAAACCCCCGACGTTCGATCAACCACAGGACCGCATGCCCACACAAGCCGACATCATTCAGGCGCTCCAATTCCCCGGTCTCTATGCCTTGGGTCCGGTGAACACGACGTCAAGCCCGCGCCGCACCGTGACCTACCAGTTCGAGGTGAGCCAGCCGGGCGACCTCTGGTATCCGTATTCCGGGTGGACGGCCTTTTCGCAGGACGAAAAGTCGGTGGTTCGCTTTCTTCTGGAAACGGTCGAGACCTTCCTCAACGTGGATTTCGTGGAGGTGTCGGGGAATCGCGATCCCGACCTCAATCTCGGCAAGGTGACGATGTTTCCCGGCACCGCCGGATTGGGTGGCCCGCAGTATTCCAGTTCCGGCACCCGGATCACGGCCTTCGACGGCTTCGCGGTCTTCAACAACACCATCGACCTGTCGTCGGGCCGACAGAACCTGATCCTGCACGAAATCGGTCATGCGATGGGCCTCGACCATACGTTCGAAGGGGCGCGGCTCGATCCGGCATACGACAACCTGCACTACAGCCTGATGTCCTATGACGCCGATCCGACCCCCGGCATCGACG
This sequence comes from Maritimibacter sp., assembly GCF_016774595.1. Lineage (NCBI taxonomy): Bacteria > Pseudomonadati > Pseudomonadota > Alphaproteobacteria > Rhodobacterales > Roseobacteraceae > Maritimibacter > Maritimibacter sp. The sequence goes on from NZ_JACBWT010000002.1 coordinate 595,751, forward strand.
CCACGATCCGCATGATGGCCTATGACATGCTGGCGCTTCAGGACATCTGGGGCGCGGCAACCTACAACGACGGGGCCACGAGCTATACCGGACCGCGTCTCGGGGCGGGCACGGTGGACGTGGTCTGGGACAGCGGCGGAACCGACTGGATGGATGCGTCAGCATGGGGCCGCCCGGTCCTTCTGGATCTCGGCGAAGGCATGTTCTCGCGCTGGTTCGGCACCGAGGATATGGTCGTGGCCTTCAACACGGTGATCGAGAACGCGCGCGGCAGCGCCTTTGCCGATACCGTCATCGGGAACGATTACGCCAACCGGCTTTGCGGCGGCGGTGGCGGCGACCTCGTGCGCGGGCGAAAAGGGGCCGACACCGTCTATGGCGATGCCCAGAACGACGAGGTGCGCGGCGGCGCGGGCGACGACATCGTCTATGGCGGCGACGGGAACGATACGGTCAAGGGAACGCCCGGCGATGACCGGGTCTATGGCGAGGCGGGCGACGACCTCGTGCGTGGCGGGCCGGGCAACGACAGCCTGTTCGGCGGCGCCGGGTCCGACGACCTCAGGGGGTGGCGCGGCAACGACCGGCTCGACGGCGGGCCGGGGAACGACAGGTTGCGCGGCGGCGTGGGCGACGACACCTTCGTGTTCAAGCCCGGATACGATGCCGACACCATCACCGATCTGGGCAAAGGCAACGACCGCCTGATCGTCTCCGGCTTCGGAAACGAGGCCGCCGTCATGGCCCTTGCGGTGAAATCCGGCTCGGCCGTGGTGATCGACTTCGGCGGCGGCGACGTGCTGACCATCGAGGGCGTGACCCTGGCGACGGTCGAGACTGCGCTCGACACCTGAGGCGCGGAACCTTTCAAATTTGAATGACATTGCCGGGCCCGGTTTGAGGCCCGCTTAACCCCTTTCGCCTTACCCCGTCGCCACGCGGCGGGCGGCTTCCCCCGGTTCGTCCGCGTCGAACCAGAGGAAGAATTCCATGGCGACACCGGCGAAATCGACGATCCTTCAGGCGCTGCAATACCCGATCTTTCAGAACGCAAACGCCATCAACGGCAACGCGCCGGGCAGCCGACAACAGATCACCTTCGCCTTCAACGACGCCGCCTCGACCTTCAGTTTCCTGAACGCGAGCGGTGCTGTCGCCTTTTCCGGTTTCGAGGCGTGGCAACTGTCCGAAATACTGGCGGTCCGCCGGGCGCTTGCCCATATCGAAACCTTCCTGAACGTCGACTTCGTCGAAGTATCGGCGACGACGAACCCGGACATGGACCTCGCCTTCGCCGAATTGGATGACGGCACGGCCGGGTATGGCGGGTGGAAGGCGGACACTTCGGGCAGCCAGATCACCGCCGTCGACAGCTTCGCCGTTTTCGACAGGGATTTCGATATCGTCACCGACCGCTACGGCGTCGTCCTGCACGAGATCGGTCATGCGCTGGGCCTGCGCCACACGTTCGATTCCGACCTGTTGCCGGATCGGTTCGACACGAACAAATGGTCGCTCATGGCCTATGACCGCCATCCGGGGTCGGGCGTCGCCTCCGATGCGATGGGCGTCTTCGACATGCTGGCCTTGCAGGACATCTGGGGTGCGGCGCGCTATGCCGATGACGACACCACATATGTCGGCTCGCGCACCGCCACGACCGACACGATCTGGGACACGGGCGGCACCGACACGTTCGACGCGACCGGCACACCCCACCGGGTGAAGCTCGACCTGCGCGAAGGCGCGTATTCGCGGTTCGGCCCGGCCTATGAGGATGTCGTCGTCGCCTTCGGCACAGTGATCGAAAACTCGCGCGGCGGGGCGGGCAACGACCGGCTTGCGGGCAATCCGGCCTCCAACCGGATCGAGGGCAATCAGGGCGACGACATGCTGAACGGCAAGCAGGGCGACGACATTCTGCTCGCCGGGGACGGGGACGACCGTCTACGTGGTGGCAAGGGCGCCGACTGGATCAACGGGGGGCCGAGCGACGACATCCTGCGCGGCGGCCCCGGTGCCGATACCTTCGTGTTCAACGGTGGCCGTGACGAGATCCGGGATTTTCAGGACGATTTCGACCGCATCAAGGTGCAGGGTTTCGGATCGGTCGCGGATATTCTGTCCGACACGGATCAGCGCGGCGCGGACATCTGGATCGATCTGGGCGGCGGCCATAGTCTGCTTGTGCATGACGCCACGCGCGCGGACCTGATGGACGGTGATCTTTTCGTCTAGTCCATTGTGCAGGAATGCAGAGCCGGGGCGCGTCTTTCCGCGTTCTGACGCACCGTTTCACCTCGACAGGGGTGAAACGCCACCGTAACCCTCTCGCATGAGCAGTGCGCCCGAAGTCAGATTTCTCGACCCTTCGACGCCCCCCCACATTCTGACGCTGACGCTGATGACGGGGCTGGCCGCGTTGTCGATGAACGTGTTCCTGCCGTCGCTCCCCGACATGGCGGAGTATTTCGAGACCGACTACCGCGTCATGCAGCTTTCGGTCGCCGTCTACCTTGCGATGAACGCGGTGCTTCAGATCATCCTCGGCCCGGTGTCCGACAGGCTCGGCCGTCGCCCGGTTCTGATGGCCAGCTTCACCGTCTATGTCGTCGCCACCGTCGGGTGCATCTTCGCGCCCACCACCGGCATATTCCTCGCGTTTCGGATCATGCAGGCCTTCGTGGTCACGGGGCTGGTCCTCAGCCGGGCCGTGATCCGGGACATGGTGCCGGCCGACAAGGCGGCCTCGATGATCGCCTATGTCACGATGGGCATGTCGCTGGTTCCTATGGCCGCGCCCGCCATCGGCGGTATCATGGGGCAGGCCTTCGGATGGCAGTCGACGTTCTGGCTTCAGGCCGTTCTCGGTGTCGCGATCATCTGGCTGATGAGCCGCGACCTTGGCGAAACCCATCCGCGCGGCGAGGGCACTTTGCGCGACCAGTTGCGCGCCTATCCGGAACTGCTGCGCTCGCCTCGGTTCTGGGGCTACAGCGCCGCCGCGATGTTTTCCTCCGGCGCCTTCTTCGCCTATCTCGGGGGTGCGCCCTTCGTCGGGAACGAGTTGTTCTCGATCGAGGCGGGGATGCTCGGCCTCCTCCTTGGGATGCCCGCGGTCGGATACCTCTTCGGCAATTACATCGCCGGGCGGTATTCACCCAAATTCGGCATCAACGCGATGATCCTGGCGGGCGCCATCACGGTGGTGGCCGGCCTGTCGGTCGTCCTTTTGGCCCTGTTCCTCGACCTCGCGACGCCGTGGTTCTTCTTCGGCATGATGAGTTTCGTGGGCCTCGGAAACGGCATGGCCTTGCCCAATGCCAACAGCGGCCTGCTGTCGGTCCGCCCGGAACTGGCCGGCAGCGCCTCGGGATTGGGCGGGGCGATGATGATCGGCGGCGGCGCGGCCATCTCGGCGTTCGTCGGCACACGGCTGACCCATGAAAGCGGCCCTGACCCTCTGGTGTGGCTCATGCTCGCCTCGTCGGTCTTCGCGGTTCTGTCGGTCGTCGTGGTGATCCGCCGCGAAAAAAAGCTGGCCCTGTCCGCCTGAGCCTTGCCGCGCGCTTTTGCAAAGCGTAACGCTTTTCTTTGCAAAGGGAGGGCGAGATGGCGACACAAAAGCTCTATGCAGGCGTCAAACTGCGTGAGACGCGCACGCGGCTGGGCCTGACTCAAAAGGCGTTCGCGGAAAAGCTGGGCGTCAGCCTGCCGTATCTCAACCAGATGGAAAACAACAACCGCCCCGTGTCGACGGGCGTGGTGCTGGCGCTCGCGCAGGAATTCGGCTTCGACGTGGCCGAACTCTCGACGGGCGACGCCGAACGGCTGGTCACCGACATGCGCGAGGCGCTGGCCGACCCGGTGTTCGCCGATGCGGCGCCCCCCATCGCGGACCTGCGCCTCGTGGCCTCGAACGCCCCCGCGCTGGCCCGCGCGTTCCTCGAAATCCACCGTGCTTATCGGCAGGGGCACGAACGCCTCGCCTCGCTCGACGAAGCCCTCGGGCGCGAAGGTGGAACCGTGCAGGCGAGCCCGTGGGAAGAGGTCCGCGACTTCTTTCACTACTGCGACAACTACATCGACGCGGTCGACCGAGCGGCCGAGCATTTCGTCCGCGACGCCGCACCCGAAGCGGCGGCCGAGGCCTATCTCGCCCGGCGCGGCGTGTCGGTGGTGCTGTCGGACACCGACCGAATCCGCGGCTACGACGCCGCAGCCGGTGTCCTGACGCTCTCGGCGCTCGCCTCGCCCGCGACACGCCGCTTTCAACTCCTGCACCAGATCGCGCTCATCGCGCAGAACGACCTGCTGGAAGCGACGCTCGATTTCGCCCGGTTCCAGTCGGACGAGGCGCGCGCCATCGCCAAGATCGGCCTCGCCAATTATTTCGCTGGGGCCGCGCTCTTGCCCTATGCCCGGTTTCTGGAGGCCGCGCAGGCGACCCGCCATGACCTCGAAAGGCTCGCCGATCTGTTCGGCGCATCCATTGAACAGGTGGCGCACCGCCTGTCCACGCTGCAACGGCCCGGTGCCAAGGGCATCCCGTTCTTCTTTGTGCGCGTCGATCAGGCCGGGACGATCACCAAGCGCCACTCCGCCACCCGACTGCAATTCGCGCGGTTCGGCGGGGCCTGCCCGCTGTGGAACGTGCACCGGGCGTTCGAGACGCCGGGGCGGTTCCTGCGTCAACTGGCCGAGACGCCCGATGGCGTGCGCTACATCTCGCTCGCGCGCGACGTGTCGAAGTCGGGCGGCAGTTTTCAGGCCCCGATCCGGCGCTATGCGATCAGCCTCGGGTGCGAGGTGAAACACGCCGGATCGCTCGTCTACGCCGACGATCTGGACGTGACCAACGCCACCGCCTTCGAACCGATCGGCATTTCCTGCCGCATCTGCGAACGGCCCGACTGCCACCAACGTTCGGTCCCGCCGCTGGAGCGGAAACTGCGCGTCGACCCAGATCTTCGCGGCACCCTGCCATACGAGATCGCGCGGTAAGGCGGCTTTACCCCCCGTCGCCCGCCCTCTAGTTTCGGGGCAACGAACAGGGAGCGACATCATGGAAATGTCTGGAAGCCGCACGATCGCGGCAGACCGCGAAACCGTCTGGACCCACCTCAACTCCGCCGAGACGCTCAAGGCCTGCATTCCGGGATGCGAGGAGCTGACCGGAACGCCCGACGAAGGGTTTCAGGCCGTGGTGAAGCAGAAAGTCGGCCCGGTGAAGGCTACCTTCAAGGGCGAGGTGACGCTGGAGGATGTGAACGCGCCCGAAAGCTACCGGATCGTGGGCGAGGGCAAGGGCGGGGTCGCAGGCTTTGCCAAGGGCGGCGCGCACGTGACGTTGGCCGAGGTCGAAGGCGGCACGGAGCTGAGTTACGAGGTCGACGCCAAGGTCGGCGGCAAGCTGGCCCAGCTTGGCAGCCGCATCGTCAACGGGTTCGCGAAGAAGATGGTCGACAGCTTCTTCGACCGCTTCAGCCAGATCGTCGAAGAGGGCAAGTCGCCCGACGAGGTCGAAGCCGAATAAAAAACCCCGGCACGGTGGCCGGGGTTCGTTCGTTCATCTGAACCGATCCCGATTAGGCGGGCGCGGTCAGCATCCGGTAAAGTTCGTCCTTCAGGCGCGAGCGTTCCTTGCGCATGTCCTCTTCCGCGAACTGATCGGTCGGCTCGACATTGGTCTCGGCGCGATGGATCGCGCGATTGATGTCATGATACGCGTCGTGAAGTTTCGCGAAATGCGGGTCCGAGGTCTTGAGCGCCGTGATCTTTTCGGCGTGCTCCGGGAATTCCTCGTGAAGTTCGTGCGGCGTATGGGCCATGTCTGTCTCCTGTCAGCGTGTGGACCGAGACTAGGCCGCTATGTGGTCACTCACTTTGACCCGGATCAAGTCAGTGAAAATTGTCGCCGTAGTTCAGGATGAGCGGAACGACGACATCCTCTTCATCGGTCAGGTGCCGGTCGAGGAAGCTCTGAAAATCGCTCTGAACCCCATGAAGCTTGCCCGCCGGATCGCGCGCGTCCTCGCCGTTCTGAAGCGGGCGCAGCACCGCGTTCGTGGCATCCGCCAGCGCGTTCATGTGATGGGCGAGGGCATGGTGATCGGCGTCGAGCACGTCGAAGGCGCGGGCCACGCGGGCGTCCAGTGCGACCATTTGGGGGAAATAATGATGATCCTCGATATTATGGTGCCCATGCAGACCTTCGAGGAAAAAGCCGGTGTAACGCGAGGTCGCCGCGCCGAACCGCATCGGGTCTTCTTTCGCGTCCAGATACGCCTGCGTCAGGCCCAGAAGCTCTGTCTGGACCGAGCGGAACTTGCCGTGCATCTGAAGCCAAAAGGCGGTGAGGCCCGAGAAATTCGGGTGCCCCTGCCACATCTCGCGGGGGTAATCGTCAAGCAGCACCTTGAGCTCGGGCGGCAGCCCATCGCGGGCGTCGAGGGACAGATCGTCGGTCATGTTCCCTAGCTAGGTCAGCGTTGCGCCGTTCGCCAGTCCGGATTGATCCACGGCCCCCGGTTGTCGCGCGGAAGGGGTGTGCGCCCGAGCACATGATCGGCCGCCTTTTCGCCCACGAGGATCGAGGGCGCGTTGGTGTTGCCGTTGGTGATACGCGGAAAGATCGAACTGTCGGCCACGCGCAGCCCTTCGACCCCGATCACCCGGCACTCCGGATCGACCACGGCGTTTGGGTCGTCCGTCGCCCCCATCCGCGCGGTGCCGCAGGGGTGATAGGCGCTTTCGGCATGTTCGCGCACGAAGGCGTCGATCTCGCCGTCCGTGTCCCCGCCGCCCGGCTGGATCTCGTGTTTGACGAACTCCTCCATCGCGGGCTGGCGGAAAATCTCGCGCGTGAGCCGCACGGCCCGGCGCCAGTCCTGCCAGTCCTCGTCATGGCTCATGTAGTTGAAGGTGATCCTGGGCGGGTCCGCCGGATCGGCCGAGGCCAGCGTGACCGCGCCCCGCGACTTCGACCGCATCGGTCCCACATGCGCCTGAAACCCGTGGCCCTCGGCAGCGGCCTTGCCGTCGTAACGAACGGCGATGGGCAGGAAGTGGAACTGGATGTCGGGGTATTCGACGCCCGCCTGCGACCGGATGAAGGCACAGCTTTCGAACTGGTTCGATGCGCCATGCCCCGTCCGGGTAAAGAGCCACTGTGCCCCGACCCAGGCTTTGCCCAAGAGGTTCCAGTAGCGATAAAGCGTGATCGGTTTCTTCGAGGCGTACTGCATGTAGACCTCGAGATGGTCTTGCAGGTTCTGGCCCACGCCGGGCCGATCAACCCGCACATCGATCCCGTGATCGCGCAGGTGCGCACCCGGCCCGATCCCCGACAGCATGAGCAGCTTCGGCGTGTTGATCGACGAGGCGGCGAGGATTACCTCGCGGGTGGCGCGAATGGTCTCGTCCGCGCGGCGCGCGATCTCGACACCGACCGCGCGGCCCCCCTGGAACACCACCCGTTTGGCGAGCCCATTGACCAGCGTCACGTCCCACTTCGCCATCGCGGGCTTGAGGTAAGCATTCGCCGCCGACCAGCGCCGCCCCTGCCAGACGGTCATGTCGAAGGCGCCGAATCCCTCCTGCTGGTGGCCGTTGTAATCGTCCGTCACCGGATACCCGGCCTCGCGCCCCGCCGCGACGAAGGCGTGGAAGAGCGGGTTCCACTGCCGCGCCTGCTGGACGTGAAGCGGCCCTTGGGTGCCGCGCCATTCGCTGTCACCTTTGCCGTGCCAATGCTCCATCCGCTGGAAGTACGGCAGCACATCGGCATAGCCCCAGCCGCTTGCGCCGCTCTCGGCCCAGTGGTCGTAATCCTTGGCGTGCCCGCGCACATAGACCATGCCGTTCACGGACGACGACCCGCCGACCACCTTGCCGCGCGGCACCGCCATGCGGCGGTTGTTCAACTGCGGTTCCGGCTCGGACGAGAACCCCCAGTCGTAGCGCGGCATGTTCATCGGGTAGGACAGCGCCCCCGGCATCTGGATGAACGGCCCCGCGTCGGTCCCGCCATGCTCGATCACGATGACCGAATGCCCGGCCTCACCCAGCCGGTAGGCCATGGCGCAGCCAGCCGATCCGGCACCGACGATCACATAGTCCGCTTGCATTATTCCCGCCTTTCGATGCCTAGAACGGGGCTTCCACGTCGCCCATCCGCACATAAACCGACTTCACTTCGGAATAGTGGTTGATGGCTTCCTTGGAGTTCTCGCGCCCGACGCCCGAGGCTTTGACGCCCCCGAAGGGCGCCTCCACCGGCGCGTCGTTGTAGGTGTTGATGTAACAGGTGCCCGCCTCGAACCCGGCGGCCACGCGGTGCGCGCGGGCCAGATCACGGGTGAACACGCCTGCCGCCAGCCCGTATTCGGTGGCGTTGGCGCGGGCCATAACCTCGTCCTCGTCCGTGAAATCGAGGACGCACATGACGGGGCCGAAAATCTCCTCCCGCGCGATGGTCATGTCGTCGGTGACGTCGGCGAACACGGTGGGTTCCAGATACCAGCCGCCCCGATCCGCACGCGTGCCGCCCGCGACCAGCCGCGCCCCTTCTTCGACACCCTTGGCGATGTAGTTCATGGCGATGTTCATTTGGCCTTCGCTGACCATCGGGCCAAAATTCGTCGCCTCATCCAGCGGATCGCCCATGACGGCTTTGCCCAGCCGTTCAGCGAGCCGCGACAGGAACGCCTCCTTGATGTCGGCATGCACGAAGACGCGCGTGCCGTTGGAGCAGATTTGCCCCGACGAATAGAAATTGCCGAGGATCGCGCCCGAGATCGCGTTCTCGATATCTGCGTCCTCGAACACGATCATCGGGGACTTGCCACCAAGCTCCATCGTGACGTGCTTCATGCCCGCCGCCGCCGCTTGATAGACCTTGCGCCCGGTCGGCACCGATCCGGTGAGCGAGACCTTGGCGACCCGGTCGTCGCCCACCAGCGCCGCCCCGACCTCGCCCGCGCCGTTCACCACGTTGAACACGCCGTCGGGCAGGCCGGCTTCTTTCAGAATTTCCGCTACTTTCAGGGCGCAGAGCGGCGTCGTCTCGGACGGCTTGAACACCATGGTATTGCCGCAGGCGAGTGCGGGCGCGGCCTTCCAACAGGCGATCTGGGTGGGATAGTTCCACGCGCCGATGCCGACGCAGACCCCAAGCGCCTCGCGCCGGGTATAGACGAAATCGCCGCGCGGAAGCTGGATATGCTCGCCCGTCAGCGCCCCGGCCAGCCCGCCGAAATACTCAAGCGCGTCCGCGCCCGAGGTCGCGTCGGCCACCAGTGTTTCCTGCAACGGCTTGCCGGTGTCGAGCGTTTCAAGCTCCGACAGCTCGCGGTTGCGTTCGCGGATCAGGTCAGCGGCCCGGCGCAGAATGCGCCCCCGCTCGGTCCCGCTCATCGCGGCCCAGGCGGGCTGGGCGCGTTTGGCGGCGGCAATCGCCCGGTCGACGAGGGCGGGGGTGGCGGCGTGGACGGTCGCGATCTGCTCGCCCGTCGCGGCATAGATCACCGGGATCGGCGTGCCGCTGTCGTCCTCGACATAGGCGCCGTCGATGAAATGGCTGGCGGTCGGTTTCGGGTCGATCATGTCATTCTCCTCGCGGAAAGCGCTGGCTTTCTTCGACTTCGTTCAGGTCCATGTGGTTGCGCATGTAGCGTTCGGAGGCGCGTTGCAGCGGCTGGTAATCCCACGGGTAATAGCTGCCGTTGCGAAGTGCGTCGTAAACGACCCAGCGCCGGGCCTGGCTTGCGCGCACATCGGCATCGAACCGCTCCAGATCCCACGCCGCATCCGCCATCTTGCGAAACTCGGCAAGGAAGGGGTTTTCCGGCTCGGTTTCGGCAAGGTTCACCCGTTCCTGCGGGTCGGCCCCAAGATCGAAGAACTGGTCCGGGTCCAGCGCGCAGCGGGTGTATTTCCAGCGGCCCTGCACCAGCGCCACGAGCGGCGCATAACTCGCCTCGGCGGCGTATTCGATCTTCACCGGCGTCTCGCGCGCCTGATGATAGGCGACCGGGCACAGGCTTTGCCCATCGACCCACGGCAGAATGTCTGACAGGTCCAGCCCGGCCAACTCGCCCAGCGTCGGCGTCACGTCGAGCGTCGAGACGGGCGTTTCCTCAAGCCGCGGCTCGAACTGGGGCGCGGCGATCATCAGCGGCACGCGGGAAGAGCCCTCAAAGAAGCTCATCTTGAACCAAAGCCCGCGCTCGCCCAGCATATCGCCGTGGTCCGAGACAAAGAGGATCGTCGCCTCCTGCCGCGTCGTCTCCAACGCCTCAAGAATTTCCCCGATCTTGTCGTCGAGATAGCTGATGTTGGCGAAATAGGCGCGGCGCGACCGGCGAATATCGTCGTCCGAAATGTCGTAGCTGCGCCAGTCGTTCGCGTCGAAGATGCGCTGGGAATGGGGGTCGTGGTCCTCATAATCCATCGCGGGCACTTCGGGCAGCAGATGCGCGCAGTCCTCGTAAAGATCCCAGTATTTCTTGCGCGCCACGTAAGGATCGTGCGGATGCGTGAAGCTGACCGTCAGGCACCACGGGCGGTCGTCCTTGGCGCGGGCGAGGTCATAGACCTTCATCTTGGCGAAATGCGCGACCTCGTCGTCGTATTCCATCTGGTTGGAAATCTCGGCGACGCCCGACCCGGTGACCGAGCCCATGTTGTGATACCACCAGTCGATCCGCTCACCGGGTTTGCGGTAATCCGGGGTCCAGCCGAAATCGGCGGGGTAGATGTCGGTGGTCAGCCGTTCCTCGAACCCGTGCAACTGATCCGGGCCGACGAAATGCATCTTGCCGGACAGCGCCGTGTAATAGCCCGCCCGGCGCAGATGGTGGGCATAGGTGGGGATGTCCGACCTGAACTCGGCGGCGTTGTCATAGACCCCGTTCCGGCTGGGAAGCTGCCCCGACATGAACGCCGCGCGCCCCGGCGCGCAGAGCGGCGAGGCGGTGTAGGCGTTCTTGAACCGCACCGATTTTGCCGCGAGCCGTTTCAGGTTCGGGGCGTGAAGCCAGTCGGCAGGACCATCGGGAAACAGCGTTCCGTTCAACTGGTCCACCATCAGGATCAGGATGTTCGGCTTGGTCATTTGGCCTCCAACAGACGGTCGAGCACGTCGGTCACGCGGGCCACGGCGGACACGCCATCGGGCGGTGTGCCGAGCGCGTGGCGGATGTAGACGCCGTCGATCAGCGCGGCGAGCGTTTCGGCAATGTCCGCCGCCCGGTCGCCCGCGAGGGGGCGCAGATCGTGGATCAGGTTCGACCGCAGGCGCGCGTGATAAATCCGCAAGAGCCGCGCGCCGCCCGGATCGCCCTGCGCGTGGACGTAGAAGTTCAGCCAGGCGGCGATCACCGCAGGCTCGAAATTCCCAGCTTCGAAGGACGCGCGGATGATCGCCTCCAACCGCGCGCGCGGCGTGGTGGCCTGCGCCAGTTCCGCGCGCACCCAATGGCCATAAGTCGTCAGGATGTGCTGCATCGCGGCCAGAAGGATGCGGTCCTTGGACCCGAAGTAGTGATGCGCAAGGGCCGGGGACATGCCCGCGCGTTTGGCGATCTTGCTCACCGTCACGTCGAGCGAGCCCATCGCGCCGATTTCAGCAATCGTTGCTTTCACTAGCGCCTCTCGGCGAATAGGCTCCATTCCAACCTTTGGCATAACTCACCCTTGTAACGCGGGCGCCAAAGTGTTCTTCTTTGATTGACTCGTCAATCAATAAAAACAGGGAGCAATAGAATGACCATCAAGACGACCCTTTCCGCGCTGGCGATCTGTGCCGCTGCGGCCCCGGCTTTCGCGCAATGCGACGAGGTCACGTTTTCGGACGTCGGCTGGACCGACATCACCGCGACCACGGCCGCGACGACCGTGATCCTCGATGCGCTGGGCTATGAAACCGACATCAAGGTGCTGTCCGTGCCGGTGACCTATACTTCGATGGCCGAAGGCGACATCGACATCTTCCTCGGCAACTGGATGCCCACGATGGAAGGCGACATCGCCCCCTATCGTGAGGCCGGAACGGTCGTGACCGTCCGTGAAAACCTCGAGGGCGCGAAATACACCCTTGCCGTGAACAAGGCCGCCATGGACCTCGGCATCGCCGACTTCGGCGACATCGCCAGCCAGCGCGAGGCGCTCGAAGGCAAGATCTACGGCATCGAGCCGGGCAACGACGGCAACCGGCTTATCATGGACATGATCGAGGGCAACGCCTTCGACCTCGAAGGCTTCGAAGTGGTCGAAAGCTCCGAGCAGGGGATGCTGGCGCAGGTCGACCGCGCCACCAAGCGCGACGAACCCATCGTGTTCCTGGGGTGGGAGCCGCATCCGATGAACGCCAACTTCGAGATGGGTTACCTGACCGGCGGTGACGAATTCTTCGGCCCCGATCTGGGCGGCGCGACGGTCTATACCAACACCCGTGCCGGCTATGTCGAAGAATGCCCGAACGTCGGCGCGCTTCTCGGCAATCTCAAGTTCACCCTCGCCATGGAGAACGAGATCATGGGCGCGATCCTGAACGATGGCGAAGACCCGACCGATGCGGCCTCCGCCTGGCTTGCCGCGAACCCGGATGCCTGGAAGCCCTGGCTCGACGGCGTGACCACCAAGGACGGTGGCGATGCGGTCGAAGCCGTGACCGCCGCGCTCGACTAAGACCGGACGGGCGGCGGGGGAACCTGCCGCCCTTTCCATATGCGCGCGATCCTCGTCTCACTGCTCTTGTCGTCACCTGCCATGGCGGCCTGCCCGACCAAGGCCGATCTGGCCGAGGGCGTGACGCTCGTGCGCGCCTCGCCCCTGTTCAAGGTGATGTATCGCGAAGAGGACGGCGTTCTGACCGAATACCGCCAGATGTCGCGGCTGGAGGGCGAAGTGCGTCGCGCCTCGACCTACGCCAACGCGCTTGCCGTCGAACAGCAGGAAAGCGCGAACGGCATTATCTCTTTCGACTACATGGCCGATATGGATGCCGCGTTGAAGGTCGACGAGACCGGGGATTTCGCCGCCATGTTCGGGCTGATCGTCGACGGAAAACGCTTCGGCACGGGTCACTATCGCCTGTTTTACGAGGGCGAGGGCCGGGTCAGGATCGGCGACTGCGTCTACGACACCTGGGTCCTGCGAAACGAGAACGCGATCGAAGGCATGGAGCCGATCCATTTCCTGTGGGACTACGCGCCCGATCTGGGCGTGGTCGTGCGCACGGAACAGGTCGATCCGCGTGGCCGCACGCTTTCGGTCGTCGAATACGACGGCGCCGTGGTGGGAGAGATCGAATGAGACGCATCACGACGCTCGCCCTGATCGTCGCCGCCGGTCCCGCGATGGCGACCTGTCCCACGCGGGCCGACCTGCGTGAGGGGATCGTGCTGGTTCAGAACGAACCGATCTTCATCCGCGCCGATATCGAACTGCGCCCCGACGGGTTCAACGAAGTGCGCCTCATCACCGATGCCGACGAGGTGAAATCGGTGGTCACCCTGACCTACGACCATGCGCTTGCGCCCACGTCGGTGAACGAGGGAGGCGAGGTGCGGCTTCTGTCCTATACCGGCGACACCGGGGCGCTCGACGACCTCGCCCGTCTCGGCGATGTTTCGCTCTCGTTGACCGAGGTTTCGATGAGCGAGGAAACGACGCGGCCGGTGCTGTTCAACCATGTCGGCGACGGCACGCGCGGCATCCTCGACTGCACCTATGACACCTGGACGATCCGGGTGATGGAGGCGGGCGCGACCGGCGAGATCGACACCCGCGAGGTCGAATATGCGCCCGAAATCGGCGCGATCCTGTCCGAACGGCGGATCACGCCGGATGGGGACGAGACACTTTACGACTACACTTGGATCGGCACATCCGCCGACGTGGCACGATAGGGGGCACATGGACTGGCTCGAAGATACGAAAATCCCGGTCGGCAAGGTGGCGCGTGACGTCTTCGACTGGCTTCAGGACGTGGGCGGCCCGGTGTTCGACTGGATATCCGTCGCGGGCGAAACCATGATCGACGCGATCCTCTGGGTGCTGCAAACGCCGCCGCCCCTGTTGATCGTGGCCGTCTTCGCGGTGCTGACGTGGTTTTTGCAAAAGAACTGGAAGATCGTGGTCTTCGTCGTCCTCGGTTTCCTGTTCATCATGAATCAGGGGTATTGGGAGGAGACGACCGAAAGCCTCACCCTCGTCCTGTCGGCCTGCGTGGTCTGCATGGCGATCGGGGTGCCCATCGGCATCGCGGCGGCGCATCGGCCGAAACTCTACGCCGGGATGAGGCCCGTCTTGGACCTGATGCAGACGCTGCCGACCTTCGTCTACCTGATCCCGGCCATCGTGTTCTTCGGCATCGGCATGGTGCCGGGCCTCTTGGCCACCGTGATCTTCGTGCTCCCCGCGCCGATCCGGCTGACGCACCTCGGCATATCCTCGACCCCGATGGCGCTGAAAGAAGCCGCGCAGGCCTTTGGCGCGACCGGGCGGCAGCTTTTGTGGAAAGTCGAACTGCCCTACGCGCTGCCGCAGATCATGACGGGCCTCAACCAGACGATCATGCTGTCGCTGTCGATGGTCGTCATCGCGGCCCTCGTCGGTGCAGACGGGCTGGGCGTTCCGGTCGTGCGCGCGCTCAATCAAGTGAACACGGCGCTGGGGTTTGAAAGCGGCTTCGTCATCGTCGTCGTGGCCATCATCCTCGACCGCATGCTGAGGATCGAACGCAAATGACAAATGCCGTGGAATTCGACAACGTCTCGATCGTGTTCGGCGACCAGCCGGATCAGGCGCTTCCGCTCATGGACGAGGGGCAGGACCGCGCCGCCGTTCAGGAAGAAACCGGGCAAGTGCTGGGCGTGCACGACTGCAAGCTCGACGTGGCCGAGGGCGAGATCCTCGTGCTCATGGGGCTGTCCGGCTCCGGCAAGTCCACGCTTTTGCGCGCTGTGAACGGGCTGAACCCGGTGGTGCGCGGTTCGGTGCGCGTGTCCGACGGCGGGCAGATGGTCGATGTCACCCATGCCGACGCGGCGACCTTGCGCCATATCCGGCTCAACAAGGTGTCGATGGTGTTCCAGCAGTTCGGGCTGCTCCCGTGGCGCACCGTGCGCGACAACGTCGGGCTGGGGCTGGAACTGGGCGGACAATCGCGGGCCGAGCGCACGGCCAAGGTGGACGAACAGTTGGAAATCGTGGGGCTGACCGACTGGGCCGACCGGATGGTGGGCGAACTGTCGGGCGGGATGCAGCAGCGCGTGGGCCTTGCCCGCGCCTTTGCCACCGGCGCGCCGATCCTGTTGATGGACGAGCCCTATTCGGCGCTCGACCCCCTGATCCGCACCCGGCTTCAGGACGAGCTTCTCGACCTTCAGGAACGGTTCAAATGCACGATCATCTTCGTCAGTCACGATCTGGACGAAGCATTCAAGATCGGCGACCGCATCGCGATCATGGAGGGCGGGCGCATCGTTCAATGCGGCACCCCGCGTGAGATTTTCACGGCCCCCGCCAACGACTACGTGGCCGATTTCGTCGCTCATATGAACCCGCTCGGCGTGCTCACCGCCCGCGACGTGATGGAGCCGGGCGAGGGCGAAGGGCAGATCGACGCCGCCACCAAGGTGGGCGAGGTGATGGAACGTCTGGGGCAGGGCGGCCCGCTGTCGGTGGTCGAGGACGGCGCCGTGCTGGGCCGCGTGTCGCAATCCAGCGTCCTCGCCCGACTGGTCGATCCGCGCGGGCGCTAGGCACACGGGAAGGTGGGCTTTCATCCGGCGGGGAATCGGTTACGGTTTCCCGACGAGCAGTTCCGAGGTCCGTCGTGCGCAAAACACTTCTGTTTACTCTTGCCGCAACGGTCCTGGCCTCCGGCTGCGCGCGCACCCTGACCCCGAACGAGACCGTTTTCGCCAAGAACCTTTTCGGCGACACGCTGGAGATCGAGGGGATCGAGGTTCTGGCGGGCGCAGGCGTTCTGCCGCTGCCGCGCGATTATCCGGCGCTGCGCGACCCGTCCGAACCGGTCGAGGCCGCCCCGCCGCCGCGCAAGGCACCCGATGACCTTTGCGTGCGCAAGCCCTCGCCGCGCCGCTACTGGGATTGGCCCGCCGCCTTCGTCCTCGACGACAACATCTATTTTTCCTACCGCTGGTATCCCGAAGATGCCTTCGCGGGCCTGCCCGACAGCGCGCTTTACCCGGTCGCACCGATCATGGCGCATGAGCTTGTCCATGTCTGGCAATGGCAGAACCGCGCGCGCACGAACTACTCGCCGCTGGTGTCGGCAGGCGAAAGCATCGAGTCGAAAGACCCGTATTTCTGGGTGCCGGAAGCGGGGCGCGAGTTCCTGACCTACGGATATGAACAGCAGGCCGCGATGGTCGAGGATTTCGTCTGTTACGTCCTCTTCGATCCCAAGGATGCCAAGGTCGATGAATTGGCCGACATCCTGCGCCCGATCCTGCCCGTCGACACTTTCATCGCCGCCTACGCGCGCTAGGTCGTTTTCGCACCGCGAAGCGTCGGGCCAAATTGCCCGCTTTCCCACGGTTGCGCCATTTTGGGCGCGGACATGGAAGGGAGTCGCGTGATGGCGAAACAAGTGAAAGCTCTGGTTGTCGGGGGCGGTGCCGTGGGCACCTCGATCGCCTATCACCTGGCAAAAGCGGGCTGGTCCGACGTGGCGCTTCTGGAGCGGGACGAGCTGACCTCGGGTTCGACATGGCACGCCGCCGGTCTCCTGCCGCTCTTCAACATGGGCTACGCGACCAGCCACATCCACGACTATTCGGTCAAGTTCTACAAGACGCTGGAAGAGGAAACCGGGCTGGACGCGGGCTTTTTCGTCGTCGGCAACCTGCGCATGGCGCAGACGCAGGCGCGGATGGACGAGTATCAGCTTTATGCCTCGACCGCCGACACCGTGGGCATCCCCTACGAATTCCTCTCGCCCGCCGAGATCAAAGACCGCTGGCCGCTTCTGCGCACCGAAGACCTGATCGGGGCGCTGTTCCACCCGACCGATGGCTACATCAACCCCGCCGACGTCACCATGGCGATGGCCAAAGGCGCGCGCCAGCGCGGGGTCGAGATCATCCGCAAGCGGCAGGTGGACAGCTACGAATGGGCGGGCGACCACTGGATCGTGCGCGGCACGGTGATGGGCGAGCGGGGCGGAAACCTCGTTCCGACCGAAGAGACCTTTGAAATCCACGCCGAGCATGTGGTGACCGCGACCGGCAACCACGCGCAGCGCACCGCGCAGCTCTTGGGCATCAAGATGCCCGCGATTCCGGTTGAGCATCAGTTCATCGTGACCGAGCCCGATCCGGCGCTGGTCGAATACCGCAAGACCCAACCACAGCACCCGGTGCTGCGCGACGCCGACGCCAAATGGTACGTGCGCGAGGAACGGGGCGGCTGGATTCTCGGCCCCTATGAAGAAGGCGCGCCCGCGCGGTTCGAACACGGCGTGCCCGACAGCTTCCGGGCCGACCTGTTCCCGCTCGACCTCGACCGGATCGAAGAAGAATACATGTCGATGATCCACCGCATTCCGTCTTCGGAAACGGTCGGCCTCAAGGACGATTTCAACGGCCCGATCTGCTACACGCCCGACGGCAACCCGCTCGTCGGCCCCGCCCCGGGCCTGCGCAATATGTGGCTGGCCGAGGGCTTTTCCTTCGGGATCACCGCAGCGGGCGGCACCGGATATTACCTTGCCCAGATGATGGTCGAGGGCGAGGCCGAGATCGACATGGCCGCGCTCGACCCCAAGCGGTACGGGCAGGACTGGATGACGACCGAATATGCGGCCCGCAAGAACGAGGAATGCTACGACCACGTCTATATCCTGCACCACCCGGACGAAGAAAGGCCCGCGTGCCGCCCGCTTCGCACCGCGCCCGCCTATGATCGGCAAAAGGCGCTGGGCGCACAGTTCGGCTGCGTGAACGGGTTCGAGCGCCCGAACTACTACGGCCCGCTCGACGCGTCCGACGATTTCGACCACGACGCGCGGTCCTTCCGCCGTGGCGGCTGGTGGGACTACGCCAAGGCCGAAGCGCAGGCGATCCGCGACACCGCCGGTCTGATCGATGCCTCGGCCTTTGCCAAACACCGCATTTCCGGCCCCGGCGCGACCGCGTTCCTCGACTGGTTCACGACCAACAAACTGCCGAAAGTGGGCCGGATCAACCTGACCTACGCGCTCACGTCCACGGGCACGACCCGCACCGAATACACCATCGTGCGCGAGGCCGAGGATAGCTATTACCTCGTCTCCGCTGGCGGCGTGCAGGCTTACGACGAGGACTACCTCTACAAGGCCATCGAAGACAAAGAAGAGGAATTCGGGCGCATCAACCGCGAAGACGTGACCACCCGTTACGGCGTCTTCGCGCTGGCCGGACCCAATGCCCGCGACATCCTCAAGGAGCTGATCGTGGATGCCGACCCCGCGACCGCGCTGTCCAACAAACGCTTCCCGTGGCTCTCGATGCGCAACATCGAACTCAAGATGTGCCCGGTCATGGCGATCCGCGTCGCCTATACCGGCGAACTTGGGTGGGAGCTTCACCACCCGATCGAGATGCAGAACTACCTGTGGGATCAGTTGATGAAAGCGGGCGAGAAGCACGGGCTGAAACCCGTGGGTGCGCGGGCGCAGAACTGGCTTCGGCAAGAGAAATCCTACCGCGCCTTCGGCACCGAACTGGGCCGCGACGCGACCCCGATGGAGGCCGGGTTGGACCGCTTCGTGGACATGGACAAGGACTTCTACGGCAAGGCCGAGATGGCGGCGAAAGGCATCCGTTCGATGTGCGTCACGCTCCTGATCGATGGGCCGGAAGATGCCGACCCTTGGGGCCGCGAGGCGCTGTTCGACGCGGGCACCAAGGTCGGGCGTCTGACTTCGGGCGGCTACTCGGTCGCCTTCGGCAAGCAGATCGGCATGGGCTATGTGAAACCCGAACTGGCCAAGGTCGGGACCAAGCTGAAGGTCAAGATGCAGAACCGCCTGTGGGATTGCGAGATCGTGGAGGACAGCCCGCACGACCCGACCAACGCCCGCATCCGCGTGGATGGCTGACGGGTTTCATGGTAGCCTTCGGGGGGTATCCCCGGAGGCGGCCATGCCCGACGACGACCTCATAACCTGCTCCTGCCTGTGCGGCGCGGTTCGGTTTCAGATCACCCGACCGCCGAAGCTGAATTCCTGCAATTGTTCGGCTTGTAGAAGATATGACGCCCTTTGGGGCTATTCACCGCCAGCGAATGCGCGATTTCTGCAAGGCGAAGACCACACGGTTCCCTATCTGCGTGGTGAGAAATCGCTCGCCTTCCACCACTGCGCGACCTGCGGCTGCGTCACCCACTGGCAGGGGCAGGCCGACGACAACCGCGCGTTCAACCTTCGTCTGGCTGACGACCCGCGCGCGATCGACGGCATCCGCATCCGCCAGTTCGACGGGGCGGACAGCTGGACCTTTCTGGACTAGCGAAGCTCGCCCGCCGGAAAAAGCAGCCGCCCGGCCAATCGCTCCAACGGCGTCGCGAGGGTGCGCACGAATTTCACCGGATCGCGGCGAAAGCGCGGGACGTGGCCCGCCAGCCCCTGCGCTGCGAGGATGCGGGCGAAGACGGGCATCCAGAACCGGAAGGGCCGTGCCGGATCGCCGGTCGGAAAGGCAAGCGCGGCCCCGCGCGCCCAATGGCGGTGCGCGTAGGTCGAGGGTTCCGCCCGAAACGCAGCGCGCTGGGCACGCGGCACGACGAGCGCGAGCACGGGGGCGAGGCCCCAGAGACGCCAGCCGAACAGGCCGTAATTGACCACCGTCGACGCGCTGCGGTGCGTCGCATGGGCCCCCGGACGGTGCGCCGCGTAATCCGCCAGCGCCCGCGCCACCGCATCCGGCACCTCGCCCGGCTCGGGCGGAAACCCGAAATCGACCGCCAGAGCTGTTACCGCGGGATCGTCGGCACCAAGCCCGGCGACCGCAAGGTGATAGGCGTGCGCTTCCAGCGCCGCGTCGTTCTGCCCGGCCAGCCCCGGCACGATGTCGGCGGGCGTGAAGGCCGCGCGCCGAAAGGCTGCCGACGCCTGCCGCCAGAACGCATTCCGATCCGATTGCGACCGGGTGCGCACATCGGCAAAGGCCTCGCGGAAGAACAGGATCTCCAGAAATTGCGTCATCGCCACGTTCAGATGCGCGCGCAAAGGGCTCGCGCGGTCGACCGCCCCGGCCTTGTCGAAGCTGTCCACCACCAGCGCGAGGTTTTGCAGAAGGCGCGCGTTGTCCTCCATCGTGCGCGCCCGCCGCATTGTCGACTGCGCCCGCTGGCGATAGCGCGTCGCCTCGACAGCGAGGAGCGAGATCCGGTCCGCGCGCAACAGCGCCTCGACCACGAAAGGCCGCTCCTCCATCTGGGTCAGGGCGAACCGGATGCCGTGGTCGTCCAGAAAGGACCGGCGATAGAGCCACAGCCAGAAGTGCCAGCTTTCCAGAATGAAGGGATCGTCGGCCAAGGCGATGCCCGCGCGCGTTTCAGAAAACCGCCGTTCCGCCTCGTCCGGCACCAGCCGCAGCGGCTGGCCCGGTTTGCGCTCCACCGCGTGATACAGCTTTCGCCCGCGCACCATGTCGCTCGCGGTCGTATCGGCGAGCGCGACGGCCCGCGACAGAAAGCCGGGGTCTGGCATCCAGTCGTCGCCGTCGATGAACCAGACATACTCGCCCGTCGCCACCTCCAGCGCCCGGTTGCGCGCAAAACCCTGTCCGACGTTCTCGCTCAGAACCATCGGCCTGATCCGGGGATCGTCGGCGGCAAGACGGTCGATCACCCGTTGCGCGTCGTCCGGCGACACGTCGTTGACCGTGATGATTTCCAGCGACGCCAGATCCTGCGCCTGAACCGAAGCGATACAGTCCTCGATATAGGCCTCGACCCCATGCACCGGGATAATCACCGAAACGCGCGGCCTGTCGGTCTGCCCTGTGTCCGTCGCCATGCGCCGGTGACTCCCTTGTCCCTCGCCAGAACGTCTAGTGGAGCGAGGCGGCAAGGCCAAGCCGGGCGGCCCTTTCGGGGCCACGATCCAGACAGCGGCTGCCCATTTTTGCACCAACGCCGCGCATTTGTGCGCCATTGTCGTGCCCGCGCCCCGCCGCGTTCGGTTCTCGGTTGACGCGGAAATCGCGCTTGCGCTCACCTTGACGTGCAGGACGCTTAGGGTTCCGCCGCGCCAAAACGCGGGTCTGGTCCGAGAAGCGTCACCTCTCCGGCAAATTCCGAAGGGGCACACGGCGGGCCAAAATCCCGGGAGACATACTGCGCTGGTTTCGTCCGCGCCCAATCTCTTTGTTCCGCCAGTGGACCGGAACCCGACCAGTCAAAGGCGGGACGCAGAACGGGGAACATCATGACCAAAACGAACATCCTGTCCGCTTGGGCGCTCTCTCTCGGCGTCCTCGGCGCATCTCTCGCTCCGGCTCAGGCCGAGGAAAAGACCGAGTTCAAGGTGGCTTGGTCCATCTATGTCGGCTGGATGCCGTGGGGCTATCTGGAAGACAGCGGCATCATGGACAAATGGGCCGAGAAATACGGCATCGACGTCGAGATCGTGCAGATCAACGACTACGTCGAGTCGATCAACCAATACACCGCAGGCGCCTTCGACGGCGTGTCGGCCACCAACATGGACACGCTCTCGATCCCCTCGGGCGGCGGCGTGGACACCACAGCACTCATCATCGGTGACTATTCCAACGGCAACGACGCGGTGATCCTCAAGGGCGAGGGCACGATCGAAGACCTTGCGGGCAAGCCCGTGAACCTCGTCGAACTGTCGGTGTCGCATTACCTGCTCGCCCGCGGCCTCGACAGCGTCGGGCTGGCAGAGCGTGATCTGGACGGGGTCATCAACACCTCGGATGCCGACATGATCGCGGCCTATGCCACCGACGATGTGCAGGCGGTCGTGACGTGGAACCCGCTGGTGTCGGAAATCCTCGGCAGCAACCCCGACGCGACCAACGTGTTCGACTCGTCCGCCATTCCCGGCGAAATCCTCGACCTCATGGTCGTGAACTCGGAAACGCTGGCCGACAACCCGGACTTCGGCAAGGCGCTGGTGGGCGCGTGGTACGAAGTCATGGCCCTCATGGCCGCAGGCGACGAAGAGGCGCTGACCGCGATGGCCGAAGCGTCCGGCACCGATCTTGAGGGCTACAAGGCACAGCTCGCCGCGACCGAGATGTTCTATGACCCGGCCGATGCCGTTGCGCAGGCCTCGTCCGCCGATCTGCCGACGACGATGACCAATGTGGCCGAGTTCCTGTTCGACAAGGGCATCCTTGGCGAGGGCGCACCAAGCGCGGACTTCGTGGGCGTGGCCTATCCGGACGGGTCGACCAGCGGCGACGAGAACAACGTCAAGTTCCGCTACAACGCCACTTACATGCAGATGGCCGCCGACGGCGAGTTGTAAGCACGCGTCGCGGGGCCGTTCGCGCGGCCCCGCCTTGTCCCAAGGCTGACCCATGCGTCTCATCAACCGATCCCCGACCCGGCCCCTCGCGGTCGCCCTCGCGGCGGCCCCCTTCGTGGCCGTCGCCATCGCCTATGCCATCGGGTCCGAGATTCGGCTGGCCGCGAACCCGTCGGACAAGCTGCTGCCCGCGCCCGGCACGATCCTCGACACCGCGATTCGGCTGTTCACCGAGCCTGACCGCCGTTCGGGAGAAATCCTTTTGTGGCGCGACACCGCCGCCTCGCTGCTCCGGCTTCTGGGCGGTGTGGGGATCGCGGCGCTGACCTCGCTCATCCTCGGGATGCTCATCGGTCTTTTGCCCTACGCGCGGCGCGGCCTCTCGGGCTTCGTCGCGGTGCTGTCGATGGTGCCGCCGCTCGCGCTGCTGCCGATCTTGTTCATCGTGTTCGGCCTTGGCGAAACCTCCAAGATCGTGCTCATCGTCATCGGCATCACGCCCTTCATGACCCGCGATCTCAGCCAGCGGGTGCTCGACATCCCGCACGAACAGATCGTCAAGGCGCAGACCCTCGGCGCCTCCACATGGGTCATCGCCGCCCGCGTGGCGCTCCCACAAATCCTGCCGCGCCTCATCGCCAACGTCCGCCTGTCGCTCGGCTCCGCATGGCTTTTCCTGATCGCCGCCGAAGCCGTCGCCTCGGACGTGGGCCTTGGCTACCGCATCTTCCTCGTCCGCCGTTACCTCGCGATGGAGGTCATCCTCACCTACGTCATCTGGATCACGCTCCTGGCCTTCCTCATCGACTGGGCGCTCAGGCTCCTGACCCGCAAGGCGTTCCCGTGGATGGAGGCCGGGCTATGAGTTTCGTTTCCGTCCGCGACGTGTTCCAAAGCTACGGGGGCCGCCCGATCCTCGAACGCGTGAACGTCGAGGTGAACGAGGGCGAGTTCATCTCGATCGTCGGGGCCTCCGGCTGCGGCAAATCCACCTTCCTGCGCATGCTTCTGGCCGAAGAACGGCCCACGCGCGGCGTCATTTCCATCGACGGCGGCGAGCCTGCGGTCGAACCGGGGTTGGAGCGCGGCGTGGTGTTCCAGAAATATTCGGTCTTCCCCCATCTCACCGTGCGCCAGAACATCGTGGCGGGCGAGGGGTTTCAGACCGCATCCGGCCGCCTGCGCGGGGCCAAGCGTCGGGAGGCGCTGGAACGCGCTGACGCCATGCTCGACCGGATCGGCCTCAACCACGTGGCCGATCAGTACCCGGTGAGCCTGTCGGGCGGGATGCAGCAGCGCCTCGCCATCGGGCAGGCGCTCACCGCCAAACCCCGCATCCTGCTGCTGGACGAACCCTTCGGCGCGCTCGACCCCGGCACGCGGCTCTCGATGCACCAGTTCCTCACCGAGCTGCGCGCCGAAACCAAGATGACCGTCTTCATGGTCACCCACGATCTGGAAGAGGGCTTCAAGCTGGGCGACCGCGTCCTCGTCTTCGACAAGCCGCGCTGGGATCCGCACGACCCCGGCGCCTTCGGTGCGACCATCACCTATGACTTCGACGCCCGCGACCGGGGAATCCCGTTCCAGCGCATCCTCGACCTCTACCCCTCGCTGGCCCACGTCAGCTGACCCGACACGTCATGCGCCCCCGGGCTCCGCATGGCGATGAAACCAAGGCCCGG
Source organism: Maritimibacter sp. (assembly GCF_016774595.1). Taxonomy (NCBI): domain Bacteria; kingdom Pseudomonadati; phylum Pseudomonadota; class Alphaproteobacteria; order Rhodobacterales; family Roseobacteraceae; genus Maritimibacter; species Maritimibacter sp. Next base: position 619,949 of record NZ_JACBWT010000002.1, read on the forward strand.
AAGCGCCGCGAGACGCGGCATGACGACAGGAGACAGCGATGTTTTCGACCCCGAGACACACCCGATCCCACCATCCCCGCGACCTCGCGGCCCGGCTGGACGCCCGTGAGCGGCGCGAACACCACCCGGACCTCACCAAGCTGGGCGGCTGGAAAGCGATGCAGAAAGAGGGCGACCTGCCCGAAGGCCGCTGGGACGAGGAGCGCCGCTGGGCGCTGCGCATGGGGCTGACCGGCGCGGACAGCATCGAAGACAAGTCGATCCCGACCTTCGCGCGGGGTGAGCTGCCGCATTACGCGGGCATCAACACGTTCCTTAAAGCGCCCTATGCCGAGGATGTGCTGGAGGTCGCGCATTACGACGCGACCGTCCTTGGTATCCCGTTCGACGGCGGCACGACCTATCGCCCCGGCACCCGGTTCGGCCCGCAGGGCGTGCGCAAAATCTCGTCGCTTTACACGCCCTACAACTACGAAATCGGCGTCGACCTGCGCGAACAGATGACGCTCTGCGATGCGGGCGACGTGTTCACGATCCCCGCGAACCTCGAGAAATCCTTCGACCAGATCACGCGGGCGGTGAGCCATGTGGCATCTTCCGGCAGCTTCCCGATCATGATCGGCGGCGACCACTCCATCGGGTTTCCTTGTGTGCGCGGGATCGCGGAAGTCACGTCGAAGAAGATCGGCATCGTCCACTTCGACCGCCACGCCGACATTCAGGAAAAAGACCTCGACGAACGGATGCACACGACGCCGTGGTTCCACGCGACGAATATGCCCAACGTGCCCGCCAAGAACCTCGTCCAGATCGGGATCGGCGGCTGGCAAGTGCCGCGCGAGGCGGTGAAGGTCGCGCGCGAGCGGCAGACCAACATCATCACGATGGCGGACGTGGAAAAGATGGGCATCGACAAGACCGTCGAAATGGCGCTCGAGATGGCGTGGGACGGGGTCGACATGGTCTATATGTCCTTCGACATCGACTCGATCGACTGCGGTTTCGTTCCCGGGACCGGCTGGCCTGAACCCGGCGGTTTCCTTCCGCGTGAGGCGCTGGCGCTGGCCTCAGGTGTCGCGAAAGAGGGGCTGTGTGGGCTCGAACTGGTGGAGGTCTCTCCCCCCTACGACACCTCGGACATCACCGCGCTCATGGGCACGCGGGTGATCGTCGACGTTCTGGGCGCGATGGTCAGCCACGGCACATTGGGCAAGCACAAGCCGCTGATCGACAAGCCGGTGCAGTTCCCGCATGGCGCGTTCGAGGGCAAGCGCTGGTCCAACCCGCATCCGCACAAGGTCGGGGGCTGATCCATGCCGCATGACCACCCGCACCACCATCATCACGATCACGGGCACCATCACCCGCACGATCACAACCACCCGCATGACGCCGACCACCTGCATTCGCACATGCACCACCATGACGAGGCGGCGGACCTTCAGGTGCTTGCCGCCCAGTTCATCGACGGGTTCGTGAAGGCCGCCGACAAGACGAGTTACCTGAAACTCGCGGGCGTCCCGTTCGAACGTCCGGGGCAGGGGGGCGACAAGGCGCTGAAGCTGGTGGACGTTGAATTGACGACCGACTGGCAGGTCGGCACCGCGTCGCCCAGTTTCGGGTCGCGCGAACTCAGCTACCTGCCGTTCCCCGGCGAAATGGTGCGCGAGCGGACGAATATGTCGCTGATCTATGTTTCGATGGACGAGAAATCCGTGCTCGATTTGCGCGACTTCCTTCATGCCCGCAAGCACGAGATCGAAGCCTGACCTTGCCCAAGGCCCTGCCGCCCGCAATAGTGGCGGCAGGGCCTGATGGGACACGGGCCTGACGGGACAAAGGCATGACGATCACCGAGACGAGCGGGCTGGGGCGCGACCCCGACACCGAGTACGAAGAGATTTGCCGCTGGCTCGGCGCGATCGAATTCGCGTGGGACATCGAAAAATCGCTCGAATTCGCGCTCTTCCGCACCTACGCGGTGCCGTCGATCTCGGGCCTTCTGGTGCGCACCGGCAAGTTCGAGGCCGAGCCGCGCAAACGGTATGACGACACCGAGCTTCTGCTGTCCGAACCGATGGAACACGGGCTGGACTCGGATCGCGGGGCCGAGGCGGTGGCGCGGATCAACGCGATCCACGGGCGCTTCCGCATCTCGAACGACGACATGCTCTACGTGCTGACCACCTTCGTCTGCGAACCCGTCCGATGGTGCGCGCGCTATGCCAAGCGCCCGTTCAGCGACGACGAAGTGCGGGCTTGGACCAACTACTACCGCGCCTTGGGCGCACGCATGGGCATCTCCGGCATTCCGGCCGATTACGCCGCCTTAGACGCCCTGAACTGCGCCTATGAAGGCGCGCAGTTCCGCTACGCCGAGAGCAACCACCGGATCGCCGTCGTCTCGCTCGACCTGCTTCTGGGGTTCTACCTGCCGCGCCCGCTTTTTTCTCTCGCCCGTCCCGCGGCCCTCGCCCTGATGGACGGCCCCCTAATCCTCGCGATGGGGTTTGAGCCGCCCTCGCGCGGGGTGCGCAAGACGGTGGAACGGGCGATGGCGGCGCGCAAATGGGTGCTTGGCAAACTTCCACGCCGCAAGAAACCGCGCCTCATCACCGCGCGCCGCCGCCCGACCTATCCCGGCGGCTACGTGATTTCGGAACTGGGCAACGGCCCCCTGCGCGCGGCGGAATAGCGGCGCATCAGAACTCCATCCAGATGGTCACCGGCCCGTCGTTCACCAGCGACACTTTCATGTCCGCGCCGAACCGCCCTTGCGCGACCTCGACGCCCTGCGCGCGCAATTGATCCGCGAAATATTCGTACAGCCGCTCGCCCTCGTCGGGTCGCGCCGCCGTGGAAAACCCCGGACGGTTGCCCGAGCGCGTGTCGGCGGCCAGCGTGAACTGGCTCACCACCAGCGCCGCCCCGCCCGTGTCCAGAAGCGAGCGGTTCATCTTGTCCGCCTCGTCCTTGAAAATCCGCAGTTTCGCGACCTTGGCGGCCAGCGTGTCGGCATTCGCCTCGGCATCGCCGTCCATCGCACAGACGAGGATCAACAGCCCCGCGCCGATCTCGCCCACGACCGCGCCATCCACCCGGACGGCGGCTTCGCTCACCCGTTGGACCAGCGCCCTCACAGCTCGTTCGCCCACGGCGGGTTGGCCCCGGCCCGCGACACGGTGATCGCAGCCGCGCGGTTGCCGAGCTCCAGCGCGGGCATCACCTTGGCCTCGTCCAGTTGGGCCAGCGCCGTCTTGTCGAGCAGCCCGGCCTGCGACAGGCCCGCCAGAAGCCCCGCGTTGAACGTGTCGCCCGCCCCGACGGTATCGACCACCTGAACCCGCTGCGCCTCGGCCCGCACCGAGCCGCCGCGCCATTGGCCGACGACCCCTTTGGCCCCTTCGGTCACACAGACCAGCGCCGCGCCGTTCGCCAGAATCTCATCCGCATCGGTGCCGAGCCAATCCATATCCTCGTCCGAGATCTTCACGATATCGGCGACCGCCAGCATCCGTTCGATCCGCGCCCGATAGGCGCGTTCGTCGGTGATGAAACCGGGTCGGATATTGGGGTCGATCATCGTCACCCGCTTGCCCGCCTCGCGCAGCATCAGCGCCTCATAGGCTGCGCCGCAGGGGTCCACGACCAGTGAAATTCCCCCGAAAAACAGGGCTTCGGCCTCGGTGACATCGGGCAGGTCGGCGGGCGTCAGCATCCGCCCCGCCGTGTTCTCGTCGTAGAACGCATACCGCGCCTGACCGTCCACCAGCTTGACGAAGGCCAGCGTTGTCGGCCGGTCCGAGCGCACCGCGACGCCCGCATCGACGTGCGAGGCCCCCAGCGCCGTTTCCAGCATCTCGCCGAACAGATCCCGCGACAGGCCGGAGAAGAACGAGGTCTCGACCCCGAGCCGCCCCAGCGCGATGGCGGTGTTGAACACGGCGCCGCCGGGGTAGGGCGCGAAGGCGGGTTCGCCGCCCGTGCTCTCACGCGGCAGCATGTCGATCAGCGCCTCTCCACAGCACAGGATCATGGCAGAACTCCGGGTCGGTTGTTAGCGGTATCAGTCCTAGCGGCCCCGCGCGGATTGCGCAATCACCCGCGCCAGTCGACCCAGTCGTCCAGTGGCGCGCGCGCCGTGCGGAACCCGTTCGCCGGATGCGCGGTGTCGCTGTAGCCGAACGAGATCACGCACAGCGCCAGCCGATCCTCGCCCAGCCCGAAAAAGTCATGCAGGGCAGGCGAGAACGCCGCCGGAGCCGCCTGCGCGATCGTGGCGATCCCCCGTGCCTCGGCCGCGAGGGTGAAGGCGGTGATGAACCCGCCCGTATCCAGCGCGCCGTAGCTGCCCAATTCGCGGCCCGACGTGATCATCGCCACATGCGGCGCGCCGAAGAAACTGTAGTTCTTCATCATCTCGCGCGCGGACCCCGCCCGGTCGCCCTTTTCGACGCCGACGGCCTCGTAAAGCTGCCAGCCGCAGGTGCGCCGCCGTTCCCGGTGATCGCCCGTGTAGCCCTCGGGAAAGGGAATATCCGGCGCGGGTTTGCCTTGGGTGACCGCAGCGCCAAGCGCCTCGCGAAGCCGCTCGGTCTCGTCGCCCGAGGTCACCGACACCTTCCACGGCTGGGCATTGCACCAGGACGGCACGCGCTGCGCGGCCAGAAGGATCGCCTCGATGTCTTCCCGCGCGACCTGATCCGGCTTGAACGCGCGGCAGGAGTGGCGGCTTTTCAGGATGTCGAACAGGGTATCGTAACGGTTCATCTGGTCCTCTCAACGGCACGGCTGCGCGGGCAGGCTACTGCGCCTGACTGGCGAAATATCCCACGACCCCCGCCACGATCAGACCCAGCACCACCGCGATGGTGATCTTGATCCACGACCACGGGCGTTCGCCCTGCACCTTCCCGGTTCGTCCGTTCACCACGAAGCGATAGGTCTTGCCGCGATACTTGTAGGCGGCGAGCCAGACGGGAAGCAGAATGTGTTTGAACGTCACGTCGCGCACGGTGGTGTTCACCGAATGCACCCGCTGGCGATCCCCGCCGATGTCGAATTTCACGTCGCGCAGGATCACCTGATCCATATAGCGCCGCGCTTCGTCATACCCGTCCGGCAGTTCCACCGAATAGCCCTCGGCCCGGTATCCGGCGAGGTATTCCGGGCGATACGGTTCCAGCGCGGCCAGATCCCACGGCGCGAGGTTGTCGGTGAAGCTCTTGGGCAGCGAGCGCGAGGCGAGCACCAGAACATCGTCGAAGAACCGCTTCACGGTCCCCGCCGCAGGCCGCCAGCGCACGCGCTGTTCCTGCACCTGCACCTGCTTGCCGTCGCGCATGACCGTCTTGGTCACGTAATAGACCGTGCCGTGCTCGCCCGTGTACCGCGACTTGGTATCGGCGTCGAAAGTCCAGTAGGGCACGTAGATACCCGACATCCGGCGACCCTTGCGCGCGTATTGCTGCAAGCCGTTGGGGGCGAACCAGAGCTTGCCCAGCCACTTGTTCATCGCCTCATGCGCCGCGCGCTCCTCGACCCCGAAGGGCAGTAGGCCCTTGGGTTTGATGTGGCGATGCACGCCCGTATCCGTCACCACCGGCGTCGCGCAGAACGGGCATTCCTTGGCGTGGGTCTTTTCGTCGAACTCCACCTGCGCCCCGCAATTGGGGCATTTGGCGACGCGGGTTTCCTCGATCTCGGCCTCGGGCAGCTTTGCGTCCAGTGCGGCGCGGAAGTCGAGTTCCTGAATGGCGCTCACATGGCCGCCGTGGCCCTCGATCTTGGTGACGTTGCCGCAATGGTCGCAGACCAGTTCGCCTGCCGCCGCGTTGAACCGCATATCGGCCCCGCATTGGTCGCAGGGAAAGCGGTGCTCCTCCATCGGGCTTACGGTGTCGAGCGGGTTGGTGTCATCCTGCATGGTCGAAACTCACGATTTGGGCGATCTGTCTGGCCGAGGCCGAGGTGAAGCGGATCACGTGGCAGAAGATGCGGGGGGCCTCGCCCGCGCGTTGCAGGCGGCCCGAAACCGACCCCGCCTTGCCGTGGCTCACCACCTCGGAAATCTCGATCCATTCGTGATCCGGCGTCTCGGCCCGCGCGGCCTGTATGGCATCGCGCCCGGTGATCCCGGCCCCGAAGCGGTCCCAGGACGCGCCTTCGGCCAACAGACCGTCGTCCAGCGCCCCGACCCCCATGAGGGCAAGCGCGATCGCCTCGGTCGTCTGGTTCTTCGGGCTGTTGCCGCAATCCGGCGAGCGGGCGATCCGGGTCATCTGGGCGGCCTGCCTGTGTCTGAGATCGAAAGCATCGGAAAACCTGCGCGCGGGTGTCGTTCGCGACAGGGGTAGCATGGGGGCGCCGAGGCGCAAACCGTCATTGCCGAGGTTGTTGCATGTGGGCGAGGCCCGCCTATCCTGAGCCCAGCCCGAGACCGGAGACCCGATGCGCACCGCCCTGATCCTCGCCCTGCTCGCCATGCCCGCAAGTGCCTTCGCCGAGGACGCGATCTATCGCTTCACATGGCAGGGCGCGGGGGGCTACGCCTTCGAGGGGGCGATGTCCTTCGACGCCGCGAAACTGTCGCTCGGGCGGATATACGAGGGCGACGTGCAGTGCTTCGTCATCGAAGGGCGCAAAGGCGACCTGCCCGTGGGGCGCTGGGCGCTGGGCATGTTGATCCCCGAAACGACGTGGATTCTGACCTTCGACACCGAAGCCGAGCGGTTCGTTCCCTTCGGTCCCGCCGATCCGATGCCGCAGGCCTGGAACATGGACGGCTACGGCACCGACTGCGGCCCCGAAGGCTTCGGGTTCAACATCGGCAACTACGCGCAGGACATCTGCATCGACGGTCGCCTGATCGCCGACAGCCAGATGCCGCCTGCCACGCCGTTTCCCGCCGAACGGGTCGAGAGCTACGATTTCCCTGCGGATGCCTGCCGCCCGTCGATGCTCATGAGCGAGAGCCGCGCGACGGGTGGTGGGTTTGGCCCCACCCGACAAGCCAAACGACCGTAGGGTGGGTGCCAATCCACCGATCGGTGCGACGCCTCAGACCGCAGGCGGCGGGGGCGGCGGCATGACCGTGAACAGCGTGGCGAGGTCGGCCACGTCCTCGGCCTTCATCCAGCCGTCCTGCCCGGCGGTCCACACCATCGTCTCGCGCGTGACCTCACCGGCCCCGGCCTTTTGCCCCATCGTGGCGCGGCTGAACGGGCCTTTGGTCTCGCCGTTCTCGGCGATGTGCCAGACCTTCTCGGCCGGCGGCGGGGGCGGCGGTGCGGGGCGGGCTGCGGCGGGCGCGGGGGCGGCGCCCCACGGGCCCTGCATCGTCCCGGCACCCTGCGCCATCGCCATGCCCAGACCCATGCCCATCGCCGCGCCCATGCCTTCGGAGGCGGCACCGCCCTTTTGCAGCGCCTCGGCGGCCGACCATTTCATGTGCTCGTCGAGATTGCCCGCCAGCCCGCGCGAGGTGCGCTTGTCCAGCGCCTCTTCGACCGCCGGGGGAAGCGAAATGTTCTCGATGTAGAATTCGGGGATCGCAAGGCCGTAATCCGCCACGATCTTGGTGATCTCGTTCGCCACCATCTTGCCCAGTTCCTGCGTGTTCGCCGCCATGTCGAGCACCGGGATGCCCGACCCTGCGATCACGCGGGAAAAGCTCTGAACGATGATGTTGCGGATCTGGAAGCTGACCTCGTCCATCGTGAACTCGCCATCCGTGCCGACGATTTCCTGAAGGAACAGGGCCGGGTCGGTCACCCGCACGGCATAGGTGCCGAAGGCGCGCAGGCGCACCGGGCCGAACTCGGGGTCGCGGCACATGATCGGGTTCTTCGTGCCCCATTTGAGGTCGGTGAACCGGGTCGTGTTGACGTAATAGATTTCCGACTTGAACGGCGACTTGAACCCGTGGTCCCAGTGCTGAAGCGAGGTCATGATCGGCATGTTGTTGGTTTCGAGCATGTAAAGCCCCGGCGTGAACACATCCGCCAGTTGCCCCTCATGCACGAATACCGCCGCCTGACCCTCGCGCACGGTCAGCTTCGCGCCGTACTTGATCTCGTGGCCTTCGCGCTCGAACCGCCAGACCATCGTGTCGCGGGTATCGTCCGTCCAGTGAATGACGTCGATGAATTGCCCGCTCAGGAAATCCAGAATGCCCATTGTCCCATCTCCCTATACATTGCCGCCCATCAGGTCCGAGGCGATCCGCTCGACGATCGGTCGCGCCTCCCCCTCGGACATGCCGGGGCGCAGGCGTTCATCGTAGAGCATTTCCAAAAGTTTTTCGTCATGAGTCGTGAGGAGGCCGAATTCCTCGTCGTCGTTGAAGATCGACGGGCGGGCCAGCGGATAATCGTTGGACAGCCCCAGACCCTGCGCCACCTCTTCCTGAATGCAGGACGCGCGCAAGAGGTCGGGGTGTTCCGCCCGGATGATCGCCACGGCCTGATCGTAGGTGCCGTCCTGTTCGGGATCGGTCGCGAAGGCGAGGCAATAGGTCGATTCAGGCAGGTTCAGAACCGTATTCAGGGCGGTGCGCGAAATGTTCGGCATGATCCGCCGCAGCGTCGGCTCCATCGCGCGGCGTTCGCTTTCCGACAGGATGAAGACATGGAAATTGCCGCCCCGCCCGACCGAGATCGGGTGGCCGGTGATGCGGCCCAGACGGTTGGCGAAGGCGGCGAGTTCGTTGGAATCGCGCGTGCGTTTCGCCGGGCTGACCGAGGGGCCGAATTCCAGCGTCAGTCGCACGGGCTTGGTCCAGCGATGCAGGCGCGACGCGCTTTCACGGGCGACGAGCGTGCCACCCTGATCCGCATATTCCTCGTAGAACGCGATGCGCAGGAAATTCCGGGTCAGGTCACGCGCGGTGAACGGCGCGTCCGGCCCGCCGCCATCTGTGCGCAGCAGACCCTGCGAAAGCAGCCCGTTCTGCAACCGCGCATAGTAGGAGACCAGTTCGGGCGACAGCCCATCCGCCTCGGGCACGTTCGAGGCATCGGGGCGCGGCTCCGGGGCCGGGGCCGTGCGCACGGCCCCGCTGCCCGGCATGTCGCATCCGGACAAAAGACCCGCCGCGACCAGCGCGGCGGGCAGAATGGCTGACTTCAGTTTCAATTCGGTACGGACTCGCCCATGTTATGCCCCGACGCGGTGTCGCGGGCCTTGGCCGACGCGAGCGTTTCTTTCAGCTCGGTCTCCATCTTCTTCAACTCTTCCTCGGCGGCAGCACGTTTCGCCTTGCCTTCGTCCGCGATCTGGAGGCTTTCCTGAATCGTGGCGATAAGTTCGGCGTTCGCGGTCTTGATCGCCTCGATATCGAACACGCCGCGCTCCATCTCCTGCCGCACGACCTTGTTCGATTCGCGCAGGTTCTTGGCATTCGCCGTGAGCAGCTCGTTCGTCAGGTCGTTGGCCTCTTTCACCGCGGCCGCCGCTTCGGCCGACCGCTGGATCGTCACGGCCTGCGCAAGCTGCGTCTCCCATAACGGGACGGTGTTGACCAGCGTCGAGTTGATCTTCGTGACGAGGCTCTTGTCGTTCTCCTGCACCAGCCGGATCGAGGGCAGCGACTGCATCGTGACCTGACGGGTGAGTTTCAGGTCATGCACACGGCGTTCCAGATCGTCGCGGGCCGCGCGCAGGTCGCGCAATTCCTGCGCCTTCATCACGCCCTGTTCCTCGGGCGCGGCATCGACCTCGGCCGCCTTGGCGGGAATCGTCGTCTCGTCCAATTCCTTGATCTTGGCCTCGCCCGCCGCGATGTAGAGCGCGAGTTCGTCGTAGAAATCGAGCGTCTTGTCGTACAGCACGTCGAGCGACTTGATGTCCTTCAGCAGCACATGCTCATGCTTGAGCAGGTTGTCCGTGATCCGGTCGATCTGTCCCTGAACGTCCTCGTAGCGCGCCGCGAACTTGGCCGCGGGCGCGGCCTTGCCGATGATCCGCTCCCAGAAGGTGCGCTTGCGGCGCATGTCCAGCTCGCTGACCGAAAAGCCCCGGATCGTCGTGACGATATCGCGCAAGCTGTCGCCTGCCGGGCCGACATCCTTGTTGCGCACGCCCGACAGCATTTCCTGACTGATGGTCTGCAATTCGGCCTGCGCCGACGAGCCGAATTCGATGATCGACTGGGTGTTGCCCATGTCGAGCTCGCCCATCCGCTTGGTGATCTCGGCCTTCTGGCCCGCATCGGCCGCCTCGAGCGGCACCAGTTCGGTCGAAGGTTCCCGCAGGACCACCGCCGTCAGATCTTCGACGGCCTTGGTTTCGGTGCCCGCTTCCTTGAATGTCTTGTCGTCCATCGCCCTGTCCCTGTTTTAAGAACTGACCACGCCTTCGCGGGCCAGCCGTTCACGCAGCACGTCGATCTCGATGTTCAGATCGGCATGATCGTCGGTAAGCATCTTCTGTGTCCGCGCCGTGAAATTCGTCTCCAGATCGTCGAGAAGCCGCACGTAATCCGCCCGCGCCGCACTGTTGCGCGACTGGCTGTAGATGTCGGCGAACTTCACCGTCGCGTCGCGCGCGCCCATCAGATAGACCGTCAGATACTTCCGGGCCGCCGTCAGATCGCGCGGGTCGTCCTCGATTGTGCGGAACATATGGCGCGCGGTGGCCTGAAAGCTGTCGACCCGGCGCTCGAGCTCGCGGTCGCGGGCACGCAGGATCGCGTCCTTCATCGCGGCAAGCAGCTTCTCGGCCTCACCTACGGCACGCGCCACCCGGTCGGTCTGGAACTCGTCCACCCCTTCCATGCCCTTGTTCTTCATCGGGTCGGGACCGAAGGCCATCACGTGAAGCGCGGCCCCCAGCACCCCGAAGATGACGGCGTTGATCACGCCGCCGCCCATGAACCCCGCGAGCGCGAGACCGAGCCCGGTGGTGACCGACCCGAGGATCTTGCGCGGCGCAGCAGGGCGGCGCGCGATCTTGCGCGCGTCATAGGCCTCGTGCGCCAGCACCCCTTCGCGCGTGAGCCAGGCCGCGAGGATCAGCAGGCCGAAGGCGACAAGGCGCAGGGCCAGACCCGCCGGGTCGAGAAAGAAGGCCGACACCGCAAGGGGCAGGGGGGCCAGAAAAAGGAAGTTCACCCGCCCGCCCGCGCGCGACCGGGTCTGCCCGTCGAACGGGTTTTTCGGCGCGGGCGACGCCTTGTCCGTCCTGTCCGGGCTGTATTTCCCGCCGTAACGCTGGGCCATCAGCCACCCCCCGTGACCGCGACATACAGAATGAGCGCGAGCAACAGCAGGTAGGACAGTTTCTGCAAACCGGAACCGGACACCACGACCCCCTCGGCCGGAAATTCCCATGACTTGTGATAGATATAGGGGCTGCGGGGCCTGCGGGCCAGATGAATCCCGAAAAGGCGGGGAACCTTGCCGATACGCGACGCTCCCAAGCGGAGCGGGCTTGCGCCCGCGCAGGTTTTGCGCGTTTTCGCCGCTGGCGAAACCGCACGGGTGAAGGGGGCCAGCCCCCTTGGACGCATTTGCAGGGCAAATGCGCCCCACCCCCGAGGTTTCTGGAAACAGAGAAGGGATCAGCGTTTGCGCGTCGGCTTACGGCGGCGCACGGGTGTCTTTTTCGCGGTCCCCGTCGGGTCTTTCGGCGCCTCAAGCCCAAGCTGGTCGCGCAACACGCGCCCCTTGACCTCCTCGACCGCGCCCGCCTTGAGCTCGCCCAGACGGAACGGACCATAGGAGATGCGGATTAGCCGGTTCACGGTCAGCCCCACGGCTTCCATCGCGCGGCGGATCTCGCGGTTCTTGCCCTCGCGCAGCCCGATGGTGAGCCAGGCGTTCGCGCCCTGCTGGCGGTCCAGCGTTACGGACATGCCCTGAAACGCCTCCCCGTCCACGGTGATACCCTTGCGCAGTTTCTCGAGCACCGCCTCTTCGGGCTTGCCGTTCACCCGCACGCGGTACTTGCGCACCCAGCCGGTCGAAGGCAGCTCCAGCTTGCGCTTGATGCCGCCATCATTGGTGAGGAGCAAAAGCCCTTCGGAATTGAGGTCGAGCCGCCCGACGCTCATCACCCGTGGCATGTCCTCCGGCAGCTTGTCGAACACCGTCTCACGCCCCTTTTCGTCGCGCTCGGTGGTCACGAGCCCGGTTGGCTTGTGGTAAAGCCACAGGCGCGGCGCTTCGGGTTCCTCGACCGGCTTGCCGTCCACGGTGATCTTGTCGCGCGGCGTGACGTTCAGCGCCGGGCTGTCGATCACCTTGCCGTTCACACTCACGCGCCCGGCCTCGATCATGCGCTCGGCCTCGCGGCGCGAGGCGACGCCGGCACGCGAAAGCACCTTGGCGATCCGGTCGCCGGGAGGGGTCTTGTCGGTCATGGTCCCCGGATAGGGCGCGGGCCGGCCCTTGTCCAGCGGCGCGCGGCGCGCGAAGAAGGGGCATGACCGGCTTTCGCTCATACATGGATGCGGCCCTGGACGAGGCGCGCGCCGCCGCCGACCGCGGCGAAGTGCCCGTGGGCGCGGTGCTGGTCGGCCCGGACGGCACCATCGTCGCACAGGCCGGCAACCGGACGCGCGAATTGTCCGATCCCACGGCCCATGCCGAAACGCTGGTGATCCGCGCGGCCTGCGCCGCCGCAGGATCTGAGCGCCTCCCGGATCACGACCTCTACGTCACGCTCGAACCCTGCCCGATGTGCGCCGCCGTGATCTCTTTCGCGCGCATCCGCCGTCTGTATTACGGCGCCTCCGACCCCAAATCAGGCGGCACCGCCCACGGCGCGCGCGTCTTCAACCACCCGCAGTGCCACCACGTGCCCGACGTCTACGACGGGATCGCCGCCTCCGAGGCCGAGACGCTCCTCAAGACCTTCTTCGGCAAAAAACGCTAAACACCTTTCCGGTCCGAAATATCCCGGAGGGGGTCTGGGGGAGGCTGGCCTCCCCCAGCGGGTCGTGGCGGGCTTGCCCGCCGCGAAACCTCAGATCTCGATGGCTAGCATCACCTCGGGCTCGATCACTTCGACGCCTTTCAACTCGCCCTTCATCACCTCCGCCGACTGCTCGAGCAGCGGGAAGGTGCGGTAATGGCACGGGATCACGGTCTTGAAGTCGAAATACCGCTTCGCCGCGTAGGACGCGCGCGCCATATCCATCGTGAAATGACCGCCCGCACACAGGATGCCGATGTCCGGTTTGTGGATGTCGCCCATCCACTCCATGTCGGCCATGATGTCGGTGTCGCCCGAGACATAGATCGTGTGACCCTCGCCCGAGATCATGTAGCCCGATTCGTTGCCGAGGTAGCGCGGGCCGTCCGCTGTCTGCTCGGACGAGGAATGGGTCGCGTTCACCATCGTGACCGCCACCTTGCCCAGCTTCACCGTGCCGCCCTTGTTGAAGCCTATGACCTCCAGCCCGTGCTTTTTCTCCCAGAACCCCATCAGGTCGAAAATGCCGACGCAGGGGATGCCCTTGTCGCCGCAGATGCCGACCGCCGAATTGGCGTGGTCGAAATGCCCGTGGGTGACGAGCACATGGGTCGCGCCCTCGGTCGCGGCAGCCCACTGGTCTTCGGGCAGCATCGGGTTGCCTTCGAGCCACGGGTCGATCAAGAGAACCTGATCCTCGATTTCGATGCGGAAGCTTGCGTGTCCGTGCCAGATGATCTTCATGGGGATACCTCCTGTTTTGGACGGGAGCGTAACAGGATGGGAGGGGATGTCGATGGACTGGACCGCGCAGATCGACGCCTATTGCGAACGGGTGGGGTTCGGGTTCTGGGCCGAGCCGATCAATGCCCTGACCAACATCGCCTTTCTGGCTTCGGGGTTCGTCATCTGGCGCAAGGCACAGGGGCGCGGGCTGCCGCTGGCCGAGGCGATGGCGATCGTGCTGTTCGCCATCGGAATCGGGTCGTTCCTGTTCCACACCTTCGCGACACGCTGGGCGGGGGCGATGGACACGGCGCCGATCCTGATCTTCGTCCTGCTCTTCACCTTCGCGGCCACCTGGGATCTGTTCAGACAGTCGCTGCCGATGGCCGCGATCATCACGCTTCTGTTCTTCCCGTTCATGGCTGTCGCCTATCCCATCGGCAACATCGCGCCGTGGCTCGGCTCGTCGGCCGGCTATATCCCCGTGCTCCTCTGGATCGGTCTGTTCGCGATCATGGCCTCGGGCCAGCTCGCGTGGGATTTCTGGACCGGCTTCGCGCTCCTCGCGCTCTCGATCACCTTCCGCAGCCTCGACGAACGGGTCTGCGGCCAGCTTCCCATCGGCACCCATTTCCTGTGGCACCTGCTGAACGCTTTCCTTCTCGGCTGGTTCGCCAGTTTCTACATCCGGCACATGCTTGCAGCTAAGGCCCGCCAAGGCTAAACCGCCACGGACGTTTACGGAGGCAGATATGTCGATCGACAAGGACACCGCGCGCAAGGTCGCGCATCTGGCCCGCATCCGGGTCGAGGATGACGCGCTCCCCGCGCTGGCGGACGAATTCAACACCATCCTGGGCTTCATCGAACAGTTGAACGAGGTGAACGTGGACGGGATCGAACCGATGACCTCGGTGACCCCCCAGCGCCTCAAGCGGCGTGAGGACGTGGTGACCGAAGGCGATCAGGCCGACAAGATCCTGAAAAACGCCCCCGATGCCCGCGAGGGCTTTTTCGCCGTGCCGAAGGTGGTTGAATGATGTCCGATCTGAACAAGCTGACCATTGCCGAAGCGCGCGACGCGCTGAAGAAGGGCGACGTGACGAGCGTGGAACTGACCGAGGCCTGCATCGGCGCCATCGACGCCGCGGGCGCGCTCAATGCCTTCGTGCACAAGACGCCGGACATCGCGCTGGAGCGCGCCAAGGCCGCCGATGCGCGCCTGAAAGGCGGCGAAGAGGCCCCCGCGATGTGCGGTATCCCGATCGGGATCAAGGACCTGTTCTGCACGCAGGGCGTCGAAAGTCAGGCGGCGTCGGGCATCCTCGAAGGCTTCAAGCCGGAGTATGAATCGACTGTCAGTCAGAACCTGATCGACGCGGGCGCAGTCATGCTGGGCAAGCTCAACATGGACGAATTCGCGATGGGATCGTCCAATGAAACCTCCGTCTACGGCAATGCCGTGAACCCGTGGAAGGTGGACGACCGCCAGCTCACGCCCGGCGGCTCGTCGGGTGGCTCGGCTTCGGCCGTCGCCGCCGATCTCTGCCTCGCGGCCACCGGCACCGACACCGGCGGCTCGATCCGCCAGCCCGCCGCGCTGACCGGGATCACCGGCATCAAACCGACCTACGGGCGATGCTCGCGCTGGGGCATCATCGCCTTCGCCTCGTCGCTGGATCAGGCCGGGCCGATGACCAAGGACGTGCGCGACGCCGCGATCATGCTGGAAGCCATGTGTTCGCATGACCCGAAGGATTCGACCTCGGCGGACATTCCGGTGCCGAACTTCGAGGCGATGCTGACGGGCGACATCAAGGGCAAGGTCATCGGTATTCCCAAGGAATACCGGATGGACGGGATGCCGGAAGAGGTCGAAAAGCTCTGGGCCGACGGCACCGCGATGCTGAAGGACGCGGGCGCCCGGATCATCGACATCTCGCTCCCCCACACGAAATACGCGCTGCCCGCCTATTACGTGATCGCGCCCGCCGAGGCGTCCTCGAACCTCGCCCGCTATGACGGCGTGCGCTACGGCCACCGCGCATCGCTCGCCAAGGGCGAAGGCATCGTCGATATGTACGAAAAGACCCGCGCCGAGGGCTTCGGGCACGAGGTGCAGCGCCGCGTCATGGTCGGCACCTACGTGCTGTCGGCAGGCTTCTACGACGCCTACTACAACCGCGCCCGCCGCGTGCGTGCGCTCATCAAGCGCGACTTCGACGAGGCGTTCGATCAGGGCGTCGACGCGATCCTGACCCCCGCGACCCCCGGCCCGGCCTTCGGTCTGGGCGAGATGTCCGAGGCCGATCCGGTCGAAATGTATCTGCAAGACGTGTTCACCGTCACCGTGAACCTTGCCGGACTGCCGGGCATCTCGGTTCCCGCCGGGCTCGACAAACAAGGGCTTCCGCTTGGGCTGCAACTCATCGGGCGTCCGTGGGAAGAAGGTGACCTGCTGAATGTCGCCTACGCCCTCGAAGGCGCGGCCGGTTTTGTTTCCAAGCCGGAAAAATGGTGGTAAACGGCCGGAAATCCCTCCGGAGACCCTGAAAACATGCGTAACGCCGCACTCCTTACATCCGTTCTGGCACTGGCCGCCTGCGCCGGACCGATCCCCGACAGCGGGGCGCAGAGCGCGAACGAGGCGACGCTGCCCGGCGCGGCCACCGTGTCGAGCCAGCCGATCGACAGCGAAGGCGCTGCGATCGCGGCGGAAACCTCGCAGGTTCTGGGCCTGAGCGGCCCGGCGACGACGACGACCACCGGCGCGCCCCTCAGCGCGATGTCGTCCAGTGCGACGGTGAATGCGGGCACCGCCACGGTGCCGCCCGTCACCTCCGGCGCGGCGGTCGAAGACGGGGCCGTGGCGAACACGGCCGTGATCTCGGACGAGAACAACTTTCAGGCCGTTTCGGAACGGGAATCGATCCAGTCCGACGCCGAGCGTCTGGCCGAGAACCGCGCGCAATACGTGGTGATCCAGCCCACCGAAGTCCCGCAGCGCGAAGGCGGCAACGGCGCATCGGTCGTGAAATTCGCCCTCGCGACGAACAATGCACGCGGCCAGCAGCTTTACAGCCGGTCGAGCTTCAACGCGCAGGCCCGGTTCGAACGGAATTGCGCCAAGTATTCCCACAGCGATCTGGCGCAGGAGGCGTTCCTGAACGCCGGTGGCCCGAACCGCGATCCGCAAGGGCTCGACCCCGATGGCGACGGCTTCGCCTGTTACTGGGACCCGGCCCCGTTCCGCGCCGCCCGTCAGGGCGCGCCCGAGGTCGTGACCGAATACACCGACCGGGAGACGCTGGGCGATACCCCGCAGTAACGCGATCTGGCGTCCGTCGCCCAACTTCGGGGATCGCCGCGACGGGCTGGTCCCCGAACTCATCGTCATCCATTACACCGCCATGGCCAGCGCCGAGGCCGCGTTGGACCGGCTTTGCGCGCCCGAGCACGAGGTGTCGTGCCACTACCTCATCGCGCAGGACGGGGCGCTATGGCAGATGGTCGAGGAAGACCGGCGCGCATGGCACGCGGGCCAAGGCGACTGGGGCGGGCGCGGTGACGTGAACTCGCGCTCCATCGGCATCGAATTGGACAATTCCGGCCTCGTTCCGTTCACCGAACCGCAGATGGCGGCGCTCAACACGTTGATTTCCGACATCCGGGGCCGCTGGTCCATCCCGCTCCACGGCGTGATCGGCCATTCCGATTTCGCGCCCCTGCGCAAATCCGATCCGGGCCGACGGTTCGACTGGCGTCGTCTCGCACGCGACGGACAGGCGGTCTGGCCGGACCCGACCGATGAGGGGGCGCAGCCCCGCGAAGAGGCGTTTCTCGGCGCGGCCCGGACCTTCGGCTATCCGGTGGGCGAGGGCTTCGGTGCGGTGCTCGACGCAATGCGACAACGCTTCCGGCCCTGGGCGCGCGGGCCGTTCGACGGGCGCGACATGGCCATCATTCGCGATCTGGCCGACCGCTTCCCCGTTGACCGGGGCGCGCCCGCCGCCTAGATGACCCTCGCGCGGATGGCCGGACGGTCGCCGGTGGCGGGGGCAACTCCGCTGCGGGAGGAAAGTCCGGACTCCACAAGGCAACGGTGCCGGGTAACGCCCGGCCGGGGCAACCCGAGGGAAAGCGCCACAGAGAACAAACCGCCTGGGTCAATCGCTGACGCGATGAACCCCGGGTAAGGCTGAAACGGTGGGGTAAGAGCCCACCGCGGGACGGGCAACCGGACCGGCACGGCAAGCCCCACCGGGAGCAATGCCGAATAGGGACCTCGCGCCCCGCGAGGGCAGGGCCGCCTTGGCCCGGAGGTCCGGGTTGGCAGCTCGAGCGGTTCGGTAACGGATCGCCTAGAGGAATGATCGTCGGCACCGGGGCGACCCGGCGTCACAGAATCCGGCTTACAGGCCGTCCGCGCATATCCACGTTTTCCGCGATCAAAAGGCGCGGGCTCACGCCCGCACAGGATGTGCGCCGCCCCGGCTGCGCCGCGACGCCGCGGTGGCCGCCCTTGCCGCGCGTCGGTCGTGGCGTGATCCCTGCGGCCTTTGCTGGGGAGGCGTCTGAGGGGCAGGTCTGCCCCCTCAGAGCGCCTGTTCGAGCATGGTGCGAGTCGTCTGCGCGTCAAGGACGAGCCACGGCCAGGGCCGTGGTCGCTGGCGCGATCCGTGACCCGCAGAAGACTCGCGGGTGCGGGGTGCGAAAAGTAGTGGAAGGGTGGTTGACTCAGGCCCCCGTTTCTATAGAAGGCGGGCTTCAAGGATTTACCCGGGCGGCTTTGCTGCGCCCGATGAGGAGCTGGAAAAATGGCGAAGCCGACGACGATCAAGATCCGCCTGAACTCGACCGCGGACACGGGCCACTTCTACGTGACCAAGAAGAACGCACGCACGATGACCGAGAAGATGACCGTACGCAAATACGATCCGGTCGCGCGCAAGCACGTCGAGTACAAAGAAGGCAAGATCAAGTAAGCCCTTCTTGAGCCAAGACGAAAAAGCCGCGCGACCCACCGGGGACGCGCGGTTTTTCTTTGTGCAGACGACATCCGCCCGGACCCCGTTCCAACGACACGAACGAGAGGACCGACAGGATGATCCACCATTGCGAACCCGAAGCGGGGCAACGCCATTCCCCGACGCTTCCCCCCTTCACGCTGCGCCGGGCGCAGCCGGACGACGAGGCCGCGCTAACGCGGCTTCTGACCGAAAGCTACCGCGTCCTGCTCGCCCCCGATTACCGGCCATCGGTGCTGGCACAGGCGGTTCCCAAGATCGGCCGGGCGCAGCCGGACCTGCTGATGGCGCCGGGGTATCTGGTGGCCGAAACCGGGGGCGGCGATCTGATCGGGGCAGGGGGCTGGACCTGGCGCGGACCGGCGGGCGGGGCCGCGCCGCTCGACTGGGGCCATGTGCGCCATGTCGCGGTGCATCCCGATCACGCGGGGTCAGGGGTCGGGGCCATCCTTCTGGAGACGGTGATCGAAGACGCCCGTGACGCGGGCGTCCGGGTGCTTTCCTGCCTGTCGACCCTCACCGCGCGGGGCTTTTACGCGCGCATGGGGTTCAGCGACCAGGGCGAGGTCGATCTGGCGCTGGGACCGGGTCTCAGCTTTCCGGCGGTTCAGATGCGTCGGGTGTTGTAGAACGGCGAAAGGCCGCGCGGGGTCCGCGCGGCCTTTCGTTCGTGTCCGGGTGAGATCAGGCTTCCGAGCCCTGCATCTCTTCCAGACGGCGTTTGTTCGCGGTGCGGCTCATGACAAGATACATGAGCGCGACGCCGGAAAAGAATGCGCCGACGCCGACAAGAGTGATGGTGGTCATAGTAATCCCTCGTTTACCAAGTTGCCCCTCAGGGTTGCGTAGTTGGTAAATGTGGCGGGAATTGGTCGCCAAAAGGGTGTCATCACGTCGATTGATGCCAATCCATGCAAAAAGGGCCGGTCGCTTGGACCGGCCCTTCGGGGTGTTCTCCGCCTGCGGTTACTCGCGATTGCCGAGGAACTGGAGCAGGAACATGAACAGGTTGATGAAGTCGAGGTAGAGGTTCAGCGCCCCCATGATCGCCGACTTCGCCAGCCATTCGCTGTCCATCGCATGGGCGTGCTGGATGTAGTCGTTCTTCAGCTTCTGGGTGTCATAGGC
The DNA here is from genome assembly GCF_016774595.1 of Maritimibacter sp. Classification (NCBI taxonomy): domain Bacteria; kingdom Pseudomonadati; phylum Pseudomonadota; class Alphaproteobacteria; order Rhodobacterales; family Roseobacteraceae; genus Maritimibacter; species Maritimibacter sp. Next base: position 639,745 of record NZ_JACBWT010000002.1, read on the forward strand.
CGTGAGACCCGCGAAGATCAGCACACCGATCGCCGAGATCGCGAAGTGGATCGCGGGCGAGCCCAAGAAAATGTTCACGATCGAGGCCAGGATCAGGCCGATCAGACCCATGATAAGGAACGACCCCCAGCCGGAGATGTCCTTCTTCGTGGTGTAGCCCCAAAGCGACAGGCCCGCGAAGGCGATTGCCGTGATGAGGAATGTCTGCGCGATCGAGACCCCCGTGAAGGCCATGAAGATCCACGAGATCGACATGCCCATGACGGCGGCGAAGACGTAGAAGAACAGCTGTGCGCCGGCCGCCGACAGACGGTTGATCGCGGCGCCGAAGGCGAAGACCATGACCAGCGGCAGGAACATCACGATCCAGCCGAGGATGTTCGGCGACAGCGTCACCGGGTCGCGCAGCAGCGCCTGAAGCGGTTCAGCCGTGCCGAACGCCCATGCCACCCCTGCGGTGACCAGAAGGCCCACGGACATCAGCCCGTAGATCTTGTTCATATGGGCGCGAAGGCCCTCGTCGATCTGTGCCGCGCGGGCACCAACACCGGCGCGGACCGTTCTTTGTTCAGCCATTAGCTGCCTCCATGAAACCAAAATCCCAGTCGGGCGACGTAAACCCGAACTCCAGATGAATATTGGCAAGCATGGCAAGGTTTTCAAGCATTTCCGGGGGTCAAATCGACCCCCGGGCTGACAAGTCGGTGAAGTTACCAGTGGTGGCGGGACGGAAGCTCCCAGAACGGCCGGTTTGTTTCCGACCACGCCTGTTTGTGCGTCACGCCGATGTCGTCCAGCAGATGCGAGTCGAGCTTGCCCAGCGCCCGGCGCTGGCGGCGCGTGGCGTGCATGGCGAAGAGGACATTCAGGATCGAAACCCTGCGCAGGGGGGCAAAGCCGATACGGCGGCGGGCGATGGACATGGCGTGTTTCCTTCTCGAAATGTAATGCTTTCTGGTCGTTTCATTACGATGCTTGATATCTGCACCGCTTTCGTGAATTATGGAAGCGAATGATTTTGACGATATCCATCAAGGATCGTGATATGGCCCGAAACCTCGACCTGACCGCCCTGCGCGCCTTCGTCACCGTGGCCGACGTGGGCGGCGTGACCCGCGCTGCTGGGCTCCTGCATCTCAGCCAATCCGCCGTGTCGATGCAGCTCAAGCGGTTGGAGGAGTCGATCGGCCAGCCGCTGTTCGACCGGTCCGGGCGATCCATCGAACTGACGGGCGAGGGGGAGCAGTTGCTTTCATACGCCCGCCGGATGCTGGAACTGAACGATCAGGTCTGGGGCAAGCTCACCGACAACGCGCTCGAGGGCGAGATCACGCTGGGGGTGCCCCATGACATCGTGATGCCCGCCCTGCCGCCGGTGCTGCAACGCTTCCATGCCGAGTTTCCCCGGATGAAGGTCACGCTCATCTCGTCCTTCACGCGGGCGCTGAAGCAGGAATTCGTGCGCGGGGCCTGCGATGTCATCCTGACGACCGAGGAGCGTGGCGAGGGCAACGGCGAAACGCTGTGCCACCTGCCGCTCACATGGGTCGGGGCCCCCGGTGGCCGGGCGTGGAAACAGCGCCCCCTGCGCCTCGCCTTCGAAGAGCGGTGCAAATTCCGCGCCGGCGTGCAGTCGGCCCTGGACGCCGCGGGCATCCCCTGGGAAATGGCGGTGACGAGCGAGATGAGCCGCACCATCGACGCGAGCGTGGTGGCCGACCTCGCCGTTCATGCCCGGCTCGCGGGCACACAGATGGACCCGCTCGAGCCCATCGAACACGGCGGCGCGCTGCCCGACCTGCCGATCAACAACGTCAATCTCTATGTCGCCGAAAGCTGCCGGGGCGAGGCGCATCAGGCGCTTCTGCACATGCTCCGGCAGGCCTATTCGACGATGGCTCAGCCGCGACCCGTGGTGACGACGACCTTGCCGGTGGACTTGCGCGAACGCATGAGCTCATAGGCGTCCCCCGCCTGTTCGAGCGGCAGGGTGGCCCCGACGTGCGGCTTCAGCTTGCCCTCGTCATACCAGCGGATGAGCGTCGCCATGCTGTTCGTCAGCACCTCGGGTTTGAAGCGGTTATAGCCACCCCAGTAATACCCCATGATGTTGAGGTTCTTGACCAACAGGTGATTGGCCGGGATCTGCGGAATGTCGCCCGAGGCGAAGCCGACGACCAGAATCCGCGCCTCGGGGTTCGTGGCCCGCATGGCGGCGCGGAACTGATCGCCCCCGACCGGGTCATAAATCACATCGGCGCCCCCGGCGGCCTTGACCGCCTCGCGCAGATCGTCGGTTTCGCTGTCGATCAGCACGTCGGCGCCCGCGCTCTTGCAGACCTCGAGCTTTTCCTTGCCCCGGGCGCAGGCGATGACCTTGGCACCCATGAGCTTGCCGATCTCGATGGCCGTCATGCCGACGCCGCCGGCAGCGCCGAGCACCAGAAGGTTCTCGCCCGGCTGCAACCGCGCGCGGTAGTCCAGCCCGACATGTGATGTGCCATAGGCCACCTGAAACGCCGCCGCATCGGTGAAGGACATCGAATCGGGGATGCGGATCGCCTTGGTCGCCGGGAAGGTGCCGAAGTCCGCGAGCCCACCGGACCCGCCGCCGACAAGCACGCGCATCCCCGGCTCGAACCCCTCGACCCCTTCACCGACCTCGCGGATGGTGCCGGCCACCTCCATGCCCAGAGTGAAGGGAAGGTCGGGTTTCTCCTGATACTGCCCCTTGGCCATCAACAGGTCGCCGAAGTTCAACCCACAGGCTGAAATCTCAAGCAAGATTTCGCCATTTACGGGAGTTGGCGAATTTGTTTCCACTAACTCAGGGTTTTTGTCGTAAGATACAACTTGATACGCGCGCATGCCGCCCTCCTGTTTGTCGCTCACGCTAACGGCGGCTGCTTTGCAAGGCGAGGGCGACGCTGCGTGATATCGCATGACGAGTTGTCGGGGCCTGTTTTGGCGGCCGGAACGGGGATGGTTTTTGAGAGGGAATCGGTCGACGACGGGTTCCAAAAGCGACTTAAGCCGGTGTTTGCAATTTGCAATACACGTATAAGGCGAAAAATTGAGGGTAAAGGGTTAACCATAGGGTTAGCGCGTGACGAGCTGAAATTTCTTTAAGTATCTGGAATAAAACCAGTTTTTAGGCATCCTTCGGCGTGGCCAAAAAGACAGGTTGTGGTTGAATGGAAACTGTAGCTTTCTAATGGGGTTGCGGAGCGTGTTTGTTGGGAGACGTCATCGATGAAGCATCCAGTGGATGTCCATGTGGGAAAGAGAATACGTCATCGCCGCTGGATGGTCGGTATGACGCAGCAACAGCTTGCCGAAAAGGTCGGGATCAAGTTCCAGCAGATCCAGAAGTATGAGACCGGCATGAACCGTGTGTCCGCGTCCCGGCTCTGGGATATCTCGGACGCGCTTTCGGTGCCGGTGAGCTTCTTTTTCGAGGGTCTGGAAGGCGGGGCCGAGCGGGAGGCCGAACACGCCTTGCCCGACGACATCCTTGCCGACAAAGAGGCGCTCGAACTCGTGCGCAGCTATTACGCGATCCCCGAAAACCAGCGGCGTCGGCTGTTCGAACTGGCACGCGTGCTGTCCGACGCGGCCTGAAAGCCTTGACGCGCTTGGGGTGACGTTCTACCGCCGAAGGGTGAACCTTTCGGTGCGGGTGCCGTGACTTTTTCCGAAGAACAATCCGATCTGATTGCCACGGCTCACGCGATGGCGGATGCCGCGCGGGCCGCCATCCTGCCGTGGTTTCGCAGCACCGCGCTGGTCTCCGACAACAAGCTGGACGACGGGTTCGACCCGGTGACGGAAGCCGACCGGGCCGCCGAAACGGCGATGCGGGCGGTGCTGGCGGACCGGCGACCCGACGATGGCATTCATGGCGAAGAATTCGGGCGCCAACCCGGCACCAGCGGTCTGACATGGGTTCTCGACCCCATCGACGGCACGCGCGCCTTCATTTCCGGCTCTCCGACATGGGGCGTTCTGATCGCCGTCGGCGGTGCGGGGGGGCCGGACCTCGGCATCATCGACCAGCCTTACATCGGCGAACGGTTCGTCGGCGGCTTCGGTCTGGGCGAGATGACCGGACCGCTGGGCACCCGCCCGCTTGCCACCCGTGCCACCGAGGGTCTGGAAGAGGCGACGATCTTCACCACGTTTCCCGAGGTGGGCAACAAGGCCGAGCGCACCGGGTTCCACCGGCTCGCCGGCCATTGCAAGCTCACCCGCTACGGGGCCGACTGCTATGCCTATGCGCTATTGGCCGCCGGACACATCGACCTCGTGGTCGAAGCGGGGCTGAACGCCTACGACATTCAGGCACCCATCGCCGTGGTCCGTGCCGCAGGCGGGATCGTCACCGACTGGAAGGGCGGGCCGGCTCACGAAGGCGGCCGCGCCCTTGCCGCCGCGAACCCCGCGATCCATGCCGCCGCCCTTGCGATCCTGTCGGACGCCGATTGATGGCGGATTTGACGATCCGCAACATCATGACCGTCCTCACGATGGACGATGGCCCGTCCGAATTGACCGATTGCGACATTCGCATCACCGACGGGATGATCGCAGCGGTCGGTCCCGACCTCGACCCGATGGGCGAAGTGGTGGAGGCGAAAGGCTGCCTCGTCACCCCCGGTCTCGTGAACACGCACCACCACCTCTACCAGACCCTGACCCGTGCCGTGCCGGGCGGGCAGGACGCGCTGCTCTTCGGCTGGCTCAAGACGCTTTACCCGATCTGGGCGCGGTTCGGGCCCGAGGAGATGCGGATTTCGGCCCTCACGGGACTTGCCGAACTCGCACTGTCGGGCTGCACGCTGACCTCGGATCACCTCTACCTCTTCCCGAACGGCGCGCGTCTTGACGACACGATCGACGCGGCGCGTGAGATCGGGATGCGGTTCCACCCCACGCGCGGCTCCATGTCCATCGGGGAAAGCGCGGGCGGGTTGCCGCCCGACAGCGTGGTCGAGCGCGAAGAGGATATCCTGAACGACTGCATCCGCGTGATCGACGCCCATCACGATGCCTCCGAAGGGTCGATGATCCGCGTCGGTGTCGCGCCCTGTTCGCCCTTTTCGGTGAGCCGGGAGCTGATGCGCGACGCGGCCCTCCTTGCCCGCGACAAGGGCGTGATGCTTCACACCCATCTGGCCGAAAACGACGAGGATATCGCTTATTCCGAAGGGATGTTCGGCTGCCGTCCGGGCCAGTATGCCGAGGATCTGGGCTGGACCGGGGACGACGTCTGGCACGCCCATTGCGTCAAACTGGACGGGGCCGAGATCGACCTGTTCGCCCGCAGCCGGACCGGCGTCGCCCATTGCCCCTGTTCCAACTGCCGCCTCGGCTCGGGCATCGCGCCGGTGCGTGCGATGCGCGACGCGGGCGTTCGCGTGGGTCTGGGGGTCGACGGATCGGCCTCCAACGACGCCGGAAACCTCGTGGCCGAGGCGCGGCAGGCGATGCTCCTGCAACGGGTCGCGCAAGGGGCCGACAAGATGTCGGCACGCGAAGCCCTCTGGATCGCGACACGGGGCGGGGCTGAGGTGCTGGGACGGGACGACTGCGGGCAGATCGCGGTCGGCAAGCGCGCCGACATCGCGGTCTGGGACCTTTCGGGCGTGGAATCCGCCGGAAGCTGGGATTCGGCGGCGCTCCTCCTCGCCGGGCCGACACGGGTGAAACACCTGTTCGTCGAGGGGCGTCAGGTGGTGCGCGACGGGTATGTAACGACCATCGATCTGCCCCGCGTGATCGAGATGCAGAACCGGCTCGCCACCGCGTTGGCGCGGTAGCCGGTAAAGTTAGTTTCCGCAGATAACATTTTGGTTTCCCTTGCCATCGTGCCATAGTGCGCGCGCAAGGGGAACGGGATGAGCTACGCGACTTTGGATCACCTCGTGGTCACGACGACCACGTTGGCCAGCGGTGTGGACCATGTGGAGCGGACGCTGGGTCAGCCCATGGACGGCGGCGGCGACCATGCCTCGATGGGCACGCACAACCGCCTGCTCTCGCTCGGCCCCGCCGACTATCTCGAGGTGATCGCCGCGAACCCCGACGCGACCTCGCCCGGTCGGCCTAGGTTCTTCGACCTCGACAACCGCACCGGGCCTCCGCGTCTGACCAACTGGGTCATGCGGGTCGACAATCTGGCCGAAGGTCTGGCCATGGCGCCCAAGGGCACGGGCGAAGGGACCGCGCTTGCGCGTGGCCCCTATTCCTGGCGCATGGCGATCCCGGCGGACGGAAAACTCCCCTTCGACGGGATGTTTCCCAGCCTGATCCAGTGGGACAGCCCGCATCCCGCCCCGGCCATTCCCGACGGTGGCGCGCGCCTTGTCGCGCTCACCCTGTCCCATCCCGACGCCGGGGCCTTGCGCGCCGCCCTCGCGCCGTTTCTGGACGATACCCGCGTCGAGGTGGTCGAAGGTCCGGTGGGCATGGCGGCCCGTATCCGCACAGGTGAAAACGAGGTCGTTCTGACCTGAGTTTCGCCTGTCTTGCCGGTGTTATCTCTGATTAACTGCCCCCATGTCGCTTTGGACCCGCATCACCGACGCGCTCTCGGCCCTCACCTCCGGCGAAAGCCTGTCGGAGGTGTTTTCGCGCCTGCGCACCCCACCGGAACGCTCGGCCGGCTTCGCCATTGCCGTCATCGCGCTCGGGGCCAAGATGGCCAAGGCCGACGGCCACGTGACCCGGAACGAAGTATCGGCCTTTCGCGAGGTGTTCACGATCCCGCCGGAGGAAGAGACGAACGCGGCGCGCGTGTTCAACCTCGCCCGGCAGGACGTGGCGGGGTTCGAACAATACGCCGAACGGATCGCGGGCATGTTCGGGCGTGCCGATCCGGCGCTGTGCGACCTGATGGAGGGGCTGTTCCACATCGCCATGGCCGACGGTCAGTATCACCCGAACGAAGACGCGTTTCTCGAACAGGTGGCGGGCATCTTCGGCATCGATGAGCGCCGGTTCAAATCCCTGCGCGCCCGCTTCGTGCCCGACGCCGCCCCCGATCCGTATGAGGTTCTGGGCGTCACCCCGGACACGCCCTTGTCCGAAATCCGCAAGGCATGGCGCGCCGAGGTCCGGGCCTCGCACCCCGACCAGCTGATCGCGCGCGGCGTGCCGGAAGAGGCGCTGAAGCTGGCGGAAAAGCAATTGATCGCGGTCAACCGCGCCTGGGAAGAAATCAACGCGGGCCGGGCCTGATGGTCCGCATCGCGACCTATAACGTCGAATGGTTCGACGGGTTGTTCGACGATGCGGGCGGGATGTTGGAGGATGGCGGCTGGTCTGGGCGCCATGATGTGACGCGGGCCGATCAGCTGACCGCACTCGGCATCGTCTTCACCGCGATGGATGCGGATGCGGTGATGATTATCGAGGCCCCGGACGACAACCGCACCCGCTCGACCGTGCGCGCGCTGGAAACCTTCGCCCATGCCTATGGCCTGCGGGCGCGCAAGGCGCTGTTGGGCTTCCGCAACGCCACGCAGCAGGAAATCGCGCTGCTCTACAATCCCGACGTGTTCGAGGCCCGCCATGATCCTCAGGGCGACGAGACCGGCAAGAAGGGCACGCGCGATGCCCCCCGGTTCGACGGCGTGTTTCGTTTCGACCTCGACATCGACGCGACCCCGGACCTGATCCGCTGGTCCAAGCCGCCGCTCGAAGTCGCACTGACGAACCGGGAAAACGGGCGCGTGCTGCGCCTGATCGGCGTCCATGCCAAATCCAAGGCCCCGCATGGCGCGTCAGACCCGGACGAGGTCATGCGACTGGCCATCGAGAACCGGCGCAAGCAGATGGCCCAGTGCATCTGGCTGCGCCAGCGGGTGAACGACCACCTCGACGCGGGCGACAGCCTGATCGTGATGGGCGATTTCAACGACGGTCCGGGCCTGGACGAATACGAAAAGCTCTTCGGCCGTTCGGGGATCGAGATCGTGTTGGGTGAAGCCGGGCAGACCGAGCTTTACGACCCCCACGCGCGCCTTGCCGTGTCGCGCCGTGTGGGCGCGATGCCTGTCACGGCAAGGTTCTGGATTCACTCGGAAAAACGCTATCTTCAGGCGTTGCTCGACTATATCATGGTGTCGCCCGATCTGCTGGCCTCGAAGCCCGACTGGCGCATCTGGCACCCGTTCGACGATCCGGTGTGCTACCGCACGATCGAATTGCGCGAAGCCCTTCTGACCGCCTCCGACCACTTCCCGGTTTCGATCGACATCGACCTGTGACCCTTGGCAGGCGGGCGTGCCGCGCCCATATCCTTGGGCATGAAACGGATCACACCCCTCGTCCTCGCCGCGCTTGTCGCGGCCGCCCCGGTCGCCGCTCAGGACGACACGGAAAACCGCGAGCTTCGTGAAGGGGCCGAGATGATGTCGGAGGCCTTCAAGCTCCTGCTCGACGGCCTGTCGAAAGAGATGGAGCCGCTGGCCGAAGAGTGGCGCGAGTTCATGGAAGAGCTTGGGGATCTGCGCAACTACGAAGCGCCCGAAAAGCTACCCAACGGTGATATCATCATCCGCCGCAAGACGCCCGAGCCAGAAGAACCCGAAGGCACGCCGCTCTGATCCGCCTCAATCCTTGATCGTGACGAACGGGTTCGCGCCAAGCGACAGCGCGAGGCTCTGGAACCGCGCTTCCGCGACCTCTCCGAACAACCCGGCCGCCTCGGACTTGATCGTCAGGTGCAACTCCTTGCGCTTCGGGCGCAGGTTGAGCGAGGCCACCTTGTGCGGCTCGTTCACCGCGAACATCGCGCCGAACCGCATGGCCTTGCCGATGGTTTCGGCGCGTTGAATGTCGCGCTCGGTGAGGATCGAAAACGTCTCTTCGAACCGGCAATCCTCGCGGCTGTTCTTGTAACGGTGCAAGAGTGCCAGGCCTAGGAACACGCGTTCCTGATGGGTCAACCCGCCAAGGTTGGCGCGGGTCACGTTGTCGAAGCACACCTCGTGCCGGTAATCCGGGTGCGCGCGCCATGTCACGTCGTGAAGCAGGCAGGCTGCCTTGACCAGCCGCCGCCGCGCGTCCGGCTCATGCGCGACCAGCGGTCGGATGAAGGCATACAGCGATTTGCCGAATCCCGGCATCCGCGCGTCTTTTTTTTCGGAAAACCGGCAGGCTTCGATCAGCGGGTCGCGCTGGCGCAGCCGGTCGGGCATCTGTTCGTAAAGCAGCCCCTCGCGAATGCCATAGGACGACACCGCGATTTCCTTGGGGCGGAAGGTCGTCACCAGCCGTTTGAGCACCTCCGACGCCGTCGGCACCAGCGCCATACGGGTCGATGACGTGCCGGTGTGACTGCGCACCTCGTCCAGATCGACCTTGCCGATCCATTTGAGCGTGGTGGCCAGCGTCTTGGGCGCCATGCGGTATTCGTGCAGGACCGTCAGCGGATAGTCGCGCCGATACATATCGAGCCGCGCAATCGCCCGCCACGAGCCGCCGACGAGGTAGAGCCGTTTGTGGCCCGTCCCGATCTCTTCGGCGAGTTCGGCCAGCACGTCGTTGATGTGCTGGCGCATGGCCTTCTTGCCGCCCTTCATGCCCTCGAGCTTGAGCGGACCAAGGCCCGACGACACCCGCCGCCCGACCTCGCCGTTTTCGATCACGGCAAGCTCCATCGACGACCCGCCGATGTCGCACATCAGCCCGTTCGCATCCGGCCAGCCGAGCAGAACGCCCTGCGCCGACAACCGCGCCTCTTCGCGCCCGTCGATGACGTGGATGTGCAGCCCGGTTTCGCGCAGCAGTTCCTCGCGAAAGTCCGGCCCGTCCTCGGCGTCGCGCACGGCGGCGGTGGCCACGGCGGTCAACGGCGGCAGGTTCATGCCCTTGGCCAGCAACTGAAACCTGAGGATCGCCTTCAGCGCGCGCACCCGGCCTTCGGGGTTCAGCCGCCCGGTCTGGTTGATGCCGGCCCCAAGCCCGCACATGATCTTTTCGTTGTAGAAATAGGCAGGCGAACGCGCGGCCCCGTCGAACACCACCAGCCGGACCGAGTTCGACCCGATGTCGACCACGCCCACACGGCTCAGACTGCGGGCGGCTGCATCCTCGAACAGCGGGCGTCCGAAGGGGCCCCAGTTCCGTTCTTCGCTGCCGTCCATCTCACGCTCCCGTGTGGCTCTGTCCGGTTATGGCCTCAGGGGTCCGCTCGCCGCAACCCCTCTCAGACCTGAACGACCCGGGTCCAACGGGGTTCCGGTCGCCCGGTCACATTGGAGCGGGATAGTGGAACTTGTCGATGAGGAAACGCTCGCGCTCGGCCACCGCGGCCACAAGCTCCGGGGTGTAATAGGTGGCAAGCTTGCTTTCGCTCGACAGCGTCGAATTGCTCCGGGTCGCGCCGACCTGCGTCAGCGCGGCCTCGGCGTCCCCGATCGCACCGATCCGCGCCAGCGTATCGACCAGATCGGGCATCAGGTTGGCGGTCTGCACGAAATGATCGACGTAGCACTGTTCTTCTTCCCAGGCCTTGAGCGCGTCCAGCGTGGTGAGCTTGCGCGAGTGCAGGGTGGCGGAATCGAAACACAGAAGTTTGCAGTAGCGATAGGTCAGCAGGCCGGAATGGCGGACCATCCCGCTTTGGCTGAACACGCCCGAGATGAAGGTCGCCCGTTTCGGGTCCAGAATGATCGGAAGCCAGTTTCGGAACCTCTCGACCTCCATCGCGCCATACAGCCGTTCGTGCGCGGTCTTCCAGTCGTAGGACAGGCTTTGCGCAAGGTAGGTCGGGATCGACAGGGCGGCGGCGCTCCGGTTGATCGACCCGCCCCGCCCGCCGAGCGGATTGAATTTGGTCAACCGCGTGTAGGGCCCCGACAAGGTGGCGTGCGTCACGCCATAAGCCCAGAGCGAAAGATAGAACGACCACGGATCGCGGATCGTCGCGAAAACCTTGCGTGACTGCACATCGGCCTTGGTCGGCTTACCGTGGTGCTTGTATTTCTGCGGCTTGAACCCGAGCGTCCCAAGCGCCTTTTCCACGGCCACCGTGCCTGTCTTGTTCAGATCGACGTAAAGGAAATCCTCGTGAAGAAACATCTGGCGCTCCAAATCGTGCCGCACGGGGCCGGCGCCCACCATAGAAAAGGGTCTTGGGGGTCGCAACGGGCCATTTGACGAGCGGCCCGGCGTGACCTCAGTCGTGGCTGTGCGCCAGTTCCGGCACGTCCGACGCCCCGGCCGAACCGCGACCCGACAGCGACGGGTATTCCATGAAGAAGCGGTGACAGTTGAACGGGGTCTCGTTGCCGGCAAGGTCGGGCCGCGCGAAGCTGCCGTCCGGCTGCATCACCCAGCTTTGCGCCACGTCGTGCATGTTGGCCGCCATGATCTGACTGACGATCTGCGCCTTCACCGTGGGGTTCGTCGTCTCGACCAGCGTTTCCACGCGGCGGTTCAGGTTGCGTCCCATCCAGTCGGCGGAGGACATGAACACCCGGGCCTTCTTCGACGGCAGCCCGTGGCCATTGCCATAACAGACGATCCGGCTGTGTTCGAGGAACCGGCCCACGATGGATTTCACGCGGATATTCTCGGACAGCCCCTTGATGCCGGGGCGCAGCCCGCAGATGCCGCGAATGACGAGGCTGATCTTCACGCCCTTCCGGCTCGCCGCATAAAGCGCGTCGATCACGTCCTCTTCGACGAGCGAGTTCATCTTGGCCCAGATTTCCGCAGGACGCCCGGCTTCGGCATGGTCCGCCTCGGCCTCGATCAACTCGATCAGCTTGGCCTTGAGCGTCAGGGGCGAGATGGCGAGTTTTTCCAGCTTTTCGGGCTGGGCGTAGCCCGACAGGTAGTTGAACACCCGCGTCGCATCCCGCCCCAGCGCCTCGTCACAGGTGAAAAGGCTCAGGTCGGTATAGATGCGCGCGGTGATCGGGTGATAGTTCCCGGTGCCATAATGCGTGTAGGTGACCAGATCGCTGCCCTCGCGCCGCACCACGGCCGAGATCTTGGCATGGGTCTTGTAGTTCATGAAGCCGTAGACGACATGCGCGCCCGCGCGCTCCAACCTGCGCGACTGGCGAATGTTGGCGGCCTCGTCGAACCGGGCCTTGAGTTCGACAAGCGCGGTGACCGACTTGCCGTTTTCCGCCGCCTCGCACAGCGCCGACACGATCGGGCTGTCGCGGCTGGTGCGGTAAAGCGTCTGCTTGATCGCCACCACGTTCGGGTCGAGCGCGGCTTGGTTCAGGAACCGCACCACGGTGTCGAACGTCTCGTAGGGGTGGTGCAGCAGCATGTCCTTCTGCCGGATCGCCGCGAACATATCGCCGTCGTGATCCTGTACCCGTTCTGGGATGCGCGGCGTGAACGACGGCCACAACAGGTCGGGCCGGTCGTCGACCACCAGTTCGGACAGGTCCGAAATGCCGATCAGCCCGTCGACCTCGACGACCTCGTCATCGGTGACATGCAGTTCCCGCTTGATGAGCGTCAGAAGCTCCGACGGCGCGTCGGCCGAGATTTTCATCCGAACGACCTCGCCCCGGCGGCGGCGTTTCAGCGCCGTCTCGAATTCGCGAACCAGGTCTTCGGCCTCTTCCTCGACCTCCAGATCGCTGTCGCGCAGCACGCGGAAGGCACAGTGCCCCTTGGCCGCGTAGCCGGGAAACAGGCTCGTCAGATGCAAAAGCAGCAGGTCTTCGAGCGGCAGGAACCGGAGCGCGCCGTCGCGGTTGGGCAGGCGGATGAAGCGGTCGATCTGGTGCGGGATCGGCAAGAGCGCCTGAAGCTTGCGCTTGTCGCCCTTGCGTTCGAGTTGCAGCGCCAGCGCGAAGCCGAGGTTCGGGATGAACGGGAACGGGTGCGCCGGGTCGATGGCCAGCGGCGACAGCACCGGAAACACCTGCCGCAGAAACACGTCGTCGAGAAAGGCGAAATCGTCTTCGTCCAGCGCGTCGCGCGTGCAGATGTGCATCCCGGTCGACGCCATTTCCGACGCGATCGTTTCGAACACCTCCTGCTGGCGTGCCATCAGGTTGCGCGCATCCGCGTTGATGAGCACGAGTTGTTCGGCAGGCGGCAGCCCGTCGGCGCCCGGCGTCGTGTGCCCGGTGTTGGCCAGTTCGCGCAGACCCGCGACCCGCACGGTGTAGAACTCGTCGAGGTTCGAGGCGGAAATTGACAGGAACCGCAGGCGTTCGAGCAGCGGAACCCGCAGGTTCTCGGCCTCTTCCAGCACGCGCCAGTTGAAGCCGAGCCAGCTCAGTTCCCGGTTGAAAAAGCGTTTCGGGCCGTCGATGTCGACCGGGTCCATCGTCACGGGTTCGGGGAAGTCCGACTCCAGAAAGTCGGCCAAGATCGGTTGGTCTGTCATATGCGCGGTATCGGGCACTTTCGTAACCTTTCTGTGACGTTATGCGCCCGCGCCCGCATCCTTGTCCAGCAGACGGGCGGCCAGTGCCCGCGTCACGTCGCGTTTTTCCGCCAGCGCCACATCGTCGAGCCGGGCGACGAAGTCGCGGGCAGCGGCAAGGGATCGGGGCAGGCGCGGGGCCAGATAGGCGACCAGATTGGGCGAGACGGCGATCTGGCGGTCATCGAACAGCTTGACCAGAACCGCCGAAATGAGCGCCTCGTCGGGGGTTTCGAGCGCCACCATGCTCGTCCCCTCCATCCGGCTGGCAAGGTCGGGCAGGTCCAGCCCCCAGCGCGTCGGCGCCGCGCGCGAGGTCAAAAGCAGCGATCCCCCCTCGGCCAGCACGAGGTTGTGGAGGTGGAACAGCGCCGCTTCGGCCTCCGGCTGGCCCGCGACGCGGTCGGCGTCCTCGACCGCGACCGAGCGCCCGGCGAGGGCGGCCGTGTCCAGCGTGGCGAGCGTTCCGGCGGGCACGATCTCGGCCCCGGTCAGGGTCGCCCAGACCTCGACCAGATGGCTTTTGCCCGACCCGTCCGGCCCGGTCAGCACCATTTTCGCAGAGGGCCAGTCCTTCCACCGCTCGATGGCGGCCAGCGCCACGGCGTTGGAGTCGGCGATGAAGAAATCCCCGCGGTCCCGCGAAGTCCGCACGGGCAGGTCGAACGTCAACTGATGGGCCATGTCAGGCGTCGTCCTGATCTTCCGGCAGCAGCGCCCCTTCGGACAGGCCCTTGTAGAGCCGCCCCTCCTTGTAGCGCTGGATCAGATAGCGGGTGACCACGCCAAGGGCCGCGGCCACGGGCACGGCGACCAGCATACCCACGAAACCGAAGACCGTGCCGAAGGCGGAGAGCGCGAAGATCAGCCAGACCGGGTGCAGCCCGACCGAGGTGCCGACAAGGTTCGGGGTCAGGATGTTGCCCTCGAAGAACTGGCCGACCATGAAGATGCCCGCGACGATGGCGATGTGCCACCACTCGCCCCAGAACTGAAACAGGGCGAGCCCGATGGCCAGTGCCCCGCCCACCAGTGCTCCGATGTAGGGGATGAAGGTCAGCGCCCCCGCGACCGCCCCCACGATCAGTCCGAACTGAAGCCCGGCGAGCATCAGGGCGACCGCGTAGAAGGTGCCGAGGATCAGGCAGACGGTGCCTTGCCCCCGGATGAACCCCGCTAGCGTCCGGTCGATCTGGCTCGCGAGATCGCGGATCACCGGCGCATGGTCGCGCGGCAGCAGGTCGTCGATGGCCGCGACCATCCGGTCCCAGTCCCACAGCAGGTAGAAGGTCACGACCGGCACGATCACGAACAGAAGCGCGATGTTCACGATCCCCATCGCCGACGACAGCACGGCATCCACAAGCTCGGCGCCCCGGTCCTGAATGGTCTTGCCGATCTGGTCGAGCGATTGGCGCAGCACGCTGTCTTGATCCACTACGTCGGGGAACCGCTCGATCAGGAAGTCGCGCAGGTTCTGCGCGATCTGCGGGGCGAGGTTGATGAGCTGCCCGGCCTGATTGACCAGCGACGGCACGATCAGCAGGATCAGGATCACGAAGACGATCAGGGCGAGGATCGAGATCGTGATCGTCGCCCAGATCCGCTTGAACCCCCAGGCCTCAAGCTTGTCCGCCACCGGGTCGAGGAAATACGCGATCGCCCCGCCGATCAGGAACGGCATGATGACGTCGCCCAGGAACCAGAGCAGCACGAAAAAGACCACCGCGGCGATGGCCCAGTACCGAAATTGCGTGCCGACCGGCAATGCCATGTGTGGTCCCTTGTTCGTTGGCCACAGTCTTGGCGGGTTTGGCCCTGAGGATCAAGCACCGAGGTCGGCTTGCCGCCCGCCCGCCGCCAAGGCTATGTGACGGCATGGAGATCGTGCTCATACACACA
This sequence comes from Maritimibacter sp., assembly GCF_016774595.1. NCBI lineage: Bacteria > Pseudomonadati > Pseudomonadota > Alphaproteobacteria > Rhodobacterales > Roseobacteraceae > Maritimibacter > Maritimibacter sp. The sequence continues at coordinate 655,058 of NZ_JACBWT010000002.1, forward strand.
GGCGGAACCATCGGCATGGTGCCGTCGCCCGACGGTCTGGTGCCGGAACGCGGCCGTGTCGAACGCGCGGTCGAGGCGCTGATGCCCACCGGCGCGCGGCTCACCACCCACCTGTTCGACCCGCTTCTGGACAGTGCCGACGTCGGCCCCGACGACTGGAACCGGATGCTCGACCTGATCGACGCCCACCCCGGCGCCTCGTTCCTCGTCACCCACGGCACCGACACCATGTCCTTCACCGGCGCGGCGCTGGCGCAGGCGCTTGCCGGTCGCGACGTGCGCGTGATCCTGTGCGGGGCGATGGCGCCCCTCGGCGCGGGCGAGGGCGCGCGCGCCAACCTGACGCTCGCCGTGGCCACGCTCATCGCCCCCGGCTGGACCGGCGTGAAATGCGCCTTCGCGCAGAAGATCATGGAGGCGGGCGGGCTCATCAAACACGACACGCGCGGCGACGATGCCTTCCGGTCCGTGCCACAGGATCCGGTGGGGCCGCCCGAAACCCGCCGCTTCGACCCGGACCGCAGGCTGGCGGTGCTCGCCCTGACGCCCGGCCTGCCGGCTTCCGCGCTCTCGGGCGCGCTGGCGGCGCTGGATGGCGCGGTCCTGCGCGTCTTCGGCGCGGGCACCGTGATGCATGACGCCGAGGTTCACGCGGCCCTCGCAGGTGCCGTCGCCCAAGGCAAACGCATCCGCGCCGTCAGCCAGTGCGAGGGCGGCGGACTGGCCCCCGGCCACTACGCAGCCGGCGCCGCGCTCTGGGCCGCCGGTGTCGAAAACGGCGGACGCGAAACGCCCGAGGCGGCGCTCGTGAAACTCTGGCTGGCTGGCGGGCGAAGCTAAAAGGAGCGGACCTCTGGGAAGAGGCCCGCTCCAATGCCGGGGCGGGGACCCCGGCTGGGACAGTCATGGGACTGTTTATCAGACGCGCGAAACCCGGAATGGTTCCCGGTGCCTGTTCGGATTCCCGAAATTCCGCTCACCGCCCGGACGAAATCCCGATACGGCCCAGAAAAAAAGGAGCGGATCTCGGGTGAGATCCGCTCCGGTGCCGGGGTTAGGGTGCCCCGGCTGGGACAGTCATGGGACATATCCACGACGCACAAACCCCGCCAATGGTTCCCGTCTTCCGGCCCATCTGTCCGCCGCCCCGCCGAAAACGGCCGAAATCCGCCGGTCGTCAAAGCTGCGCCGCGATGGCATCGGTGTCGATCAGCGACCAGACGCGGCGGATTTTCCCCGCCTCGACCTCGTAAAACACGTTCTCCGTGAACCGCACGCGCCTGCCGTTCACGGGCAGATCGAACAAAACACCCGCGGGTGTGACGTCGAAGGCAAGCCGCGCCGCCACCGTGCGCGCATCGCAGACCAGAAGCGCGATCACGAACCGCAGATCGGGGATCGCCGCCACATCCCGCTCCAGCATGGCGCGATAGCCCTCAAGCCCGATCCGGGTGCCGTTGTAATCCACATCCCTGTCGACGAACGCGCCGAGCCGTGCCCAATCGCGGGCGTTCAGGCAATCGATATAGCCACGATAAAGCGGTTCGGTGGTCTCGGTCATGGCCCGACTGTGGCGCGCGGGTGCGCGGAAGGAAACCGGACCCGCCAAAGAAAAAGGAGCGGATCTCGGGGGAGATCCGCTCCGATGCCGGGGTTAGGGTGCCCCGGCTGGGACAGTCATGGGACATCTACACTACGCACGGGGGGCAAAGTTGGTTCCCTCGTGCAGGAAAAAATTTTTCGAGTCCCAGTTCTCGTCAGCAGGATGCGCCTTCGCCCGGCATGATGACTGTGTCGATGACGTGGATCACACCGTTGTCGGCGTCGATGTCCGCGCTCACAACCGTGGCGGTGTTGCCCATGCCGTCGGTCAGGGTCACGCCGCTGTCCGAAGCGGTCACGCACAGCGTCGCCCCGGCCACGGTCTCGACCGCCGTGGTGCCCATCGCGATGTCGCCCGACATCACCTCGGCGGGCACGACATGGTAGAGCAGGATGTTGGTCAGATCGTCTTTCATGTCCGGCTCCAGCAGGCTTTCGACGGTGCCGTCCGGCAGCGCGTCGAAGGCGGCGTTGGTCGGGGCGAACACGGTGAACGGCCCGTCGCTGGCGAGCGTTTCGACCAGACCGGCGGCATCGGCTGCGGCCACGAGGGTCGAAAAGTCGTCATTGCCCGATGCGATCGCGGCGATGGTGTCGGCATTGGCCGCACCAGCGGTGAGAACGGCAAGGGCAGCAGCAGTGGCGAGGGTCTTCATGACAGGTAACCTCCATGTTTGTCTGTCGTCTATGCGAGGCTTACGGCCCGTCAGAACGGCGGGATCATGGCAGTCACGGCTCTGTCACCCGACGTGATGAACCTGTCAGGACACACGCTCCAGAATGACATGGCTGTCCTTCACGGTGTCGGTCTCGCCGTCCGGTCCGGTGACCTCGCGGGCCGACAAGCCGACCTCGATTTCGCGCCAGACATGGCCGCTTTTGGCCGTCGCGGCGCGATCCTCTTCGGGGGTCGGAAAGGCGGGCCGATGGTCGTGATCCGCCATCCGCCATCTGGGCGCGGTGTTGTGCGCGGCGATGACGAGCAGCCCGCCCGGTGCGGTCGCCCGCGCCGCCAGTTCCAGAACGCTCGCCCGGTCGAACGCCATCGGGCTTTGGAAGAACAGCGCCGAGACCAGATCGAAGCTGCCGTCGGGAAACGTCTCGGGCAGCGTGTGACGCTCGAACGTGATGCGGTCGGCAAGCCCGGCTGTCCTCGCGCGGTCCGCCGCGATGTCCAGCGCGGTCTGGGACACGTCGACGCCGGTGACGGTCCAGCCTTTCGCCGCCAGCCAGAGCGCATCGTCGCCCCGCGCGCAGCCGATGTCGAGCGCACGGGCGGGCACCCGCCCGGCGGCCAGCCGTTCCAGCACGCCCGAAGGCTTGCCGTTCGTCGGGTCGGTCATCGCGCTATAGCGATCTTCCCAGAAGGTTCTCAGGTCTTGCGTCTCGGTCATGTCGGCTCCTTTTCGCTTCTCGTGACTTCATATGTAACGTGAAATCCGTCCCGTCAATATCACGCAACCTCTTTTGTTGCGAAAGCGGGCGCGGTAAGGTGGCGCCATGCGAACCGACAACCGCCTGTCCCGCGTGCTCCACGCGCTCCTTCACCTCGAACGGCACGATGGTCCGGCCACCTCGGACGAGATCGGCCGGATGCTGAACACGAATGCCACGGTGGTGCGCCGCACGATGGGCGGGCTGCGCGACGCGGGCATCGTCGAATCGGTCAAGGGACACGGCGGCGGCTGGACACTGGCGCGCCCGCTCGACCAGATTACCATGCTGACCATCTACGACGCGCTGGGCGAGCCGTCGCTCTTCGCGCTGGGACAGGCGCAGGACGCGCCCGGCTGCCGGCTGGAGCAGGCGGCCAATACCGCGCTCGGCAAGGCGCTCGACGGCGCAAGGCGCCGGTTTCGCAAGGAGTTGGAGCGGGTGACGGTCGCCGACCTCAGGGACGAAGCGGGGCCGCCCGACTTTCGCCTCCCGTCCTGAGCATCATTTCAGCGCGACGGCCAGCGCGGCTTTCATCCGCGCCACATAGTCCTTGGACACCGGCGCATCCTTGCGCACCGCGGCGAACCCGTGGAACGCGCCCTCGACCTCGTGAAAATCGACGGGAATCCCGGCGGCGGCGAGCCGCCCGGCATAGTCCCGGACCTCGGCGTGAAACAGATCCCGCGTGCCCACCCCGATCCACGCCGGCGGCAGCCCCACCGGGTCCGCGAGCCGCGAGGGCGACGCGGTGGCGGGCACCGGGCCGTCCACGTCGCGCAGATATCCATCCCAGGCCCATGTGTTGATCGCCGGGTTCCACATACGCATCGTCTCGGGGTCCGGCGCGGGCCGATTCCGCGTCGCCTCGTCCAGCATCGGTTCGTGGAGCAACTGGAAGCGGACCGCAGGCCCGCCGCGATCCCGCGCCAAGATCGCAAGGGCCGCGGCCAGCCCGCCGCCCGCGCTGTCGCCGCCCACGGCGATCCGGGCCGGATCGACCCCCGGCGCGGCGGCCAGCCATTCCAACGCAGCATAGGCATCTTCGATCCCGGCGGGATAGGGCCGCTCCGGCGCGAAGGCATAGGTCGGAAGCGCGACCACCGCCCCGATCTCCGCCGCGACCTGTCGCGCGAAATCGTGCTCGGTCACCGGGTTGCCGAAGATCAGCCCGCCGCCATGCAGCCACAGAAGGGCAGGGTGCGGCCCGTCGCCCTCGGGCCGGTAGACCCAGATCCGCCGCCCGCGCGACGACACGGCCTGTTCGACCCGCCGCCCGACAAGCCAGCCGCCGAGCGCCAGCAACAGACGATAGACGCGCAGCGTGCCGGGCCGCACCGCCTGTTTCGTCAGCCGATCCACATTGCCGAAATCCGGATGAAACCCGCTCATACGCCGCCTCCCGCGCCGATCAAACCGCGCGCGGCGCCCCGGCGCAAGCCGGTGTCACTCCACCGGCTCGGAAATCCGACCGGCCGCCTCGATCACCAGCGTCTCCAGCCCGGCACCGCCCGCCGCGATATGGTCGAGCAATTGGCGCCGCATCCGCGGTTCCCAAAAATCGTTGATATGGGCCGCGAACCGGTCGAGCTGGTCGTCGCCCGGCTGGGTCTTGAAGAATGTGGCGATCTGGTTGGCCATGGTGACCATTTTCTCAGGCGACATGGGTGGCTCCCGCTGTGATCCGGTGCGGATGGGAATAAAGGTCGAAGCTCTCGCCGCGCGCAAAGGCGGCAAGGGTGATCTGCGCGTCATCGGCCAGACGCAGGGCGTGCGCGGTCGGGGCCGAGGCCGCGACGATGACGGCACACCCGGCTTGGGCGGTCTTCTGCACCATCTCGACCGAGATGCGGCTGGTCAGCACCATCGCCCCCGTGGCCGGGTCGATCCCCGCCCGCGCCAGCGCGCCGATGAGTTTGTCGAGCGCATTGTGCCGCCCCACATCCTCCCGCGCCATGACGATGCCTTGGCCGGGGACCATGAAGCCCGCGGCATGGACCGCCCGCGTCAGATCGTGCAGCGGCTGATGGCGACGCAGGTCATCCGTGGCCCGCGCCACCTCGTCGCGGGCAAAACGCGGGTCCGCATCCACGGCGGGCAGGGGCGGCAGCGCCCCGTCCAGCGAGTCGATGCCGCAAAGCCCACAGCCCACAGGCCCCATCAGCGCCCGCTGGCGGCTGCGCAATTGCTCGGACCTGTCGTCGCGCAGAAGCATCCGCGCCTCGATGCCCCGATCGAAGGTCAGAACCTCCAACTCCTCGATATCGCCGGGCCGTTCGATCACGCGCTCAGTCAGAGCGAAACCCACCGCGAAATCCTCAAGATCCGCGGGCGAGGCCATCATGACGGCCAGCGTCGTCCCGTCGAAAGTCATCGCCACGGGCGTTTCTTCAGGCAGGGTCCGGGCCACGGTCCGCGCCCCGGTGGACGAGACCGCAAGACCCGGACGGGATTTCGCCGCGCCCCCCATGGTCACTCCGCCGCGGGCAGAATGCGCCGCGATTGCTCGGCTTGCTCGTTGTACCGCTCCTGCCAGTCGGTCGGCCCGTTGGACGGGCTGACCTGCACCGCCGTCACCTTGTATTCCGGGCAGTTCGTGGCCCAATCCGAGAAATCGGTGGTGATGACGTTGGCCTGCGTGTCGGGGTGGTGGAACGTGGTATAGACCACGCCGGTCGACACCCGGTCGGTCAGCGTCGCGCGCAGCGTCGTCTCCCCGGACCGCGAGGCGAGCTTGACGAAATCGCCCTCCTTCACGCCGCGCACCTCGGCGTCGTGCGGATGGATCTCCAGCACGTCCTCCTCATGCCAAGTCGAATTCGCGGTGCGCCGCGTCTGTGCGCCCACGTTGTATTGGCTCAGGATACGCCCGGTGGTCAGAAGCAGCGGGAAACGCGGCCCGGTCTTTTCGTCCGTCGCCACGTATTCCGTGACCATCAGCCGCCCCTTGCCGCGCACGAAGCCATCGACATGCATCAGCGGCGTGCCCTCGGGCGCGCTGTCGTTGCAGGGCCACTGGATCGACCCAAGCTCGTTGATCCGCTCATAGGTCACGCCGGCGAAGCTGGGCGTCGTCGACGCGATCTTGGCCATGATCTCACGCGGGTGGGCGTAATCCCAATCCGCGCCCATCGCCTGCGCCAGAAGCTGCGTGACCTCCCAGTCGGCATAGCCCGCCTTGGGCGCCATCACACGGCGCACCATGTTGATGCGCCGCTCGGCATTGGTGAAGGTGCCGTCTTTCTCGAGGAAGGACGAACCCGGCAGGAACACATGCGCGTAATTCGCCGTCTCGTTGAGGAACAGGTCATGGACGATCACGCATTCCATCGCGGCCAGACCGGCGGCGACGTGTTTTGTGTCGGGGTCCGATTGCAGGATGTCCTCGCCCTGACAGTAAAGCCCCTTGAAGGTGCCATCCACGGCGGCGTCCAGCATGTTCGGGATGCGCAGACCCGGCTCCGGGTCGATGGTCACGCCCCAGGCGGCCTCGAAGGTTTCGCGCACCTCGGGCAGCTTCACATGGCGATACCCCGGAAGCTCATGCGGGAAAGACCCCATGTCGCACGACCCCTGCACGTTGTTCTGACCGCGCAGCGGGTTCACGCCCACACCGGGGCGCCCGATGTTGCCCGTGAGCATGGCGAGGTTCGCGATCCCCATGACGGTCGTGGACCCCTGACTGTGCTCGGTCACGCCAAGGCCGTAGTAGATCGCGCCATTGCCGCCACGGGCGAATGTGCGGGCCGCTTCGCGCAGCGTTTCGGCCGGAACGCCGGTCAGCATCTCGGTGGCTTCGGGCGAATGCCGCTCCGCGCTCACGAATTCCGCATATTCAAGGAACTCGTTCCAGTCGCAGCGATCGCGGATGAACGCCTCGTCCATCAGCCCCTCGGTGACGATCACATGGGCCAGCGCCGTGACCACGGCGACGTTGGTGCCGGGCCTGAGCGGCAGGTGATGCGCCGCCTTGATATGCGCGGATTTCACAAGGTCGATGCGACGCGGGTCGATGACGATCAGCTTGGCGCCCTGACGCAGACGCTTCTTCAGGCGGCTGGCGAAGACCGGGTGCCCGTCCGTCGGGTTGGCCCCGATCACGATCACCACGTCGGTATGTTCGACCGAGTCGAAATCCTGCGTCCCGGCGCTCGTCCCGAAGGTCTGGCCAAGGCCATAGCCGGTGGGCGAGTGGCAGACCCGCGCGCAGGTGTCGGTGTTGTTGTTCATGAACACGCCACGGGCGAGCTTCTGGACCAGATAGGTCTCCTCGTTCGTGCACCGTGAAGAAGTGATGACCCCTACCGAACGCCGCCCGTAAGTTTTCTGTAACGATTTCAGACGTTTCGCGGCGAAACCGATGGCCTCATCCCACGACACTTCCTGCCACGGCTCGTTGATCGACTCGCGGATCATCGGGCTCAGGATGCGGTCCTTGTGCTCGGTATAGCCATAGGCGAAGCGCCCCTTCACACAGCTATGCCCCCGGTTCGCCTTGCCGTTCTTGTAAGGGACCATCCGGACAAGCTGATCGCCGTTCAGTTCCGCCTTGAACGAACACCCGACCCCGCAATAGGCGCAGGTCGTGACCACCGACCGCGTCGGCGTGCCCAGTTCGGCCACCGATTTCTCCTGCAAAGTCGCGGTCGGGCAGGCCTGCACGCAGGCGCCGCAGGATACGCAGTCCGACGACAGGAAGTCATCCATCGCGCCGCCCGCCGACACCCGGCTGTCGAAACCGCGCCCCTCGATGGTCAGCGCGAAGGTGCCCTGCACCTCTTCGCAGGCCCGCACGCAGCGCGAACAGACGATGCATTTGGCCGGGTCATAGGTGAAATAGGGGTTGGACTCGTCCTTCGGAATATAGCGGAAATTCCCGTCCCCCTCGCGCCGCTTGGCATCGGCCATCGACAGCGCCCCGGTCCCGGTGGGGTCGAAATGGTTGTCGCCCGGCTCATAGCGCACATCGCGCAGACCCACGGCACCCGCCATGTCCTGCAACTCGCAATCGCCGTTCGCCGAACAGGTCAGGCAGTCGAGCGGGTGGTCCGAGATGTAAAGCTCCATCACCCCCTTGCGGATCTTCTGAACCTTGGAGGATTGGGTATGCACCACCATCCCCTCGGCCACCGGCGTCGTGCAACTGGCGGGCGTCCCGCGCCGCCCCTCGATCTCGACCACGCACAGGCGGCACGACCCGAAGGCCTCCACACTGTCCGTCGCGCACAGCTTCGGCACGGTGATCCCGGCTTCATAGGCGGCGCGCATCACGCTCGTCCCCTCGGGCACCGTGATCGCGGCCCCGTCGATGGTCAGCGTGACGGGCGCGCCGGTCTTGGCAGGCGTGCCCATGTCGGCGTCGTTCCACGGAATGATGAAGTCCTTCATGGTCTCATCCTTTCTTCGCAAGCGCATAGGCGACGATGGCGTTCGCATGCCCGTGCCCCAGACCGTGTTCGACCTTCAGCCAGTTCACGATCTCCATATGTTTCATGTCGCCCTTCTCGGCGACCATCCCCAGCCAATGCCCGATCGGCTGGCCGTATGTCTTTTCGATCGACGGAAAATAGGACGCAGGCCCCTTCACGGTCTCGCTCATGCGCCGCGCTCCCGTCTTTCCGGTCCGAAAATATCCCGGGGGTGCGGGGGCAGCGCCCCCGCGCGGGTCGGCTGCGTCAGCAGACGAAACCGGATCATTCCGCCGCCTCGCGCGCACCCGCGAAATCCTCGGGAAACAGCGTCATCGCGGACATCACGGGGTAGGGGGTGAACCCGCCCAGCGCGCAGAGCGACCCGTCGGTCATGGTCTCGCACAGATCCGTCAGCAGCTCTTTCGCCGCCATGTCGCCCGCGGCGATCCGGTCGATGGTTTCGACCCCGCGCACCGCGCCGATCCGGCAGGGCGTGCATTTACCGCAGCTTTCCACCGCGCAGAACTCCATCGCGAAGCGCGCCATGCCGAGCATGTCGGCGGTGTCGTCGAACACAGTGAGGCCCGCGTGACCGATGAGGCCTCCGGCGCCGTCGAATTCTTCATAGCCGAAGGGCGTATCGAACTGGTGCGGCGCGAAGTACGCCCCCAGCGGCCCACCGACCTGCACCGCCTTCACGGGCCGGCCCGAGCGGGTGCCGCCCGCGATGTCGTTCACGATCTCACCCAGCGGCAGACCGAAAGCGATCTCGTAAAGCCCGCCGTATTTCACGTTCCCCGCGATCTGGAGCGGGATGGTCCCTTTCGACCGGCCCAACCCGAAATTCGCGTAATGCGCCGCGCCCTTCTCGAAGATCACCGGAATGGTGGCGAGCGAGATGACGTTGTTCACGACCGTGGGCTTGCCGAGGAAACCCTCGAGCGCGGGGAGCGGCGGCTTCGCCCGCACGACACCACGCTTGCCTTCGAGGCTGTTCAAGAGCGAGGTCTCTTCGCCGCAGACGTAAGCCCCGGCACCGACCCGGATTTCCATGTCGAAGGCCGGGCCTTTGCCCAACAGGCTCGCACCCAGCACGCCGTTCGCGCGGGCGACCTCGACCGCGGCCTTCATCACCCGGATCGCGTCGGGATATTCCGAGCGCAAATAGACATAGCCCTTGGTCGCGCCCACGCCGACCCCGGCGATGGCCATGCCTTCGATCAGGCTGAAGGGGTCGCCCTCCATAATCATCCGGTCGGCGAAGGTGCCCGAGTCGCCTTCGTCGGCGTTGCAGACGATGTATTTCTGATCGGCCTCGGCTTTCGCCACTGTCTCCCACTTGATCCCCGTCGGGAAGCCTGCGCCGCCGCGACCGCGCAGACCGCTGGCCTTGGCTTCCTCGACCACGCCCAGACCGTCCATATCCAGCGCGCGTTCAAGACCCGTCAATCCGCCGTGCGCCCGGTAGGCGTCCAGATCGAGCGGGTCGATTACGCCGCAGCGCTGGAAGGTGAGGCGGGTCTGGTTCGCGAAGAACGGGATCTCTTCGGTCGGGCCGTGGCCGTCGAGCGTGCCGGCCAGCAGCGCGGGCACGTCCGAAACCGTGACCGGACCGAAGGCATGGCGCACCCCGTCGATCTCGACCTCGGCCAGCGGTTCCAGCCATGTCATCCCGCGCGAGCCGACGCGGATCAGTTCGACGTCATGCCGGGCGAGTTCGGCGGCGACCTCGTCGGCGCCCAGTGCGCGGGCGACCGCATCCTGCGACAGATAGATCTTCATGCGCCCGCCTCCGAAATCACGCGCTCCAGCTTGGCCTCGTCCAGCGCGCCCACGACCTTGTCACCGATCATCGCGGCCGGGCCGTTGGCACACAGGCCAAGGCAATAGACCGGCTCGATCGTCACCGCGCCGTTGGGCGTGGTGCCGTGCCACGAGGTGCCTAGCCGGGTCAGGACCGCGTCCGCCAACCCGTTCGCGCCCAGCGCCTGACAGGCCTCGGCCCGGCAGATTTTCACGATATGCCTGCCTGCGGGCAGGGTGCGGAAATCGTGGTAGAAGCTGATGACACCATGCACTTCGGCCCGCCCGATGTTCAGAGCGTCCGCGATGGGCTGCACCGCATCCTCGGGCACGTGATCGAAAGCCTCCATCATCGCGTGCAGGATCGGCAGGAGCGGCCCTTCGAGATGGGTGTAGGCCTCGATGACCTCTAGAATCGCGCCGAGATCGGGCGCGGATGCTGGCGAGTTGGCTTGCATTGGTCCTCCGAAGTTGGCGGAGCCATCTCACCGAATGCGCGGTAAATCAATATCGCAGTTCCGTCGGTCGATAGGGATTTTCTATCAATCGGACAGCACCCGCGCCTCGTCCAGCAGGGCCTGAAGCACCGGGGTCTGCGGTTCCTGATAGGGGGCGACCAATCCGACGCTCGGCCCTGGACGGTCGGACCGGATCGGAACGACGGCCACGTCGCGGCCCAGCGACAGCGAGGCGGCCATGTCGCCCGGCAGGACAGTGGACCAGCCACCCTGTTCGACGTGGCTGACGAGCACCACGGTGGAGTTCGATTCCATGCGCACGTTGGGGGTCTGCCCGGCCTCCATGAAGGCGCGGTTGATGATCCGGCGGTTCTGCATGTCGGGGGTAAGCAGGCACAGCGTCCGCGTGCCGATGTCGGTCCACCCGATGTCCGTGCGCTCCGCTGCCGGATCGTCCGGCGCGCAGACCAGCGCGTAATCCTCGCGGTAAAGCTCCTGCACCTGCACCCGGCCCAGGGGTTCGTTGTCGAGGTAGCTCAGACCCACGTCCGCCTCGAGGTTTTCGAGCATGTTCAGGATCTGGATCGAGGTGCGTGACAGGATGGTGAAGGTCACGTTGGGATGCGCCGCCGAGAACCGGGCCGACAGGCGCGAGGCCCAGGTGAGCGCGGTGGGAATCACGGCGAGGCGCAGGTGTCCGGTCAGCCCTTCGCGCGAGAACCGCATCTCGTCGCGCAGCCGTCGCGCATCCCCGACGATCTGGCGCGCCCAGTCGAGCGCGCGCGCGCCTTCGGGTGTCAGGCCGCCATAGCGTGACCCGCGCTGCACCAGCTTCACGCCGAGTTCGGCTTCGAGTTGCTTGATCCCCGCCGACAACGTGGGCTGCGTGATGCCCAGACTGTCGGCGGCACGTCCGAAATGCTGCTCTTTGGCGAGCGCGATGAACATTTCGAGCTTGTTCAGCATGTTGGAAAAGTAGCATGGAACCGGGCGATATCCATAGGCATTGGCTATCGGGTGCGGGTTTCCTGATCTGTCGCGCGTCCGGCTGCGTAGATAAGGATAGGGACGAATCATGATCCGCCGCTATTGTGGAAGTCCGGCTTGGGGGCTGGGAGAGAAACGTATGTCTGTATCGCCCGCGCGCCTTCTGGCCGCGCTCATCCTGTCCCTCGTCGCCAGCGCCGTTTCGGCGCAGGATCGGTCGTGGACTTATCTGGGCTGGGCGAACATCACCACGAACGACGGCACAGGTGATTTTCAGGACCGCTGGCAGAGCTTTTCGACCTCGACATCCTTTCTGTTCGGACCCGAGGGCACGCGGGAGCTGCCCTATGCGTTCGGTGACCTGATCGAGGTTCGGCTGGGCACACAGATCGTGACGCCGGCCAACACCCTGACGCCTGCGCCCGGCGACCGTCGCGCGGCGGGGGCGCTGCGGGCCGGTCTGTTCACGCATTTCGCGCGGGGCGGCTGGGATTTCGCGCTCGGCGCCGGGGCCGAGGCCGTCGGCCCGTCGACGCAGGTTCTGGCGCTACAGGACCGGTTCCACAGTGTCGCGGGCTTCGACCGTCTGGCCCCCGCTGTCCTCGCTGGGCAGATCGGCAACGCCGTGCGCCCGATGGGCCATGCCGAAGCGGCCTATGCCATCGCCATCGGGGACGAGATGACGTTCCGCCCCTTCGCCGAGGCGCATGTGGGGCTTGAGGCCTATGCCCGCGTCGGTTTCGATCTGCTGGTCGGCCCCGGCTACAGAAGCGGCGTGATCGCCCGCGATTACGTGAGCGGCCAGCCCTATCAGATCCTGAAGGACGTGAACGAACCCGGCGTGTCCTTCCTGTTCGGCGCCGATCTGGCGCGGGTGTTCTCATCCGCCCTGCTGCCCGAACCCGCCTATACGCTCACGCCTGCGCGCGCGCGGGTGCGCGGCGGCCTTCTGGTCGATGGCGAGGTGGGCAGCGTGTTCTATGGGCTGACCTATCTGTCGCCGGAATTCACCGCCCAGCCCGAGGGGCAATTTGTTGGATCCGTGCAAATCCGCCTCAAGTTTTAAGGCGCGACAGGCTGGCGCAGATCGGGATTGCACAAAATAGTTAACAATTCCCGGCATCCGTGCTATCCCGGCGAATGTGTAACAAACGGTTCGTTCAGAGACCGTGGCACATGAGCAGAAGGCAGGCATACAGGCATGAGAACGGGCATATTGGGCTCGTTCGTCATCTCCTGGTCTCAGACGGAAGTTGACGGTCTCGCACAGGCACCGCGAGACGCGCTGGGCGTTGGGGCAAGCTGGCGGTGGAGCGGACGGGCGATGCGGGTCGATGGACCGCAGGACGTCATCCGGCTGGACCTCGGTGGGAGAGAGGCGGACCTACGTAAACGGGCGGCGCGCAAGGTGCGTCGGTTTCTGAATTCCTGTGACGTTCCCGAGGCGGAGACGCCCAAGGACGACACGCTCTTCGATCTGGGCTTCGTGGTCACGGACGGGTTCGAGAGTTGGCCGGTGATGCTGGTCGATGGCGCGTCGGCCCATGAGACGCTTCTGATGTTTCTGGATGGGCTTCCGCCGTCGGACTGCGATCTTTGGGTCGTGCAGGCGACGATGGAGGCGGCCGAGACGAACCGGTTGACCGACCAGCCGACCGGCGTCATCTGTTTCACCCCCGGCACCCGCATCCGCACCGGCGAGGGCGACGTGGCGGTCGAGGACATTCGCGAAGGCGCCCGCATCCAGACCAAGGACAACGGGTTGCAGGAGGTGCTTTGGGTCGGTGAAAAGCGTATCTCCGGCGCGCGGCTTTACGCCATGCCGGAATTCCGCCCGATCCGCGTGCGCCGGGGTGCGCTGGGCGTCGACCGCCCGGACGGCGACCTGATGGTGTCGCCCGCCCACCGTATGCTTCTCAAGGGCCGCAAGGCGCAGGCGCTGTTTGGCACGAACGAGGTGCTGGTGGCGGCCCGCGACCTGATCGACGACCGGATGGTGACGCGCGATCACACGGTGACGCAGGTGACCTATATCCACCTGCTTCTCGCGAACCATGAAGTCGTCTTCGCCAACGGGCTCGAGACCGAAAGCTTCCTGCCCGAGGGCGAGGCGCTGGAGGCGGTCGAGCAGGTTCAGCGCGAGCGCCTGTTCGGTGCGATCCCGTCGCTTGAAACGCGGCCGGAGGGCTATTCCGCCCCGGCCCGACGTCTTCTTTCGCAGGCCGAGGCGGCGATCATGGGGGCCGGGGTCTGACCTAGCGGCGGTTCGGCTTTTCGTTCACCACGCGCTTCACGTGCCGGGCGAAGCCTTTCTCCCGTGCCCGCCGTTCGGCGATGCTTTCGCTGTTGTGCATTTCCTCGGCGGCGAGCTTGCGCCAGCGGGTGAGCCTGTCAGGGTCGAGGTCGCCCGCCTCGATGGCGGCTTTCACCGCGCAACCCGGCTCGGTCTCATGCGCGCAATCGCGGAACCGGCAGCGGGTCGTCAGCGCCTCGATATCCGCAAAGACCGCCGCGATCCCATCGGCCGCGTCCGAAAGCTGGATTTCCCGCATGCCCGGCGTGTCCAGCACCACCGGGCCGCCCGCGATGACGTGCAGTTCCCGGTGCGTGGTGGTGTGGCGCCCCTTCGCGTCGTCTTCGCGGATGCCCTGCGTCTCGATCAGGTCGCCGCCCGCCAGCGCGTTGGTCAGGGTGGATTTGCCCACGCCCGACGACCCCAGAAAGGCGACGGTGCGCCCCGGCTTGGTCCAGGGGGCGAGCTTTTCGCGCGGCGCATCGCCCCGCGCATCCAGCGCCACCACCGGCACGCGGTCGGAAATGACGGTGGCCTGATCGACGTAATCCGCCACATCCTCGGCCATGTCGGCCTTGGTGAGCAGGATCACCGGGTCGATCCCGGCCTCGAAGGCGAGGGCCAGATACCGCTCCAGCCGTGCCACGTTGAAGTCGGCATTGCACGAGGTGACGATGAAGGCCGTTTCGATGTTGGCGGCGATCAACTGCTGGCGCACCTCATGCCCCGCCGCGCGGCGCTGGATCAGGCTCTTGCGGTCCAGAAGCCGGCTCGCCCCCGGTCGTTCGGCGTCATAGAGCAGCCAGTCGCCCACCGTCACCTCGGCATCGGGGGGCAGAACGGCCTCGATCCCGTCGCCGCGCACGGCAAGCCCGCTGCGATGAACGGCGGTGACGCGGACGGGCGGATGCGCCTGCATGTCATCGGCGTCGATCTGTGCGGAAAAGAACGGCTGCCAGCCCAGCGCCTGAAGCGGCGACAGGGCAGGGCGGGGCGCAGGGGCGCCACCGAGAGAGAACTTTGAATAGTCCCGTGTCATTGTCTTGGGGTCTTTCGATACGAAAAGAAGGGAAGGTTTCGCGCACCCCCACCAGGCCACCGATCACCGGCGGCTTGATCTTCGGCGGTCTGTGCACCGGGAGGCCCTTTGCCTCCCTGCCGGATCAAATCATCAAAGCTCCATCGTATCCGGGGTGAGGATAGCCGATCCGCGCAAAAGGTAAAGCGTGGCGCGAAGGCGTTGACTCCTGCCCAAACACGGCTATAAGCCCGCCATTCGGCCCTTTCGGGGGCCGTATTTCATTGGTGTTGGTGGACCCCGCAAGGGGAAACCTGTCAACCCGGATCGCTGGACCCGCAAGGCCCAGTCCGGGGAGAGGACAACGCCCTTTAAAATCGGCCCCAAGACGGGTCCGACGACAAGGCCCACCGGGTTGAGTGACCACCGCGTCCGCAACCCGAAAAGTGGGAACCGGTTTTCGGGGACGTTGCGGAGCCACCTATAAAGGAGATCAGCCGTGACCAAACGCACGTCTGCCAAGTACAAGATCGACCGCCGCATGGGCGAAAACATCTGGGGCCGTCCGAAATCCCCGGTGAACCGCCGCGAATACGGCCCCGGCCAGCACGGCCAGCGCCGCAAGGGCAAAATGTCCGACTTCGGCCTTCAGCTTCGCGCCAAGCAGAAGCTCAAGGGCTACTATGGCGACATGACCGAAAAGCAGTTCCGCCGCATCTTCGCGGAAGCCGAGCGTCTGAAGGGCGACACCGGTGAGAACCTGATCGGCCTGCTCGAGCGCCGCCTCGACGCCGTCGTCTACCGCGCCAAGTTCGTGCCGACCATCTTCGCCGCCCGCCAGTTCGTGAACCACGCGCATGTGATGGTGAACGGCCAGCGCGTCAACATCCCGTCCTACCGCGTGAAGGAAGGCGACGTGATCGAGGTCCGCGAGAAGTCCAAGCAGCTCGCCATCGTTCTGGAAGCCTCGCAGCTGCCCGAGCGTGACGTGCCCGACTACCTCGAAGTCGACCACTCCAAGATGAAGGCGACCTTCGTGCGCACCCCGGGCCTCTCGGACGTGCCGTACCCGGTCATGATGGAACCGAACCTCGTCATCGAATTCTACGCTCAGAACTGATCTGAGCCGACCCGAATGCGAAAGGGCCGCCCGGTTGGGGCGGCCCTTTTTCGTGGCGGCTGGTCCTGTGCGTCATCGGGTCCGGCCCTTCCCCCCGCGGCCCGCATTTGCCATACGGGGGACCAACCCGTGATCGAAGGAGTGCCCATGTCCCACCCCATCTACGCCCGCATCGACGGCCCCGTCATCATGATCGGTTTCGGCTCCATCGGGCAGGGAACCTTGCCCCTGATCGAGCGTCATTTCGAGTTCGACAAATCGAAGCTCACGATCATCGAGCCGGGAGAGGCGAACGGGGCGGCGGCACGGGAGACGGGCTATGCCCATGTCGCGGAAACGCTGACGCCGGACAATTACAAGGACGTGCTGGGCGGGCTGTTCGTGGACGGCAAAGGGTTCGTCGTGAACCTGTCGGTCGATACCTCGTCGCTCGACCTGATGAAGTTCTGCCGTGAACATGGCGTGCTCTACATCGACACCGTGGTCGAACCGTGGGCGGGCTTCTATTTCGATACCGAGGATAACGCGGCGCGCACCAACTATGCCCTGCGCCAGAAGGTGCGGGACGAAAAGGCGGCCAATCCCGGCGGGACGACCGCCGTGTCCTGCTGCGGGGCGAACCCCGGCATGGTGAGCTGGTTCGTCAAGGCCGCGCTTCTGCGTCTGGCCGAAGACCTCGGGGCCGAAGCCGACCCCAAGACGCGCGGCGAATGGGCGGCGCTGATGCAGACGCTCGGCGTCAAGGGCGTCCATATCGCCGAGCGCGACACGCAGGTGCGCACCGAGCCGCGCCAGCCGGGCCATTTCGTCAACACATGGTCGGTCGAGGGCTTCATCGCGGAAGGGTTCCAGCCCGCCGAACTGGGTTGGGGCACGTTCGAGCCGTGGTTCCCGCCGAACGGACACCGCCAGAAGACCGGGTGCAAATCCGCGATCTGGCTGGAGCAGCCCGGCGCGAACACCCGCATCCGCACGTGGTGCCCCACACCGGGGCCGCAATTCGGCTTTCTCGTCACCCATAACGAAGCGGTGTCGATCGCGGATTATTACACCGTGGGCGCGGGCGACGACCCGGAGTTCCGCCCCACCGTCCACTATGCGTACCACCCCTGCGACGACGCCGTGCTGTCGCTCCATGAGATGTTCGGTTCGGGTCAGGTGCAGGACGTGCATCATATCCTCGACGTGGACGAGATCGAGCCGGGCGGGATCGACGAGCTGGGCGTGCTGCTCTACGGGCACGCCAAGAACGCCATGTGGTTCGGCTCGCGCCTGTCCAACGAAGAGACCAAGGGGCTTGCCCCCAAGCAAAACGCGACCGGGCTTCAGGTTTCCTCCGCCGTGCTCGCGGGCATGGTCTGGGCGCTCGAGAACCCGGAGGCGGGGATCGTCGAGACCGACGAGATGGACCATCGCCGGTGCCTTGAGGTGCAGATGCCCTATCTCGGCCCGGTCGAGGCGCATTACACGGATTGGACTCCGCTGACCGATCGGCAGAGCCATTTCCCGGAAGAACTTGTCGAAAGCGAACCTTGGGCCTTTGCCAACGTGCTGGAACGGATGGGCGCCTGAGGGCGCGCGGTGCCGGGGCTCAGGCCCCGCGCGGCGCGAACAGGATGACGCCCGCACCGGCGAGGCACAGGGCGGCACCAAGGACATCCCACCGATCCGGTGCCTGACGTTCGACGAGCCACAGCCAGCCCAGCGAGGC
The DNA here is from genome assembly GCF_016774595.1 of Maritimibacter sp. NCBI lineage: Bacteria > Pseudomonadati > Pseudomonadota > Alphaproteobacteria > Rhodobacterales > Roseobacteraceae > Maritimibacter > Maritimibacter sp. The sequence continues at coordinate 672,895 of NZ_JACBWT010000002.1, forward strand.
GAGGATGTAGACCCCGCCATAGGTTGCATAGGCCCGCCCGGCGAAGCTAACGGGCGACAGGGTCAGGAGCCATGCGAAGAGGGCCAGTGACAGGATGCCCGGCGCCAGCCACCAGACCGGCGCCCCGGACCGTGCCCAAGCCCAGATCGCGAAGCATCCGGCGATTTCGGCGAGGGCGGCGGCAAGATAAACGGCAAGTGTCATGTCTCTGTCCCGATCCGGTGAGGCGTCCTTAAACATTCAAAAAACTGATTGGGTCTTTTCCGGCGGCGCCCGCGTGCTTAGGTGCCGTGAAACAGATCACAGGAGAAACCCGATGAAAACCGAAGACGTGAATGGCAAGACGTTGGAAACATGGACGCCGCAGGAGGTGGCGCAGGGACTTGCGGACGAGACCATCGTACTGATCGACGTGCGCACCCCGGCCGAATACATGTTCGAAAGCATCGAGGACGCGCTTCTCGCGCCCATGAGCCACATCTCGAAAAAGGCGCTGCCTGCGGGCCTTGGCAAGCATGTCGTGCTGTATTGCGGCTCCGGTATGCGCTCGCGCAAGGCCGCCGAAATCTGTCTGAGCAAGAAATTCGAGAAGATCGCGCATCTCGAAGGTGGGTTCGCCAACTGGAAACAGGCAGGCCAGCCCTATCTCGGGACCGATATGTCCACGGGCGCGCCGCAGGTGAAGACCTCCTGAGGCTCCAAGCCCACAGTCGGCGGGTCGTCTGGCCCGCCGCCCCCCCGAATAGTCTGGCCCCGCGCCCGGATGGTCGCTAAGACAGGGGCCTCAACCCCGGGGATGGAAATGACCAAGACACCCAAGCCGCAGCCCGGCATCATGGACATCAAGCTTTACGAAAGCGGTGCGTCCAAAGTCGATGGCGTCGACAACGTCGTGAAGCTTTCGTCGAACGAGAACCCGCTGGGTCCGTCCGAGAAAGCCATCGAAGCCTATGGGCGGTCCGGTCACTACCTCCACCGCTATCCGAACACGGACCACGCCAGCCTGCGTTTCGCCATCGGCGAGGTGCATGGACTCGACCCCGAGCGGATCATCTGCGGCGTCGGTTCGGACGAGATCATCACGTTCCTCTGTCAGGCCTATGCGGGTCCGCGCGACGAGGTGATCTACACCGAGCACGGCTTTTCGATGTACAAGATTTCGGCCCGCGCGGCGGGGGCGAAGCCTGTCGAGGTGCCGGAGCGCGAGCGTGTGGTGGACGTGGACCAGATCCTGCGTGCGGTGACCGCCAAGACCCGGATCGTGTTCATCGCGAACCCCGCGAACCCGACCGGCACGATGGTCGGGCAAAAGGAACTCGCCCGTCTTGCGCGTGAACTTCCCGGCAATGTGGTGCTGGTGCTCGACGGGGCCTATGCCGAATATGTCGAGGGCTTCGATGGCGGCGCCTCGCTGGTCGAGCGTCACCCGAACGTGGTGATGACGCGCACCTTTTCGAAGATCTACGGTCTTGGCGGCCTGCGCATCGGCTGGGGCTATGCGCAGAAAGAAGTCATCGATGTGCTGAACCGCATCCGCGGCCCCTTCAACCTGTCCTCGACCCAGCTTGCCGTGGCCGAAGCCGCCGTGCGCGACCGCGCGCATGTGGACAAATGCCGCGCCGAAAACGCCCGCCTGCGCGCCTGGATGGCCGAGGCGCTGGCGGAACATGGTGTGCCCTCGGACACCTCCTGCGCGAATTTCGTGCTGGCCCGGTTCACCGATGAGAAAGAGGCCGACGCGGTCGACAACTATCTGAAGGCGAACGGAATCATCGTGCGCAAGGTAGCGGGATACAAGCTGCCCCATTGCCTGCGCATCACCGTGGGGGACGAGCCGTCCTGCCGCCGTGTCGCGCATCTGATCGGCGAGTTCAAAGGGAGCGTGGCCGATGCCGGCTGACGCGCCGACCTATGACCGGGTCGCGCTGATCGGCCTTGGCCTGATCGCCGGGTCGATGGCCCATGCCATGCGGCGGGGCGGTCTGGTGGGCGAGATCGTCGGAACGGCGCGATCTGCCGAAACCCGCGACGTGGCGCGCGAGATCGGCCTCGTGGACCGCGTCGTCGACACCGCCGCCGAAGCGGTCGCGGGGGCCGATCTGATCGTCCTCGCCGTGCCGGTCGGCGCGATGGGCGCGGTCGCGGAAGAGATCGCGCCGCATCTGGCCCCCGGCGCTACGGTGACCGACGTCGGTTCGGTCAAGGGCGCGGTGATCGAGGCCGTCGGCCCGTACATTCCCGAAGGTGTGCATTTCGTCCCGGCTCACCCGCTGGCGGGCACCGAACATTCCGGGCCACGCTCGGGCTTCGCGTCGCTCTTCGACAACCGCTTCACGCTGATCGTGCCCGCCGAAGGGTCGGACCGGGATGCGGTGGCGCGGCTCGACGCCCTTTGGCGCGGCATGGGCGCGAACACGGAAGAGATGGACGCCGATCACCACGACCTCGTCCTTGCCGTGACCAGCCACACCCCGCACCTCATCGCCTATACGATGGTGGGCGTGGCCGACGATCTGCGCCGCGTGACCGACAGCGAAGTCATCAAGTATTCCGCCGCCGGTTTTCGCGACTTCACCCGGATCGCGGCATCGGACCCGACCATGTGGCGCGACGTGTTCCTGAGCAACAAAGAGGCGACGCTGGAAATCCTCGGCCGCTTCACGGAGGAGCTTTTCGCGCTGCAACGGGCGATCCGCACCGGGGATGGCGAGCTTCTGTTCGACTATTTCACGCATACGCGGGCGATCCGGCGCGGCATTATCGAGGCCGGTCAGGACACCGCCGCCCCCAACTTCGGACGCGAACCGACGACATGAGGTGGGGCGGGGGGATAACCGCGGCGCTCACCGCCGCGCTCTTCGCGACCAGCCTCGCCGCCGAAGCCCCCACGCGCTCGCCCGTGCCGCCGCCGCGCCCCGGCGCAGCCACGCCACCCCCGGCGCAGACCCCGAACGACCCGATCGCGAATTTCGTGAACGAGGTGTTCAAGCCCCGCGCGCGCCCCGGCCAGAACACCCGCGTTCAGCAGATGACCGCGGCCCAGTCGCAAAGCTACACCCGCCTCGCGGTCGCCCAATCGCTGATCCCGCCGCGCCGCCCCGACAACCTCGTGCGGCGCAACACCGTTCAGCGCACCGGCATGGCCCAGTCCGGCGATCATGCCCGCGCCGTCACCTCGGCGGCCGGGTCGGTCTGCGGACGCCCCGAAATCAAGGGCGTCAAGCTTCAGTCGATCCCCGGCCGCGTCAACGGATGCGGCATCGAAGAACCGGTCAAGGTCACCTCGGTCTCCGGCGTCGCGCTCTCGACCCCGATCACGGTCGATTGCCAGACCGCCGTGGTTTTCAATGCCTGGGTCGGTCAGGCGCTCGTGCCGCTGACCAAGAATCTGGGCGGCGGTGTGCGCGAGGTGAACATCATGGCGAGCTACGCCTGCCGCAGCCGGAACAACCAGCGCGGCGCGAAGATCAGCGAACACGGCAAGGGTCATGCCGTCGATGTCGGCGGCTTCACCCTCGCCAACGGGGTCAAACTCACCGTCCTCGACCACTGGAACCACAGCCAGCACGGCGATCTGATGAAGCAGTTGCACCGCGTCGCCTGTGGCCCCTTCGGCACCGTGCTCGGCCCGAAATCCGACCGTTTCCACCAGAACCACTTCCATTTCGACACCGCGCGGTATCGCTCCGGCTCTTACTGCCGGTAAAACCGCTCGCATGTGCCCCGCGAAACGCGGTATCTCACCCCCGACACATATGACGGAGGCACAGATGGCGCTGCGCAACGATATCGACCCCGACGGTCTGCTCGAATTTTCCGTGGTCTTCACCGACCGCTCGCTCAACCACATGTCTGCGGCCTTTCAGCAGGTGATGCGCGACATCTCGGCGGGGCTGTGCGAGGTCTACAACGCCGACGCGGTCGCCGTGGTCCCCGGTGGCGGCACCTACGGGATGGAGGCCGTCGCACGCCAGTTCGCCACCGGCAAACGCGCCATGGTCATCCGCAACGGCTTTTTCTCGTACCGCTGGTCCCAGATCTTCGAGATGGGCGCGATCCCGGCCGAAGAAACCGTGATGATGGCCCGCCGCACCGGCAATGACGCGACCGCGCCCTTCGCGCCCTGTCCGCTGGACGAGGTGGTCGCCAAGATCGAGGCGGAAAAACCCGAGGTCGTCTTTGCCCCGCATGTCGAAACCTCCTCCGGCATCATCCTGCCCGACGACTACATCCGCGCCGTGACCGATGCGGTTCACGCCAATGGCGGCCTGTTCGTGCTCGACTGCATCGCCTCGGGCACGATCTGGGCGGATATGAAGGCGCTGGGCGTCGACGTGCTGATCTCGGCCCCGCAAAAAGGCTGGTCGGCGCAACCCTCCGCCGGGCTGGTGATGATGAACGACACCGCGCTCGCCGCCGCCAAGGCCACCAAATCCACCAGCTTCGCCATCGACCTCGGCAAGTGGATCGCGATCATGGAGGCCTATACCAACGGCGGTCACGCCTATCACGCCACCATGCCCACCGACGCGCTGCGTGCCTTCCGCGACGCGATGCATGAGACCCGCGACTACGGTTTCGACAAGCTGAAAGATGCGCAGTGGGAGCAGGGGCGCCGCGTGCGCGCGGCCCTTGCCGAACGCGGCTTCAAATCCGTCGCCGCACCGGGGTTCGAAGCCCCGGGCGTGGTCGTGGTCTACACCGACAACCCCGAGTTCCAGACCGGCAAGGCGTTTCTGGGCCAAGGCGTCCAGATCGCGGCGGGCGTGCCGCTCATGGTGGGCGAGGGCGAGGGCTACAAGAGCTTCCGTCTGGGTCTCTTCGGCCTCGACAAGCTCTATGACGTCGATGCCTCGGTCGCGCGCCTCGAGGCCGCGCTGGACGCCGTCACCTAATTGCGCATCCGCCAGAGCGCATAGACGACCAGAGCGATCACCACCTCGGTTACGAAGACGAGCCCGGCGGGCCCGGCGACGACGATGCCCATGAGGGCGAAAACGACGACGAGCGCCGACATCAGGAATGTGGCGCTCGCGATCTGGTCTTCGGAAAGGGGGGCCGCGTCGGCGCGGGCCTTGGGGCTTGGGTCAGGCATGGCAGTGCTCCTTTGCATCGGAACACCGGACGACGGGCTTCGGTTCCCTACTTCCCGACCGACAGGGTGATGAGGATCACGAACATGATCGGCGTCACGACGACCATGGTCATCCCCACGCCGGGAAGCCCGAACAGCACGAAGGCAAGCACGAGAACGACCACCACCGCCAAGGCGATGAGAAAGCCCCAGATCGCCTGACGGCGTTCGGTCTCGGCGGATTGCGGGTCGGTCATTGGTCTCTCCTGTCTGATCCTGGCGCGGTCTTTCTTCTGACGCAAAATTCCGACATCCGAAATGCGCATTTGTGCCGCGCGTCAGGCGGTCGCAGGTCTTCTCTGTTTCCGGAAACCTCGGAGGGGACGGATTTGCCTGCAAATCCGGGGGAGGCTGGCCTCCCCCAACCGCGACGGCCTGCCATTGGCAGGGCGGCGCAAATCCTGTGCGCCGCAGGCGCGCGATCAGGTCGCTGTCAGACCGGGCCGAGACCTGCGCGCATCACGCCGCGCCGGACCGGGGCGATGTCGTGGACGGCGCGAAGCCCCATCAACCGGACTGCCTGAATGCCGGCCTCGCCGGAGCCTGCGACGCGGTTGAACAGGTCGATGACCCGCGCGCGGCGGGCGATGTCGGCGCGCCGCGCGGCGTCGTATTCCGCCAGAACCTCGGGCGCACCGGGATCGTCGGGTCGCTTCACCGCGGCCTCCAGAAGTGCTGCGACGTCGTTTAGCGAGGTGTTCAGCCCCTGCGCCCCGATCGGGGGCAGCGCGTGCGCGGCTTCGGCCACAACGGCCACGCGCCCCTCGACCAGCCGGTCGGCGGTCTGCGTGATGATCGGCCAGATCGAGCGATTGCCCTTCAGGCTCATCCAGCCCAGAAGCCCGGTGGAACGCTCGAACATCACCTGCTCGAAGGCCTCGACCTCCATCTCCATCAGTTCGACCGAGCGTGGCCCCTTGTTCATCCACACGATGGCCGAGGCGGGCTGGCCGTCCACATCGGCCAGGGGCACGATTGTGAAGGGCCCGCCTTCGTTGTAGATCTCGGTCGATACGTTCTCGTGCGGGAGGTCGTGCGTCACGGTGAAAGCCAGAGACTTCTGCCCGTAACGCGTGGTCGTCACGTCGATCCCCGCCGCTTCCCGCAGGGCCGAGAACTTGCCGTCCGCCGCAATCGCCAGCTTGGCGCGCACGGTGGAGCCGTCGGTCAGGGTCACGATGGTCTCGGTCGTCCGGTTCACCAGCCGCTTGAACCCGGTGCCGTACAGCGCGGTGATGCCCGGTGCGTCTTGCAGGTAGCGCCACAGCTCGCGCCGCACGACCCAGTTCATCAGGTTCCATCCGAAAGGTTCGTCCGACATCTCGGAGGCCTGGAAGACCCTGCGCTCGCGCTCCACGGGCGGCCAGCTGGTCGTGTCGATCACGGCCAGCCGGTCGAGCGGGGTCGACAGCGGTTCCAGCAACGGCCACAGCCCGCAGGCCGCGAACAGGTCGCGGGCGGGTTGCAGAAAGGCGGTGGACCGCAGGTCCGAGCCGTCGAGGTCGGCCTCGGTCACGGGCGGCACCGGATCGGCCATGACGACGGAAAACCCGCGTGCGGCGAAGACGGCCGCGGCCACCTGACCGGCGATCCCGCCGCCCGAAATGAATATGTCTGCGCTGCGTCGTTCCATGCTCAGGATGTAGCCCCGTCACGCGCCGCCGCCAAGCCGCCAAGCTGCGACAGGAAGTCCGACAGGTCGTCGGTATGGTGGTGAATGTGGGCGGCCTTTATCGGCGTCGGAGCGACGTGGACCGTCCGCATCCCCAGGTCGTGCGGGACGGCAAGGTTCCGTGCGTCGTCCTCGAACATCGCTGCGGTCGCCGGGTCCAGCCCATCGGCGGCGAAGACCGCATCGAAGGCCGCGCGGCGCGGCTTGGGCTGAAAGCCCGCGTGCTCGACGCCATAGACCGCGTCGAACACCTCGGACAGCCCGCGCGCGGCGAGCACGTTGCGGGCATAGGGTTCGGTCGCGTTGGTATAGACGATCCGCCGGCCCGGCAGCGCCGCGATCCGGTCCGCCAGAACCGCGTCCGCCTCCAGCGGGTGAAACGAGATGTCGTGAACGTCGTAGAGATACCCGTCCGGGTCGATCCCGTGGACCTCCATCAATCCGGCGAGCGTGGTGCCGTGGCTGTCCCAGTAAAGCGCGCGCAGGCGGTCGGCCTCGGCCCGGTCCACGTTCAGCGTGCGCATCACCCAGTCGGTCATTTTGACTTCGATCTGGTCGAATAGCCGCGCGGAGGGCGGGTAGAGCGTATTGTCGAGGTCGAAGACCCAGGTCGTCACGTGCGAGAAACTGTCGGCTACCATGCCCCCTAGATAATGCGGCACAACGTCGCCCGCGACCCCGAAAGCGCCCCCGCGCTTGATTGTGAGCGCTGACAGGTCATAGTCACCGGACGAACAGGAGGACGCGCGCGTGAAAGAACCCCGAAGCGGGCCCAAGGATGCCTATGAGCTGATCCTCGATGCGATCGACGAAGGTCTCTACAAGCCCGGCGACCGTATGGTGGAAAGCGAGCTTGCCGACCGCTTCGGCGTGTCGCGCACCCCGATCCGCGAGGCGTTGCAGCGTCTGGAGACCCAGAGCCTTCTGAACCGGGATGGCCGTTCGCTGATCGTGGCCTCGCTCGACCATACGCAACTGGCCGAGCTTTATGCCGTGCGGGCCGAGCTCGAAGGGCTGGCCGCGCGTCTTGCCGCGCAACATGCCGCGCCGGAAGAGCAGAAGGTGCTGCGCGCCATGGTCGAGGAAGATCGCGGGCTGGTCGGCGACCCTGCGGCGCTGGCGCGGGCGAACCGTCGGTTCCATCGCCAGATCCACCTCGCCTCGCACAACCGCTATCTGCTTTTGCAACTGGACCTCGTGCACCGGACCATGGCGCTTCTGGCGACCACGTCGCTCGCCGCCGAGGGGCGGTCCGAAGTGGCGCTGGCCGAACACGATGCCATCGTTCGCGCCATCGAAGCGCGCGACGGCGATGCGGCGGACGAGGCGCTGCGCCGCCATATCTCGAAAGCGTTCGAGACCCGGCTTACGATCGACTCGAAATCGGGATGACCTGAGCGGACTGAACCGGGGCAGGCGAGAATTTCGCAAGGGTTTCTTCGACCAGATCGTCGTGGCCGTGCTGGGTCTTGTCCCAGAAGAACGGCTTGCGCACGATCTCGCCCAGCCCCTTGAGCGCGGCGAGCGAGGCGAGCGGGAAGTAGATGTGCAGGGTCGGCACCCAGAGTTTCAGAAACCGTCGCCCCGGTGTCGAGACGGCGATCATCCCGACCGCGATGTTGATCGCCTCGGCGGTGAGGAACGTGGCGAACATGGCCCAGACCACCCAGCCCGGCATGACCTCGGCCAAGGGGTGCGGCAGGCCGAAGGCCAGCAGCCAGTAGGACCAGAGCACGGGGGCGAGGATCAGGTGCGACAGGGTGCCGAGGAACACGATCTGCACGCCCCAGAACCTGCGCGCCCCCAGTTCCCGCCACAGGCGGCGCGGGTCGCGCATGTGGACGCCATAGGTCATGGCGTAACCCTTGATCCAGCGTGACCGCTGCTTGATCCACGGCCAGACCCGGCAATTCGCCTCTTCCTTGGTCACGGTCTCGACCAGCTCGGTGGTATAGCCGAGCCGGGCGAGCCGGACGCCGAGGTCCGCGTCCTCGGTCACGTTATGGGCGTCCCAGCCGCCCAGTTGTTCCAGCACGCCCCGGCGAAAGAACAGCGTCGTGCCCCCCAGCGGCACGGCGAAGCCCATCTTTTCCATGCCCGGCAGGACGATGCGGAACCATGTGGCGTATTCGATGGTGAAACAGCGGCTGAGCCAGTTTGTGCGCGCGTTGTAATAGTCGAGCATCCCTTGCAGGCAGGCGACGCGCGGCGGGGCTTCGGCGAACCGGGCCACGATCCGGTCGATCTGGTCGGGGTCCGGCGCATCCTCGGCATCGTAGACCCCGATGATGGTCCCCCGCGCGAAGTCGAGCGCGAAGTTCAGGGCGCGGGGTTTGGTCCTCACGCCCCCGCGCGGAACGGTGATCTGGCGCATCCATGCGGGGAGGCGGGCGTTCGACAGGGTTTCCTGCGTCAGGGTGTCGTCCTCTTCGACGATCAGGCAGATTTCGAGCAATTCGCGCGGATAGGTCAGCCGCTCGAGCCGCTTGACCAGCCGCCCCGCGATCTCGCGTTCGCGGTAGAGCGGGACGAGGATCGACACCACCGGGCGGCGGCGCGGATCGTGCGGCCCGACCACGCGGATCGGTGCCGCGTGCCGATGGCGGCGCGTGTAGATCACCGTCGCGGCCAGCTTGACGCTCGTGTTCACGATCAGCGTCAGGATGGCCCAGCCGGTCAGCATCGCCCAAGCGGCGGTCGGCGCGGTGAGGAGGAGGAGCGCCACGGCGCCAGCGAGCGTCAGCCACAGACGCGCCGCACCGACCGTGTCCCACGTCCGGCAGGACATATCCTCGGCGACCCGCGTTTCGGCCTGAGCGACCATCCGGCGGTGGCGCAGCGATACAAGGGCCGCGTCGACCTCGTTCCCCTGTGCCACGACCATGCGGCACGCCCCGAAGCTCTCTGGCAGACCGGACCGGATGCGGGCGAAGCGATCCGGGCAGGCGCAGGCGATGATGGTGGTGTCGCCGACCCGCTTCCACGGGACGAAGCCAAGGCGCAGGCAGGCGTCCAGCCCCACAGCGTCGATCAGGCGCACATCCGGCGGATCGCGGCGCAGATCGACGAGGGTGGTGTCGTAGACCTTGGCCAGCGCGCGGGCGAGCGTATAGGGCGTGACGAAGCCGCGCGCGAGCAGGACATCCCCAAGCCTGAGCGCGGTGCCGGCCCGTGCCTGCCGGGCAGCCGCCAGATCTTCGGGGCGCAGGATGCCCATGTCCACCAGCTTCTCGCCCAGCCCCGACTTGGGCGGCGGCGGTTCGAGGATCGGTTCGGGCAGCAGTTCGAGCCGGGGACGATGGATCAGGCGCAGCCGATCCAAGGGGCGCATGGCGATGATCTCGGCACCGTCATCGGTCCGAGGCAGGAATTTCCGCGCCACCTCCGCAAAGGCGAAGCTTCTGTGGGAATTGTCGGTCATCGTTTCCCCGCAACAGCGGGGTCATCCTGAGACCGCTTGGTTAATGTTCGGTTAACACGCGCCCGCCGGGCCGCTGTCAGGCCCGCGCCTGCATCGCGGCCGCAAACCGTTCGAACAGGTAGTAGCTGTCCATCGGGCCCGGGCTCGCCTCGGGGTGATATTGCACCGAATAGACCGGGCGGTCGTCCATCGCGATCCCGCAGTTGGACCCGTCGAAGAGCGAGACATGCGTCTCTTGCACGCCGGCGGGGAGCGACTGGCTGTCCACCGTGAACCCGTGGTTCATCGACGTGATCTCGACCTTGCCCGTGGTCAGATCCTTGACCGGGTGGTTCGCGCCGTGGTGGCCGTGGTTCATCTTGATCGTCTTGGCCCCGAGGGCGAGGGCGAGCATCTGGTGGCCGAGGCAAATGCCGAAGACCGGCATATCGGTGTCGTTCAGCACCTTCTGGATCATCGGCACGGCATATTCGCCCGTCGCCGCCGGATCGCCGGGGCCGTTCGACAGGAACAGGCCGTCGGGCTTGTGCGCCATGACCTCGTCCGCCGTGGCGGTGGCGGGAAGAACTGTCACGTCGCAGCCCGCCGAGGCGAGGCAGCGCAGGATGTTGCGCTTCGCGCCGTAGTCGATCGCGACGACCTTGTATTTCGGCTGCTCCAGCCGGGGGTAGCCGTCAGGCCAAGCCCACCGCATCTCGTCCCAGCGGTAGCTTTGCGCGCAGGTCACGTTCTTGGCGAGGTCGAGGCCCACCAGACCGGGGAACGCCCGCGCCTTGGCGACCAGCGCCTCGAGGTCGAAGTTGCCGTCCGGGTCATGGGCCAGCGCGACATGCGGCGCGCCCTGCTGGCGGATCGCGCGGGTCAGCCGCCGGGTGTCGATCCCGCCGATGCCGATGCGGCCGCGCTTTTCCAGCCAGTTCCACAGCGGTTCCGCCGCGCGCCAGTTCGACGGCTCGGTCGGGTCCCACTTGACCACCATGCCTTCGGCCACCGGATCCTGCGTTTCGTCGTCTTCCGGGTTCACGCCCACGTTGCCGATATGCGGGAAAGTGAAGGTCACGACCTGCCCCGCATAGGAGGGGTCCGTCATGATTTCCTGATACCCGGTCATCGCGGTGTTGAAGCACAGTTCCGCGGTCGTCACGCCCGTGGCCCCGAACCCTTTTCCGTAGAAAACGGTTCCGTCTGCAAGGGCGAGGCAGGCGGTCGGCTTGGTCTTGGTCGGCATGGCAGACTCCCGGATCGGATCGCGAGAGGTGTTACGGGGGCGGCCCGTCAGCGTCAAGGGGATCGGGCGCTTGTTTCTGCCCCTGCGAAGGTGTAATTTCGGGGCTTCGTGACTGGAACTTTGAAGGGTTTTCACCACATGCGAAACCGGCTGAGCGAAGCGCTGAAGACGGCGATGAAGGAAAAGGATACGAAGCGTCTTTCGACCCTGCGCCTCATCAATGCCGCCATCAAGGACCGCGAAATCGCCATGCGGGGCGAGGGCGAGGACCCGTCCGACCTGACCGATGACGTCATTCTCGGCATCCTCGGCAAGATGGTGAAGCAACGTCAGGAATCGGCGCGCGCTTATGAAGAGGGCGGGCGGCTGGAACTGGCCGAGGCCGAGCGGGAAGAGATCAAGGTGATCGAGGAATTCCTGCCGCGCCAGTTGTCCGACGCCGAGGTCGACAAGGCCGTGGACAAGGCCGTGGCCGAGGTCGGCGCGACGTCGATCCGCGACATGGGCAAGGTCATGGGCGTGCTAAAGGGCAAGTATACCGGGCAGATGGATTTCGGCGCGGTCGGCCCCAAGGTCAAGGCACGGCTGGGCTGAGACCCCGAGGGGGCTTTCGGGTGCCGCGTGTGACCTAAGGTCTTGAAACACGCGACAATTCGGCCTTCGGAGTGCCGAAAGCTTGACAGGCTGCGGCGCGTTGCGCATTGGCTTTCGGATGACGGACACACAGCGGCATCAGGGGGCGCGTGCGCCGGGCGCGTTTCGGCACGTCCTGCGCCTTGTCGCGCGTGCCGGTCGCGGTCTGGCCCGATCCCCCCGCCGCACCCATGCCGACGATCAGGCCCGCCGGATCGACGACCTGACGCGGGCGACGCAGCGTCTGGAACGGGCGCTGGCCGAACAGGTCGAGGCGACGCGACGGGTGGCCGAGGTGGCGACCCGGCTCGACCGTGTCGAGGGGCTTGCCACGGACGCGATGGAATTCGCGCAGGCCGCCGCCGGAAACAGCGCCGTGGCCGCACGCCTCGCCACGACGGTCGTGCGGGACGGCCAGCCCATCCGCGTCGGATTTCTGGTTCACAACTACGAGGCTTGGGGCGCGCTCAGGCGTATCCATGCGCTGATGGTCGCGGACGACAGGTTCGACCCCGTCGTCTTCACGATTCCCCGTCGTTTTCCTGGCGCAGACACGTTTCGCGACGAGGATGGCAACAGCGCGGGGCTGACCGCGGAAGGCGTCGCTCACGTTCGGTTGAACGACCCCGAACCCAGCGTCGATGTGAGCCGGATCAAGTCCTTCGACCTCGAAGTGATTTTCCGTCAGTCGCATTGGCAAAAGGACGTGCCGGGCGTGTTCCGCACCGATCTGTTGTCCTTCGCCAAACAGTATTACGTGCCCTACGCCATCACCTCGCTCATCACCGAGGGCGGTGGCATCGTCGAGCATACGCGCAAGGATGTGCTGGCCCGGCAATTCGTGGCGGGCGCCGTCGCCCGTTCGATCGTGGCAAGCCACGACCGGCTGGGCGGCGCCCGGATCACCCTGTCGGGCCACCCGAAGGTGCACGAGATCCGGACCGCCGAGCCGCACTGGCCCATCGCTTCGACCAACACGACCCGGATCATCTGGAGCGCCCATCACGCCATCGACGGGCGCTGGAACGGCTTCGGCACCTTTCCCGAAGTCTGCGACGAAATGCTGTCGCTCGCCCGCAAGCGGCCCGACCTCGACATCCTGTTCAGCCCGCACCCGGCGCTCATCACCCGCATCGACGGGATGACGCCCGCGCGGCGCGCCCGGTTCGACGCTTTCTTCCGGGCATGGGACGCGCTGCCGAACACCGGGCAGCTGCGCAGCGGGCAATACCTCGGCCCCTTCGCGGCCTCCGATCTGCTTGTCGTCGACGGTTTGAGTTTCCTCATGGAATACCAGCTTCTGAAGAAGCCGGTGATCTACCTGTCCCGGCCCGGCAGCTCGCCGTGGAACGCCATGGGCGAGATGGTGGTGGCGGGGACACATGAGCTCCCCTCCGCGCGGATTTCGGGGATCGAGGCGCTGATCGACGGGCTGCGCGACGGATCGGTGCCGCGCAAGGACGCCGCGCAACAGGCGCTGATCGACGAGTTGACCCCGCGCGACGATCCGGCACGTTTCATCGTCGATACGATCCACGACGATCTGCGCGCAGAGGCCCGTCGGGACGAGACGGCGGCAGGCTGACGCCGCCGGTCGGTTCGCATCGGCACAGAAACGCTAATCCACTGTGCATCTTTGCCGCAGGCTTTTCGCCCGCGCGAAAGCGGGGCAGGTTGACACGCGAAGGCCCGCGCGCGATGCACCCGGCATGGGCCGGGACGACCGGCCTTTTTGTTTTTAAGCGTTCAGGACGTCCCATGCCCAGCGATACGATGACACCAGGCCTTTCCGACGCGCCGGCCGCGCCGGACCATTCCGCGCGCAACCGCGTAGTGATCCTGCTGCTTCTGGTCTCGACCTTCACGATGATCCTGAACGAGACGATCATGTCGGTCGCCTTGCCCCGGCTCATGTCCGATCTCGGCGTGACGGCCAATGCCGCGCAATGGCTGACCACCGCGTTCCTTCTCACCATGGCCGTGGTGATCCCGGTCACGGGGTTCTTGCTGCAACGGTTCCACACGCGCACGGTGTTCATCGCGGCGCTGAGTTTCTTCAGCTTCGGCACGCTTCTGTGCGCCATCGCGCCGGGCCTGCCGCCGCTGGTGCTGGGCCGGGTCGTGCAGGCCTGCGGCACGGCGATGATGATGCCGCTTCTGATGACGACGGTGATGAACCTTGTCCCGCCGGACAGCCGGGGCAAGACGATGGGCAATATCTCGATCGTCATTTCGGTCGCGCCCGCCATCGGCCCCACCTTGTCGGGGATCATCCTGAACCTCCTTGGCTGGCGCTGGATGTTCTGGCTGATCCTGCCCATTGGGCTGATCTGCCTTGCCGCCGGGCTGGCGTGGCTCAAGAACGTGACCGAGCCGCGCAAGGTGCCGCTCGACATCCTGTCGGTGCCGCTGGCCGCCATCGGCTTCGGCGGGCTGGTCTATGGCCTGTCCACCATCGGCGAGGGGCATGACGAAGAGGGAGGTATGCCGCTGTGGCTGCCGCTCGCCGTGGGGGGCGCCGTGCTGATCGCCTTCATCCTGCGCCAGATCGCGCTCGGCCCAAAGGAGCGGGCGCTGCTCGACCTGCGCACCTTCCGGCACAAGATCTTCACCGTCGCCGTGGTGATGATGGGCCTCGCCATGATGGCGCTGTTCGGGATGATTATCCTTCTGCCGCTCTACATGCAGAACGTTCTGGGGATGGAGCCGGTGCAGGCGGGCCTGATGCTTTTGCCCGGCGGTCTTTTGATGGGGCTTCTGGCCCCGGTCGTCGGCCGCCTGTTCGATGCCCACGGCGCGCGCAAGCTGGTCATTCCCGGCTCGGTCGCGGTGGCGGTCGCGCTGTGGCTGATGACGACCTTCACGCCCGAGACCGGGATCGCGATGGTGCTGGCGAGCCATATCACCCTGTCGGCGGGCCTTGCGTTCCTGTTCACGCCGCTCTTCACCTCGAGCCTCGGGTCGCTGCCGCCGCAGCTTTATTCCCACGGCTCGGCGTTGATCGGCACGATCCAGCAGGTCGCGGGCGCGGCGGGGATCGCGCTGTTCGTGTCGGTGATGTCGGTGCGGTCCGCCGCCGGGATCGCCGCCGGGCTGGACGAGGCTCATGCGTTGTCGCAGGGGCTTCAGGCCGGGTTCATGTGCGGCGCCATCGCATCGCTCGGCATGATCGCGGCCAGCTTCTTTGTCCGCCGCCCGCCGGACATGCAGGACGGCGGCGCCCCGATGGGGCACTGAGAGACAAGACAAAGGCGCGACACGGACAAGCCGGCGCGCCTTTTTCTTTGCCCTGTGCGGGTCGGGAGAAACCCGGTCAGTTCCCCGGCCCGCGCCGCGACTTCGCCAGCACCAGCGCCCGCTCGAGCTCCTCGCGCAAGAGGGGTCGTTCGTCTTCGGACAGGAACGACCCGATCTCGACCTCGCGGCCATTGCCCTTGAGCGTCAGGTAGTGCTTCACCGGGCCGCCGTCCTTGTGGACCTGCACGCTGACCCAATGCGGGTTGGCGTCCCATTCGGCGTGTTGGCGGCGCGGCCCGGTGCGGCTGAGGTGCATCCGGTCGGTCCAGATCGTCAGTTCTTCGAGGATCTCACCGTCGCGGTAGCTTTTCCCGATGAACCACCACAGCCCGAAAATCGCGATCAGGCCGGGGCCGAGCAGCCACCACAGCGCCAGCGTGCCGACGAAGGCCGACAGTGGGATCATCAGCATGACGTAGGCGAACCCGATGGCGAATGCGAAGCCGCGTTTCGGGAGCGAGCGATAGGGCCACAGGTGCAGCCGCGCGATGGGCGCACCGCCTTCGGCCTCGCCGGGAGCTTCGAAGGCGGGGGCCTCGCGGATCGGAATGTCCCATTCATAGGGCATCAGGCGCGCCCCCGGATGCGGCGGAGGAGGGGCCGGAGCACGATGGTCAGCACCAGCCCGGCGACGCCTGCGAGGAAGACGAAGGCCCCGACCTCGCCCACGGTGCCGAACAGGGCGACCCGGTCGGCAGGCGGGATGGTGACGGGGACGAGGCTCGCCGCCCCGCCGAACAGCATCATCAGCCCCGACGCGACCGTCGGCATCCGGTCCGCGCGCCCCAGCCGTTCCTTGATCGCCTGCGCCACGGTCGCGACGAAGGCCACGGCGATCAGGCTTTGGACGAAAACGGCGAACCCGACGACATAGTAGCTGTCGGTCGCAGCCGCGCCGCCCTCCTGCGGCCAGGCGAGCGCCAGCACCATGTAGGCGACCGCGCCCAACAGCCCGGCCCCGAGCACCAGCGACGCGCGCAGGCCAAAGATGGCCGCGACGAGCGCGGGCAGGGGGATCAAGATCAGAAAGGCGGGGGCAGGCAGCATGGTCTCTCTCATGAAAAAGGCCCCGGCGTTTCCACCGGGGCCTCAGGTCTCAGGTCGTCAGGCCCTTAGTGAGCGTGCGACTTGTCCCAGTCCTCGCGCTTTGGGAGCTGTTCGAAGGTGTGCTCCGGCGGCGGCGAGGGCAGCGTCCACTCGAGCGTGTCCGCGTATTCGTTCCAGTAGTTCTTCTCGGTGATCCGGCGACCGGCGGTCAGCGTGTAGATCATGATGCCGAAGAAGAAGATGAACGAGGCGAAGGACAGGAACGCACCCATCGACGAGATCTTGTTCCAGTAGGCGAAGGCCTCCGGATAGTCGATGTAGCGGCGCGGCATGCCCTGACGGCCCAGGAAGTGCTGCGGGAAGAAGGTGAGGTTCACACCGATGAAGAACAGCCAGAAGTGGAGCTTACCGGCCCATTCCGGGTACTGACGGCCCGACATCTTGCCGATCCAGTAGTAGATCCCGGCGAAGATGGTGAAGGCCGCACCCATCGACATGGTGTAGTGGAAGTGCGCCACGACGTAGTAGGTGTCGTGGTAGACGCGGTCGACACCGGCCTGCGACAGCACCACGCCGGTCACGCCGCCGATGGTGAACAGGATCAGGAAGCCGAAGCCGAAGAGCATCGGCGTCTTGAACTCGATCGAGCCGCCCCAGAGGGTCGCGATCCACGAGAAGATCTTGATCCCCGTCGGCACCGCGATGACCATCGTCGCCAGCATGAAGTAGGACTGCTGCTGAAGCGACATGCCCACGGTGTACATGTGGTGCGCCCAGACGACGAAGCCGATGACGCCGATGGCGATCAGCGCCCAGACCATCGGCAGGTAGCCGAAGACGGGCTTCTTGGCGAAGGTCGCGAAGACGTGGGACACGAGGCCGAAGCCCGGCAGGATCACGATGTACACTTCCGGGTGGCCGAAGAACCACAGGATGTGCTGGTAAAGGATCGGGTCACCCCCGCCCGACGGATCGAAGAAGGTCGTCCCGAAGTTGCGGTCCATGAGCAGCATGGTGATGGCACCGGCCAGAACCGGCAGGGCCAGAAGGATCAGCCATGCGGTGACGAAGATCGACCACGAAAAGAGCGGCACCTTGAACATGGTCATGCCCGGGGCACGCATGTTCAGGAAGGTCGTGATCATGTTGATCGCACCGAGGATCGACGAGGCGCCCGAGACGTGGACCGCGAAGATCGCGAGGTCCATCGAATAGCCGCCTTCGGTCGTGGACAGCGGCGGGTAGAGCACCCAGCCCACGCCGGAACCGAGCTGGTCGTTGCCGCCCGGAGCGAGCAGCGAGGCCACACCCAGCGAGGTGCCGGTGACGTAGAGCCAGAACGACAGGTTGTTCATCCGCGGGAACGCCATGTCCGGCGCACCGATCTGAAGCGGCATGAAATAGTTACCGAAACCACCGAACAGCGCCGGGATGACGACGAAGAACATCATCAGGACGCCGTGATAGGTGATCATCACGTTCCAGAAGTGGCCGTTCGGCGTACATTCCGCGCCCGCATCGGCGAACAGGCGGAAGCCTTCGAGACACATATGCTGGACGCCGGGGTCCATGAGTTCCAGGCGCATCAGCACCGTGAAGCTGACCGAAATCAGGCCGACGAGCGCCGACGTGATAAGGTACAGGATGCCGATATCCTTGTGGTTGGTGGACATGAACCACCGGGTGAAGAACCCGCGGGTATCTTCGTGGTCATGGCCCTGGATGGCTGCGTCCGCCATTGAGGTCTCCCTTAGCTGTCCAAATCCAGGGGGATTCCCCCCCACGGAATTGGGACGTGTTTACTGCGACATTTTGAACAGAGCAACGCTCAGGGCGATCAAATCTTCGCCTTTCTGCATGTATTGCAACGGGAAAAGCGCCTTGAGAACAGCGCCTCACGCCGATTTCGGGCAATTTGTCGCATGGGGCCTTGTTTGATCCGGGTCAAGGACGGGGCCGAGACCGGGCGCCCACGTGATCCGCGATGAGGGCCGCAATCGGCTCCAGCAACGGCCCAGGAAGTTCATGCCCCACGCCCTCCAGCGGTTCGAGCTGCGCGCCGGGGATGGCGCCAGCCAGCGCCATTCCATTCGCGAAAGGCAGGATCGGGTCTTCAGTTCCGTGAATGACCAGGGTCGGGAGCGTGATGCGCGCGTAGGCGCCTGCCCAATCGGACACCACTTCAAGCGCCGCATGGTTGAAGAGGGTCTCGAACCCGTCGCGGCGGTCCAAGTCTCGCGAAATCCGGGCCGAGATGTCATCGCGCGCGAAAGGATAAGCGGACCCGGCGCAAAGCCGTGCGATTTCAAGCAGGAACGCGCCAACCGCGGCCCGGTCCGCCATGTCCAATGTCGCCAGCCCGCCGAAATGCGCAAGGAATGCCTCCGAGATAGGGGGCAGATCGGCGCCGTCCCAGCCCAGAGGCTCGGACGCGATCAGGGTCAAGGTCCGCACGCGGTCCGGGTGCCGCTCGGCTACCATCTGCGCGATGTAGCCGCCCAGCGACATGCCGACCATATCCGCCTCGGCGCACCCGTAAGCGTCCAGTATGGCGATGATGTCGGTGGCCATGTCATCGACGGTGTAGCCGGGATCACCGGCGGGAAACTGCGACGACTGTCCGGTGTCGCGGTGATCGAAGCGGATCACGAACCTGCCGTGCGCCGCCAACGCCTCGCAAAACGCCTCCGGCCACTCGAGCATCGAGGCATTGGCCCCCATGATCAGAAGCAGCGCCGGATGCGCCGGGTCGCCGAATGTCTCGGTCGCCAGTCTGACGGGACCATTCTCAACAACCCTGATGTTCACGTGCGCCTCGCTTGGTTGGGCTGGATGTCGGATTGGACGCCGCCCATTCGTCATCCGTCAAGTCGCAGGGGGCACGGGTTTCATCACCCGACACGAAAAAGCCCCGCCGGGGTGTCGGCGGGGCTTTCGTTGGCCGTCAGGGCCGGGAGGAGATCAGGAGCCTTCGCCTTCTTCCATTTCGCCTTCCGAGAAGGTGGCGAGGTAGGCGGCGACGTCTTCGCCGTCCTTCAGCTTGAAGGTCATCTTCGACTTCGCGCCGTCATCTTCGAGATAGGCCTGAAGGAAGGCTTTCGGGTCGGCGAGGTATTCGACCATGTTGGTCGTGTCCCATACGAGACCCGCTTCACCGGCGGCCACGATGTCGTCGCCGTAGTTGAAGTCTTCATACGACCCGGCGGTGCGGCCGATCACGCCGTAAAGGTTCGGGCCGGTGCGGCCACCCTTCACAATGTCCTCGTCCGCCGACGAGATGGCGTGGCAGGATTTGCACTTGCGAAAATCGCCTTCGCCCGCTTCGGCGTCGCCCATCACGGCGTGGCTTTCGGCAAAGGCAGCGGCGCCCGACAGGGTCAGGATGGCGGCGGTGGTCAGGATGGCTTTCATGGCGTTCCTCGTGGTTTGCGTTCGCAGATGGTCCGGGGATTCGGTGCACCGGTCTCCCCAACCTTGGCCGCACCATGCAAATGTTGCAATTGTCTCGCAACCGGGCGGTTGGTCGCAGTGGCGGCTTATGGCCTGACGCGGCTTGGGTTGGGCCAACGGATGACATCGGTGGAGAGTTCCACGCCGGACCGCACCCGTCGCCACGGACCCGCAGGCCCGGGCGACGCGGACGCCCCCATAGACCCAGCCCCGGAAGTCGCGTAAATCGGAGAGTGGCGGTCTTGGATCGCGGTTTTTTACGCAAGTCTATCTCAGGAATTGAAATGCGCGCCCTCGTCGCCCTGCTGCCCTCCGCCCTCGCTCTCGCCGCCTGCTCGTCTCCGTTTACGAACGCGGCCATCGGATACAATGCGATCCTGAACGAGATATCGGCGGCCCAGCAATCCGCCGACCAGTTGCCCGTGTCCGGCACCGCAACTTATGCGGGTTACCTGCTGCTCGCGGCCTATGACAACACCGGGGCGTCGGACGATTTCATCGGCGATGTCGACATGGACGCGACCTTCACCGCCGCCGGCGCGACGCTCGACGGGCAGGTCACGAATTTTCAGGACAATGCCGACGAACAGCCCGTCGCGGGCACTCTGCGGCTCAACAACGGGGTGTTGGACCGCACCGCGTCGCTGACCAACCCGGACAAGCCGGGCACCCAGCACAGCTTTTTCGTGAATGCGGACGGGACGCTGACCAATCAGGCGGGCGATACCTTCGCCTTCGACTCGGTGATCTACGGCGACGTGGTGGGCACGGACGGGAGCCTTCTGACCGGGCAGGTTTCGGGCGACGCGGTCATCAATGGCGTGACCGAAAGCGCAGGCGGCACCTTCGCGGCGCGCGCCGATTAGGCGCCTCAGGCAGCCGGGACCCCTTCGAACACCGTATCGAAGGTCGCCTTCAGCGCCACGTCCAGATCCTCCATCGTCACCGGAAGGCCCAGATCGACGAGCGAGGTGACACCGTGTTCGGTGATCCCGCAGGGCACGATCCCGGTGAAATGGTCGAGGTCGGGGTCCACGTTGATCGAGATGCCGTGGAAACTCACCCATTTGCGCAGGCGCACGCCGATGGCCGCGATCTTGTCTTCGGCCTTCTGCCCGGTGACCGTCAGCGGCTTGTCGTCGCGCTGAACCCAGACGCCGACGCGCCCCTCGCGAATCTCGCCGGTCACGTTGAACTGGTCGAGCGTCGCGATCACCCAATTCTCCATCTGCTTGACGAAGGCCCGCACGTCGCGCCCGCGCGCGCCCACGTCGAGCATGACATAGACGACGCGCTGACCAGGGCCGTGATAGGTATACTGCCCGCCACGCTTCGTCTCATAGACCGGGAAGCGGTCCGCATCGACGAGATCGGCGGGCTTTGACGAGGTGCCGGCGGTGTAGAGCGGCGGATGCTCGACCAGCCAGATCAGTTCACCCGCCTCGCCCGCGGCGATGGCGGCGGCCCGTGCTTCCATGAACGCGACCGCCTCGTCGTAATCGGTCAGCCCTTCGGTGATCTTCCATTCGACCATGCGCGTTACGGGAGAAGCCCCGCCTCCTTCACCGCTGGCACATAGGTCCGGCTCACCGGAATGTCACGCCCGTCCGAGAGCGTCAGGATCGCCCGCGCCCCGTCGCGCCGGGCCGCCGTCACCTCGCCCGTCGCGACCCAGTGCGAGCGGTGGACCTGCATCCCGGCCACGTCCCCCGTCTCGTCCATCGCGTCGGAGAGCCGCATCAGGAGCAGATCGGTCCCCATGCTGGTCGCCACCTCGACATAGTGATCCTGCACCGAGATCGAGATCAGCCGCCCCCGCTTTTCCAGCGGCAGCCGGGCAAGCAGGCGGGGCGGGGCCGGGCTGGCCGAGGTCGCCGCGCCTTTCATCTGGCCCTCGGCCGCGCCCGTGACATGGCGCTGGATGCCGACGAAGGCCGCCGCGATGATGATCGAAATGACGATGACGTTGGTGCCAAGGATCAGGATCGCGTCCAGTTCGAAGAATTCGGTGCCGAAGACCGCGCCGTTCAGCACGATGAGCAGGGCGAAATTCACGAAGCCCGCGACCGCGCCCGCGACGATGACCGCCGGCCACATGCCAACGCGCCGCGCCCGCAGGGTTTCGGCCACGATCGTCGCCGATCCGCTGCCCGCGAAGAACCCGATGGCCGCGATCACCACCCAGTAGACCAGCCGGGGCAGGGTGCGCATGACGTCTTCGGTGCCGAACGGCCCCGCCAGACCGAGGATCAGGCCGACCGCCACGATGCCGATCCACGCGCCCCGGCTCGTCACCAGCATCTGCAACTCGCGCCGCGCAATCTGATAGGGGGTCTCGCTCAAACCATCCGTGCCTCGTGTCGTCCGGGCGCAGTTTCCCCGCTCGGGCGGGCGGAGACAAGCGCCGATCCCTTGCGAATGGCCCCTCGTGTTGTATCACGGGGTCAGGGCGAGGGGGTCAGGACAGTTGATGAGAATCTACATCCAGACGATCCCCAAATCCGGCACCTATTTCATGGCGGCGTTCCTGAGCGAACTCGGGTTCAACGACACCGGGCTGCACGTGGGCCTCGACCACGTGCTGCGGACCAAGGATTTCGAACTCAGGACCAATGTCGAAACGCCGGGCCGGACCCGCGCGATGCAGCCCTATGCGCAGACCATCCTCGGTCTTGCCGCCGGCGACGTCGCGTTCGGCCACATGCCAGTGGGCCTGCACCCGATCAAGTTTCCCCGCGTGTTCTTCGTCTGCTGCTATCGCCACCCGCGCAAGACGCTGGTGTCCGAGTTCGTCGATTTCCGCTTCCGGCGGCAGGACGTGCCGTGGATCAAGCCGTCCGAGATCGCCGACGACCGCGTGGCCTTCGCGACCTACCTGCGCAAATGCGGGCCCGAGCAGATGGACAAGTGGCGCGACCTTTTGCGGGTCAGGCGCCTCGTCACCCTGCGCTGGCCGGGCTTTTCCGCGCGCCGCTATGCCTTCGTCAATTTCGACGCGATGCTCGCCGACCCCGAGGTGCCGCGTGCGCTGGCCGAACGGCTCGGCGTCGATCCCCAACGGGTGCCCGATGCGATGGCGGCGGCACGGGCGGCCGAGACCAAGACCAAGGCCACGGGCCTCACACTCGACCGCAACGCCTTTTGGTCGGACGAGGCGGAGGCGGCCTATGCCGCGCTCAGGGCCGAGGCGCGCGTGAGGCGGGCCAAATCGCTGGGCCTGACGTTCTGACGATTGCATTTCACGCTTCGTGAACCGCAAAACCCCCGATTTCACGACGCGAGAGCGCCATTCACGCAAGCGAACTGGCCCGGTGCCGCGCGGCCTGTCACCACCGTCTCCAGACGCAAACCAACGCAACCGGAGATACCAGATGTTCGACCTGACCCCCCTTCTCGAAGCCCCGACCGCCGTCCAGATTCACGCCTTCGCGGCGTTGGAGGCTTTGCTGCTGACCCCCATCGTCCTCTTTCGCAAGAAGCGCGACATGATCCACCGGATCTCGGGCTATATCTGGGTGACGAACATGCTGATCGCCGCGTTTTCGTCGTTCTGGATCATGGAAATCCAGCTCATCGGTCCGTTCAGCCCGATCCACGCGCTGTCGCTTTACGTGATCTTCAACGTGGTCAACGCAGTCCGCCACGCCCGGCGCGGCAACATCCGCGCGCATATGGGCATCATGCAGGGCACCGCGCTCTGGGGCCTCGGGATCGCGGGCGCCTTCACGCTTTTGCCGGGCCGCCGGATGAACGAGGTCATCTTCGGTCCGAGCATCGACGACGGCGTCAGCCTTGCCGTGCTGGCCTCGGTCGTGATGACGGTGGGGGCTGTGATCTACATCGTCCGGCGCACCCCGCGGGCCGCGACGTGAGGGCCGGGGAGGGGGTTTTTCGCAGAACCTGCACTTACCCCCTTCACATCCCCCGAATCCCACGCTATGCAGCGCGCCACCAAGCCAAGACAGTGCGGTCGTGGCGGAATTGGTAGACGCGCAGCGTTGAGGTCGCTGTGGGGTAACTCCCGTGGAAGTTCGAGTCTTCTCGACCGCACCATCTCTCCCCCTCGGGGAGAACGACAAAGCCCCGCCATTGGCGGGGCTTTTGGTTTTCCGGGTGTCGCCCGCTCAGTGCAGGTTGTGCCGCCGCTGCGCCTCGTTCGCGATCCAGGCGTAGGTCTTTTCCATGCCGGCGCGCAGCGTCTCGGTCGGCTCCCAGCCCAGCTTTTCGCGGATCAAGCGGTTGTCGGAATTGCGCCCGCGCACGCCTTCGGGGCCGGGGATGTTGTGGATGTCGATGGACTTGCCGGACAGGTCGATCACCATCCGGGCGAGATCGTTGATCGAAATCATCTCTTCCGACCCGATGTTTACCGGACCTTCGAAATCGGACCTAAGGAGCCGCGTGGTCCCTTCGACGCACTCATCGACATAAAGGAACGACCGGGTCTGAAGCCCGTCGCCCCAAACCTCGATCGTGCCGCCCTCGGCCGTCATCGCGACCTTGCGGCAGAGCGCGGCCGGGGCCTTTTCCTTGCCGCCGTCCCAAGTGCCTTCGACGCCGAAGATGTTGTGATAGCGCGCGACGCGGCATTCCATTCCGTAGTTGCGGTTGTAGGCCAGATACAGCCGTTCCGAGAACAGCTTTTCCCACCCGTATTCGCTGTCGGGATTGGCCGGATAGGCGCTGTCTTCGGCGCAGTTCGGGTTGTCGGGGTCGAGCTGGTTGTGTTCGGGGTACATGCAGGCGGAAGACGAATAGAACACCCGCTTGATGTTGCGCTTGTGGCAGGCGTCCAGCACGTTGAGGTTGATGGTCGCCGAGTTGTGCATGATGTCGGCGTCGTTCTCGCCGGTGAAGACATAGCCCGCGCCGCCCATGTCGGCGGCGAGTTGATAGACCTCGTCGAAGCGTCGGTCGATGACGCGGCGCACCACCTCCTGCTCACGCAGATCGCCGATCACGAAATCGTCCGCTTCGGTCTCGGCATGTTCGTGGAATTTCAGATCCACGCCGCGCACCCAGAACCCTTCCCGCTTCAGGCGTTTGACCAGATGTCCGCCGATAAAGCCGCCGGCGCCGAGAACGAGTGCAGATTTCATGATGTCCGTCCAGATAATGAATAATTTGATGGGCGAGAGTAGTGCGTTCTGTGGCAAGCGCAAGGTCGTATGCGCGGGGGAGGGATGGCGCGCGTCGGGCCGTTAAGTATTTGTGATCGGCGGCGCACTCTTATATTTCCATCCGGGACCGTTCGTGTGTTGGTTTATATTTTGGGCGCCACCGTGATGTGCGTGGCAGGGCAGGGGGTATGGTTCGCTCTGATTCCCATTGCCTTTACGGCTTTGGTGAATTGATAATGGTTAATAATTGGTTAACGTCATCTGAATAATGTCGCATGTCTTTGCAAGTTTTTCGCGGCCCAGATGTGTGGCGCGAAAAACTTTCTAAAATTCAATCGATCACGTTGACCATCCCGAATATATACGCCAGCCTAGGTGTGGGAGCAGCCGGGGTGAGTCATCTCATCGGGCTTTGACATTTGGATATTCTGAACATTCTGACACGGGTGCGGTCGCGTGGCGCCGCGTTCAATATCAGTGGGCTTCGGCTTCTCGACGATACCGAAACGCAACCGCGCGGGGCCCGGGCGTCCGCGCAGCCGCAGACGGTTACGACGCCTCTTCCCCGGATCAGGCCCGAAGGGCGGCCGGGTATCAGCCTCGTCTCCTGCGTGCGCAATCGGATCGACAACCTGAGCGAGGCGGTGAAAACCTGGATCGCGCTCGACGAACTCGACGAAATCCTGATCGTCGACTGGTCGTCGGACGAACCCGTCGCCCGCGCACTGGCCCGCCGCCGCATCCGCGACAAACGCCTGCGGATCGTGCGTGTCGAGGGGGAGGACAAGTGGACCCTGTCCTATGCCTATAACGTGGGCTTCCGGCTGTCGCGTCACGACCGGATCGTCAAGGCGGACGCGGATATTCAGATCGAGCGGGAGTTTTTCGCGCGCAACCCGTTGCCGGACAAGGGGTTCGTCGCGGGCAACTGGCGGCGCGTGCCCGAGGATCAGGCCCATACCAACGGGTTCTTCTATATCGACCGCGCGCATCTGGCCCGTGTCGGCGGTTTCAATGAATTCATCACGTCCTACGGCTGGGACGACGACGACCTTTACCGGCGTCTGGACGAGGGCGGGCTGACGCGCATCGACGTGGACCCGATCACGATCCATCACCTGCCGCATGGCGACGCGGAACGCCTTGACCGCGACCATGCCCCGGCAGGTGACACGGCGCTCGATCAGATCCGGCATGACCCGCATTTCGGCATCCGCCGCAACCAGCATCTCGTCGAACTCATGCCGATGTGGCGTGCGCACCTCGCGCCGCTGCCGATGTCGCATACGGTCGCCTCGGACGGGATGGAAACGCTCGAACGCCGTGCGCCGCATCCGAATGCCGTGCCGCGCTTCGTGAACCAGCGCGTCGACGACTCCGCGCTTCGGGTCATGGCGTCGTGGCGGTTCGGGCCGGGGCTGCTCGGCCTGAACGAAACCGCGCTGACACGCCTGCTGGCAAGGCCCGCCGCGTCGATCACCGCCGAGACGGTGAGCGAAGCCCTCACGGCGCAGGAGGCCGCGCTGCGCGACATCCCGTCGCCCGCCTATGTGCCCCACCGCACGCGGCTGTTCATCGACACCCAGCACGGCCTCGGTAACCGCCTGCGCGCCATGGCCTCGGCCGCCACCATCGCCGATGCGACGGGGCGCGAACTGGTCGTTGTCTGGCACCCCGACCACCATTGCGAAGCGCGTCTGACCGACCTTTTCGACTATGACGGCGCGGTGATCGAAGACAGTTTCATCGACGACGCCAGCCGACAGGGCGCCCATGTCTACAACTACATGGAGGTCGAGGAGGGCGCCGAGAAAAACGTGCCTGTGGACCTGAAATGGTCGGGCGACATCTATGCCCGCTCGGCCTTCGTCCTGAACTGCGAGGTCGCGAATTGGGAGGCCGAGAACGCCTTTCTGCGCGCCATGACCCCTGCGGCGCATGTCCGCGATCTGGTCGCCGGGGTCCGCGCACCCAACGATGTCTCGGTCCACGTGCGCATGGTCGGCGGGGCGAAAGACGCGCATCTCAGCTACGAATCCGGGCAGGAGTGGAATGCCGAAAGTCAGGCGACCATCGGGTTCTGGCGCGAAAAAAGCCATTTCTCGGCTTTCCTCAAGCGGGTGGAGGCGCTTCGGGCCGAGGGCGAGGCCGACCGGATCTTCGTCGCCGCCGACTCGCCCGAAGCCTATCGCGCCTTCACCGACACTTTCGGCGAAAACGTCGCCTACCTTCACCGCGATCTCTACGACCGCTCGCCCGACCAACTGGCCTATGCTCTGGCCGATGCGATCCTGCTGGGTCGCGCGCCGCGCCTGCTTGGCTCGACCTGGAGTTCCTTTACCGAGCTCGCCCTTCGGCTGGCGCCCGCAAGGCCGGTGCAGGAAATGAGCGGAAAGGATTTCTGATGCTTCTCGCCAACCAAAGGGTCATGCGGCCCACCCGGATGGACCGGTCCGCGCACCCGCGCTACCATGCGGCAACCGCCCCGGCACCGGAGGGCTCGCCATGCTGACCCCCGTCGCGGACCGTCGCGTTCGCCACCTCAAACCGCCCGCGTTCATCCATCTGTTCAAGGCGGCGGGCACGTCGATCCAGATCCAGATGCGCACGGTTCTGGGAACCGACGCGGTGCCCAAGATCAACGATTCCCGAAGTTTCGTCGCCGATGTCGGGGCCGCGCTCGACGATCCGGCGGTCGAAATCATCTGCGGCCACTATTCGTTCGCGCGGATCAACCAAGCCTATCTCGCGGCGAACAAGGGCTCGCCCGTCTGCTTTACCTTCCTGCGCGACCCGGTTGACCGTCTGGTGTCGAGCTACAATTACTTTCGCGAAACGGCGGGCGAGAAATGGCACGATCAGGCCGCCGCCATGAGCCTTGACGATTTCGCGCTGTTCCTGCTCGACAACGATCCGCGTGCGATCTGCAATCACCAGTGTCAGGAATTATCCGCCGACCATACCCCGACCTTCGCCGCCGCCCGCGCCAACATCGAAGCGCATTTCGCCTTCGTCGGCAGCGTCGATGAGATGGAGGCCGCCAATCGCGTCGCGCAGGACTGGCTCGGCCTCAGATGGGATGCGGGCAAGCGGTTGAACGTGTCGAGCCACGGGGTCACCCGCCGGCGCCTGTCGCCCACGGTGCGCGCCCGTGTCGCGGCGGCCACCGCCGAGGATCAGGAACTCATCGCCTTCATCCGCGATCGCGGCTGTTTCGCGGGGCAGGCGGCCGAACGGACCGCGAAAAGCGCCTGACGATCAGGTCGCGGCCAGCACCGCGCGCGCCTTGGCGCAGTCGTCGTCCATCTGTTCGATCAGCGCCTCGAGGCTGTCGAACCGTTCCTCGGGCCTGAGGTAATCGACCAGCGCGACCGAAATGTGCTCGCCGTAAAGGTCGCCTTTGAAGTCGAACAGGAAGGTTTCGATGTTGGGGAGGTTCTCGCCGAAGGTGGGCCGCACGCCGATCGACGCGGCCCCGCCGTATTCCCCCGCATGGGCGCCGGTCAGCACGTCGGCCTTCACCGCGTAGACCCCGAACCTGGGCGGGTGCAGCCCCGCGATGGACATGTTGATCGTCGGATAGCCCAGATCGCGCCCCCGCTGATCGCCGCGCACCACGGTGCCGTCGATGCGGTGCCAATGCCCCAGCATCCGCGCCGCATCGCGGGGCCGACCCTCGCTCAGCGCCTGGCGGATCGCGGTGGACGAGATCTCGACGTCGTCGTCATGCATCAGCGGCGCGACCGTCACGCCGAACCCCTTCTCTCGCCCCAGTGCGACAAGCGTGTCGACATTGCCCGCGCGCTTCGCCCCGAAGTGGAAATCCGCCCCGACCACGACATGCCTCAGGCCAAGCCCATCGATGATGACCCGGCGGGCGAAATCCTCGGGCGTGAGCGCCGAAAGCGTGTCGTTGAAAGTCAGTTCATACAGTTTTTCGACGCCCAGCCAGTCCAGCCGGTTCGCACGCGCCTCGGCATTCATAAGCCGGAACGGATCGCCGCCGGGCGCGAAATACTCACGCGGATGCGGCTCGAACGTCATCACGCCGAGTGGCGCGCTCAAGGCCGCCGCCTCGCGCCGCGCGATGTCGATGACGAACTGATGGCCCCGATGCACGCCATCGAAATTCCCGATGGCAACCGAAGCGCCCCGGTCCTGCTGTTCGACGAACTGAAAATCCCGAATGATCCGCATATGTTGGGAGTAGCCGCGCCGTGCGTGCCCCGCAAGCCGCAAAAGGCGCACGGCCCGCCCCTTCTCTGTTTCCGAAAACCTTCGGGGGGGCGCGAAGCGCGCGGGGGCAGACAGCCCCCTCGCACCTCACCGCCGACCCGACCCGGCGAGGTCGCCGCCCGCGAGCGTAGCGAGCCACCGCGACGGGGCGTCAGCCCCGGCGCAATCCCTCAGCCTAGTTCCGACAGACGCGCCAGCGCCTCGCGCAATTTGGCGGCCTCGTCTTCACGTGCGTCGAGGTTGCCTTGCGCTTCGGCCACCACATCCTCGGGGGCGTTCTCCGCGAATTTCGGGTTGTTCAGGCGGCCCTTCAGCCCCCCGATCTCCTTCTCGAGCTTGCCGATGCTCTTCTCCAGCCGCGCCTTTTCCTCGTCCACGTCGATGATGTCGGCCAGCGGCAGGGCGAAGGTGCCGCCCTCGACCGGGATGGTCACGCAGCCCTTGGGCAGATCGGCCATCTCGGTCACGCTGTCGATCCGCGCGAGCTTGAAGATCAGCGTCTCATTGGTGGCAAAGGCGGCCCGACCCGCGGCGTCGAGATCGCGCAGGATCATCGGGATCTTTAGGCCAGCGGGCACGTGCATCTGGGCGCGGGCCGAGCGCACGTCTTCGATCAGCTTCACGACCCAGTTCATCTCCCGGTCCGCATCCGCGTCGATCAGGTCGGCGCCGTATGTCGGCCAGTCCTGATGGACGAGCAGCGTGTCGCGCGCGGCGATCTGGCCCCAGAGCTCTTCGGTGATGAAGGGCATGATCGGGTGCAGCAGGATCAGGCACTGGTCGATGACCCAGGCCATCGTCGCCCGCGTCTCGGCCACGACCGCCGCATCGTCGGATGCCAGAAGCGGCTTGGCGAATTCCAGATACCAGTCGCAGACCTTGCCCCAGACATAGGCGTAAAGTCCGTTGGCCGCGTCGTTGAAGCGGTAGGCGGTGATCGCCTCGTCCACCAGTTCGCGCACCCGCGCGGTCTCGCCCACGATCCACTTGTTCACGGTCGCGTTCACGCTGGCCGGATCGAACCCCGGCACCGGCTTGCAATCGTTCATCTCTGCGAACCGCGCCGCGTTCCACAGTTTCGTGCCGAAGTTCCGGTAGCCTTTGATCCGCTCTTCCGACAGCTTCAGCACGCCGCCGATCGCCGCCATGGACGCGTTGGTGAACCGCAGCGCATCCGCGCCGTATTCGTCGATGATTTCCAGCGGGTCGATCACGTTGCCGGTCGTCTTC
Source organism: Maritimibacter sp. (assembly GCF_016774595.1). NCBI lineage: Bacteria > Pseudomonadati > Pseudomonadota > Alphaproteobacteria > Rhodobacterales > Roseobacteraceae > Maritimibacter > Maritimibacter sp. The sequence continues at coordinate 703,363 of NZ_JACBWT010000002.1, forward strand.
GACATCTTCTTGCCCTTCTCGTCACGCACGAGCTGGTGAAGATAGACGGTGTGGAACGGCTCTTTCTCGACCACGGCAAGCTGCATCATCATCATGCGCGCGACCCAGAAGAACAGGATGTCGAAGCCCGTGACCAGCACGTCCGTCGGGAAATACTTCGCCAGTTCCGGCGTCTCTTCGGGCCAGCCCAGCGTCCCGATGGGCCATAGACCGGACGAGAACCAGGTGTCGAGCACATCGGGGTCGCGCCAGACCGGATAGACCAGCTTGGACGGGTCCTGATCGACGGTATAGGTGGCGAGCGTCTCGGCCAGCACGTCGATGGCTTCTTTCTTGTCGGCCACTTCGACGATGCGCATGTGGCTGATCGGAACCGGGGTGTCCGCGATTTCGTCCATGAAGGCATCGACGACGCCCTCGAAGCTTTCGGCGGCGTGATGCACCTCGCCCCGGTGGACGAGGCCGCCCATCAGCACCTTGAGCATTTCGATCTCGTCCAGATCGCCGTCGGCGCTGACGTAATCCTCGTAGGACAGGTCGAGCCCGTACCAGACCGGGATCTGGTGCCCCCACCAAAGCTGGCGCGAAATGCACCACGGTTCGATGTTTTCGAGCCAATGGTAATAGGTCTTCTCGCCGCTTTCGGGGATGATCTTGGTGCGCCCCTCGCGCACCGCGTCCAGCGCCGGGCCGACGACCTTTTCGGCGTCCACGAACCACTGGTCGGTCAGCATCGGTTCGATGACCACTTTCGAACGGTCCCCGAACGGCTGCATGATCGGCTTGTTCTCGACGTAAGGCACCGTCTCGCCTTCGTCGTTGGTCGTCGTGACCGCCAGCCCCTCGGCATTGATCTGCTCGACGACGCGCTCACGCGCCTCGAACCGGTCCAGACCGCGCAGATCGTCGGGGACGAGGTTCAGGGTATCGACTTCGGCCCCGGTGAAAGCCGCGCCATTCGCGATCTCCTGCGCGCGGGTCGCACAGGTTGCATAATCCTCGCCATCCGCGCGCATCTGCCCGGCCATATCCATGAGCCGGTACATCGGAATGCCGCCGCGCGTGGCGACCGCGTAGTCGTTGAAGTCATGCGCGCCGGTGATCTTCACCGCGCCCGAGCCGAAGGTCGGGTCCGGGTAGTCGTCGGTGATGATTGGGATCAGGCGGCGGTGCTCTTTCGGCCCAACCGGAATTTCGCAGAACTTGCCGACGATGGGCGCATAGCGTTCGTCTTTGGGATGCACCGCGACCGCGCCGTCGCCCAGCATGGTTTCGGGCCGGGTCGTGGCGATGGAGATATAGTCGCGCTCTTCGGTGAGCACGACGTTCCCGTCCTCGTCCTTTTCGACGTACGTGTAGGTCTCGCCACCGGCGAGCGGGTATTTGAAGTGCCACATGTGGCCCTGCACTTCGATGTTCTCGACCTCCAGATCGGAAATCGCGGTTTCGAAATGCGGGTCCCAGTTCACCAGCCGCTTGCCGCGATAGATGAAGCCCTTCTGATACATGTCGAGAAAGACCTTGATGACCGCGTCATGGAAGTTGGGCGAGTTCTCGTGCCCGGTGCGCGGGTCGCCATCGGCCCCGGCCATGGTAAAGGCGTTGCGGTCCCAGTCGCAGGAGGCGCCGAGGCGTTTGAGCTGCTCGACGATGGTGCCGCCGTATTGCCCCTTCCACTCCCACACCTTGTCGAGGAACGCCTCGCGCCCAAGTTCCCGGCGCGAGGGCTGTTGCGTGGCGGCCAGCATCTTTTCGACCTGAAGCTGCGTGGCGATGCCTGCGTGGTCCTGACCGGGCTGCCACAGCGTGTCGAACCCGCGCATCCGGTGCCAACGCACGAGGATGTCCTGAAGCGTGTTGTTGAACGCATGGCCCACATGCAGCGCGCCGGTCACATTGGGCGGCGGGATCATCACGGTGAAGGTCTCATCGCGCGAGGCATTGGCACCAGCGGCGAAGGCTTTCGCCTCTTCCCACTGTGCGGAAATACGCGGCTCGGCGGTCTTGGCGTCGAAGGTCTTGTCCATGGCCATGGGTTCATCCCCGTTCTTGGGTGGCTTCGGTCGCAGGCGTGATAGCGGCTGGCGCGGCCAAGGGGAAGGCGGCGTTGCCAAATTGTGCGGGCTGGCGCCCGCGCTGCTTTCTGGCGCCTGTGGGCTTGGCAGCGCGATCAGCCGGGTGGCGGCAGAGGCGTTGGCTTTGTGCTCACGTCAACGGCGGTAGGTAAGTCCACTCGTCGGCGGGGGATCTTCCGCGCCGGAAGGTGCTCAGGTGATGACATCCGGGGCATCGCGCCCGGTGCGCTGCTCAAGCTCTGAGATCTGATCCGCCGCGCGCGCCACCCTTTCGAGCGCCTTTTGCGGGTCTTGGGCGAGGTTGCCCGACGGCTCTTCGTGGTTTTCGAGGTAAAGCCGGATCGTCGCGCCCTGCGTGCCCGTGCCGGACAGGCGCAGAACGGCGCGCGCGCCGCCCTCAAAATTCAGAATGATCCCCTGCGCGGTGGCGCGGGAGCTGTCGACCGGGTCGGTATAGTCGAAATCCTGAGCTTCGATTACGGTGAGGCCTGCGAAGCTTTTGCCCGGCAGCGTTTCCAGCCGGCCGCGCAGGTCGTCCATCAGGGTGTTCGCCACGTCGCTGTCCACCGCCTCATAGTCGTGGCGCGAGTAATAGGTGCGGCCGTATTCGGCCCAGTGATCGTCCATGATCTCCTGCACCGACTGTTTGCGCGCGGCGATGATGTTCAGCCACATGAGCACGGCCCAGAGCCCGTCTTTCTCGCGCACATGGTTCGATCCGGTGCCGGCGCTTTCCTCGCCGCAGATCGTGGCGCGGCCCGCGTCGAGGAGGGTGCCGAAGAACTTCCAACCCGTCGGCGTCTGATGCGCCTCGATGCCGAGCTTTTCGGCCACCCGGTCCGCCGCGCCCGAGGTGGGCATGGAGCGCGCGATGCCCGCGATGCCGCCTGCATAGCCGGGCGCAAGGTGCGCGTTGGCGGCGATCACGGCGAGGCTATCGGAGGGCGTGACGTAGATGCCGTGCCCCATGATCATGTTGCGGTCGCCGTCCCCGTCCGAGGCGGCGCCGAAGTCCGGTCCATCCTCGGCCATCAGGTGATCGACAAGGTCCTTGGCCCAGACCGGGTTCGGGTCCGGGTGGCCGCCGCCGAAATCGGGCGAGGGGCGGCGGTTCACGACGCTGCCATGCGGCGCGCCAAGTCGGCGTTCGAGAATTTCGACAGCATATGGCCCCGTAATCGCGTGCATCGCGTCGAAACGCAGGGTGAATCCGCGCGAGATCAGGTCGCGGATCGCATCGAAGTCGATCAGCGTTTCCATGAGCGCCCCGTAATCCGTGACCGGGTCCACGACTTCGATCTCCATCTCGCCCAGTGCGAAGCGCCCCTCTTCGGTGATGGAGGGGGCGTCGTCCTGCGCGATGTGGTATTCGGTGAGCGTTTTCGTCTGCTCGTAGATCGCGTTGGTGATCGCCTCGGGCGCGGGGCCGCCGTTGGGGATGTTGTATTTCAGGCCGAAGTCGCCCTTGGGGCCGCCCGGATTGTGGCTTGCGGACAGGATGAAGCCGCCATCGGTTTCATACTTGCGAATGAGATGAGAGGCGGCGGGGGTCGAGAGCAATCCGCCACGCCCGACGATGACCTTTTTCACGCCGTTCGCAGCCGCCATGCGCAGCATCTTGGCGATGGCCACATCGTTGAAGTAGCGCCCGTCGCCGCCGATGACATAGGTCTTGCCCGCCGGTTCGACCACGTTGAACATCGACTGGACGTAGTTTTGCAGGAAATCGGGCTGGGAAAAGACCTCGGTGGTCTTGCGCAGGCCCGAGGTGCCGGGCTTCTGTCCGTCGATCGGTCGGGTGGCGCGCGTCTTGATCTGCATGGTCCTGAAATTCCCTGTCAGCCCGAGCGTTGGATCTTTGTAGACAGGTGTATCAACGTCTCTGACCCTTTTACACCGTCAATCTCGCCGATGACGTCCAGCGTGCGGTCCAGCGCCGCCGTTGTGGGCGCGGCGAGCGTGAGCACCAGATCGGCGCGGCCGGAGGCGGTGTGCGCCGCCTCGACCTCGGGCATCCGGTCGAGCCGTTTCACGACCGCAGGCGTCGCGCGCGGGTCGAGGGACAGAAGGACGGTCGCCCGGATCTGACCGGCCCGCACCGCGTCGCCCAGCCTGAGAGCGTAACCCGCGATCACGCCGGTTCGTTCCAGCCGTTCGAGCCGGGCCTGAACGGTCGAGCGGGCGAGACCGAGGTCACGGGCCAGCGTGGCCACAGGGGTGCGGGCATCCTCGCCGAGCCGGGCGAGGAGGTGGCGGTCGGTTTCGTCCATCTGTCGGCCTTTTCGTCGTTATGACGGAAGAAAACCACGAAACGCCCGATCTGTCGCTATGAATCGACGGAATTCGGCCCCACGCTTTTGGGTAGAAAAGCGAACAGGGGCAACGACATGAGCAGGTATTCCCGCATCTGGGCGACAGAGATCGACCATCTGCGCGCCACCACGCCGGATCATCCGGTTCTGTATTTCTCGCCTGAAACGCTGGCCGAGACCGCGAGGCGGTTTCGTGAGGGGTTTCCGGGGCTGGTGACCTATGCGGTCAAGGCGAACGACAATCCCGGCGTGATCGACACGCTGGCGCAGGCCGGGGTGACCAGTTTCGACGTGGCGTCGCCTGCCGAGATCGCACTGGTGCGCGAGGTCGTGCCCTTCGCCACATTGCATTACAACAATCCGGTGCGCAGCATTCCCGAGATCGAGGCGGCGGTGGCGGCCGGTGTCGCGTCCTATTCCATCGATGGGTTCGGAGAGCTGGAAAAGCTCAAGGGCCGTGTGCCGCAGGGCGTCGAGGTTTCGGTGCGTCTGGCGCTGCCGGTCAAGGGCGCGGCTTATGATTTCGGGGCCAAGTTCGGGGAGCCACCGGAGGGTTGCGTAGACCTGCTGCGGGCGGTCGTGGCGGCGGGATACGTGCCCGCGATGACGTTCCACCCCGGCACCCAATGCGAAGATCCGGCGGCCTGGGCGCGTTACATCGAAACCTGCGGCGAGATTTCGCGAAAGGCAGGCGTGCCGCTTGCCCGGCTGAACGTCGGCGGGGGCTTTCCCTCCGACCGCGGCACGGGTGCCCGGCTGGAACCGATCTTTGCCGAAATCGCGGGGGCCGTCGCCGGGGCCTTTGGCGACACCCGGCCGCATCTGGTGTGCGAGCCGGGGCGGGCGATGGTGGCCGAGGCATTCTCGCTCGCCGTGCGGGTCAAGGCGATCCGGGGCTGCGGGTCGCTGTTTCTCAACGACGGGATCTACGGGCTTCTTGCCGAGGTGCCGATCATGGGGCCCTACGGCCGGATGCGCGTCGTCGCGCCGGACGGGACGCCGCGCCGGGGCGCGCCGTCGCCCCGTGTTCTTTACGGGCCGACCTGCGATTCCCTCGACCGGCTGCCGGGCGAGGTGGCCTTGCCCGCGGAGGTTTGCGAAGGCGATGTGCTGATCTTCGACGGGATGGGCGCCTATTCGACCGCGACCAACACGCGGTTCAACGGGTATGGTGCACATGAAATCGTGACGGTGCGCCGGGGTGGACATCGCGCCACGCAAAGCTAGTGTCACCCGCGTAGTCGCGCGGGAGTCACCATGGAAAAGTTCGGCAAGGCCCAATCCTTCACTCGGCTTGAGGATGTTCGCTTTCTGAAAGGCGAGGGGCGGTATATCGACGATGTCGCGCCCGAAAACGCGTATTTCGGATATTTCCTGCGCTCTCAGGTCGCCCATGGCACGATTGCCGAACTGGGTCTGGACGATGCGCGCGACCTGGACGGTGTCCATCTGATCCTCACCGCCGACGATCTGGAGGCGGCGGGCGTGGTGCTCGATATGTGGTCTTTGCGCATGACCAATGTCGACGGGACCAAGGGCGCGGCACCGAAACGGCCGCCGCTGGCCAAGGGCAAGGTGCGCTTCGTGGGCGAGGCGGTGGCGTTCATCGTGGCCGACAGCATCGACGTGGCCAAGGACGCCGCCGAGATGATCGAACTCGACATCGACGAACTGGACCCGCATCTGGAAATCGCGCCCGGCGGTCCGCTGGTGCATGACGACGTGCCGGACAACCTCGCCTATGACTTCGGGATCGGGGATCGCGACGCGACCGAAACGGCGATTACGGACGCCGCCCATGTGGTGACCTGCGAGGTGGCCGATACGCGGGTCGCCGCCGTGTCGATGGAGCCGCGCGGGGCCTACGCCGAGCCGATCGAAAACGGTCGGATGCATTTCGCGTTTTCGGGTCAGGGTGTCTGGGGGCCCAAGGGCCAGATCGCCAAGGCGCTGGGCATGGACGAGGACGATCTCAAGGTGACGACCCCCGACGTGGGTGGCGGGTTCGGCATGAAGGGGCAGATGTATCCCGAATACATCGTGCTGGTTCATGCCGCGCGCGTGCTGAACCATCCGGTGCGCTGGATTGCCGATCGCTCGGAATCGCTGCTCACCGACAACGCGGGCCGTGCGTTGACTCATACCGCGACACTGGCCTTCGATACGGACTTCAGGATCACCGCCTACAAGGTCGAAAGCCTGTCGGACCTCGGTGCCTACAACGGCCAGTTCGGTCAGGGCATTCAGGCGCAGTTGTTCTCGCGCGTTCTGACCGGGGTCTATGACATTCGCACCGCGTGGCTGAACACCAAGGGCGTCTATACGAACACGGTTCAGGTCGACGCCTATCGCGGGGCGGGGCGGCCCGAGGCGATTTACCTGCTGGAAACGATGATGGACCGCGCCGCGCGCGCGCTGGGCATCGACCCGTGGGATATCCGGCGCCGCAACTTCATCGCGCCCGATGCCTTCCCCTATGACACGATCGTCGGCGAGACCTATGACGTCGGCGAGTTCAACAAGGTGCTGTCGCGCGTGGCCGAGGAGGCCGATCTTCAGGGCTACGCCAAGCGGCATGAGGACAGCGAGAAAGCGGGCAAGCTGCGCGGCATCGGGCTGTGTTACTACATCGAGTCGATCCTCGGTTCGCCCGAAGAGGACGCGACGCTCGAATTCACCGAAGACGGGCGGGCGCTTTTGTATGTCGGCACGCAGTCGAACGGGCAGGGGCATGAAACGGTCTATGCCAAGTTCCTGTCGGACCAGACCGGCATCCCCGTGGACCGGATCGAGATCGTGCAGGGCGACAGCGACCGGATCGCGCGCGGCGGCGGCACCGGGGGGTCACGCTCGGTCACCGTGCAGAACAACGTGACGCTTCAGACGGTCGCCAAGGTTGTCGAAGGGTTCAGCGCGTTTCTGGCCGAGGTCGAAGAGGTCGCGGTCGAGGATGTGAGCTTCGATGACGAGGTGTTCCGCATCAAGGGGTCGAACCTGACGCCGACGATGCTGGACGCGGCGGCGCTGGCGAAAGCCAAGGGCCGCGACGATCTGCTGCGCACCACCGAGACGGCCAAGCTGCCCGCGCGGTCGTTCCCGAACGGCGCCCATGTGGCCGAGGTCGAGGTGGACCCCGAGACCGGCGTCACCCGTCTGGATCGCTACACCGTGACGGATGACTTCGGGAACATGATAAACCCGTTGCTCGTTGAAGGTCAGGTGCATGGTGGCGTGGTTCAGGGCATGGGTCAGCTGATGATGGAGCAACTCGTGACGGATGAAGACGGTCAGGTTCTGACCGCCTCGTTCATGGACTATGCCATGCCGCGTGCCGACAACACGCCGTTCATGAAATTCACCACCGAACCCGTGCCCTCGACCGCCAACGTCATGGGGATGAAGGGCTGCGGCGAGGCGGGTACGGTCGGGTCGATGGCCGCCATCGGCAACGCGATCACCGATGCGCTGTGGCAGCGCGGCGTGCGCGATCCGCAGATGCCCTATACGCCCCTGCGCGTCTGGCAGATGCTGACGGACGCCGAGTGATGGTTCCGGTGCGGTCATGTCGCTGAAGACCCGCCTCAACCGGGCGCTTCACGGGCTGACCGACGGCGGGTTCACCCGCTTTCGCAAATGGCTGCGCGGCCGGGTGCTGTCGGCCAGCGCCGACACACCGGCGCGCGAACCCGTCACCCACGTCATTGTGCTCGATGGCACCATGTCCTCGCTCGATCCGGGGGAAGAGACCAACGCGGGCCTCGTCTATCGCCTGATGGACGAGGTGCGGCGGTCCGGGGATGGCGCCAAGATCTCGGTCTACTACGAGGCGGGCATCCAGTGGCGCGGGTGGAAATCGGCGTGGACGGTCGCGACCGGAAAGGGGATCAATCGGCAGATCAGGCGGGCCTACGGCGTGCTGGCAAGCCGGTATCGTCCGGGCGACAAGATCTATCTCTTCGGGTATTCGCGCGGCGCCTTCGCGGTCCGGTCGCTGTCGGGCCTGATCGGGCGAGTCGGGCTTTTGAAGGCCGAACATGCGACCGAGCGCAACGTCTTGCAGGCCTATCGCCATTACGAGGCCGAAGAGATCAGCGACGCCTCGCGCGCGTTTTCTCAGGCCTATTGTCACGAAAGCACGACAATCGAGATGATCGGCGTCTGGGATACGGTGAAGGCGCTGGGCCTGACCTGGCCGCTGATCTGGCGGCTCTACGAGAACAAGCACAAGTTCCACGACGCGAACCTCGATCGCCACGTGCTGCACGGTTATCACGCACTGGCGCGGGATGAGACGCGGTCGGCCTATGAACCGCTCATCTGGGAGACGACGGGGGAGTATCCGGGCCGGGTGGAGCAGGTCTGGTTTCCCGGCAGCCACGGCGACGTGGGCGGGCAGATCGGCACGTTCAAGGCGGCGCGCCCCCGGTCTTTCGTCTCCTTGCACTGGATGCTGGGAAGGGCCGAAGCGGTCGGGCTGACGCTGCCCGAAGGCTGGCGCGCGCGGTTCCCGCCGAACCCGGACGCGCCGTCGATGGGCACGTTCCACGGTTGGGGAAAAATCTTCGTCCTGCGCGCGAAACGCAAACGGGGCCGCGATCCTTCGGAGCGGGACTGGGACCCCGAGATGCCGGACCCGATCGACCCGATCACGCCCGAGGCGACGCAATCTGCATGACGATGCAGGTGGTCGATCCGGTGGCATAGAGCTTGCCGTCCGCGACCCCCCGGATTTCGCCGTTCGCGACGCCGGTGGAGCGGCCGCTGTGCTGGGTGGTGCCGATCGCCTCGATCTCGGTGCCGAGAGGGATCGGGCGCACGATATTGATCTTGTATTCGAGCGTCGTATAGGTCGACCCTTGGGGCACCGTGGTCATCACCGCGCAGGCCATGCAACTGTCCAGCAGCGTGCCATACCAGCCGCCATGCACCGTGCCCATCGGGTTGCAGAAGTCGAAGGTCGGGGTGCCGCGAAACACCACGCGGCCCGCGTCGACCTCGTGCAGTTCATAGCCGAGGGTGGCGCCGATGGGCGGGCCGGGCAGGTCGCCCGACAGGATGCCGCGCATGTAGTCGAGGCCCGACATGGACAGGGCCTTGTCGGGGGTCACGAGGTCTTCGATCCGGGTTGCGCGGTTCATGGGCGGTCCTCCTCGGCACAACCTTTCGGGATCGGGTCGGGCGGGCAAGTCTGACGTGGGGTCGCGACCCGGTCATTCGTCCGGGAAGGTGCCCAGATCGGATTTCACGATATGGTCGATCAGGATCGGCACCACGCCGTTCAGGCTTTGCTGTCCGATGAAGTTCGCGCCTGCCTCGCGCAGGACCGCCATGATCGGCTGGCCGTCCCATTCGATCATGCCGCGCAGGTCCATACGGGCGTTGCCATAGCAGCCGCCGCCCGAGCGTTCGGCATCGATGAAAAGGTGCAGGGTCGTCTTGGCGTCGTCGCCTTCGGTGAAGGCGATCCCCTGACCTTCCAGCGCCGCCTTGGCGATCCCGGCGGCTTCGGCGGCCGAGGTCCAGCATCCGTCCTCGGCGGCGTCCTCGTAGGAAAAGCCGACCGGGCTGATATTGGCCTTGGTATAGGGGTGAACCTCTTCGTTCTGGGCGAAGGCCGGCAGGGCGAGGGCCGTGAGGCCGGCGAAAATAAGAACAATTTTCATGGGGCAAATCCGTTCGGGTTGAATGTCCTGCCCAGTTTCCATAGGTCTCGTGCCGCATGTCAATCGCGTGGGCCTTCCCTTTGCAGGTGCAGCGAAAATTTTTCGCACACGACACGTTGACAGGTCCGTTTCACACCCCTAGCTATGCGCCGTTAGCACTCACCCCCGGTGAGTGCCAATACCGGACAACGAGAGTTGAGGAGCCTCTGAAATGGCATTTACTCCCCTGCATGACCGCGTGCTCGTCGAGCGCGTCGAAAGCGAAGAAAAGACCGCTGGCGGCCTGATCATCCCCGACAGCGCAAAAGAAAAGCCCGCTGAAGGCGTGGTCGTGGCCGTTGGCGCCGGCGCCAAGGACGAAGATGGCGACCGCATTTCGATGGACGTCAAAGAAGGCGACAAGATCCTGTTCGGCAAATGGTCGGGCACCGAGATCACGCTCGACGGCAAGGAAATGCTGATCATGAAAGAATCCGACATCATGGGCATCATCGCCTGATCGTCGGACCCGGATATTCAAGGATAGGAGCTAATCATGGCTAAGGACGTCAAGTTCGATACCGATGCCCGCAACGCGATGCTGCGCGGCGTCAACACGCTCGCCAACGCTGTCAAAGTGACCCTCGGCCCCAAGGGTCGTAACGTGGTTCTCGACAAGTCGTTCGGTGCCCCCCGCATCACCAAGGACGGTGTGTCTGTCGCCAAAGAGATCGAGCTGGAAGACAAGTTCGAGAACATGGGCGCGCAGATGGTCAAGGAAGTGGCCAGCCGCACCAACGACGAAGCCGGTGACGGCACCACGACCGCCACGGTTCTGGCTCAGGCCATCGTGACCGAAGGCATGAAGTCGGTTGCCGCCGGCATGAACCCGATGGACCTCAAGCGCGGCATCGACCTCGCCACCACGAAAGTCGTGGAAGCGATCCAGGCGGCTGCCCGCCCGGTCAACGACTCGGACGAAGTCGCTCAGGTCGGCACCATTTCGGCCAACGGCGAAACCGCCATCGGCCGCTTCATCGCCGACGCGATGCAGAAAGTGGGCAACGAGGGTGTCATCACCGTCGAAGAGAACAAGGGCATGGAAACCGAAGTGGATGTCGTCGAAGGCATGCAGTTCGACCGTGGCTACCTGTCGCCCTACTTCGTCACCAACGCCGACAAGATGATCGCCGAGCTGGATGACTGCTTCATCCTGCTTCACGAGAAGAAGCTGTCGTCGCTTCAGCCGATGGTTCCGCTGCTCGAGCAGGTGATCCAGTCGCAGAAGCCGCTGCTCATCATCGCCGAGGACGTGGAAGGCGAAGCCCTCGCCACGCTCGTCGTGAACAAGCTGCGCGGCGGTCTGAAAATCGCTGCCGTCAAGGCACCGGGCTTCGGCGATCGCCGCAAGGCCATGCTTCAGGACATCGCCGTTCTGACCGGCGGTCAGGTGATCTCGGAAGACCTCGGCATGAAGCTCGAGAATGTCACGATGGACATGCTCGGCACCGCGAAGACGATCAACATCTCGAAAGAAGAGACCACCATCGTCGACGGCGCTGGCGACAAGGCCGAGATCGAAGCCCGCGTGGCTCAGATCCGCACCCAGATCGAAGAAACCTCGTCGGACTACGACCGTGAGAAGCTGCAGGAACGCGTGGCCAAACTGGCTGGCGGTGTTGCGGTCATCAAGGTCGGCGGCATGACCGAAGTCGAAGTGAAAGAGCGTAAGGACCGTGTGGACGATGCTCTGAACGCGACCCGCGCTGCCGTGCAGGAAGGCGTGATCGTGGGCGGCGGTGTCGCTCTGGTTCAGGGCGCCAAGGCGCTTGACGGTCTGGAAGGCGCGAACAGCGACCAGAACGCCGGTATCGCCATCGTGCGCCGCGCGCTGGAAGCCCCGCTGCGTCAGATCGCCGAAAACGCCGGTGTCGACGGTGCCGTTGTCGCGGGCAAGATCCGCGAAAGCGACGACGTCAAGTTCGGCTTCAACGCCCAGACCGAAGAATATGGCGACATGTTCAAGTTCGGCGTCATCGACCCGGCCAAAGTGGTTCGAACCGCTCTGGAAGACGCGGCCTCGATCGCTGGCCTGCTCATCACCACCGAAGCGATGGTGGCGGACAAGCCGGAAGAAAAAGGCGCCGGCGGCGGCATGCCCGACATGGGCGGCATGGGCGGCATGATGTAAGAGGTTTTTCCGCTCAAGCGGAAAAGCGGCTCGCGAGAGGTGTGCGGCGCTGGGCGCCGTGCACCGGAAGCGTCCAGACTGATTTCGGAAAGGGCCGGGCACTCGCTCGGCCCTTTTTCGTTGCGCTGCGTCATTTTCGCGGACGTCTTAAAACCGTCATCGGCAATGCCTATGTGAAGGCGTGTAACATTCAGCACGGGGGACAGACCATGCTCAGACAATTCATTCTTCTGGCGGCCATCGCTTTGGCGACGCCCGCGGTCGCGCAGGACGGCGGCAGTTTCACGCTGGGCGGCGATGCTTATCAGGCCGGGCGCACGGTGGACGTGGGCGGCACGGTGGACGGCGACCTGTTCGCAGCGGGCAACCGGGTCGAGGTCGACGGCGAAGTGACCGGCACGGTTCACGCCGCGGGTCGCGTGGTCGCGCTCGACGGTGCGGTGGGCGGCAACGTCTATGCCGCCGGTATGGACGTTGAGGTCGACGGGCCGGTGGCGGGCAACGTCACCGCCATGGGCAACTCGGTCACGCTGGACGACGAGATCGCGGGCAACGTGCGCGCCATGGGCGGTGACATCACCGTGGGCGGCACCATCGCGGGCAGCGCCATTCTTGGCGGCGAATCCATCGTCGTCGATGGCGAAATCGCGGGCGACCTGTCGATTGCCGGGGCCAATGTGGACTGGGGCGATGCCGCCACGGTCGGCGGCACGATCCTGTATTATGCCGAGGATGCGGACGATGTGAACGTGCCCGAAAGCGTGGCCCCCGCCGAACGTGTCGAGTTCCGGTCGATGGAAGGCTGGGAAGACGACATCGAGGAAGCGACCGAACAGGCCCGGCCCGGCTTTTGGGCCAAACTTTCGGGCCTCTTCGGTGGTGTGATCCTGACGACGCTGGTGGCCACTCTGGTCGCCGCTCTCGCGCCGAACTTCACCATGACGTTGCGCGAAGGTGCGCTCGCCTCGCCGCTCAGGAGCCTTTGGATCGGTGCGCTGGGGCTGTCGGCGGCCATCGGCTCGACCGTGGTGCTCGCCATGACCGGGATCGGCATCTTCATCGCGCCTCTCGCCATCGCTCTGGCGGTCGCGCTGGGCTTCATCGGCTACGTGATCGGCGCGTATCTGCTGGGGGTCTGGGCCGTGGACGCCGTGGGGCAGGGCCTGCCGGACAGCACGCTCGACCGGGCAATCGCCGCCTTCGTCGGTGCCGCGATCCTCGCCCTTGTCGTGCTGATCCCGTTCATCGGGTGGCTCGCGGTCTTTGCGGTGCTGCTGATCGGCGTCGGGGGCCTGATGATCCGGCTGTTCGGCCCGCGCTTCTACGCGGAGGCCTGATGACACGGCTCGCCACCCTTGCCCTGATCCTGTCCGCGCTGGCCTTGCCGGCGCGGGCGGACTGCGTCGTGCTTCTGCATGGCCTCGCCCGCACGCCCAACTCCATGCTGGTCATGGAAGAGGCGCTGACCGAAGCCGGGTATCAGGTGGTGAACCAGGACTATCCGTCGACCGAAGCGCCGATCGCGCAGCTGGTCGAGGAGGCCGTGCCCCCCGCCGTGGCGGCCTGCGGCGACCAGAAGGTGCATTTCGTGACGCACAGTCTGGGCGGTATCCTCGTCCGGGCCTGGCTCGAGGACAATCGCCCGGACGACATGGGCCGCGTGGTCATGTTGGCCCCGCCCAACCAAGGGTCCGAGATCGTGGACCGTTTCGCGGATTTCGAACCCTACGGCTGGCTCATGGGGCCGGCCGGTCTGCAACTCGGCACCGGGCCGGACGCGACACCGAACCGGCTGGGCCTGCCGCAGTTCGAGCTCGGCGTCATCGCAGGCAACCGTTCCCTGAACCCGATCCTGTCGTCGATGCTGGCGGGCGAGGACGACGGCAAGGTCACTGTGGACAGCACGCGGATCACGGGCATGGCGGATCATATCGTGCTGCCGGTCACGCATACGTTCATCATGTCGAACCCCACGGTCATCGCGCAGGTGCTGCTGTTTTTGGAAAACGGGGCCTTCGATCACGACATGACTTTCGTCGATGCGGTCGAAGAGATCGTGGACGAGATCGAGAACAACTGAACACCCCGTCGCTTGACCGCCATGACGCCGCCCGATAGGGCCAAGGCGACCCAAAGGAGTGACCGACATGCCCACATGGACCGCGCTGACCACGCTGGAAGGCAAGACGAATGCCGACGCGCTGGGCGAGGCGATGGAAGCTCTGACCCCCGAGCCGACCGGGGTCGGTGTCTTCGAACTCGAAGACGACAGCGGGTTGTGGGAGGTCGGCGGCTATTTCACCGAGGAACCGGACCGGGCCGGGCTCGCGCTTCTGTCCGCGATGCATGGCGCGCGGGATTTCGTGGTGTCGGAACTGCCCGAAGTCGACTGGGTGGCCCATGTGAAACGGGAGTTGCAGCCGGTCGAGGCCGGGCGCTTCTTCGTCTACGGCGCGCATGATGCCGACCGCTTGCCGCAAGGCAAGGTCGGGCTGAAGATCGAAGCGTCGATGGCGTTCGGCACGGGGCATCACGGCACGACGCTGGGCTGTCTGCTGGCTCTGGACCGGATTGCGAACCAAGGTGTCGTCGCGCGCAACGTGGCGGACATCGGGGCGGGCACCGCCGTGCTCGCCATGGCGGCGGCGAAGATCTGGCCGAACCCGGTCATCGCCTCGGATATCGACGAGGTCGCCTGCGACGTGGCGCGGGCCAATGTCCATGCGAACGGGGTCGAGGATCGGGTCCATGTGGTCGAGGCGGCGGGGTTCGATCACCCGGACCTGAAATCGGCCAGCCCCTTCGACCTCGTCTTCGCCAACATCCTCAAAGGGCCGCTCATCAGCCTGGCCCCGGACATGAGCGAGGCCGTCGCACCGGGCGGGCGGGCGATCCTGTCGGGCATCCTGAACCCGCAGGCGGACGAGGTCATCGCGGCCTATGACGCGGCGGGATTCAGCGTCGACCGGCGCGACGAGCATGGCGACTGGACCACGCTCACGCTTTTGCGATCCGCGTAAAATCGGACCGTTGCCGTCATATTGCAGCCTGAATTAAACGTATGATCCAAGGCTGTAACATTCAGCGCGAAGGCAGACCGCCATGGCGGACATGCAGCAAAAACATTTCTCCGATCGCGTCCAGCGCATCGAAAAGGGTCACCGCAACCTGAACAGCGGTTACGTCACGCTCGTGGAGCGGAACGGCGTTCTCGTGCCCGTCAAAAAGGTCCGGGCGCGGCGCGGCTTTCCCTGGCGGGGGTTGTTCCTCGTCCTCATCGTGTTCCTGCTGTTCAAGGCGTTCCTGCTGGCCTACCTCGGCCCGGTCACCTACATTGACCAGCACGCCAAACTCGAAGCCGGCGGGCTTGTGGAACAGGCGGGCGCGTGGCTTTTGCGGCCGGATGCGGCGACCGTGTATCTGTCGGGCGTGCTGGCGCCGTTCGTGGAGATCGCTCAGGGCTTTCTCGCCCTGACGTTCTGACGGGTCACGACAGGTCGATTTCGACCAGCCCCAGCTTGCGCGCGCTTTCCGTCGACAGGATCGCGGAATTCAGCCCCTCGGAAATCTGGAAGGTGCGGATCGCCTGACGCGTCGCCTCGTCGAGTTCCCCGTGCGGATAGTCGGCGTAAAGCCCGCGTGCGGTCAGGGCGCGCTGGATCGAGGCGATGAATTCGGGCGTCCAGCGCGGCGGGCAGGGGGTTTCGAAATAGATCTGCTCACGCCCGTCGACGATCCGCGCCTCGGTGACGGTTTCGTATTTGGCGGGCGTGATGATGTTGCCGTTCTCGGCGATCTTGGCCTCTTCCACCAGCCGGTGTTCGGTGACCTGCTCGACCGTGGCGGGGGTCACGTCCTTGCCGTAGCAGGCGCCGGGGCGCGCGCCGGGCGGGCCCATGGTGAAGTCGGTGATGATCTGCTCGTCGCCGAAATCGGCGCGCGTCACCTCTTGGCGCGGCCCGGTCTTGGCGCAGGCGGCCAGCGTGATGGACAGGGCCAACATGGCCCCGGTGGTGCGGACTGTTACGCGATTCATACTGCTCGTGGTCCCGTTTGCGGGTTGTTTGGCCGGACAATAGCGCGATTTGTGGAATCGGGCTAGCCCCGCTGAACCTTCCCCCCGACCTCCCATGCCTCGGTGCGGACCGGGGTGGAGGCGGGCGGCAGGGCGAGGCTGTCGAGCATCCACGAAATATCCTCGACTGTGTCCGCGACCACGTGACCCACGCCGCTTTGCCGCTGGATCTTGCCGGTGACACGCAGGCAGCGCCCGGCGACCACGGCGCGGCGGAAGCGTTCGTAGACGGCACGCCAGACGACGATGTTGGCAATCCCCGTCTCGTCCTCGAGCGTGATGAACACCACGCCGTTCGCCGTGCCGGGGCGCTGGCGCACCAGCACGAGGCCCGCGACCGTGACCCGTGCCCCTTCATGCGGACGGTCGAGCATCCGGTGGGGCACCGCATGGGGCGGGCGCGGCCAGTCGCGGGGGCCGAAGCGGGACAGGAGCGGGGCGGCGGTCATGTGAACAAAATAAGAACAAAGCCGATCGCGGTGCAAGGTGAAACTTGGGCGAACCGGGCTGGACCCTCGTCCCGCCCTTGGCTAGAACACCGCGGACTGTGCATTCGGAGACCAAGATGGCGAAGATCACCTATATCGAGCACGACGGCACCAAGCACGAGGTCGACGTGGCCAACGGGCTGACCGTGATGGAAGGCGCGCGCGACAACGACATTCCGGGCATCGAAGCCGATTGCGGCGGTGCCTGCGCCTGCTCGACCTGCCATGTCTACGTGGCCGAGGAATGGGTCGGAAAGCTCCCCGCGAAAGAGGCGATGGAAGAGGATATGCTCGACTTCGCCTTCGAACCCGACCCGAACCGTTCGCGCCTGACCTGCCAGTTGCAGGTGACCGACGCGCTGGACGGTTTGGTCGTCCAGATGCCGGAAAAGCAGATCTGATCCTGCGAAGCGGAGCGCGCTGACGCGCGCGCTCGGTCTCTCGGCCCCGAGGGCCTCGGGCCGCCCGGACCGGCGGTCACGTTTGCGTTGAGGGGCCACGCGACGCTGGCGTTTCGACACGCGCCTTGGCACTGAAGACAGAGATCATCGGGAGGTCGTCATGAAAGCCATCTGGATCGCGCTCGCGCTTTCGGTGTCCGGTCCGGCCATCGCCAAGGAGATCGCGGGGGCGCGCTATGTCGAACCGACCGATGCCTATGGCCATGGCGCGGTGAAGAACGGCGAATATGCCGGGCTGAGGATAGACTATGACGACGGCACCCACAACGTGATCCGGTTCGACGGTGCCGTGTTCGAAGACACCGCGCCGCGCCTGCATGACTTCGACGCGGACGGCACGCCCGAGGTGGTCGCGGTGCTGTCGGGCTTTCGCGTGGGCGCGATGGTTCAGGTGTTCGATTTCGACGGAGACTGGGCGCGGCCCATCGGAAACACCAATCCGATCGGGCAACGCCATCGCTGGCTCGCCATCGCGGGCATCGCCGATTTCAACGGCGACGGGCATGACGATATCGCCTATGTCGACCGGCCGCATCTGGCGCGCACCTTGCGCATCGTGACCGTCGGCATGGCGGGCGGTGCCGCGACGCTCGCGCCCTATGCCAGTGCCGAGGGGCTGTCGAACCACCTGCTCGGCACGCCCGAGATCGAGGGCGGTGTGCGCGACTGCGACGACGCGGTGCCTGCGATCCTCACCGCGAATACCGACTGGACTCAGGTGGTCGAGACGGTCTGGCAGGACGGGCGGCTGATGTCGACCGAGGTCGGCCCCTATCGCGGGCCCGAAAGTTTCACGCCGCATCTTGCCTGTGAGTGATTTCGCCCCGGGCTGACGCCCGGGACGACCCGCTGGAGGGGCATCGCCATTGTCTCTCGGACCAATGGCGCGACACTGGCGATCCCTCCAGACCTCCGCACGACAGCTAGAGGGGCCAGCCCCTCCAGACCTCCCCGAGGTATTTTCGGACCAGAGAAGATCAGGGGCGTGTCGTGTCGTGGGCGTGCATTTCTTCGAGCGTCGTGGCGAGTGCTGCGGCCTTGACCCGCGGGCGTTTGCGCCACGGCCAGTTGCCGTAGGTCAGGATCGCGCCCATCGCCAAGAGCACGATGGTGGGGATCGCGGCCGTGGCGAGACGTTCGCCGGAGACGCCGGTGGCCAGCATGGAAACGCCCAGAATGCTGCCGAAGAGGAGCGTGCCGAGCCCGATGAGAAACATGCCCCAGCGCCCGCCGCGGATCACGCCGAGGGCCACGAGTTGTCCGGGTCGGGCCCGATCGAGCGCGCGCAGGGTCGCGGCGCAGGCGGCAAGGTGGGTGCGTGCGTCGGGATCGGCGCGATAGACGCGGGCCGAGGCGTTGTAGCCCAGCGAGCGGCGTCCGTCGGCCGTGTAGAGGTCGAGCCGGACGATCCGGTTGCCTTTCAGGACCTGATTGACGAGGGCGGCGTCCTCGACGTCGCGCAGGTCGAGCGTCCAGTCACCGTCGAGCCGGGCGGTCGTGCCTTCGAGCGTGAGCGTGTCCTGTTTCGCCAGCAGCGCGGGCTTCCAGGTGAAGCTCTGCGCGGTCATCAGAGCGCGCGCCAGCCGATGTCGGATCGATTGAACCCCTCGGGCCAGTCGATCTGGTCGATCATGGCATAGGCCGTGTCGCGCGCCTCTTGCAGGCTGTCGCCGCGCGCCGTGACGTTGAGGACGCGGCCGCCGTTCGCGGTGATCTTGC
Organism: Maritimibacter sp.; assembly: GCF_016774595.1. Taxonomy (NCBI): domain Bacteria; kingdom Pseudomonadati; phylum Pseudomonadota; class Alphaproteobacteria; order Rhodobacterales; family Roseobacteraceae; genus Maritimibacter; species Maritimibacter sp. The sequence goes on from NZ_JACBWT010000002.1 coordinate 722,326, forward strand.
CATCCACTTCGCGGGTGCCAGCGTGGAACACCATCTGTTTCGACGTCTCCTCGATCTGGTCGAGGCCGGAGATGACCGAGCCTTTTTCATAGGCACCGGGGTAGCCGTTGGCGGCCATCACGATGGTCATGGCGTGGTCGTCGGCCCAGTTCACCTGACGATCCGCCAGACGCCCTTCGGCACAGGCCAGCATCAGGTCGAGCGCCTGCGCACCCAGCCGCATCATCAGCACCTGACATTCCGGATCGCCGAAGCGGACATTGTATTCGACGAGGCGGGGCTGGCCGTTTTCGATCATCAGCCCTGCGTAGAGGACACCTTTGTAGGGCATCCCGCGCTCGGCCATGACGCGCATGGTGGGGGCGATGATTTCGTCCATCGCCTTTTGCGCGATCTCGTCCGTCAGGACCGGGGCGGGGGAGTAGGCGCCCATGCCGCCGGTGTTGAGGCCGGTGTCGCCGTCGCCCACCCGCTTGTGGTCCTGCGCCGTGCCGATGGGCAGCAGCGTTTCACCATCGGACAAGATGAAGAACGAGGCTTCTTCGCCCGTCATGAATTCCTCGATCACCACCTCGGCCCCGGCCGCGCCGAACTCGCCGCCGAACATGTCGTCGATGGCGGCAAGCGCGGTGTCCTCGTCCATCGCGACGATCACGCCTTTGCCGGCGGCCAGACCGTCGGCCTTGACCACGATGGGCGCGCCCTGCTGCCGGATGTAGTCCTTGGCGGGGGCAGCTTCGGTGAACCGGGCATAGGCGGCGGTGGGGGCGGAGGCTGCGTCGCAGACCTCTTTCGTGAAGCTCTTCGAGGCCTCCAGCCGTGCCGCGGCCTGTGACGGGCCGAAGGCGAGGATGCCAGCGGCCTCAAGCGCGTCGGCCACGCCTGCGGCCAATGGCGCCTCGGGGCCGATAATGACGAAGGTGATCGCGTTCACATTGCAGAAGTCGACGACCTTTTCGCCGTCTTCGATGTCGATCTTGGCGCATTCGGCGATCTGGGCGATCCCGGCGTTGCCCTGCGCGACGATCAGCTTGTCGCATTTCGGGTTCTGCATCACGGCCCAGGCGAGCGCATGTTCGCGGCCACCGCCGCCCAAGATGAGAATGTTCACCGCAAACCGTCCTTCTGCTAGTCAGTGGGGGAATACCCATGCCGGGGCCGAGGGGCAAGGATGCGAAAGCGCCAGTTGTATGAGCGGATTTCGATGCACGAATTCGGGCCGGACGGGCGCCATGCCTTCGAGGCGCTGCTCGGCGCGCAGGAAAAGCTGGGGGAGCGGGAAGCGGCGCTCTGGGTGCGCGAATACCTGCGGTTCGTCTATCTGACCCAGTTGACCAATGCGCCACTGACGCCATCGGTCAGGGTGGATGCGGTCTGGCATCTGCACCTGTCGCAGGCCGAGGATTACTGGGAACGCTTCTGCGCCGGGGTTCTGGGCAAGCCGCTGACCCATCGCGAGGCAACGGGGGCGGGGGAGGCCAAGCGGCATGGCGAGCAGTATCTTCATACCCTTGCGCTCTACGAGCAGGAGTTCGGGGAACCGCCCGACACGATCTGGGCGCGCAAACGGGCGCGGCGCTACGTTTCGCCTTTGCTGATCTTCGGCGGCCTTGGGGTCGCGCTGTTCGTCGTGGGGGCGGGCGTCGGCAACGGGCCGATGATCGCGGCGGGCGTCGTGGCGCTGGCGGTGGGGGCGGCGCTGGCGACCCGGCACCGCGACAGGCGCGGGCCCGCGAGTTGTTCGGCGACCTGTGGCGGGGCGAGTTGCGGCGGGGCCGACTGCGGCGGCGACTGAAGGGCGGCGAACCGGCGGCGATCGGCCGGGTGCATCGCGGGGCCGGAACAGACCACCGCGACTGTCCGTTGGTGTGGCGACACGAACGAACAAAGGAGGACATCATGTCCGAACTGAAGGGCAAGAAAATCGCCATCCTCGCCACCAACGGTTTCGAGCAATCCGAACTGGAAGTGCCGCTGGAGACGTTGAAAAAGGCCGGAGCCGAGGTCCATGTCATTTCGCCGGAAGCCGAGGAAATCATCGGCTGGGACGAAAAGGACTGGGGCCGCGCGGTCAAGGTCGACAAGGTTCTGGGCGACGCCAAGGCCTCGGATTACGACGCGCTGGTGCTGCCGGGCGGTCAGATCAACCCGGACCTTCTGCGCCTGAACACCGAGGCGCTGGCGTTCATCCGCGCGTCCTTCGCGGGCGGCAAGACCATCGCGGCGATCTGCCATGCGCCGTGGCTTCTGATCGAGGCCGGGATCGCCAAGGGGCGCCACATGACCTCGTACCCGTCGGTGCGCACGGACGTCGAGAATGCAGGCGGCAAGTGGGAAGACAGCCCGGTCGTGACCGACAACGGGATCGTCACCTCGCGCAACCCCGACGACCTCGACGCCTTCTGCGACAAGATCATCGAAGAGATCAATGAAGGCACGCACCACCGTCAGGCCGCGTGATCTTTCCTTCGGCGTGCGGGTCGGGCATGGTCTGCCCATGTCCGACCTGATCGAAGATTTGGAACCGGGGGGCAATGCCCCTGAATTCACCGTCTCGGAGCTGTCCGGGGCGGTGAAACGCATGATCGAGGGCGAGTTCGGCCATGTCCGGATTCGCGGCGAGGTGGGGCGCGTGTCGCGGCCCCGGTCCGGGCATATCTATCTGGATCTGAAAGACGATCGCGCGGTGATTTCCGGCGTGATCTGGAAGGGCGTTTCGGCACGGCTCGTCACCCAGCCCGAAGAGGGGATGGAGGTGGTCGCCACCGGGCGGCTCACCACCTTCCCCGGCCAGTCGAAATACCAAATCGTCATCGACGACATCGCGCCTGCGGGTGCCGGGGCGCTCATGGCGATGCTGGAAATGCGCAAGGCGGCGCTGACGGCGGAGGGGCTGTTCGCGCAGGAGCGCAAGAAGCCCATCCCGTATCTGCCGGAGATCATCGGCGTCGTCACCTCGCCCTCGGGGGCGGTGATCCGCGACATCCTGCACCGCCTGCGCGACCGCTTTCCGCGAAAGGTGCTGATCTGGCCGGTTGCGGTGCAAGGCGAACGCTGCGCGCCCGAGGTGACGCGGGCGATCCAGGGCTTCAACGCGCTGACGCCGGGGGGCGCTCTGCCGCGCCCGGACCTCATCATCGTCGCACGTGGCGGCGGGTCGGTCGAGGATCTGTGGGGCTTCAACGAGGAAAGCGTCGTTCGCGCGGCGGCGGCGTCGGACATTCCGCTGATTTCCGCTGTCGGGCATGAGACCGATACGACGCTGATCGACTATGCCGCCGACCGACGCGCGCCCACGCCCACGGCGGCCGCCGAGATGGCGGTGCCGGTGCGGCGCGAACTGATGGCCTATACGACCGAGTTGGGGTCGCGCCTGACCTCGGCGCTGACGCAGGGGATCACGCGGCGGTCGCAACGGCTGACGGACTTGTCGCGGGCGCTGCCGCGCGCCGAGACGCTTCTGGATACGCCACGCCAACGGCTTGATCGCGCCGGAGATCGCCTGCCAGCGGCGCTGATCGCCAAGGTGCGGGGCGAGGAGGTTCGGCTGAACCGGGCGTCCGGAGGCTTGCGGCCCTCGGTGCTGACGAACCGGGTCACGGTGCTGCGCGAACGGGTGGCGGACCGGGCTGGGCGGCTGGGCCATGCGCTCGCGCGTCCGGTGGAGGCGGGCAAGCGTGATCTGGCACGGCTGGCACCACGGCTCGACCCCGCCCGGATCGACGAAGCGCGGTTGCGCAAAGAGCGGGAGTTCGAGGCGCTGTCCGCGCGGCTGTCGCGGGTCGGCACCGGGCAGATCGAAGGCTGGCAGAAGCGGCTGGATGCGCTGGAGCGGATGCGCGTGACGCTTGGCTATACCGAGACGCTAAAACGCGGCTATGCGGTGGTGCGGGGCGATGGTGACGTGGTCACGACGCGCGAAGCGGCGGCCCATGCGGGAGCGTTGGAGATCGAGTTCCATGACGGAAGGCTCGACGTGATCGGCGGGGGCGGCGGATCGGCCAAACCCACGCCAAAGGCGAAAAAGTCCAAAGATGAGCCGCCGGAGCAGGGCTCGCTCTTCTGAAAAATCGCAAAAGTGCTAGGCGCGGGCGGCGGCGAGGGCCTGTGGCAAGGCCTCGGCGAAGGCGTCCATATCCTCGGGGTGGCCGACCGACACGCGGATGCAGCGATCCTCGGGCGCGGCGAAGGGCATCCGCACGAAGATGTCGCGGGCGACCAGTTCGGCCAGAACCCGGCGCGCGAAATCGCCGTCCGCGCCACAGTCGATGGCGACGAAATTGGTGGCGGAGGGAAGCGACGTCAGACCGTTCTCGCGCGCGATCTCGGCAAGGCGGTCGCGGGCGGCCGACACTTTACCCTGCACCTGCGCCAGCCACGCATCGTCATGAAGCGCGGCCAAGGCACCGGCCTGTGAAATGCGGGCCATGCCGAAGTGATTGCGGATCTTGTTGAACGCGGTGATGAGCGGCTCGGCCCCGATGGCGTAGCCCACGCGCGCCCCGGCCATGCCGTAGGCCTTTGAGAAGGTGCGCATACGGATGACGCGGGCGTCGTCCGGGTCGATGGCGGGGGCCGTCCCCTCGGGCGCGAATTCGAGATAGGCCTCGTCGAGCACCAGAAGCGTACCGTCGGGCACCGCGTCGATCATGCGCTGGATCGTGGCCGCGTCGTGCCACGTGCCCATCGGGTTGTCGGGGTTGGCGATGTAGACGAGCTTGGCGCCGACCTCGCCCGCCTTGGCGATAAGCGCCTCGGGGTCTTCGTGATCGTCACGGTAGGGCACCGTCACCAGTTCGCCGCCGAAGCCGGTCACGTGGTAGTTGAAAGTCGGGTAGGCGCCGAGCGAGGTGACGACCTTGTCGCCTTCGCACACGACCAGCCGGACGAGATAGCCCAGAAGCCCGTCGATCCCTTCGCCGACGATGATGTTGCCCGCACCCACGCCCAGCCGGTCGGCCAGCGCCATACGCAGGTCGTAGGAGAGCGAGTCGCCGTATTTCCACGTCTCGGAGGCTTCGCGCGACATCGCTTCGATGGCCTTGGGCGAGGGGCCGAAGACGCTTTCGTTCGCGCCGATGCGGGCCTTGAACGGTCGGCCCCGCTCACGCTCGGCGGTCTCAGGTCCGACGAAGGGGACGGAGGCGGGCAGACGGTCGACGAGTGCGGTGTAGCGGGGGCCATGTGTCATGGCGGCATAATCGTAGAACCGACATCCAACGGCAAGCCGTCGCGTGCGCGCCCGGTGTCGGATCGACCCGCGAAAATCGGTGGCGTCAGTCGAACTTCTTCGACGGGGCGAGCACGGTGGCCTCGCCCTTCAGCACCGGTTTGCCCGCGACCGTGCATTCGGTCTTGAGCTGCACCCGTCGTTTGCCGTGGTCGATCTCCATCACGGTCACTTCGGCGCGCACCACATCACCGGGGCGCACGGGGCCGAGGAACTTCAGGCTCTGGCCCATGTAGATCGTGCCATGGCCCGGAAGCTGTTCGCCGATCACCGCCGAAATCAGCCCGGCGGTCAGCATTCCGTGGGCGATACGCCCTTCGAAGATCGTGTCCATCGCATAGGCATCGTCGAGGTGTACGGGATTCCGGTCGGTCGAGACTTCGGCAAACAGCTCGATATCGCGATCCGTCACCTCTTTCATGAGGTGGCGCGACATTCCGATTTCGAGGTCCTCGATGCAAATCGTGCCTCGGGGGAAGTTGTCCAACATGGAATCCTCCGGGTAATTTTAGACGCGCTTTTTGCGACGCTCGGCAACAATATTACTTTGCGGGTGCAGAAACAAGAGCGAAAAGGCCGCAGTTCCGGACCTGCTGTCGCAAGCCGAACGCGCTGGTCGCCGGAAAAGTTCGCAGGTTTGCTTAACGCAGCATGCCGATGGCGAAGGTCGGGGTGACCCGCTCGCCCTCGACATAGGTGGCAAGCGCCTGCGCATCCGGGTCGGTCACGGTCCTGGTTTCGGCCCGCGCGAGACCGCCGGTGATGAAGAGCGAATCGATGTCTTCGCCCAAAGCACCCTTGATGTCGGTCTGAATCCCGTCGCCCACGGCGAGCATCCCTTCTGGGCCCACGTTCCGTCCGAGCGCGGCGAGGCGACGGCGGGCGAGATCGTAGATCGGCGGATGCGGTTTGCCGAAGTAAAGGCTCTCGCCCCCCATCTCGGTATACATCCGCGCGACGGCCCCCGCGCACCATTCGCGCACCTCACCCCGGTCCACCACGATGTCGGGGTTGGCGCAGAGCAGCTTCAGCCCCTTCTGCTTGGCATAAAGCAGATCGGGCCGCCACGTCTCGGGATCGGCGGAGGGGTCGTCGGGGCCAAGGCAGACCAGCCCTTCGGCCTCGGCGATGCCGACACGCTCGACCGCGACCGGATTGTCGATGATCTCCATTTCCCGGAAAAACCCGTCGCCGGGTTGTTCGCCCATGACATGCACCTTTCGCCCCACGGCGCCCGTGAAAAGCGCGGCGCGCGCGGCGTCACCGGAGGAAGCGATGGTGTCCCAGCAATCATCCGGCAGGCCGAACCGGGCCATCTGCTCGGCCACCGCGTGCCGGTCGCGGGGCGAGTTGGTCAGCAGCACCACGATCTTGCCCGCCGCACGAAAGGCGCGCAGGGCCGGGATCGCCTCCGGGTAGACCTTCACCCCGTCGTGGACGCAGCCCCAGAGATCGCACAGCAGCACGTCGTAACGGTCGGAAATGTCGGTGAGCGACTGGATGATCTGGGTCACAGGGGTTGGCCTCGTCCGGGTTGCGTCACGGCGATGGGTAAGGGGCGCGCTTCGGCGGATCAAGCGCATTGCGCCCCGGCCCGTGGCGGATCGCCGCAATCGGGGGCAGGGGATACACATCGGCGCAGGCAAGTCATATCTAGGAAGGTGAATATGATTTGGAGGCCAAGATGGCAGACAGAACAAGACGCTTCGTGATGATCGGCGGGGCCGCCGCGGCGCTTGCCGCCGTGACCGGAGTTTCGCTCATCGCCGGCGGCAAGCCGGGCTTCGAGCAGCGGTTCATGACGGTGGACGAGATGAAAGCGACCGGCGGTCTGATCGTCGACATCCGCACCCCGCCGGAATGGGCCGAGACGGGCGTAATCGACGAGGCGGTGCTTCTCACCTTCACCGACCCCGATCGCTTTCTGGCGCAGGTCGGCCCCGCGCTGGCGGATGGGCGCGACCTGATCCTCGTGTGCCGGTCCGGCAACCGGACGCGCGCGGCGGCGCCGGCGCTCGAGGGGCGGATCCCGAACCGGATCGTGTCGGTCGACGGCGGGATGAAGCGGGTGATCGCGGGTGGTTACCGGACGGTCGCGCCGGGCTGACGCGCCAAAGAAAAAGGGCGCCACACCGGGCGCCCTTTTGGGTCTCCGACCGATCGCCTTACAGGGCGAGGTTCGGGATGATCTGCTTCTTACGGCTCACGATGCCCGGAAGCACGGCGGTATCGCCGGACACGGAGGTCGAGAAGCTCTTTTCGCACAGCGTCTTGACCAGATCGTTGGGGACCAGCAGCGTCGCTTCTTCCTTGAGGATGTCCACGACGAAGAGCAGCACCTGATCGACGCCGTCTTCTTCGGCGACCGTCACCATGGTCTCCATCAGGCTGTCTTTGCGGCCCATCGGAATGTCGGGCGCGGTGGTTTCCAGCACCGAGACGCGGAATTTCTTGCCGCCGACTTCGTATTCCTTCGAGTCCATGCGCAGGAGTTCCGCGTCGGAGTAGGCCGACACGTCCGACTTGGCCGCGAACATCTCGGCGGCATAGTCGGGGATCGACACACCCAGTTCGGCGGCGAGCGTCTTGGCGACCTCGATGTCACGGTCGGTGGTGGTCGGCGAGCGGAATTCCAGCGTGTCCGACAGGATGCAGGACAGGGCCAGTGCGCGGATTTCGTCCGGCATCTTGGCGGTGTCGTCGCCCATCAGGTCGTACATGATGGTGGCGGTGCAGGCGACGGGGCGGATTGTGATGTCGATCGGACCCTTGGTTTCCAGCCCGCCGACCAGCTTGTGGTGGTCGATGATCTGCACGACGTCGGCGTCGTTGATCGCGGCCGGAAGCTCGGCGGGGTTGTTGGTGTCGACGATCACGCAACGCTGGCCCAGCTCGACCTCGCTGATGATGTCGGGTGTCGACTGGCTCCAGCGCTCCAGCACGAAGGCGGCTTCGGTGTTGGGCTGACCCAGCAGCACGGCCTTGGCCTGCTCGCCCTTGATCTCGTTGAGGTACCAGGCCCAGATGAGCGGCGAACCGGTGGAGTCGGTGTCGGGCGATTTGTGACCGAAAACGAGGGTTGTCATACGGGTGCGTCCCTTTGAGCGTTGAAAATTTCGCGCGACCTATAGCGATGTGGCCCGCGGATGTCACGACCCCCTTTGCCGCATGGGCCGCGCAGGGTATCACGGGGCATGGGCAGGGTGACTGAGACGGACCTATACCCGCCGGTCAAGGCGTGGCTCGAGGCGCTGGGATTCGAGGTGAAGGCCGAGATCGGCCCGGTCGACGTGATGGCGGTGCGCGCAGGCGGCGACCCGGTGGTGGTCGAACTCAAGGCGGGCTTCTCGCTGACGCTCTTGCAACAGGCGGTGGCGCGGCAGTCGGTGACCGATATCGTCTACGTGGCCGTGCCGCGCTGGTCGGGCAAGTCCGGTTGGCGCGCGTTCAAGGGAAATGTCGGATTGTGCAAGCGTTTGGGCGTCGGCGTCCTCTCGGTGCGGCTCGAAGACGGGTTCGTGCAAGTCCACGCCGACCCGACTGAGTTCCGCCCGCGCAAGTCCAGAACCCGCCGCGCCCGGCTTCTGTCCGAATTCGCGCGGCGCGAGGGCGACCCTAACATGGGCGGCAGCCGGGGGCAGGTGATGACCGCCTATAAACAGGAATGCGCCCGGATCGCCGCGCATCTGGCCGCTTCCGGCCCTTGCAAGGGCGCCGAGATCGCCAAGGCCACGGGCGTCACGAAAGCGACCCGGATCATGTATGTGAACCACTTGGGTTGGTTCGCCCGCGTCGACACCGGCACCTACGACTTGACCGAAAAGGGGCGCGCCGAGCATTCCGTCTGACGCGCCCCTCTTCTCTGGTCCAAAATACCTCGGAGGGTCCGGGGAGGCAGGGCCTCCCCCGGCGGGTCGACCGCTTCGGCGGTCGAAACCTCAATTCGTGATGATCGTCTTCACGTTCACGAATTCCTTCATGCCGAAGCCGCCATGCTCACGGCCATAGCCTGAATCCTTCACGCCGCCGAAGGGCATGTTCGGGGTGGCCACGTTGAAGCCGTTGATGAAGACCATCCCGGTGTCGAAATGCGACCGGGCGAGGTTCACGGCATAATCCGCATCCTGCGAGAAGATGCCGCCGCCCAGGCCGAAGCGGCTATCGTTGGCGATGTGCATCGCCTCCACGTCGTCCTTGGCGCGGATGACGCTGGCGACGGGGCCGAAGAGTTCCTCGTCATAGGCGGGCTGGCCCGGCTTCACGTCGGTCAGAACCGTGGCGGGGTAGTAATACCCAGTGCGATCCGGGATCTCGCCGCCGCATGCGATGGTCGCCCCCTTGTCGACCGACTTGGTCACCTGCTCGTGCAGCGTGTCACGCAGGTCGCCGCGCGCCATCGGGCCGAGTTTGGTGGATTTTTCGCGCGGATCGCCCATTTCCAGCGCCGACATCGCCTCGACATAGGCCTTCACGAAGGCGTCGTAGTTCTTCTCGGTCACGATGAACCGCTTGGCGTTCACGCAGGTCTGGCCGTTGTTGTAGATGCGCCCGACGACGCAGGTCTTCACGGCAAGGTCCAGATCGGCATCGTCCAACACGAGGTAGGCGTCGTTGGAGCCAAGCTCGAGCACGGTTTTCTTGATCGCGCCGCCCGCGATGGCCGCGACCTTGGCGCCCGAGGCGGCCGAGCCGGTCAGCGTCACGCCGCGCACGCGGTGGTTCTTGATGATCTCGTCCGACGTGTCGTGGTCGATGACCAGCACGGTGAACAGGTTTTCCGGCAGGCCGGCCGCCTCGAAGACGTCGCGCAGGAACATGCCCGATCCGGTGCAGTTCGACGCGTGTTTCAGAAGCACGCCGTTCCCGGCCATGAGATTCGCGATGGCGTAGCGCACCGCCTGATAGGCAGGGAAGTTCCACGGCTGGATGCCGTAGATCACACCCTGCGGCTGGTAGGTGATGACACCGCGCTCGCCATTGGCGACCTCACGCACTTCGTCGGCCAGCTCCTCGGGCCCCTGTTCGGCGGTCCAGTCGCAGATCGCGGCGCACAGTTCAATCTCGGTGTGACCGTCTTCAAGCCGCTTGCCGGTTTCGTCGGTCATGAGCGACGCGAAGTCGTCCGCGCGGTCGCGCAGCGTGGCGCCGATTTTCGAGATGATCTCGGCGCGGCTCTCCTTGCTCGTCTCGCGCCAGTGGAGGAACGCCTCGTGGCAGCGTTCGACGGCGGCCAGCGCCTCCTCCCGCTCCATGATCGGATAATCTTTCAGGGGTTGCTCGGTGGCCGGGTCGACCGTGGTGATATAGCCGGATTTGGCAGCGTCTTTCATGGGCGTGGTCCTTTCGGGTTGCCTTGGACCTGCCAACGGAAAAAGGCCGCGCCCTGTTCCGGGTCGCGGCCTTCACGTGTTCCTGAGCGGGTCGGGTCAGGCGACCTGTTGCAGCGCCACCTTGGGCGTCACGCCCAGCGCGTGAACGATGTCGCGCGTGATGTCGGTCTTGTTCAGCGTGTAGAAGTGCAGGTCTTCGACGCCTTCTTCCATCAACTCGGTGCAAAGCTCGGTCGTCAGCGAAATCGACAGCAGCCGCTCGCGCCCGTCACGCTCGGCGCGCAGGAAGGCATCGTCGAGGTAACCCGGCACCGGCGTGCCGCAGCTTTTCGCGAAGTTCTTGACCCCGGTCCACGACTGGATCGGAAGGATGCCCGGAATGATCGGGGCGTCGATCCCGGCTGCCGCGCATTTGTCGCGGAAGCGAAGAAAGGTTTCGGCCTCGAAAAAGAACTGGGTGATCGCGCTGGTCGCGCCCGCGTCGATCTTGCGCTTGAGCCAGTCGACGTCCGCGGTGTCCGAAGCGGCCTCGGGGTGCGGGTCGGGGTAGGCGCCGACGCGGATCTTCATGTCGCCGCGCGCCGCGATGGCCTCGATCAGTTCGACCGAGTTTGCGAAGCCGTCCGGATGCGGGACAAAGCCGTTCGATCCTTTGGGCGGGTCGCCGCGCAGCGCGACGATCTCGGACACGCCGACACGGGCGTAGTTGTCGATGATCTCCATCGTCTCGTCGCGGGTCGCGTTCACGCAGGTCAGGTGCGCCGCGACGTTCAGGCCGTAATTCTTGTGGATCGTCGCGACGACATCGTGGGTCAGTTCGCGCGTCGTGCCCCCGGCGCCATAGGTCACTGACACGAAAGACGGGTCGAGCGGCGCGAGGTCACGCACGGTATCGGACAGGCGAAAGGTCGATTCGATGTTCTTCGGCGGGAAGAATTCGAACGAGATGCGGGGCGCTTTCATGGCGATAGATTCCTCTTGGTGTTGAGGTGAACCTAGGGCCTTGGCCTTCGTGAGACAAATTCATAATATTCAGGAAGAATATGAGGATCGCTCACAATGTATCTCGAATTTCGTCACCTGCGCACCATCCGGGCCATTCATGAGGCCGGGGGGCTGGCGCGTGCCGCCGACATGCTGAACATCACGCAGTCCGCCTTGTCCCATCAGGTCAAGGGGTTGGAGGAGCAGGTCGGGATGGAACTGTTCCAGCGCCGGTCGAAACCGATGAAGCTGTCGCCGGCGGGCATGAAGCTGCTCCGCCTCGCCGAACGAATCCTGCCGGAGATTTCGGCGGTCGAGGAAGAGTTTCGCGCGATGCAGTCGGGCCGGTCGGGGCGTATGCACATCGCCATCGAGTGCCACGCCTGTTTCGACTGGCTCTTCCCCGTGCTCGACGGGTTCCGCAGCGCCTGGCCCGAGGTGGACGTTGACATCCGGATGCGGCTGGCCTTCGACGCGATCGAGGCGCTGAGGCGGGAAGAGGTGGATTTCGTCATCTCGTCCGATCCGGTGAGCCTGCCGGGCGTCACCTTCACGCCGCTCTTCGACTATGAGCCGATGTTCGTCTGCGCCGCGAACCATCCGCTCGCAGACCGCACGTGGATCGAGGCCGAGGATTTCGCGGAAGAGGTCGTGCTGCATTACCCGGTGGAACGGGCGAAGCTCGACATCTTCACCCAGCTTCTGACCCCGGCGCGGGTCGAGCCGAGGGGCACGCGGGGCGTGGAACTGACCGAGGTGATCCTGATGCTCGTCGCCGCCGGGCGCGGGGTGACGGTGCTGCCCGACTGGGTGCTGGGCAAATATCGCTCGAACCCGGATTACGCGGTCCGCCCGATCACCGAAGCGGGGCTGAACAAGCGGATGTATGCGGCGACGCGGGACGAGGACGTGTCAAAACCATTTATCGCGCACATGATGCGACTGGCGCGGACCGAGCCGGTAAAACTTCAACGGGCATAGGGGCTTGGTCGCACCGGGGCGCTGCGGCTGGGCCTAAGCGGGCGCTTAGACCGGCCCGATTAAGCCCCCCGCCAATGGCTCGCAGCCCGTGATCGGCAAATCTGGAGGGGACCGGCGGGCGCTGTGCCTGTCGGGCAACCGAAAGGACCCTCACGATGAAAAAGATCACTCTCACCCTCGCCGCGCTCGCTATCGCCATGCCTGCCGTCACCTTCGCAGCCGACGATGACGACGCGTCGATGGCGACGATGCCGGATCTCGCGGCGGGCACGATGCTCGGCACCGACGAGGCCTCGATCCGAACCGCACTGACCGAACTGGGCTTCGACGTGCGCAAGATCGAAAAAGAGGACGGCCGCATCGAAGCCTACGTGGTCAAGGGCAAGATGACCGCCGAGGTCTATGTCGACCCGACCACCGGCGCGATCGTGCAAGGCGGCGACGATGACTGAGGTCGCCTCGACGACCTCCGGGGCGCGTGATCGGCGCGCCCCGGACGGGGTGACCAGCGTCAAGGTCTGGGACCCGGTCGTGCGCATCACGCATTGGGGCGTGGCGGCGGCGGTTCTGGGCTGTTCCTTTCTGTTCGAGCCCGAGGGCAAGAGCGCGGACCTGCACCAGCTTCTCGGCTACGTCGGTGTCGGGCTCGTCGTCCTGCGTCTCTTGTGGGGTCTCGTCGGGCCACGCCATGCGCGGTTGTCCAGCTTCCCCCCGAACCCGATGGCGGCCATCAGGCATCTGACGGACTTGCACCGGGGGCGGCGTCACGTGCATCTTTCCCATAACCCTGCCGGGGCGCTCATGGTCTATAACCTCTGGGCCTCGGTCATCGCGATGGGAGTGACGGGATACATGATGGGGACGGTCGCCTTTTTCGGTATCGACTGGGTCGAGGAAGCGCATGAGGTGATCTATGGCTGGATCATGGTTTCCGTGGTGCTTCACCTCGCGGGTATCCTGCTCGATACCGTGTTGACGCGCGTGCCGCTGGTGCCTGCGATGATAACGGGCCGCAAGCGCGTGCCGACGGATCGCATCGGATGACGGCGGTGGCCGTCAGCGATCGCGCCAGAACGGGGCGGCGGGCAGCGTTGCTGTCCGCCGTCATCGTCGTCCAGACACTTTGCGCGATCTTCTTTCTGGGCGACGTGATCGGCGACCTCGTCGGCGACGGACAATTCGAAGGGCCGCACAAATGGGTCGAGATCGTCGCGGGCCTCGCAATGGTCGGTGGGGTCGCCTTCCTGATCTTCGAATTGCGGCGGGTGATGAACCGCGTCGCCATTCTCGAGAATGCGACACGGGCCGCGCAGGGCGAAATGGCCGATGTGATCGAAGCCTTTTTCGACGAGTGGAACCTGACGGCGAGCGAGCGGGACGTGGCGCTGCTGATGCTCAAGGGCATCGAGAACGACGAGATCGCGCGCATTCGCGGCACGGCCTCAGGCACCGTGCGCGCTCAGGGCGCGGCGGTGTTTCGCAAGGCAGGGGTGGACGGGCGGCCGCAGCTCTTTTCGATCTTCATGGAAGAGTTGCTGGCGGGCGAGTGACCGTTACGTCGCCGGGTGCAGAAGCCGCCACCAGATGAGGGCGGCGAGGGCGGCGAGCAGGCCCACGGATATGGCGGCGCTGATCCATTGCGACCGAGCGGCCGCCTTTTTCTCATAAAACGTGCGCGGCGTGATGCCCCGGCTCGCCATGACCGCCTGAGCGGCAAGGTTCACGCAGACCACGTTGACGGCCAAGAGCGTTGCGGCGCCCACGGCAAGGGTGGGCTGGCCGAAGCCCACGAACAGCCCGATGGCCGCGGTGGGCGGCAAAAGGGCGACGGCGACCATGACCCCGACGAGGGCCGAGGACAGGCCGGACACCAGCGAAAGCGCGGCAGCGGCACCGGAGGCCAGCGCGATGGCCATACCGTCGAACCCGACCTCGGACCGGCTCATCAATTCCTTCGCGGCGAGGTCCGGGGGCCAGATCAGCCCGATGGCGAGGCTGAGCGCCAGCACGATCGCGACACCGACGAGATTGGTCATCAGCGCCTTGCCCATCAGCTTTCCGTCGCCAAGCGCGATGCCCACGGCAAGGGCGAGGTTGGGGCCGAGCAGGGGGGCGATCACCATTGCGCCCACGACCACGGCCACGTTGTCGGCCAGCATCCCGAAGGCGGCCACGATGGTCGAAAGCACGACGAAGGTGATGTAATTCCGGTCGGCACGCGCATTGCGCCAGACGCTGTCGTAGATCTCTTCGCGCGTGCGGCCCGTCGAGGCGAATTCGCGCCGTTCCTTGGGCTCTTCCTTTTCGTCCTCGTCCTCGACACGGGGGATCGTCGCTTCGATGGGCAGCAGGGTGATGCGCCAGTCGTCTTCGTTCTCCGGTCCGAACACCGCCTGCATCCGGTCGAGCAGGGTCTGGCGGTCGTCGTCATCGGCGAGGATCAGAAGGACGGGATCGCCGGGGGGATCGGTCGCCTCCAACACGCGCAGGTCGATGACGCCCACGTCGCGGATCGCCCGCACAAGGTAGGTCAGCGTGGATTTCGGTGCCGTGACGAGGATCTGGCGCGTGGTCATGGGGCGACAGTAGCCAAGCCCCGGCCACTGTCCACCTTGCGCGTGGCGTCAGGCCTGCGAGACCTCGCTGATCCCGAACCGCTTCCGGTCTTCTTCGGTCAGTTGTTCCACCAACGGGCCGATCTCGTCGTCGATGTAGTAGGTCCTGGGTTCGTCCGCGAAGGCGGCGTCTTCGAGCGGCGCATCGCACAGGATGTCGAAAACGTGGGTCTCGACCATGACGGTGCCCCCGATCTTGAACGTGACCTCGATCTGAAACGTCTTGTCTTTGCCCTTGAACCGGCACGGCTCCTTGAAGGTGAGCGTGTCGCGCCGTTTCATCGGGGGCGGCGGGGGTTTGCGCTCTATCTCGCCGATGGGAATACAGCCCTTGCCGCACTGTGGCACGGCGGCGTTGCGCGCGGTCAGCTTGCGATTGATCTGGGCCAGAAGCTCGGCGGCCATCGCCTCCCGCGTCTTGGACGTTTCGATGACGAGCCGTTTGGCTTCGATGGACGGTGGCACGATCGGAACGTACCGCTCATCCAGCACCAGATCGCCAACCACTTTCTGTCTGTAATGTATTTTCGGTGTGCGGCAGTCATCGGCCATTTTCAAATCCCCCATTCTCCAAAGAATGAGCGAAGGATAACACGGAAATGGCTTGTTCGCCTATTTTGGCCCCGGCGCGCCCCTTGGCATCGCGCCCGCCCGCGCGTATAGCGCCCTCTGAACCAAGGAGCCCCGGACATGCAAGGCAGCGCCAATCTCAACGTCATGATCAAGGCCGCGCGCAAGGCGGGTCGGTCGCTGGTCAAGGATTTCCGCGAAGTCGAGAACCTTCAGGTTTCGATGAAGGGCGCGGGCGACTTTGTGAGCCGTGCGGACATCGCCGCCGAAGAGATCATCAAGAACGAGTTGATGGATGCGCGCCCGAACTATGGCTGGCTCGGCGAAGAGGGCGGCGGCGAAGAGGGTAAAGACCCGACGCGGCGCTGGATCGTCGATCCGCTCGACGGGACCACGAACTTCCTCCATGGCCTGCCGCACTGGGCGGTGTCCATCGCGCTCGAGCACAAGGGCGAGATCGTCGCGGGCGTCGTGTTCGACGCCGCGAAGGACGAGATGTTCTTCGCCGAGAAGGGCAACGGCGCATGGCTCAACGACCAGCAGCGTCTGCGGGTGTCGAGCCGTCACAAGATGATCGAGTCGATCTTCGCGACCGGCGTGCCCTTCGGTGGGCGGGGCGATCTGCCCCAGACCTTGCAGGATCTCGCGCGC
The DNA here is from genome assembly GCF_016774595.1 of Maritimibacter sp. Classification (NCBI taxonomy): domain Bacteria; kingdom Pseudomonadati; phylum Pseudomonadota; class Alphaproteobacteria; order Rhodobacterales; family Roseobacteraceae; genus Maritimibacter; species Maritimibacter sp. The sequence goes on from NZ_JACBWT010000002.1 coordinate 738,687, forward strand.
CTGATGCCGATCTGCGCCGGTGTGCGGCGCTGGGGGTCGGCGGCGCTCGACCTCGCGTATGTGGCGGCGGGGCGCTATGACGGGTTCTGGGAACGGCGCCTGAACGCATGGGACATGGCCGCGGGCCTTGTCATCCTGCGCGAAGCGGGCGGTCTGGTCGAACCCATCGACCCCGAAGGCGACATCCTGTCGGGCGGCGACGTGATCGGCGCGAACGAAGCGATCTTCGACAGTTTCGCCAAGATCATCCGGGACTGACCGGCCCCGAACGTCCGTTTTACCACGTCTTAGGCATCACTACGGCACAATTGCGCCGCGTTTTGACGGCATCCTGTCTCGAAGCAATTCGAAGGGGATGTGTTGCAATGCGTATCGCAAGAAGGCTGCTGCGGCCTTTTTTGAAGGAAGAGGACGGGGCTGTCACCGTCGATTGGGTCGCGCTGACCGCCGCGATCCTGATGCTTGGCCTGTTCGCGGGCTTTTCCGTCACCAGCTCGGTTCCGACGCTCGCCAACAAGCTGAGCGAATTCGTCTCTGGCCGGTCGGTCGGGCCGGAATAAGAACCGGGCCTGATCCTTGACTATCGCCGGCGGCGGACCGCTGGCACGCTCGATGACGAGAAGCGATATTGCGCGTCGGGATGCGGCGGGTGCCCATGCGTGCGGCGCCAGAACTCCGGCCCGCCTTCGCGCAGCCATTTGGGCAGCACCCAGACGAACCCCACGATGAACCCTCCGACATGGGCCAAATAGGCCACCCCGTCGCCCGGCATCGTCGCGCCGTTAAAAAGCTGGAGCGCGAACCACAGCCCGAGCATGATCCACGCGGGCATCGGGAAGATCCTGAAGAAGACGATGAAGATGAAGAGCACGTCGACCCGCGCCTTGGGAAACAGGAGCAGGTAGCCGCCCATCACCCCGGCGATGGCGCCCGATGCGCCGACCATCGGAATGCCCGAGGACGGATCGGGCAGGATCTGGACCATCGCCGCCCCCACACCGCTGGCGAGGTAGAAGACCAGAAAGCCGAAATGGCCCAGCTCATCCTCGAGGTTGTCGCCGAAAATCCACAGAAACAGCATGTTGCCCGCAATGTGCCAGAAGCCCGAATGCAGGAACTGCGAGGTGATGAGCGTTTCCAGCCCGTTGCCCGACGTGATCCGCTCCGGCACGACGCCCCAGGTCCAGAACGCCTCGCCCAGCGCCCGGTCGTCGAGGCCGAGTTGGCCCAGAAAGACGACCACGTTGATCGCCACGAGGATGTAGGTGACGAAAGGCGTGCGTTCGGACGGGTTGTGATCGCGGATCGGAAACATGGGTGCAGATGGCCCCATGCGCGCGGGGGCGTCAAGCGGCTCGCGCGTGCGTGACTTGACGGGAACGCCCGTGCGGCGGACGGTTGGACATGCGGTTTCTCGTTCCCTTCCTCGTGGCGACGCCGATCTGGGCCGATACCTGTCCCGAGGGCCCCGATACCGGCGACGCGCTGGCGGCCCTGATCGCGGAAGGGCAGGCCGCCCAGACTTATATGGTCGCCCGCGACGCGCTGCGCGATATGTGGTCGCTTTGGCAGGCGCCGCCGGACAAATGGTCGGGCGAGTTGCTGGACGTCGGCCTCGAACGGATGCGCGTGGCCGATTACGAAGGTGCGCAGAAGGCGTTCGACGCGCTGGTCGAATACTGCCCGACATGGGCCGAGGCGTGGAACCAGAGAGCGTTCGTCTATTTCCGGCAGGAAGATTACGCCGCCTCGCTTGAAAACATCGAGCGGGCGTTGGAGATCGCACCGCGCCATATTCCGGCGCTGTCCGGCAAGGGTGTGACGCTTCTCAAGCTGGGGCGCGAGGACGAAGGGTATGATGCGCTGAGGGCAGCCGTCGATCTTCACCCCTGGTTGCCGGAACGCGGCCTGATCCCCGAGCTTTACGGCGCACCGCGTTAGGGCGCGAGAATCATTGCCCCGACCCCCCATGTCGGGTTTTCGTAATCGCCACCACGAAGGGGAGGCGGCGATGGACAGCACGGCACCGGCATCGGATGGGATTGAGGGCGTCCGCCTGAACGACAGCCCCGGCTGGCATTACCTGCTGCATGAATTCGAGGCACTCTATCGGCACGGCTCGGCGGGCGGGTCCAAGGCGATCCGCAGCCACCGCCGCAAGGTGCGCGAAACGCTGTCGTCGGTGGTGGATGGCAACCCTCTGGTTCATCCCCGCCCGCCCGAGACCAAGCCGGTGACGGCGCATCTGCACCGGGCCTTCGACCTTGGCGCGCGCACGCCGATGTTCGGACTGAGCCGCGCGTTGGAGCGGATTTCGCCGCTGCTCACATGGGAATACGGCTATGCGAAGGTGCCGCCGCACCTCGCCCGGAAATACGCCTATTGCGAGGTGCTGGGGCCGCGCGGCCCCGTCGTGACCGAGCGGATCACGCTGGGTTTCGTCCTGTTCGCGCCGCGCACCACCTATCCCCAGCACAGCCACCACGACATCGAGGAAAGCTATATCTCCATCGCCGGTGCTTGGTCGGAAAACCAGCTTGCGGTCTATGCCCCCGGTTCGCTGATCCTGAACAGGCCGGGCGAGGAGCATCGGATCACCACGGGCGACGACGACCCCTGTCTTCTGGCCTATGCCTGGGTCGGGCCGACCGACCGGCTGACGGACCCCGGCATGAAGTTCTCGAAAGCCCGCAAACGCGCCGAACAGGGCATCTGACGGCCTTTCCTCGCCCGCGCGGCTGGGCTACGGTCCGCGTCGCTGGCCCGCGTGGTGGAATGGTAGACACTGGGGACTTAAAATCCCTTGGCCTGAGTGCCGTGCCGGTTCGAGTCCGGCCGCGGGTACCAGCGAAATCAAAGGTTTGCTTCCATTCCGCCCGTCGCGGCGCCGCCAAAGGGGCGGCATTTGACATCCGCGCGCTTGGTCACCACCTTCGGCGCATGTGCAATGATCGACTGCCCCCACGCGCCGCGGCCACCGTTCCGGTCGGCGCGCCCCGACTGTTCGCCGAGACGACCATGCGGGGGGTGCGATGATGGAAGCGCGCACGATCGCCCTCATCTTCATCTCGCCCTTCGTCGTGGCCTTCATCTATGCCGGTATCCACGAATTCCTGCGTTACAAGTCCGAGGGCCGCACGAATTACGGCCTCGTCTACGACGAAGAGACGGGCACGACCCATGTGACCGGGATCGCCGAGGACGAAGAGCCTTACGACCCCGAAGATTTCGACCCGAGCGACTACAACGACCCCGAGGTCGGCGCGGGACCGGAGGATCGCAAGACCTAGCCGATGTCCTCGTGACCGACGGTCGCGTGATGCCCCGCCCTTTTGCGCCGCATCTGCGCGAAGGTGGAGAGCGCCACGATCAAAAGCGCGGCCAACCCTGCGGTCAGCGCGATGGGACGGGTCAGGAACACGCCGAAATCACCGTCGCTCAGCAGCAGCGTCCGCCGCAGGTTCTCTTCGATGGGGGCGCCGAGGATCAGGCCAAGGATCAGCGGGACCACATCGAACCTCAACAGGATCAACGCGAAACCGGCGAGGCCGAAGACCAGCGTCATCCAGAGGTCGAAGGTGGAGTTGCCCACGCTCATCACGCCGATGCAGGTGAAAAGCACGATGCCCGGGAACATGAGCGGATAGGGGATTTGCAGGAGCCGCACCCAGATCCCGATCAACGGGATGTTCAGGGCGACGAGGATGACCATGCCGATCCAGAAGCTGACGATGAGCCCCCAGAACAGTTCCGGGTGGCTGGTCATCACCATCGGGCCGGGCTGAATGCCCTGAAGCATGAGGGCCGCGAGCACCAGCGCCATGACCGCATCGCCGGGGATGCCCAGCGTGAGCGACGGGATGAACGCGGTGCCGATCCCCGCGTTGTTGCAGGCCTCGGGGGCGGCCAGCCCCTCGACCGCGCCGGTGCCGAATTTCTCGGGCGTCTTCGAGACGCGCTTTTCGACCGCATAGGCGATGAAGGTGGCCATGCCGCCGCTGGTGCCGGGAAGCGCGCCGAACGCCGCCCCCAGCCCCGAGCCGCGCAGCATCGCGGGCCATGAGGCGCGCCATTCGGCACGGGACGGCAATTGATCGCGCAGGCGAAGGCGTTGCTTGACCGGCGAGACGGCGGACTTGCCGATGCTCGACATGACTTCGGTGAGCGCGAACAGGCCCATCGCCACGGGGATCAGCCCGACGCCGTTCGACAGTTCGGTCATCCCGAAGGTGAAGCGTTGCAGCCCGGTGTTCACGTCGGTCCCGACCGTGGCCAGCAACAGGCCCAGCACCACCATCGCGAACCCCTTGAGCGGCGAGCCGCGCCCGACGCTGGCGGCGGCCACGAGGCCCAGAACCATGAGCATGAAATACTCCGCCGGGCCGAATTTCAGCGCGAAGGCCGACAGGGCCGGGGCGAAGAGCATCAACAGGATGATGCCGACGGACGATCCCCAGGCGGAGGCGATGCACTTGATGAACAGCGCGACACCGCCGCGCCCCTGTTTGGCCATCGGGTATCCGTCGAGCACATCGACGGCGGCCGCAGGATGCCCCGGCACGCCGATCAGGATCGAACATGTCCCGCCCCCGAAGTCCGCGCCGAAATACACGCCCGCCAGCATGATGAGGGCACCGTCCACCGGCAGGTAGTAGGTGAACGGCAGAAGGAGCGAGATCGTGATGAGCGCGCCCAGTCCGGGCAGCACGCCCACGAGCGTTCCAAGCAGCACGCCGATGAAGCAATACCACAGGTTCGTCAGCGTGAATGCCTCGCTGAACCCGAGCAGGAGATGATCGAAGAACATGGTGATCTTTCCGGTGCGTCAGAACGCGAAGGCGCGCAGCGGCATCCCGAGGGCGACGATGAAGACGAGCCAACTGATGGCGGCAAGGCCACCCGCGAGAAGGACGAGTGTCAGAGGTTTGGTGCGCGGATCGGCGAACCCCGCCGTCAGCACCAGCAGAAAGGCGGCAGGCACCATGCCGAGCGGGCGGATCGTCAGCGCGAAAAGCGCGACCGACAGGGTGACGAGAGCCACGGCGCGGACGTTGACGCGCGGCACCGCCGCTTGGTCGAGCGATTTGCCGAGGGCCGCCGCGGCCACACCCAGCCCGCACAGCGCAAGGCAGACACCGAGCACGACGGGAAAGAAGCCCGGCCCCATGTTCGCGGGCGTTCCGATGTGTTGCGAGGTGAGCGCCTTGAGCGCCGCCCCGCCGCCCAAGAGGGCGAGCAGGGTGCCGCCCGCCAGTTCACGGGCCCGTTCGACGGTCACGGTCATGCCGATGTCTCCTCCCCTTCCTTGGCGCGGGTGGCGAGCCAGCGTGTGACCCGTGCCATCGCCTGACCTGCCGCATCGAACCGATACTTGGTGAAGCCGTGCGGCATCTCGGCGAACACGTCCAGCGTGACCGGGCATCCGGCACCTACGGCGCGTTCGGATGCGCTCAGGGCTTCGCTGAACAGCCCCTCGCTCGCACCCACGATAACATGGATCGGTGGCAGGTCGTCGAACCTTCCGAACACCGGCGAGGCCCGCCAGTCGGCCCGGTCCGCGTCGCCCATGTAAAGCGCGATCATGTCGTTGCCCATCTCGCGTGTCGCGATGTCCTTGCCTGCGTTGAAGTCCCAACTGTCGCCGGACAGGGTGAGGTCGACGAAGGGGCTGATGCAGCTGATCGCGAAGGGCATGGACCTGCCCTGGTCCCTGAGCGTCATCGCGGTGGACAGGACGAGCCCGCCGCCCGCGGATTCCCCGACCAGCGCAAAACGCCTGCCTTCTGCCCCCAATGCGGATGCCACCGCGACCGCGTCTTCGACGGCGGCCGGGAAGGGGTTTTCGGGCGCCTGTCGGTACGCGGTCGCAAAGACGCGGCACCCGGACCCCAGCGCGATCTCGGCCGCATTCGCGCGGCCAAGGTCGAGGCTGCCGCGAATGTAGCCGCCCCCGTGAAAGAATACGAGCACGTCGTCCGAGGCGTCGGGGCCGGAAATCCATTCGCCTTGCACGCCACCCAGCGCGCCGGGTTCGACGGAGACGCCCGCCGGAACGGGCCGGAAGAACGGGTTCTGCACCATCTTGGCGGTGGCCGCGCGCAGGGCCGCGATGTCGCCGCTCGCCCGGTAGCTCTGCGCGAACTTCACATCTTCGAGCATCTTGCGCACGACCTCGATATCCCCGTCGGTGACGGGGATATCGGTCCTGATGATCTTGGCGCTCATTGCGCGAGGCTCACGCCGAGGCTTTCGATCAGGTCGGCTGCGGCCGGGGATTCGTCCGCGATGAAGGCCGTGAATTCCTCGGGTGTGCTCAGGACGGCCTCGTAGCCGTTCGGCACGACGATTTCGGCTTCGAAGGCGGGGTCCGAGATGACCTCGGCAAAGGCCTCGTAGATCGCCATCTTGATTTCGGTCGGCGTGCCGCCCGGCACCGCGATCCCGGCGATCGAGTAGATTTCCAGCTCTGGAAAGCCGACCTCGGCAAAGGTCGGGACGTCCGGCAGCGCCGCCTGACGTTCGGCCCCGTTCATCGCGAGCATCCGCAGCTTGCCGCCTTCGCCGAACCGGGTGGCGAGCACGGTGCTGGCCACGGTCGCGTCGATCTGACCGCCGAGCATGTCCTGAAGCATCTGGCCGCCGTTGGAGTAGGGCACGTGTTTCATCTCTATCCCGGCGGCGGTGTTAAACTTCTCCATCCCGAGGTGCATGATGTGTCCCACCCCGAACGATCCGAAGGTGCCGGTGCTTTCCTTCATCTGCGCGATGAACTCGTCCGCCGTCTGGGCCTCGATGGACCCGCGCACCAGAAGGCCGAACTGGACGTTGAACAACTGGCTGACGGGTTCGAGGTCGGTGGCCGGATCGTAGGGGAGCGACGCGTAGAGCGCCGGGTTGTTCAGGAATGTCGATTCGGTGCCGGCGAAAATCGTGTAGCCGTCCGGGGCGGCCTGCGCGACGGTGTTGGCCGAGATGACCTCGTTCGCGCCGGGGCGGGTGTCGACGACGACGGGCTGGCCCCATTTTTCCTGAAGTTTCTCGGCTGCGGCGCGCATGACGGCGTCGAAGGCGAAGCCCGGATAGGCGTGAATGATGGTCACGGGCTTGGACGGATAGTCCTGCGCGAATGCGGCAGGGGCGATCAGCGTCGCGGCGACGGCGGCGCGGACGATCTGTGTGAACGTGCGTTTCATGGTGGTTCCTCCTGAGGGGCGAGCCGTCCTCCCGGTCTCGCTTCGGCCTCGGACATTAGCGGGACTCGGATGGGTGTTCTTGACATTTTGGGACAGGCGATCAGGTGCCCGCGCGCGCCGCCGCCCGGCTGTCGCGCGGCGTCTTGCCCATCGCGTCGCGATACCACCGGCTGAAGACCGCCGGGCTTTCGAACCCGACGAGCAGCGCGATCTCGGCCATCGAGCGATCCGTGCTCACCACGTATTGCTGCGCGAACTCCCGCCGCACGTCATGGAGCAGGCCCGAGAAGGTCAGCCCCTCGCGCGACAGCCGCCGATGCAGGGTGCGCCGGTCGATGCCGAGAAGCCCGGCGATCCGGTCCGCCCGCGCCTCGCCCTGCCCAAGCGTGAGCACGATGAGCTGGCGCACGCGGTAGAGAAAGACCTCGGGCGCGCTTTGCACATCCGCGAGGATCGCGCGCGCATCCTTGTCGAAGGCCGGGGCCGCCCGCTTGAGCGACAGCGACAGGTCCGCGCGTTCCAGCACGATGGCGTTGTATTCCTGCTCGAACTCGGGAACCTGCCCGAAATGCGCCAGATAGGTCCGCTCCGGCAGCACGCGGGCATGGCGAAACAGGATGCCCGCCGGGCGCCAGTCCGGGCCGAGTATCCAGCGAAACATCTCGCGCACCCCGGCCACGATCATCTCGGCGCTCTGGCGCGACAGGCGATGGTCGGTGGTCAGCAATTCGATGGCATGGACGATGGTGTCGCCCATGTCGATGTTGGTGAGATAAAGCGCGTTCGAATGCAGGTGAAACGCCTGCGCGATGGTTTCCAGCACGTCGCCCAGCGTTTCTTTTTCCCGCAGGAAAAGCGCCACCGGGCCGAGGTCGGGCATCTGCCGGAATTCGGCCAGCCGCAGCCCGAAATCGGGCATGTCGAACATTCGCGCGGCGGTTTCCAAAAGCGCCGTCGGCACCTCGACCGGCACACGGGTATCGCGATCCAGCGCGGATTCGAGCGGATAGCCCGCCGCCGAGAAGACCTTGGCCGGATCCTGACCGAGATGGGTCAGGAAGCGCGTGAAATCGAGAACGAGGGTGCCGCGGATATTGGCCGACATGGCGCGATCATGACGGCGCGGCGCGCCCGCGTCAAAACGCATCGGCCTGTGGCGTGACTTGGCGGTGACTTGGGAAAGGTCCAACTCGGCAACAGTCGAGGAAAACAGCAGCGGCACGCCGGCAGGGCACTGGCGGGCCTGCCGGGAATGCGACACTACTGACCATCGGGATGGAACCTCTGCGCGCCGGTGATCCGGCCGCGTCGTTCGAAGGAGCGCGGGTGAAATGTTGACCTATCTGCGCGGGATCGCCGTGGCGATTGCCGTGACCCTCGCCGCCGCGACCCTTCCGGGTGCGGCCCGCGCCCAGTTCTCGGGCCTGTGCGATCAGGTGACGGTCGAGTATTTCAGCAAGTTCTGGCACATCAAGCCGCCCATCCTTCGCCCGCTGAACGAAGAGATGAACGCGCGGCAGATCGCCTGCGGCAACGTCTATCGCCTGTCGCCGGAGTTCGATCTGGTGGTGTCCTACGGCGGGATGGTGTTTCTCAACAGTTTCAACGCGCAGTCCTTTTCGCTGGGCGTGAATTTCGAGGTTCAGTATCGCCCCTATGTCCTTGGCAATTTCGGCCTGTACGGCGGTTTGGATGCCGGGTTCATCTACGGCTATCAGGGGTTCCTGCGCCCCGACCTTTTGATCGGTCCCCTGCGTGCCGGGGCGATCGCCAAGGCCGGGTTCCTGTATGACGTGCCTGATACGAACCTGACCGCTTTCGCCGGGGTCCGTTACGTGCCCGCACGCGGGCGCAACGGCAGCGGCATTTTCGCGCCGGGGATCGGCCTGACCTACCACTTCGACTGACGCGGGCGACCCGGTCAGGGTCACCCGTCCGGCAGGCGCGGGCGCTGCGTCAGCGTGGGCCTTTGTCGACCGGCCCCCCACGCGGTAGGATGGGGAGAGGCAAGCCGCACTCCGGGCCTTCGCTCGGCAAGGCTGCGGCGAAAGCGAGGGGACGCACCATGAAGGATGCCCCGAAAGATGCCCGCGCGGGGGCCCACGCGGTCGCCGCGACGCTTGCGGCGGTGGCCGAGGAGTTGGACGCCTTGCCAGACCATCGCGGTGCCCGCGTCCATGTGCTTTTCGCCCACCTCTACCGCTACACGACCGCCCGATGGCTGGGCGCGCTGGACGGTGCGGTCGAGGCCGAACTGGCCTACCGCGTCATCGAACGGTTCTACGATCTCTACGCTTCCGGGGTGCTGGTCTGCCGCGGTGCGCCGATTTCCGAGGTGCCGAAGCCGTGGCGGACGTACCATCGGGTCGCAAGGCGCCTTACCCTGTCCTCACCGATCTTCCTGCACCTCGTTCTGGTCTCGCTCGCCGCGCGGGCGCATATCCGGCACGACCTCGGCCCCGCGATCCACGCGGCGGTGAGCGGCTTGCCGGACGGGCCGGATCGGGCGCGGCAGGTCGAGGCTCTGTTGCGGTCGCGCGCGTCGGGCGAGGCGTTCATCGCGGCGGCCCGGGATTTCATCGCGCATTTCGCGGATCATCCCAGCCGCTGGCGGCGCATCTGGCTGCGCCTTTATGACCGTGGGATCGTGGGGTTGCGGCCCATCTGGCTGTCCACGCTTCAAGGCTGGCGGCAGCGATCTTATGCACAGACCACGAAAAATATTGAACCAGATCAAAGTGGCGTCGCACCATATGGCTAGGATGGCCACATGGCGAACGGGATGAACAGGGTCTTTCACACCACCGCAATCACCAAGGTCTACAGGACCGGGGAGGTGGACGTGCACGCGCTGCGTGGCGTGGATGCCGAGCTTTACACGGGCGAATTCACCGTGTTGCTCGGCGCGTCGGGGTCGGGCAAGTCGACACTACTCAACATTCTGGGCGGCCTCGATCATGCGAGCGCCGGGCAGGCGTGGTTCCGCGATCAGGAATTGACGGCGATGAGCGAGCGGGAGCTGACGCGCTATCGCCGCGAGCATGTCGGGTTCGTCTTTCAGTTCTACAACCTCGTGCCCTCGCTGACGGCGCGTGAAAACGTGGCGCTCGTGACCGAGATCGCGAAGAACCCGATGAAACCGGAGGAGGCGTTGGAGCGGGTGGGGCTGACCCACAGGCTCGACCACTTTCCGGCGGAAATGTCGGGGGGCGAGCAGCAGCGGGTCGCGATTGCGCGCGCGATCGCCAAACGGCCCGAAGTGCTCCTGTGCGACGAACCGACCGGGGCGCTGGATTCCAATACCGGGGTTCAGGTGCTGGACGCCTTGGAAAAAATCAACGCCGAACTCGGCACCTCGACCATCGTCATCACCCATAACGCGGGCATCCGGAAGATGGCGCACCGCGTCGTGCATTTCGCGGACGGCAACATCGCGCAGGTGGTGACCAACGACAGCCGCATCGCCCCGTCCGAAATCGAGTGGTGACGATGCGCGCGCTGGACAAAAAGCTCTTTCGCGACATCCGCAGGCTCTGGGCGCAGGCGCTGGCCATCGCCGCCGTGCTGTCGGTGGGGGTCATGATCATGGTCATGGCCTTCGGCACCCAGCGCAGCCTGACCGAGACGCGCGACACGTTCTACGACCGGGCGCGGTTCGCCGATATCTGGTCCTCTGCCGCGCGCGCCCCGAAAACGCTGGTCGAAGAGATCGCGGCCATTCCCGGTGTGGCCCGTGTCGAGGCCCGGATCAGCCAGTTCGCGGTACTCGACCTGCCGGATATGTCCGACCCGGCGATGGCGCAGATCCTGTCGATCCCGGCTTCGGGCGAGCCCGTGATGAACGCGCTCATCGTCAAGGAGGGGCGGCTGCCCGGCGTTGGCCGCCGCGACGAGGTCGTGGTGAACGAGGCCTTCGCGCTTGCCCATGACTATGGCCCCGGCGACGGTTTCTCGGTTACGCTGAACGGCCAAAAGCGCGACGTGCGGATCACCGGCGTCGTCCTCAGCCCCGAGTTCATCTATACCATCGGCCCCGGCTCGATCATGCCCGACGACGAACGCTTCGGCATCCTGTGGATGGCCGAAGACGTGATCGCGGCGGCGTTCAACCTGTCGGGTGCCTTCAACTCCGTGACGCTGTCGGTCACCCGCGGCACCGATCTGGAGCCGGTCCGGGACGACCTCGAAGCCCTGCTGAAACCCTATGGCGGCACCGGGTCTTATGCCCGCGATCAGCAGGTCTCGAACGCGTTTCTGGACGGCGAATTGGAGCAGCTCGACGTCATGGCGCGGATCGTGCCGCCGATCTTCCTCGTCGTGAGCGCGTTCCTCGTGAACATGGTGCTGGGCCGGCTCATCCAGTTGGAGCGCGAACAGATCGGGCTATTGAAGGCGCTGGGTTATTCCACCGGCGAGATCGCGGCGCATTACCTGAAACTGTCTCTGGGGATCGGGGCCATCGGCGTCGTCATCGGCTGGCTGATGGGGCTGGCCGCGTCACAGGCGATGGCGTCGGTCTATGTCGAATACTTCCATTTCCCCTATCTGGTCTTCGTGCAACGCCCGAGCGTCTACGTGATCGGGGCCGCCGCCGGCCTTCTGGCCGCGCTCGTCGGCGCGATGATGGCGGTGCGCCGCGTCGTGGGCCTGTCGCCCGCCGTGGCCATGTCGCCGCCCGCGCCCACGCGGTTCCGCCGGGGCCTGTTCGACCGGCTCATTCAGGTCATGCGCCCGCAGCAGCCGACCATGATGATCCTGCGCGCCATCGGGCGCTGGCCGCTCAGGGCCGCACTGACCAGTCTGGGGATCTCGATTTCGGCGGCGATCATCGTCGCGGGTCTTTTCATGTTCGACAGTTTCGACGAATTGCTCGACGTGGCCTTCGTGCAGGCCAACCGTCAGGACGCGATCCTCGAATTCGCCATCGAACGCCCCGAGGCGGTGCTGGACGCGGTCGAGAACCTGCCCGGCGTGATGCGGGCCGAGGGCAGCCTGTCGATCCCCGTGCGTCTGCACCACGGCCACCTGACCCGCACCATCGGGATCGAGGCCGCGCGGCCCGGCAACGACCTTGTGCGCGTCTTCGACGGCGACGACCGGGTCGAGGTGGCGCCCGAGCACGGGCTGGTGCTGGCCAAACGTCTGGCCGATCATCTGGACGCCGACATCGGCGACATCCTCGAGGTCGAGTTCCTGCAAGAAGGGGACACCCGCTACCGCGTGCCCATAACCGGCACCGTGGCGCAGTTCTTCGGCCTCTCCGCCTATATGGATCTGGAGACCGCGAGCGGGATACTCGGGCACATGCCGCGTCTGAGCCTCGCCAATGTCGAGATCGACGACGCGCGGCGCGAGGAATTGTTCGAGGCGGTCAAGGCCAGCCCCGCGATCTCGGGCATCACCTATATGTCCGAGGTGCGGCGCGGCTTCGATGAAACCATCGCGGAAAGCGCTGGGATCACGCTGACGGTCTATACTTTCATGGCCGCACTCATCGCCATTGGCGTGGTCTACAACTCGGCCCGTATCCAGCTGTCGGAACGCGCCCGCGAACTGGCGAGCCTGCGCATCCTCGGCTTCACCAAGGGCGAGGTGAGCTACATCCTTCTGGGCGAATTGTTCATCCTCACGCTGGTCGCGATCCCCGTGGGCCTCGTCATGGGCTACGGCATGGCGGCGGGTATGGTCGAAAGCTTTAAATCCGACCTCTATGCGCTGCCGCTTATCGTGACCGATACAACCTACTGGCGCGCCGCGGGCGTGGTGGCGGGGGCCACCATCGTCTCGGCCCTGATCGTGCGGCGGCGGATCGACCGCATGGACCTCGTCGCCGTGATGAAAACAAGGGAGTGACCCCATGAAACTGAGAACCATCGTAATCGGCGCCGTGGCCGTGGCGGCCATCGGAGGTGCGGTCTGGGTGTCGATGCAGCCTGAGATCGTTCCGGTCGACATGGCCGAGGTGACGGCGGGCCCGATGGAAGTCACGGTGAACGCCGACGGCACCACGCGCGTGCGCGACGTGTTCGAAGTGGCGGCCCCCGTATCGGGCACCGTCGGGCGCTCGCCGGTCAAGGTCGGCGACACGGTCATCAAGGGCGAAACGGTCATCGCGCGGATCGAACCGGGCGAGCCCGCGTTCCTCGACGAACGCGCGCGCAAGCAGGCCGAAGCGGCGGTGGCACAGGCCGAAGCGGCGCTTGCGCTGGCGAAGACCCAGATCACCGTGGCCGAGGCCGATCTGAACAACGCCCAGCGTCAGCTCAACCGCGCCTTCGATTTACACGAACGCGGAACCACGTCGGATGCGGCGCTGGAAACGGCCGAAACCGCCGTGGACATCGCCTCGGCGCAGCTCGACAGCGCCCATGCCACGGCGGACATGCGGATGAGCGAGGTTGCGGCGGCGCGTGCCGTTCTCACCCAGCCCGGCGAGCGCACGCTTGACGAAGAAGAGGCCTGTTGCGTCGATATCCGGGCACCCGTGTCGGGCAAGGTGCTGTCGGTCACCTCGACCTCGGCCCGGCCTGTGACGGCCGGAACCACGCTCCTTACCATCGGGCCGACCGACGATCTGGAAATCGTCGTGGAACTCCTGTCGACCGACGCGGTGCGCCTTGCCGCGGGCGCGCCCGCCCATATCGAACGCTGGGGCGGGGATACGGCGCTCGACGCCGTGGTGCGCGAGATCGAGCCTGCGGCCTTCACCAAGGTCTCGGCGCTGGGCATCGAAGAGCAGCGCGTGCGCGTCGTTCTGGACTTCGCGGAGGGCGTGGAAGTGCCGCCGCTCGGCCACAACTTCCGGGTCTACGCCCGGATCGTGGAATGGTCCGCCGAGGATGCCCTGCGGCTCCCGATTTCGGCGCTGTTTCGCGACGAGGCCGACTGGGCGGTCTTCGTGGTCCGGGATGGCACGGCACACCTGACGCCCATCGACATCGGTCAGCGCAATTCGGACGAGGCCGAGGTTCTTTCGGGTCTCGAGGCGGGCGACAGGGTCATCACCCACCCCTCCGACCGCGTCACGCAGGGCACCCTGGTCGAGGCGCGCGCGGCAGGCAACTGACCCCGGTCCACCTCTTCTCTGTTTCGAAAATACTTCAGGGGGTCAGGGGGACTGGTCCCCCTGCCGCGCTGTCCTGCCGCAAGGCAGGGCGGCGCAAGGCCTGTGCGGGCGCAAGCCCGCTCCGACCGGGAACGCGGCCTATGGGCAAGACCCACGCTGCTGTGGCAGGGTCGCGCCATGACCCGTCTCGACACCGCCCGCGATATCCTCGCCACGCTCATTGCCTTTCCGACCGTCTCGTCGGACAGCAATCTCGACATGATTCACTGGATGGCGGACTACCTCGAACGCCATTTCGCGCGGGTTCAGGTGTTGACGAATGCCGACGGCACCAAGGCCAACCTTTTCGCCACCATCGGGCCGGAGGGCGACGGGGGCATCGTGCTTTCGGGTCATTCCGACGTGGTGCCGGTGGCGGAGCAGGACTGGTCCTCGGACCCGTTCGAGATGCGCGAGGCGGACGGCCTGCTTTACGGGCGCGGCACTTGCGACATGAAGGGGTTCATCGCCTGCGCGCTCGCCATGGCGCCCTACTACGCGGCGCGCGATCTCGACCGTCCGATCCATTTCGCCTTCACCCATGACGAAGAGGTGGGGTGTCTCGGCGCCGCCGATCTGATCGCCGCGCTCGAGGCGCGGGGGGTGAAGCCGGCCATGGCGATCATCGGCGAGCCGACCGAAATGCGGATCATCGAGGGGCACAAGGGCTGCTGCGAATACACCACGCGCTTTACCGGACTCGAAGGCCACGGGTCCGACCCGGATCAGGGGGTGAACGCGGCCGAATACGCCGTGCGCTATGTCTCGCGCCTTTTGGAAATCCGCGAAGAGCTCAAGACCCGCGCGCCCGAGGGCAGCGCGTTCGAGCCGCCCTGGACCACGCTCAACATCGGCGGCGTTCATGGGGGCGTCGCCCACAACGTCATCGTCGGCAAGGCCGAGGTGGAATGGGAGTTTCGCCCCGTTGTGAACGAGGACATGGATTTCGTGAAATCCGAGATCGAGGCATACGCCCGCGACGTGCTGCTCCCGGCCATGCAGAAGGTCGAGCCGCGCGCGCGTATCCAGACCGAGGTGATCGGCGAGGTCGCGGGGTTCGAACCGATGGAGCGCAACGCCGCGCGCGATCTGGTCATGAAACTCACCGGCGCGAATACCGCCGGGCTCGTGCCCTTCGCGACCGAGGCGGGGCTGTTTCAATCGCTGGGCTGCGATGTCGTGGTCTGCGGCCCCGGGTCCATCGCGCAGGCGCACAAGCCCGACGAATTCGTCGCACTGGACCAGTTGACCGCCTGTCTGGACCTGCTTGACCGTCTGATTTGAGGATTCCGTTAACCAATTTGGCGGACAGTGGACCTAATGGGGGAGGAACGTCGTTCGGATAGGCCATGTCCCGGATCGTTTGTGTCTTGATCGCCCTTGTTTTTGCCGTGCCGGCCCTGTCGCAGTCACGGGAAGACGGGCCTGCGGTCGAAATCTGCGCCATGAACCCTGTGGGGCATGTGGTGCCGGACGGCCTCGACCCCGCGTCAGACCGGTTTCGATCCCCGGACGGATGGACCCTGTGCTCGGACTGCCCGGCACCCACGGGCGAGGGCGTTCAACCCCTTGCCCCTGCCGACGGTGAGATGGCGGTTCTTTTCAGACCGGGTGGTGCGCCTTTGGGGTCCTTCGCCCGTCCGGTTGAGCGGGACTGCCAAAGCTACGATCTGGGTGTGGTCCCGTTCATCGCGCCGCATCCTTCGGCGGATGCCGAATGGACGCTCGAGGAGAGCCGTCGCAGGCTCGAAGCGCGGTATTGTCCCTATGACACCGAGGACGGAAAGCTGTGCCTGTCTTTCGTCTGCACGCCGGAGGAAGAACAGTGGATGCTTCTGGCCGAAGGATCGGTCGAGGGGCTCGATGTCACCGAGGCGCTCGAACTGGAACTCGACGTTCGGGTCGATGGGGCCTTGGCCGGGTATCTGACCCTGTCGGCGCGCGCCGGGTTCGAGAACGCGTTTTTCGCGGTCTACGTGCGGCAGCTCGACGACGAGCTTCTCGGCGCGCTTCGCAGGGGGCAGGCCGGGACGTTCCGGGTTCGGGCCATGAAGCAGGAGCGTGACCTGGGCATGACGCTGGATGGCTCGTCGCGGGCTTTGGGCGCGGTCCTCGGCAATTGCGGCGATCTTCAGCGACTGGCGACGCCCGACACCGCGCCGGACCGCTTCGTTCTGTTGAACGGCCCCTCGACCGAGGCGGCGATCGACGCGGCCCGACAGGCGCTGGACGACCGGATCGGTCGGCTGCTCGCGCTGGAGGGGGCGCCGGACCCCGACGTGCGCCGCGCGGTCGCCGTCCAATTACCGGACGGGTGGCGGTTCGTGGATGCGCTGGTCGGTCCTTCGCCGGAACTGGGATACTCGAACTTCGCGCGATACTTCCTCGTCAAACCGCCGAACCGCGATTGGGTCGTCTTCGATCCGGTCGAGAACCCGCCCCGCATCTACATCGACCGAAAGCGCCCGATCGGGGCCTGGCCCAACCTGCTTCTGACCACGGCGGAGCGGGATATCACGATCTATGAGCGGTGGTATTGGGACGGCTCGAATTACCTCTACCGCGAAACGATCCCACAGTAGCCACGCGGCCCCCGGCACGGATGCGACATGGCCGATGTCGCGGACTGACCTTGCGTCACCTTGCGGCCCGGCCTGAGTCTCACGGGAAATTCATGTCGATTCCGTGCGCATCGCGGGCCGCCGCCGCAACAATGCACAAGCCTAGGGCAAGGCATGAGAAACTTCGTGTCGCTTTCGGTATCAATAGGTTCGTGTCTGAGCAAACGCTCATCTAATGCCCAAAAGCCTGTTGAAATCCCGAGGTCAATCGTGTTGGCTTTGATCAAAACCAAAAACAAATGAAATCCGACAGGGATGTAAGGGGGTCTTTTGGCCAGCCAAGAGGGAAACGACGGTTTCGTCGTATTTGATCGCGTTCAGAAATCCTATGACGGCGAAACGCTCGTCGTGAAGGATCTGAACCTGTCCATTGGGAAGGGCGAGTTCCTGACCATGCTGGGGCCCTCGGGGTCTGGCAAAACCACCTGCCTGATGATGCTCGCGGGGTTCGAGACGGCGACGCACGGGGACATCCTCCTCGGCGGTCAGCCGATCAACAACATCCCGCCGCACAAACGCGGCATCGGCATGGTGTTCCAGAACTACGCGCTGTTTCCGCATATGTCGGTGGGCGAGAACCTGTCGTTCCCGCTCGAAGTGCGCAAGATCGGCAAGTCCGACCGCGAGGAAAAGGTCAAACGCGCGCTGGACATGGTTCAGATGGGCGATTTCATCAACCGCCGCCCGGCCCAGCTTTCGGGCGGTCAGCAGCAGCGGATCGCACTGGCCCGCGCGCTGGTGTTCGAGCCCGAGCTGGTGCTCATGGACGAACCGCTCGGCGCGCTCGACAAGCAACTGCGTGAGCACATGCAGTTCGAGATCACCCGACTGGCCCACGACCTCGGCATCACCACGGTCTACGTGACCCACGACCAGACCGAGGCGCTGACCATGTCGGACCGCGTGGCCGTGTTCGACGATGGCCGCATCCAGCAGCTCGATCCGCCCGACGTTCTGTATGAAGAACCGAAGAACAGCTTCGTCGCGCAGTTCATCGGCGAGAACAACACGCTTGAAGGTGTCGTCAAGGAAATCACGGGCGATACCTGTGTCATCCAACTGGACGACGGCGAAGTGATCGACGCCAAGCCCGTGAACGTGTCCGAGGTCGGCCAGCGCACGCAGGTGTCGATCCGCCCCGAACGCGTCGAATACAACAGCGAGCGTCTTCAGAAAGGCGCCCATACGCTCAAGGCCGAAGTGCTCGAGTTCATCTACATGGGCGATATTTTCCGCACGCGGCTGAGGGTCGCGGGCAACGAGGATTTCATCATCAAGACGCGCAACGCGCCCGATCAGGTCAAGCTGAAGCCGGGCGAGCAGATCGAAATCGGCTGGTTGCCGGAAGACTGCCGCGCGCTCGATTGATACCGAGACACCCCTGCGCCGCTCGGGCGCGGGTGGGATGGAGGGCGGGCTCGCCCGGCTCTGCCTCTCCGGAAACCCAAAAAGGGCGAATGACTGGGAGTAACTCTATGCAACTCAAGACCCTCCTTCTGGGCTCTGCCGTGGCAAGCATCGGCGGTATGGCCGCCGCTCAGGACATGACGTTCGTGTCCTGGGGTGGTGCCTATCAGGCGAGCCAGCAAAAGGCCTATGTCGAGCCTTACCTGGCCGACCATCCCGATATGTCGATCACCTGGGACGAAAGCTCGGCCGAAGCCGTGGCCAAACTGCGCGCCATGAACGAAGCCGGTAACATCACCTGGGATCTGGTCGACGTCGTGGCCGCGGACGCCATCCGCCTGTGCGACGAAGGCCTCGCCATGGAAATCGACTTCGACGAGATGCTCGCCGAAGGTGACGACGGCACCTCGGCCGAGGACGACTTCGGCGATCTTCTGGTGTCGGACTGCTTCATCCCGCAGATCGTCTATTCGACGACCGCGGCCTACCGCCCCGACCTTCTGCCCGAAGGCGCGCCCGCGCCGGAGTCGATCTGTGCGATGTTCGACACCGAGACCTATCCGGGCAAGCGCGCGCTCGAGCAGCGCCCGATCAACAACATGGAGTGGGCCCTGCTCTGTGACGGTGTCGCCAAGGAAGACATCTACGACGTTCTCGAGACCGAGGAAGGTCAGGATCAGGCGTTCGCCAAGCTCGACACCATCAAGGACGACATCATCTGGTGGTCGGCCGCTGCCGAGCCGCCGCAGCTTCTCGCCGATGGCGAGATCGTGATGGGCTCGTCCTACAACGGCCGCTGGTTCTCGGCGATCGAAGAGCAGGATCAGCCCTTCGAGATGCTCTGGGACGCGCAGGTGTTTGACCTTGACGGCTGGATCATCCCGGCCGGTCTGCCGGAAGAGCGTCTTGAGCCGGTGCTGGACTTCGTGCGCTTCGCGACCGACACCCAGCGTCTTGCCGATCAGGCCGCCTACATCTCCTACGGTCCGGCCCGTCAGTCGTCGGCGCCGCTCGTGGGCGATCACGCCGAGCTGGGTATTCCGATGGGGCCGCACATGCCGACCGCACCGGAGAACTCGCAGAACGTGTTCGTCTACAACTACACCTGGTGGGCTGATTACCGCGACGACCTGGACGCCAAGTTCCAGGCCTGGCTCGCCCAGTAATCTCACCTAACACCATCGGGGAGGGGCTTTCGGGCCCCTCCCACCCCAAACGCCAAGGACAAAGATCATGAGCGACGCGACCGAGACTTCCGGCCCGATGCTAGCCGCCGACGGGCGGCCGCTGAAGGCGAGCCTCAACCGGGCCCTGCGTCGGCAGAAATTGCGCGCCCTGATGCTGATCGCGCCGCTTCTGATTTTTATCCTCGTGGCTTTCATCGCGCCGATTGCGGACATGCTGTTCCGCTCGGTCGAGAACGGGATCGTCGAGGAAACCCTGCCGCGGACCGTCGAAGCGATGGACGAGTGGGACGCCGATGCCGAACCCGTGCCGGGGGAAGAGGTCTATTTCGCGCTGTTTCGCGATATGTTCGTGGCTTCGGAAAAGAAGATCCACACGCGGCTCGGTTCCCGGCTCAACTACGAGACGACGGGGATTTCGTCGATCTTCCGGCAATCGGGCCGCGAGGTCGAGGACATCGCCGAAATCTATGAGGATCAATTCGACGATCTGAACGAGAACTGGACCGAAGAAATCTTCTGGGCCGAACTCATGGGCGATCCCGACTGGTTCGCCGACGCTTCGGCCACCGAGGACGGTCCCGGCCCCGATTTCGTGCTTAAAGAGGGGATGGAGGACCGGCTCCCGCTGACGACCGAAGCCTATCTGGCCTTCGCCGAATTCACCCAGACCGAGGACGAGGACAATCCGGCGTCCGAGAATGTCTGGCCGCTGGTTCACGCCATGCTCTATCACGACCTCACCGGGGATGCCGCGATCGACGGTTACACCGGGTTCGGGTCGGAGGAGTTGCAGGCGGCGAAAGAGGCGGTCGCGGAATTCGAAGCCGTGAACTACAAGCAAGCCTTCCTCGACATCGACGAGGACTGGGGCAGCGCCGATGTGATGCAGACCATCAAGGTCTACTCGCCCACCTATACGCCCGGCTACTTCCTGACCGCCGTCGATCTGCAACTGAACCCGGAAGGGGTCGAGGCGCAGCCGGACGATCAGGCCATCTACCTCAAACTGTTCTGGCGCACGGTCTGGATGTCGCTGACCATCACCGTGGCGACGATCCTTCTGGGGTATCCGGTGGCGTTCCTGCTCGCCAACCTGCCGATGCGCGTGTCGTCGCTTCTGATGATCCTCGTGCTCCTCCCGTTCTGGACCTCGCTCCTAGTGCGGACATCGGCCTGGAAAGTGCTGCTGCAACAACAAGGCGTCATCAACGACGTGCTCGTCTGGTCCGGGCTGATCAACGAAGCCGGGCGACTGGTGATGATAAACAACCAGTTGGGCACGATCATCGCGATGACGCACATCCTGCTGCCGTTCATGATCCTGCCGCTCTACTCGGTGATGGCGACCATTCCGCCCAGTTTCGTGCGCGCGGCGAAAAGCCTTGGCGCGACCAACGTGACCGCCTTCCGCCGGGTCTATTTCCCGCAGTCGGTGCCCGGGATCGGGGCGGGGTCGATCCTCGTCTTCATCCTCGCCATCGGCTACTACATCACCCCCGCGCTGGTCGGCGGCACGACGGGTATCTTCATCTCGAACCGGATCGCCTATCACATCTCGTCCAGCCTCAACTGGGGTCTGGCGGCGGCGCTCGGGACCATCCTTCTTGCCGCGGTGCTCATCCTTTACTGGGCCTATGACCGGATCGTGGGCATCGACAACGTGAAGCTGGGGTAAACCATGACGGACGCGACTGTGAACGACACCGGCGACGAGCTGATCCTGGACAAGGGCGAGCCGCCCATGTGGGGCTTCACCGTCCCGGTGGTGGCCGTCTTCGGGGGCTTCTTCGGCTTCCTCGCGGGCAACACCAACGACGCGGGCCTGATGGGCTTCATCCTCGGCCTGATCTACGGCGGCGCGCTCGGGTTCATCCTGAACAGCTTCGTGCCGAGCCGAACGGCCGGGCGCTGGGTGGTGATCGGGCTGACCGCCGTGCTGGGCTTCGTCCTCGGAAAATGGGGCGGGGCCGCCGCAGGCGCCATCGTCGGCGCCGTGATGAGCTGGGTCGCCTACTGGATCGGGCGCGGGCATTATCGGGACGGCGTGCCGATCTACGCCACCGCCGGTCAGACCCTCTGGCACAACACCTATCTGTTCATCTGCGGCTTCATCTTCTTCTTCCTGATCGCGCCGATCCTCACGATCATTCCGCTGTCGTTCAACGCCGAGAACTTTTTCACCTTCACGCCCGAGATGCTGTCGCTCAGCCCCGAAGGCTACAGCCTGAAGCATTATCAGGACTTCTTCACCAACTCGGACTGGCAGAGCGCCATGTGGAACTCGCTCAAGATCGCGCCGATGGCGACGATCCTCGCGGTCGGGTTCGGGACTTTGGCGGCCATCGGTCTGAGCCAGCCGCACGTGCCGTTCCGCCGGGCGATCATGGCGATCCTTATCAGCCCGATGATCGTGCCGCTCATCATTTCGGCCGCCGGGATGTATTTCTTCTACAGCCGCGTGAACCTTCAGGGCACCTATCTGGGGGTCGTGCTGGCCCATGCAGCACTCGGTATCCCCTTCGTCATCATCACCGTGACCGCGACGCTCGTGGGTTTCGACCGGTCGCTGACGCGGGCCTCGGCCAACCTCGGGGCGGACCCGGTGACCACCTTCCTGCGCATCCAGATGCCGCTCATCCTGCCGGGCGTGATCTCGGGCGGCCTGTTCGCCTTCATCACCTCGTTCGACGAGGTGGTCGTGGTGCTCTTCGTCGGGTCCGCGCAACAAAAGACGTTGCCATGGCAGATGTTCATCGGTCTGCGCGAGCAGATCAGCCCGACCATCCTTGCCGTCGCCACGATCCTTGTCGTGATTTCCATCGCGCTGCTCACCACCGTCGAGCTTCTGCGCCGCCGGTCCGAGCGGATGCGGGGCCTCGCGCCGAGTTGATTGCAACGGTTTCTTAACCTTTCTGACGCATGCCGTTCACCATGGGGCGGGGGGCCTTGAAGCCCCCCGGAACCATGACTAGGCTCTTGTAGACGAGCCGTCCGGCTCGCACGAACGGGCCGTCCGGCCCAGGGAACAGTCAGAGGCAGGCGACCATGAAAGACCCCATTGATACCTATATGAACACCCTCGTACCGATGGTCGTGGAACAGACCAGCCGGGGCGAACGGGCCTATGACATCTTCTCGCGCCTGCTGAAGGAGCGGATCATTTTCCTCAACGGACCGGTGCACGATGGCATGTCGTCGCTGATCTGCGCACAGCTTCTGTTCCTCGAGGCCGAGAACCCGTCGAAAGAAATCGCGATGTACATCAACTCGCCCGGCGGCGTGGTGACATCGGGTCTCTCGATCTACGACACGATGCAGTACATCCGGCCCAAGGTGTCGACCCTCGTGATCGGTCAGGCGGCGTCCATGGGGTCGCTTCTGCTGACCGCAGGCGCGCCGGGGATGCGCTTTTCGCTGCCCAACAGCCGGATCATGGTGCACCAGCCCTCGGGCGGCTATCAGGGTCAGGCGACGGACATCATGATCCACGCGCAGGAGACCCAGAAGCTCAAGGACCGCCTGAATTCGATCTACGTCAAGCACACCGGCCAGAAGCTCAAGGCCGTGGTGGACGCGCTTGAGCGTGACAATTTCATGGACCCCGAACAGGCGAAGGACTGGGGCCTGATCGACGAGATCCTGGAATCGCGCGGCGACGCGCCGGAATAGGATTGTTTCGCCCCCGCGACCGTGACCAGAATCGCATTGCGGGGGCAGGGACGCTGCCCTAGACTTGGGCAAACCAGGATGGAACGGCCCTAATTATGGGGCAATGAGGAGCGGGGCATCGGCCCCCGAAAGGCGATATGGCGAACAATTCCTCCGGTGGTGACAGCAAGAACACCCTCTACTGCTCGTTCTGCGGAAAGAGCCAGCATGAGGTGCGAAAGCTGATCGCGGGTCCGACGGTGTTCATCTGCGATGAATGCGTCGAGCTCTGCATGGATATCATCCGCGAGGAAACCAAGGGTTCCGGGCTGAAATCGACCGACGGTGTGCCGACGCCGCAGGAAATCTGCGGGGTTCTGGACGACTACGTCATCGGTCAGTCCCACGCGAAGCGCGTGCTCTCGGTCGCGGTGCACAACCATTACAAACGCCTCAATCACGCCGCCAAGCATGGCGACGAGATCGAGCTGGCGAAATCCAACATTCTGCTGATCGGCCCCACGGGCTGCGGCAAGACGCTGCTCGCGCAGACGCTCGCCCGTATCCTCGACGTGCCCTTCACCATGGCCGATGCGACCACGCTGACCGAAGCGGGTTACGTGGGCGAGGATGTCGAGAACATCATCTTGAAGCTCTTGCAGGCGTCGGAATACAATGTCGAACGGGCGCAGCGCGGCATCGTCTATATCGACGAGGTCGACAAGATCACGCGCAAGTCCGACAACCCGTCCATAACCCGCGACGTGTCGGGCGAAGGCGTGCAGCAGGCGCTTCTGAAGATCATGGAAGGCACGGTTGCCAGCGTTCCGCCGCAGGGTGGCCGCAAGCATCCGCAGCAGGAATTCCTGCAAGTGGACACGACGAACATCCTGTTCATCTGCGGCGGCGCTTTCGCCGGTCTCGACCGGATCATCGCGCAGCGCGGCAAGGGGTCGGCCATCGGCTTCGGTGCCGACGTCAAGGACGAGCAGGCCCGCAAGATCGGAGAAGTGTTCCAGGAACTCGAACCCGAGGATCTGCTGAAATTCGGCCTGATCCCGGAATTCGTCGGCCGTCTGCCGGTGATCGCGACGCTGGAAGACCTTGATGAGGACGCGCTGGTCACGATCCTGACGCAGCCGAAGAACGCGCTGGTCAAGCAATACCAGCGCCTGTTCGAGATCGAGGATGCCAAGCTGACCTTCACCGACGACGCGCTGCTGGCGATCTCGAAGAAGGCCATTCAGCGCAAGACCGGCGCACGCGGCCTGCGGTCGATCATGGAGGACATCCTGCTCGACACGATGTTCGATCTTCCGGCGCTCGAAGGTGTGGACGAGGTCGTGGTGAACGAAGAGGCGGCGAACACCGACGCCAAGCCGCTCATCATCTATGCCGAGGACCGCAAGGAAGGCGCCAGCGCAGGCTGAGGATCGCCGAACCGAGAGTTTTCAGGGCCACCCGAAGCCGGGTGGCCTTTTTTTGGTGGGAGAGAACATGGACCGCAAACACATCACCTCCGGCTCGCCCTTCGAAGCGCAGATCGGCTATTCCCGCGCGGTTGCGGTGGACGGCTGGGTCTTCGTCTCGGGGACGACCGGCTACGACTACGCCACGATGGAGATGCCCGCCGACGTGGCGCAGCAGGCCGCCAACGCGCTGGCGACCATCGCCAAGGCGCTGGCCGAGGCCGGAGGGAGCCTCGACGATGTCGTGCAAGTGAAATACATTCTGCCCGACGGTAACGATTTCGCAGCCTGCTGGCCGATTTTGTCCAAGGCCTTCGCGACCGCGAGACCTGCCGCGACAATGATCGAAGCCCGGCTGATGAACCCCGAGATGAAGATCGAGATCGAAGCGGTCGCGCGGATCAGTCGGTGAGCGAGACGAGGATCGTCCGGGCGCGATCCGTCACGCCGTCCGCCAGCCGATCCCATGCCACCATCACCTTTTCATAGGCCGAAGCTTCGCCTTCGGTTTCCTGCGAAAAGGCGCCAAGGTCGGCGTAGGCCTGCATGGTGTCGTCGGTCATGTGGCGCGCCGATACGGTGACCACTCTGGCCCCCGAAATCTGAATGTCGCCGGTGTTCAGCCCGTTTCCGCCGAGCTGGAAGGCGCCGATGAGAACCGCACCTGCGGTCAGGGCACCCAGATTGTGAAACTCGAACATTGGGGTCTCCTTAAAAATACAGATAAAATACAGGAATAACTTGCGCGACAATCTTGCCAAAAAGATGGCATTGTCGCGAAATTGGAACGAAGCGGCGCAGCGGCGCCCGCTTGGCGGCCTTCGGCCCAGAGCGGCCAATCGGGCTGGACCTTCCCGGGTGTTTGAGCCATACGGGAAAGGCAATATCGGAGGCATCCCATGCGGTTCATCCTGTCCCTTCTGACCTGGTGGCACGAAGAAACACTCGGCACCCGTCTCTACACCTGGCGCAAAGGCGTGAAGGTGGGCGAAGACGCGCAAGGAAACGAGTTCTACCGCAACAAGGACGACAGCAAACGCTGGGTCTGCTACGCGGGCGAACCCGAGGCGAGCCGCATTTCCGCCGACTGGCACGGCTGGCTGCACCGCACCTTCGACGACAATCCGGCGAACAGCCCGCTGGCCCACAAGGATTGGGAAAAGCCGCACGTGGACAACATGACCGGCACCGCGATGGCCTATGTGCCCGCCGGGTCCATCCGTCGTGAAAAGCCCGTGGAACGGTCCGACTACGAGGCGTGGCAGCCGGAATGAGCCGCCCCGCGCGGGGTCTGGGGGATCACGCATGATAAGCCGCAGCGAGATTGCCGAAACCGTCACCGGCGGCGTCGTTCTGGCCGTGGCGATCGGGTTCCTGATCTACGCGGGCGGCGCGATCGGCTGGTTCGGCGCAGGCGATGCGACCCAGAACTATCGCGTGTCGCTGGTGTCGGCCAAGGGCATCAACGTGGGCTCGGACGTGCGCGTCGCGGGCGTCAAGGTGGGCCGGGTCAGCTGGCTCGCCCTTAACCCCGAAACCTTTTCCGCCGAGACCGAACTGACCGTGGACCCGAAATTCGCCTTTCCCGAAGACAGCCTTGCCGTCGTGTCCTCCGAAGGGCTGCTTGGCGGCAATTATGTCGAGATCATTCCCGGCAATTCCGCCTTCCCGCTCTCGACCGGCGGGCGGTTCCGCACGGCGGCGCCCGACATGAACCTCATGGATTTCATCATCGACCAGCTTGGGAGGCAGTGATGCGCCTGACCTTGGCCCTTGTTGCCGCAGTGCTGATAGCCGCGGCCCCGACGCTTGCTCAGGATGACGGGCAATTCGAACCGCTCGACGTGATCGAAGGCGAACCGCCCATCGACACGCCCGAGGATCAGGTGTTCGAAGAGGACGTGCCGTTCGACGAATACGGCAACCCCATCGACCCCAACGCTCCCCTGCGCGAGGGCGAGGGGGACACGGTCACGACCGTGCAGGAAGGCCCGGAAGTGACGCAGGGCACCGGCGCGGTGCTGCGCGGGCTCGACAAGCTTGCGGGCACCTCCATCGACCTGAACCTTGCCACCGGCGAGACCGGCGAACTGGGTTGGCTACAGGTGACGATGGCCGAATGCCGCTATCCCAACGACAACCCGCAGGGCGACGCGTTCGCCCATCTGGTCATCCGCAACGGAAACGACGAAGAGCCGCTGTTCGACGGTTGGATGATCGCCTCGTCCCCCGCGCTGTCGGCGCTGGATCACTCGCGCTTCGACGTCTGGGTGATGAACTGCACCACCGAGTGAGGGTCGGGCAGGGGGCGCGACAGGATGTCGGCCTCGCCGTCCGAAAGCGCGGCATCGAGCATGGCGTGATAGCGGGCACGCGGCACTTCGATGCCGCCGAGCGTGGCCAGGTGCTTGGTGATGAACTGCGTGTCGAACAGGATGAAGCCGGTCTGGGCGAGGTGAACCACCAGCGTCGCCAGAGCGATCTTCGATGCGTCCCGGCGGCGTGAGAACATCGACTCGCCGAAGAACGCCCGGCCCAGCGTGACACCGTAGACCCCACCGACAAGCGCCTCGCCCTCCCACAACTCGATGGAATGGGCCCGGCCCATGGCGTGCAGTTTGCGGTAGCCGTCGAAGATCGTGGGGTTGATCCAGGTGGTGTCCCGGTCCGCGCAGCCCTCGACCACACCCTCGAAAGCCTCGTCGAGCGAGGCCCGGAACGGCGCTTTACGGATCGTCCGGGCAAGCGAGCGGGACAGGCGGAACCCGTCCAGAGGCAGGATGCCCCTGAACCGGGGGTCGACCCAGAACACAGTATCGTCGCCCGCGTCTTCGGCCATGGGAAAGATGCCCGAAGCATATGCGTGCAGGAGAATTTCGGGTGTCAGCCTGTCCCTGGGACCGGCCATTCCGTCAGCTCATGTTCTCCGCCAGCCAGTGCTCCAGCCAGTGGATGTCGTAGTTGCCGGTGAGGATGTCTTCCTCGCCCAAGAGCGCGTGGAACAGCGGAATGGTCGTTTCGATCCCGTCGATCACCAGCTCGCCAAGCGCGCGGGCCAGCCGCGCCAGAGCCTCGGGCCGGTCGCGGCCGTGGACGATGAGCTTGCCGATCAGGCTGTCGTAATAGGGCGGGATGGAATAGCCGTCGTAAAGCGCCGAATCCATGCGCACGCCCAGACCGCCGGGGGCGTGATACTGGGTGATCTTGCCGGGGCTGGGCGAGAAATTGGGCAGCTTCTCGGCATTGATGCGGATCTCGATGGCGTGGCCGTTGATCTGAAGATCGTCCTGCGTGAAGGACAGGCCCAAACCCTCGGCGACGCGGATCTGCTCGCGCACGAGGTCGACGCCGAAGATGCCTTCGGTCACCGGATGCTCGACCTGAAGCCGCGTGTTCATCTCGATGAAGTAGAACTCGCCGTCTTCGTAGAGAAACTCGATGGTGCCCGCCCCGGCATAGCCCATCTCGGCGATGGCGTCGGCGCAGATGCCGCCGATGCGCGCCCGCTCTTCGGGGCTGATCGCCGGGCCGGGGGCCTCTTCGAAGACCTTCTGATGGCGGCGCTGGAGCGAACAGTCCCGCTCGCCCAGATGAACGCCGCCGCCCTTGCCGTCGCCGAAGACCTGCACCTCGATATGACGGGGCTTCTGGAGATACTTCTCCATATAGACTTCGTCGTTGCCGAAGGCCGCCTTGGCCTCGGACCGGGCGGTGCGGAAAGCGTGTTCCAGCTTGGCCTCGGACTCCGCCACCTTCATGCCGCGGCCACCGCCACCGGCTGTCGCCTTGATGATGACCGGATAGCCCATCTCGGCCGCCACCTTGCGGGCGGTCTCGATATCGGGCACGCCGCCGGCGGAGCCGGGAACGACCGGAATGCCGAGCTTTTCGGCGGTTTCCTTGGCCGTGATCTTGTCGCCCATCATGCGGATGTGTGCGGCCGAGGGACCGATGAAGGTCAGGTCGTGATCCTCGACGATCTGCACGAAGTTGGCGTTCTCGGACAAAAAGCCGTAGCCGGGATGGATCGCCTGAGCGCCGGTGACTTCGCAGGCCGCGATGATCGCGGGGATATGCAGGTAGCTCTGGCTGCCGGAAGCCGGGCCGATGCAGACGCTTTCATCGGCCATGCGCACGTGCATCGCGTCGGCGTCAGCGGTGGAGTGGACCGCCACGGTGGCAATCCCCATCTCGCGGGCCGCGCGAATGACGCGAAGGGCGATTTCGCCCCGGTTGGCGATCAGGATCTTGTCGAACATCCGAAACCCTTACTCGAGGATCATCAGGGGCGCGCCGTATTCCACGGGCGACCCGTCCTCGACCAGAATGCGTTTGACCGTGCCCGCGCGCGGGGCGGGGATCTGGTTCATGGTCTTCATCGCCTCGACGATGAGAACCGTGTCCCCCTCGGCCACCTTGTCGCCGACCTTGACGAAGGCGGCCGCACCGGGTTCGGGCGAGAGATAGGCGGTGCCGACCATCGGCGAGGTGACGGCACCGGGATGCTTGGCCGGGTCGTCCTCGCCACCCGACGACGGGGCGGGCGCGGCTGCGGGGGCTGCGGGTGCATGGGCGGCGGGGGCCGGGGCCGGCGCGGGGGCTGCTGCGTACTGGGTCACCACTTGTCCGCCACGGGCCACGCGGACGTTGAGCCGGTCGGCCTCGCCGTATTCGCGTTTCACTTCGAGTTCGGTGAGGTCGTTCTCACGCAGAAGCTCGGCAAGGGCCTGAATGAAGGCCACGTCGCTATCATGGGAATTCTTGGTCATACCGTCCTCGAGCCTGGTTCCCCCATCTGTCGCGGGGGCATATCACTCCTGCTTATAGGACGGCAGGCGGGGGGAGAAAAGCACCCCCATGCGTTTTGGTCGGAATAGGCGGCACGAAACAGGGGCCGACGCGCGGGTGGCGACGGGCCGGAAATGGCGCTCTTGGGTCAGTCGGCCGTGTCGTCGCGCACCGCTTCGGTCTTGTCGACACCGGCGGGCTCATCGGCGGCAGGCGGTGTTTCGGCTTCGGCCTGCCCCTGCACGGCTGGGGAATCGCGTTCCTGAGACCGTTCGGCCTCCATCCGGGCGAGTTTCTGTTTCAAATCGCTTTCGACTTCGAGCAGGCTCACCTCGAACGATGGGGGTGGTCCGGCGGGCCGCTGACCCTGCGCGACGGCGCGCCTTAGCGCGATGATGTCGCGCGATGCGCTGGCCTGACTGTCCTGCTCCGGGTGATCGCGTGCCTCCGACCGCGCGTCCGACAGGGTCGGCTTCGCGTCGATCTTGTGGATGGCCACCGGGCGCACGTCATGCACCGGCATCGCGAATGCGGCTTTTGCGCCCAAGGGGGCTGGTCCGGAAATCTCCATTTCCATGCTCCGACTACGGTGCCCCCACCGTATGCGTCTTCGCATACTTTGCCTGCCAGCTGCCCTTGTCCACAGAATCCGGCGTGGGTGGTTAACTGTTGGTTAACGCGTCGGGGTCAGGGCGGAGCGGTAGAGATGCGTCAGAAAACGCCGTGCATCGTCGAAATGGTCCGTGTTGCCGGTTTGCAGGATGCCGCGCACTTGAATGTCGAAATCGGCATAATGCTGCGTCGTCGCCCAGATCGAGAAGATCAGGTGGTGCGGGTCGACGGATGCGAGCCGTCCGGCGTCGGACCACGCCCGGATGACCTTGGCCTTTTCGTCCACCAGCTCTTTCAGCTCGCCGGTGATCATGTCCATGATCCGCGGCGCGCCCTGCACGATCTCGTTCGCGAACAGGCGGCTTTCGCGCGGCAGTTCCTGCGCCATGTCGAGCTTTCGCAGCGCATAGGCGAGGATTTCCTCGACCGGATCTCCGGCCTCGTCGAGCGCGCGCAGCGGCTCCAGCCAGTCGGTCATGAGGTGAGAGAGCAACTCGCCGTGGATCGCCTCTTTCGACGGGAAATAATATAGCAGGTTGGGCTTCGACAGCCCCGCCGCCTGCGCGATCTGATCCAGCGTCGCCCCCCGGAATCCATGCTGCGAGAACACGTCGAGAGCAGCCTCGCGAATGGTTTCGCGGTTCCTGCGCTGGATGCGCGTGACAGGCTTGGCTTGGTTCATCGATGTCTCCGTGGTCCCGGCCGGAAGGATAGATTGCATGGATTTGACCAGATGATCAACGACTACGGGACTTTACGGACTGGCGCGTGGCGCGGTGGACGCATAGGCTCTGCCGTCGGGAGGACGAGGATATGAACCTGGCATTGTGGTTGGAGCGGGTCGCGGCGGTGCATGGCGACCGGCCGGCGTTGTTCACGGGCGAGACCTGCGTGGCCGACTACGCCGCCTTTCGCGACCGGGCAGCGGGCGTGGGCGCGGCGCTGACCGAGCGGGGGATCGCGCCCGGTGACCGGGTGGCGATCTTCATGAAGAACGTGCCGGAATACCTGATCGCGCTTTACGGCATCTGGGTCGCGGGGGCGGCGGCGGTTCCGATCAACGCCAAACTCCACCCGCGCGAGGCAGCCTATATCCTCGACGATTCCGGGGCACGGGCGGTGTTCGCGACCGACGGGCTGGCCCAAGGGCTGGCCGAGGCGACCGCCGTGCCGATCATCGCGATGGACGATCTGTCGGCGATGGCCATGCACGCACCACGTGCCATCGAGCCGCGCGCGGGCGACGACCTTGCGTGGCTGTTCTACACCTCCGGCACGACGGGCAGGCCCAAGGGCGTCGTCCTCACTCATGAGATCCTACAGGTCGTGTCGCTGTCCTATCTCGCCGATGTGGACGAGGTGTCGGCGGAAGACGGGGCGTTCTACATGGCCCCGATGAGCCACGGCGCGGGGCTTTACGCGCTGGTTCACGTGCTCAAGGGGGCGCGTCACATCTGCCCGGCCTCGGGCGGCTTCGAGCCCGCGGAATTGCTGGATGCCGCGCGCCGGATAGGACCGCTTCACATGTTCATGGCGCCGACGATGGTCCGGCGGATCACCGATGCGGCCAGCGCGGCGGGGGACCGCGCCGAGGGGATCAAGACGATCGTCTACGGCGGTGGGCCGATGTACGTGTCGGATATCGTCGAGGCGGTCGACTGGTTCGGGCCCAAGTTCGTGCAGATCTACGGGCAGGGGGAATGCCCGATGGGGATCACGGCCCTGACGC
The DNA here is from genome assembly GCF_016774595.1 of Maritimibacter sp. Taxonomy (NCBI): domain Bacteria; kingdom Pseudomonadati; phylum Pseudomonadota; class Alphaproteobacteria; order Rhodobacterales; family Roseobacteraceae; genus Maritimibacter; species Maritimibacter sp. Next base: position 770,446 of record NZ_JACBWT010000002.1, read on the forward strand.
GCGACGAGGTGACGGACCGCACGCACCCACGCTGGCGCGAACGTCTTGCCAGTGTCGGCCGCGCGCAATCGGTGGTCGAGGTGGCCATCGGCGACGCGGAGGGAAACCCGGTTGCACCCGGCGACACGGGCGAGATTATGGTGCGGGGGCAGGTGGTGATGCCGGGCTACTGGCGGAACCCCGAGGCCACCGCGAAGACGATCCGAAACGGCTGGCTGATGACCGGGGACATGGGCACTCTCGACGCGGACGGGTATCTGACGATGAAAGACCGCTCGAAGGATGTCATTATCTCGGGCGGGACCAACATCTATCCCCGCGAGGTCGAAGAGGCGCTGCTCACCCACCCCGCCGTGCGCGAGGTGTCGGTGATCGGCAGGCCGAGCGCGGAATGGGGGGAGGACGTGGTCGCCTTCGTCGTCGCGACGGGCGTGGACGAGGCGGCGCTCGATGCGCATGTCCTTGCACAAATCGCGCGTTTCAAGCGGCCCAAGGCGTATTTTTTCACCGATGACTTGCCGAAAAACAACTATGGCAAGGTTCTGAAAACCGAGCTGCGGGAGCGGCTGAAGGAGATGACTTGATGACTTCACTGAACGGAAAAACGGCGCTTATCACCGGATCGACCAGCGGGATCGGGCTGGGTATCGCGCTGGAACTGGCCCGCGCCGGGGCGCGCGTCGCGCTCCATTCGCTGCCGGGCGACAAGGCCGCCGACGAGGCCGTGAAGCAGGTGCAGGCCGCCGGATCGCCGGAGGTGAAGTTCTTCGGCTCCGACGTGTCCAAGGCGCAGAACGTGCGCGACCTGATGGAAGAGGTCGAAGGCTGGGGGCCGATCGACATCCTCGTGAACAACGCGGGCATTCAGCACACCGCCCCGATCGAGGATATGCCGGACGAGAAATGGGACGCGATCATCGCGATCATGCTGTCGGCCTGCTTCCACACGATGAAGGCGGCGCTGCCGAAGATGGCCGAACGGGGTTATGGCCGCGTCGTGAACATCGCCTCGGTTCACGGGCTGGTCGCGTCCAAGGAAAAGACGCCCTACGTCGCGGCCAAGCACGGGCTGGTGGGCCTGTCCAAGGTGGTGGCGCTGGAATACGCCTCGAAGGGTGACCCGAAAAAGGGCGGCGTGACCGTGAACTGCATCGGGCCGGGCTTCACCGAAACCGCCCTGATCGAAAGCCAGATTCAGGCGCGGGCCGACCTTCACGGTGGCGACCGGGACGAAGGCATTGCGGACCTTCTGTCGGAAAAACAGCCGTCGCTGCGCATGACGCAGACCTCGGACCTTGGCGCGCTCGCCGTGTTCCTGTGTTCGGACGCGGCCCACAACCTGACCGGCGTCACGATCCCGGTGGATGGCGGCTGGACCGCGCAGTAACGATTTCATTGAACCGAAACGGGTGCCCGTCGCACTCTCTCCCATGAAAGGAGAATAGCGGCGATGGACACCCGTATCCGGGCGCTCGAGGCGTATCTCGTCGCCTCGGCCCGTGCCGGGGACACCCGCGCGCTGTCGCGGCTGGTCGAGCTGCGCGGTGGGCGGCTCATGGCCCATGCCGTGCGGCTTCTGGGCGACCGGGAAGTTGCGCGCGACGTGGTGCAGGAGGCGTGGGTGGAAATCCTGCGAGGGCTTCGCAGCCTGCGCGACGACCACGCGTTCCTGCCTTGGGCGCTCAGGATCGTGACCCGCCGTGTCGCGCGTGAGATCCGGCGGCGCCAGCGGGGCCGGGCGCTGGAGGCGGCGGTGGCGTCGGAAACCGATCTGTCGGTGGACGAGGCCGGACCCGTCGCGTCGGACGCGGCCAAGGTGCGGGCGGCGATTGCCGCGCTCACCCGCGATCAGGCGGCGACCGTCGCGCTATTCTACCTTGAAGACCTGTCGGTGGGCGAGGTCGCCACGGCACTCGACGTGCCCGTGGGGACCGTGAAGACCCGCCTCATGCATGCGCGGCGCAAGCTGCGCGATCTCTTGGAAGGAGACGATGATGAACAAGATTGATCGGATGATCGAAGAGGCGCTTTCCGAAGAGGATCGCGCGATTGCCGAGGCGACGGCGGAACGCGGCTGGTTCGCGCTCGCCCTCGGCACGTTCCGGGGCAAGCTGGGCTGGATCACATGGGTCGTGATGATCGTTCAGACCACGATGTTCGGCTTCGCGGTCTGGTGCGGCTTTCGCTTCTACGGCGCGACCGATGTGCTGACGGCGGTGAAATGGGGCATCACGGCCGCGGTGCTGGCCCTCATGGCGACCGTTCTGAAACTCAGCCTGATGCCGCAGATTCAGGCGGATCGCATCCTGCGCGAACTGCGCCGGGTCGAGCTGATGATCGCCAAACGGGATACGGGCCAGTGACCCAGACCATCGCCTTGATCGCCGGGCCGTATCTGATCGTCACCGCGATCGGCTTCCTCGTGTCGCGAGGGTTTTATGAACGCATGGTGCTCGGCAATGCCAAGGCCGACCCGGTGCTTCTGAACCTCTCCGGTGCCGTGCATTTCGTCGTCGGGATGGTGATCCTGGTCAATCACTGGCAGTGGAACGGCCTTGGCGCGATCCTCGTGTCGCTGCTCGGTGTTGCCGCCGTGGCCAAGGGGGCATCGCTGATCGCCGTTCCGGAGCTGACGCTCAAGACCCCAAAAACGGTGGGGCCGACCCTGACGATGAGCGCGATCGGCTTCGCCCTGTGGGGTGCCGCGCTGTTATGGGTCGCCGTCGCGACATGAAAACCCCCGATCCGTCAGACGGGTCGGGGGCGTGCACTCTAAAGCAAAAGGGTCCTGAAATGAGTGTCGAAACACTTAAGTGATCCGACACCTCTCAGTATTACACGATTCTTACCATTCGGTCAAGAAATGAGCAACCTTACGTCCGGTTGGCCCGGGGTCGCGAAATAAAATGACCGGCGCATGAGGCCATGCGCCGGTCGGTGGCGTCGGAATGACGCCCGTGAGTGGTCTTGGTCTTACGAACCCGAAGCGGCGCGCAGGCTCGACGTGGAGTCGATGACCGTGGCGGTTTCGCTGTCGAATTCTTCCATCGCTTCAAGATCGGCTTCGGTGTAGCCGGTGATCATGAATTCGGTCACTTCACCTTCGTCCGAGGTTTCGTTCACCGCGAGGTGCTCGAGGTCGATGGCGACGTCATGTTCGCCGATGCCCAGGAACCCACCGATACCGATGACAGCCCAGACCTTGTTGTCGAGCATGTAGAAGTTGTCGACTTCGCCGACGTCGTTGCCGTCCTGCGACACGACGTTCACGCCGATGAGCGAGGAAATCTCGACATCAGCAGCGGCTTCGAGGTCGGAGTCCATGGCGCTGGCATCGGCCGACATTTCGCCGTCGATTTCGCCATCGACTTCGGCTTCGGCGTCAGCCGCCATTTCTTCCATCTCGTCGCCGGCTTCTTCGGCGGCGTTCTCGGCGTCGGCGGCCAGCTCTTCGGCGCCTTGCTCGATGTCCTCAGCGGTGTTCTCGGCCGCATCGGCCACGTCTTCCGCCGTGTTTTCGATCGCTTCGCCGGTCTCTTCAGCGGCGGTCTCGATGTCCGATTCCAGCTCGGTCTCGGTGTCCATCTCGGCGTCGGCGGTCATGTCGTCACCGGTCGCCTCCATGTCAGTGGAGGTCGAGGTGTCGGAGTTCATGGTCGTGCCTTCGGTCGCCACGTCACCGGTCACTTCGGTGTCGGTCGAAACGTCCTGCGCAAAGGCCGAGCCGGCCACGAGGACGAGCGCGGCAGCAGACGTCATCAGGGTCTTGTTCAGCGGTTTCATATTCAAATCTCCTAGTTGTCGTGGCGCGCTCACGCGCCTTGTCACTCCAATGCGATGGTTACGAGATTTGTTCCGGCCTGAAAAAGATTTGCGATTAGTCACTTAGAAATCGAATTTTTTCAAATGGTTGTGAGTTTGTCGCGAGCAACGGCGGGGTGCCGCGGGAGAGGGCACAGACGAAAAAAGGCCGACGCGCGAAGCGTCGGCCTGAAGGTGAGACCCCGCAGAACGCGGGGCGCTCGGGGAGAGGGTCAGTCCGGCTTGCGGTTCGCGATCAGCTCGTCCACCACCGAAGGATCGGCCAGCGTCGAGGTGTCGCCAAGCGCGCCGTAATCGTTCTCGGCGATCTTGCGCAGGATGCGGCGCATGATCTTGCCGGAGCGGGTTTTCGGCAGGCCCGGCGCCCACTGGATGTAATCCGGCGAGGCGATGGGGCCGATCTCGGTCCGGACCCAGTTGCGCAGCTCGGTCTTGAGATCGTCGGTGTATTCCTCGCCTTCCATCAGGGTGACATAGCAGTAGATGCCTTGCCCCTTGATCTCGTGCGGGAAGCCGACGACGGCGGCCTCGGCCACCTTGGCATGGGCGACGAGGGCGCTTTCGACCTCGGCGGTGCCCATCCGGTGACCGGAGACGTTGATGACGTCATCCACCCGGCCCGTGATCCAATAGTCGCCATCGGCGTCGCGGCGGCAGCCGTCACCGGCGAAGTAATATCCCTTGTAGTCCGAGAAATAGGTTTTCACGAACCGCTCGTGGTCGCCGTAGACCGTGCGCATCTGGCCCGGCCAGCTATCGGCGATGCACAGCACGCCCTCGCAGGGGGACTCGGCGATCTCGGTCCCGGCCTGCGGGTCGAGCACCACGGGCTGCACCCCGAAGAACGGCTTCATCGCCGCACCCGGTTTGGTCGCATGGGCGCCGGGCAGGGGGGTCATCATGTGGCCCCCGGTTTCGGTCTGCCACCACGTATCGACGATGGGGCAGTTCCCTTTGCCGACAACGTCGTTGTACCAGTTCCAGGCTTCCGGGTTGATCGGCTCGCCTACGGTGCCCAGCACCTTGAGGTCGGACAGGTCGTATTTCGTCACCCACTCGGTCCCCTGACCCATGAGCGCACGGATCGCGGTCGGGGCGGTGTAGAACTGGTTCACCTTGTGCTTTTCGCAGACGGCCCAGAACCGGCCCGCATCCGGGTAGGTCGGCACGCCTTCGAACATCAGCGTCGTCGCGCCGTTGGCGAGCGGGCCATAGACGATGTAGCTGTGGCCCGTGACCCAGCCTACGTCCGCCGTGCACCAGTAGATGTCGCCGTCGTGGTAGTCGAACGTCACCTCGTGCGTGAGCGCGGCATAAAGCAGGTAGCCACCGGTCGTGTGGACGACGCCCTTGGGCGCGCCGGTCGAGCCGGAGGTGTAAAGGATGAACAGCGGATCTTCGGCGTTCATCGGCTCCGGCGGGCAATCGGCCGAGGCGTTCGCCATCAGCGCGTTGTAGGAGTGATCCAGTCCGTCCTTGAGGCCGACGTCGGCGCCCGTGCGCTCGACCACGAGGGTCTGGACCTCGCCGCAATGTTCGCGCGCCTTGTCGACATTCGCCTTGAGCGGCGTGGCGCGGCCCCCGCGCGGGGCCTGATCGGCGGTCACGATGAGCTTGGCGTCGCAGCCGGACACGCGGGCGGCCAGCGCCTCGGGCGAGAAGCCCGCGAAGACGATGGAATGGATCGCACCGATGCGCGCGCAGGCCAGCATGGCATAGGCGGCTTCGGGGATCATCGGCATGTAAAGCACGACCCGGTCGCCCTTGCCGACGCCCAGCGACTTGTAGACGTTGGCGAGCTTGTTCACCTGCTCGGACAACTCGTTGTAGGTGATGTGCTTGTCGACGTTCGGATCGTCGCTTTCCCAGATGATCGCGGTCTGGTCGCCGCGGGTGGCGAGGTGCCGGTCGACGCAGTTCGCCGCCACGTTGATCTCGCCGTCCTCGAACCACTTGATCGAGACATTGTGGTAATCGAACGAGGTGTTCTTGATCTTGGTCGGCGTCTTGATCCAGTCGAGCCGCTTCATGTGCTCGCCCCAGAAAGCGTCGGGGTCGTTCACCGATGCGGCATACATTTCGTCATACTTCGCCGCATCGACATTGGCGTTCTTTACGAAGTCATCGGATGGGGCGTAGGTCTTGTCGGACATGGTCGGTCCTCCTCCTGCCGGTCGTGTTCTTGGAACGGGCGCCCGTAACAGGCGCCCGTGATCTGGCGGGTGCGAAGCGCCCCTCCCGGCGCGTCGCGGGTCCGGCTCAGATGGCCAGGTATTCGTGACGCAGAGCTTCGTTGTCGAGCACCTCTTTCGCGGTGCCGTCGAAGACCACGGTGCCGGTGTCGAGGATCACGGCACGGTCGGCGAGTTCCAGCGCCCGGACCGCGTTCTGTTCCACCAGCACGGTCGTGATGCCCTGCGCCTTGATGACATTCAAGGTCTTCTCGATCTCGTCGACGATGACGGGGGCGAGACCTTCGTAGGGCTCGTCAAGCAGCAGAAGTTTGATATCGCGCACCAGCGCCCGGGCGATGGCGAGCATCTGCTGTTCGCCCCCCGAAAGCGTTGTGCCTTCCTGCTTGCGGCGTTCGCCGAGGCGCGGGAACAGTTCGTAGACGCGTTCCAGCGACCAGCCGATCGGCGGTGCGATCTGGGCCAGTTGCAGGTTCTCTTCCACCGTCAGACCCTGAATGATGCGACGATCTTCAGGGACGAGGGCAAGGCCGTTCTGCGCCGCCTCATGGCTTTTCATCTGGTGCAGCGGCTTGTGGTCGAGCCAGATTTCACCTTGCGTGACCATCGGGCTGCCCGTGCGCGCCAGCGCCCGCAGCGTCGAGGTCTTGCCGGCGCCGTTGCGGCCCAGAAGGGCGAGGATTTCGCCCTCGTGGACGTTGAAGGTCACGCCTTGGACGATGTAGCTCTCGCCATAATAGGCGTGGATGTCCCAGCAGGAAAAGAAGGCCGGGGCCGTGCTGGCGTGGTTGGCGTTGTTCGAATGATCCACGGGTTCGCGGCGCTTGGCCTCTCCGACGACTTGTTCGTTCATGTCCTTCATCCCCCTTACGCGGCCTCACCGAGATAGGCTTCTTTCACCTTCGGATGGCCCTTGATGTTCTCGGGCGTATCCTCGACCAGCGGCGTGCCTTGGGCCAGCACCGTGATCCGTTCGGCGAGCGAGAAGACGACGTGCATGTCGTGCTCGATGATCGCCATGGTGATGTCCCGTTTTTCCTTGATCTCCTTGAGGAGGTCGATGGTGTTGTTGGTGTCGGCGCGCGCCATGCCCGCTGTCGGTTCGTCGAGCAGCAGAAGCCGGGGTTCCTGCGCCAGACACATCGCCATCTCGAGCCGCCGCTTGTCGCCGCGCGACATCGAGGCCGCGTGCATGTGCCGCTTGTCGATCATGTTCACGTCGGTGAGCATCTGCTCGGCCTGTTCGACGATATCGCGCTCATGCGCCACGGTTTCGAACGGGTGCATGCGGAATGCGCCGTCACGCTTGGCGAAGCACGAGATCATGACGTTCTCCATCACGGTCAGGTCGCCGAAGATCTCGGGCGTCTGGAACACGCGGGAAATGCCCATCTGGTTGATCTGGTGCGGCTTGAGTCCCAGCACCGACTGGCCGTTGAACATGACCGATCCGGTGTCGGGGATCAGCTTGCCCACGAAGCAGTTGAGCAGGGTGGACTTGCCCGCGCCGTTCGGCCCGATGATGGCGTGCACCGTGTTTTCCTGAACCGACAGGTTCACGTCCGAGAGGGCTTGCAGACCGCCGAAGCGTTTGCCCACGTTCTTGACTTCAAGGATACCCATGGGAGTTTCTCCTTATTCCGCGGGCTGCGTCTGGGCTTCCGCACCGTCGCCCTTGGAGCGACGGTTGCGGACGGCCTTGGCGATGCGCTGGCCACCTTCGACAAGGCCACCGGGCAGGAAGATGACGACGAGCATGAAGAGCAGGCCGAGCGTCAGGTGCCAGGATTTGCCGACGAAGAAGTGGCTGAGGCCGATGAGGAAATCTTCGATCCCGTCCGGCATCCACGCGAACCACTGGTGCAGCATGTTGTCGTTGATTTTCGAGAAGATGTTCTCGAAGTATTTGATGAAGCCTGCGCCGAGGATCGGACCCATCAGGGTGCCGGCCCCGCCGAGGATGGTCATCAGCACGACTTCGCCGCTGGCGGTCCACTGCATCCGCTCGGCGCCCGCAAGCGGGTCCATCGAGGCCATGAGCGCACCGGCGAGCCCGGCATACATGCCCGAGATCACGAAAGCGGCAAGGGTGTAGGGGCGCGAGTTGAGGCCGGTGTAGTTCAGGCGCGTCTGGTTCGTCTTGATCGCGCGCAGCATCAGGCCGAAGGGCGACCGGAAGATGCGGAGCGACAGGTAGAAGACCAGGATCGCGACGATGGCGCAGAAGTAGTAGCCGTTGTTGAAGGTGAACTCCCACCCGCCGACATTGAGCTTCGCGCTTTCGTTCATGACGATGCCGAAGAAGTGCGGCGAGGTCGGGCTGTTCTCGCCCATCAGGACCTGCGGATCGTTGGTATAGACCTGAAGGCCGGTTTCACCGTTGGTCAGCGGCGTCAGCACCGAGTAGGCGAGGTTGTAGCTCATCTGCGCGAAAGCGAGCGTGAGGATCGAGAAGTAGATCCCCGAGCGGCGCAGCGACACGTAGCCGATGAGCAGGGCGAAGAGGGCCGAGACGATGACCGCCAGCAGGATGCCGGGGACCACGTTGTAGCCCAGAAGCTTGTACATCCACACGACCGAGTAGGAGCCGACACCCAGAAAGGCCGCGTGGCCGAACGAAAGGTAGCCGGTGAGGCCGAAGAGGATGTTGAAGCCGATGGCGAAGATGCCGAAGATCGCGAACCGCTGCATCAGGTCTGGATAGCCCGCGTTGAACGTGGCCATGCCGGAGCCTTCGGGAAACGGCTGGAGCAGGATCGGCGTGACCAGCGTCAGGAAGACGACGATCAGCAGGAAGGTGGTGTCTCGTTGTGACAGACCGAGCATTTTCATGGTCTTATTCCTCCATCACGCCGGCACGGCCCATGAGGCCCCGCGGACGGGTGAGCAGAATGATGATTGCGACGAGGTAGATGATGACCTGGTCGATGCCGGGAATGAGCGACTTGATCTCGTTCATCGAAGCGAAGCTTTGCAGGACACCCAGCAGGAACCCCGCGGCGACGGCGCCGGGCAAGCTGCCCATGCCGCCGACGACGACCACGACGAAGGAGAGCACGAGGAAGTCCATCCCCATGTGATAGTTCGGTGCCAGAATGGGCGTGTACATCACGCCCGCCATGCCCGCGACCGCGGCGGCGAGGCCGAACATCAGCGTGAAGCGTTTGTCGATGTTGATGCCCAGAAGCCCCACCGTCTCGCGGTCGGCCATACCGGCCCGAACGACCATCCCGAAGGTGGTGAACTGGAGGAACGAGAACACCGCGCCGATCACGATGGCGGCGAAGAGGAAGTAGACCAGACGCCAGTAGGGATAGATGATGACGTTGGGGTCGAAGCCGAGCAACACGCCGAAATCCATCGACCCGGAGAAGGCATCCGGTGCCCCGGTCTGGATCGGGTTGGCGCCGAAGAAGTACTTGATGAGCTCCTGTAGCACGATGGCAAGGCCGAAGGTCACGAGGATCTGGTCGGCATGTGGGCGCTTGTAGAAGTGCTTGATGAGGCCGCGTTCCATGACGAAGCCGACGAGCAGCATGACGGGAATGGCGAAGATGATGGCCAGCGGCACGGACCAGTCGATCAGCCAGTCACCGACATCGGCGCCGAACCAAGCCTCGACGTAGGGAACCTCGACCTTGAGCGGGTTGCCCAGGAAGTCCTTTTTCGTCGGGTCGATCTGTTCGAACGACAGGTTGAAGATCCGCTGAAGCGTGACGGCGACGAAGGCGCCGATCATGAATAGGGCACCGTGGGCGAAGTTCACGACGCCGAGCGTGCCGAAGATGAGCGTGAGCCCGAGGGCGATCAGCGCATAGGCCGAGCCCTTGTCGAGCCCGTTCAGAATTTGAAGAATGATGGCGTCCATTGTCCCCACCGGTGCTGCATAAGGGTGTGTGAAACGAACGCGGCGCGGGTCTTGCCGCCCACTGCCTGCGCATGAGTGTAGGGCGGGGATGTCCCCGCCCTACGAAGGGTCTGACGATTACGCGCCGTCGTTGCACTCGCCGAGCGAGGCTTCGTCGCCACCGAACATCGGGTGGTTCGGCTCGTACATGACCTGATCGACCGGCGTGACTTCCACGATTTCGAGGGTGTCGTACTCGGTGGTCGGGTTCTCGGCGCCTTTCATGACCAGCACGTCCTTGAAGCACTGGTGATCTTCGGCGCGGTAGAGCGTCGGGCCGTTGCCCATGCCGTCGAATTCGAAACCTTCGAGGGCTTCGGCCACGGCGCAGGGGTTGAACGAACCGGCACGGGTCACGGCGTCGGCATAGAGCAGCGTCTGCACGTAGCAGGTGTGCGCCGAACCCGACGGCGGACGGCCGTACTTTTCGCCGAACGACTTGACGAAGGCCTGCGTGCCCGCGTCGGTCAGCTGCCAGTTCCAGTTCATCGAACCGTACACGCCCTTGATGTTCTCGCCGGCACCGGCGGCCATCAGTTCGGAGTAGAGCGGAACGACGATCTCGAAGTTCTTGCCGTTGGCTTGCGCGTCGCGCAGGCCGAACTGGATCGACTGGGTGAGCGAGTTCACCATGTCTCCGCCGTAGTGGTTCAGGATGAGCACGTCTGCGCCCGAATTCAGAACCGGCGTGATGTAGGACGAGAAGTCGCCCGCGCCGACCGGCGTCATCACGTTGTTGACGGTTTCCCAACCCAGCGCCTCGGTGGCGTTCTGGATCGACTCCTGCTGGGTCCAGCCCCAGGTGTAGTCGGCGGTCAGGTGATAGGCGCGACGGTCGGTACCGTAGGCGTTCTTCAGCACCGGGGCCAGAGCGGCGCCCGACATGTAGGCGTTGAAGAAATGACGGAAACCGTTGGCCTTGCGGTCCTTGCCGGTGGTGTCGTTGGAGTGGGTCAGACCCGCCATGAAGATGATGCCGGCTTCCTGGCAGAGGCCCTGAACGGCCACGGCCACGCCCGAGGACGAACCGCCGTTGATCATCACGACGCCGTCTTTTTCGATCATCGACTTGGCCGAGGCGCGCGCGGCGTCCGACTTGGTCTGGGTGTCGCCGGTCACGAAGGCCGCTTTCTTGCCCAAGATGCCGGTCCCGTCGAGCGCCTTCGACGAGAAGGTGTTCAGCATCCCGCCGTCGCCTTCGCCGTTGATGTGCTGGATGGCGAGTTCCTGCGCGCGCAGCTCGTCGAGGCCTTCTTCTGCGTAGGGGCCGGTCTGCGGCACGTTGAAGCCGAAGGTCACGGTGTCACCGGTCGGCTCGTTGGTGAACGCCATCGCGCCGGAGGTGAAGATCGTCGGCATCGCAAGGCCGGCGCCGGTCACGGCACCCGTCTTGAGAAGCCCACGACGGGTGAAGTTCGATTTGGACATGAATATCCTCCCGTTTGGAAATGACGACATGGCCTCCCCGCACATGCCGTGTGCCTTTTTACAGGCTGTGGGCATTATGACGTTGGGTCAGAAAATTCCGCAACAAATGCTTCAGATGTAACAATTTTTTTGTAAACAAATGAACTGATACAATGGTATACCTGTAAACAAATTTTCGCGCAGGTGCAGAAAGCATCGGAAAACCAAGGAAAATTTCATGCCTCAGTCCCGCCTGACCGGAAGCCGGATCCGCGAGCGTCGGCTGGCGCTGGGCACGCGTCAGGCCGACTTGGCCCGCGCCGTGGGGGTGTCGCCCGCATACCTCAATCTGATCGAACACAATCGCCGCAGAATCGGCGGCAAGTTATTGGTCGATCTCGCGCGCGAGCTGAACACCGAGCCCGCGCAACTGTCCGAAGGCGCGGGGCAGGCGCTGGTCAACGCCCTGCGCGATGCCGCCGCCCGGTTCGAGAACGTCACCCCCGAACTCGACCGGGTCGAGGAGTTCGCGGGCCGGTTCTCGGGCTGGTCGGCGCTCGTCGCGACGCAGGCGCGCCGGATCGAGGATCTCGAACGGGTGGTCGAGACGCTGTCGGACCGGCTGACCCACGATCCGCACCTTGCGGCCTCGCTCCACGAAGTGCTGTCCACGGTGACCGCGATCCGGTCGACCGCCGCGATCCTCGCCGAGACCGAGGACATCGACCCGGACTGGCAGTCGCGGTTCCTGCGCAATATGCGCGAAGAGGCGCAGCGCCTGTCATCGTCGGCCGAAGGGCTGGTGACCTATCTTGAGGCGGGTGCGGATACCCGCGAGATGCAGGTCTCGGCGGTCGACGACCTTGCCGCCTATGTGGGCGAGGCGGGCTATCATTTCCCCGAGCTTGAAAAGCCCGCCGTGGGCGAGGGCGAGATCGGGCTCATGCTCGAAAAGGCCGGGCCGCTCAGGGACAAGGGCGCGCGCGACCTCGCCCACCGGATGCTGGTGCGCTATCTGGCCGATGCCCGCGCCATGCCGTTGAGCGCGTTTCGAACTTCGCTCGCCAATACGGGCGAAGACCCGGCGCGGGTCGCGGACGGCTTCGGGGTGGGGCTGGACGCGGTGCTGCGGCGCATGGCCAGCCTGCCGACGGCCGATGACGAACCGGGGCGGGGCCTCGTGGTCTGCGATGGATCGGGAACGGTCACGCTGCGCAAGCCGCTGGAGGGTTTTCCGCTGCCGCGTTTCGGTGCGGCCTGTCCCCTGTGGCCGCTCTATCAGGCGCTGGCCCGCCCGGCGCAGCCCATCGCGCGGGTGGTCGAGATGCCGGGCACCGACCCGAAGCTGTTTCTGTGTCGCGCCCTCTCGGTTCCCCGCCCGGCGGCGACCTTCGACGCGCCGCCCATTCACGAGGCGACGATGCTCATCGAACCCGTCGAGCATACCTCCGGCCCGGTGCTCAGGGTCGGCGCGTCCTGCCGGATCTGCCCGCGCGAGACCTGTTCGGCGCGGCGCGAACCGTCGATCCTGGGCAAGCAGAGCTAGCCGGTCTCGGCTGTCCCCGCCGCTCGTGCGCACGGGTTCGGGCGGCACCATGCGGTCGCCACCGGCCCAAGCCCCTGTTCTGCTTTGACTTTGCACCACCCTGAGGCGATAAACGAGAAACGCGGGCTCAGGGGGAGGGCCCATCGGGGGAGTTTATGGCGAAACAAGTTCTGCTGATCGAGGACGAGCCGAACATCATCGAAGCGATCTCATTCATCCTCAGCCGTGATGGCTGGTCCGTCTCGACCCATGCCAACGGCGAGACGGCGATGGATGCGGTGCGACGGCACACGCCGGATGCGCTGGTGCTCGACGTGATGCTGCCGGGCCGCTCCGGATACGAGATTTTGCAGGATCTGCGGGCCGACCCCGAGATGGGCACGCTGCCCGTGCTGATGCTGACCGCTCGCGGCCAGAAGAAGGACCGGGAATTGGCCGACAAACTCGGCGCGACGCGGTTCATGACCAAGCCGTTCTCCAACGCCGAGGTCCTGACCGTCCTGCGCGAGATGACCGGCGGGGCGTGAGGCGCGGATGACGCGACGCCCCACAACCTTCCTTGCCCGTGACACCTACCGCCGTCGCCGCCTGATCGACGCGCTTCGCGTGCTTCCGGTGCTCGGGCTGCTTCTGTTCCTCGTGCCGCTTCTTGGCTCCGGCACGTCCGAGCGGTCGACGGCCTATGCCGGGATGTATCTGTTCGCCGCGTGGCTGGTGCTTATCATCGGGGCGTCCTTGCTGGTGCGTGCGGTGGCGCGCTCGCCCGGTGGCGTCGCCTCGGACCCGCTCGAGCCGGGATCGGTCGAGGACGAGGACTGAGCATGGTCGGCTTCAACCTGCTGATCGCCGTCAGTCTGGCCTATGTCGGTTTCCTGTTCCTCGTCGCGTTCTGGGGCGACCGGCAGGCCCGGACCGGGCGCGGCGGCTGGCTGCGCGCGCCGATCATCTACACCCTGTCGCTGTCGATCTATTGCACGGCCTGGACGTTCTATGGTGCGGTCGGCTACGCCGCACGGTCGGGGCTGGAGTTCGTGACCATCTATCTCGGCCCCACCATCGTCATGGTCGGCTGGTGGTGGGTGCTGCGCAAGCTGGTCCGCATCGGGCGCGCGCAACGCATCACCTCGGTCGCGGACCTCATATCCTCGCGCTACGGCAAGTCGAACCTTCTGGGCGTGATCGTCACGCTGCTCGCCGTGATCGGCACGACGCCCTATATCGCGCTTCAGCTTCAGTCGGTGGTCCTGTCCTATTCGGTCTTCGCCCAGCAAGGCGGGGATGCGGCGGCGGATCCCGAGGCCACCGCGCTTTGGGTCGCCGTCGGCCTTGCCGCCTTTACCGTGCTTTTCGGCACCCGGAACCTCGACGCGAACGAGCGGCATCACGGCGTGGTCACCGCCATCGCGGTCGAGGCGGTCGTGAAGCTAGTGGCCCTGCTGGCGGTCGGCATCTTCGTGGTCTGGGGCGTGACCGGCGGCCCCGGCGCGATCGCCGAGACGATCCACGCCTCACCCATCGCCACGTGGGAACTGGACGGGCCGCGCTGGGCCACGATGATCTTCCTGTCCGCCGCCGCGTTCTTGACCCTGCCGCGCATGTTTCAGGTTCTGGTCGTCGAGAACGTGGACGAAAAGCAGCTCGCCACCGCAAGCTGGGCGTTTCCGCTGTATATGTTCCTGATGAGCCTGTTCGTGGTTCCGATCGCGGTCGTGGGTCTGAGCGTCCTGCCGGCCGGCGCGAACCCGGACCTTTTCGTTCTGACGGTGCCCCTGCATTTCGATCAGGGCGGGCTGGCGATGCTCACCTTCCTCGGCGGGTTTTCGTCCGCGACCTCCATGGTCATCGTGGCGGCCATCGCGCTGTCCACCATGGTGTCGAACCACATCGTCATGCCGATCTGGCTGTCGGCCCGCATGGGCGGGGCGGCGATGTCGGGGGATGTGCGCCATGTCGTGCTGGTGTCGCGCCGTCTGTCCATCGCCGCCGTTCTCGGCCTTGGCTGGTTCTATTACCATCTGTCGGGCGGGGGCGAGGCGCTTGCGGCCATCGGCCTGATCTCGTTCGCGGGCGTGGCGCAGGTGCTTCCGTCGCTGATCGGCGGGCTGTTCTGGCGCGGGGCGACCCGTGTGGGCGCCGCCGTCGGCCTGATCCTCGGCTTCACGATCTGGGCCTACGCGCTTTTCCTGCCGTCCTTCGGCGAGGGCGTGATGACCGCGCGCTTCATGGCCGAGGGGCCTTGGGGCATCGACTGGCTGCGCCCGCAGGCGTTCTTCGGCATCGAGGGGATGGACCCGGTCGTCCATGCGATCTTCTGGTCGATGGCGCTCAACACCGGCGCGTTCATCGCCGGGTCGCTGGTGTCGTTTCCGCGCCCGATGGAGCGGCTTCAAGGCGCCCAGTTCGTCAATGTGTTCGAACACAGCCGCACGGCTCAGGGCTGGTCGCGCGGCAATGCCGAGGCCGAGGATCTTCTGGTCATGGCGCAACGGATCATGGGCGCGAGCGAGGCGCAGAACCTGTTCCATGCCGAAAGCGCGCGGCAGGGCAAGGAAGGCTATCTGCCCGATACCACACC
This sequence comes from Maritimibacter sp., assembly GCF_016774595.1. NCBI lineage: Bacteria > Pseudomonadati > Pseudomonadota > Alphaproteobacteria > Rhodobacterales > Roseobacteraceae > Maritimibacter > Maritimibacter sp. The sequence goes on from NZ_JACBWT010000002.1 coordinate 785,895, forward strand.
CGATTTCCTGCGCATCCTCGAACGGGAACTGTCTGGCTCGGTCGGGGCCGCCACGGCACATGCGATGGTCGGGCAGATCGTCGGCGGTGCCTCGGTCTCGGTCGACGACCTGATGGCCGTGGCCGATGAGACGCAGCAGATTCTGGAATATTCCTCGCAGCTCGAAGCCAAGTCGGAAGAACTGGTCCGCACCGCTCGCCAGTTGCAAGAAGCGAACGAGAAGCTGACGGCCCTGTCGATCCAGAAGGACGCGTTTCTGAGCCAGATCAGCCACGAACTGCGCACGCCCATGACCTCGATCCGGGCTTTTTCTGAGATACTGAAGGAAGGCGGGATGGAGGATGCGGATACCCGAAAATATTCCGGCATCATTCAGGACGAGGCGATCCGCCTGACACGGCTGTTGGACGATCTTCTGGACCTGTCGGTGCTTGAGGCCGGGCAAGTGACGCTGAACATGCAACCGGGCAACCTGCAGGCCGTGCTGGACCGGGCGGTTTCCGCGGGCGCGACCGGGCGGGATGGCCGCACGCTCGACATCCGGCGGACCCCGGCGCGCGAGGATGTGACGATCGAGACGGACACGGACCGGCTGAGTCAGGTCTTCATCAATCTGATCGCGAATGCGCGCAAATACTGCGATGCGGCCAACCCGCGCCTGACCATATCGGTCGCGCAGAACGCCAAGCGGGTCGAGGTGGATTTCATCGACAATGGAACCGGTATTCCCGCCGAGAGCCAATCCATGATCTTCGAGAAATTCTCGCGCCTGTCGGATCAGCAAAAGGCAGGCGGGGCCGGTCTGGGCCTTGCGATCTGTCGTGAGATCATGTCGAAGCTCGGCGGATCGGTCACATACCTGCCGGGGCAGGGCGGTGCTGCCTTTCGCGTGACCCTGCCGCGTTAACCTTCACCCTTTGTCAACCTTGTGCTGCGAGTGTCGGGGACGGACACCTTTGCCCGTGGCACAGGATATGAACACAGACGAACGCCCCAGCGCGATGCAGCGCAAGGCGGGGGCGGGACGACCGCCGCCCGAGATCGGCGCGCCCACGGCGGCGCGTATTCTGCGCACGGCCATCATGCAGGCGGGCGAGGATGTGGCGGGCCTGTCCATCGTCGCGGGCCAGCCCGAGGAGACGCGCACGACCCTTGCCCCGATCGTCGAGGGGATCGGGGAACACGCGCTCATGACGCTGATCGAAGGGCCCGAGGGCCGCTATGGCCTGATCCTCGTCGATCCGGACACGCTTGCGGCATTGATCGAGATACAGACCACGGGCCGGGTCGTTCCGCGTCCCGCGACCGCACGACCGCCGACCCGGACGGACGCCATCATGTGCGCGGATTTCATCGACCGCGTGCTGGAACTGCTCGAAGACCGGACGGCAGAGGCGGATATCGACATCGCGCCGGCGCTGGGCGGGTTTCGCTACGCGCTCGCCCTGTCCGAAGCGCGGTCCATACCGATGACGCTGGACGACGTGCCCTACCGGCGGTTCCACGTCTCGCTCGATCTCGGGCGCGGGGCGAAGCAGGGCACGCTCGATGTGATCCTGCCGTTCAATGCGGCCCCGTCCGGTGCAACTGCGGCGACGAACGCCGACCCGGCGGGGTTCACGCAGGCTCTGGCCGAAGTGGTCGGTGAGGCGGAAGTGCTGCTGCGCGGCACGCTTCACCGTTTGCAGATGCCGCTGGCCGAGGTGGCGGGGCTTTCCGTGGGCAGCGTCATCCCCATCCCGCGCGAGGCGCTGGGGCAAGTCGCGATCGAGGATATCGACGGTCGCACCGTGAAACACGGGCGGCTGGGCATGTCGGGCGGCCATCGCGCGATCCGCATCGGCGCAGTCGCCGAGACGGAACCGCAGATGGACGCGCCCGCGCGCCCTGCAAAACCCGCCGCCCTGCCGCCCGTCGACCCCATGCCGGACCTGCCGGATAGTGGCGATGTGCCGGATCTGGGGGATGTCGCGGATCTTAGCGCGCTCGGTGACACTGGCGATCTGCTGGATCTGCCTGATCTGCCGGACTTGCCCGATTTGCCGGACCTTGCGGTCCTGCCCGATCTGCCCGACTTGTCCAATTCCGACAACCCGCTCGACCTTTCCTGACCGTCTGGCAATCCCGTCTTGACCAAGATCAAGGCGGCGGGACAAACTTGGGCTATTGATGCTCCTGTTTATAGGGGAGACACCATGCCCGACGTCGCGAAATACCGCCCAATACTCGAAGCCCGCCTCGCGGAACTCGACACGCGCCTGCACGAGATCGATGATGAACTCGACAGCCACCAGTCGAAGGACTGGGAAGACCTGGCGACGGAACGGGAAGAGGACGAGGTGCTCGAGCAGATGGGGCAATCCGGTCAGGCCGAGATTGCCCAGATCAAGGCCGCACTGACCCGTATGGACGAAGGCGAATACGGTTATTGCGTGCAATGCGGGGCCGAAATCGCCGAAGCGCGTCTCGACCTCGTGCCACAGGCGCCGCTCTGCGCGACCTGCGCGTCCAAGACAGGCTGACGCAACTATTTTGCTGCTTGGTTCAGAGGAAGGAACCGGGAGGATACTATGAAGGACGAATTGATGAACACGGCCCGCACGCTGATGGACGACATCGCGGCGGACCCGGTGAACTGGCGTATGTGGGAGGACCGCCTGCGCCAGACCATCGCGATGCATGCCGAATACGGGCTTGAGCTTCCGGCACAGCTTCGGGTCTATGCCGATTGGCTGCGGCAGGACGATGACGAGGACCTGTTCGAGAACATGCCGGTCTGACGGCGGGCTTCGGATTACGAAAAATTTGCATTGGAACCGCCTGCGGCCTAGTTTGCTGTAACAATTAGGCAAATCGGAGCGGTAGCGCCGCATGGACGCGGGACCGTCAGGGGCAGAGAAGGTCAGGTGGGAACGACGCGAAGGCGTCGCGGTTCTCACTGTCGCCAATCCCCCGGTCAACGCGCTCGTCCAGCCGGTGCGCGCGGCCCTGTTCGAAAGCCTCGAACGCGCCGAAGCTGACCCCGACGTTTCCGCCATTCTGATCCAGGCCGAAGGGCGCACCTTCCCCGCTGGCGCCGATGTGCGCGAGTTCTCGGTCGCGGCCGGGGAGCCGACGCTGGCCGACCTGTGTCGCAGGATCGAGGACTGCACGAAGCCCGTGGTCGCGGCGATCCACGGCACGGCACTTGGCGGTGGGCTGGAACTGGCGCTGGCCTGTCATTACCGCATGGCGCTCCACGACGCGCGGTTCGGATTTCCCGAGGTGTCGCTGGGGCTCGTCCCCAATGCCGGTGGCACCCAGCGTTTACCCCGGCTGGTCGGGGCGCGGGTGGCGCTCGACCTTCTGACCACCGGCAAGCCCATCGACGCGAACCGTGCTCTTGCCGCCGGGCTCGTCGACAAGATCGTCCAGAAAAACCTCGACAAGGCCGCCTTCGGGTCGGCCCGCAACTTCGCCGAAAGCGGCGTCCCACCGCGCCCGACCCGCGACCGCACCGAAGGGTTCGGGCAGGCCAGACCCTATCTCGAAGCCGTCGCCTCCCGGCGGTCCGCGATGCAGGGCGGTGCGGGCGAGGCCGGGATCAGGGCCGTTGAACTGGTCGAGGCCGCGCTTCTTGTCCCGTTCGACGCCGGGCTGGAGATGGAACACGCGGCCTATGACGACCTCGTGAATTCCGATGCGGCACGGGGTCTGCGCCACGCTTTCCTCGCCGAACGCCGGGCCGGGCGGTTTCCGTCACTGGCCGGGGTGGCGGCGCAACGGGTGTCGTCCGTGGGGGTGGTGGGCGCAGGAGCGCTGGCCCGCGACGTGGCGATGGCCGCCCTCAAGGCCGGGGTGCCGGTGACCGTCGCGCTGGAGGACGACACCGCGATCACGCGGGTCCGGGGCCGGATCGAACGCGCCTTCGGCGATGCGGTCGAGGCGGGAACGCTCAGTGGCCGGGACCGCGACGACCGGCTCAGGCGGTTGAACACGGCGGACGACTACGGCGCCCTCGACGACATGGACGTGATTATCGAGGCATTGGCCGAGGACAGCGTGCGAAAGACGCAGGCGCTGGGCCAACTGTCGCAGATCGCCGCGAGCCATACGATCTTCGCCAGTTCGACCGCGGAATGCGATATCGAAACCCTCGCAGGCGCGTCAGGGCGCCCGGATCGGTTCGCCGCGATGCATTTCATCGCGCCCGCCGATGCCAACCGGCTTGTCGAAATCGCACCGGCGCGGGGCACCCGGCCCGAGGCGCTGATGACCCTGATCCGGCTGGCCCGCGCGATGGGCAAGGGGCCGGTGCTGACGGGCGCGCGGCAGGGGCTGGTCTACAACCGGATGCGTCAGGCCTATTATGCGGCGGCGGCTATGGTGGTCGAACAGGGCGCCTTGCCCGCCGAGGTCGATCTTGCCATGCGCGGCTACGGGATGCCGCTTGGCCCGTTTCAGGCACAGGACGTCGCCGGGATCGAAGCGGTCTGGGGCCTGAACCTCGATGCCTGCCCGTCGGAACTTCCCGCGCGGATGATCGAACAGGCCTGGTATGGCCAGCGCACCGGACAGGGGTTTTACGACTACCGGGGCGAGGACGGGGTGGGGCGACCCTCGACTGACGTGACCAACATGATCCGGGCATTGCGCGATTATCGCGGGATCAGGCCACAGGTGTTCGAGAAAGAGGACATTCGACGCCGCTGCCTTTTCGCGATGGCGAACGAAGGGGCGCGGCTCGTCGCGGCGCGGGTCGTGGACCGGCCCTCGGATATCGACGCGGTGATGCTGCTGGGGCTGGGGTTTCCCCGCGAAAAGGGTGGCCCGATGCTGGCCGCCGACCTCGCCACGCCGCTCGAGGTGCGCAAGGACTTGTCGGACTGGGCGTCCGAGAACCCGTTCTGGGCGCCGGTCCCGCTGTGGGACGAGCTTGTGAAGCACGGGCGCCGGTTCGAGACGATCGGAAAGGCCTGAGGCCGGTTCAGGCGAGGATGACGCCGACCACGACGAGGATCAGCCCGAAGGCCGACAGCATCAGCGAGCCGAAGTTCAGGATCATCGCGCGGCGCACGGTTTCGCGCAGCGCCTCGTCTTCCTGCCCGGAGCGTTTCGCCTTGAGCACGCGCAGGGCGCTGAGGATCAGGCCGACAAGGCCCACGGCGGAGATGACCGCCCCGATGATAATGAGAAGTTCCATGTGCTGCCTCTAGCGTGGGCAAGGCGCTGCCGCAAGCGAGAAGGGGTCTTGATGGGCGGTGGCGTTGCGACTAGCAAGAGGGTCCACCAGACCGAGCGAGGACAGCATGATGGACGTGATGGACGAGACCGAAGGCACCCCGAGCAGCTACCGCGTGACGGCGGACGAGTTGCGTCAGTTCATCGAGCGGTTCGAGCGTCTGGAAATGGAGAAAAAGGACATCGCCGACCAGCAGAAAGAGGTGATGGCTGAGGCCAAGGCCCGTGGCTACGACACCAAGGTCATGCGCAAGGTGATCGCGCTGCGCAAGCGCGAGCCCGACGACATCGCCGAGGAAGAGGCGGTTCTCGACATGTACAAGCAGGCGCTGGGCATGAGCTGATCCGCGATCCGGTCGGTCGGCGCGATGCGCCGGGCGACCGATCAGGCGGTGATGAAATTCACGCCGGGAATCCGCGCGATTTCCAGCATGTCGTCTTCGTAGGAAGCCGAAAGCTCCTCCACCAGTTCCGCGGTCCAACCCGGCAGATTGATCTCTTGCTCGACCGCGTCTTCGATCGCGTATTTGTCGAGAAAGGCGGCGAGCACCCGGCGGCGCTGAATCTCGTTGGTCGGCTGGTTCTCGGCCATGTAGGCGCGCAGGCGCTTGACCCCTTCGCGCTCCATGATCTGCGCGATGATGTCCAATCCCCCCTTGAACAGCACGCGCATGTCGATGGCGGTGATTTCGTGCATGACCTCGGGCCAGATCAGGGGCGTATCCTCGTTGCACCAGACGGTGATCTGACAATCCGGGTTCTCTTCGCGGATGTCCTTGATGATGTCGGACCAGACCATGCCCATCGGGTTCAGCTTCGACATGACCTCGCCCCGGTCGATGTCGGTGTATTTCGTCAGAAAGGCCGGAACGAAGGTCGCGGGGTCGCGCACGGCAAGGAAGAACTCGACCCTGTGGTCGGGAAAAAGGTTGTGGAGCACCCGCGCCTTTTCGGCCGCCGCCGGATAGAGCATTCCGTCCTCGAGCGCGCGGCGCGGGCCGCTGATGAAATTGTCGAAGGAAAACACCAGCCGATCCGGGTCCGTGCCGTCGAGGATCTGCTCGAGCACCATGTCCTGCGTTTCGAGCGACGCGGGCTTGCCGGCGAGCTTGACCGCCACATCGGCCAAAAGCTTGCGGTAGCGTGACGGACCGGGAACGGCCACGCCCTGTTCGGTGAAGATCTGGTTGTTCTTGACCAGCGATTTGACGAGTTGATCTTCGTCAGTGCAATGGGCACCGATGTGGAATGCAATCTGCATGAGTGGTTCGGGCCGTCCTTTCGGTAGTGGGCCAATTTATAGCGGGAATTCTGGACAGTTAAACCGGAAATGGGATATGCGGACCGGGCGATGGTTGAGCGAAATGGTCAAGTTCTGACGCGCCCGAAAGGCCTGCGAATGCCCAGCCGGTGGTCGGTGGGGGCCGTGCTGATCGGGCTGCTTGTCGTCGGCCCGATCCTTGCGGTGGTCTGGATGGCGTTCAACCCGGCCGAGAACGTCTGGCCGCATCTCATCTCGACGACGCTTCCACGCTACTTCACCAACACCGTGATCCTCGCCCTGTCGGTCGCGTTCCTGTCCGCCGCGGTGGGCACCGGGGCCGCGTGGCTGATCGTCATGTACCGGTTTCCGGGGAGCCGTTGGCTGGAGTGGCTGCTGCTCTTCCCTCTGGCGATCCCCGCCTATGTCGGGGCCTATGCGCTTGTCGATTTCCTCGAATACTCCGGCCCGGTGCAGACCGCGTTGCGCGGACTGTTCGGGTGGGAGAACGCGCAGGCCTATTGGTTCCCCGAAATCCGCTCGATCGGCGCGGCGATCATCGTGCTGACCGCCGCCCTGTCGCCCTATGTCTACCTTCTGACCCGAACCGGGCTGCGCGAGCAATCGGGCGGGGTGTACGAGGTGGCGCGGGCGCTGGGGTCTGGCCCCTTCGGGCGCTTCTGGCGCGTCGGGCTTCCGCTGGTGCGCCCCGCGATTGCCGCCGGGTCCGCCATCGTGATGATGGAGACGGTCTCGGATTTCGGCACCGTCGATTTCTTTGCGGTGCAGACCCTGACCACGGGCATCTTCACCACCTGGCTGGAGATGGGGAACGCGGGCGGGGCCGCCCAGATCGCCATGGTCATTCTGGGTCTCGTCCTCGTGCTGGTCGCCATCGAAAAGGTCAGCCGGTCGAAAAGCCGGTTCTACCGTCTCGAACGCCAGCAACGCCCCGTCGATCCGGTCGCCTTGACCGGCTGGCAGGGGTGGCTTGCCACCCTGTTCTGCCTCGTCCCCTTCGCGGTCGGCTTCATCCTGCCTGTCGGCGTGCTCTTGTGGCACGCGGCGCACAATGCCGAGGAATGGCTGTCCGCCGGGCTGTTCCGCGCCCTTGGGCATACGGTGGCGGTCGGCGGCAGCGCGGCTGTGGTGACGGTCACGCTTGCGCTGTTTCTGGTCTATGGCGTTCGCCTGACCGGGTCGAAGCTGCCGCGCATGGTCATGCCAGTCTCGACAATCGGCTACGCCGCGCCGGGCGCGGTTCTGGCGGTCGGTATCCTCATCCCTCTGGCCGCGCTCGACAACACGGTCGCCGACGCGGTCTATGGCCTGACCGGGTTCGATCCGGGCCTGCTTTTGACCGGCACGGCCTTTGCCATGGTCTTCGCCTACTGTGTCCGGTTCTTCGCCATCGCCCAGAATGCGGCGGATGCCGCGATGGGGCGGGTGTCGCCATCGCTGCCGATGGCCGCACGCTCGCTGGGCCGGTCGGCGGGCGGGGCACTGCGCGAGGTCTATGTGCCCCTGATGCGCGGCTCGGTTGGGACCGCGCTTCTGCTCGTCTTCGTGGACTGCGTGAAGGAGTTGCCGGCGACGCTTCTTCTGCGTCCGTTCAACTACAACACGCTCGCTACGCGGGTCTATGAAAAGGCCTCGCTGGAACAGATCGGGCAGGCGGCGCCCGCGGCGATCCTCGTCATTCTCGTGGGGCTCGTGGCAGTCGGTTTCATGGCACGCGCGAACCGCTGATCGCGGATTGACAGCACGGCGGGGCGGCCCTATCTGCGCGTCCGATGCGCCAGCGAGCGCAGCGTGACGCCCGCCGCGTGGCCGACCGGCAGATGAGCGGGCCCCTTGGACGAAAACCGATGGCAGGAATGCTGTTTCCCTCGGGCGACCCCGCCGCCGACCGGCGCGCGAGCTATGCCGAGACGATGGCCCATCTGGGCGATATGGACGCGGCGATCGACGTGCTGTCCGGCGCCCTTGAGATCGCGCCGGGATGGGCGGCGGGCTGGTTCCGGCTGGGCGAATTTCACGACCTTGTCGGAGACGGCGACGCCGCCGTGACGGCATGGGGCCGGGCCATGACGCTCGATCCGACCGACCCGTTCGGGGCGGGCCTGAAACGCGATCTGGCGCGCGCGGTTCCGCTGGTCGACACCATGCCGCCAGCCTTCGTGGAACTGCTGTTCGACCAATATGCGCCGCGTTTCGAGACGTCGCTGGTCGAAAAGCTGGACTATCGCGGGCCGGACGAGATCATGTCGGCGCTTTCCGTCGCGGGTCCGGACCGGGTCGAACGGGCGCTCGACTTGGGCTGCGGGACCGGGCTTATGGGCGAGCGACTTCGGGGGATCAGCGGTTGGCTCGAGGGCTGCGACCTGTCGGCCCGGATGCTGGCCGAGGCGGAGGCCAAGGGCATTTACGACCGGCTCGAAAAGCGCGACATCGGCGCCTTGGACCTTGGCGGTGCGCCGTTCGAGCTGATCGTGGCCGCCGATGTCTTTGCCTATCTCGGCGCGCTCGAACGGGTGGTCGGCTGGTGTGCGGGGATGCTGGCACCGGGCGGGCGGCTGGCGTTCACCGTCGAGAAGGCCGACAAGGGCGTCGTCCTGCGCGAAAGCCGCCGCTTCGCCCATGGTCCCGACTACATCGCCCGCCTGCTTGCCGATGCCGGTTTCGCCCATGTGACCGTCAAGGATTGCGTCGTCCGTCTGGACCGGGGCGCGCCCATCGCCTCGCTCTGCGTCGTCGCCACGGGGTTGGAGGCGAGCCGCAACGCGGGCGAAGAGGATCGCGCGTCGCTCCCGGCCTGAGCGACCGGGCGGTGCGGGCTTGCGCCCGCGCAGCTTTTGCGCCGCCCCGGCAAGGCCGGGTCGACGCGGTGGGGGAGGCCAGCCTCCCCCAGCCGGCCTTGCCGGGGCAAGTCCGGCCCCCCTCCGAGGTTTCTTGAAACGAAGAAGGACGCGGGTCAGGCGTGGAGCGCGCGGATCGCCGTCGACAGATCGACGGTGCCGATCAGCTTGCCGGTCTCGTCGGTGACGCCGACGGTGCGGTCCGGGGCTTCGTTGATGACCGGCATCGCTTCGTCCAGCACCATGTCGCCGTCGACGGTCGGCCCGTCGAACCCGTTCGGGGCGGCCGTGGCGAGACCGTAGAGGCGGATCACCTTGGCGCGGTTGATGTCCTTGGTGAAGTCCGCGATGTAGTCGTCCGCCGGCTTCAGCACGATCTCCTGCGCGTCGCCCTCCTGAATGAGCGCGCCGTCGCGCAGGATGGCGATGTTTTCGCCGAGGCGCAGCGCCTCGTCGAGATCGTGGGTGATGAAGATGATGGTCTTGTGAAGCTCGTCCTGAAGCTCGAGCAGGATCGACTGCATGTCGAAGCGGATGAGCGGGTCGAGGGCCGAGAAGGCTTCGTCCATCAGGAGGATTTCCGCATCGGTGGCCAGCGCGCGGGCGAGACCCACGCGCTGCTGCATCCCGCCCGACAGCTGGCCCGGATAGTGGCGTTCGTAACCCGACAGGCCCACGCGGTCGATCCAGTGCTGGGCGCGTTTCTTCGCCTCGCTCTCGTCCACGCCCTGAATGGTCAGGCCGTATTGCACGTTCTCTTCGACCAGCCGGTGGGGTAGGAGGCCGAATTTCTGGAACACCATCGACATCTTGAACCGTCTGAGGTCGCGAAGCTGGTCGTCGGACATCTTCATCACGTCCTCGCCGTCGACGAGGATTTCGCCCGCCGTCGGTTCGATCAGGCGGTTGACGTGACGGATCAGGGTCGACTTGCCGGACCCCGACAGGCCCATGATGACCTGAATGCGCTTCTCCGGGATGTCGAGCGACACGTCCTGAATGCCCAGCACGTGATTGTGCTTGTCCAGAAGCTCGGGCTTGCCCATGCCGTCCTTGACCAGCGGCAGCACCTTTTTCGGGTTGTTGCCGAAGATCTTGTAGAGGTTCCGGATCTGAACCTTGATGTTTTCCTCAGTCATTGCCGCGTCCCGTCCGATAGGCCTGAAGCCGTTTGCCGTAGGTCTGCGAGACCCGGTCGAAGATGATCGCCAGCGCCACGATGGCGAGACCGTTCATGAGGCCGAGCGCGAGATACTGGTTCGAAATGGCGCGCAGCACCGGGACGCCGAGCCCCTGCACCCCGATCATCGAGGCGATGACGACCATCGACAGCGCCATCATGATGGTCTGGTTCACGCCGGCGAAGATGTTGGGCAGCGCCAGCGGCACCTGAACGCCGAACAGTTTCTGCCGGGGCGAGGCGCCGAAAGCATCGGCGGCTTCCATCACGTCGGCATCGACCAGGCGGATGCCGAGGTTCGTCAGGCGCACGATCGGCGGGATCGCGTAGATGCACACGGCGATGAGGCCCGGCACCTTGCCGATGCCCAGAAGCATGACGACCGGGATGAGATAGACGAAGGAGGGGATGGTCTGCATCACGTCGAGGATCGGTGTGATGATCGACTGCATCCGGTCCGAGCGCGACATCAGGATACCGATGGGAATACCGATGGCGATGCACAGGATCGTGGCGACCGAGATGATCGCGAGGGTGGACATCGTATCCTCCCACATCCCGAAGACACCGATCAGAACGAAGGCGACGACCGAGCCGATCGTGATCTTCCAGTCCCGTGCGCCAAGCCAGGCCAGCCCGCCGATGACGAGCAGGATGATGGGCCATGGCGTCGCCTGAAGCAGATCCTCGAACCAGACGAGGAATTTCAGAAGCGGATTGAAGAACGCTTCGAGTGCCTCACCCGTGGCGCGCGTGAATTCGCGGAAGTTGCCGTCGATCCACCGGCGCATGGCCGACAGGTCGGCCCGCCCGAGCGACGGGAATTCTGTCAGAAATTCCATCCCTGTTCCCCTTCTGAGGTCATTGTTCTTGAATTGAAAAAGGGCCCGCGTCCGGCGCGGGCCCTTTTCCTGTCACGTCGCGATCAAAGCGCGTCCTTGACCTTGGCGGCCACGTCTTCGCCGACCCACTGGGTCCAGATGTCTTCGTGGGTCATCAGGAATTCGAACGCGGCGTCTTCGCCGGTCGCCTGATTTTCGTTCATGAACACGAGCATGGCGTTCATCACGTCACCCGGGAACACGCGGGCTTTGAAGTAGTCGGCCGCGACGCCGCCCTTTTCCATGAAGTCGTCGGTCACGACCGTCTCGACCTCGGACACCGTCCATGCGGTCGGCTGCGGGTCCTGACAATCCTGCTCGGCCAGCGCGATGCAGCCGTCCCAGTTTTCGCGACCGGCGAACTCGGCCTCGAACGGCAGCATGACCATGTTGTACTTGCCGATCATCGAGGTGGGCGACCAGTAGTATCCGAACCACGGCTCGCCCCGGTCGGCGGCTTTCGCCATCGACCCGTCGAGGCCCGCAGCCGAACCCGGATCGACCAGCACCCAGCCTTTTTCTTCCATGTCGAAGGCGCGGAAGAGGTTCGCGTTCACGAGCTGACAGCCCCAGCCCGCCGGGCAACCCACGAAGGCGCCTTTGCTTTCGTCTTCCGCGTAGGGGAAGAGGTCGGGGCGTTCGAGCAGTTTCTCGACCGTGTCGAGTTCCGGGTGCTCTTCGGCGAATGCGGGCGTCACCCACCAGCCTTCGCCAAGGCCGGTGATCGGGCCGTCGTTCAGCGCGACGAGCGAGCCTTCTTCCTTGGCGGCCGACAGCGGATCGCGCACGGCGTTGATCCAGAGTTCCGGTGCCACGTCGGGCTCGGCCTTTTCGCTCATCGAGGCGAAGGTCGTGGTGGTCGCGCCCGGGATGAGCGAGACGTCGCAGCCATATTGAACCGCCCCGGGTTTCCCGGAGGCTGATTACTCCGTCTCACGCGACGTTATCGAACTCGTTTTGCTGTTCATAGAACTTCTCCTCGGCCTCTGCTGGCGGGATGTTTCCGATGGGTTGCAGCAGGCGTCGGTTGTTGAACCAATCGACCCATTTCAGGGTTTCCCATTCGACGGCATCAGCGCTTTTCCACGGTCCCAACCGGTGAATGACTTCCGCCTTGAACAGCCCAATGATCGTCTCGGCCAGGGCGTTGTCATAGCTGTCACCCACACTGCCGACCGAGGGTTCGATCCCGGCTTCAGCCAAGCGCTCGGTATAGCGGATCGACACATACTGGCTACCGCGGTCACTGTGATGGATCAGATCGCCGCTTGGACGCCGCTCGTAAAGCGCCTGCTCCAGTGCATCCAGCACGAACTGGGTTTGCGGGGACCTTGACGCCCGCCAGCCGACGATCCGATTGGCGAAGGTGTCGATCACGAAGGCCACATAGACGAAGCCTTGCCAGGTCGAGACGTAAGTGAAGTCACTGACCCAGAGTGTGTTCGGCGCCGGTGCCCGGAACTGTCGGTTCACCTTGTCGCGCGGGCATGGCAACGCCTTGTCCGGTCGCGTCGTTTTCTGGGCCTTGCCGCGAACAACGCCCTGTATGCCAAGCTGCCGCATCAGCCGTTCTACCGTGCAGCGGGCCACGTCGAAGCCTTCTCGGCGCATCTGAAGCCAGACCTTGCGCACCCCGTAGACCTTGAAGTTCTGATCCCAGACGCGTTGCACCTCTTGCCGTAAGGCGGCATCCCGCTTGGCGCGATCCGACGCCCGATCCGGGTTTCGGGCAATGGCCAGATGCTCGTAGAAGGTCGAGGGGGCGATCGGCAGAACACGGCAGATCGGCTCGACCCCATACTCGGCCCGATGATCTTCGATGAAACCGATCATCGTTTCAGTGGGCGGTCGAGCTCCGCCTGGGCAAAATACGCGCTGGCCTTCTTAAGGATTTCGTTGGCCTGCCGAAGCTCCCGAACCTCGCGTTCCAGATCCTTGATCCGGGCCCGCTCCTCAGATGTCACGCCATCCCGGTGACCAGCGTCGGTTTCTTCCTGCTGAACCCAACGCTTCAACGTATCCCGGCCGCAACCGATTTTCGGTGCAATGGCCTTGATCGCCGCCGACTGGCTGTCGTAGCTGCCTTGATTGTCGAATACCATCCGCACGGCCCTTGCTCGTGTCTCAGGTGAATAGCGGTTCGCTCTGTTGTCTTTTTCCATGGCTCCAATCCTTCCTTGATCTGGAGCCTCCGGAAAACCCGGAGCGGTTCATATCCTTCTTCGAGGATGATCGCGTCGACATTGGCCATGAGTTCGGCCGAGGCCCAGTCCATTTCCGCAATCGACACGTCTCCGCATTCCTGCGCGAAGGCGGCCGAGCCGAAGCAGACCGAAAGGCCGAGCGCGCCCAGCACGCCGAGTGTTTTCTTAGTCATGAGGGTCTCCCTGTGAAATCGTTCGTTTGGGTGTCTCTTCCCGTCCCAAAAGCGACATCATCTTCTCTTCATGTCGCAAACAGAGCATAGGCCTTTAGTATTGTAAACAGCCCGTACACTGGCCTGTTTGCGCTATCCGGTCATTTGGGCACAGGCTGGGCAAATTTTCAAAGGAAACGTGAGGTATCGGCAAGAGCACGGACTTGATTGCGCGCCGCACTCGGTCTAAATCGCGCAAGGCGCCCCTATAGCTCAGCTGGTAGAGCAACTGATTTGTAATCAGTGGGTCGGGAGTTCGAGTCTCTCTGGGGGCACCAATTTTTTCTCATAAGTTTTTGAAAAAAGCGGGTTATTGACTTTGGCGCTCCTGGAATCCCCCTGTCAGTCCCCCTACAAGTCCGCGCTGTCGCCTGGTTTTGGGTCCATCTTGAGTAACGCGAAGGCGAATTGATCGGCGAAACCCAGCACCGCTTCATCGGTCAATTCCCAGACCCACGCCGACAATCGTTCGTAGGTTTTGCGGTGAATCCCTTTCGGGCGTCCGCGCGGCACTCCCTCCAGGCCCAAGTCCCAGCCCAGCCGCGCTCTGATTTTGTCGAACTTCCGCGCGGCTCGGTCGTAGCTCTTCGCTGAAAAGGGTAGCTCATCACGCGTCCAGCGCCGACCGTCCAGCGCCCGGTCGTCTGTCACAGTGTTCTATGTGTTCCAGTGCCAGTGTCGTCCGCTACCGAACCCGCCCATCGCTCACCTCCGGTTTTGCCGAAATCATAAGCCAGTTTTGACTACGATCCATCGTGGAAAGTCAGCTTTCGACCCGAAGAAATCTTTCGGGACGCGTTTACGGCAAATGGAAGCCTTTGCTCTGAAGTCGTTCGACCACCAACCTTGCGCCGGATGCGTTGAAATGGCCGTAGTCCCACGTAAGCGGGTAACCGGACGGAGAGAACAAAGTGCAATTGTCGTCAGGGCATACAGCTTCGATCACCGAGTAATACTCCACAGGAATATCGGACAGACTCCGGGCCATGTGCTCGTCAATTTTCTTGATTTCCGACCACCGTGACATGAAGTCCTGAATGTCGGAACTCCGCCGTGGCAGATAACTGGCCAAAAGCAGCTCAGGAAGCGGATGGTCATATTCAACGGTTTGCCCCAAAACGACCAATCGATCCGCGTAAGCTCCTAGTGCGGCAACCGTCGGCTCAAGGTTCTCATATTGACCATTGCGCCATCTGGCGGACAGCACGATTGCATCGAACCGATGGTCGGGAAGCACGTCGCGAAAGAATGCGTCATACATTTCAACGCAGTTCTTGCGCCCGACGGACGCAACAATCGGACGACAACCCGACCTTATGAGGGTGCTTACTTTGACTGCCGGGAACGCATCCTTGATCGCCCAAACCAGATGATCTGCATGGCTATCGCCCATGACCAAGACGTGTTCTTCGTTTTTGGAAAACCGGGCGCACTCCGCATCGCTCTCGATCACCTCCTTAAAGTCACAAAAGACCGATTGGTCGTCTGCTTCTTCTCGATCCAGTTTCTTGGACAGCTCTCTTCCGGCCTCTGAAATCCGGGCTGGCGCTCCATCGGACAGGACGAAGCCGAGCGGGATTAAGGCCACCACACACACCACCCCTGCCGATGTGACCAGAACCTTCGAATTTCCGGTGCTTTTCCGTCGGAAAGGCTGTTCGACAAATCGCCAGCTCAATTGAGCCATTGCCCACGCGAACAGAAACAGAAAAATGCTTTGAACCAACGATAAGCTGGCGCTTTGGCTCCATGTCAGGAGCAACACCAAAGGCGGCCAGTGCCAAAGGTAAAGGGAGTAGGAGATTTTACCAAAGTAACGTAGCGGGCGAATGCTCAGGAGGTCCGCGACATACGTTCTCCGGTCCGAAGGCCAGATCAGAAGGGCCGCTCCGACGGTCGGCAGTAGCGCCGAAAAGCCCGGATAAGAGGCGTCCGGTTCTATGAGGAGGATGGCGGCAAGAATGAAGAGAAGCCCGGCAGCCTTCAATACGCCAGGCCATCTATGACCGTGAAGGCTGGGCAAGAACACGAGAAGCCCGCCCGTCGCCAATTGCCAAGCCCGTGTGGGAAGCATGAAAAACGCGAAGGTTTCGTAATCTCCGGTAAGAATGCGGATGCTGCCAAAGCTCAGAGCAATGAACAATCCAATGACCAAGAGCGCGGGCTTTCCCCACAGGCCCCAGATGCGATGAAGCAAAAGCAGCGCCATCGGCCATAGAAGATAAAACTGCTCCTCGACGCCGAGTGACCAAGTGTGAAGTAGTGGCTCACTATGGGCTTCGCGCGAAAAGTATCCTGACGTTAGCCAAAAGTAGACGTTCGACACGCCGAAAAGGGCAGAGATGGCTTGCTTGCCAAGTAAGACAAGAGCCGGGGGCGATAGAAGGACAAGGCCGCCTGCCACGGTGAAAAGCACGACCGCGACCAGAGCGGGTATGATGCGACGCGCCCTTCGGGCGTAGAAGGCTGAGAAATGGAACTGACCGGCAACGATCTCGCGTGCGATTATGCGGGTTATCAGGAAACCACTGATTACGAAGAAGATATCGACGCCAACAAATCCCGCAGTTCGACCGTTGCTGTAGTGAAAAAGGATTACGGCAAATACCGCCAGAGCGCGAAGGCCTTCGACGTCAGGCCGGAAACTGGTATCGAGCTTTGGAGGCGCCATTGCACGGTTTCCTTTCATTACCAATCATCGCGCCGGGAGCCTTTTGGCTGGCCTGATCGAGTATCAATACGCGATAGTGGGTCACTGGCCGAATACAACGCCCTATGCAAGTTCCTGCGCTGGCCGATGGTCTCGGATTTCGGCGCATGTCTGCATGGACCGAGTGGGGTCTGAGCACCCGCCTGAGGAGCGTATAGATATGCCCAAGAGCGCCTTTGCCTTCTAGGTCGCTCTTAAATCGACCTCTAGCCCCAGCGCCGCCGCGTGACGCATGACGATGGAAAGACGATTCATCGCCTTCCGCGTGGTGTCGGCCTTGTCGTGCCGGGTGGGCGAAACGATGTCGCGAAGGTCACGTTGGTCGATATTGGAAACCGGCATTTTGCCCAGCTTGGACAGAACGTGGAGTTCGAGCGGGCTGAAACACCGGCCCGCTTCCCCGTCGCGTTTCAATTCGGCCTTGCGGCTTTCGAATGCGTCGCGGGCAACGTCCGACTGTTGCCGCTTATGTTCCTTGTTAGCGTCCTTGCCGCTTCGACCATCGCACCGATGCCGACACAGGCCCCGCGCCAAAACACTAGGGCCAATCCGCGAAGCCAGACGCGCGGCTTTCGGCGTTGCCGGCCTGTGCGAGCGCCTGTTTGCGGAAGGCGCCCGGCGTTTCTCCGGTCATCGACTTGAAGACGTGGTTGAACTGGCTGGACGACGAAAAGCCGAGCATGACGGCGATGCGTTCGGCGGACAGCGCGGTGCGTTGGAGCAGGACGCGCGCTTCGTGGATGGAGCGTTCGCGGATCAGGCGGGCAGGGGGTTTGCCGACGGTCCGGACGCACAGGTCGTGAAGCCTGTCGTAGGTGATCCCCATCGCCTCGGCATAGTGCTGTGCGCTCCACCGGGCGCGGAAATGCGCCTCGACCAGATTTCGGAAGCGGTTGATGTCGCCGATGCCTTGGCGACGCGCGCTCTGGGGTGTCACGTCGCGGTCGACGCTGCGCCAGAACAGAACGAGCAGAAGCCGGATATAGGCCGAGACGGCGATTTCGCTGCCGAACTGGGGCGTCGTCGCCTCGGCGGTGATGCGCCCGAACAGCGCGTCGAGCCGTTGGCCGAGGGAATCCGATCGCTCGAACGTGGCGACGAGGTGCTGGGCCGCGAACATGCGCAGGTCCGGCCCCTCGGCGGCGAGGCCGATGGCGTCCTCGAAGATCGGGGTGCCGAAGAACAGGTAATACCCGGCCCCGCCCGCGCCGATCCTGAGACGGGTGTGTTCGTCCAGCGGCCCCCACCGCATCGCCGGGCCGGACATCTCGAATTCGCCGTCCTGCGTTTCGGCGACGGCCTGCCCGCTGTCGAGGTAGAAGACGAACCAGTCGTGCTGCGCGGCGGTCGACCGGGCGGCGACGACCCGTTCCTGAAGCCCGCATTCGATATGCCCCGCGCGGAACCGTGAGAGCGGCGAATCGAACATGGGCGTCTCCAAAATCTGCGTTTCGGACCCATCTTACCCATTTTTTGATAATTCATGCCCATTTTTCAGCATTATTTTTCTCCGAAAGCTCGGTCATGCTGTCCGTCACGGTCACGGCGGGGAACGCTGCCGGACCCAGGGAGGAATATGTTCGAAGCCAAGCTTCATATCCGCAGCGCGGGTGTCGACGCACGTGACGGCGCCGTTTTCGAGCGGCTGTCGCCGGTCAGCGGCAACCCGGTCACGCGCGCCGTGGCCGCCGGGCCGCGCGATGCGCAGGACGCCGCGAACGCCGCCGCCGCCGCCTTTCCGATCTGGCACGCGATGCCGAACGACGAAAAGCGCGCGCTCATGGGCCGCGCGAGGGATGCGCTGATCGCCCATACCGAGGAATTCGTCGAAATCGCGCGGGAAGAGCTGGGTTCCACCCCCGACTGGATCCGCTTCAACGTCGCGATCGCGGCGGATGTGTTCAACGAGGCGATGGCGATCCCCGACCTCGTGACCGGGTTCGAAGAGGTGTCGGAGCGGGATGGCGTGCGGTCCACCACGATCCGCGAGCCGGTGGGCGTCGTGCTGGCCATCGCCCCGTGGAACGCGCCGGTGACGCTGGCGGTGCGGGCGATCGTCTGGCCGCTCGCCTGCGGCAATACGGTGGTGTTCAAGGGCAGCGAGCTTTGCCCCATGCTGCATTCGCGGATCGTCGATGTGCTGTGCGAGGCCGGGTTGCCCGAAGGGGCGCTGACCTCGGTGATCCACGCGCCGGAAATGGCGGAAACCGTGGTCGATGCGCTTGCCGCGCATCCGGCGGTGCGGCGCATCAACTTCACCGGCTCCTCACGGGTCGGTCGCCGGGTGGCCGAGATCGGGGCGCGCTACCTCAAGCCCTGCCTGCTCGAACTGTCCGGCAAAGCCTCACTCATCGTGCTGGAAGATGCCGATATCGAGGCGGCGGCGCTGGCGGCGACCTACGGCGCCTATTTCAACCAGGGCCAGATCTGCATGACGACCGAGCGGGTCGTGGTGGTGGACGAGGTGGCCGACCGCTTCCTTGCTGCGATGGAGGCGCAATGTGCCGACCTGCTCGCGCGGCGCAACGGGGCCAAGGTGGGCGATCTCATCAGCGCGGATGCGGCGCGTCGGGTTGGTCGGCTGATCGACGATGCGCTGGCGCGTGGTGCCACGCTTGTCGTCGGGGGCGAGGTGTCGGGTGCCTATGTGCAGCCCACCCTGCTCGACCGGGTGACGCCCGAGATGCAGATCTATTCCGAAGAAAGCTTCGGACCCATCGCCGCGATCGTCCGGGTCGAGGACGAAGCCGAAGCGGTCTCGGTCGCGAACGACACGCAATATGGCCTCGTCGCTTCGGTCTTCACCGCCGACGAGGCGCGCGGACGCGCCATCGCGCGGCGGCTTGAAACCGGGGTCTGCCATATCAACGGGCCCACGGTCTACGACGACCCGTCCAAACCATACGGCGGCGTCAAGACATCCGGCTATGGCCGCTTCGGCGGGACCACGGCCATTCAGGAATTCACCGAGCTCCGGTGGATCACCGTCCAGGAGCCAAGATCCGATTACCCGTTCTGGACGTAATCAAAACGCGCGGGATGCGCGAACTCAGGGAGGAGACACATGAAACGGAGAACTTTCTTCAAGGTGACGACGACGCTGGCCGCGACGCTGATGGCCGGTGCCGCATTCGCACAGGACAACATCATCGTGGGCGCGGTCGCGCCCAAAACCGGTCCGCTGGCCGGGGGTGCCGCCGTGACCCATTGGCCGAACATCAAGCTCTGGGTCGACGAGGTGAACGCGCGCGGCGGCCTGAACGTGGGTGGCGAACAGCGCATGCTGGAAGTCATCGAATATGACGACCAGACCAACCCGGCCGAAACGATCAAGGCGGTGCAGCGTCTCGCGACGCAGGACAATGCCGACATCATCCTCGCGCCCTATTCCACCGGCCTGAACATCGCCGCTGCGCCGATCTTCGACCGTCTGGGCTTCCCGCAGATCACCTCGTCGGCGGCGACCGACCAGATCGGTGAGCTGTCGGGCCAGTTCAACGACATGTTCTTCCTGCTCGGTCGCTCCACCGACCTCGCCGAGGACGCGGTCGAAGTGCTGTCCGATCTGCGCGAAGCCGGCGAGATCGGCAACCGCGTGGCGATGGTCAACGTGGCCGACGCCTTCGGGATCGAGCTGATGGCGGTCGCCAAGCCGGCGGTCGAGGCTGCGGGGTTCGAACTGGTCTATGAGACCTCGTATCCGCTGGGCACGCAGGATCTGTCGCCGATCATGAAGGCGGTCAAGGGCGCGGACCCGGATGCCTTCGTCGCATGGTCCTATCCGCCCGACACCTTCGGGCTGACGGAACAGGCGATGATCGAAGAGCTTGACGTCAAGGCGTTCTACACCGCCGTCGCAACCGCTTTCCCCGCATTCGCCGGACGCTTCGGCGCCGCGGCCGAGGGGGTCATGGGGATCGGTGGCGTCAACACCGCTTCGCCGGAGTTCATGGACTATGCCGCGCGTCACGAGGCCGCGACCGGGGCCAAGCCGGACTACTGGGCGTCGGGCATGATGTATGCCTCGCTCCAGATTCTCGAAGAAGCGATCGAAACCACCGGCACGCTCGACATGGCCGAGGTGACACAGTTCATCAAGGACAACGCGTTCGAGACCGTGATGGGCACCATCGACTTCGACGATCAGAACTCCAACACCGCCTACTGGACCGTCGGTCAGTGGCAGGGCGGCGAGTTCAAGGGGATCAAGGAAACGGGCCGCGATGGCGCCGTCGAGCCGATCCTCAAGACCGGCTGGGAATAACCACTCACGACATTGGCGGGTCCGGCGCGTGCCGGTCCCGCCACTCTATTCGGAGACGTCATGGACATCCTCATCACGGGTCTCATCCTCGGCGGCACCTATGCGCTCATCGCGCTGGGGCTGAACCTGCAATACGGTGTGTCGCGCATCATGAACCTCGCCAATGGCGAGATGCTCGTGATCGGCGCCTTCGCCGCCTTCACTCTGTTCACCGTGGGTCAGGTCAGCCCGCTCTTGACCATCTTTCTGGTCGCGCCGCTGGCATATGTGCTGAATTGGCTGATCTATCGCATCATGCTGCGCCCATTGGTGAAACGCGCCAAGAACCGCGGGATGCTGGAGGTCGATGCGATCCTCACCACCTTCGGTCTGTCCTTCGTGATGGTCGGCATCATGATCTGGGCCTTCGGGGGCGACTATTTCAGCTATTCCTATCTGGCGCGGCCCATCACCGTGTTCGGTGACAACTACGGCTTGAACCGCGTGGTGGCCTTCGTCTGTGCCGCGATCCTGTGTGCGGCCCTGTTTCTCTGGCTCAACGTCTCGCGCGCCGGGATGGCCATTCGCGCCGTCGCTGTGTCGCCCGAGAACGCGCGGCTAGTGGGCATCGACGTGCCCAAGCTGTCGGCCCGCGCCTTTGCGCTGGGCGGCGCGGTGACCGCCGTGGGGGGAGCCGTGATCTCGACCTTCCTGACGCTCGATGCCTCGACCGGCGTGATGTTCACCATGAAGGCGCTCATCATCGTCATCATGGGCGGGGTGGGCGACGTGCGCGGCACGATCCTTGCCGCGCTCGTGCTGGGCGTGGGCGAAACCTTCGTCGCCTCCGTCATCGACCCCGGCCTGACGCTCGTCGCGGCCTATGCGCTCTTCATCCTGATCCTGCTGTTCCGCCCGCAGGGCTTCTTCGGAAGGAAACCGACATGAAGACGCAGGATTGGAAAAACCTCGGCTGGGGTGCCGCGCTTCTGATCGTCGCCGCGCTCCTGCCGCTCACGAACGACGGCTACCTCATCTCGCTCGGCGTCTCGATCGCGATGTATACGGTGCTGGCGACAAGCTGGGCGCTGTTCTCGGGCCCGACCCACTACATCTCGCTCGCCACCGCCGCGTTCTTCGGGATCGGCACCTATGTCATGGGCTCGGGGATCGAATACATTAACTATTGGCTGCTCCTGCCCATCGCCGGGCTGATCGGCGGCGTGATCGCCGCGCTCGTCGGCCTCGCCACCCTACGCCTGTCCGGTGTCTACTTCGTGATCTTCACGCTGGGGCTGGCCGAAATGACGCGCCAGGCGGTGACGTGGTATCAGAACCAGACCGGACACAAGGGCACATATGTCCTGACCGAACTCACCGATCCCGACATCTACTGGCAGCTTCTGGGCCTCGCCGCGCTCGTGTTCCTGCTCGGCTGGGCCATCGGCCGCTCAAAGCTCGGCTTCGCGCTGCGCATTATCGGGGATGACGAAGATGTGGCGCGGCATGTGGGGATCAACACGGCGCTCTCGAAAATCGCGCTCTTCGTCGTCTCCGGGGCCACGGCGGCCATCGTCGGCGCCATGATCGCGCCGCGCTATATCTACATCGAACCCGCCACCGCCTTTACGCCTATGCTCTCGTTCCAAGTCGTCATCATGGCGCTTCTGGGCGGCACCGGGCGGCTCTGGGGTCCGCTCGTCGGCGTCATCCCCTTCACGCTGTTGTGGGAGGCGATCTCGTCCTCTTTCCCGAACCAGACGACGCTGCTTCTGGGCCTCAGCTTCCTCGCCATCGTCTATCTGCTGCCTGGCGGTTTCG
Organism: Maritimibacter sp.; assembly: GCF_016774595.1. NCBI lineage: Bacteria > Pseudomonadati > Pseudomonadota > Alphaproteobacteria > Rhodobacterales > Roseobacteraceae > Maritimibacter > Maritimibacter sp. The sequence goes on from NZ_JACBWT010000002.1 coordinate 808,485, forward strand.
TCGGCCTCTACGACCGGCTCAGGGGCCGCGCGAAAAAGCGGAGTGCGATGGCATGATGGCGAATACGGTCATATCGCTCAGAGGCGCGACCAAGCAATTCGGCGGGCTGGTCGCGGTCGACAACGTCAGCTTCGACGTGCGCGAGCATGAGGTGCTGGGGCTGATCGGCCCGAACGGGTCGGGCAAGTCCACCACGCTCAACCTCATCTCCGGCGCGCTGCCCGCGACGGATGGCGAGATCAGCTTGCGTGGCGGCACCATCACCGGGCTGCCCGCCCGTCAGATCGCGCGCAAGGGCGTGTCGCGGACGTTCCAACTCGTGCGGCTCCTGCCGTCGATGAACGTGCTCGAAAACGTCATGGCGGGCGGCGTCTTCGGCCACCGCCGCCGCTGGGGCCAATCGGCGGAGCGTCACGCGATGCAGGTGCTCGAAAAGATCGGCATGGCGGACAAGGCCAAAGCCCACGTGGGTCAGCTCACCTATATCGACACCAAACGGGTCGAACTGGCCCGCGCGCTGTCGGGCGAGCCCGAGGTGCTGCTCCTCGACGAATGGCTCGCGGGGCTGAACCCGACCGAACTCACCGAAGGCATCGACCTGATCCACCGGCTGCGCGACGAGGGGCGCACGATCATCCTTGTCGAACACGTCATGGATGCGATCCGCTCGCTCTGCGACAACTGCGTGGTCATGTCCTCGGGCAAGAAAATCGCGGAAGGGACGACGGACGACGTGCTGTCGGACCCCGAAGTCATCCGCGCCTATCTGGGGGACGACGATGCTTGAGGTGAAGGGACTTTCCGCCGCCTACGGCCAGCACCCGGCGCTGAACAAGGCATCCGTGCGCGTCGGCAAGGGCGAGATCGTCGTGATCCTCGGCGCGAACGGCGCGGGGAAATCGACGCTTTTGAAGGCGATCAGCGGTATCTGCGAGGGCAAGGTCACGGGATCGGTCCGCATGAACGGCCACGAACTCGTCGGTATGAAGCCCGACCGGATCGTCGAAGAGGGTATCGCACTGGTGCCGGAAGGGCGCGGCATTTTCGGCGATCTGACGGTCGAAGAAAACCTCACGCTCGGAGCCTATTCCGAACGGGCCAAGGATGCCGAGCGCACGAACCTCGACCGGGTCTATGCGCTGTTTCCCAAGCTTCTGGAGCGGCGCAGACAGGTCGCGCGCACCATGTCGGGCGGCGAGCAGCAAATGGTCGCCATCGGCCGCGCGATGATGTCGAACCCGGCTATTCTGACACTGGACGAACCCTCGCTCGGCCTGTCGCCGCTCTTGTCGAAGGAACTGTTCCAGAGCCTTCGGGCAGTGCGTGACACGGGGATCGGGATTTTGCTCGTCGAGCAGAACGCCAAGGCATCCCTCGCCATCGCGGATCGGGGATACCTGCTCGAAAACACCGAGATTATTCATGAGGACGCGGCGGCGAGCCTTGCCAAAGATCCGGCGGTGCAAAAGGCCTATCTGGGCGGTGCGGCGGCCAAGGGCGGGGCGGGCAAGGCCAAGCCCCAGGCCAACGCCATGCCTGCGCCAAGCGCACCGCGCCCCGCGAAAGGCCCGTCGCCCTCGGACATCGCGGCTCAGGCGATGAGTGGTCTGGCCCCGGCGCGGCCCGCCAAGCCCGCGCCCGCGCCGGAACCCGCCCCGCGCCCGGCACCGCCACCGGCCCCGCCGGTCGCCAGACCCGCGCCACGGCCCGCGCCCGCCGCGACGCCCACGCCCACAGGCATCGACACGGCCAGCATCGTCGCCAAGGCGGCGCGCCAGTCGTCGCGAAAGGGCGGCGCGACCGCGCTTCCGCCGCGCCCCGCACCGATGCCGGAGCCTCCGAAACCCGCCAGCGCAAGCCAACCGACCCGGCCCATGCCGGACCTCGGCCATCACAGCGACCGGCTTCGCGAAGTGCTCACCGAAATCGAAACCGCCGCCCAACGGGCCCGCGACCGTTCGCGCACCCGCACCCGCGGCAAACCCTAAGGGAGAGGAGGCATCATGCTCGACAGTCCCAACACCGCGCCCAACATCAAGGGCATGTATATCGACGGCCAGTGGACGCCCGCGTCCCGCACCTTCGACGACCTGAACCCGTCCGACAATTCGCTTTACGCCCGCATCCCCGACGGCTCGCCCGAGGATACGCGGCGCGCCATCGCGGCGGCCAAGGCGGCGTTCCCGGCGTGGTCCGGCCTCGCCTTCCACGAACGCGCGCACTACCTGCTCAAGATCGCCGAGGTCTGGGACAAGCGTCAGGGCGACTTCATCAACGCCGCGGTGCAAGAGGGCGGCGGCTGGTTCGGCAAGGGCGTGTTCGAAGCGGGATACGTGGCCGAAGTTTTCCGCTCGGCATCGGCACTGTGCTACCAGAATATTGGCGAGGTGCTCCCGTCCGAGCATCACAAGTTCATGATGGCCACCCGCTTCCCGCTCGGCGTCGTCAGCGTCATTTCCCCGTGGAACATGCCCGGCATCCTGACCGCCCGTGGCTTCGCCGCCGCGCTGGCGGTGGGCAACACCGTGGTCCTGAAACCGTCCGAGGATACGCCATACGCCGGTGGATTGTATTTCGCTGAGATCCTTGACGAAGCGGGCATCCCGCCGGGGGTGTTCAACGTCGTCACCTGTAGCCGCGACAGCGTGGGCGCCGTGGGCGACGAGATGATCGAGAACCCGATCGTGAAAGCCGTGTCCTTCACCGGCTCGACCGCGGTGGGCCGCCACATCGCGGCCAAATGCGGGGCGCATCTGAAAAAGGCCTGCGTCGAACTGGGCGGCAAGGATTCCATGATTATCATGGACGACGCCGACCTCGACCACGCCGCCAAGGCCGCCAATTTCGGCTCGTTCATGCATCAGGGTCAGGTCTGCATGTCGACCGAGAAAATTCTGGTGCAGGAGGGGGTCTACGACGACTTCATGCGCCAATTCCTCGCCCGTGCCGCCAAGCTGAAGACGGGACACACCAAGGACAAAGACAACGTGATCGGCCCGCTGGTGAACACGCGGCAGGCGCTGCGGGTGAAAGCCCTGATCGACGATGCCGTGGCCAAGGGCGCGACCGTCGAACTGGGCGGCAATGCGTGGGACAACTTCGTCGAACCCACGGTGCTGACCAACGTCAACACCGACATGGACATCTGGCATGACGAAACCTTCGGCCCCGTCGTCATCGTCGCCCCCTTCCGTACGGAAGCCGAGGCGATCGCGCTGAACAACGACACCGAATACGGGCTGACGGCGGCGATCATGACGCGGGACGAGGCCAAGGCCCTGCGCATGGCCGAGCATATCGAAACCGGCATCTGTCACGTGAACTGCCAGAACATCAACGACGAGCCGCATGTGCCCTTCGGCGGCACCAAGGCTTCGGGCGTTGGTCGCTACGGCGGGCGCTGGTCGCTCGACGCGTTCACCGAGTTGCGCTGGATCACCCTCGACCGCGGCGGGCGTCATTTCCCGCCGGTCTTCTGAGAAAGGATACGCCATGACTGCGATTGGATGGATCATCCTCCTCGTCATCGTCGCCGCCATTCTGATCGCGCTGGCCGCGTGGTTCTATGAACGGGCGACGAACGAGATCAGCCTTGTGAAAACCGGGGTCGGGGGGCGCAAGGTCGTCATCGACGGCGGCACGCTGGCGATCCCGTATTTTCACGAAATCAACCGCGTGAACATGCAGACGATCCGCATGGATGTGGTGCGGCGCGGCAACTCCGCGCTTATCACCAAGGATCGGATGCGGGTCGATGTGGGGGCCGAGTTCTATGCCTCGGTCGTGCCCGAACCCGAAGCCATCGCGCGCGCGGCGCAGACCCTTGGGCGGCGCACGTTCCAGCCCGACGAGTTGAAGGCGCTGATCGACGGCATGATGATCGACGCGCTGCGCACGGTCGCGGCGCAGATGACGATGGACGAGCTGCATGAAAACCGCGCCGAGTTCGTGCGCGAGGTGCGCGATATTCTGGGCGAAACGCTCGGGCGCTACGGGTTGCAACTCGACAGCGTGTCGCTGACGGATTTCGACCAGACGCCGTTCAACACGCTGGACGAAACCAACGCCTTCAACGCGGTCGGGATGCGCAAGCTGGCAGAGGTGATCGCCAAGTCGAAACGCGAACGCGCCCAGATCGAGGGCGACAGCGAGGTCGAAGTGCGGCGCACCGCGATGGAAGCTTCGCGCCGGAAGCTCGAGATCGACCTGGAAGAACGCCGGGCTGAAATCGCGCAGGCGCAGGAGGTCGAAACCCTGATGGCCGCGCAACTGGCCGAGGTGGCGAGCCGCAAGGCCGATGCCGAACGCTCGGCCGCCCACGCGCGCATTCGGATGGAGCAGGAAATCCAGTCCGCGGACATCGCGCGGGAACTGGCGATCCGCGAGGCCGAGATCGCCCAGGAGCGTGCGCTTCAGATCGCCGAACAAGAGCGGCAGATCCAGATCTCCGCCAAGTCGCAGGAGGAAAGCCGCGCCCGTGCCGAGGCCGATACGGCCCGCGCCGAGGCGGTGAAGGCCGAAGAAGCGATTCAGACCGCGCGACAGATGGCCGAGGCCGAGCGGCGCAAGGCCGTCGCGCTTCTGGCGGCCCAGCAGGACGCCGAGACGGCTGCGACCCGCGCCCGCATCGCGGCGGAAAGCGACAAGGCCACCGCCAAGGACCGGACCGAGGCCAAGCGCGAGGAAGCCGAAGCGATGAAGCTTCTGAAACTCGCCGAAGTCGAAGCCGAAGCCGCGCGGATCAAAGCCCAGAACGCCCGCTCCGACGCGCTCGCCGCGCTGGAGATGGAGAAGATGCGCCTCGACGCCATGCCGGGCATCGTGAGCCAGATGGTGAAGCCCGCCGAAAAGATCGACAGCATCACCATCCACAACGTCAACGGCCTTGGCGCGCGCGGGCAGGGTGGCGGCGAGCGCACCGAACCCGGCTCGCCCGTCTCGCAGATCGTGGATTCCATCCTCGACCTCGCGGTGTCGGCCCCGGCGATGAACCGGCTGGGCGAGGTGATCGGCGGCCATGTCGCCAGCAAGGACGACACCGGCAAGGGGAACTAGGAAAGGGTCGGGGGAGTGGGCTGCGAAAGCCTGCTCCCCCGCTTCATAGCTACATCCATGTCTTGAGGGCGCAGTGCAACTGGCGGACGAGCAAAGCCGCCTTGTCCACGCCGAGACGTCGCCCTAACGCCCCTGATAGACGGGCTTGCGCCGTTCCATGAAAGCACGCGGCCCTTCGCGGGCGTCTTCGGTGGCCATCACGCGATCCATCGCGCGGGTTTCCAACGTGTAGCCCTCCGCCAAGGGCCTTCCGATGGCTTCCGTCACCACCTGCTTGATCGCTTCGACCGCGACCGGGCCGTTCGCGGCGATCCGGTGCGCGATGTCCAACGCGGCGGGCAGCACCTCGGCGACGGTAACGACCCGGTTCACCAGCCCGAACGCCGCCATTTTCGCGACCGGCACCGTGTCGCCGGTCAGGAGCATCTCCATCGCCAGCGGTTGCGGCAATTGCCGCGTGAACCGGGCGAGCGCCCCGGCAAAGGGAATAAGCGCGTGCTTGGCTTCGGGCAGACCGAACACCGCGTGGTCGGCGGCGATGCGAATGTCGGTGCCGAGCATCAATTCGAAGCCGCCCGCCAGACAATGCCCGTTGATCGCCGCGATGACGGGTTTGGGAAACGTCTCGCCCTTCAGACTCGCCCGGAACACGAGCGAACGGTCGGCGATGATCCGGTCGTCCCATTCGGTTTCGGGCGCACGCGCCCCCGACAGCAAGGGCAACGACAGCTCGAGGTCGCCACCGGAGCAGAAAGTCTTGTCGCCCGCTCCGGTCAGAACGACCACGCGAACGGCATCGTCTTTCGCCAGTGCATCGAACAGGTCGGCCAGCCGGCAGATCAACTCGGGCGACAGGGCGTTGTGCCGCTCAGGCCGGTTCAGCGTGGCGACGGCGACCCCGTTTTCGATCTCACAGGTCAGAACGCTCATGCGCCGGTGACCGTGAAACTGATCGGCATCCCTTCAAGCGCGGCGCGCATATCGTCCAGCCGCGCGGCGGGGACGGTGACGCGGGTGTCCAGCTTGTCGCCCACCTCGATCTCAGGGGTCAGGCCCAGCTTCTCGCCCGCGCTGGCGATGGCCCAGCGGATCGCCTCGGCGCGGAGCGTGGGCTTGAAGATCTTGCCGACCGGGGTCAGCGGCATGGCATCCACCGTGCCGATCCGTTTGGGCAGCGCCACCGGGTCTTCGATCCGATCTTTCAGGAAGGCAATCAACTCGCCCTCGCCGGGGGTCCAGCCGCCACGGGTCATGACGAAGGCGACGGGCAACTCGCCCGCGTAGGAATCCGGCATCCCGACGGCGGCGGCGGCTTCGACCTTCGGGTGGGCCAGAAGCGCGTCTTCGATCATCTGCGGGTCGATGTTGTGCGCGCCCCGGATGATAACGTCCTTCTTGCGGCCCGTGATGAAAAGCCGCCCTTCGGCGTCGAGTGTCCCGAGGTCGCCGGACACCAGCCAGCCGCCGTCCAGAAACGTGCCGGCGTTCCGGCTTTTCTCGGAATACCCATCCGCCACGTTCGGGCCGCGCACGGCGATGATCCCGGTCTCGCCGGGTGGGAGGATCTTGTCCGGGTCCGCCTCGCCATCGGTTTCACCAAAGATCGCAACCTCGGAGAAGGGCAGGCGCAGACCGCAGGATTGCGGTGTGCGGGGGCCGTGCACGGGCTCGACCGCGATGGCGCCCGCGCTTTCGGTCATGCCAAGGATATTGCGCACCGGCACGCCCAGCGTCGCCTCGGCCGCATCCGCGAGTTCCGTGGGCAGGGGCGATCCACCTGCAAGGAACCAGCGCAGGGACGAAATGTCAGCGTCCACCGGCTGCCCTTTGACCGCGCCCAGCAGCGTCGGAACCAGCCCCAGAACGGTGATGCGGTAGCGTTCGACCTGCTGCCAGATCCGGCCCATGAACGCGGTGTTGCGCATCCCCAGGCGGCCCGGAACGATCAACGTTCCGCCCGCCGACAGCGTGGACAGGCCGTAGACGAACGCTCCGGCGACGTGGAACAGCGGATAGCCGTTCACCACCACGTCATCGGGGCCCAGATCGTGCATCAGCACGCAGGAGCGGGCGACATGCGCCTCGTTCAACCTGAGGTGCTGCACCATCTTCGGCGCGCCAGTCGTGCCGCCGGTGTGGTAATAGGCGGCAAGGCTACGCTCGTCCCCGTGAACCTCGATCGGCTCGCCGGGTTCCGCGATCAGGTTTTCGAACACCCCGTCCGCGCCGGGCGAGGGGGCGTCCGCATCGCAGGCGAGGATCGGCAGGTCGATCCCTTCGGCACGCAGAGCGGGGACGAGCGTGGACCAGTATTCAAGCTCGTCGTTCACGCCCATGACCACCACGCAGGCGGCGTTTGCAGCGCGGATCAGGGCGGCGACGTGATCCGGTTTCAGCATCGGATTGATCGGGCCGGCGCGCCCCGCGATCTGCGCGCCCCAGAGCGCGATCTGACCGCTGATGCTGTGCTGCGTCAGGATCGCGACCGACCGATCCGGCGTGACGCCCAGCCCGCGAAACACCCGCGCCGCCGCCATGATCCGATCCGCGAATTCGCGGTAGGTCAGGGCGGTATCGCGCGCCGGGTCCGAGGCGTCGTTCACATAGCGGATCGCGACGGCGTCGGGCCGTTCCTCGGCCTGCGCGCGGATCATGTCCCACGGCGTGCGCAGGGGATAGACCGCGTCGAACCCGCGCGCCTCGAGCGCCTTGATGTCGTCCAGCGTCGCGATCATGACGCACCTCCGAAATTTGCCCTCAGGGTCTTGTCGACGCGCGCAAGCAGGTCGAGGAGAGTCGCCTTTTCCGCGGGCGTCAGATCTGCGGTGACCATCGTCTCGTGCGCCGTCACCTCGTCCTCCAGCCGGGCGAGGTTCTCGGCCCCGGCCTTCGTCAGGAACACCCGGCGCACGCGTTTGTCGGTCGTCGCCTTCTTGCGCTCCACCCAGCCTTCGCGGGTCAGCGTTTCAAGGATCGGGACCAGCGACGAGCGGTCCAGATAAATCGCCTCGGCCAGCCGCGTCTGGGGGATGCCGGGGTTCGCCTCGACGATCTTGAGCAGCCCGAAGTAGCGCGGGGCCGACCCGTGGCTCGACATCTGCTGTTCGAAGCTTTTGTAGGATGCGATCTGGAGCAGACGGATCTGGTAGGACACCGAGTTTTGCAGCATCCCCGGCACGGTCAGCTCGGCCACGTCTCGCATCAGCGTCTCGGGCATCAGTTCATGCTCCCCGGCAGGAACAGCACCAGCGCCGGAAAGGCGATGAGCAACAAAAGGCGCAGGACGTCGACTGTGACGAAGGGCAGGACGCCCTTGAAGATCGTTGGCAGGCTCACCCGGCTGGCGATGGAATTGATGACGTAGACGTTCATTCCCACGGGCGGCGTAATCAGCCCCAGTTCCACCGTCATCACCACGATCACGCCGAACCAGACCGGATCGAAGCCAAGCTGGGTGATGACAGGGAAGACGATGGGGACCATCAGGATAATCATCGCCATCGCGTCCAGAAAACAGCCCATCACGAGGAACAGGAGCAGGATCAGGAACAGGGTGCCGTAGCGCCCGCCGCCGATGTCGACGAGGAACTGGGTGAACTCCTGCGGGACGCGGGTGATGGCAAGGAAGTAGCCGAAAAGCGTCGCCCCGATCAGGACCACGTAGATCGCGACCGAGGTGCGCAGCGCCTCGACCAGACTGTCGAGAAGAGTGGCCCAGGTCAGCCGGCGGCGCACGAAACCGATGATCGCGGTCAGGAGTGCCCCCGCAGCGGCGGCCTCGGTCGCGGTGACGATGCCGAAATAGATCGACAGGATCACGGCAATGAACAAAAGGCCCACGGCCCAGACACCGCGGAGTGACGCCATCGCCTCGGCAATCGTGAACGGTTCGGCGGCGGGCAGGGTGCGACCATACCAGAACCGCACGGTGAGCATGTACATGAGAACGGCCAAGAGGCCCGGCACAATCCCGGCGATGAACAACGTGCCGATGTCGGTCTCGGTGATGAAGCCGTAGATCGCCAGCACCACGGACGGCGGGATCAGGATGCCCAGCGTGCCGCCCGCGGCGATGATGCCCGTCGCCGCCTCGTCGCCATAGCCTGCGCGTTTCATCTCGGGATAGGCGATCTTGGTCATGGTGGCGGCGGTGGCGACGGACGAGCCGCAGATCGCGGCGAAACCGCCGCAGGCCCCGACCGAGGCGAGGCCGAGCCCGCCGCGAAACCCGCCCAGCCATGCGCGGCCCGCACGGAAGAGCTCCGACGACATACCGGAATTGGTGGCGAGCACGCCCATCAGAACGAAGAACGGGATGAGCGTCAGGTTGAAATCGGTGATGGTCGAAATCGGGGATTGCGCCAGCAGGTTCAGCGCGGGCTTCATGTCGATCACGACGGCGAAGCCGCCGATGCCGACGATCCCCATCGCGATCCCGATGGGAACACGCAGCGCCATGAGGGCGAAGAGGACGACGAAACCGCCGCCTGCGATCAATTCGTTGCTCATGGTTTCTGATCCTCGAGAAGCTGCTCGTCGATCCCGTCGAATTCCCCAAGGTCCGTGCCTTGGCGACCGATCAGCCAGAGCCGGACTAGCGTGGTGAACAATGCGGCCATGAGGCCGACCCAGATGGCGAGGAAGAAGGGCCAGTGCGGCAGGCGCAGGTCCATCGTCGCGTCGCCGCCATTCATGGCCGACATCACGCGGCCCCAGATCTTCCAGCACAGAAGCGCGGTAAAGGCGGCCAGCACGGCCCATGCGAAGCCGTTGATCCAGCGGCGCGTGCTGCGCCCGACCGCCTGGGCAAGCAGATCGACCTTGATATGCGTGCCGTGAAAGCCAAGGCTCGCCATCCCCCAGCCGATCGCGACACCCAGAAGCAGACGCGACACGTCGAAGGCGTCGGGCAGGGGGCGCGCGAAGCCGTAGCGACCGATGGCCGAGGCGACGATCAGGATCGTGACGAGGCCGAGCAGGGCCCCCGCGATCCGCTCTATGAACAGGATGGCCCGACTGAGGCCGCGGGCGGCGCTGGTGGAATCTGTCTGCATGATGACCTGCAAGGTTCGGGCGCGCGAGGATACCCCGCGCGCCCGGTTTCGCCTTAGTAGTCGGCGCCCATTTCGACCAGCTTGGCCTTGTAGGCTTCGAGGATCGCGTCGGCGTCATGGCCACGGTCGGCCACGGCGGCCTTCCACTCGTCGATGAGCGGCGCGGCGGCTTCACGCCATGCGGCCACCTCTTCCTCGGTCGGCGTGTTGAAGGTCTGGTTTTCGTCCGCCATCAGCTTTTCCTTGGCGGCCATGTCGTCGTCGTACCAGCCCTGCGCGACCTTGCCCGACCATTCCGGGGTGCAATGGTCGTCGATCACGGCCTTGTTCTCGTCCGACAGCGAATTGTAGCTGTCGAGGTTCATGATCAGAACCTGCGCCGACAGGTAGAACGGCATGTCGAGGTGCACGGGCACTTCTTCGGTCAAGTTGAAGTCGTACATCGACCCCCACGGGAAGGTCACGGCCTCGGCCGCGCCTTTCGACAGGGCTTCACGCACTTCCGGGGCGGGCACCTGCACGGGGCCACCGCCAAGCAGCGACACGAAGCGCGCCATCGTGGCATGGGCCGGGCGTACGTTCTTGCCCGAAACGCCCTCGGGGCTGGTCACGTCGACCTGCGTGTGGAGCGCTCCGGGGGCGTGCGGGTGAACGAAGCAGACTTTGACGTCGCCCATTTCCTGCTCGGCCCCGTTGGCGGCATACCATTCGTGGATCGCCATCGCGCCCTTGACGCTGTCGTCGGCCATGAACGGCACTTCGGTCAGCGCGTAGATCGGGAAACGGCCCGCGGTGTAGCCGGGGTTGACGTAGGACAGATCGACGATGCCGTCCTTGGCCATGTCATAGTGATCGGGGGCGCGGCCAAGCTGCTGGGCCGGGTAGATGTCGATCTGGATGCGACCGTCCGAGGCCTCCATCACGGATTCGGCCCAAGGGTTGATCCCCTTTGTCGCCGGCGAGATGGTGGGTGGCACCCAGTGCGACAGGCGCAGCGTAACCTCCTGCGCGGTCAGGGTGGCCGGGGCCATAACGGTCAGGATCGCGCCAAGCGCGACGTAAGTCTTTTTCATGATATCCTCCCTACGAGTCCGGATTCTCGGATCTCAAGAATGATGGATATCAAACAAACTCCAAAAATCAACAGGAATTGCGCGGGCTACCCGTCGAGGCGCGTTCAGAAATGCGCCTTGGGTTCGTCCGGTTTTCCGGCGGCGAGGGCCAGCAGCCCGCCCACCAGCGCAAAGCCGATCGGGAACATGGTGAAGACGCCGAAGCCGAAGGCGTAATACATGAGCCCGCCCGCGACGATCAGCAGGATGCCGCCCCACAGCGCGCGCACCTTGGCCATCGCACCGCCCGCGATGGCAAGCAGCGGGGCCACGAAGCTGGACATACGCAGGAATTCCTCGTTCTGAACGAAACCGAAGGCCTCGCCGATCTCGACATTGGCGCGCACGACCTCGGTGTAGCCGTAGTTGAAAAACCCCACCACCATGGCGATCAAACCGCCGATAATCCCCAGCATCAGGGCTGCGTTGCGCATCGTGCCTGCCTCTTTCGTTCTGTTCGATGGGCTATGAGATAGGGATTGCCTGCGGGCGGTATCAAGGTTTGGCGCGCGCGGTCACTCGGCGGCCAGCGGGTCGGCGCGGCTGTCCTTGACGGTCAGCGCCCGCGTCCCGGCTTTGCCCGCCCGCCGTTTCCAGTCGGCCGCCCAGGCGAGAAGGACCAGCGCCACGGTGCCCGCGGGGATGTAGAGCCACGGGATCAGCGCGTTGTCCGGCTGCCACGCGATCAGGGTCTGGCCGACATAGGACAGAAGCGCGCCGGCGGAAAAGATCAGTAGGCCCTGACGGCCCATGACCCGTAGCGGTTCCCCCCAGCGTTGCGCGGTGAGTGTCGTGACCACGGGCAGGCAGGACACCACGTAGACCAGCGCGAGCGCATGGGTCATGCGCAGGAACGGCAGATATGTCTTGTCGTGGGACGTGATGTGGAACGGAAATCCCTGACCGGCGAGCCATGCCATCCCCCGGTTCATCGCAGGCCCGAACTCCGGCACGTAGCGCCAGGCGAGCACGAGGGCGAGCCAGCCCGCCGCGACCCAGAACAGCGCGCGGTTCACCGGCACGAACCGTTCGCCCCGGCGGAACGCGATGCCGGTCAGCAACCCGACGACGAAGATGAGCTGCCACGCGAAAGGGTTGAAGAACCAGCCGCCTGCGTTCGGATAGGCCGGAAGGTTCCAGCGCCACAGCCCCGTGGCGAACCACAGTAGAACCGAGCCGATCAACAGCAGGCGCGGCGCACGCTGGCCGATCAGGATCGCGAAGGGCGCGGCCAGCAGCAGCACCGAATAGGCCGGCAGAATGTTCATATAGCCGATCTGATGTCCCAGCGTGACTATGCCGATGATCGCCTGCGCCGTGTTCTGGAACACCTGCTTGAGGTTGTTCTTGGTCAGAAGCTCGACCAGCCCCAGCGCCTCGGCCCCCAACGCGAAGATCGCGATCCCGGCCACGGTGAGGAAGATATGCGACAGGTAGAGCACCCAGGACCGCTTCCACATCGGCGCGATCGCGGGCCACAGCCCGGTGTCGCGCCACGTGGCGAAGCGTCCCGAATAGGCGATCCCGGCGGCGATGCCGGAGATGATGAAAAAGCTTTCGGCGGCGTCCGAGAACCCCCAATTGCGGATCGTCGCCCAGTGCTCATAGGGATTGCCGGGCACGTGATCGACGAAGATCATCCACAGCAGAAGGCCACGGAAGAAGTCGATCCGGCTGTCGCGCGGGCGGCGCATCTGGGTCTCAGGCCGGGACATGCCGCCCCTCCGGTTCTGCCTGTGTCACCGGGGCTTTCCGATCTTCGATGCCGGCCCGCCAGCGCGCGTGGATGGCGCGGTAGTCGGCGACGACACGCGGCACCTTCCGTTCTTCCGGCACGCCGAAATGCAGCCCGCCCACGGGTTGCGACGACCACGAGATCAGGACCGGGGCCGCGATCATCGGCAGCGTGACGGGGAGGAGCCAGAGCATGAGCGTCGGCGCGAAGGATGCCGTGGCGAGAAGGGCGGCAAGCCCCGTGACCTCGATCCACGCGGACGACCGCAGCGCCTGTCCGAGCGTCAGTGCGCCCTCGCCGCGCGCATGCGACGGCCAGCCGCCATCCTGCCCGGTCGCGACCTGAAGCACCGCGCGGGTCTGGAACATGAGCATGATCGGGGCGAGGAGGGAGGTCAGAAGGATCTCGAACAGAACCGACCCCGTCGCCCGCGCCGCACCGCCGAACCCACGTGCGCGGCCCGTCGCGATGGATTTCACAAGGATCGCCACCTTCGGCATGATGAGCAGCCCGACGATACCAAGCACCAGCGCGGTGATTTCGCGTGTGCGGTCGGACGGGAACACCGGGAACAGCTGATAGGGGTCTGGGAAATAGTCCGGCTCGGGCGCGAACACGGTTCCCGCGACGGTCGAGATCAGAAACAGCGCCCAGAGCACCGAGACGAGATAGGCGAAGATGCCTTGCAGGAACACGTAGCGGCTCCACCCCGCCAGACCGGGGGCGGCGAGCAGGCGGATGTGTTGCAGGTTGCCCTGACACCAGCGCCGGTCGCGCTTGGCATAGGCCAGCACGTTTTCAGGGCCTTCCTCGTATGACCCTTCGATCCGGCTGTCGGCCTTCACCTTCCATCCGCCACGGGCCAGCAGCGCGGCTTCGACGTAATCATGGGACAGAATGTGACCGCCGAAGGGGGGCTTTCCCGTCAGTTCGGGCAGACCGCAGGAGGCCGCGAAAGCCGAGACGCGGACAATCGCGTTATGGCCCCAGTACGGCCCGGTCGCGCCCTGCATCCGTTCCAGCCCGCGCGTGAAGACCGGGCCGTGGAAGGCGGACGCGAATTGCATGGCGCGGCCGAAGAAACTTTGCGCCCCCACGATGCGCGGCAGGGTCTGGAGCAGGCCAAGACCCGGGTCCGCTTCCATCCGTGCGATCATCTCGCGCAGCGCCGCGCCCGACATCAGGCTGTCGGCATCCAGCGTCACGGCATAGTCATAAGCCCCGCCGGAACGCCGGATGAAATCTTCGACGTTGCCCGCCTTGCGGCCCCGGTTGTCGCTTCGGTTGCGGTAGAAGATGCGGCCCGCCCCCTGCGTTTCCGCGATCAACATGCGAAACGCCGCCTGCTCGGCGGCCTGTCCGTCCTGCGAGCGGGTATCGGACAGGATCACGATATCCAGATCGAGCGCCGCATCGCGGATCGACCCGTCCATGGCGGCGATCCGTGCGAAGGTGGAGACCGGGTCTTCGTTGCAGATCGGGACGAGCACGGCGGTGCGCGGCGTCGTGGTGAGCGCGGGCGCCGCCTGCGCCTTGCGCGGCCATAAGCCCATCAGCGCCAGCGCCGCGCCCCAGGCCAGCCATCCGGTCGTGACGAGGATCAAACCGCTGCGGATCGCGTCCCAAATCTGGAACCCGTCCTGCAACGCCGCATCCGTCACCAGCACCGTCGCGGACACGGCCGCGAGCACCGTAAAGCCAAGGGCCATGGCGCGCAGCCGGACCGTTGTCGGGTCCGGCGGGAGATGGGTTCGGGGTGTCATGGGAAAACGTCGTTCAGATGCGCTGGCGCGGAAGGATCATCCTGAAGATCTGACCTATATCCAGTCGCACCGCGGGGGTTTCAAGAACCTGCGGGGGCATGTCGAGCGGGGCTTCGGGCGGCGCCCAGCCCTCTGGCTCGTCCGAAATCATCGCCCGGACCGGCCCGTCGTTTTCCCACACGTCTTTCATTCGCTCACCCATTGGTACAGCCATGTCTCGCTCAAGATCCGCCCGTAGCCCGTGAGGACCGCCTGCAACTCCATCGAGCCGTCGCCCGGCACCGCCTCGATCACCAGACGCCACAGGTCGGTGCCCTCGACCGGAGACAGGATCGCCTGCGAAAGCTCGCCGCGCAGAACCGTCACTTTCGGCTCAATGTCCGCATCGCGGGGAAGTTCCGCCAAAAGCCCGCCGTCGAAGTCGATGACGAACTTTTTGCGGTCCGTGGTGCCTTTGACGCCCGCAACGCCGCCTTTTCCGACACGGGTGCGCAAAACGCGGGCACGCTCGGAAGCGCGGTCGCCCCGGGGCGCCAGACCCCAGTGCAGGCGATAGCTGAACTCGAATGCGTCGCCCTGACGTGCCGGACCATCCGGCACCCAATAGGCGACGATGTTGTCGTTCCCTTCGAGATCCGAGGGAATCTCGAGCAGCCGGACCGACCCGCGGCCCCAGTCGCCGAGCGGCTCGACGATCAGCGAAGGGCGGCGCTCGTAATGCGCCTGTGCGTCCAGATATTGATCGAAATCCCGCTCGCGTTGGATCAGTCCGAACGAAGCCGGGTCTTGTGCGGCCAGATAGGAGTTGCCAAGGCGCGACGGGTTCACCAGCGGGCGCAGGTAAGTGTCGCCCGCGCGGGTGTTCAGGATCAGGTGGTCACTGTCGTGAACGGCGGGCCGGAAGTCGTCGAAGGCACCGGGATCGGCCCCGCCGAACAGGAACATCGAGGTCAGCGGCGCGACGCCAAGCTGCTGCACGTTCTCACGCATGAAAAGCCGCGCGGTCACGTCCACCGTCGTCGTCTCGCCCGGCGTCAGGACGAAGCGATAGGCCCCCGTGACGGATTTCGACCGAAGCGCCGCGTAGAGCGTGACCGACGCGTCACCTTCTGCGGCTTTTTCCAGCCAGAACTCGGTGAAACGCGGAAACTCCTCGCCGTCCGGCATTCCGGTGTTCACGGCCAGACCACGCGCGGACAGGCCATAGACGTTGCCCCGCCCCAGCGCACGGAAATAGCTCGCGCCCAGAAAGGCCGCGAGTTCGTCGTAGTGATCCGCGCGGTTGAGCGGCGTCATCAGCCGGAACCCCGCGACGCCCGCCATCTCGAAATTGTTGGGGATCTCGGTCTTCACGTCCGAATAGTCGAAATCGGCGGTCGTGAAGCGCATCGGCACGGCCTGACCGTCCGTGACCTCGTACAGGTGGACGGGTTCGTTGAAGAGCCAGCCGAGATGGAAGGCATTCAGGTGGAAGGGCGCGTTCTCGGTCTCGGTCCACCGCGTCCGGTCACGCCGGAAGCGCACCCGCTGGTAGTCGTCGTAGTCGAACTCGGTCAGGAACCCGGTGATCTGTTCCGGGGCCTGCGGCGCGCCGGTCGCGGCCGTCTGCATCCGTTCCGACAGCCAGTCGAAGCTGAAGGGCGTGGTGGGTGATGCCTCTGGCGCCGCTTCGGCGGCATCCTGAGCAAGGCTCCGCAAGGGCCATGCCATCGGTGCGAGGGCGGCGGTCGACAGCAGTCCGGTCAAGACCTGGCGGCGTGTGCTGCGGGCGCGAAGGCCGCGAATCGCCTGGGTCAATTCTCACTCCACAACTTCCTGAGTTAGCGTAGGAAATTCTAATGCCGCAGTGCGGAACGCAAGGGGCATTTTGTGGAGGGTGGCGAGAGTTGGCGAGTTTTTGATCGCAATTCGGCGGAGGTCTGCCTGTTTGCTGGGCAAAGGGTGCGGCGCGTGACAGCAAGGGCCCGCGCCGCCACCGTGGTCAGTTGAGCCGGTGGCCTGTTTCCGGTTCGAAATACGACACTTTGGCGAGGTCGAAGGCGAAGGTGTGCACGTTGCCCGCCGCCGCCTCGGTCTCGGAATGCATCCGCGCCGTCACGGGTTTGCCGCCCAGATGCGTCATCACATAGGTGTCGGCCCCGGCAGGTTCGACGATATCGACGCGGCAGTCGGCCTGTTGCACCGTCTCGCCATGGCGGAACCCCGGCTCGGCGATGTCCTCGGGCCTCAGCCCCACGATCACGTCTGCAGGCAGGTCTTTTGCGCGCGGGTCGTTCAGCACGATCGGTTCGCCTTCGCGCCGCGCGATCTCGATGGTGGTGCCGCCCCCGTTGGTGCGCGCCTTGGCCGGGATCAGGTTCATGGCGGGCGAACCCATGAAATCCGCGACGAAGAGGTTGGCGGGCCGGTTGTAGATCTCGGACGGCGAGCCGATCTGCTGGATCACCCCGGCTTTCATCACGACGATCTTGGTGGCGAGCGTCATCGCCTCGATCTGGTCGTGGGTCACATAGACCATCGACGCGCCGAGGTTCTGGTGCAGCGACTTGATCTCGGTCCGCATCTCGACCCGCAGCTTTGCGTCGAGGTTCGACAGCGGCTCGTCGAAGAGGAACAGCTTCGGGTCGCGCACCAGTGCACGGCCCATGGCGACACGCTGACGCTGCCCGCCCGACAACTGGCCGGGGCGGCGGTTCAGAAGCGGTTCGATCTGCAACTGACGGGCCACATCGGCGAGCTTGCGGTCCTGCGTCGCCTGATCCACGCCGCGCACCTTCATCCCGAAGGTGATGTTCTTGGCGACGCTCATCGTCGGGTAGAGCGCGTAGGACTGGAACACCATGGCGATGTCGCGGTCCTTGGGGCTGACATTGGTCATGTCGTCCCCGCCGATGGCGATGGACCCGCCGGAAATCGGCTCCAGCCCCGCGATGCAGTTCAGAAGCGTGGACTTGCCGCAGCCGGAGGGGCCGACGAGAACAAGGAAATCGCCCGGCTCGATCGCCACGTTGATGTCCTTGAGGATCTCTACCGAGCCGTAGTTCTTGTAGAGATTGCGGATGTCGAGAATGGGTGCCATTGGGTCAGCCTTTCACGGAACCGGCGGTCAGACCGCGGATGAAGTATTTGCCTGCGACGACATAGACGAGAAGGGTGGGGAGCGCGGCGATGATCGCAGCGGCCATGTCCACGTTGTATTCCTTCACGCCCGTCGTCGAATTGACGATGTTGTTGAGCGCCACGGTCACGGGCTGGGTGCCCGCCTGACTGAACGAGACCCCGAAGAGGAAGTCGTTCCAGATCTGGGTGAACTGCCAGATGATGCTGACCACGATGATGGGCAGGCTGAGGGGCAGGAAGATCGACCAGAAAATGCGCAGGAACGTGGCCCCGTCCACCTTGGCGGCCTTCACCAGCTCCTGCGGGATCGTGACGTAGTAGTTGCGGAAAAACAGCGTCGTGAAGCCGATGCCATAGATCACGTGGACGAAGATCAGCCCCGGGATCGTTCCGGCGATGCCCATCATGCCGAGCAGGCGCGCCATGGGCAGCAGAACCACCTGGAACGGGATGAAGCAGCCGAACAGCATCAGGGCGAAGATGATGTTGGCCCCCTTGAACCGCCATTGCGCGATGACATAGCCGTTCACGGCCCCGAGCAGGGTCGAGATGACGACACCGGGCACCGCGATCAGCACCGAGTTCCAGAAGTAGGGGCGCACGCCCTCGCACTGGATGCCGGTGCAGGCCTCGGACCAGGCCGTGCGCCACGCGTCGAAAGTGATTTCGCGGGGCAGGGCGACGAGGTCGCCGGTG
The DNA here is from genome assembly GCF_016774595.1 of Maritimibacter sp. NCBI lineage: Bacteria > Pseudomonadati > Pseudomonadota > Alphaproteobacteria > Rhodobacterales > Roseobacteraceae > Maritimibacter > Maritimibacter sp. Next base: position 827,020 of record NZ_JACBWT010000002.1, read on the forward strand.
CGGATCTCTTCGAGGCTCTTCAAGGACGTGGTGACCATCACGAAGAGCGGCAGCAGGTAGTAGACCGCGAACAGCGCGAGGATGATGTAGAGCCCCCAGCGCAGGGCGGTCTTGCCAAGCGCACTTTGCCTGCGGGCGGGAGAGAAAGTCGCATCAGTCATGCTTCGTCACCCTCAGTTCCGAGTAGAGGTAGGGCACGATGATCGCGAAGACGACGAGCATCATGATCATGGCCGAACTTGCCGCCTGACCGATGTCTCCGCGTGAGAACGCCATGGCATACATATACGTCGCGGGCAGGTCGGTGGCATAACCCGGTCCGCCGCCCGTAAGCGCGATGACGAGGTCGAAGCTCTTGATCGCCAAGTGGGCGAGCACGATGAAGGCCGACAGGAAGATCGGAGCCATCGAGGGAATGATGATCGCGGTATAGACGCGCCATGTCGGAATGCCGTCGACCTGCGCGGCCCGGATGATCTCGGTATCGACCGATCTGAGACCGGCGAGGAACAGCGCCATGACGAAGCCGGAGGATTGCCATATGGCCGCGAGTATGATCGCGTAGATCGCCCTGTCCGGGTTCACCAGCCAGTCGAAGGTGAAATTCTCGAACCCCCAGCCCTGCACCATGTTCTGCACGCCCAGACCGGGGTTCAGGATCCATTTCCACGCGGTCCCGGTCACGATCATCGAAAGCGCCATCGGGTAGAGATAGATCGTGCGGATCGCGCCTTCGGTGCGGATGTTCTGGTCCAGAAGGATCGCGAGGATCAGGCCCAGAACCATCGAGATGCCGATGTAGAGGCCCCCGAAGATGTAAAGATTGGTGATCGCCGTGTCCCAGCGCGGCGAGTCGAACAGGCGCTCATACTGGATGAAGCCTTCGATCTCGTATTTCGGCAGGAGACGCGAGCGGGTGAGCGACACCCAGGCGGTCCAGCCGATGAAGCCATAGACGAAGATCAGGACGGCGATGAAACTGGGCGCCAGCACGATCTTGGGCAAATGGGATTCGAACCACTTGGCCATGTATTCCTCCCCCTGAATGAACCCGCCCCCGAAGGGGACGGGTCCGGTGTTCGGGTGATGTCAGATCACATCGAGTTCGCGACGGCGTCGGCGAGCATCTGCACCGCTTCATCCGACGACATGTCGGAGTTGAAGTGGGCCGTCACCACGTCGGTGATCGCACCTGCCTGCGCGCCGCGCAGCGCCATGCCATGCGCGTAGCTGGGCAGGAGCGAACCGCTTTCGGACGAAGCCGCCATATCCTCGGACGAGGTCACGGCGCAGCTGTCGAACTCGTCCAGCGACACGTCGGTGCGGGCCGGGATCGAACCTTTGTTGAGGTTGAACACCTTCTGGAAGTTCTGACCGACGATCAGCTCGGCCAGAAGCTCCTGACCTGCGCGCTTGTCGTCGCCGTCCACTTCGAACATCGCGAAGCTGTCGACGTTGTAGAGGAAGCCGTCACCGGGGGTGGAGGCGCAGAGGAAGTCTTCGCCCGGCACTTTACCGGCGGCGAGGAATTCGCCCTTGGCCCAGTCACCCATGATCTGGAACGCGGCTTCGCCGTTCATGACCATCGCCGTGGCGAGGTTCCAGTCGCGGCCCGAGAAGTTGTCGTCGACATAGCCGCGCAGGGTGCGCATCTGGTCGAAGACCGCCTTCATCGTGTCCGAGGTCAGCGCCTCGGTGTCGAGGTCGACCAGCGCGGACTGGAAGAACTCCGGCCCGCCAAGGCCGAGCACGACGGTTTCGAACACGGTCGCGTCCTGCCATGCCTGACCGCCATGGGCGAGCGGGGTGATGCCCGCGGCCTGAAGCGTCTCGGCGGCGGCGTTGAATTCTTCCCAGGTCGTCGGCATTTCGATGCCGTTGGCTTCGAGCACTTCGGCGTTGGCCCAGATCCAGTCCACGCGGTGAACGTTCACGGGGGCCGCGCACCAGGTGCCTTCGCATTTCATGTGGTTGGCGATCGAGGCGGGCAGCACGTCGGCCCAACCCTGTGCCTCGGCGACGCTCGAAATATCGGCCAGCACGCCTTCTTCGTACCACTCCTGAATCGCCGGGCCCTTGAGCTGGACGGCGGTCGGCGCGTTGCCGGCGAGCACGCGGGCGCGCAGAGCGGTCATGGCGGCGTCGCCACCGCCGCCCGCGACGGGCATGTCGGTCCACGTCCCGCCGTTCTCGGCGAATTCTTCCTGAAGAACGGCGACCGATTTGGCCTCGCCGCCCGAGGTCCACCAATGCAGGACTTCGGCCTGCGGTTCGGCTTGGGCCATGCCCGCGACGGACAGGGCGACGGCAGAGACGGCCGCGAATGCGGTGTATTTCATCTTGAGTTCCTCCCAGATATCGCTGCCCTCCATGACAGCGCTATCATGTATCCTGCGCTCGGCGCCGTGCCCCGATCAAGGGGCCGTTCCGACACCCGATGTTGATTTCGGCGCGGTTTGTTACAGGCTGTTACGCGGGCGTTGCATTTGGTGCAGGCTGGCCGGAAAGATCGCCGGGGAGGAGGACGCACGGTGACGATACCCAGACTTCTCGTCGTGGACGACGACGCCGACATGCGCGGGATGATGACCGAGTTTCTGCACAAACACGGTTTCATCGCCCACGGCGCGAATTCGCGCGAGGACATCAAGGCCGCGCTCGCAGCGGGGCGGGTCGACATGATCCTGCTCGACGTGATGCTGGGCGACGAGAACGGGGTCGAGATCTGCCGCGATCTCAGGCGGGACGAAGACGTGCCGATCATCCTCGTCTCGGCGCTCTCGGCGGACCATCAGCGCATGGCAGGGTATGAGGTCGGGGCCGACGACTATATCGCCAAACCTTTCAACCCGGATCTTCTGATCGCACGGGTCAAGGCGGTGCTGGCCCGCACCCGTCGCGCGGCCTCGCTGTCGCATCGGCGGCGGACCAAGGTGTTTCGTTTCGCGGGCTGGACCTATGACGCCAAGCGCGACGAGGTCATCTCACCCGATGGGTATCAGGTGTCGCTGTCGCGGCGCGAACATGCGCTGCTTCAGGCTCTGCTCGCCAATCCGTTCATCCCGCTGACCCGGGCCGAGATCGCGGCGACACTGGACGTGACCGGCGAGGGCGGGCACGAGGACGAGGCATCGGGGCGGGCCATCGACATGCTCGTGGGTCGCCTCAGGTCCAAGATCGAGGATGATCCCAAGGCCCCCGTCATGTTGCGCACGGAACGGGGGGTGGGCTATGTGCTGGCCGTGGACGTGACGGCGGAAGACGCGTGAGCCTGATCCGGCCCAGCCTGCGCAACGGGGCGGTCGCGATGGTCTTTGCCGCCTTCGCGATCGGGCTGGTCGCCGCCTGGATGTGGTCCACATCGAACCGGAACTGGACCGGATACCTCGACCGGGCGCGCGTGACCGGCGTGCTGCTTTACGACACGCTGACCGACGGGCTGCCGCCACCGAACGGTCTGAGCCTCGAACGCCTCGCGCCGGACGATGCCGCCCGCGCCGACGCGGGTGACTTTTCCGCCCTCAGTTTCGCCCCCCGCCCGACACGGGTGTCGCTCGCCTCGATCCTGCCGGACACCACCGAGGATGCCGGGAGGGCCGGACTGAGCCTTGCGGTCCTGTCGCGCGACGTGCGCTATCAGGTCAGCGACATCACCAAGTCCGAGGGCCAGAGGTCCGCCGAAACACTCGGGCTGCTGGTCCGCCTAGTCGCACGCTATTGCAGTGACGCGGTGATCCTCGCGCGCGCCGGGGCAGGGCCTTGGGTCGCCGTATCCGGCGACGGGCTTTGGACCTGCGACGCCGCCCCGACCGACCTGCGCCTTCCGTCCGTGTTACTGTCGGCCGTGACGCTGGCGATCCTGTTCACGGTTTCGGTCAACACGGCGGGGCAGTTCACCGCCTTCGCGGACCTGCTGAAAGGACGCCGAAGGATCGGCGAGCGTGACCTTTACGAGATCGAGGGGCCGCAGGAACTGCGCGAGATCGTGACCTCGGTGAACGCCTATCTCGACGCCGAGCGAAAGCAGTTGGAGAACCGGGCGGTTGTTCTGTCGGGCGTCAGCCATGACCTTGGCTCGCCCGCCACGCGCCTGAGACTGCGTGCGGCGCTGATCGAGGACGAGGCGTTGCGCGGGAAATTCGAAACCGACATCGACCGCATGACCGGGATGATCGAAAGCGTGCTCACCTACACCCGCGCCGAAATGGATGCCGAGGATGCGCGCCAGTTGTCGCTTCTGTCGCTGGTCGAGGCGACCGTGGCGGATTTTCAGGATGTCGGCCATCCCGTGACCTTCGAGATGGAGGAACCGACGGCCGCCGCAGCCCGGTCCCTGTTCACCGGCAAGCAGGGGCGGGGGGCGCTGACCGAACGCCAGCGCGTTCTCGTTACAGGGCGTCCCATCGCGCTTGCCCGTGCGCTGTCCAACTTGATCGACAATGCGCTGAAATACGGGCGCCGGGCCCATGTCTCGCTCGCCGTCGCGTCGGATCGCGTCGTTCTGACGGTCGAGGACGAGGGCAGCGATATGTCGGTCCCGGATGTCGAGGCGGCCGTGGCCCCGTTCAAGCGCGGCACGAACACCGAGACGATTTCGGGCTTCGGCATGGGGCTGACCATCGTCGCGACCGTCGCGGAACAGCACGGCGGTCGGCTGTTCTTCGAGCGCGGAGACCGCGGTCTGCGCGCACGGTTCGAGATTCTGCGCGCTTAGGTGGCTTGGCGATACCGAACCAGTTCTTGCAAACGGGTGGGACCGTCCTGCCTTTCGCTTGTAATAATCGAACATTCTCGGGAACAGGAACGACTTCGCAGGCTCATTCCGAAATCCCAGTCCCACGCGACGGCTCTCGCCGCAAAAACCGCCGAAGCTGGGGATTCCACATCACGTTCTGCTGAATCCCGTTCGGCAGGCTTGGCGCATGGCGCAAGTCCCGTAAAATGGCTGCGATAACAACGATTCACCCAAAGAGGGGATCGGGGAGGTCGGAGCATGGGACAGTCGCATTCGATCTGCGCGCACGAGGGGTCGGCGCTTGCCTCGCATTTCCCGAAGAAGCAATTTTCGCGACCGCGATATGAATGGAGTTTTTATGTTTGACCAGATCACCCGGCGCGCATGTGGGGCTGCGGCGGGTTGCTTGATCGCTTTGGTGGCGCACGCTGCCGTCGCCGAAGGGATGACCGAAGCCGATGCCGCGACGCTTGCCGCCCAATGGGAGACCTACAATCAGGACTCGGTTGGGTCGGTCATCGAAATGGCACCGATGCGGACTGCACAGGAAACTGTCGCGGCGGATGGGACCACCTATCGCCTGACCTCGCTGCATCCCGGTGTGAACCGTTGGTATCTTCTGGAAATTCAGGCCGAAGGTGCGGGCGCGCAACGGTTTCATTTCGAGAACGCGGATGCGCAGACCTGGACCCTGACGCTGACCGACGGCGATCAACCCGAACTCAGCATCGCCGGCCTTGGCAGTCAGGACAGTTGCACGCCGTGGACGGGCGAGCCTTCGGCGCTGGCGACAGCGGCGGGGAGCGGGCTGCCCTATGCGCCGCTCTGCGGGCAGAAAATCTACCTGCGCAACAAGGTGTCGGGCAGCCGCACCAACCGCGAGGCCGTGTCGGATTTCCTGCGCGAAAACGTGGTGTTCGGCGACAAGCTGGTGAACCTCATCAAGGGCACCTTCTTCGAGGACGCGTTTCTCGAGAACGCCGAGACGGTCGAGGATGGCGATGCGGGCGATGCCGTCGCCGCGCTGGGCACGGCGGCGCTGGACCGTCAGCCGGTCATGCGCCCCAACATGTCGATCGAGGTCGAGGGTGCCGAGGGCGGAATGGAGGCCGGGGCATGGTACGCGGTCGAGGGCAACGAGGGCGTCTATTCCAGCGTGATGAAGCCCGCCTATATCGCCAACAGCATTCTGTCCGAACGCAACGGCGCCAACTGGCTCGACGGGGTCGAACAGAACGCCGACGTCTACCTCGTCGCCTTCGATCTTGGGAAATTCGAGGTCGGGTATGAATTGGGCACCGATCACCCGGGCCTTGGCTGGTCCTCCCGCCCGTCGCGGTCGGGCAGCGACTGGCAACTGGCGGGCCCCGACGGATTCAACCGCCCCGACCCGCTGGTGCGCAACGGGATGCTGTCGCCGTCGCTGACCAGCCGCGCGGTCGCGGCCTTCGCCGGGGGTTTCAAACGCGATCACGGCGCCTACCGCTTTTCCGACTACGCGACCTTCAACCGGGGGCACCATTACGGCTTTCTGTCGAACGGCGTGACCTTCAGCCGGCTGATCCCGAACCTCGCCACGCTCTATGTGACGCTCGACGGCGAAGTGGGCATGAAGACATGGACCGAGGCCGACAACGAAATGGTCCCGAACCTGATCTATGCCCGCCAGAACGGCGTGGCCGTCGTGGACCGCGACCCCGAAACGGGGCAGGCGGTGCCGGGCGATCGGGTGAGTTCCTGGGGCGGCGGCAACTGGTCCGGCTCGGCGGATGCGCAACTGCGCACCCTGCGGTCGGGCACCTGCCTCAAGACCGCAGGCGGGCGTCAGTTTCTGCTCTACGCTTATTTCTCGTCGGTGACGCCCTCGGCGATGGCGCGGGTGTTTCAGGCCTATGACTGCGACTATGCGATGCTTCTCGACATGAACTCGCCGGAGCTCACCTACCTCGCGGTCTACAAGCAGAATGCCAATGGTGACGGGCTCGAACCGATGCACCTGAACCGTTACATGGCCGAAAGCGATCCCTGGGGCGACAACGGTCGCATTCCGCGGTTCGTCGGCTTCGCGGACAACCGGGATTTCTTCTACATACTGCGAAAGGAATAGGAAGATGCGGAAAGCGATTGCGGCGCTGGGACTGGCTCTGACGGTATTTGCGGGCGGTGCCGGGAGCGCCGCGACGTTGGCCGAGAACAACGAGGCGATGTATCGCCTCATGATGGAAAAGCGCGGTGTGACGGCCGCGCAGATCTCGCGCATCCGCCAGATTTTCAATTCCACGGGCCGGACCGGGCAGGGCAATCCGGCGGTCACGCGCCACCCGATGACGCCACAACAGGCCGCCGCCAAGGTGCCGGGCGACCCGTATCAGTATTACCGCAACGCGCAATTCGAACGGATCTGCGGGCGCAAATACATGGCACCGCTTTACGATCCCGCCACGCAACGCCCGGAAGATGCGACGGTCTGCGTCGATATGTTCGAATACCCGAACGTCCCGATGGCCTACCCGGTGACATGGATTTCGGCCCGCAACGCCGCGCTGACCTGCGCTGCGGAGGGCAAACGCATGGGTGACGCCCATGAGTGGGAGGGGGCCGCGGCCGGTGCGCTCCTGGAGCCCGATTACCGCTTCGACCTCGGGTCACACGGTGCGATGCGGTCCTGGCACAACGCGAAATGGGGTCAGTCGAAGAACTGGACCTATGGGCCGCAATGGCGGCGGGGAATCTGCGCGCAGGCCTCGTCCAAGACGCCCGGATGCAACGGCGGCAGTTGGTCGGGCTGCGGGTCGAACACCTATCCGGTCGGCAGCTTTCCGAACTGCAAATCAGCGCTGGGCGTCTATGACCTCGAAGGAAACGCGGCCGAGCACATGAACCTGCCGCTCAACCCGAGCCAGATGGCGAGTCGTGGATCGCAGACGCTGGGCGTGACCGAGATGAAGGGAAGCTGGTTCATCTGGGACAGCGTGCGCGCGCATGAGGAATGGGCGCGTTGGCGCGCGCCGTTCTGGCACGGCACGCAGGTCATGTCGAACGGCAGCCACTCCAACTACCACCTCGGGTTCCGGTGCTTCCGCGATATTCGCTGATCGGGCGTCATCAAACGGAGCGAGCTTCGCTCGCGCAAGGGGAGCCCGTCGCCTGCGGCGCCGGGCGATAGGGGGCGCTGCCCCCCGCCGCTGCGCGGCGTCCCCCGAGGTTTTTTGAAACAGAGAAGAGGGACGGGGCTGGCGGCCCCGAACGAAGAAGGCCGCGCTGGTGTGGCGCGGCCTTCGTACGTTTTGGTGTCTCGCGTCAGCGCGAGGCGACGCGGATCACCGGGCCCGGCATCGGGCCGTCGCTGTTCAGCAGATAGGCATAGCGGCCCGAAGACAGCAGGTCTTCGAGGTCGACCGCGCGCCCGTTCAGATAAGCGGTGCGGCTGACCAGACGAATGCCGTGGCTGTAGTCGGCATAGCTCGCCCCGTGGACCGTCGACACCGGCTGGATCGGGTTCCCGTTCGAGCGGTGCCAGCCGTAGATGGCGACGCGCCCCGGGTTCGAGGCCATGCGGTTGGCCATGACCACGTCTTTCTTGTGGCCCGAGATCAGGCCCATCCGGCCGCCGCGCTGGGCCTCGATGGTCTGATTGTGCTGCACGAAATAGGACGTCGACGACATCTGCGGCCCGGCTTGCATCGGCTTGGGGCTGAGTTTGACCGACGCCTGTGCGTAGATCGCATCGACCATGCGCGAGGTGGGCAGCATCATGCCGAAGCGTCCGGCGATCGAAGCGGCCGCGGGCAGGCCCAGCGGCACGCGGACGAAATCGCGGTCGGAACCGAGCGCGAGGTAGTCGGGCGTCACGCAGACCACGATCTCGGCCGAGGCCCCGCGCGAGTCCTTGCCGCGAATGACGACCGGACGCAGGTCTTGCAGGAAGCTCGGCATGTTGCCGCGCGCAAGCTCGTTGATGATGGCGTTGTCGCGGTTGCCGCCGCTGCCGTTGCCGACGGCGGCCATGAAGGCACTTCCGGTCGGTGCGCCCGCACGGCGGTTCGGCATGTTGCGGGCGTGGTTGCGGCCGCAGCCGTTGCCGGAGACGCGCGACGAGGCGACGAAGGACGGATCGGGTTCCGGCGTCGGTTCCTGCGCCTGCTGGCGGGTCGGCGCAAAGGCCGTGCGCAGCGCATCGGGCAGCGCCCGGGGGCGCGGCGACGACGGCACGGCGAGGACCGAGGTCGAGTTCATCGTGGAGGTGGTGAAACCGTCGAGGTCGTTGTCGGCACCGGCCACCTGAATGACCTCGGCCACGGGCGCCTCCGGTGCCGCCACCGGCGCGAAGCCTTCGGGGCGCAGGCGCGGGCGGATCGAAGCGGTCACGGCAAGGTCGGACGGGTCGACCAGCATCGCGGCATCGGCAAGATCGGTCGCCGGGGCAGCCGGAACCGGATCGGGCACTTCGGCCGAGGCGACTATGCGGTCGGCCGGCACGGGCTGTTCGGTGGCGTCCTCGGTCATCGCGACTTCCCGCTCAGGCTGGACGAGCGACGACCCGGCGCGGGTGTCCGCATCGGTTTCGCTCAACCGGGCGAGGTCTTGCGGCGACGGCGCGGCGGCCTCGGCTTCCGGTGCGGGAAGTTTGGGCGCTTCGGTCGCTTCGGTAAAGCCCGCAAGTTCGACCTGCGGTTTTTCCGGTGCGGTCCCCTCGTCGAGGCGAAGCCCGCTCAGAACCCGCTGGGTCTGGGAGGCGAGGTCGCTGTCGGCGACCTGCGGCGCGGAGGCGGCCGGCTCGGTCACGACGAAAGCCGAGACATAGGACGGATAAAGGGTATGGACAGCGAACAGGCTGCCCCAGGCGGAGACGACCAGGCCAGCAAGAACCCCCAAGGCGGCGAGCGCGTGGACGGGTTGAGGACGCATGCGTACAGGCGCGGTGTCTTTAACATCGTGTGTGTGTCGGATCATGGTCCGCGCTCGTACTGTCCCATCGTTAAGATGACAATAAAGCGGGTTCCGCCGATGTGGGAGATTTTTGCCGACTGGGCGGAATCTTGCCTCGATGAGTGGCTGATAAGCAAATCACGGCACCGAACTGCGACAGGCCGTCGCAGCTTGGGCCGCATTTCCGGTCGATCGCGCCTAGGCCAGCACGCCGACGGCGAACAGAACGGCGCAAATCGCCACGAGATAGCGACTCGCCCGGTCTGTCAGGGCGAACACCACGGGATCTTCATTCACGAGGCCCCGGTGGGCGAGAAGAACGATTCGGCTGATCCAGAACAGGAGCACCAGACCGACACCCCAGAGGGCCATCGGCTCAGCATACTGCGCGCGCACTTCGGCGGTGTCGAGATAGAGCGCCAGCACCAGCACGGCGATGAAACCCGATGCGGTGGCGATCATCGCGATGATCGGGCGATCCTCGACCGTATAGGCGCGACCTGCGGCGGCCTTGGCGGCCCCGCGTGCGTCAAGCTCGACGAGTTCCGCCAGACGTTTCACGGCGGCGAGCGAGAGGAACAGGAAGATCGAGAAAGACAGGAGCCAGACCGACGGATTGATATCGGTCGCGGCGGCGCCCGCCACGATCCGCACGGTATAAAGCATCGCGAGCACGACGATATCGAGCGCGAGCATCCCCTTCAGCTTCATCGAATAGGCCGTGGTCAGCACGAAATAGCCCGCAAGAACGATGGTCAGCGCCGGGGTCACGAGAACCGCGATGCCGAAGCCCGTGACGAGAAGCGCGATCAGCATCGGCGCGCCGAACCTGACGGGAAGCCGCCCCGAGGCGAAAGGCCGATTGCATTTGGTCCGGTGCTTCCGGTCCGCCTCGAGGTCGGCAAGGTCGTTCAGCACATAGACCGCCGACGCGACGAAACCGAAAGCGAGGAAGGCGAGCAGGGCGCTCAGAAGCGTGTCCGGCGCAAAGGCATGGGCGGCCATGAGCGGCAGAAAAACGAGGATGTTCTTGACCCACTGATGCATCCGCATTTGGCGAAGGATTTCGCGCAAGAGCGTGCTGGCGCGCTCTCGCGGCACGTCGCTTGCGGGCGCGTGGCCGGTCTGGGTCCGGTCGAAGGCCTCCAGATGCGACGCAACGGGGCCCGCGAGTTCCGGCATTCCGGCGTCGGCCAGAACGACCTCGCGCCCCTCCGCGCGCGCCGCCTTGCAGCCCGCGATCACGTCGGGGTCGTAGGGCAGGCGCTTGGGGTTTGGGTAACGGCGGTGCTTGCGCAGATGCAGGCTGCGGATGTCGCGCGACACATTCCACCAGAACACCTCGGCCCCCAGATTGCCCCGCAACAGGTCGCGGTCGAGGTCCACGATGAACGGTTCGGTCGACGGGCGGAGTTCTTTCTGCATGGTGCCGTGGCTTGTCTTGAATCGCTCATTCGACTGTGGCCAAGCCGTTTTAAGGTGACAATCTCATAACGAGCGGACACCCTGACCGGGGGCGTGGTGTAGACTTGGTGTCACGGTCCGGTTAGCAATTTAGTGTCATTTCATAGGGGATTGTCGTCTTGAAAGGTTTCGCAGTCATCGTCGCCGCAACGCTGACCATTCCGGGAGTCGGTTATTCGCAGGACACGCCGAACGGGTCGGACGAAAAGACCCCGTCGGTTAAGGTCGGCGACACGACGGCGGAGATGACAGGCGGTGTGGCCGCCGAGGGGGATGACGCGCCCTCTGCGAGCGGGGCGAACACGGCCAAGGATCGCGATGGCGAAGGTCCGGCGGCGCCGACGCTCGGCGGACCGCAGGTTCAGAAAACGGACGCGGCACCGGACCGTCCGTCGGGCATCTTGAACGGGGTCGAGCCGCGTCGGGCCGACAAGGATGGTGCCGACGTCGTGGCCTCACCCGATGTGGACGGCGAGACGGAAGCGGGCGATGCCGATATCACGGTGACGGGTGGCGAGGAGGCGGTCACGCAATCCGCTGACGATGCAGAAACCGACGTGGAGGCCGCCACGGACATGACGCCCGACGCCGCGCCGCAGGCCGAGGCCCCGGAGCAACCGGACACCGAGGCCGAGGCGAGCGTGGAGGACGAGGCTCCCGAAAACCCGGCGACCGAGAGCGCGGAAGAAGTCGCGGAGGCCCCCGAAGATCCGGCGACAGAGAGCGCCGAAGAGGTCGCGGAGGAACCCGAAGCGGTGCCCGAACCGGACCCCTACGACATCGCCGCGCAGGAGTGCATCGACATCGCGGGCCCCGCGAATGCAGGTGTTCCTGCCGCTGCGGTCGATGCCGCATCGCAAAAGGAGACGTTGGCACGGGCGGCAGAGGCCTGCCTGATGGCGGCCGAAGCGGAAGACGCCGATCCAGAAGTTCTGTTCCACGCCGCATCCATCGCACAGGCGCGCGGGCAGGCGGGGGCGACCTTCGACCTGCTCACCCGGTCCGCCGAGGCCGGGCTGGGCGCCGCCGAAACCCGGCTGGGGGACTATTTCCTGTTCGGCGTCGGCCCCGAAGGTCAGGACATCGCCAAGGCGGTCGGACATTATCAGGCCGCCACCGAGCGGGGCGACGCCGCTGGCATGACGACGCTGGCCCTTCTGTATCAGGTGGCGCGCGGGGTTCCGCGCGACCCGGCGCGCATGGTCGAACTGATGACCATGGCCGCCGACAAAGGCTATCATTTCGCGCAATACCGGCTCGCCCAGACATACCTGAACGGTGACGGCATTCCGGGACGGGCCGACGCGGCGCTGGGCATTCCGGACACGACGCGGTCGGTCAGGTATTACACGATGGCGGCGGATGCCGGGAACCTTTCGGCGGCGCTCGAACTCTCGTCGCTCTATGCCGATCCCAACTCCGGGTTGCCCGACGACCCGGAGGAGCAGGTGCGCCTGACCCGAATGGTGTCCCAGACCGGCCATCCGCCCGCAATCGCGATGATGGGCGTGTTCTATGAAACCGGGCGCGGCGTCGCCTATGACCCGGCGATTGCCGCCGGGCTTTATGTGCGGGCGATGGAAAGCGGCAAGCTGGACTTCGGTGACCTGCGCAAGGGCGCACCCGGCACTTGGGACCGCGACACCGCACTGGAATTCCAGAAAATCCTTCAGGCGCGCGGCCTTTACGATGGCGCACTCGACGCGATCGTGGGGGGCGGAACGGCGGCGGCGGCACGCAAACTGGCAGGGAACTGAGCGGCAGACGCCCGGACCGGGCCATATGTGGTAGCCGCCTTTGCGCGGCCCGCTACATTATGCCCTGGGCGCTACATCCTGCTATCCCTTTCTAAACAATCGCATATCTCGAGTAAATTTTGAGGGAATCACTTTTTGGGGTTACCCTTGGGTCAGGTCCCGGACCTTTTAGAACGCTACTTTATTTCAGCATGCCGTTTCAGGGGGGAAATCGCATGGGCAAGTCCAATAGTAATTCCAAGAAAAACGACAAATCCAACCGGCGCGACGACGACCACCATCAGTCCCGAAACGGCCGCGACGACCACGACGCACGGGGGCGCGGGTCCGACCACGACAGGCGCGGACCGGAGATCGAGATCGGCACGCGGCACGATGACGTCATCGACAAATCGGACGCCTCGCGCGGGCAGGTCATCGTGGGCCGTCAAGGTGACGACGACCTGACCGGATCGGACTTCCGGGACATAATCAACGGAAACCGCGGCGACGACCGGGTCGAAGGCGGCGGCGGCAACGACTTCATGAACGGCGGCTCGGGCACCGATACCGCCGTCTTCTCAGGCTCGATCCTCGACTACACGATCAGCTCGAACTGGTGGTGCAATGTCATCACCGTGCGCGGGCCGGACGGCTGCGACACGCTCGTCGGGTTCGAGATTCTGGAATTCGACGATTACACCTTCGAGATCGGGGGGGAGAACCCGCCGCTCGTGGTGTTCGATGACGCGAGCGCGCCCGAAAACGGGACGACCACGCTTTCGGTCTCGGTCTACGACATCGGCGGAACCGGCGCGACGATCCTGTCGGCGAGCCTGTCCGACACGGACGGCCAGCCGGGAACCGGCACCGTCACGGTCGGGGCCGGAACCCCCATCACGACCTCGGGCGGCATGGACGCCCAAAGCTATGACCTGACCTTCGATCCGGGCACGGCCTTCGACTACCTGTCCGCCGGGGAAAGCGTCGTGGAGCAGATCACGCTGGTCATCGACGATGGAAGCGGGGGGACGACGACGATCACCTCGGACCTCACCATTGAAGGGCTGAACGACGGAATTTCGATCACCTCCGGTCCGCAAGCCGCCACCGTGACGGAGATCGCCGACGGTGCGCCGGGCGAGGGGACCGCGACGCTGAACGCCGCCGGGTCCATCGACTTTACCGATGTCGATCTCAACGACACCCACGCTGTTTCGGTCGTGCCGGGCGCGTCGGGCTATCTGGGGGCCTTCGCGATCCTCCTTGCGGATTCCACGGGGTCCGGGGCCGGTTCGGTCGGGTGGAGCTTCGATGTCGCCGATGCCGCGCTCGACGGGCTCGCCATGGGCGAGACGCTGGTGCAGACCTACGCGGTGACGCTGGACGACGGGCAGGGCGCGATCGCGACCGATACCGTGACGATCACGCTCGTCGGTGAAAACGACGCGCCCACGCTGGATGCGGGCACTGCCGAAGCCTTCGAAGGGGGCGGGCCGGTCGATGTGGACCTTGCCGCGCTGGCGGATGACGTGGACAGCGACGACGACGCGACGACGCTGACCTACCTGCTGGGGGCCTTCGCCGGGCCGGGCAGCGTTTCGCTGGTCGGTTCGACGCTGACCTTCGATCCGGGCAGCGACTTCAACGCGCTCGCCAACGGGGAAGAGGCCGAGGTCGATGTCGAGGTGATCGTGGTGGATACCCACGGCACCAGTACCAGCGCGACCGTCACCGTCACCGTGATCGGCACGAACGAGGCGCCGACGGCATTTGCCGACACGGCCAGCACCGATGAAGACGACGCCGTGCTGGTGTCGGTGCTCGACAACGACAGCGACCCGGATTCGGGCGACACCCTGAGCGTGATCGCCGTGTCGGTCACCTCGGGCGGGGGAACGGCCGGCATCGTCGGCGATCAGGTCGAATGGACGCCGGGGGGTGACTACAATGACCTTACGGTCGGTGAAACGGCCACGGTGGAGCTGTCCTACACCATCGCGGATCAGGCGGGTGAAACCTCGACCGCGACCGTCACGATCACCGTCTTGGGCACCAACGACGGCCCCGTCGCGGTGGACGACGCGGCCTCGCCAACGCCGATCCTCGAAGACACCGTGGATGTGTCGTTCAGCCTGATCGCCAATGACAGCGACCCGGATGGCGACCCGCTGTCGATCCTCGGCATCGACGACACGGGAACGCTGGGCGACGTGAGCGTGGATGCCAACGGGACGGATGTCACCGTCGGGATCGCGGGCAACTTCGACTTCCTCGCGGTGGGCGCGACCTACATCGACAGTTTCGACTACACGGTGACGGATGGAAACGGGGGGACCGATACGGCCACCGCGACCGTCACGGTCGAAGGCGAGA
This sequence comes from Maritimibacter sp., assembly GCF_016774595.1. Lineage (NCBI taxonomy): Bacteria > Pseudomonadati > Pseudomonadota > Alphaproteobacteria > Rhodobacterales > Roseobacteraceae > Maritimibacter > Maritimibacter sp. Next base: position 842,260 of record NZ_JACBWT010000002.1, read on the forward strand.
ACGATGGGCCGGTCGCCAATGACGACAACCGCACGTTGGGAGAATCCGGCTCGATCTCGGTTGCGGTGCTCGACAACGATACCGACGTCGATCTGGGCGATACCCTGTCGGTCATCGGCGGCGTCAAATACACGCCGGGCGGCACCGGCGATATCGTGGGCGATCAGATCACCTTCGATACCTTGGGCGACTTCGAATACCTCGGCGCGGGCGAAAGCGTCGACGTGCTGATCGGCTACGTGATGGAGGACAACCACGGTGCCAGCGACAACGCGCTGGTCACGATCACGGTCCTTGGCGAGAATGACGGTCCGACGGCGAATGACGACACCGCGACCGTCAACGAAGACGACCTTGTCGCCACCGCGATCAACCTGACCGGAAACGATACCGACGTCGATCTCAGCGACGATATCGAGGTTCTGTCCATCGACACCACCGGCACGTCGGGCATCGTCATTTCGACCGGCGATGGCGATACCTTCACCTATGACCCCTCGGGAAAGTTCGAGGCCTTGGGTGCGGGCGAAAGCGCGGTAGACACCTTCACCTACACGGTGACCGACGGAAATGGCGGGCAGGATAGCGCCACAGTCTCGGTCACGGTGATGGGTCAGAACGACGGACCCTCGGCCGTGAGCGACAACTACGCCGGCGCTGCGGTGGTCGAGGCCGGCTACGCCGATCCGGTCGGACAGGACAGTGCCGCGGGCAATGTCCTTGCCAACGACAGCGACGTGGATGCGAATGACTTGCTCGCCGTTGTGCAGGTGTCGTCCGGAACCGGAGAACCGGGGTCGGACATGCCGGTCACGACCTTCGTGCAACTCGTTCTGGGCCGCTACGGCCTTCTCGCCATCGGGCCGGACGGTGATTGGACCTATACGCTCGACAATACGGATTCCGATACCGAAGCCTTGGTTTCCGGCGAAATTGCGCAGGAAACCTTCACTTATACGATATCGGATGGGAACGGCGGCACGGATACCGCCACGCTGACCATCGACATCAACGGGGCCGATGATAATCAGGCGCCCGTCGCGAATGACGACGTCTATTCGACGGACGAGGATTCCCCGGTCGGTATCCCCCTCAGCCTCCTGTCGAACGACAGCGACGCGGACGGGGATGTGCCGTTCGTCTATTCGATCAACGGAACGGTGCTGACGGGCCCGACGACGATCAACACGACACATGGCGTCGTATCCTTCAACGGGACGTTCTTCAGTTACACCTCGGACCTGAATTACTCGGGGCCCGACAGTTTCACCTATGAAATCTCCGACGGAATTGCGGTGTCCAACACGGCCACGGTCGATATCGACATCGTTCCTGTCGCGGATGACCCGGTGGTGGTGCCTCAACCGCTCGCCATCGGGACCGAGGATACCGCGGGGCTCCTCGGCCTCGTTGCGGATCTGTTCGACACCGACGGGTCCGAGACGCTTCAGCTGCGCTTCAGCGGTATGCCGGCGGGCTCGGTGTTCAACATCGGATATGCGGATGGCCCGGAATGGGTGATCGAGGGCGCGGACCTAGCTTCCTTGCCCGGCCTCACCTTCACGCCGCCGCCGGATGCCTTCGGCCTTATCCAGTTCCAGGTGGATGCGATTGCGACCGAAACGGCGAACGGCGATCAGGCGACGACCACCCGGCTCATCTCGGTCGATGTGGCGCCGGTGAACGACGCTCCGGTGGCCTTCGACGACGCCTTCACGGTCGCCGAGGGCGCGGCGCTGGTCGGTGCGACGCTGTTCACTCCGTTCTCGTCCGCCCCGCCGCAGGATTACGACATCGATAGTGCGGGCATTTCCGTGATTTCAGTCGCCGGTGGCGCATTCTCCGGTGAAACGACGCTGCTCTCGGGCTTTGGCAACCTGACCATCCGGGCCGACGGCACGCTCGACCTCGACACCGCAGGGTTCATCGGGGCCGAACAACTGGGTGTGGGCGAGACCGGGACGATCACCTTCGACTACACGATCACCGATGGCGACGGCGGAACCGATATCGCGACCGCGACAGTGACCATCGTGGGGGCGAATGACGGCCCGGTGGCCGAGGACGACCTGTTCAACGGCGATCAGATCGGTGCGACGGGCAACGTGTTCGATGACAACGGGTCCGGGGCCGACAGCGATGTCGACGCCAACGACGTGCTGACGGTCGTCGCCGTGAACGGGGTCGACACGCAGGTGGGGCAGGAGCTTATCCTGCTGTCCGGCCAAACGGTGCAGGTGAATGCGGACGGCACGTTCGCGTTCAGCTCCAACGGGTTCTTCGACGGGCTGGGCGTCGGGGAAAGCTACACCGCGCCGATCCTGACCTACACCGTGTCGGACGGACAGGGCGCGACCGATACCGCGACGATCTCGATCTCGATCGCGGGGCAGAACGACGGGCCTGTCGCCGTGGACGACGCGTTCGTCAGGCCGGAGAACGGCGCCTACACCGCGGACCTGTTCCGGCTCGGCCAGATCAGCCCGGTGCAGGACTACGACCCCGACATCACTGACAGCTTCACGTTGACGGAACTGAACGGCTCGGCGGCACCGTCGATCACGCTCGCCTCGGGGGCAGAGGTCACGGTCGTCGACGCGACCACGGGCGACGTGTTCTACAACCCGCTGGCGGCCTTCGATTACCTCGGGGTGGGCGAGACCGCGACCGACAGCTTCACCTACACGATCGAGGATGAGAACGGGGCAACCGACACCGCCACCGTATCCGTGCAGATCGTGGGGGCGAACGACGACCCGGATGCGGTGAACGACAGCTTCACGGCGCTGGACACCGGCGCGGACGAAGACACGCCGATCACTTTCGCGGCGGCGGACCTTCTGGGCAACGACAGCGACATCGACGGCGATACGCTTGAGATCGTCGCGGTGTCGCCGACCGGAACCGCAGGCGGCACGCTCGCGCTGAACCCGGACGGGTCGGTGGATTACAGCCCCGCCGCCGCGATGCAGGGTCTTGCCGCGGGCGATATCCTTGTCGAAACCTTCACCTACACTGTGAGCGACGGAAACGGGGGAAGCGACAGCGCGACCGTTTCGTTCGAGATCGCGGGCGTCAACGATGCGCCGGAGATGGCCGATCAGTCGGAGACGACCGATTACGAAGTCGCGCTGAACGCCACCCTCAGCGGCTTTGACATCGACGGTGACAGCCTGACCTATGCGCTCGTGCCGGGTGAAGGGCCGGACAACGGCACCATCGTGGTCAATCCCGACGGCAGCTACGTCTACACCCCGAACAGCGGTTTCTCGGGGTCGGATTCATTCCAGGCGCTCGTGTCTGACGGAACGGCCTCCGACACCGCGACGATAACGGTGGACGTTGGGCCATATACCACGACGGGCGGGCAGACCGCCGAGGTCGAAGTGTTCGACACCGGGCAGATTTCCGTCGACCTGTCGTCGCTTTCCGGGTCGCCCAACGTGAACGTCATGTTCGTGATGGACAGTTCCGGCAGCGTCGGCAGCAGCGGATGGGAACTGACGAAAGACGCCGTCTCGGGTCTGATGACCGAGTTGGACACGCAATTCACCGGTACGGGCGTGAATTTGGATTTCGCGGTCATCAACTTCTCGAATACCGTCCGGCGCGAGATCGAGTTCACCGACACCTTCCCGGTTTCGACCATGACGGCGCTTGTGGATACGCTGTCGTGGATCAGCAGCACCACCGCCACGGGCGATGCCATGCTGGCTGCGGCAAGCATGTTCTACGACCAGACGGCCAGCTCGGATAACAACTTCATCTACCTCATCACCGACGGTGTGCCGTATCCACTGGCCGCGCAGGAGACGCGGATCGATCAGGCGGACACGGCCTTGCGGGCCTACGGCGTCACGACCGAGGTCGTGGCGGTCGGCAACTTCCAGACGGGCAACGTGGAGCAGTTGGACACGGACGGGACCATCCTTGCCGTCTCGTCCTTCTCCGATTTGCTCGACAGCGTCGGCAATTCCGCTCTGTTCCAGCTCGAGGTTTCGGACGCGACGGTGTCGTTGGTCGCGGATGCGACGGATCACGGGCAACTGGCCGGACTGCCGGACTTCTCGACGACCGCCGAAGGGCTGGCGATCAGTCTTGCCGAGATTTCCGGCATCGCCGAGCTACTGGGCAGGTCGAACACGTTCACCACGTCGGTAACCGTGGACCTCGACCCGACGACGACGGGCGACGAGATCGTGCTCACCACGATCAAGACGCTCGGCGTCAAGGCCGAGAGCGTCAATCAGGCCGGAACCTCCGAAGCCGACCTGATCTTCGGGTCCGACGAGGGCGACACCCTTGGTGGTGCGGCTGGCGACGACATCCTGATGGGCTTCGACGGGGACGACATCATCTTTGGTGGTGCCGGCAACGACATCGCCACCGGGGGCCTGGGTGCCGACCAGTTCGTCTTCGATGCGGAGCCGGGGACCGAGACCGACGTGGACACCATCCGCGACTTCGAGCTTGGGGTCGACGGTCTCGACCTGCTTGGCGGATTGACCATCGCGAGCGTGGCCGACGTCGATGCCGACGGCGACAGCACGGTGGACGATACGCTGGTGACGCTGTCGAACGGCGCGCAGGTGCAACTGATCGACGTCAGCGGCATCGTGTCGTCGGGCGATCTGCTCTGGTGACCTTTGGCGTCAGGCCAAAAAAAAGGGCCCCGCGGGGCCCTTTTTCTTTCGGTCGGTGCGAATGCGCTCAGACGATCGTCGCTTCGGTCTTGGAGCGCAGTTCGTCCTCGGTCACGTCCGGGGCGAGTTCCACGATCTTCAGACCGCCCTCGACCACGTCCAGCACGCCCAGATCGGTGATGATCCGGTCGACGACGCCCGTGCCGGTGAGCGGCAGGGTGCATGACTTGAGCAGCTTCGTCTCGCCCGCCTTGTTGGTGTGATCCATCACGACGACGACCTTTTCGACACCGGCGACAAGGTCCATCGCGCCGCCCATGCCCTTGACCAGCTTGCCGGGGATCATCCAGTTCGCGAGGTCGCCGTTCTCGGCCACTTCCATCGCGCCGAGGATCGCGGCGGCGATCTTGCCGCCCCGGATCATGCCGAAAGACATGGCGCTGTCGAAATAGGACGTGCGGTTGAGTTCGGTGATCGTCTGCTTGCCCGCGTTGATGAGGTCCGGGTCTTCCTCGCCCTCGTAAGGGAAGGGGCCCATGCCGAGCATCCCGTTTTCCGACTGAAGCGTGATGTCCTTGTCGCCCACGTAGTTGGCCACGAGGGTCGGAATGCCGATCCCGAGGTTCACGTACATCCCGTCTTCGAGTTCCTGCGCGGCCCGTTCGGCCATCTGGTTACGATCCCAAGGCATTATGCGTCCTCCCGGCTGCGCGTGGTGACTTTTTCGATCCGTTTCTCGTGCTCGCCCTGAATGATGCGGTGCACATAGATGCCGGGCAGGTGGATGTGGTCGGGGTCGAGCGCGCCGCGCTCCACGATCTCTTCCACCTCGACCACGCAGACCTTGCCGCACATGGCCGCCGGCGGGTTGAAGTTGCGGGCGGTTTTGCGGAAGACGAGGTTTCCGGTGTCGTCGGCCTTCCACGCTTTCACGATGGACAAATCCGCGAAGATGCCTTCTTCGAGGATGTAGTGCTCGCCGTTAAACACCTTGACCTCTTTGCCCTCACCGATCTGGGTGCCGTAGCCGGTCTTGGTGTAGAACCCCGGAATGCCGGAACCGCCGGCGCGCATCCGTTCGGCCAGCGTGCCCTGCGGGTTGAATTCGAGCTCCAGCTCCCCCGCCAGATACTGCCGCATGAATTCCGCGTTCTCGCCGACATAGGACGACATCATCTTCTTGATCTGGCGGGTGTCGAGCAGCTTGCCCAGCCCGAACCCGTCGACGCCCGCGTTGTTCGAGGCGACCGTCAGGTTCTTCACGCCACTTTCGACCACGGCGTCGATCAGAAGCTCGGGGATGCCGCAAAGGCCGAAGCCCCCGGCGGCGATCAGCATGTCGTCACGCAACAGGCCATCGAGCGCGGCCTTTGCGTTGGGGTACACTTTTTGCATATCCGTTCTTTCTCTTTCGTGAAAACGATGGACCCTGCGGCTGGCCCGATGGTCTCTCCTCCCCCGGCGACCGTCCGCCAAACTCGGCGGGACACTACCGGGGGGGCACATCGGGTTCAAGTTCCTGACCCTACGTAAAAATACGAATGCTGCGGGTGCAAGAGCGAGTTTCGACAAACCAGACGGGTGAACCGCGCCGGTTTGCAACCCGCAACTCGACCCGGCTGGCGAAAATGTCATGGAAATCCGTTTGGTTTCCGGGCCATGACCCCCTATTTCTTGAGGAAACGAAAAAAGAATACATACCGCCAACGGGGACGACGGATGGGAGACGGGAGCAATCTGCTTGTAATCATTGCGCTATTGCCATTTATCGGCGCGCTGGTTCCAGGCTGGATGATCCGGGCAGGCAGAAACGCCTGCGCAACATTTACAGCAGTGCCGACGGTGCTCGCGCTGGTCATGCTGGGCATTCTGGCGCCGGACGTGATGCGGGGCGAGGTCATACAGGCGCGGTTCGAATGGCTGCCGCAGCTTGGCTTGTCGGCGTCCTTCTTCCTCGACGGGCTGGGTCTGCTCTTTGCGGGCATGATCCTTGGTGTCGGGCTGCTCATCATCCTGTATGCGCGGTTTTACCTGTCCGGCGACGACCCGATGGGGCAGTTCTACACCTATCTGCTGCTCTTTCAGGGCGCGATGCTGGGCATCGTCTTGTCGGACAACATCCTGCTATTGCTGGTGTTCTGGGAGCTGACGTCGCTGTCGTCCTTCCTACTCATCGGCTATTGGAAGCACCTGCCCGAAGGGCGTCAGGGCGCGCGGATGGCGCTGGCGGTCACCGGATCGGGCGGGCTGGCCATGATCGGCGGCATGCTGATCCTCGGCAATATCGTGGGCAGCTACGACCTGACCGACATCCTTGCCTCCGGTGACCTCATCAAGTCGTCGGAGTGGTATCTGCCCGCGCTGATCCTCATCCTGCTGGGCGCCTTCACCAAGTCGGCGCAGTTCCCGTTCCATTTCTGGCTTCCGCACGCGATGGCGGCACCGACGCCGGTGTCGGCCTATCTCCACTCGGCCACGATGGTGAAGGCGGGCGTGTTTCTCATGGCGCGGATGTGGCCCGCGCTCGCGGGCACCGAGGCGTGGTTCTACATCGTCGCGACCGTGGGTCTGATCACCATGGTTCTGGGCGCGGTCATCGCGCTGTTCAAGGACGATCTGAAGGCGCTTCTGGCGTTCTCGACGGTCTCGCACCTTGGCCTGTTGACCATGCTTCTGGGCTTCGGCACGACCGCCGCCGCCGTCGCCGCGGTCTTTCACATTATCAACCACCTGACCTTCAAGGCCGCGCTCTTCATGACCGCCGGGATCGTGGATCACGAGGCGCATACGCGGGACATCAAGCGGCTCGGTGGGTTGGCGAAGCTCATGCCCATTACCGCGACGATTGGAACAATCGCGGCACTGTCGATGGCGGGGATTCCGCTCTTCAACGGGTTCCTGTCGAAAGAGATGATGCTGGAAGAAGCGTCGCATACGTACTGGTTTGAAAATCCGTGGGTCGTGCCCGCGCTCGCCACGCTCGGCGCGCTGTTCTCGGTCGCCTATTCGCTGCGCTTCATCTTCCACACCTTCGGCGGGCCGGTGCGCGACGACTATCCGCACACACCGCATGATCCGCCCTTCGGCATGTATGCGGCCCCTGCGCTGCTTGTCGTGCTGGTGGTCGCCATCGGCGTGATGCCGTTCCTCGCCGACAACCTCGTCGCGGTCGCGGCCTCGGCGGTGGCGGGAGAGGCGCTGCATCCGCATCTGAAAATCTGGCATGGCGTGACCCCGGCACTGTTCATGTCGCTCGCCGCCATCGCCGGCGGGATCGTTCTGCTGCTCATCCACCGTCCGCTCGACCGGGTGTGGATCGCGGCACCGCGCCCCGAGGCCAAGGCGATCTTCGACAAGCTGCTGGCGCTTCTGGTCGGCGCGACGCGCTGGATCGCCGAGGTGACGCACAATCGGTCGATCACCCGTTACCTCGCCATTTTCACCGTCGCCTCGGTCGCACTGGGCTACGCCGCGTGGACCGGGGGCGGCATGTCCGCGCCCAGCCGCGAGATGTTGCCGGTTCCGCCGCTCGTGGGTCTTGGGTTCGTCCTGCTGATCGTCGGCGCCGCCTCGGTCGTGCTGTTCCATCGCAACCGCTTCCGCGCCCTCGTGGTTCTGTCGATCATCGGGCTGATGGTGTCGGCAGGCTTCGTCTATCTCTCGGCCCCCGACCTCGCGCTCACGCAGATCTCGGTCGAGACCGTGACCATCATGCTGCTGTTGCTGGCGCTGCATTTCATTCCGAAAGAGACGCCAATGGAAACGCGCGTCGGCAAGAAGATCGCCGACGGGGTCGTCGCGCTTGTCGCGGGCACGGGTGTCGGTGCGCTGGCCTATGCCTTCATGCGCCGCGACGTCGATACGATCTCGGGCTTCCACCTCGACAATTCCTATGCGGGCGGTGGCGGCAACAACGTGGTCAACGTGATCCTCGTAGATTTCCGTGGTTACGATACCTACGGCGAGATCATCGTGCTGGGGATCGCCGGTCTCATCATCTACGCGCTGATGCAGGCGCTCTTGGGTGGCCCCGCCGGGCGCAAGCTGCGCAACACGGACTTCACGCGCGATCTGTCGCGGGACCGCCACCCGCTGATGATGGTGGTCGCGACCCGTGTCATGATGCCCATCGCCGTCATGGTCGGCATCTACATCTTCCTGCGCGGCCACAACTATCCGGGGGGCGGGTTCGTCGCCGGTCTGGTCATCGCGATTGCGCTGCTCATGCAATACATGGCCTCGGGCTTTGCCTGGACGCAGTCGCGCCAGCGTATTCAATATCACGCGATGATCGGCTTCGGCGTGGTCATCGCGGGGCTGACGGGGGCCGGGTCGTGGTTGGCCGGAAAACCGTTCCTGACCTCGGCTTTCGGATATTTCGAGTTCCCGCCCATCGAGGAATTCGAGCTCGCGACCGCCGCGCTCTTCGACCTCGGCGTGTTCCTGACCGTGCTGGGTGCGGTGATGCTGATGCTGTTCAGCCTTAGCCGGATCGCGCGCTATGCCGGGCAGTCCGTGAACCTCGAACCGATGGACTACGATCCTGCCGACAGGGTGAAACCGCTCGAAGGGGGGAAAGAGTGACATGGAACTGATCGTCGCGACCTCTGTGGGTGCCATGACCGCTGCCGGGGTCTACCTGATCCTGCGCCTGCGCGCTTTTCCCGTGATCCTCGGGCTGGCGCTGCTGTCCTACGCCGTGAATGTGTTCATCTTCGCCTCGGGGCGGCTTTCGGTGAACCTGCCGCCGATCCTGAAATACGGCGACGCCTCCTATACCGATCCGCTGCCGCAGGCGCTGGTGCTGACCGCCATCGTGATTTCCTTCGGCATGACCGCCGTTCTCGTGATGATCGCCATTGGCGCATTTCTCGAGACCGGGACGGACAAGGTCGATATCGAGCGCGGAGACGAGGATGAGGAGGAGCCGGTGAAATGACCCACTGGATCATCGCCCCCGTCATCCTGCCTGCGCTGCTGGCGCCGATCATCGGCTATGTCATGCGTTACGACATCCTGATCGCGCGGATCGCGTCGATCGTGGGGACCATCGGCCTTGTCGCCATTGCCGCCGGACTGTTCGCAAGCGCCGCGCCGGGCGAAACCTTCGTCTACCGGCTGGGCAATTGGCCCGCGCCCTTCGGGATCGTGCTCGTGCTCGACCGGCTGTCGGCCCTTATGGTGCTGCTCACCTCGGTCCTCGCGCTCATCGTGCTCGTCCACGCGGTCGCGACGAACTGGGATCAGAAGGGGCTGCATTTCCATGCGTTGTTCCAGTTTCAGCTCATGGGTATCTCGGGCGCCTTCCTGACCGGGGACGTCTTCAACCTGTTCGTGTTCTTCGAGGTGCTTCTCATCGCCTCCTACGGTCTGATGATCCATTCGGGCGGGCGTGAGAGGATGCGGGCCGGCCTGCAATACGTCATCATGAACCTTGCCGGGTCCACGCTGTTCCTGTTCGCGCTGGGCACGCTTTACGCGTCCACCGGTACGCTGAACATTGCCGATCTCGCCGTGCGCCTGCGCGAAATTCCGGTCGAGGATGCGGCCATCGTGCGCGTCGCCGCGATGCTCCTGATGATCGTGTTCGCGGTCAAGGCGGCGCTGTTTCCGGTGCAGTTCTGGTTGCCGGGAACCTATGCCAACGCGCCTGCGCCGGTGGCGGCGCTGTTCGCGATCATGACTAAGGTGGGGGCCTATGCCATCATCCGCGTCCACACGATCGTCTTCGGGCCCGACATTCCGGCGACGGGCGATATGGCCGGGTTGTGGCTGTTCGCGGCCGCCATCGTGACCGTGGGGATCGGGGCCTTCGGCGTGCTCGGTGCGCGCCGGTTGATGCCGCTGATCGCGTTTTCGGTTCTGGGGTCGATGGGCACCCTGATGCTCGCCATTTCCGCCTTCACCCCCGGCGCGACGACGGCGGCGCTTTATTACCTCGTACATTCGACATTCGCCGCCGCCGCGCTGTTCCTCATCGCCGATCTCGTGGTGACGCGCCGCCCCGGCGACACGCTGACAACGCTTCCCGCCACGGTTCAGAACGGCCTGTTCGCCGCGCTCTTCTTCGGAGCGGCCATCGGCATGGCGGGGATGCCGCCGTTGTCGGGGTTCCTCGGCAAGCTCTTCGTCCTCGACAACCTGCGCGACCCTGCCGAAATCGGCTGGGCCTGGACCGCGATCCTCGTCGGCTCGCTCTTCACGATCGTCGGCTTCGCGCGAGCCGGATCGGCGCTGTTCTGGAAATCGACCGCCTTCGTCCTGCCGGAGAACGTGATTTCCGACGACGAGGAAAAGGAAGAGGTTCCGATCACCCGCGACCCGGCCAAGGCTTGGGAAGTCGCCCCGACCATGGCGGCCATCGGCATGTTGGCGGCGCTGTCGATTTTCGCCGGCCCCGCCGCGCGGTATTTCGAACTGACGGCGGATCAGCTGTTCGACCGCAACGCCTATGTGTCGGCGGTCCTTGAAAACCCCGATGGGCTGAAGCCCTATCCCGACGATCATCACGGCGAGGAAGATGCGGCCTACGACGAAGACGCCGCGGAGCACGATGACGACGGGTCTGCGAAAGACGGGGGGCACTGATCCATGCTGAGACGCCTGATCCCCCACCCGATTGTCAGTATCCTGCTTCTGATCGTCTGGATCCTGCTCGTGAACAAGGTCACGGTCGGCAACATCGTGCTGGGCGCGTTCCTCGGCCTCGCCGTGCCGGTGTTCACCGCGCCCTATTGGCCGGACCGGCCCAAGGTGCAAAAGCCGTTCAAGGTTCTGGAATACGTGCTGGTCGTGCTTTGGGACATCATCGTCGCGAATGTCGAGGTCGCGCTCATCATCCTGTTCAAGCCGAACAAGAAGATCGAAAGCCACTGGGTCAACGTGCCGCTCGAACTGACTTCGGCCGAGGCGATCACAGTGCTGGCCGGGACGATCACCATGACCCCCGGCACCGTTTCGGCCATGCTGTCGGCGGATGGCGGCAACATTCTGGTCCATTGCCTGCACACGAACGACCCGGACGCGGTGCGCCACGACATCAAGCACCGCTATGAGCGGCGATTGAAGGAGATTTTCCCATGATCGAAATGGCGCTGTATTTCGCGATGGGCTGCTTCGGGGTCGGCCTGTTGTTCAACCTCTACCGCATCGCCGTCGGCCCGCAGGCCGCCGATCGCATCCTCGCGCTCGACACCATGGTCATCAACGTGATCGCCCTGATCGTGCTCTACGGCATTCAGGGCGGCACTGCGACCTACTATGAGGCGTCGATGCTGGTCGCGATGGTCGGGTTCGTGTCGACGGTCGCCTATTGCCGCTTCCTGCTGCGCGGCGACATCATCGAGTGAGGGGCTGAGATGGAGATGTTCTACGAAATCCTGATCACGGTCTTTCTGGTCCTCGCTGGCATCTTCGGCCTCGCCGGGTCGTTCGGCCTGGTCAAACTGCGCGACACGATGCAGCGGCTTCATGCTCCGACCAAGGCGACGACGCTGGGGGTGGGCAGCGTGCTGATCGCGTCGATGCTGTATTTCGGTCTCATCAAGGGGCAACTCAGCTTTCACGAGTTGCTCATCACCATCTTCCTGTTCCTGACGGCACCGATCACCGCGAATTTCATCGCCAAGACCTATATGGCGATGAACATGAAGCCCGAGGACATTCCCGAAACCGAGCGCGCCTATGGCTGGGCGATCTTCGAAGACCCGCCGCAGCCGGTCGTGATCGACGATGAGGGGCAGGAGGGGGCCTGAGCGCCCTCAGACCTCGCTGAGTTCCTTGGCGTGCATCCAGTCGGCGTGACGCGGCGCTTTCTTGGTGCGCGACCATTCTTCGAGCATTTCCCATTTCACGTCGTTCAGACGGGCGAGCATCTCATCTTCCGCCGGGTCGGGGCAGGCGAGTTCGATGCGGTGACCGTTCGGGTCGAAGAAATAGATCGAGTGGAAGATCGAGTGATCGGTGACCCCGAGCACCTCGACCCCATTGGCCTCCAGATGCGTCTTGGCGTCGATCAGGGCCGGGCGGTCGGCCAGTTTGAACGCGATGTGCTGAACCCATTCCGGCGTGTTCGGGTCGCGGCCCATGTCGGGTTTCGTCGGCAGTTCGAAGAACGCCAGCACGTTGCCGTCGCCCGCATCGAGGAAGACATGCATATAGGGGTCCGGTTCATGGGTCGAGGGCACGTGATCCTCGGCGATGGCGAGGATGAAATCCATGTTCAGCATCTTGCCATACCACTCGACAGTCTCTTTCGCATCGCGGCAGCGATAGGCGACGTGATGGATTTTCTCGATCTTCATGGCGTGTCCTCCGTCCGTGTTCCACGCTTATCGTTGCAAATGCAACGATTGTCAATCCGCAAACGTGAAGGGGTAGGGGAGAGGAAACGCCGTGCGCCTATCGGAACGGAATTCCCGATCCGCGCATCTTTGCATTCTCCCGTGTCGCTCCGGTGCGCAGAATGTCCCTTTTCGCACGTGGAAGGGCGTTGACCTGCGGTAACGGGAATTGTCTCTACGGCGAGACGCGAAAAACAGAAGAGAGACCAAAATGACCGCCTTTGTCCTGACCGTTCGTTGTGCCTCCCGCCGCGGGCTCGTCGCGGCGATTTCGGGTTATCTCTTTGAAAAAGGCTGCAACATCACGGATTCCGCGCAGTTCGACGATGCCGAAACGGGCCGCTTCTTCGCCCGCATCACCTGCGCCCCCGAAACGGGGACCGAGCTGGAAGACCTGAAAGAAGGCTTCGCCCCGATCGCCGAGGAATTCGGCATGGAGTGGGGGATGCACGACACCTCCGAGCGGATGAAAGTCATCATCATGGTGTCGAACTTCGGCCATTGCCTGAACGATCTGCTCTACCGCTGGCGCATCGGCGCGCTGCCGGTCGACATCGTGGGCGTGGTGTCGAACCACATGACCTATCAGAAACTCGTGGTGAACCACGATCTGCCGTTTCACCACATCAAGGTGACGAAGGAGAACAAGCCCGAAGCCGAAGCCCGGCTGATGGACGTGGTGACCGAGTCCGGTGCCGACCTCGTCGTGCTGGCGCGCTACATGCAGATCCTGTCGGACCGTCTGTGCAAGGAAATGTCGGGGCGGATCATCAACATCCACCACTCGTTCCTGCCGTCGTTCAAGGGGGCCAACCCCTATAAGCAGGCGTTCCAGCGGGGCGTGAAGCTGATCGGGGCCACCGCCCACTACGTGACAGCCGACCTCGACGAAGGCCCGATCATCGAGCAGGACACCGTTCGCGTGACCCATGCGCAAAGCCCCGGCGATTACGTGTCGCTCGGGCGCGACGTGGAAAGTCAGGTTCTGGCCCGCGCGGTTCATGCGCATATCAACCGCCGCTCGTTCCTGAACGACGACAAGACGGTGGTCTTCCCGGCCAGCCCCGACAGCTACAAATCCGAGCGGATGGGCTGACACGGGGACCGGCCCTCGCGCTTGACGGGGCAGGGACGGCGGGCGATGCAGGGGCATGACGTTGCCTTTCATCACCGCCGAAACCGCTGACGACCTCCTCACATGGCCCGCCGTGGTCGACGCGCTGGCACATGGGCACACGCTGCCGCGCGCCGACGTGGGCGACCTGTTTCTTGGGCCGCCTACGGGCACGCTGATGAGCCGCGGCGCCTATATCGAGGGGCTGGGCTACGGCGTCAAAACCTTCACCGTGACCGATGGGAACGCGGCGCGGGGATTGCCCACCGTGCAGGGTGCGATGCTGGTGTTCGACCCCGATACCGGCACGCCGACCGCGATCATCGACAGCGCGTTGGTGACGAAATGGAAGACGGCGGCCGATTCCGCGCTTGGGGCGCGGTTGCTTGCGCGGCCCGACAGCCGACACCTCGTCATCGTCGGCGCGGGCACCGTGGCGGCGAACCTCGCCGAGGCCTATGCCGCGATTTTCCCGGCTCTCGAAACCATCACGATCTGGGCCCGGCGCAGGGAACAGGGCGAGGCGTTTGCCGCAGAGCTTGCGCATCTCGGTCCCACCGTTCAGGCGGCAGACGATCTGGCGCAGGCCGTTGCGCAGGCCGATATCGTGTCGTCGGCCACGATGGCGCGGTCGCCGGTGATCTGCGGTGAATGGCTTGTCCCGGGCACGCATGTCGATCTGATCGGTGCCTTCAAGGCGGACATGCGCGAAGCCGACGATGTGGTGCTGACACGCGGCACGCTGTTCGCCGATGCCCGCGCCACGACGCTGCACCATATCGGCGAGTACAAGATTCCCTTGGAGGCCGGGATCATCACCGAAGACGATCTGCGGGCGGACCTTTACGACCTGATCTCGGGCGGCGCTTCGGGCCGGGCTTCTGAGGACGAGATCACGGTCTACAAGAACGGAGGCGGCGCACACCTCGACCTGATGACGGCAAGCGCGATTTCCGCTGTCGTTTCCGGCGGATAGACCGCGCGAGGCAGGTCAGTTCGCGTGTTCGCGCACCACGTAGATAATCATCAGCGAGATGCCCCAGATCATCACGGCGAAGCAGAAGAAGACCAGCGTCGTCTGAAGCCGTTTGGGATAGAGCGACTGCTCGGGCAGCGACGGTTTCACGAAAGAAGCGAGATACCGCTGCTGCTTGTCGGCTTCGAGCCGCGCACCCTCGCGGGCGGCGAGTGCGGTCACATAGGCCTGCCGCAGGAATTCCATATCGACGGCCAGACCTTCGTAGATCCCGAGCCGTTCGGACATGCTCAACTCGGCGTTGCCTTCTGCAAGATCGCCACCTTGTGAGGTGTTGGCGTTGCCGGTGCCAAGCCGCTGGCGCTGTTCTTCCAGTTGCCGCTCCATCGACTCGATCTCGGTTTTCAGAACCCGGACGGTCGGCGCATCTTCGCTCAGATAGGTGAGGAGCGAGTTCAGCCGGGCGCGGGACGAGGAAAGCTGGCCCTCAAGCTGTGTCAGGAGTTCGATCTGCGCCCCGGCCGAGGCTTCGGGGTCGACATCCTGCCGTTCGTCGCGGAAGGCGACCATCGCCTGACGATGTTCGTCGAGCTGCTGTTCGATCCGGGCGACTTCGCGTTCGGCGCTGGCCATGGAGTCGAACCGGGCCTGTTCGGACACTTCGTTCACGAGGTCCGAAGCGACCTCGAGGATCGCCGCCGACAGCGCCTGCGCGCTTTCCGGATCGAAGGTCTGCACCCGAAGCGTCAGGATCTGCGAGGCGGTGTCGAAATAGATATCCACCCACCGATTCAGATACTTGCGCAGTTCTTCGGCGGTCGGATCGGCCTTGAGCTTGGTAAGGAAGTCCGCCTGTTCGGTGTGGTAGATCTCGACCAGATCGACCTTGTCTTCCAACTGGTCGACCAGATCGCGACTCTCGATGAAATCGACCAGCATGTAGCTGTCGCTCATCGTGGACCCGGCGCTGGTCATCGTCGTCATCATGCTCAGAAGGTCGCCCGAAGGCACCGTGCTGGACGGCGAGCGCACCGCGAACTTGGCTTCGACGGCATAGCGGTCCGCCGCGAAGTGGAAGAAGTAGAGGGCCGTCAGCGCCGTCGGGATGACGACGAGGAACAGAAAGCTGAGGCGCGTCAGCCACCGGCGGCGGGCCTGCGCCCGCATCGACCGCTTCTGGGCCTCGTTCGCGTTCAGGACATGCACTTTCTGCGGCGCGGGCTTTTTGTCCGGCGCAGGCTTGGTGTCTTCGTTGCGCTTTTGGGTCTGCGCGTCAGGCGACATTGGCATTGTCCATGTGTAAACCTTTTCTATCTAGGCATAATCCCGTGGCCTCGCAAGCCTCACGAGATATGGCGTCTCACGCTTCGTTGAGCTGCTCATACCTTTTGATCGCGTCTTCGATGTCCTCGTAATACGTCATCTTGCCACTGTCGAGAACGAGGCCGGTCTGGCAATACTCGCGCAGGTTGTTCATCGAATGGGACACCATGACGAGGCGAGAGTAGGGGAGGCGGTCCTGAAAAGCCTTCTTCGACTTGGCTTTGAACCGGGCGTCGCCGACCGCCATGATCTCGTCCACGAGGTAGACCTCGAAATTGACGGCCATCGACACACCGAAGGCCAAACGCGCGCCCATGCCGGAGGAATAGGTCTTCACCGGCTCGTGGTAGAACTGACCGAGTTCGGCGAAATCCCTGACCTTCTCGACCATCTCCTCGGTGTCCTGACCGTAGATCCGCGCGACGAAGCGCACGTTCTCGACCCCCGAAAGCTCGCGGTGGAAGCTCCCACGAAAGCCGAGCGGCCACGAGATCGTCTTGTTGCGCCGGATGTCGCCCCCGTCCGGCTCTTCGATCCCGGCGATCATGCGCAGGAAGGTCGACTTGCCGGCCCCGTTGCGCCCGAGGATCGCGATATTGTCCCACGGCAGCGCCATCGAGACACCGTTCAGAATGTTCCGACGTCCCCCCTTGATCGTGTAGGACTTCGAGACGTTCTGAAGCTCGATCATGTTGTCTTGAATCTTGTCAGCCATTCGCCCACGAACCCGAAAAAGTTGAGACAACACACCCAGGTGAAGAGATAGAGCAGGTTGATGTCTGGCGCTGAATAGTCCGCAAAGTACCCGACACGAAACCCCTCAACACCGTGAACCAGCGGATTCCACCACAGAATCATCCGGTATTGCGTGGGGATGCTCGACAGCGAAAAGAAGATGCACGAGACGAAGAACGCCGGGCCCATGATGATGTGATACAGGTTCTGCGCTGACGGCAGGAACCGCTTGATGACGGCCAGCGAAAGTCCCGCGCCAAGCGCCATGAGCGCGAGCAGCGCGAGGGGCAGGGCCATGAGCGGCACATGCTCGGGCGGCGGCACGTCCATGAAGGTGATCTGGAAGCCCAGCACGATCGCCATGACCAGAATGTTGGTCGCGAGGTCCAGAACGAGCCGGGCCAGAACGGCGTCGATCGGTTTGACCATCGGGTAGTTGAACAGCGCCCGGTTCGCCTCGAACGCGTTCATGATATAGGCGGCGGTGTTCCTGAACATATTGAAGGACAGGACGCCGGTGGCGAAGAACAGCGCAAACTCGGCCCCGCTTCCGTCGCTTCCGCCCCTGAACTCGCGAAACAGGATCGTCAGGATCGTGATCTGGAGCACCGGCTCGACGATGGCCCATGTGTAGCCCGCCTTGGACCGGCCGTGGCGCACGCGGGACTCGCGTAATACGAGTGCCAGGATCACTCGGATATGGGTCGTTAGTGTTTTCATGCTCTTCCCAATGACATGGCGGGTTTGCCGCCGAGTGATGCGCCCGTGCACCATATGCGGTTGACATAGCTGGGCGAAACACGGTGAGTTTGATAGACAGCCGGAAAGAGTTCGTCAAAACACGATGTTGGACTTGGAAGATTGGGTAGATATCTCCATTAAGGCACGATAACAGATGCCGTTCAAAATCGTAGCAGACGAATCCGAACACGAATCGGACTAAGATAGGGGCCTGGGAATTCGGCCGATGGATGCCACTTACATAATTGGACAGGCCTGTCGACTGCCGGGAAGCCCGAACGTCGCAGCCTTTCGGACCCTCTTGCAGGAGGGTCGGTGCGCTGTCAGCGAAGTGCCGCAGGACCGCTTTGCGCACAGTCTTTTCATGAACCCCAAGCAGGGCGTGGCGGGCAAGTCCTACACGTTCCGCGCAGGTGTCCTTGACGACATCTGGGGATTTGACCTTTCCGTTTTCAAATTTTCGCCGCGCGAAGCGGTTCAGATGGACCCGCAGCAACGCCTTCTTTTGCAGGTGGTTTGGGAAGCGATGGAGGACGCGCGCCTCGATGCCTCCAAGCTCGCTGGCAAGCGCGTGGGCGTCTATGTCGGCGCCTCCAGCATGGATCACGGCTCGGTCCTCGGGCGCGACCCGTCGCTGGTCGACAGCTACCTGATGACGGGCAACACCCTGTCGCTGGTCGCCAACCGGATTTCGCATGGCTTCGATCTGCGCGGCCCGTCCTTCGTGGTGGATACCGCCTGTTCCTCGTCGCTGGTCGCGATGGATCAGGCGCGGCAGGCGCTTTCACGGGGCGATATCGACACCGCGATCGTCGCCGGTGTGAACCTTCTGCTGTCTCCGTCGAGCTTCGCGGGCTTCTCGGCTGCACGCATGTTGTCGCCCACCGGGCTGTGCCAATCTTTCTCGGACAAGGCCGATGGCTATGTTCGGGCCGAGGGTTGTGTTGCCATGGTGCTACAGAATTCGTCGGACGTTCCGGTGACCGCCAAGGCGCGCGTCGTGGATTCCGAGACGAATGCCGACGGCTATACCATGAACGTGGCGCTTCCGGCGGAAGAGGGGCAGTACGAACTGCTGGCCCGGCTTTACGACCGTCAGACGATCACGCCCGACGATCTGTCCTTCGTCGAGGCGCACGGCACCGGAACGCTCGTCGGTGACCCGATCGAGGCCCACGCCCTCGGCCGCGCCGTGTCCAAGCACCGCAAATCGCCGCTGCCCATCGGGTCGGCCAAATCCAACGTCGGCCACCTCGAACCCGCGTCCGGCATGGTCGGGATGCTCAAGGCGCTCATCGCGATGGAGGATCGGCGCCTGCCGCGCTCGCTCCACGCCGAGAACCTGAACCCGCATATCGACTTCGACGAACAGAAACTCGTGCTCGCGCGCGACAGTGTCGATCTTGGCGACGGTCCGCTGTTCTGCGGCGTCAGCTCCTTCGGTTTCGGGGGCGTGAACGGTCACGTGATCCTCGAAGGCGTGACTCCGCCCAAAGCCACGGCCCCGGCGGCCCCCACCAGCCCGGACCGCATCTTCGTCACGTCGGCCTTCAGCGACGGGGCGCTCAAGGATCTCGCGACCGCCTATGCCGACCGGATGGAGGCGCCTGCGGCGCTGAACCCCGGCGCGCTTCCCGAACAGGCGTGGCACCAGCGCGGCCTGCATCCCAAACGCCTTGGCGTTCTGGCCGAGGACGGCGCGCAAGCCGCCGAGGCGCTTCGCGCCTATGCGGCGGGACAGAAAGACCCGCGGTTCGTCGCCTACGAAGGCCGCCAGCGGGACGAAGCGCCGGTCTTGGTCTATTCCGGCAATGGCTCGCAATACCTCGGCATGGGCCGCCTGCCGTTCCGCAAGGATGCGGACTACCGCGCAGCTTATGAGGAATTCGACGCGCTCTTCACCGAGATGATGGGCTGGTCTGTCATCGACAAGATGAACTCCGAGACGCTGTCGCAGGAATGGGGCGACTGCCGCGTCATTCAGGGCCTCGTCATCGCCGACCAGATCGCCCAGACCGTCGCACTCGCCAAGCGCGGCATCGTTCCGGCGGCGGTCATCGGTCATTCCGGCGGCGAAGTCGCTGCTGCCTGGGCCGCGGGCGCTCTGTCGCTCGAACAGGCCGCGCATCTGGCGGTGAGCCGCAGTCGCACGCAGTTGCAGTTCGCTGGCACCGGCACGATGGCGGCGCTGCAAACCAGCGCCGAACAGACCCGTGCGCTGCTCGACGAATTCGGCGATGCCGATATCGAGCTCGCGGCGATCAACTCGCCGCGCAGCGTCACGCTCGCAGGCCCCACCGAACCGCTCAAGGCGTTCGCCAAATGGGCCAAGCGCACGCATCGCCAAGCCTGCGTGATGCTCGACATCAACTACCCGTTCCACAGCGCCATCCTTCAGTCCTCGGAAGCCGAGCTTAAGGAAGGCCTGTCCGATATCGTGCCGTCGGAAAGCCGCGTGCCGATGTTCTCGACCACGACCGGCGCGCTGGTGGATGGCACCGACCTGACCACCGACTACTGGTGGGCCAACGTCCGCCAGCCGGTGCAGTTCAAGGCGGCGGTGGAAGCCGCGCGCGATGCCGGATACTCGGCCTTCCTCGAAGTGGGCGCACAGCCGGTTCTGCCGAACTACATCACCGACTCGCTCGACGACGACGCACGCCACTGCGCTGTCGTGCATACGCTGGCCAAGAACGACCCGGAAACGGCGAACCCCGTGGCCCGCGCCGCCTTGCGCGCCGTTCTTGCTGGCATTCGCACGGAACAGAACGCGACGTTCGCGGCGACGACCGGGCCGCTGGTCAGCCTGCCGCGCTATGCCTTCCAGAACGAGGAGCTGCGCGCCACCAACAGTCAGGAACTGAGCAAGCTTCTTGGCACCGATGGCGAACATCACCCTCTTCTGGGTGCGCCGCTCGCCGGTGAATCCGGTGTCTGGCGCCGCGATCTGGACGACAACCTGTTCCCCGCACTGGCCGATCACAAGGTGGGCGACAGCGTGCTTCTGCCGGGCACCGCCTTTGCCGAAATGGCCTATGCCGCCGCCAGCGTCGAGGCCAAGGGTCAAACCGTCGAAATCTACGACATGGACCTGTTCGCGCCGATCGTTCTGTCGACCTCAACCGGAGTCGAAATCCAGACCGAGGCCGATGCCAACGCCGGCACGATCCGCATCATGTCGCGCGCCCGGCTGTCGAAAGACGCGTTCCGCGAGAACATGCGCGCGCGCTTCGTCATGCACAGCAAGCCCCCGGTCGCACCCGCGCTGGACGCGCCGGGCGAGATTGCGCCGAACGAGGATATCTCGAACTGGGTCTATGAGGATGCCGAACGCATCGGGCTTTATTACGGACCGAATTTCAAAGGCTTGAAGCATGCCCGCCGGAATGGCGACGACATCGACGTGATCCTGCGCGAGGGGCTGACCATCGCGTCGGACCCGGCCATCCACGGTTTCGATCCGGCCCAGCTCGATTGTCTTCTGCATGGCCTCATCGCAATCTCGGCGAACACCGACTTCGCGGATGCCCGTCAGGCGCTTCTGCCGGTGCGCATGGGACGCATTCAGGTTCATGCGCCGGGCGTCGAACTCGTGTCGGGGCGCATCCACCTGCGCCGTTGGGGCGATCAGTCGATCCATGCCGACGTGGTCGGCTTCGGTCCGGCAGGTGAGGTCGTCGTCGAGGTCGAAGGCCTGCGCCTGCGCGCGACGCAGATCATCCCGCAGATCAATTTCGCGCGGCAGGCGTTCCATGTCGAAGCGCGCCCGATCCTGTCGGAGCCGGGTGTCATCGCGACCGACATCGTCGAAACGGCCCTGAACACGGCGCTCACGCCCGAGGAGGCGGACGACGACGCCCTTCTTCTGCTGGATGCCGCGGCGCAACAGGCCGTGTGGAGTGCGTTCCGCAAAGTCGTGGGCAAGGACGGTCTTTACAAGATGCGCCGCCCCGAGGAAGGCGTCGAAGGCAGCCTGATCGACGTTCTCGCCCGTCTCGACCTTGCATGGCAGGGCGCGACGCATGGCGAGTGGCATATCGCCGAGGACTGCGACCTGCCGGATGCCGACCTGATCGGTCAGGCGCTGCTCGAAGAACGCCCCGACCTTATCGGTCTGATCGCGCTGATCCTGCGTCTGCCTGCGGCCTTGGACGACGTCCTGTCGCAGATCGCGAACGACAAGCCCGCCCCGGAACCCGAAGTGCTGTTCGGCCGTGAAGCCGTGCAGGCGCTCGACGCCGGGCCGCATGTCGCGCGCCGCGATCGCCTGATCGCCGCCGCACTCGACAGTATCGTGGCACGGGTGCCGCGCACCGAGTCGATACAGATCGGCGCGATGTCCGGTTTCGACCTGCTCCAGCATTCGATCAAGGGCGATCATCCCGGTCTCGAACGGGTTCAGATCATGTCCGCCGATGGCGAAGAGGGCATGGTGTCGGTCCAGATGCGGGCCGTCAAATGGGGTGAAACCGCAGAACTCGATGTCGTGCTGGTGGACGATCCGCTCCAGCTTTTCGAAGACGGGATGGACGAACGTCTGAAAGGCGTGCTTGCGCCGACCGGCGTCGTCATGGTGGTGGTTCCGGCGATGTCGGCGTTCCGCCGTGCCGTCATGCCGTCGAAATCGAACCTTGTCCGGCGCGGCGACGTGGACCGGCTCGTGGCGCAATTGACCGAGCTTGGCCTCGAAACCGTTCTGCAACAGGATCTTCCGGATGGCGCCGCTGGCGGCACGCTGGTCATGGCCAAGCTGGCCTCCGCAGCGACGGAAGCGGCGCATGTCGCCCCCGACGAGGTCGCCAAGAGCGATCTGGACCTGTGGACGAAGGCAATCACGCATCTGCACGGCCCCGTCACCAAACGGGACGGTGTGATGACGGTTCTCGAACCCGAAGCCGCCGCCGCTCCGCTCGTTCTGTTCGGGGCCACGGGCGCGGACGAGGGCGAACTGGCGGACCGTGTCCTGTTCGCACGCGATATCGTGGCCGAAGCGGTCGCCGAAAATCGTGGCGTGCTCGCCGTGCTGCCGAAAGGCGCGCAATATGCGGGGGGCCCGGTGTCGGACCCGGTTCAGCACGCCATCTGGGCGATGTTGCGGACAGCTGCGAACGAAAACCCCGGCGTCGCGATCCATGCGATCGACGCGTCCGGCAGCGATATCTCGGTCCCGGCGTCGCTGGCCGCGCTGCTGTCGCGGATCGAAGCCCACGCGCCGCGTGAAAGCGAGATCGTGCTCGCCGAAACCGGCGTTCTGGGGCTGCGCGTCGAAACCGGCCTGCCGCTCGCGGATGGTGCCGTGACGCAATTGTCCGGCGACGGAAAACTCAGCACGCGTCTGCGCAAGTCCGTGACGGGCCGTCTGGACGCCCTGTCTTGGGAAAGTTTCGAGCGCATGGATCTGGCCGACGACGAGGTCGAGGTCGAGATCGCGGCCACCGGCCTGAACTATCGCGACGTGATGTGGTCGATGGGCCTTCTGCCCGAAGAGGCGCTGGAAACCGGGTTTGCCGGGCCGACGCTCGGTCTGGAATGCGCCGGGCGCGTGTCGCGGGTCGGGCCGGGTGTGACCGAATTCAAGGTCGGCGACCCCGTCGTCGCCTTCGGCCCGTCCTGTTTCGCATCGCATATCGTCAGCCAGTCCAAGTGGCTTTCGAAACTGCCCGAGGGCGTGTCGTTCACGCAGGCCGCCACCCTTCCGGTCGCCTATTTCACCGCCTATTACGCGATGGTGACGCTCGGCAATCTACAGCCGGACGAAACCGTCCTGATCCATGGCGGGGCCGGCGGTGTGGGCCTTGCGGCCATCGCCATCGCCAAAGACATCGGTGCGACCGTCATCGCGACCGCCGGCAGCCCGGTGAAGCAGCAGCTTCTGCGCTCGATGGGTGTCGAGCACGTCGTCTCGTCGCGTGAGTCCGGCTTTGCCGCCGCCGTGCGCGAGATCACGGGCGGGCAGGGGGTCGACGTCGTTCTGAACTCGCTCGCGGGTCAGGCGATGGAGCAGAGCCTTGCACTTTTGCGACCCTATGGCCGGTTCCTGGAGCTTGGGAAGCAGGATTACTATACGAATACCGGCATTGGCCTGCGTCCGCTGAAGAACAACGTGGCTTACCATGGGATCGATGTGGACAGCCTGCTGGCCGACCGTCCGGATATCGCGAGCCGTGAATTCCGCCGTGTCATGGCCGGGATCAGCGAAGGCCGCTATGCGCCGCTGCCGTTCACCGAATTCTCGGGCGGCGACGTGATCGAAGCCTTCCGGTTCATGCAGCGGTCGGGCCATATCGGCAAGGTCGTGGTGCGCCCGAACGACGTCGCGACGGATTGGGAGCCGCTGTTCCGCCCGCGTCCGGGTGGCTGGTTCGTTCTGGCCGGTGGGCTTGGCGGTATGGGGCTCGAAACGGCCAAATGGCTGGCGAGCGGGGATCTGACCCACGTCGCGCTTCTCGGGCGTCGGACCGAGATGGACGTCGAGACCAAGGCGCTGGTCGAAAAGATCGAGCGCAGCGTCGATGAATTGCGTGTCGTGTCCTGCGACATCACCGATCTGGACAGCCTGAACGCGGTTCTGGACGACCTGCGCAAAGTCGCGCCGATCCACGGGGTGTTCCACACGGCTATGGTGCTGGAAGACCGCGCGATGGGCGACATCGACCGGGCGCAGCTCGACAAGGTTCTGCCGGTCAAGACCAAGGGCCTCGCCAATCTCGACGCGGCGACGCGGGACGACGATCTTCAGGTCTTCGTGGCCTACACGTCGCTTGCCAACCTGATCGGCAACCACGGTCAGGCAGCCTATGTCGCCGCGAACGCCTATCAGGAATCGCTGATCGAGGCGCGGGCCGCAACCGGGCGCCATGCCCGCGCGATGGGCTGGGGCGCGATCACCGATGTGGGCTACCTGCGTCGCGATACGGCCAAGCGCAACATGCTGCTCCAGATGTCGGGCAACGTGAAATTCTCGGCCGATCAGGCGCTTCGGGCACAGGAATTCGCGCTGACGCAGAAGGTGCGGGGCAATGTCCTGACCGTGACGCCGATGGGCTGGGGCCCGTCGATCGGAACGCTCGGCAACCTGCGCCGCCCCACCTTCGGCCTCTTGCGCCGGATGGGCGAGGCGGGCGGATCGTCGCAAAGCCTCGGCACGCTGCGCGCCGACCTCGAGGCGCTGCCGTTCGACAAGGCCGTGAAACGCGCGACCGCTTACCTCAAGACCGAGATCGCTTCGATCCTGCGGGTGCCGGAAAACACGCTGTCGCCGACCCGTCCGCTGGCGGAATACGGTATGGACAGCCTGATGGGCGTGGAACTGACGCTGGCGGCGCAAAAGGTGCTGGGTGACGATCTTCCGGTGCCGTCGCTGGGCGACGATCTGTCGATCACCAAGATCGCGGGCATTTTCGTGACGCATATCCAATCCGGCGCTTCGGCGGACGGGGGCGGGAACGAAGCCGCATCGGCGGTCAAGACCCTCGCCACGCAGCATATGGGTTCCACGCGGAGCGAGGCGGCGGAATGACCTCTGGCTCGAATGCCCTGTCGGGTGACGCGCGCGCGCGGGCGCTGAGTGCCGCGCGCGCAGCACAGAAAAAGCCGTCGAACAAGAGCGGCCCGATCATCGACCACAAGCCGAACCCGTCGTTCGATCAGCTTGCGGGCTACAAGGAGCGGCTGGCGCTGCGCCAGATATCCAAACTGCACGATCTGGGCGACCCGAGCTTCCGTCAGCATGACGGGCATCCGGGCGCGATTTCGAGCATCGAGGGCCGCGACGTCATTAACTTCGGATCTTATGACTACATCGGCCTCAACGCCGATCCGCGGCCTGCGGAAGTCGCGAAAGCAGCCATCGATACTTATGGCGTTTCGGCTTCGGCCAGCCGTCTGACGGCGGGCGAGCGCCCGATCCACCGCGAACTCGAAGGCAGGCTTGCGGCGCATTACGGCGTCGAGGATGCGCTGACCTTCGTGTCGGGTCACGCGACCAATGTGTCCGCCGTGGCGACGGTCGTCGGCAAGGACGATCTCGTCATTTACGACAGCTACATTCACAACTCCGCCTCGGTCGGGGCCACGCTGTCGGGCGCGACCCGCCGCAGTTTCCCGCATAACGACATGGACGCGCTGGAAACCATCCTCGCCGAAACGGCTGGGCGGTATCGCTATACGCTCGTGCTGGTCGAGGGGCATTATTCGATGGACGGGGATATCCCCGACCTTCCGCGCGTGCTCGACCTGAAGAAACGCTTCGGGTTCTGGCTGCTGGTCGACGAGGCGCATGGCCTTGGCTGCATCGGCAAGACCGGCGGCGGAATGCGCGAATACTATGGGCTGTCCGGCGACGAGGTCGACATCTGGATGGGAACCCTGTCCAAGTCGCTGGGGTCGACCGGCGGATATCTGGCCGGCAGCGCGGCGATGATCGACGCGATGAAATACGAGGCGCCGGGATCGGTCTATTCGGTCGCGCTCGCGCCTGTGCTGGCCGCCGCCGCGAACGAAGCGATCCAGATCATGCATGCCGAGCCTGAACGGGTGGCGCGGCTTCATGCGCGGGGGTCGTTCTTCCTCGACGTCGCCAAATCGCTTGGGCTGGACACGGGTGCATCGGTCGGGTCTTCGATCACGCCGATCATGGTGGGGTCTTCGCCGCTGGCCGCCGCCGCATCCAAGGTGCTGTTGGAGGAGGGGATCAATGCCCTTCCTATCGCCTTTCCGGGCGTGCCGATGAATCAGGCGCGGCTCAGGTTCTTCATCACCTCGGAGCATACCGAGGACCAGATCCGTCACTCGCTGACCACGACGGCTGAAATCCTCTCGCGGCTCCGGGAAGGGCCCTTGCAGGATCTGATGAAATCCCTATCCAACACGTTCTGAGGACAGGCGGCCCTGCGGTCGCGAACGAGACCGGGGGCAGGGGATGACCGCTTACAGACTGCAAAACGTGATCGGCCCCGATTTCGGCCGCCCCGCCGTGCTTTACCGCGCGACGGGCGAGGCGGTCGATGGCCCGATGCCCTGGGTTATGGCGGCGGGCGATACCTTCGACTTCGACAGCTATTTCAACGCCTTCTTCCCGGATGTCTGGCACCGTCACACCAAGATCGGGCGCGTCGGGCTTGAGGTTGCGGCGACCGGACCGATCCGGGTCGTCGTCACGGCCCACGGCACGCAATTCGCAACGCTTGCCGACACCGCGCTCGACGGGTCGGGGGTCGTCTGGCTGGACGATCTGCCCAAGACCGGGCGGATGAGTTTCCGGGTGGAGGCCGACGCGGACACCCGACTGACCGATCTGGGATGGGTTACGGACGTGCCGCCCCTGCACGCGCCCACGCTTTCGGTGGGTCTGTGCACCTTCAACCGCGAAAAGCAATTCGCGGTCACGCTGGCGGCACTTGCACAATTGCAAGAACAAAATCCGGCGATCCTGCATATCTGGGTGGCAAACCAGGGCAAGACTTTCACGAATCCGACAATCGCCGAAATCGACAAGCGGGACACCGTTTCGATCCTCGAACAGACGAACCTTGGCGGCTGCGGCGGCTTCACCCGCACGATGGTCGAAGCGACCTCGGTCGCCACGCCCGCGACACACCACTTGCTTATGGACGACGACATCATCCTCGACCCGCGCGTGGTCAACCGGGCGCTCGGGTTTCTCGCCTATGTCGAGGGCGAGCTGGCGGTCGGCGGGCAGATGATCGACCTCGACGACCCGACGATCCTACGTGAGCTGGGCGCGAAGCTCGACCCGGAGCGGTTCGTTCAATCGATCGGGGAGAACTCCGATCTGACCACGCCCGAAGGGCTGGCGCAGTTCCACGACACGCCGCGCATCGACTACAACGCGTGGTGGTTCTGCGTGATCCCGACCGCGACCATCAAGCGGCTGGGTCTGCCCACCCCGATCTTCATTCGTGGCGACGACATCGAATACGGCTGCCGGATGGCCGCGAACGGGGTCGAGACGATCTGCCTGCCCGGTGTCGCGGTCTGGCACGAAAGCTTCCACCACAAGACGAGCGACTGGCTGACTTACTACGACATGCGCAACCGCCTGTTCGTGGCGAGCCTTTATCCGCAGCTTGTCTGGCGCCCGGCGTCTTACTATTTGCTCGGCTTCGTCGTCGTGTTCATGTTCCAGAACCGCTACCGCGCGGCGGACATGAACATCTTGGCCATTCAGGATGTGCTGGCGGGGCTGGACACGGCGCTGGGCGCGGACAGCGAAAGCCGCCACATGGCGCTGATGGCCCAGTTGAACCAGCTTGCGCCTTACCCTGAGCTTGCGCCCGACGCGCTGCCAGACACCGAGGAAGGCACGCTGGAACCGCTCGATACTTCGATTCCGTCGATGGTCTGGATGTCGGTGCGGGATTTCGTGCTGTGCACCGTGAACCCGCTTCTGCGCCCGTTCCGCAAGCCGCGCCGCTTCCCCTATGTGCCGATGCCCAACAACGTCGGCGCGCGGGATTACATCGCGCCCAAGACGCCCGAAGCCGAGGCTTACGTGCTCTACAAGGCGCGGCCCGCGCGGCTCTGGTCGGTCATGACCCGCACGATCTGGGTGAGCCTGCGCTACGGGCTAAAGCCACAGGCGCATTTCGACGACCTCGCAAGGGCGTTGGAGGCGAACCGGACGCGCGAGCACTGGCAGGCGTTGTTCGACC
This sequence comes from Maritimibacter sp., assembly GCF_016774595.1. Classification (NCBI taxonomy): domain Bacteria; kingdom Pseudomonadati; phylum Pseudomonadota; class Alphaproteobacteria; order Rhodobacterales; family Roseobacteraceae; genus Maritimibacter; species Maritimibacter sp. The sequence goes on from NZ_JACBWT010000002.1 coordinate 870,807, forward strand.
TGCCGCGCGACAGGTTCTGAGATCAGGCGGGGAGGCGGTCGCGGGCGACGTCGGCCACGCGGGCGGCCACGGCCTCGGGCGTCCCGTCGCCATTGATGACCACGCAGCGCCCCGGTTCGGCCTTGGCGAGTGCAAGGAAGCCCTCACGCATCTGAACCTGTAGGTCGGCCCCGAAATCCTCGAACCGTTCTTCGGTTCCGTTGCGGCCCTTGGCGCGGGCATGTCCCGTCGTCGGGTCCATGTCGATGATGAATGTGAGGTCGGGCTCGCGCCCGATCATCAGCCTGTGCAGGTCATCGACGACCTTACGCAGACCCGGGCCGCGCAGGCCCTGATACATGCGGGTGGAATCCGCGAACCGGTCGCATATCACGATCTTGCCCGCCGCGAGGGACGGGTCGATCAGCCGTTCCAGATGGTCGCGCCGTGCGGCGGTAAACAGCAGGATCTCGGTTTCGGCGGACCAACGGTCCGGGTCGCCTTCGAGCACGAGACGCCGGATTTCCTCGGCCCCCGGGGAGCCGCCGGGTTCGCGCGTGGCGACGACATCACGGCCCTCGGCCTTCAACGCTTCGGCCAACAGCCGCGCCTGGGTCGACTTTCCGGACCCGTCGATCCCCTCGAACGTAATGAAATGGCCCGTCATCGGGGTCAGTTCACCGCTGGTTCTTCGGTGGCGGCGTCTTCGGCCTCGGCCCCGGCGCCGATACCCGCCAGATCGCGGGCCATCGAAAACACCTGTCCTGCCGCCGTGGTGAAGCGCGGCAGGAAGCCGGCGGCGGCGACGTCATCGGCGGCGACGAGCGGGATGACCGTATCGCTCATCCCCTCACGCACGATGGTGAAGGTCGCGATCTCGTCACCCTTGGAGATCGGAGCCTCGACAGGCCCGCTCCATGTCACTTCGCCCTTGATGCCTTCATGCGCGGTCACCGGGATCAGCAGTTCGACGTCTTCGGGCGCGGCCAGTGCGACGGTCTGGGCCTCGCCGAGCCACACGGGGATTTCCGCGATCACCTGACCGCTTTCCACCGCCGTGCGCATCACGAACTGACGGAAGGCGAAGTTGATGATCGCCGCGGATTCCGACCGGCGCGCGGCTTCGCTGTCGAGACCTGAGACCACCAGCACCACCCGCCGGTTGCCCTGCATGGCCGAACCGACGAGGCCATACCCGGCTTCCTGCGTATGCCCGGTCTTGAGCCCATCGGCCCCGAGGCCGAGGTCGAACAACGGATTGCGGTTGAACCTATTGTCCGGTGCGCGCCCGTCATAGGGGAATTCTTCGATCCCGAAGTAGTGGTAATACTGGGGGAATTCCTCGATCAGGCGTTCGGCCAGAATGGCAAGGTCTTCGGTGCTCATGCGTTGCGCGGGATGCGGCCAGCCGGAGGCGTTTCCGAAGGTCGAATTCTCCATCCCCAACGCGCGCGCCCGCTGGGTCATCATCGAGGCGAAGGCATCCTCGGTCCCGCCCAGCCCTTCGGCGACCACCACACAGGCGTCGTTGCCGGACAGAACGATGATCCCCTTGATAAGCTCTTCGACCGTGGGGCGATCCTGCGTCGTCAGGAACATGGTCGAGCCGCCCATGTCCATCGCGCGCTGGCTGACGTTGAACTGGGTGTCGAGCGACACGCGACCGTCCTCGAGCGCCTCGAACAGCATGTTCAGCGTCATCAGCTTCGACATCGACGCGGGCGGCAGCGGCACTTGGGCGTTTTTTTCCAAAAGCACCGTGTTCGTCGTCAGATCGACCACATAGGCCGAACGCGCGCTGGTCTCGAATGCGAATGCGGGAAGGGCGATGACGCCCGCCAAAAGCGTGGTGAGCAGGCGGGCCGTGACGTGGCAGCGTCGCATCTGTTTGTCCTCGGCTGGCCCGGCGATCCGGGCGATGGTCAGTTGGTGACGTAGTAGGCGTCGGTGAAGCCCAGATCCTTGATCTTCTTCAGAAGCTGGGCGCGTTCGGCGCTGGTGCCGGCCGGACCGACGATGACTCGCCAGAAATCCTTGCCGCTCATCTTACCCGGCTTGATCGTCGGCACCATCCCCGCGCGGCGCAGGCTCTCGGAGGTGTTATTGGCGTTCTGCTCGACCGAGAAGATGCCGATCTGGATATAGGGTTTCGACAGGTTCGAGGCAGGCGCGGTGCGTTGCGGGGCCGTGGTTGCGGCCGCGACGGTCGAGGATGTGGTCGTGGGCTGCGCGACGGGCTTTCCTTCGGCCTCGTCCAGCGCGCGGGCGGCTGCGGCGAGCGGGTCGAGCGGCTTGGTCTCGACGGTCGGCGCTTCGGCGACCTCGGTTTCGATCGTGTCGGTATCGCCCGCGTCTTCGGGTTGGTTTTCGGGCACTTCTTCGCGCCGCAGCGCCGTCACGTTCAGGTCGGTGGGTTGTCCCGCGAGCATACCCAAGGCATCCGCCGCATCGGACGAGACCTGAATCTTCGGCCCCGGTTGCTGACGCTCGGGCCTGTAGAGCACGCCGACCACGAATTTCGAGTTGGCGGTGTTGCGGATGATGACGCGCTCCGGGTCTTTGGCATCTTCATGCGCCACCCAGACACCGCCCAGGCTCGGGCGTCCGTCCCACAGGCCCTTGTCGGCGACCTGAAAGACCTCGGGGGCTTCGACATCGCGCTCGACCGTCCGGGTCGACCGGCTGGTGGTCGTCGTTTCACCGTCGGGTTTGGATTGCAGGAAGCCGGGGAGGTCGGCCCCGTCTTCACATCCTGCCAGCACGAGCGCGGCGCACAGTCCGATGACCAGCCGCCCTGTCGTCCGCATATGCATCACGTGTCTTGCCCCTTGTTGCGGGGTCATGCTTCCAGACCGCCGCGCTGCCCGCCTCGCGCCTATGGTGCGCGTTTTGCGGGAGTGTAACCTTTCGACGGGGCCAAGAAAAGCCCGACGGACACGATGCGCGAGTTCCGGCGCGTCAGAGCGTTCGGTCCAGAAATTCGTCGGTCGCGTCCATGATCGCGTCCCACTCGGGACGGCCGGGCAGGGGAACATGATTGCGCCCTTCGAAGATCCGAAGCTCGGCCCCCGAAATGCCCGAGGCGATCTGACGGGCCTGTTCGCAGGGCTGGACCGCATCGTCTTGCATGTGAAGCACGAGCGTCGGGGCCTGCACCTGTGAGAGCAACTCACGCACATTGAAGCCGTCGATCGCCATCCGAAGCGCCGCCGCCATGTCGGGGTTCGCCGAGGCGAGCTGCATCTCGGTCATACTGGCGATCTTCTCCTGATCCGCATCCGGCATGTAGAGGGTCGCGAAAGCCGTCGCGAAGGCCGAGCCGTGCTGCCCCCAGCCCTCGCGCAAAAGTGTCAGAACGGCATCCGCACGCGCCCGCTCCGCCTCCGTCGCGCCGACACGCCGCCCGGTGCAGAAGCCGCCGTATAGCACGAGCCGCGAAACGCGGTCGGGACAGGCCGCGGCAAACGCGATGGCGACGGGAACGCCCTGCGAGGCCGCGAAGATCGGGGCGCAATCCGCCCCCGCCGCATCCGCCACGGCGGTTAGGTCCGCGACCATCGCGTCGAGCGTGAGGGAGGGCGGATGCGGGTCCGACAGGCCGGTGCCCCGCTGGTCGTAGCGAACCAGCCGCCGCCCGGTCGCCAGCCGATCCAGCATCGGGCGCCAGACCGGACTGCTCCAGTCCCGTTCGAGATGCGTCAGGAAATGCCCCGCGCGCAAGAGGACCGGACCCGCGCCGCTGGTCGCGAAAGCGATCCGAGTTCCGTCCTGCGATGTCGCGATGCGGATCGCCTGCCGTTCGCCCGGTTTGGTGTCCCGCGCCTTGAGCTGCGCGTTTTCGACCTGCGCGACGAACCGGAACCCGCGCCTCGGCACCGTCTGAAGCACCATCTGGCGCGCTCCGTCATCGCCGACCGCGCGGCGCACCGCGTTGATCCGAGATGAAATCGCCGCATCCGACACGATCCTGCCGTTCCAGATCTCGTCGATGATCCGGTCACGACCGATCAGGAGACCCGGGTTCGAGGCGAACAGAACCAGTAGGTCGAACACCTGAGGTTCGAGCGCGATCACCGACCCGTCGCAACGGAATTCGTGTGCGTCGGTGTCGATTTCGCAAGTGCCGAAACGCAGGGCCATGACACACCAAACCACCAGACAAGGTGCTCGGGCAACGCTCTTGGCGTGTCTCAAGCGGATCTCAAGGGTTTCTCAAGGTCATCTTCAAGCGCCGGTCGCGGCCCTTTGCGATCCTCGTGACGGACATCACGAAAGGAAACGCCATGCACATCGACCCCCAGCACATCGTCCGCCACTCCGCCGACGGTTCCATCGACACCGCGCATTACCTTCGCCGAGGGGCGGAGGCCCGATCCGCCGTCGCATGGGCCACGATCGACGCCCTGCGCCAGCTCCTCGCCCGTGGCTTTGCGCCGGTCAGGAAGCGCGTGCAAACGAAGCGCACAACCGCGCTACCGGCAGAATGACACGGCACACCTTCCCGAATCGCCCCGCCCGGTCTATCCGATGCCCCTGTCGGAGGAGTGGCAGAGTGGTCGAATGCACCGGTCTTGAAAACCGGCGTGCGTGAAAGCGTACCGTGGGTTCGAATCCCACCTCCTCCGCCACCCACCCCCGTCTCATTCCCCCAGTGACGCCTTGCGCCGATTTCCCGCGATATTTCGGGCGTTTGGCTGCGCGCTGCCCTATCTGAGACGCACCTTTCCAGCCATTCCCGTCCCAATTCCCGCAGGTGTCTCTGTTCGCCCTTTTCGCGGGTTCGGTTTTGGCTGGGTTTGGCTGTTAACAGGGAATTAACAGGGAATTCTCCGTTTCTGGCCCTGATTTCGGGCGATTCCGCGGATTCTCGGCTTGGATTGGCGCGTGTTTTCAGGGTCTTGCGGGGCAGTTCCCTGTTCTTTCACGAACAGGGAATTCCAATCCGGCGATCAGGGAATGCGCTTGGTGGAAACAGGGAACGATGCTGGGTAAACAGGGAACCGGGTGCTCGTCCACCGGTTCAGCGGAAGCCGGGCGCACCCAGCTCGGGCAAACCGCCATCGTCCTCTTCGTCGGCATCGGGGGGGAGGTCCGCCCAAAGCAGGGTCACCGCATGACCGTCCCGACCGACGCGGGTCTGTTCGAACATCTCGATCTCCGGGCGACGCGTCCAGGCTGCCGCGTGGGTCTCCCGGAACGTCGTAATGCCCCGGTCCCCTTTCGAGACCACTTTGAACGCCTGGCTGATCTTTGGCAGGGGATCGTTCTTATTGAGCGCGAGGTACGGGAACGCGTCTCCTCGAATGGAATAGCGCACCCGGCCCTCGTGGGACCAGATCGCGGCAAGGGGTTCGTCCCGGCGCTCGACCATGCGACGGATGCAGGCCTCGCGGCTGAGGTCGAGGGCGCGGCGCAAGTGCTGAGCGTCTTGCAGGTCCGGGTCGCGAGAGAGGTGCCGGTCGAACATGGCGGGCGGGGCCAGGAGCTCGATCGCGAACCGGTTGGCCTCGGCCTCCTGACGCAGCTCCCTGCGACCTTCGCGGGTCTCGCGCATGTCACGGGGCGTGCAGCGAAAGCCGGTCTCGCTTGAGACCTCGTGGCGCTCGAGCAAGAAATGCCCGAGTTCATGAGCGATCGTGAAACGGGCGCGTTGGTGTCCATAGCGGCAGTTTGCAAGGATCACGCCGTCGCTGCGGACCCGGTCCGTCGGGAGCATGCCCTCGAACCCGTCGAAACTGTCGATCCGGACATCGGAGATGTCGAGACCGAGCGCGATCTCGACGATCGGAACTGCCGTGGTCACCGGGCCCAGCTGCGCGTGCAGACGTGCCGCCAATCGCTCAGGCGCGTGGATTTCCGCGAGGTCGATCCGGTCGAGCGCCAAGGCTCAGGAGCCTTCCGAGGACCTGGCCTTCATCGACGCGATCAGTTCTTCGACGATCGCCCGGTCCCGCTTGGAGAGGCTCTCCAGGTCGCGGTGCATCCGGCCGACCTTGATGTCTTCGGGCGCGGGCTCCGGCGCCGTGCCGGTCAGGACGTCGATGCTCACGCCATAATGGCTAGCCAGTTTGCGCACGAGCTCGAAGGACGGATTGCGGCTGCGGCCTTTCTCCAGCTCCCAGACATGGGCTTTGGAGACGCCGACGGCGTCCGCGACCTGCTGCAATGACTGGTTCGAGGACTGACGCAGTCTCATGAGACGTTCCCCGATCTCCATGGCTCCCTCCGTTCACCGTGTCTGACGGTGGTATACGCCCAGATTGACCGTAGTGCAAATGTAAGATATATCGAACGATACGGGCAGGCAGAGCCGATTCTGTCGAATGAGCAGTCAACGGAGGTCAAGAATGACCCGAGACAAGATCGAATACGTCGCCCTGGGCGATCTCACGCCATGGGCGCGCAATGCGCGCACCCATTCAAGGAAGCAGGTGCGCCAGATCGCGGCCTCCATCGAGACCTTCGGGTTCACCAACCCGGTTCTGATCGACGAGCGACGCACGATCCTTGCAGGCCATGGCCGGGTCGCGGCCGCACAGCTTCTCGGGCTGGGCGAAGTGCCGTGCCTACGGCTGGATCACATGAGTGAGGCGGAAAAGCGCGCCTATGTACTGGCGGATAACAAGCTGGCGCTGAATGCGGGCTGGGACGAGGATCTTCTGGCGGCGGAGCTGGGGGCCCTGATGGAGGTGGAGCTCGACTTCGACATGGATGTGACGGGGTTCTCGATCCCGGAGATCGATGGGATCCTGGAGGCCGTGGCACCACAGGAGCCGGACGATCCGGTGGACGAGGTGATCCCGGAGGAAGCGTCGCGGCGGGTGCATCCCGGCGATGTCTGGCAGCTTGGGCGCCATCGCCTGATGTGCGGCGATGCGCTGGACCCGGTGGTGGTCGGGGACCTGATGGCGGGTGAGGTCGCGCGGATGGTGTTCTCGGACCCGCCCTACAACGTGCCGATCGACGGGCACGTGGGCAACTCCGGCAAGGTGCAGCATCGGGAGTTCGCGATGGCGTCGGGCGAGATGAGTTCAGAGGCCTTCACCGGATTCCTGACGACCGCGCTTGGCAACATGGCGGACCACGCGGTGGAGGGGTCGATCCACTTCCTGTGCATGGACTGGCGCCACATGGGCGAGATGCTGGCCGCGGGAGAGGCGATCTATGACGAGCTGAAGAACCTTATCGTCTGGGCCAAGGACAACGGGGGCATGGGGACGTTCTACCGCTCACGTCACGAGCTGATCTTCGCGTTCAAGAAAGGCACGGCGCCCCACGTGAACACGTTCGAGCTGGGACAGCACGGGCGGTACCGTACAAATGTCTGGCAATACCGCGGCGTGAACACTTTGCGCGCCGGCCGGATGGAAGAGCTGGCCCTGCATCCGACCGTGAAGCCCGTCCAGATGATCGCGGACGCGATCCGCGATGTCTCCGGGCGGGGCGAGATCGTGCTCGACCTGTTCGGCGGATCGGGCTCCACCCTGATCGCGGCGCAAAAGACCGGGCGGCGGGGCTACCTGTGCGAGCTCGACCCGATCTATTGCGACCGGATCGTGGCCCGTTGGGAAGCCTATGCCAAGGATGAAGCAGAGCAGGTGGTCTGCGGTTGGTCTGCGCCTGCGGCACGGCTGGAGGCCGCGGAATGATCAGGGGCAAGCAGAAACTTCCGGCGGTTCGGCCGGGCGCGTCATACGAGGTGGGTTATGGCAAGCCGCCGGTGGCCTCGCGTTTTGCGAAGGGACAGTCCGGCAACCCGAAGGGCCGACCCCGCGGGGCGAAGTCGAAGCGGCCGGCCCTGAACGAGGAGCGTCTCAAGGACATCATTCTGGATGAGGCTTACCGCGACATCACCGTCCGCGACGGGGGCCGCAGTGTAACAGTTCCGATGGCGCAGGCGATCGTGCGTGCGATGGCGGTCAACGCGGCAAAGGGGCAGCACCGGGCCCAACGCCTGTTCGCCGAGATGCTTGCGGCAACAGAACGGCAGAACAAAGCCCTGGCGGATGAATGGCTCGAGACGGCCATCACCTACAAGGTCGAATGGGACCAGGAACTGGCCCGCCGTGAGCGGCTCGGGATCACGGATTTACCCGCGCCCTTGCCGCATCCGGATCAGGTGAAGATCGACATGGAGACGGGGCGCGCCTGGATCGACGGGCCCGCCACGAAGGAACAGGTGGCGCAACTGGAGGTCTTGTGGGCGCGACGTGAGGATTGGCTGCGGGAGGTGGAGGGTCTCGAGCGGTTGCTTGAAACAGAGGGTGACGAAGCCGTGCGAGCTGCCATCGAGAAGGACCTCAGACGAACGCAGAAGACTCTTGCGATCATGGATCGGTTGCTGGGCTGAGACGCGCGCGCAATCGCATCAGACCCCAAGGGCGCGTTCCTGCGCCTGCCAGTCGAGCGGGAGCGGCAGGCGCACCAGTTTGGTGAGGGTACAGTCCGGGGGCTGTGTGCCGTCGAGAATGGCGGTCTGGATCTTCGGAGAGAGGAAGGCAAGCTTGGCACGTGTGCGCAGGAAGGCCTCCGAGCATCCCTCGGCCCTCGCGATCTCCGCGAGGGACGTGCCAGCGGCAAGCGCGCGCGTCCATCCGTGGGCGCGGATCAACATGGCCTGCAAATGCCGATCTGGGTCCGATTGCGCCTCGCCCACCACGATCTTCGTCTCAACACCGCGCCGTCGGATCTGAAGCGGCGCGAAAAGAGTTGCGAGTTGATGCCGGTCCCATCCCGTACCACCTCTTCAAACTTTCGAGCCATACCTCGGGCTCTCACCCCAATGGCCGATGAACAGAAGTGCCGTGCGCGGCATCCTTCGTTCAGCATCAAAGGGATGCGGTAGCAACCAAACACTGGATCCGACGTGGCAATAGTCAGGGCAACTGCTCGGTAGACGACCGGGGGCCTGGACATGACCGGGCTGTTTCGGGCTGGCGGCGATGTTTGTGGGGATAGCGCTATGGAGCTGGCGACCTTTCGTCCGTTCGGCAGTCACACATCATGGGTCCGGTTTGATTTCGGAAGGAACGGAATATGCGGATCGAAACGAGAACGGCCCTGAGCAGGCTAAATGCGAGCTCTTTGCCCTTCGTGGGCATGGTGGCGACCTGCCTTGTCTTGACGTCGGGCGGTGCGATTGCGGAAGGCGGCTTGGGTGGCTTGGTCGGACACATAGGCAGTACACTTGGCGACAATGCTGTCGGTAACACCGTCGGGTCCGTCGGTAGCGCTGTAACGGGAGTTGGAGACGTTCTCGACGGCGGCACGTCGGACGGTAGCGGCGGTTTGGGCAACGGCCTCGGCGACGCGATCGGCGGTGGACTGGGCGCGGTCACAGGTGGCGCTGTCAATACCGTGGGCGCCGTCCTCAGCGGCTCAACCTCTGGAAACGGCGGCTCGAACGGAGGGTCCAATGGCGGCTCGAACGGCGGCTCGAACGGCGGGTCCAACGGCGGCTCGAACGGCGGGTCCAACGGCGGCTCGAACGGCGGGTCAACGGCGGCTCGAACGGCGGGTCCAACGGTGGCGCGAACGGCGGCTCGAACGGCGCTCGAACGGCGGGTCCAACGGTGGCGCGAACGGCGGCTCGAACGGCGGATCCAACGGAGGCTCGAACGGCGGGACGGGCGGCTTCACCAACAACGGCACGACCGGCACGAATTCAGGTGCGGTCCTCGGGGCGAATGCCCGGAACGGGACCGGAAACTTCGGCTCAAATTGCCAGCCCATGGGGGAAGGAACCTTCAACAGTTTCGCGGCCGTGGATGCTTCCCGGACTCGAATTGGCCAAATTCAGGGTGTTGTTTTACAAGGTGACACCATTGTCAGTGCTCGGTTCGTGACCGACCGTGGCGTGTTCGGAGTATCGCGCTGTATCACGATTTCTGGCGGGTCCATCACCCCTGTCGGTAGCAGCGTGGTCTTGCCGGTGTCGCGCACTCAGTTGTCTCAGAAACTCGGCGGCTAACCCGGTTAAGATGCCGCACTGGCCACTCGGACAACAAGCGATGGCGCGCCTAAGTGGGCGCGCCGTTTTCCGTTCTAAGGTTTCGGCTAAAATGAAGGGCCTGCTCGTTCCCGAAAGCTCAACTCGATGAAAGTTGTAGTGCTTTGGTTGGAAGGGTTTCAGCCGCCATACGAATGGCCCTGAATGGCACGAGTCGCCGATTGATTAGTTACGGCCCGCACTGTCTGCTGAACGCGTGACGACCGGTTCGATCAGGGCAAGAGGAGCGGGCGAGACGTCGGCGCATCCCTCCGCGCCGGACAGGACTGAACGGAATGGTCAAAGCCAGCGAAAGCGGCATATGCTACCACTCAACCCGGGCCATTCCTGACGGGCACCGTAGTTCCGATCCCGAGCCCTAAGGCTTGACCAATCAGCTGGGCCGGTCGTCACTCCTTCCTCCCGCAACCTCATGATCTTTCGGATAATGCGAAGGATTGGTCGAACGTGCCAAAGCCCCGAAATTGAACGTTTTCCACTTTGACTGCGTCCAATCGGTCAGGATTCCATGACCATCAGCGGGGTTTACAAGCTGTCCTCGATACGGTTTTTCTAAACCTCAATCAAGAATAGAAGAATTGCTAGGCCCCTCCAGAAGGGCGTCAATTATCGAGTTTTTCGTTGCCCAAGAAAGCCATACTGCGTGAATTTGTCGAGGAGCCAGGCCATGCGATCGACCCGTGATCAAGATAGAAGTCTTCGCGTTCGGTTCGTGGGAATCTCTGCGTTGACGCTACTTTTCGAAGTGGTCTCCGTCGTCTGGATTTACCGAAACGGAGGCTTCCTGACACCCGGTCAGGCCGCAACCGTAATGCTCGTTGGGTCCACCGCGACCACCTTATTGATCTATTTGCTCGTGCTTTCCCCCGAAAGAATCGATCGTCGCATCTCGGCCCCGGATATGCAGCGGGTTGCGCGCCCGGTCGATCAAGAGGAGGAGAAGGGCCAGATACTTTCATATCTGCAAGAGGATTGGGGACTGTCAAACGCGGAAACCGAAGTGACCTTGTTCGCAGTTAAAGGGTTCTCCAACAAAGAAATTTCCGAGCTTCGCGGGTCGAGCATCGCAACGGTTAAAAAGCAGCTTAGTAGCGTCTACCGTAAATCGGGGATGGAGAACCGGTTTCAGCTTATTGCCTATGTGAACGATGAAGCGATAACTGCTGGCTTGTCCGCTTCCCGCTCGGCCGGCGAATAGGACGCCTAGTATCGAAGGTTCAGACCTGTTCGGCGGAGTCGGGCTCCGTCGTAGGTGTGAGCGCTTCGATAAGATCTTCGACCGCCCATGTTGCCAGTTGCTGTCGGCTGTTCACTCCGGATTTTCGGAAGATAGCTGAAACCTGGGATTTCACCGTGGATTCCGTGGTGCCACGCAGAGATGCGATCTCCAGATTCGAAAATCCTTTGACGACGTAGAGCGCGATATCCTTCTCGGTCGGCGTAAGCTCCCATTCGTCGAATTGGCTCAATAGATGCTCGTGGAACTCGCCAGCGGCTGCATTCATTCGGCGCTCAGCCTCCATCATCCGTTTATGGCCTTCGCGAAACAACAGCATGCCGCTGATGACACCGAGGAGCATGCCGAGAGCGGCGAGCAGTTCGATCGTTTCGAGCACTGACCATGGCAGGAAATAGAGCGGGATACCCAAAAGGTCCGACAGGGTCTTGCCCAGGAACAGGACAGTGCAGAACACCTGAAAGATGACGATGGATTGAAGCGCGGCGACATGGTTTCTCCACGCCGACTTGGAGCCGGACTTCGGCTTGGGAACTGCCTTGACCTCTGCGGGCGCTGCGATCCGCCTGTATTCCATAAAATCATTCCCCGAATATGACGTCTCTCAAGACCATTCCAGTCGCCTGCGAAATGACGATCTCACGCCTGATATGCCCCTTGGTCGCCTGCACCATGATCCGATTGAGAAAGGTCCGGTCGACCCGCGTGACTCGGTAACCATCCGCGTCGAGCATGTTGATTGTCTGGATATAGGCGTTCCTCTGGTCGCCCTGTGCGGTCGACCAGGTTGTTTTGCCCGATTGTGCCTGCAGCGCAGACGGAGTCGAACATGCCATCAGACATGCAACAGCTAGGGCCCACGCCCACTTGCGTCTTGTTGGCTTCACTTTCACCACTCAACCCTCAAATGGGACACGGCCCCCACGGATCGGGGGGCGGATGGTCGCCATGTGTTTAGTCACCCTAGCAGGGTCGGTCGTACGACCCGGATACTCCTTTGGGTCCATAGGCGGCCTTTTCCGACGGAAGTCCGATGTGCCTTCAGGCAACAACGCCCGAAGCTTGAACTGCCACCCGAGAAGGGTGTGGTAGCAATCAGCGATGGAACACTGGGTGGGGGCGCTCGGAACCGTTCGCGAAAAAAACGAGCGGTCAATTCCGCCGGCACAGGCATGAAAGAGATTTGTATTGGATCATAAGTTCAAGGTGCGGAGAATGGTTTTTCCCAATGTCCGCCGCTCGCGGACACCGTCGATTGCCAGCCGGACCCCAACAGCCGTCGCTACCTTCGAGAAGGGATCCCTAAAATGACGAAACATAATAACTCGAACGAAAGACACCGGGGTGTCGGCTTGGGCAAGCGACTTGCGCTGACCACCATTTTGACGATGAGTCCGGTCTTGGTATGGGCCGAGGGTGGTTTGGGCGGACTTGTCGGTGATGTCGGCAGTGCCCTTGGCGACAATGTCGTCGGCAATACCGTAGGAGCCGTCGGCAGCGCCGTCACGGGTGTTGGCGATGTCCTCGATGGCGGTTCGACCGATGGCGGGCTCGGAAATGACATTGGCGCTGCCCTAGGAGGAAATGCGGTTGGCAATGTCGTCGGCGGGACCGTAAGCGGCGTTGGGACTGCACTTAGCGGCTCAAATGGATCTAATGGCGGATCTAATGGCGGCAACAATGGCGGTTCGAATGGTGGCAGCAATGGTGGATCAAATGGCGGATCGACCGGGGGCAGCAATGGTGGCGGCAGCACCGGCGGTTCGACGTCGGGTGGTGTGGCCAATTCCGGGCCCGGCGGTGTCCCGCTGAGAGACCCGGAAACCGGCCGGCTTTATGCGACCACCTGTCAACCGATGGGCACGACCACATTCAACAGCTTTGCCGCGGTTGACAGCTCGCGCACACCGGTGGGACAGATCCAAGGCGTCGAACTGCAGGGTGACCGGATCGTCAAAGCCCGCTTCTTGACGAGTAGTGCGATTTTCGGCGCCCGTCGCTGCATCACGATCTCGAGCGGCGAGATCGCAGCGCGGGGCAGCAGCATCGTCCTCCCGATATCGCAGGCCCAGCTGTTTGCGCAAATCGGCGGCTGACAATGATATCCATCGCCGGGCAACCGCCTTGCCCGGCCCCACCTGGGAGCACAGTTATTGGACTGCGCTCCACTTTTTTGCCAGGGGTACGGCCCATACACTCTCCCGATGACAAGATAGTACTTAGGATGGATACGTCTTTGGCCGACCAGCATGGTCCGTAGGGCTTCGGTTCTACACGCGGCGTATCCAACCCAATGCTGATTGTTTCGCTAACGTGAACAGCGAAGATGCGTTCAGGTGATGGCTGGATTGGTGGACCCCAATTCGGCCCGGGGGCCTCGAAACGCGATGTTCCCCAATCAATGAACGGCAAGGCTGCGCCGCATCCGAACCCCAGCACGCCTCAGGGCTCTGGCGATAGGTCGGAACAGCCAAAAGACATCGCCCCCCGGCGCCCCCGCGCCGAGACCTTCGGGCGGAGTTCGCTGCCAGCCATCACTCAGACGCTGCCGGGCACCACGCTCTGCGGAACGAGGCACAAGGAAGGGCCAAGAAGGATGAAGGATTTCAACGTTTCCCACTTCGAAGAACGTGGTCGCAGTCCCATTGCGCCAACTACCGACGTTCCGGGCGGCTGGATCGCCACGCTGTTGCGAGCAATCACAACCACATCGGCTGATGACGTCAATGGTGTGCGTCATGCTGGGGTCCCATCGCATATCGTCGAAGAACGCTGGGGCAAGCATCTCTCGCTTCACACGATCGAACGGCTTGAGAAGTCAGACGTCGTCGCCTGTGGCGCGTTCGACGACACTGAGCGCAGCCACATCGCCGATATCGGTGCCTATGGCCGCACGTTCCGCACGTTCGACACGCAACGTGACGTGGCGGCATACCTGAACCGGTCTTTTGCCTCCCGCCAACTCGTCATTTTTCAGGTCCGAGACTTGATGGGGGCGATCGACCGACTTGAGGAATTCCGGTGCCGGTTTCCTCAGGCTGCGGTTGTGCTCATCTGCCCCGAACTGGCGCGCAACGATTTCACCGGCGAAAGGCGCACGATCTGTGACGCCTCGCTGCGCAGAGCCGATGGACGTGCGAGCATCGCGATGGCCGTCACTGTGGCGCTCCAGAACCACAGCGAATACCTTGCGCGGGGCATTTATTGAATGCGTGGCCAGCCTTGCGCATGCGCCCTCTCTTCCGCGTGCCGGGCTAACAGGGGGGGCTGCCTTAACTGGCGGCTCCCCTAGCCTGAAAGACCTATCGTGGCCGGCGTATTGTGTGCAAAATGATATCTTGACCAGGACCCTTCGTTTGAGACATCACCTCCGCCTTTTGAAGGCGCGGGTGTGCATCTGCCTCTCGGCCATTGCCACCGCAACAACCATGCCGGTGCCGCTTACGGCGGGGGAAATGGTACTCTCGCAGTTCGTGTTTCGGGATATTGATCGTGATGGTGTTTACGAGTTGGGCGAGCCGCCGATCTCTGGCGTGCCCGTTCGTCTGACGCGGCCTGGCGCTGAGCCGGTGATCGTCGAGACAAATCTCGCTGGTTTCGCAAATTTCCTCATGTCCCCGGGTAGGGGCCATATTTCCGGCCCCGGCGAAATCAGCATAGAGGTGTTGTTGCCCACCGAATTGATGTATCCGGTTGACCCGATCCCATACTCGACGCAAATCCTAGCGCTACCAGCCGCCCCAGGCGGACTAGTAGCAGAGGAAACACCGCCCTTCGTCGGGCTGGCCCCACGCCTTGGTCTGTCGATTGCAGCCGATGCGAATGACGAGGTGACTTGCACTTCTCAAGAGGGCATCGAATGGCAGGCCATCGAGGCCAGTGATGGTCGACACTGCCCCGTTTCGCCTGGGAGGTGGACGGTCCGCTGGCGTAACCGGGCAGAAATCAAAAAAGTGCAAGTCGAGGTCGACCATTGGCCCCTACGAGTGCCAAAGCCCATCGAAGATGCTATCCCCTCTGGGGAGCCCCTCACGATCATCGATTTCGACGACCTGATTACGTCAAACACGCTCGTCGAAGTGCCGACTGGTGTCGCTGACATGCACTGGCAAAACTTCGTGGCGACTCACCGCATGTATTACGAGGGCGCAGGATACATCAACGGCACCACATCGGGAGAATTTGCCGCCTACACGTCGTCGGGACATACGGCCCGCATGTGGTCCGACAGTCCGTTTGATCTTGTGTCGGTAAACCTGACGATCGCCTGGCCTGCAGGTCTTGACGCACAAATCGTCGTCGAGGCATTTCGCAATGGCGTGCTCGTAAGTGAAGACCGCTTTCGTGGGTCACACATCTCACCGAAACGTTTCGCTCCCAATTGGTCGGGTATTACAGAACTCCGTATCTGGCATGAAAGCTACTGGCAGGTCGTGATCGATGATCTAACCTTAAAGTAATCCGCCGGCCGCACGGGCATGGAAGCATTGCTCTGAGTCACGGCAGCTTCCATTCTCGCGGCAAGAGCGTCAGTACGCCGCGCATCAGACCCCAAGGGCGCGTTCCTGCTCCTGCCAGTCGAGTGGGAGCGGCAGGCGCACCAGTTTGGTCAGGGTAAAGTCCGGTGGCTGCGTGCCGTCGAGAATGGCGGCCTGTATCTTCGGAGAGAGGAAGGCGAGCTTTGAGCGCGTGCGCAGGAAGGCCTCCGAACAACCCTCGGCCCGCGCGACCTCCGCGAGGGACGTGCCAGCGGCAAGCGCGCGCGTCCATCCGTGGGCGCGGATCAACATGGCCTGCAAATGCCGATCTGGGTCCGATTGCGCCTCGCCCACCACGATCTTCGTCTCAACACCGCGCCGTCGGATCTGAAGCGGCGCGGACAGAGTACCCAACGCCGGATCGAGATCATCGGCGGTAATGCCCAGCCTCGCTGACAGCGCCGTGAGGTCGAGGGTGATCCGGATCTCGCTGCGCGTCAGATAGCCGTGGTCGTCCAGGGCCGCCGCAACCTGACCACGGGTGCCTTCGAGACCCTGCTGCAAGCTGGCGATGGCTCTCCCGATCTCGTCGGCCATGGCGGAATCAGGCCGGGCAAGCAGCCGATGCTCCCTGCGTGCCCGTTCCAGGTGCGCGATCAGCAGGGCCAGGACGCGCGCCTCGAGCGCGGCGGCCGGCAGGCGCCAGCCGGTCGGGTCCGCGCCCCCCGAGACCAGGCGGTTGGAGACATAGTAGCGCAGACGACGACCGGCCTTGGTCGTGTGGGTCGGCGTAAGCCGGTCGCCGGTCTCGTCGCGCAGCTTGCCCGTGAGCCAGGCCGGCGACGGGGACGTGGTCTCATTGGTGTCCGAATGACCGCCTCGCGTGCGGGAGCGGCCGGAGCGTGTCTGCAATAGGGTTTGAACGCGCTCCCAGAGCGCGTCGTCGATGAGGGCGTCGTGCTGCCCGGGCCAGACCTTGTCCTTGTGCCGGATCCGGCCGCAGTAAAGCGGATTGCGCAAGATGTGATAGATCTGCCCGCGCGAAAGCGGCTTGCCGCCTGTGACCACGTCTTTGGTGCTCTTGCGTTCCTTGGACCGAAGACCTTCACGCCTCGCGGCGTCTTCGACCCGGCGCAGGCAACCGTGGTCGGAATAGAGTTCAAAGAGACGGCGGACCGTTCGGGATTCCTCGGGATTGACCCTGAGTACGCGCGTGGCACCGTCAGGAGGTCGATCATACCCAAGAGGCACGTTGCCCCCCATCCAGAGCCCCTTCTTTTTCGAGGCTGCTATCTTGTCGCGGATGCGCTCGGCCGTGACCTCGCGTTCGAACTGGGCAAAGGACAGGAGCACATTGAGGGTCAGCCGTCCCATCGACGACGATGTGTTGAAGGCCTGCGTCACGGACACGAAGGAGCAGCCGGCGGCCTCGAGCCGGTCGACCAGCCTCGCGAAATCTGCCAGCGACCGGGTCAGGCGGTCGATCTTGTAGACGACCACCATGTCGATCCGGCCGGCGTCGATCTCGCCCAAGAGCCGCTGCAGGGCAGGGCGCTCGAGTGTGCCCCCGGAGATCCCGCCGTCGTCGTAGCGGGCAGGCAGCCTCTTCCAGCCCTCGTGCCGCTGGCTGGCGATATAGGCCGCGCAGGCCTCGTGCTGGGCATCGAGCGAGTTGAAGTCCTGATCTAGCCCCTCGTCCGAGGACTTCCGGGTGTAGATGGCACAGCGGATCGTAGTCCTGGTCATGACCGGCCTTTCCCCGTGAGGCCGAAGAACCTCGGCCCGGACCAGTGTGCCCCGGTGATCTCCCGCGCGATGACCGAGAGCGACCGCCAGGTTTTGCCGTTCCAGAAAAAGCCCTCCTCGGTTACATCGACCACATGGGTGACGCCGTTCCATTCCCGCAAGAGCCGCCCACCGGGTTTGAGGCCGGGCGTGGTTGCCTTGCGCTTGGCCTCTCCCGAACGTGCGTTCAACCTGACCAGTACATGTTTTGGCAGGCCACCCATCTGTCGCGCCTGAACTTCGAAGGCGAGAAAACGGCGGAGGAAGTTCTGGCTCATCCCCTTGGGGACAGGGGATTGGAAAACCTCCGACCAGACCGCGACAAGCGCGGCCCGGTCCATGGTCTCCAGTTCCTCTACGCGGATCATTCGGTTGCCGCGGGCGACGCCGTGATCCGGTAGCGCGCCGCGCCCCCCTTGCCGTCGCTCGGGGTGGAGCGTTCAACGGTGTGGCCCGCCTTGCGAAAGCGGCTCAGCGCCGCCCGCGCCGAATGCGCCTGCCACCCGGTCGCCTTGCAGATCGCGTCCAGCGTCGCACCGTCCGCCCGCTCCAGCATAGCGCGGACCTTGTCCTTCTTCGTCTGTTTGGGTTTTGCCATGGTGTTCTCCTCTGGTTGCCGGGCCGGTCCAATGCCGCCCCCGGTACCGAGGCGCGCCCGGAGCGGCCGGGCGTGTGACCACTGACGCTCTGTTCGCGTGGGTAGTCCAGTGGGAAACGGGTGTTTAAGGAACTGATAGGTGGGCGGGAAGCGGTCATTCGCTGCGGCTTGAACCAATGTCGGCATTGTTGGGCCTCACACGCCGGGGGGACAACGCGCTCGGTCAGAACCTTCGCCAGATCGCGACCGTGTCGGCGCGTCGCCACCATCACGTTCATTTCTTTACGACCAATGCCGGATGTCTACCTCGCCAGTATCGTGTTATTTTGACGCTGGAACCACGAGGAGGAGCGCCGTTTTGCTGGAACATGCACTCGTTCTGGATTCTTTGGGGTCGCCGATCCGGCACCAGCAGAAGACGCATTCAGCTGATTGGGACGAAGTGGAGGACTTCTGCCGGTCGGTCTATATGCGATATCGGGTGCGGCCTTTGGATCGCTTGTCCCTGCCGGATGCGACCATGATTTCGGCGAAGGCGGGCTGTGTGACCATGACCCGGTTTGCCTACGGCACGGGTATCCACCTTGACCGGTTCGATCCTGACGCCGGAAACATCCTTGTTCTGAACACCTTGCGCGGGGCACTGGATCATCAAACCGATGGTGGTTCTATTGAAACCGGGGCCGGCGAAAGCTTTGTCGTAGATTGTTCCAGGGCTGAATACTGGCTTGAGGGTGATCCCGACCATATGCAGCTCAACCTCACGATCCCGCATCAGGCGATGGTTGATACGGCCGAGCGGTGGTTCGGTTTCGTGCCGGATGACCGCCTGTGGACGAGCCGCGTCAAAATTGGCGGCCCCAACTCGGCCTGGCCCGCGCTGCTCGATTATGCCACCCGTGCGTTGACGCGCGAGGGCGAAGTCTCATCCGACGCAGTGTTGGCGCGGCATATCGAAGAGATGCTTTGCGTCGAACTTCTGCGACAGTGGGCATCGGCGGCCGGGTTGAGCCTCGAAACGGGGGCCCGCTGTGCAGCTCCCGCGTACGTTCGCGCAGCCGAAGAGATCATGGAAGCCGAAGCGCGCGAGGCGCCTTCAATCGGCGATGTGGCCAAACGTGTCGGCGTTTCTGCGCGGACGCTGTCTGGTGGATTTCGGAAGTTCCGGGGCGTATCGCCCCGCGCTTTTCTCGTGGCGCGGCGGCTTGAGGGCTTTCGCCAAGATCTCGAAACGATGGCTGAAGATGTGACCATCACCGCGATCGCGTCCGACTGGGGCTTTTCGAACTTCGGTGCGCTGGCTGGACGGTATCGCGACCGGTTCGGAGAAACGCCGTCGCAGACTCGTGGTCGCTCGGCGAGACGCGTCCGCCGACACTGATTTGGCTTCCGAAATCAGACAGACCATGCCGGTCGCAGACAGCGCGCACGCCCGATGTCCCGCATTCTCCCCTGCACGTCTTCAAGGGAGGAACCAATGAAGGACATCAACACAAACGATCTGAAAGCCCGCTGTGACGCCGTTCTGAATGGGCTGGTCACCGGTCCGTCGCGTGTGCCCGGTGTTGTCGCGATGGCGACGGACCGCAATGGCGACATCTATTCCGGCGCGGCTGGAGAGCGGCGTCTGGACGGCGAGCCAATGACCGAGGACACGGTCTTCGCCATTTTCTCGACCACCAAGGCCATCGCGGGCACGACAGCCCTGCAATGTGTCGAGGAGGGTCTGTTGGACCTCGATGCTCCTGCGAAGAACTACGCCCCGGCCATCGGTGCGTTGAAGGTGATCGACGGGTTCGACGCGGACGGAACCCCCCGCCTGCGCGCCCCGAAAAGCGACGTCACGACCCGCCAGCTGATGCTGCACACGGCCGGTTTCGGGTATGACTTCTTCAACGAGACCTACAAACGCCTTGCAGAAGAGCAGGGCCAGCCCTCAGTCGTCACCGGAAGCCGTGCCTGCATCGAGACGCCGCTGCTGTTCGATCCGGGCACGAAGTGGGAATACGGCACAAACATCGACTGGGTCGGACAGGTCGTCGAAGGCATCCGTGGCAAACGCTTGGGCGAGGTCATGAAAGAGAGGATTTTCGACCAGCTCGGAATGCAGGATATCGCCTTTACCCGGACGCCTGACATGAAGGAGCGGACCGCGACCATCCACGCGCGGGGCGAGGATGGCGGGTTGACCCCGATGGACGATTTCGCACTACCCGATGATCCCGAAGTCCACATGGGGGGCCACGGGCTGTACGCGACCGTGCCGGAATACATGAAGTTCATCCGTATGTGGTTGAATGAAGGTGCCGGTCCGAACGGGCGGGTCCTGAAACCCGAAACCGTTGAATGGGCCGTGCAGGGCGCGCTTGTCCCGCCGCAGAAGGTTACCATGTTGCCCGGCGTCATCCCCTCGCTCTCGAATGATGCAGAGTTCTTTCCGGGCATGCCCAAGGACTGGTCCTACACCTTCATGGTTAACGCCGAAGAGGCCCCGACCGGGCGCCCAGCAGGAGCTATCGGCTGGGCCGGGCTGGCGAACAGCTACTACTGGATTGATCGGAAAAACGGGATCGGCGGCTATTGGGCAACGCAGATCTTGCCGTTCGCAGATGGGGTCTCCTTTCCAGGGTATATGGATTTCGAGAGCGCGGTCTACGCGGCCCTATCGGGGCAATAACAGCATTTTCCCGCTAGGCTGAAGGACGGGGCGCGTGCGCGCCCCGTCCGACTTGGCGGGTTTCGGGCCTTAGATAAGTTATGATTTCAAAGAAGCCATTGGCCGCGCTTCGTCACTATCATCAGACCAACTTTCCGGGGTTCAATATTCCCTTCGGGTCCACGCTCGCTTTCAGGTGCTGCATGAATTGATACGCCGCGCCGTGTTCCGCGTTCATGTATTTCCGCTTGCCCAGGCCGACCCCGTGTTCGCCCGTCACGGTGCCGCCGAGGGACAGCGCGATATCATTCACGCTGGCCGCAAGCGCTTTGGCCCGCTCTAGTTCGTCCGTGTCTGCCGGGTCGATCAGGATGTTCAGATGGAAATTCCCGTCGCCGACGTGTCCGACCAGCGGGGCCAAGAGACCCGCACTCTCGATCTCGACCTTCGTGCGTGTGATGCACTCTGCAAGCGCCGAGATCGGCACGCAGCAATCGGTGATCAGCCCTTTCGCGCCCGGCTTAAGCGCCCGACCTGCGTAATACGCCTCGTGCCGCGCCGCCCAGAGCGCATTGCGTTCCTCCATCTTCGTCGAAGACGCGAAAACGCTCGCCCCATGCTCCTCCGCCACTGCTTGGAACAGGTCCACCTGCTCGGCGACACCGGCTTGGCTGCCGTGGAATTCAAGGAAGAGGTGCGGCTTCTCCTGCAGGCCCAGCTCGGGCTTGAACAGGTTCATCCCCCGCATCTGCACGTCGTCCAGAAGCTCGATACGCGCCATCGGCAGGCCCATCTGAATCGCGAGGATCACGGTGTTCACGGCATCGTCGACGGTGTCGAACGCACAGGTCGCCGACAAGATCGTGTCGGGCTGGCCGTGCAGTTTGACGGTCAACTCGGTGATGATGCCAAGCGTGCCTTCCGCACCTATGAACAGATGGGTCAGATCATAGCCGGACGCGGATTTGCGCGCGCGGCTCCCGGTCCGGATCACCTCGCCGGTGGCAAGAACCACTACCATCGCAAGGACGTTTTCGCGCATCGTTCCGTACCGCACCGTATTGGTGCCGGACGCGCGGGTCGACGCCATGCCGCCCATCGACGCATCTGCGCCGGGGTCCACGGTGAACATCAGGCCGGTTCCGCGCAAAGCGTCGTTTAGTTGCGTCCGGCGCACGCCCGGCTGCACGACAGCGTCGAGGTCGTTTTCGTTGATCGCCAGAACGCGGTCCATTCGGCTCATGTCGAGGCTGATGCCGCCCGACGCAGGCACGACCTGACCTTCCAGCGATGTGCCGAAACCGTAGGGCACGATCGGGCAGTCGTGGGCCGCACAGATCTTTACGATCCGGGACACTTCCTCAGTGGTTTCGGGAAATGCCACGGCATCCGGACGGACCGGTGGGGTGTATGCTTCGTCATGCGCATGCTGATCGAGAATCGAGGGGCCGGTGGACAGACGGTCACCCAGAGCTGCGCGCAAGTCATCAAGCGCCGCGTCGATGTTCGTCGTGCGGGTCATATCGTTCATCGGTCGAAATCCTTACGTCTCGGGCGGCGGGGTTGCTGCCGGCGCGCCCATGTTCATCGCGATCTCGCGCCCACCGTAGCGCTCGATCATCGCGTCCTGATCGGCGAAGGCGAGGTCGTTCATGGCGCCCGGATCGCAGATCTTCTCAAGCTCCGCTTCCATCTGGGCGACGACCTCGGCATAGGCCGGATCCGTTCCCAGATCGGTCATTTCCTCGGGGTCGGCCTCCAGATCGAAAAGCTCCGGGGCGAACCCGTGATAGTGGATGAGCTTCCACCTGCCTTTGCGCACCATGTAGGCGGCCGAGACGGCGCCCACTGCGTGATATTCCGAGAAGATGACGCGCTCGGCGTCTTCCTCTGCGGCGGCGATGTCGTATAGACTTGCGCCGGGCCGGTCGCCCGGTAACGACGCGCCGAAGTGCTCGATGATTGTCTGGGACACGTCGAGCAGGCTGACGGGCGTCGCGCAGCGCGCGGCCTTGGCGCCCGGTTCGGACAGGATCATCGGCACGGCCACCGACTCTTCATACATGTTCGATTTGCCCCACAAGCCACGCGCACCGACGTTGTCGCCGTGATCAGAGGTGTAGATGACAGTCGTGTCGTCCATCTGGCCGCTCGCGTCGAGCGCATCCATCAGGTGCCCGATATTGTCGTCAAGGAAACTGCACAGCGCAAAGTAGCAGGCGACAGCGGTCAGGCGCTCTTCTTCGTCCTTGAACGCCTTGTCGCCGCGCAGCGCGTTGTTCTGCTTCGCGACCCAAGGGTGCTGAACATACCCGTCGTCGGGCCGGCTCTTGATGGGCGGCAGGCTGTCCAGCGGATACATGTCCAAATACTCCTGCGGCACGATCAGCGGGAAATGCGGCGCGACGAGGCCCACGTAAAGGCACCATGGCTGGCCATCTTTGCGGGCGGCCGCATCGGCAAGCCAGTCGCGTGTGCGGCTGACGACGGCCTGATCGTAGCGCGTGTAATTGCTTTCCCCGGCACCGATATAGGGGCCCAGCATACGCCCATCCTTATAGACCCGTTCGTCCTCGCGCCGGATGGAGCCCCACACCATGCCCACCCCGTTAACGACCTGCATCGGGATGTGTTCGACGTCGAACCCGGCGTTGTCAGCTTCGTCGCGGTAGTGAAGCTTGCCAATGGATTCGACCCGCACGCCCTTGTCCTGAAGCGCATGCCCCCAGCCCCGGGGATCGCCCGTGTACGGCATGGCATTGTCCCACAACCGGATGTCATGGACATACCGGCCAGTCGCAAAGGCCGCACGCGCGGGCACGCAGATCGGCGACGGCGTGTAGGCGTTCGTGAAGGTGATGCCGCGTTCTGCGAGCTTGTCGAAGTTCGGCGTCTTGACCAGCGGATGTCCGAGATAGGACATGGCGCGGGCCTGATGCTCGTCCGACATGATGACGAGAAGGTTCTTTGATCTGTTCATGCGCTTGGGTCTTCTTTGTCGAATTCGGTCAGCTCGGCAGCGGCGCTCAGCTTGGCGAGCGCGCTGACGATCATGTTTTGCTCGGCAGAGGACAGCGCCGCCATCAGCCGCCGGTTCCGGTCGTCGAGGATCGGGCCGAGTTGGTCCAATACCGCCCGGCCTTTTGGCGCGAGCTTGAGTTCCGATTGCCTCTTGTCGCTGGGGTGGGGTCCAACCTCGATCAGGCCTTGTTCGACGAGACTTCCGATCGTTTTCGAAAACTGGCTTTTGTCGAACCCGAGCGTCTTGCGCACGGCGGTGGAGCCGGAGGCGACCTGCATTCCGATAACGCGAATGATGCGCCATTGCGGCAGGGTCAGTCCGTCCTGGTTCGACAGCACGGCACGGGCCTGAGCGGCGAGTTTCATGTCGAGTTGGTGGATCTGATAGGCGAGCGGCAGGAATGTCTCGAACGGGTCGAGTGTATCGTCGGTGCTGTCGCGATCTCGTGGCATCTGGTCGTCCTCCCGTTCTTAGTCATTTTCCAATAAGGTGGACAAGTCAACCTTTTTCGTTGACTTGTCCACCTTATTGCGGCACGAATCTCCCATCCAAGGGAGGACCTCATGACCACTATTATTAAACCGCTCATCGCGGCTGCCGCTCTGTGCGCCGCACCCCTCGTCGCTCAGGCACAGGACTGGACACCGCCGGGCCCGATCACGATGTACATCGGCTTCGCTGCCGGTGGCGGGGCCGACACGCAGGCCCGTCTGATCGCTCAGGGTCTGGAAGAAAAATTCGGCTGGACCGTCATTCCGCAGCAAGCCCCCGGCAACTCCGGCCTGAACCTTGCAGCTGAACTCGCGAACGCACCGGCGGACGGCACCGCGATCGGGATGGTCGTTTCCGAAACGCTGACCTACTCCGCGCTTGCAGCCGGTGATCCCGCGCTGCAACTGGACAAGTTCACCCCGGTCGCGACAACCGCTCAGTTCCAGATGGGTCTGGTTGCGATGAGTGGCGGCACCTTCGACAGCTGGGACAAAGTCAAAGCCGCAGCCGAAGCAGGCACGCCGATCCGGTTCGCCACCGCTTCGGACCGTCAGGCCGACATGGCATGGCATCTAGGCCAGAAGGTCGGCATCGACTTTAACATCGTCGAGGTTCGTGGCGGTGCTGGCGTCATGGACGGCCTGCGCGGCGGTGACGTCGACATCGGCTGGGTTGCGGGCGCGCAGTCCAAATCCGTCACGCAGGGCGAGATGACCAACATCGCGCGCGGTATCAAGACGCCGCTGGCCGACACGCCCGATGCACCCGTCATCACCGACCTCGGCAGTGACTACCTGCTGGACGGCTACTTCATGTTCATCGCCCCAGGCGACATGGACCCTGCCGCTCGCGCAGCGATCGGCGATGCGATCCGGGCCGTGGCCGAAGACAGCTCGACCGACGCGAACGGCATGCTGACCAAAGCCTTCGGTGGCCCTGCGGTCGTCACGGGCGAAGATCTCGACATCTACATGCAGCATTCCGTCGAAGACGCCGCCAAGCTGATCGAAGCGGTGAACGGCTAACCGAGCCGCAATAGGAAAAGCCAGTGCGTCGCATCAATCAGAATATGGTCCTCGGGGCCCTGGTCGTCGCACTGGCGCTTTTTGCACTGGTCGTTTGGGTGCCGAACGACACCGTCTCCGGCTTCGTCCAGTCCAAGCGCGGACGCGTCACGATTGGCGACGCGATGGCCCCCGGCCTCGCATTCGGACTTATGCTCCTGTCCGGATTGATCCTGCTTCTGGAGGCCCGGAAAAAGGACATGGAGGGCGCGCTCGGCGCGCGCAACTTCGCCTTCCTGACGCTCGCCATACCGACCTGCATTGCCGCGTTCATCGTCATGGCCTGGGCCGGGCCGCTCGCCGTCGCGATCTTTAGCGGCGAGGGCGACACCTACCGGAACCTGCGCGACACGGCGCCTTGGAAATACCTCGGCTTCGTCCTTGGCGGCACCGGTCTTGTGATGACGCTGATTTCACTGGTCGAAAAGACGGTGACGCTGAAGGCCGTCCTGATCGGACTTCTGGCGACGCTCGTTCTCATCGGTGTCTTCGACCTAGCCTTCGACAACCTTCTTCTGCCCCCGAATGGTGATCAATGAGCGAGACGCTCCAATACATCGGCCTCGGGATCATGTCGGTCCTGAACGGACCCGAGTTGTTCTCGATCTTCGGGGTCGGCATTCCGATCGCGGTCGTCATGCTGATCGCCGGCCTTTTCACCGGGGTCGCCGTGGGGGCGACGCCCGGCCTTGCCGGACCGATGGCAATGGCGATCTCGCTCCCGCTCCTAATCTCGGCGTTCGGGTTCACGCCTGACGCGCTGCTGCCGGTCTTCGCCTTTCTAATCGGGATCATGAAAGGGGCAACGATTGGCGGCGCGGTCCCCGCGATCCTGTTCAATCTGCCCGGCACGCCGGACGCGATGATGACCACACTCGACGGGCATCCGATGGCGCGCAAGGGACAGCCAAAGCGGGCGCTGCGCATCGCTCAGATCTCCTCGGTATCAGGCGACACGTTCTCGGACCTCGTCCTCTTTATCTGCGCGCCGTTCCTCGCCGTCGTGGTCGAGCGCTATCTCGACCTCCCGGAGAAAACCGCACTGCTCATCTTGTCGATTTCGTTCATCGCAGCGGTCATGGGCGCGTCGGTCGGCAAGGGACTTTTGTCCGTTAGCCTCGGCCTCATCGTCGCGTTCATCGCTTCCGGCAACGATCTGTCGCCCCGCCTGACACTTGGCCTGCTTGCGCTGCGCGACGGGTTTTCCCTGATCTCGGCGGTCCTCGGCGTTCTGATCGTCGGGGAAATCCTGTCGACCCTCGAAGAGCTCTGGCGCAACAAGTTCGCTCTCAAGGTCACGGATGTCGGATCGGACGGCGCGGCAGACGGGCTTCAGCAGGGCGACATCCGCCGGATCGTCCCCTACATCGGCAGGGGCGCGGTCGTGGGCACAGTGATCGGCGCACTTCCGGGTGTCGGATCGACCCTCGCGGCCACCCTTTCATACACGCTGGCCGACCGGCGGCACCGTGCAAAGTCGCCGCCGGGTGGCGCGAAGTTCGGAACGGGTGCGCCAGAAGGGATCGCAGCGACCGAGGCCGCAAACTCGGCCGTTTCCGGCGCGAACCTCATCCCGGTGCTGTCTCTCGGCATTCCGGGCAACGCGGCGGCGGTGTTCCTGATCCTCGCAGCCGACAGCATCGGCGGCTTCAATCCTGGCCCGGCGGTGTTCACATTCACGCCGAACGAGATCAACCCCGAGCTTGTCACTGCGTTCGGCATCTTCACTCTGATGGCACTCGGCAACATTCTGAACTGGACCGTTGGCGGCTCGTTCATGCGCGCGTTGGGCGTGCTCGCCAAGGTCCCGGCACACTACCTGTTGCCCGTCGTCCTGCTGGTCGCACTCACGGCGATCTACGTTCAGGAAACCTCGATGTTCGCGATCTGGACGACGCTCGGCTTCGGCCTATTCGGTTACTTCATGCGAAAGATGCAGGTTCCAGTTCTGCCTTTCGTCATCGCCTTTATTCTTGCAGGACCGATCGAACGAAGTGCCCGCGAAGCGTTTTCGGCCTCCGGCGCCGACCCGTGGTTCCTGTTCAAAAGCCCGATATCGGTCGCGTTCCTTTTCTTGTCGCTCGCGGCTTTGGTTTTCCTGTCGCGCAGCAGCAAAAGGTCGAAGTAATTCAAGCGCGCGATGCGGAGTTGGTTTGCCGCTCCGCAATCAGTCTCACCAAGAGCAGACGTGCGTCTCGTCCGGCTAGAACGGCCTGTATGGGCCGAAGGCGATACCAGGCGGAAACCCGTGCGTAAACGTAGCCGTCAACACATGTGAGCACCCAACACTGCAATGTCGCCGTGAGACGGTCTGTGTTCTTCGATCTGACCAACCCGAACCGAGAACTTTTTCACCTGCTACGGCAACGTCAACCCGTCAAATTGCAATAGTAATTTGTTTTCTAATGGGTTTCTGGATCGAGGAATGGAATCGTCAAAAATCACTTTCCTCGTAGACATTTAATCTCAAATTGCATATGCATTTTGATGCGCACAACGGGAACATGATGTCCGATCAGACCAATCGGTTCGCCGATTTCAGGGGACTTTTCGACCTGAAAACCAGCGCTCAAGACGTCCGTCGTGGTGGGTCGCGACGCAAAACCGATACCAAGCTCAGGGAGGAGCGAATGTTCAATAAACTTGTAGCCAGCGTCCTAGCCGGTTCGATGCTGTTCGCCGCATCGTCCGCCACCGCCCAGTCGGACTGGAAATCGAGCCCAGAAGTGGAGGAGCTTTACGCAAAGGCCAAAGAGGAAGGCTCTGTGGTCATGTGGGGCACCAACGGGCGCGAAGTCGAGTGGATTCCGGCCGCCTTCGCCGCCGAGTTCCCGGGCATCGACGTGCAGGTCGTTGGCGACAATGACATCGTGACCAAGGCGATTGCGGAAGCACGTGCAGGGCGGCACGAGGTCGACGTTTTCTGGCATTCCATCACCGGCGTTCAGCCTTTGAACCAGCGCAGCCTCTTCAGTGCTGTGGACTGGTCTCTCTTCGGTGTCGATCCCGCAAACACGGCCTTCGACGAGGGTATGGGGTTCACCAACAACATCGTCTACGTGTTCGCCTACAACACGGAACTGGCAGACACCGAGAACCTGCCGACCAACTGGAAGGATTTGCTCGACCCCAAGTACAAGGGTCAGATGGCAGGGAGCCTTTTCCTTGCACCCCGTCTCGTTTCGGCCCTGTCGATCGAGTGGGGTCAGGAAGAAGCACTCGATTTTGCGCGTGGCCTGATGGAGCAGGACATGCTTCTGACGCGGGCGCCGCGTGACACGTTTCTCCAGTCCGGTGAGCGCATCTATGCAGCCATCGAAGTCGACACGCTTCCGAAGCTCTGGGCGGAAAGCGGTCTGCCGGTCGATTTCGTCGTTCCCGAACCTGCGGTCCTTGGACAGTTCGGCTCGGTTCTGATGAACGATGCGCCGCATCCGAACGCAGGGCTTCTGCTGGCGGGCTGGCTCGCGTCCGAAGAAGGCAAGGCGGCGCGCAAGGCCGCGATCTTCGAAGACGACCTACGCCCGAATGCCGATAACGAACTGGCGCAGATGATCTGGGCCGATGGCAAAGCGGTCGTGGACGATACGCCTGAGGTGATCGAGGCGCGGTCGGCCCTGTACAAAGAAGCTGGCGATATCCTGTCCGGTCAGGCCGACTAAACGCAGATGGCTGAGATTTCCATGACACAGAGTTCCGAACGGAACCGCGAGCGGCGCCCCAGGCGCCGCTCGGAACTTGGCCTCGCGGCGTGGATCATCATCATCGCCGGAACGGCGCTTGCGATCTACCTGATTGCCGTTCCCTTGCTGATGCTCCTCTTCACAGCATTCAGGGGCCCTTCCGATTTCCTGCCCTTCGAGCCCGGGGCGGGCTGGACACTGGGCAACCTGATCGACGTCTACACCTCGTCGGTGCTTTATACCCGGATCATCCCGGACACACTCATCTTCGCCGGCGGCTCGGTCACGCTGAGCTTCACGGTCGGGTTCACGCTTGCGTGGCTCATCGAGCGTACCGATCTGCCCGCGCGCGACACATGGTTCACGTTGATCCTGTTCCCCATGCTGGTGCCAAGCATCGTTCTGGCCATCGCGTGGATTTTTCTTATGGGTCCGCAAGCCGGATGGTTGAACGTCGCGCTAGAACAGGTGTTCGGTGTAAAGGGCGTGGTGAACGTGTTCTCCATGGGCGGCCTGATCCTGTGTCAGTCGCTTGCAACCATTCCGTTCACCTATCTTTTGCTTTCCTCGGCCCTGCGCACGATGAACCCCTCGCTGGAAGAGGCGAGCGGCGCATCAGGTGCCTCGTCCCTGACCACGTTCAGGAAGGTGACCGTGCCTGTGCTCCTGCCCGGTCTGCTCGCGCCGCTGATCCTCGTGACCCTCGTGACACTGGAGCAATACGAACTGCCCTCCGTCATCGGCGTGCCGGCCCAGATCAACGTGTTCAGCTACCGGATCTTGTACGAGCTCAATCCGGCCGACGGCTTGCCGAATTACGGCGGTGCGGCAGCGGTGGCGCTCCCGTTCCTGCTGATGGGTATTCTTCTGCTCGCGCTCTACAACCTGGCCGTCCGGCGCGCCGACAAGTTCGTGACGGTGACGGGCAAGGCATATCGCCAGCGGCGGCTGGAGCTTGGTCGCTGGAAAGTGCCGTCGATGCTGTTTCTCAGCGCCTATGTGCTGCTCGCCGGGATCCTGCCCGCGCTCGTCCTTGTCTGGACCGCGTTCTTCGGCTTCGCCCCTCCGTCACTCGCCTCGTTGTCATCTTTCTCGGCCGAGCCGTTTCAGAGGCTCTTTGCAAGCCGCGAGTTCTGGCTGGCGATCCGCAACACGTTCTTCGTGGCGGCTGCTTCCGCAGCGATCATCACCATGCTGGGTGGTCTCGTCGCGTGGGTCGTCATGCGGTTGAAGTTTCCAGGGCGCACGCTCCTCGACTTCTTCTCGTTCATGTCTATCGGCATTCCGTCGGTCATCGCAGGTTTGGCGATCATGCTGCTCTACCTGACGCTGCCTGTGGGGATCTATGGGACCGTATGGATCCTCGTGATCGCCTATAGCTACCGCCTTGCCATCTCCACTCGGCTGGCAAAGGCGGGGCTCTTGCAGATGCACAAGGAACTGGAAGAGGCCTCGTCCGCGTCCGGAGCGACCTGGATCAGCACACAATGGCGCGTAGTTCTTCCCCTGATGCGGCCGGCACTGTTTTCCAGCTTCGTTCTGCTCTTCATCGTGGGGGTGCGCGAGTTCACACTGCCGCTTATCCTGCACAGCCCGGACAATGTGGTTCTGTCCGTGCTCCTGTGGCGGCTGTACCAGAACGGCGACACCATCGGGGCGGCGGCCCTTGGATCGCTCATCGTACTGCTCGTCATTCCCATCGTCATATTGGCGCGCCGCGCGCTGTCACGTTCGTCCTGAGGTCAAACCATGTTGAAAGTCACGAAACTCACCAAGTCCTATGGCGCGGTTCAGGTCATCCACGGGATCGACTTCACGGTTCCCGAGGGCGAATGCTACGCGCTACTCGGCCCGTCTGGTTGCGGCAAGACAACGACACTGCGCTGCGTTGCAGGTCTCGAAACCGCCTCTAGTGGGCGGATCGAAATTTCAGGCCAGGTGGTGTCCGATAGCGAACGGGGCATATTCGTGCCGGTTCATGAGCGGCCCATCGGGATGGTGTTCCAATCCTACGCGATCTGGCCGCACCTCAATGTATTCGAGAATGTGGCCTACCCACTCCGGGTCCAGCGTCCGCGCGTCGCCAAGTCCGAGATCAGGGAACGGGTGAATTCCGTGCTGAACACGGTCGGCATGTTGAAGATGGCGGACCGGTCAGCGACCCAGCTTTCAGGTGGCCAACAGCAGCGCGTGGCGCTGGCCCGGGCTCTTGTGCGCGAGCCAAAGCTCTTGCTTCTCGACGAACCTCTTTCGAACCTCGACGCACAGCTTCGCATCACGATGCGGAACGAACTGGCGGACATGATCCAGCGGGTCGGCGTCACCGCGTTGTTCGTTACCCACGATCAGGCCGAGGCCTTCGTGCTTGCGGATCGAATGGCCGTGATGAACGGGGGCTTCATCGCGCAAGAAGGAAGCCCGCGCGAGATTTACCGCATACCGGAGGACCCTTTCATCGCGGAATTCCTCGGGTCGGCCAACATCCTGCGCGGTAGGGTGGGGGAACTCGCACCCGGCGGTCGCGCTGCGCTTCACATACACGGCGGCCCCGACCTTACGCTTGCCTATGAAACGCCCGTGACGGCGGGAAGCGAGGTCGATCTGGTTCTGCGGCCCGAGCGCCTGCTCTTGTCCGCAGAGAAGCCCGAGATCGACGCCAACGTATTCGAGGGCCGCATTCGGAAGCTGAGTTTTCAGGGCAACGTCACCGAGTGCGAGATCGACATTGAGGGCGGCCTGACCCTGCGTGCTGTCTCGGCGCTTGACGACGATCTGGTCGAAGGGATGCCAGTCTGGGTGCGTGCGCCGCACGCGACGGTCATTCCAGCGAAACAGGCGGCTTGAAATCCACACATTGAAAAGGCGCTGCAACCCGACCGGTTGCAGCGCCTGTTTTGTTTTGGGCCCGCCGCATCAAGCGGTGGGCGTTTTCGCTTATGCGTTGGGCGCGTCCTCGATCCAATTGCCCGCCGGGCTGTCGATCCATTCTTCGCCGGGCACGAAGGCCACACCAACCGGGTCGCCGCCTTCTTGCACGATCTTCACCTGCCGCAGCATGAATCGGCGGAGCATGACGATGGCCTGGTCCGTCGTCCCGAGGTGCTCATGGTTGTGCCAGGTAATGTCGCCCTGTGCCTTCTGCGCTTCATAGTCACCCGGGAACATCTGATGCTCCTCCTCGGTCAGGTCCTCCCACAGCTTGCCGTTTTGGCGCGAGCGGATGCCTGACAATTCACCCTCTTTCGTGACGCGGCCGACCGTATAGATCCGGAAATGGGTGTCGTCGATCGGCAGGACAAAGCCGATGGATTGGCAGCGACCCGGTGTCAGCAACGGAGAAGGCACGACACGTAGCGTCGGGATCTGAACCTCCGTGATCCGGCGCAGGCGCTTGCCGTCGCCAAGGTCACGGTAGGACGTCGTGCGCACGCCAAGCGGTTCGTTCGTGAAATCGCACTCCGGCATGGTCGCCATTTCCGGCACGAACTGCGTTCCCGAGAAGGTCGAGTGCAAGACCACCACATGGAACGGGTCCATCACGTTTTCCCAATGCTGGAACCAGTTGAAGTCGGCGATAACAGGGCCGCCGCTTCCGATGGAAATGTCATTGGCCTCGAGGAATTCGCCATCCTCGAACTCCTCAAGCAGTTTGTATCGGGGCAGCAGCGGCTTTTTGTCGGCCGGTCCCATGTAGGCCCAGATGAGGCCATACCGTTCCTCGACCGGATACCACGGCTGGCGAACCTTCTCGCGCTGCCCTTCGCCCATCTTCGGCTCGCAGGGTTGTTCCAGACAGTTGCCTTCGGCGTCGAAAAGCCAGCCGTGATAGCAGCAGCGGATGCCACGGTCTTCGACCTTCCCGTAGTAAAGCGACGTGCCCCTGTGCGCGCAGCGTGGGTGAACGACGCCGACGGTTCCCGAGCCATCGCGGAACAGGATCAGATCTTCGCCCAGAGCGCGGATTTTTCTTGGTGTCGCGGTGGCATCCGCCGCCAACCCGACCGGGTGCCAGTAGCGGCGCAGGAGTTCGCCCATAGGCGTGCCGCGCCCGACGTCCGTCAGGTTCGTGTTTGGTTGGGGCGCTTTCAGATTATACGCCGTGTCAACGATGGGCATCGACCCTTCCATGTCTTGTCCTCCACTTGTTCAAGCAATTCTGACGCGCGTTGCGTTGCGTGCAGATTAGCCCGCTCAACTAGCAAATTGCAACTGCAATTAAAGGCGCGCAGATGAGCCTGCGCGGGAAGGTGGAATTTTTATTCTGCCGGGTTTTCTGCTGTGTTTTCGATCAAGTGGTCGATGTGCGTGCCATCATCGACCCGCTTGCGCACGATGGCCAAGAGTCGAAACAATGTGTCACGATCCTCGTCAGTCAGATCACTCAGGAGCCATTCGTTTCGACGCTGGGAAATGGGGGAAATGCGATGATAAATTCGCCAGCCTTCGTCGGTAACCGTGGCCGGGCCGAAATAGCGTTTGTCGCTGCCGCCAGACCATTCGACCAACCCTTTTGCGCCCAATGAACGCAATCCGCGACTGGCCTGAGGCGGGCTGATGTTGCAGGCGCTGGCGATTTCCTTTCCGGTTTTCGGCCCCCGCGTGCAAAGTGTCAGCAGGCAACGCCATTCGAGCATGTTCAGCCCGGCGACCTTGTGAAGGATCTTGTTGGTCTGGTGTTCGACCGCATCGTTCAGCCATGAAAGACGGACCGAAAGCATCTCGGCCATGACGACGTCGCCTTCGTCCCGACGCGGCGGAATTGCCAGTTCGTCCGGACGTAACTCGCGCACGGCCTGAAGGTCCGACATAGCTCTCAAATCCCTTGTTTCACTCGCAATTTACGTCTAGCACGCCCGGCCAAGGCCAACAAGCTTCGCTACGCGGCATTAATTACCCTTGCAAATTGCATATGCAATTTGTAGGACGAGAGGTGCGAAACAGGCCCTCGAGCCGCAGGATCACGGAGACAATTGCGAGTGAAGGACGGAATGCGACAAGTGCGGGTGCGCCTGATGCGATGGGAGTGTACCGGCGTGCTTCGGGTCGAGTTGGAGCCGCTGGCCGGCGAACTCACTCCGCCCGAACCAGGCGCCCATATCGACGTTTCCATTCTAGACGCGCCGTTGCGCCAATACTCGCTGACGGCGGGCAGCGATACGGGGCATTACGTGCTTGGCATCCGCCGCGAAGTGCAGAGCCGAGGCGGGTCCGAGGCGGTTCACGACCGACTGCGCCCCGGTGACGTCATCGACATTTCTGAACCGCGCAACACCTTTCCCTTGGCGGCGGATGGCGAGGTTCACCTGATCGCCGGGGGAATCGGGGTGACGCCGATTCTGTTCATGGCCGAAGCACTGGCCAAAGTGGGCCGCTCCTATCGCTTCACCTATTGCGCGCGTTCGCGGACCGACGCCGGGTTTTTAAGCGACGCTCTTACCCTTGGTGCGACCCTTCACTTCGATGACGAAGACGGAATGCCCGATCTGGCCCCACTGACTTCAATGGCCCCGGACAACGCGCATCTGTTCTGCTGCGGGCCGGCGCCGATGCTCGACGCTTTCGTGGCGGCCTGTGCGGACCGGCCTGCCGACCATGTCCATATCGAACGCTTCGAGCCCCCGAAACTCGAAGCAGGGGCAGGCGAATTCGTGGTCGAGCTTGCTAGAACCGGGGCCGAAGTCATCGTGCCGTCCGACAAAACTATTTTGGACGCCCTGATCGATGCAGGTCTTTCGCCGGAGCATTCCTGCGGCGTGGGCGTCTGTGGCACCTGCGAAACGCGCGTCCTCGCGGGCGAGGCGGACCACCAGGACCTTGTCCTGACCGACGAAGAACGCGCGGAGGGAGCGATGCTGATCTGCTGCTCCCGCGCCAAGACAGACCGTCTTGTGCTCGATTTGTGAAGCGCGACGACGACCCGGCCAGTGGAGGAGCCAGCCAATGAACGAAATGACCGCTTACAACCTGAAAGAGCCGGTGCCCAACCCGCTCCTCACAGAAACCACGCGCGGCACGCCGATGGGCGAACTCCTGCGTCGTTACTGGCACCCGGTCGGATTGTCTGAAGATGCGACTGCGACGCCGAAGCGAATTCGCGCGCTCGGAGAGGACCTGATCCTGTTTCGCGACGGCTCAGGCACGGTTGGCGTCGTCCACCCGCGCTGCGCCCATCGCGGAACGTCGCTCTACTACGGCAAGGTCGAAGACCGCGGCATTCGCTGCTGTTATCACGGCTGGCTTTTCGACGCCGAAGGCAATTGCCTGGAACAACCCTGCGAGCCGAAGATGGGCGAAGGGCAGCGCGAGAAGGTTCGCCAGCCGTGGTATCCGGTCGAGGAACGGTATGGCCTCATCTGGGTCTACATGGGACCACCGGAAAAGAAGCCGTTGCTCCCGCGATACGAGCTTCTTGAAAACCTTGACGACGGCGAGTTGCTGGAAACCGACGACACCTCTATCGGCGGCGGCGGTCCGGTGATCTGCGATTTCAACTGGTTCCAGCATTGGGAGAACATCATCGACCCGTTCCACGTGGTCGTGCTGCACGGCACGTTCTCGGGTTCACAGTTCGTGCCCGAGATGATGACCATGCCCGACTGCCACTTCACGACCGAGGACTTGGGCGTGCGCACGACCTCTTTCCGCGATCTGGGCGATGGCAAGCGGCTGCGGCGGATTTCCGAGGTTCAGATGCCGACGCTCCGCGTCGTTCCCAGCCCGATCCTTGCCGAGGGAAGATGCCAGTTCATCGGGTTCTGCCTACCGATCGACGATGTGAACTTCCGCATCTACACGGTCGGCCGCGTCAAGACGGCGGGCGAGTTGCGGGGTCATCGTGGCACGCGCGGTGAAGGGAAATACTGGGAAGACCTGAGCGAAGCCGAACGACGCGAGATGCCTGGGGATTACGAAGCCCAGAAAGGGCAGGGCGACAAAACGTGGCACAACCACGAACACCTCGGCACGACCGATCAGGGCATCGCCATGCTCCGGCGCTTTGTCCTGCGTCAGGTCAAGGCGGTGCAGGAGGGTGGCGATCCTGTCGGAGTGGCCTTCGAGCCGGGCCAGGAATGGATCGAAACGCCCGCCGGAAACTGGATCGAAGAACCGGCTTGAGCCCGATATCTATCCCGCATCCGAAAAGCTGGAGATCATCCGCCACGTCGAAGGTTCGCATCTGCCGACGAAACGAACCTTGGACAAGGTGGACTCCCTAGAACCACGTTTTATCGCTGGTATAACAGGTATCAAACCGGCGGGCCTGATGCACTTGAGGACCGCCGCCCCAGACCGTCGCGGGTCTGGATCGTATCCCGGAACCTATTCGCGAGAAGGTCAAGGACCTGGCCCTCATGAGGCGCTCACTGAAGCGAATTCGGGGCCAGGAACTCTATGGAGACGATACGGAGCTTGAATTGAGTGCGCTCTTCTTGGAAATGATCGCATTTCCGACTGCCAACTGGGAGCCGAGGACTTATGAGGTCCTAAATGCTGAAATCGATCGAGTCCTCGAAGAGGAAGGCTGCGAAAGGCCAGCATAAGGGCTTCTGCTACTCTCCTACAGAAGAAAGCGTGGCTATCGGCATGTTCCTTGAGACAATTGTCGTCAACGAAGCCGAGCATATGACTTCTGCCTCCTCTCTCTAATTGGTTCCGCTTAGATGCTGGAGGCGCCTCCGAAAGCTCACTCGTTCTCACGACTGTTAAGGTTGCTGAGGTTGTCCACAAACCGGCGCAACATGTCCGTGAACGCTTCAATCTCCTCGTACGTGAATCCATCAAGGAGCATGCGTTGGCGTTCGAGCGCCTCTTCGAGTATGCAGGCGTGTAGTTCTTTGCCTTTTTCGGTCAACCACCAGCCTCGACTGCGCCCGTTTGCGTGGAGGTCGCCTTTCCGCACCAGCGCAAGCTCCTCCAGCCGCGAGATGCAGCGGCTTACGGCTCCTTTGTCGATCCCTATCGTGTTGGCTGACTCCGTCACGGTCGCCCCCGGCTTTCGCGTGAGCATGACCAGCATGCGCCAATCTACAGCACCAATCCCGAACTTTTCTGCATAAGTCTTGGCCGCGGCTCGCGTGAAACGGTTGGCGGCGAAAGTCAGCAGAACGGTTGGGCTTCGCGAAAAGCTCAAGGTGCGGCTTGTTTCACCATCCTCATCCTCGACGTCGACCAAGAATAGGGAGTCGAATGAATCAAATTCGTTTTTCATGAAGAGACGTTAGACAAACTCTCCGGCGGACAACAGCGGACTTTTTGTTGTCGCCACAACATAAAGTTGACGCAACAACATCGGTTTCTTAACGTGGCGATGCAGCGGGTCGATTCGCCCGTCGCTATTGGGAGGAGTTACTGATGAATGCACCGGTGAGCCGGGCGGCCGCGGGCTGTCCGATGGATCAAGCGTCGCGCGAATTTCAGCCATTCGAGCATAGCGGGATGTATGAGTTCCTCGCTTCGATTCGTGAGGCGGTCCCAATCTTCCATGCGCCGGAAATCGGCTATTGGGTTGTGACGCGCCGAGAGGACATCGAGGCGATCATGCCCGACAGCGAACGATTTTCGGCGGCGTTGGCTACGCAGCCAGTCTTTCCTTGGCCGGAAAGTGTTGGGCGTTACCTGACGGACCGGAAGTTCACCAATGAAGCTGTCCAGGTGGCCTGCGATCCACCACGCCATACCCGCATCAAGACTTCAGCAACCAAGTTTCTGAATATCCGGCAGTTCATGTCCTATGAAGACCGGATCCGCGAACTGGCCCGTAGCTATATCGATAAGATGCGCGGCAAGGACACAGTCGACTTGGTGCAGGCGTTAACCTATGAATTCCCCGCGCAAGTCGTGTTTCTGCTGCTCGGCGTCACGGATTTTGATCCAAGGAAGATCAAAGAATGGGGCGACCTGAGGCTTCATATGATCTGGGGCCATGCAAGCGACCAAGAGCTTGATCAGGCTGCGCGCGATCTGGCTGATTTCTGGGACTACACCGTCGATTTGGTGGAAGACCGCAAACACGCCCCAAAAAACGACTACCCCAGCCTGTTATTCCAGATACGCGACGGCGATGATGACGTTCTGACCGAGAACGAGATCAGAAGCCTTGTCTTCGGCCTCCTTTTAGCGGGGCACGAAACGACGACGAACGCGGCAGGCAACATCATTCTGGAGTTGATGTATCATCCTGAGCAATGGAACGCGGTCGTCGAGGACCTATCGCTTGCAAAGAATGCGGTCGAAGAAGGTCTTCGTCATTCGTCTTCGGTGGTGGCTTGGCGGCGGCAGGCGAAAGAACCGGTGTCAGTCGGAGGGGTCGACTTGCCCGAAGGCGCAAGACTTCTTCTGTCTCTCGCATCTGCGAACCGCGATCCGGGCAAATTTGACGCGCCCGATACTTTTGACATTCGACGTAGCAACGCGAGAGAGCATATGGCGTTCGGAAAGGGGCTCCATCATTGCCTCGGCGCTCCGCTCGCGCGACTGGAACTCCGGATTTTGATCGAAGAACTCGCTACTGCATTTCCCAACATGGAGCTGGCAAACGACGACATCGACTTCACACGGACTCTCTCGTTTCGGGGACCTTCGCGGTTGCCGGTGCGATTGAACGAAGCGCGCTAAGATTTGGGGTGAACATGGTTCAGATCACTTTTGTTCGACCCGATGGAGTGCGCATTCCAGTCAAGGCCGAAATTGGAAATTCCGTCATGGAGACAGCGCAGCGCGCTGGTGTTGACGGGATCATCGCCGAATGCGGCGGAGCGATGGCCTGCGCGACGTGCCATTGTTTCTTCGACCCGGCGACCATGGAGAAGATCGGCCAGCCGGAGGGAGCCGAGGACGACATGCTCGATTTCGCCGCGACCGAGCGCACCGAACACAGCAGGCTAAGCTGTCAGGTGAAGGTGACGCCTGCTTTGGAGGGCGCAGACATCACCATACCCGAGGACCAGTTCTGAGGGACGAGCCCGCCTCAGGGCGGGTAAACGAGTTTTCATTTTCAGGGAGGAAAAACATGAAAACGACAAAGAGGATCCTTGTCGCCGGTATTGCGGCGCATTTTGCGACAGCCGCTTTGGCGCAGGACGACCCGCGTGTGTTGACGATTGCCTCTTGGGCCGGACCCAATCATGTCGTGAACGCCGATATGTGGCCTGCGTTCGTGGACCGCATCGAAGAGGTTTCCGACGGCGCTCTAACCGCCGAGATCAAACTCAATCTGGTGCCGCCGCCGGCCATGGCCGATTTCGTGCTAGATGGCGGCGCCGACATTACCTTCATTTTTCATGGATACAACGCGGGGCGTTTCGTCGTCCCTCAACTGACCGAGTTGCCGGGGGTCGAGGGTAATGCCGAGGCTGCCTCGATTGCGTATTGGCGGGTCTGGAAAGAGCATCTTGAAGCTGCCGGCGAACAGGACGAATTCAAAACTATCGCGATGTTTCAACACGGTCCGGCGCAACTTCATTTGACAGAGGAAATCGAGAGCCTTGCCGAGGTGGACGGAATGAAGATCCGAGCGCCGGGAGGGGTCGGCTCAATGGCGATCGACGGGCTCGGCGGAGTAGGTATCCAAGTCCCGGCCACCAAAGTCTATGAAACTTTGTCAGCGGGCGCAGCAGATGCCGTGAGCATGAATGTGGACGGGCGCATCGGCTATAACTTGGATGAAGTTGCCCCGGTGATGTTCGAGGTTCCCGGTGGCCTGTATCGTGGCTCCTTCGCGGCCATCATGTCAAAGGACACGTGGGAGAGCTTTGATCCCGAATTGCAGGCGGCACTCGATAAAAAGATCTTTGGTGAGCCGATGTCGGCCCTGTTCGGGCGCCTCTGGGACGGCGGCGACGTGGCCGCACTCGAAAACACCCGAAGCCTGGGAAATCCGATCATTGAAGCCTCCCAGGCAGATATCGACCACTTTGCCCCGATCATTGAAAACATCAAGGCCACCGTAATGCAGCGAGTCTCTGAGCGAGGTGTGGACGCAGTGGCAGCAAAAGCGATGTTCGATGAAGAGATGGCCAAAGCTATGTCGGAGATCGGCTCTTGATGCGAACGACAATCGAGCGCGCGGTGCAATCGGCCGCGCGCTTGCCCCTCTGGATCGCTGGTGCCAGTCTGCTCACTATGATGGGTCTGACCTTCGCGGATGTCGTCATGCGATCTTTCGCGAGTGCCCCTATCACCGGGGCAGCGGAGATAACCGAGATCCTACTTGCAGCGACAGTTTTTGCCGCCATGCCCGCTACTTCACTCTGGGGCCGGCATATCTCAGTGGATCTGTTCGATAGTTATCTGTTCGCTCGCGCGCGCGACGGCCTGATGAATTTGATTTTCGGGGTGCTTCTCTGGTGGCCCGTCATAAAATGTTGGGAGAGTGCGGCCCGGACAATGGGATACGGCGAGGTGACGCTTTATTTGCGGATACCCGTGGCTTGGCTACTGTTTTTCATCGCAATTGGTCTCGGGCTATCGGCGGCGGCAATGATCTTGCGCGGGATATTTATCCTATTCCTTCCGCGCGTGAATCCCGATGACGGTGCGCGCGGCGTTACCGAAGCCGAGTCGCAATGACACTTCAATTCTGATTTCGAAAAGGACGCTGAAATGACACTCGCCCTTATCGGTTTTGCCGCCGTTCTCCTTCTCGTCTTCCTGCGGGTGCCAATTGCGTTGGCCATGGGGTCTGTCGGTCTTGTGGGATATGGCTATGAAACGTCCATGCAGGCTTCGGTGTCGATGACCGCACGGCTGGTAACGGACTCAGCTCGTGACTATGGTCTGTCGGTTATACCGCTTTTCGTCCTGATGGGGCTCTTCGTGAACCAATCCGGAATGAGCCGCGAAATCTATCGCGCGGCGAACGCGTTCCTCGGTCATTGGCGCGGTGGACTTTCCATGGCGACCATTGCTGCCTGCGGAGTATTTGCGGCCATCTCAGGTTCATCGCTGGCGACTGCGGCCACGATGAGCCGTGTCGCCATGCCCGAGATGCGACGCTATGGATATTCCGATGGGCTGGCGACGGCCTCCATTGCGGCAGGAGGCACGCTGGGTATCCTGATTCCGCCCTCGGTCATACTGATCATCTACGGCCTGCTTACTCAGACATCTATCGCCTCGCTTTTTCTGGCTGGGCTTGTTCCCGGGCTTCTCGGCATTCTATTTTATCTCGCCGCCGTCGCATTCGTCGTGTGGCGCAAGCCAGAGTCAGGACCAAGGGGCGAACGTCAGCCTTGGTCCGAACGGCTCCAGGCATTAAAAGGCGTGGGTGCGGTTGTGGCCCTTTTCGTCTTCGTGATCGGTGGGCTTTACGGCATCCTTGATTTCTGGCCATTGAACCTGAGCTTTTCTCCGACGGAAGCGGCTGGAATGGGTGCAATGGGCACCTTTGTGATCGCTTTGTGGCGCCGGAAATTGCCTTGGCTCGCACTAAAACGCGCACTCGCTGAGACCTGTATCACGTCCGCCGGACTTTTTGCCATTCTGATAGGCGCATGGGTGTTTTCCAACTTCGTGAACATCGTAGGGCTGCCTGAAGCACTCGTGGCATTCGTGACTGGGAATGACATCCCTCCGATTGCGGTAATGGGGCTGATCCTCTTAATCTACATCGTTCTTGGTTGCGTGTTCGAGAGCTTGTCGATGATGGTCCTCACGGTGCCGGTATTTTTCCCTGTTGTAAGCCAGCTTGGTTTCGACCCGGTTTGGTTCGGGATTGTTGTCGTGGTCGTTACTGAAATTAGCCTGATAACGCCGCCAGTCGGCCTAAACGTATTCATCATGCGTTCGGTCGTCGGCGATGTGTCGACCGGGACAATCTTTCGAGGTGTCACGCCTTTCTGGATCGCGGATATCTTTCGGCTTTCCGTGGTTGTCCTGCTGCCGGCAATCGTTCTGTTCCTGCCGCGGCTTTTGAACGGCGCCGGATGAGTTCAGATTTTCAAACGAATGCTATGGTGGAGTTCGGCTACAGAGAAATCGAGATAGCGGCTCGTTGAGTCCAACCCTTTTCTCT
Source organism: Maritimibacter sp. (assembly GCF_016774595.1). Taxonomy (NCBI): domain Bacteria; kingdom Pseudomonadati; phylum Pseudomonadota; class Alphaproteobacteria; order Rhodobacterales; family Roseobacteraceae; genus Maritimibacter; species Maritimibacter sp. The sequence continues at coordinate 912,822 of NZ_JACBWT010000002.1, forward strand.
GCAATTGGGCAAGGATTGAGCCAAGCGAACTCACGGTTCGCAGCACCTGTGGCCAATACTTTTCGAAATTTTCCGAATAATCTTGAGTTGCGGGCCAAACAGGGAGAAGCAAGAGTAATGTCGGACATCGTCGTCGTCGGGTCAGGGCAGGCCGGAGCCGCCCTCGTCGCCAAGCTGCGACATCTGGGTCACGAGGGGGCGATCACGCTGATCGGGGAAGAGCCCGTGGCCCCCTACCAGCGTCCGCCCTTGTCCAAGGCCTACCTGCTGGGCGACATGACGCTGGAGCGGCTCTACCTGCGGCCCGAGACGTTCTATCCGGAGCATGACATCACGCTCGTGAAGGGCACCCGGGTCGACGCGATCGACCGGGAGGCCAAGCGCGTCCACCTCGCAAACGGTGAAGAGATCGCCTACGATCAGCTCGCGCTGACCACCGGCTCGGTGCCCAACCGCCTGCCCGCCGCGATCGGCGGGGACCTGCCCGGCGTCTACACCGTTCGCACGCTGGAAGACGTGGACGCGATGGCGCATGAATTCGCCGAAGGACGCAAGGTGTTGGTCGTGGGCGGTGGCTACATCGGGCTCGAGGCTGCGGCGGTGGCCGCAAAAAAGGGCATGCACGTCACGATCATCGAAATGGCGCAGCGCATCCTGCAAAGGGTCGCGGCGCCCGAAACCTCGGACTACTTCCGCAAGCTGCACCGTGACCACGGGGCGACCGTGCTGGAAGACGTGGGCCTCGCCCGCCTGACCGGCGGGGAGCACGTGACGGGGGCGGAGCTGACCGATGGCTCGAAGCTTGACGTGGATTTCGTCATCGTCGGCGTGGGCATCAAGCCGGACACTGCACTGGCCGAAGCTGCCGGGCTCGACATCGAGAACGGCATCAAGACGGACGAGAAGGGGCGCACCTCGGACCCGGCGATCTTCGCCGCGGGCGACTGTGCCTCTTTCCCGTACAAGGGCACGCGCATCCGGCTGGAAAGCGTCGGCAACGCCATCGACCAGGCCGAGCTCGTGGCCGAGAACATGCTGGGCGCGGAGAAGGATTACCTGGCCAAGCCCTGGTTCTGGTCCGATCAATACGACACCAAGCTCCAGATCGCCGGGCTCAACACCGGCTATGACAAGGTCATCACCCGACAGGACAGCGAGACGGCGGTGAGCTACTGGTACTACGCGGGCGATGACCTGGTTGCGGTGGACGCGATGAACGATCCGCGCGCCTACATGGTGGGCAAGCGGCTGATCGGGGGCGGCAAGAGCCCGGACCCGGCTGCGGTCGGCGACACGGACACCGACCTCAAGGCGCTTCTGAAAGCGTAGGTTTCTCCCGTCGTGCCCACTGGGAAATCTATTCCCGGTCTTGTCAGAGGAAATTGATCAAGTAGTGTTTGAAGCGGGAATTTCAGCGCCGGTCGCTTTCACAGGCCCTGTCAGAGGAACTTGGCTTGAGGTGGGGCAGGGCGCTGGTTAGCGTTCGAGCAAGCCCAAGCCGAGCCCCTTCAGCTACTTCAAAACTTCGCCCGAGATCATCCGTTTGGCGGTGATGCTGTACTTTCGATTTCCGCTCTCGCTGCGAAATGTAGAAGACCTGCTCCATGAACGCGGGATCGATGTGAGCCATGAGACAGTCAGGTACTGGTGGCATCGGTTCGGGCCGATGTTTGCTGCCGAGATCCGCAAGCGCCGGATTGAGGGAATGCGCTCCAGTCGCTGGCGCTGGCACCTCGACGAAATGTTCGTGAAGATCAACGGTGAGCGGCACTATCTTTGGCGGGCTGTGGATCACGAAGGAGAGGTCCTGGAGAGCTTCGTGACCAAGACCCGGGACCGGAAGGCCGCCATGAAATTCTTAAAGAAAGCAATGCGCAAGCATGGCGGGCCGGAGACGATCGTGACCGACAAGCTCCGGTCTTACGGTGCTGCCTTGAAAGAGCTCGGAGCGGATACGCGGCAGGAAACGGGCCGCTGGGTGAACAACCGCGCCGAGAACTCGCACCTGCCGTTCCGAAGGCGGGAACGTGCCATGCTACGTTTCCGGCGCATGCGAAGTCTCCAGAAGTTCGCTTCCGTCCACGCCTCAGTCTCAAATCATTTCAACCAGGAACGCAGCCTCTCGAGCCGACCCATTTTCAAGGCCAACCGCGCCGCCGCTCTGACCGAGTGGCGTGGTCTCTGCGCCGAATAAGAGGCAGCGATCCTGCCCTAGCTGAGACTGGTTCGAATTAGTCTGCCAGCACCTTTATCGCCAGAAACGCGAAATCGAGATTGCGGAGCAGATCCTTGATGACGCCCAGCGCGACATTTTGAGCTATGGCTGCTCTGAGAGAGCCTATCTCGAAATGCTTTATGAAGCTGGCCGCACGCTTTGCTCAATGGATATCGACTTCAAGATTGTTCGCGCTTACTCGAGCTACCTGAGGCCTTGCCTGGTGCGGTCGCGTAGCCGGGGGTATGGAAGATTTGTGGGTCTTGCGATGCGGTATTCTGATCTCGCTCTAGATAGGATAAGCGAGCGGATCCGGTTGATAGGTAGTGATAAGTGGCAGACTGTTATTGAGTCCGCACTTGACGACGAAATCAATCATATTTCGAAGGAGAAGATAGGGAAAGAAGGCTTCTTAGAGGTTGATCCTCTTTTTGGCTATTATGCTTCCGGCTCTCAGCAAGTTATCAAACGTCTTCGCTCTGAAAAAGGTGTCGATGCTGAGCGCGCCTTTGTGTTGGGTGACCTGCGCTAAGTTTTGAGTTTGCATTAGTCCCAGTCGACCAATTTAACCAATAAGGCACATTAGTTGGAGAAGGTTGGATGTGAGGCCCATCCCCTCCGCCATTAAGTCCTATCTCTGTCAGCGCAATCTTTCTTTCCCTGTTTTCTGCCGTTTTCCCGGGCACTTGGGCTATGCCATCTGACAGAGAGGCGGTCGAAATGCCGTGAGCTGGCGCGATTTCTGCGTTGTGACTCTGTAGGCACCATCACGGGATTCGGTTGACCAAGACGAGTTCAAACTCGCCACACGGCGCCGACTACCCGCCCAGCCCGGTCAAAGGTCAGTCAGCGTCCCCAGTGCGCGTTCGGCGGCGAAGGCGATGGTTTCCGACAGGGTGGGGTGGGCGTGGATGGTCAGGCCGATGTCATCCAGACGTGCGCCCATCTCGATGGCCAGCGTGACCTCGGCCAGAAGTTCCCCCGCGTTGCGGCCCACGATGCTGGCCCCGAGCAGGCGGTTGGCGGCCGGGTCGTAGACCAGTTTGGTCAGGCCGTCCCGACCGCCCGAGGCGAGGTTGCGCCCGCTGGCCGCCCAAGGGAAGGAGGTGGCCTTGACCGTGCGGCCCTCGGCCTTCGCCTGCGCCTCGGTCAGGCCGACCCAAGCGAGTTCCGGGCTGGTATAGGCGACCGACGGGATGAGCGTGGTATCGAGCGCGGCACGGTGGCCGGAGATGACCTCGGCGGTGATGTGGCCCTGATGCGTGGCGCGGTGGGCCAGCATCGGATTGCCGGTGACATCGCCGATGGCGAAGATGCTGGGCACATCCGTGGCACCCGTGGCATCGGCTTCGATCACACCGCGATCCGAGACGCTAAGCCCAGCAGCCTCGGCCCCGACCTTGTCGCCATTGGCGCGGCGGCCGACGGACTGGATCACGGCCTTGGCCTTGATCTGGCCCTCGAATGCGCCGGTGCAGGTCAGGGTGACGGTGGCCTTGGTCGTGGTGACCTCGGTCACCTGCGTGCCGGTATGGGTGGTGATGCCCTCGGCCTCCAGTGCGTCACGCAGGATGGCAACGGCCTGCGGGTCGGCCCCGGGTGCGATCTGGTCCGCGAGTTCGACGACGGTGACCTCTGCGCCAAGCGCGGAATAGACCGTGGCCATTTCCAGCCCGATGATGCCGCCGCCGACGATGGCGAGGGTCTTTGGCACGTCCCGCAGCTCAAGCGCGGAGGTGCTGTCCCAGATGCGGTCGTCCTCGGGCCAGCCCGGCAGTTGCACGGGGGCCGAGCCGACGGCGATCACCGCTTTGTCGAAGCGGATTTGGGTGCCCTCGATCTCGGCGCTGTTGGGTCCGGTCAGAGTGGCTTTGCCTTGCAGGGTCGTGACCTTGCGGCGGCCCGCCAGCCCGGTAAGCCCGCCGGTTAGGTGCCCCACGATCTCGTCCTTCTTCGCCCGCAAGGCATCGAGGTCGAGCTTCGGCTTGCCGAAGGTGATGCCCCAATCGGCCATGTGTTGCGCTTCGCGGATGATTTCGGCGGCATGTAAAAGGGCCTTGGACGGGATGCAGCCTTCGTTCAGGCAGACCCCGCCCAGCCGGTCGCGCGCATCGACGAGCGTGACGGAAAGCCCCAGATCGGCCGCGCGAAAGGCACAGGCATAGCCGCCCGGACCTGCGCCGATGACGAGAAGATCGGTGGTGTCAGTCATGGCATCCCTCAGACCAGCATGTTGCGGGGATCTGCGATCAGGCCCGCGTAGTGGGTCATGAACCGGGCCGCATCGGCACCGTTGATGACGCGGTGGTCGTAGGACAGGTCCAGTGGCACCATCGGGACCGGGCGCGGTGTGTCGCCGTCCCAATGGGTCACGGTCTCGGTCCGCGTGATGCCGAGGATCGCCACCTCGGGCGGGTTGACGATGGGGGTGAATGCCGTGCCGCCGATGCCACCCAGATTGGTGATGGTCATCGACGCGCCGCCCATTTCGTCCTGCCGGACCTTGCGGGCCTGGGCGCGACCGGCAAGATCGGCGATCTCGGCCCCGATCTGCCAAAGTCCCTTGCGGTCCGCGTCCCGGATCACCGGCACCATCAGGCCATGCGACGTGTCCACGGCGATCCCGATATGCACGTAGTCCTTCAGCACGAGGTCTTCCCCATCCGGCGTCAGCGAGGCGTTGAAACGCGGGAAGGCCCGCAACGCACGGGACAGGGCGACCACGTGGAAGGCCAGCGCGGTCAGCTTGACGCCGCGCGCCTGCGCCTCGGCCTTCCAGTTCTTCCGCAGCGCCTCGATGGCCGAGACATCGGCACGCTCGTGGTGGGTCACCGCCGGGATGAGCGCCTGCGCCGCCGCGAGGTTTTTCGAGGCCACCTGCGCGAAGCGGCTCATGGGTTCCTTGGTGACCGGACCATACTGGCTGTGATCGAGATCCCAATAGGAGGTATCCCCAGCACTCGCCGCAGGACGGGCGCTCCCGGATACATCCTCGGCACTGATGGTCGTTCGGCCGAGCTTTCGGGCGAGGGCGTCGATGTCGACTCCCTGTTCGCGGGCGAGACGGCGGGTGGAGGGGCTGGCAATCGTGTCTGACATATTCGCCCCCTACCAGTCGGCGGAGATGTATTGGGTTTCCATGAACTCGAGCATCCCTTCGTGGCCGCCTTCACGCCCCAGCCCGGATTGTTTGGTCCCGCCAAAGGGCGCAGCCGGGTCGCTGACCAGACCCCGGTTCAGGCCGACCATGCCATAATCCAGCCGTTCGCAGACCTGTAAGGCCCGTTTGAAGTTTTCGGAGAAGACATAGGCGACAAGGCCATATTCGGTGTCATTCGCTCGACGGATCACGTCCTCCTGGTCGGTGAAGGTCTGGATCGCGGCGACGGGGCCGAAAATCTCGTCATGAACGCAGTCGGCGTCTTCCGAGACGTTCGACAGAACCGTGGGCGGGTAGAAGTAGCCCTTTCCCTGTGGGACGTCGCCGCCGCATTCGACCTTGGCCCCCTTGGCTACGGCATCGGCCACGAACGCGGCCACCTTGTCGCGGGTATCGGCGTTGACCAATGGTCCCACGTCCACCGACGGATCGGTGCCGTCCCCTACCTTGAGCGCGCTCATGCGCTCGGCAAGGCGCTTGGTGAACGCCTCGGCGATGTCCGCGTGCACGTAGATGCGGTTGGCCGCGGTGCAGGCTTCGCCCAAGTTGCGCATCTTGGCGAGCATCGTGCCTTCGATGGCGGTGTCCATGTCGGCGTCTTCAAAAATCACCACGGGCGCGTTGCCGCCCAGTTCCATCGCCGGTTTCAGCACCTGATCGGCGGCACCTTTCAGCAGCTTTCGACCCACTCCGGTGGAGCCGGTGAAACTGACCACACGCACGCGCGGGTCATGCAGCATGTGATCGACCAGCGCGCCCGTCCGGCGCGACGGCAGGACATTGACCAGCCCCGGCGGCACGCCGGCCTCTTCGAGGATCGGCATCAGCGCGAGCATGGTCAGCGGCGTTTCCGAGGCGGGTTTGATGATGACGCCGCAGCCCGCAGCCAGTGCCGGGGCGATCTTGCGGGTGCCCATAGCAGCCGGGTAGTTCCACGGCGTGACCAGCACGGCGAGGCCCGCGGGCTTGTGCTGCACGACGATGCGGGCGCCGCTGGATGGCGCGTGGGTAATCAACCCGTCCGCGCGCACCGCTTCCTCGGCGAACCAGCGGAAGAATTCGGCGGCGTAAGTCGCCTCGCCCTTGGCGTCCGTTCCGGCTTTGCCGTTTTCCAGCGTAATCAGATGCGCGAAATGGTCGAGTTTCGCGGTCATCAGTTCCCATGCCTTGCGCAGCACCTCGGAGCGTTCGCGCGGCGTGCGCGCGGCCCAGTCGGCCATTGCCGTTTCGGCGGCGTCCAGCGCGGCATCTGCATCGGCGATATCGGCAGAGGCGACCGAGGCCAACACCTCTTCGGTCGCGGGGTTTATCACGTCGAAGCGGTCGTCGGTCTTGCGCCATTCGCCGTTGATGTAGAGATCGGTGTAGTCCATTTCGGTCTCCGGTCAGATCAGAGCAGGTGGCGGAGCGGCTGCTCCACCCGGCCTGCGAAGTCGGAAAGTAGCTGGATCGCCGCGCGCGCTTCCATGTCGGCGGCGGTGCATTCCAGCGTGAGGATCAGCCCCGCGCCGTGCGCGGTGAGCGTGAGAACAGGCGTATCCTCGCCACCCAGATCTATCCCCGTCAGCGATGTGCCACGCAGGTCGCGGATCGTCAGCGCCGGGGCGTCTTCGGTTTCGCTCACGCCGGACAGGGCCCGGCTGGCGGGCAGGGCATAGGTGGTCGATTTGCCGAACCGTTCGACAGCCACCGGGGCGGCGGCGTGCAGAGAGGCGGCGGCGAGCCCGGCGATCACCGCGTCGGGATCGATCGGGCCGTGCGCCTCGGCGATCCAGTCGGTGAAGGATGGAAGGCCATCGCGCGCGATCTCGGCCACGAGCCGGCGCGATGCGGTCGGGGCCGCGGATGCAGGGGCCGCATCGGGCATGGCATGCAGCGTGTCGAGGTCGGCCACATGGTAGGGCTGCGGATGGCCCGCCTTGGCCAGACGTTCAAGGTCCAGCCCCTGTTCCATCGCAAGGCGGCGCGCCTTGGGCGAGGCAAGGATGCGGTCGCCTGTGGCGGCGGCGGGTTTCGGCGCAGGACGTTTTTCTGCTTGTTCAGGCGGCGTCGCCTCGGCGGCGGGCGTCTGCTCCGCCTTGAGCGAAGGCGTCGCCTTGGCGCTGCGGGCCACGGCGTTGTCCGGCTTTTCGGCGCTTATGATGGCGACGGCGGTGCCCACGGGCACCTCTTCACCGGCCTCGGCCAGTGTCGCCGCAAGGTAGCCGTCGCGCCCGGCCTCGACCTCCATCGTGCTCTTGTCCGTCTCGACCTCGAACAACACATCGTCGGCGGACACCGCGTCGCCCGGTGACTTGTGCCAACTCACGAGCAGGCCGGAATCCTGCGTCATGCCAAGCTGCGGCATAGTGACGGCGTGACCTTCGGGCAGGTCATCCGCGGCTTCTTTCGGTCCAGTTTCGACCGGCGCCTGCGACGGGGCGGGGGTGTCATCCTCGGCACTCTCCGAGATCCGGGCGATGACGGCGCCCACCGGCACATCCTCGCCTTCGCCCGCCGTGACACCCGTAAGGAACCCGTCCGCCTGTGCCTCGACCTCCATCGTGGCCTTGTCGGTTTCGACCTCGAACAGCGCGTCGCCCTTCGACACGGCCTCGCCGGGCGACTTCAGCCAAGACACGATCTTGCCCGCGTCCTGTGCCATGCCCAGTTGTGGCATCGTCACGTCATGCGGCATGGATAAGCTCCCCGGCGCAGAGTTTGCGCGCGTTTGCCACCACGCCCTCAGGTGTCGGCACGGTGATGTCCTCGAGCGCGGGGCTGAACGGCACCGGCACGTCCATCGCGCCCATGCGCAGCACCGGCGCGTCGAGATGGTAGAACGCCTTTTCGTTCAGACGCGACGCGATCTCGGCGGTGACGCCGTAGCTTTGGTGTCCCTCGTCGATCACGATGGCGCGCGAGGTCTTCTTCACGCTGTCGAGCAGCGTCTTTTCATCCAGCGGCACGATGGTGCGCGGGTCGATGACCTCGGCTTCGATCCCTTCCTTCGCGAGCATCTCGGCGGCCTTTTCCGCCACCTGCACCATCGAGGATGTGGCGATCAGGGTGATGTCCTTGCCTTCGCGTTTCACGTTCGCTTCGCCGAAGGGGATCAGGTATTCCTCCTCCGGCACCGGGGCCTTGTCCTGATACATCAGCTTGTCTTCGAAGATGACGACCGGGTTGTTGTCGCGGATCGCGGTCTTCATCAGCCCCTTGGCCTCGTAGGCCGATGAGGGCAGGGCGACCTTCAGCCCCGGAATATGCGCGACCAGCGCCTGAAGCGACTGGCTGTGCTGCGCCGCCGAGCGGCGGGTCGCGCCGAGGTTGGTGCGCAGGACCATCGGCACCGACAGCTTGCCGCCAGACATATAGTGCTGCTTGGCCGCCTGATTGCAGAGCTGATCCATCACGAGATAAAGGAAATCGCCGAACATCAGGTCCACGACCGGCCGCGCGCCGGTCATCGCGGCACCCACGGCGAGGCCGACGAAACCGGGTTCCGAGATCGGCGTGTCGATGACGCGGTCGGTGCCGAATTCCTCGACAAGCCCGGACAGCACCTTGAACGGCGTGCCGGCCTCCGCCACGTCCTCACCCAGAATGAAGACGGTCTCGTCGCGCCGCATTTCCTCGGCCAAAGCTTCGTTCACGGCCTGGGACAGGGTGATTTCTCGCATTGTCATTCTCCTCAGTCCGCGTAGACGTGCATGTCGACCTCGGACGCGTCCGGGTAGGGCGCGGCCTCGGCATAGGCGACGGCGTCGGTGGCATCCTTTTCGATCTCGGCGTTCATCGCCTCGATCTCTTCCTCGCTCGCGATACCCTGATCGACGAGGTAGCTGCGGAACCGGATGATCGGATCGCGGTTCTCGCGCCAGTCCTTCTCTTCGTCCTTGGAGCGGTAGTATTCGCGGTTGATGTCGCCGACGTGGTGGCCGTGGTAGCGGTAGGTTTCCAGCTCGACGAAGAACGGCCCCTCACCCTTGCGACAGCGCGCGACGAGCTTTTGGGTCAATTCGTTCACCGCGAGCACATCCTGCCCGTCGACCTTGTGCGCCTCGATCCCGAAAGCCTCGGCCCGTGCGGTGATCGAGCCTGCCGCGATCTCGTCCGTCCGGGTATATTCGGAATAGCCGTTGTTCTCGCAGGCGTAGATGACGGGAAGCTTCCAGAGCGCGGCCATGTTCATGACCTCGTACATCAACCCCTGTGCGGTCGCGCCGTCCCCGAAGAAACAGACGGTGACGTCGTCCGACCCCTGAAGTTTCGCCCGCAGGGCCGAGCCGGTGGCGATCCCCATCGATCCGCCGACGATGGCGTTTGCGCCGAGGTTCCCGTGGCTTTGGTCGGCGATGTGCATCGATCCGCCTTTGCCGCGGCAATAGCCCTCTTCCTTGCCGAGGAGTTCGCAGAACATTTCCTTGAATTCCGCACCCTTGGCGACACAGTGGCCGTGTCCCCGGTGGGTCGAGGTGATGCGGTCGTCGTCCGTCAACGCCTCGCAGATACCGACCGCCACGGCCTCTTCCCCCGAATACATATGGGTGAGGCCGGGCATTTTGGCGGAGAGGTAAAGCTGGTTCGCATTGTCCTCGAAGGTACGTATGCGCACCATCTGGCGATACATGCGCAGGTAGTCCTCGGTGTTGGTCTTGGATTTCGCCATGGTGTCCTCCCGAAGGTGGGGTTCACCCACCCTACGATTTGGCCGTAGGGTGGGTGCGAACCCACCGATCAATAACGGTTCGCGATGGGCAGTTCTTCGGCGGGGAAGAGGCTGATGACTTCGACCCCGGTCTCGGTCACCACGACTTCCTCTTCGATCCGTGCGGCAGAGTATCCGTCGGCGGCGGGGCAATAGGTCTCCAGCGCGAACACCATGCCGGTCTGGATCTCCATCGGGTGCTCGAGGCTGACCGCACGGCTGATGATCGGCCGTTCGTGCAGCGCGAGGCCAAGGCCGTGGCCGAACTGCAACCCGAAGGCGGCGTCTTCGTTCGGGAACCCGAATTCCTCGGCCTTGGGCCAGAGCTTCGCCACCTGATCGGTCGTCACCCCCGGCTTGATCGCCTGGATCGAAGCGTCGATCCATTCGCGCGCCTTGACGTAGGCATCGACCTGCGCGGGCGTCGAGCGTCCGATGTTGAACGTCCGGTAATAGCAGGTGCGATAGCCCTGATAGCTTTGCAGGATGTCGAAAAACGCCTGATCGCCGGGGCGGAACAGCCGGTCGGTGAAGTTGTGCGGGTGCGGATTGCAGCGTTCGCCGGAGATCGCGTTGATCGCCTCGACGTCGTCCGACCCCATCTCGTAGAGCATCTTGTTGGACAGCGCGACGATGTCGTTCTCACGCACCCCCGGTTTCAGCTCTTCGTAGATCATGTGGTAGACGCCATCGACCATGCTGGCCGCCTGCGTCAGAAGTTGGATTTCGTCCCAGTTCTTGATCTCGCGCGCCGCGAGCATGATCTGCTGGCCGTCGACGACATGGAGGCCCTCTTCCTGCAACGCATGGAACATGGCTGTTTCGGCGTAATCGACGCCCACCGGCATGTCCGCCATGCCGGCCTCTTTGATGAGGCGCGCGATCTCTTTCGCGTATTTGCGCATGAGCCCGAACTCGGGCGGGATCGTCCCGCGCATCCCGACGACACCGGCAAGGCAGTGGTCGGGCTCCAGCCAGTCGGAGTAGCGCTTGTGGTGCATGGCGGCCGAGCCGAAATCCCACACATACGGGCTGTCATCCCCGGTCAGAAGGCAGAAGCGGCACATCTTGTCCCGCTCCCACTCGCCGATCTTCGTGGCCGAGACGTAGCGGATGTTGTTCACGTCGAAGAGCAGGAGCGTCCCCGCATTCGACGCCTGGAGCGCCTGGCGCGTTCGGGCGAGCCGGTAGCGGCGCAGGCGGTCGTGGTCGATCCGGCGTTCGAAATCCACCGACATGTGCCCCGAGGCGGGGAGGCGGTCGCGCCACTCCCAGTTCGGTTCGAGGTCCTGGGGGGTGAGCATGTTTGGCAGAAGGGCACGTGACATTGGGGTCTCCTCCGGGGTCGCACTGCGACCCTCATCTGTCATTTGTAATTTAAAGTCAGTGCGTTACTGGATGCACCAGCCGCCATCGATGTGGATCATCTGGCCGGTCATGTAGTCGCTGTCGTCGCTCGCGAGGAACGAGGCGGTGCCGGTGATGTCGTCCGGGTAGGACACGCGCTTGATCTGCAGAGCGTCGCGCACGATGTCCTCGTAGGCCTGCCCTTCGCGATCCTTGAATCCGATGTCGACGAGGTCCTTGTCGAGCTGTTCCCAAAGTGGCGTGACCACCACGCCGGGGGCGTAGCCGTTGACGGTGATGTTGTGCTCGGCGAGCCCGATGGCACCGCAATGCGTGAGCGCGAGGCAGCCGTATTTCGAGGTGCAATAGACGGTCACGTCGACCAGCGGCTTGCGGGACGCGATGCTGCCCACGTTGATGAGCTTGTAGGGGTGACCCTCCATCGGACCCTGCGCGATCATCTGGCGCGCGGTCTCCTGCATCCCCAGCCACATCGCCTTGGTGTTCACGTTCATGATCATGTCCCAGTTGTCTTCATCGATATCCATGAAGAACCGGGGCTTGTTCAGGCCCGCGTTGAAGAGACCCACGTTGATCGACCCGAAGGCGTCGACCACGGCGGCGACGGCCGCCGCGTTGTCCTCGCGCTTGGTGACGTCCATCCTGACCGCGATCGCCTTGCCGCCGCCCGCACCGTTGATGCGGTCCGCGACGACCTTGGCCTCGTCGCCGTCCAGGTCGCCGATGCAGACGTTCGCGCCCTGGGCCGCGAAGGCCTCGGCATTGGCCGCGCCCATGCCGCGGGCGGCGCCGGTGATCAGGATGTTTTTCCCCTTCAGGCGATGTGGGTCCATGGTGTCCTCCCTAGGTGACCGGTGTTCGTAAAATGGCCTCGGCCTTGGCCTGCGCGCTGGCGAGCGCGTCCGCCGGGCTGACCAGCCCGCGCAGCATGTCGTGCAGCTCGTTGCCGCAGACGGTGATGATGTCGGAGATCTGGGGCACGGGCGGGCGCGGCCAGAACTGAAGCTCGTCGCGCCAGGACATCTGGTCGACAAGTTCGAAGATCGGTGACAGCCGCCGCACCTCCGGGTCCGCGCCGACCGAGTAGCGGGGCGCCGTGCGGCTGCCTTCCTGTGCGTAGAGCTTCTGCGCGGCGGGTGAGGTGAAGGCGATCAGCGCCTCCACCGCGTCCGGAATCCGCTCCTCGGCGAGATTGGCCGGGATGCAGAGCGCATAGCCGCCAACGGGCGCGATGGGCGCGCCTTCGGGGCCGTGCGGATGCGGCAGGTAGCCGGTGTTGCCATGCGCGGCGCAGGATTTGTCCAGTTCGAAATAGGGCGCGAGCAGGGTGTAGCCATAGGCCATGGCGACCGACCCGGCGGCATAGGGGCGCACGCGCTCGTACCACGACATCGACAGGATATCGGGCGGCGAGAACTGCATGAGCTCCATGAGGTATTCCGCCGCCTCTCGGGCGCGCGGCGAATCGAGCATCGGCCGGAAATCGTCGCGTTCGAGGTGATCGGCGTCATAGCCGCCCGCGATCTCGGGCAGGTCGATGATCGGCTGACCGAAAGCGGCGCAGGTCATCATGAAGGTATGGCCGAGCGCCGTGCCGCGGGCCGCGTTCCATGCCACGCCATAGCGCCCCCGACGGGGATTGTTGAAATGCCGCGCCGCCTCGATGACACGTTCGATGGTGTGCGGTGGTTCCAGCCCGGCCTCGGCGAACCAGTCCTTGCGATAGAACATGAGCTCGGGCGTCGTCTGGCTCGGCACGCCATAGGGCACTTCGTCCCAATGGGTCGCGCGCCAGCCGGCGGTGTGGAAATCGCTGGGCTCCAGCCGCGCCACGTCCATCACGTCGGGCAGGGGCCGGATCACGCCCTTTTTCACGAACTCGCCGAGCCACGGCAGGTCGACCGCGATAAGGTCATAGCGGCTTCTGCTTCGGGTGGCGTTGCGCAACGCCTCTTCGCGCAGCCTGTCGATGGAAAACGCGCGTTGGTGGATGTCGGTGCCGACGATCTGCTCGAACTGGCGCTTCAGGTTCTCCATGACCATGAAGGTCGGGTCACCGTGGACCAGAATCCGCAGGCCGCCCGCGAGCTTGAGCGACTGGGGCAGGGCGCGGGGCGGCGCGATCATCGTCTGCCCCGGCTGGTAGGAGCCGCCGAAATAGTAGTCTCGGGCGCCATCGGTTCGCCGCGCGCCGCCATAGGCATCCTGCGCGATTCGGTCGATCCGGTCCGCGACCTGGCTGAAGACCTCGAACAGGTGCGCGCTGGGATGAAGCGAGACGCTCTTGCCCGACTTGGTGCGCGGGCGCTGTTCGATGAAACCCGCGTCCATCAGCTCGCTCAGTTTCCGGGTGCCGGTGGCATAGGGCACGCCCGAGGCCGAGACCATCGCAGAGGGCGACACGACGCGGCCCTCGAAATGGCTATGGAGCAGGTGCAAAAGCATGTTGAGGTGCGGGTTCGCCGTGCTCGGCTCGATCCCGTTGTCGATCTCGGTCGAAATGCCCTGAAGCAATGTGACGACCCGCAAAACATCCGGACTGTCGACCATCGCCGCGACGGCTTTGGCGCTGACCGGGCCATTCTGTCCAGAATGAACAAGTTTCACGGGGTCGTGATGCATTGGGTCCGTCTTTTGCATGTTGCGGGTCGGTCGACGTTTGTTTGTCATGTCCGTCCTTCCGAAGTTGTCCAAAATGGGAGGGCTGGCGTATCGCCATTTTATCCAAAATGGATACCATGCTTTTCAGATTGAACAAAAAGGGGGCGTCCAACCCGCGACAAAATCGCGCTCGATGGAAAACAGGTTGCAAGGGGCGTCATGTCCCGGGCTGGGAGGACAGCCGCAATCGTGACAACATAAGTTTGGGAGGACCAATCACATGAAGATCTCGACCAAGTTTGCGCTCGTTTGTTCGACCGCGATGCTGGGCACCGCCGCCTTTGGCGAGGCGCACTCGAGCTACACCATCGGTATCACGCAGAACAACGTGGGCGTGGACAGCTACCAGACCACATACGAACAGGCCTTCATCGCGGCGGCCGAGGAAAACGACGCCGTTGAGGTCGTCGTGCTCGACGCCGGTGGCGACGTGGCGCGCCAGATCGCGCAGATGGAAGACCTCATCCAGCAGGAAGTCGACGCGATCATCATCTGGCCGACGAACGGCGAGGCGGTGATCCCGGCGGTGCGCAAGGCGAGCCAGGCGGACATTCCGGTGATCGTCACCAACTCCAACATCGCCGAGCAGGGCTTCGACTTCGTCGCCTCCTTCTCGGGCCCGGACAACATCACGCAAGGCGCCCGGTCGGCGGAAATCATGTGCGACCGGTTCAAGGCGCAGGGCATCGAAGGTGAAGCACAGATCGTGCAGATCTCGGGCCAGCCCGGTTACACCACGGCCATCGAACGGGCCAAGGGCTTCGAAGATCGCCTTCCGGAAGTCTGCCCGGACGTGACGCTGGTGGAAACGCAGCCGGGCGACTGGAACCGCGAAAAGTCGCAACAGGTCATGGAAGCCTTCCTCGTCAAATACGACGACATCGACGGCGTCTATGCCGGTGACGACAACATGGGTGTCGGCGCACTGAACGCCGCCAAGGCCGCCGGCCGTGCGGGCGACATCACCTTCGTCGGCGCCACCAACTTCGCGGTGGGCTACGAAGCGATGGCCGCGGGCGAATACTGGGGCTCGATCTACCAGTCGCCGGTGGACGACGCGGAAGCCGCGCTTCAGACCGCGATCGACGTGCTCGACGGTAAGGACGTGCCGTTCCTGAACTACTTCGATACGCCGAAGATCACGCAGGACAACATGGACGAGTTCACCAAGCCCGTCTTCTGATCTCCTCCCCGGATGCGCGGGGTGCCCCGGCGCCTCGCGCATCCAGTTTTGTTTTTTCCACGTAGTGAATTCGAAAGGGGCGCACATGGCACGTGTCGCTGGACGGTCCTGTATCGTGACGGGCGCAGCCCAGGGAATTGGGAGAGCCATCGGGGAGGCGCTTCTGGACGAAGGGGCCA
Organism: Maritimibacter sp.; assembly: GCF_016774595.1. Lineage (NCBI taxonomy): Bacteria > Pseudomonadati > Pseudomonadota > Alphaproteobacteria > Rhodobacterales > Roseobacteraceae > Maritimibacter > Maritimibacter sp. Next base: position 928,278 of record NZ_JACBWT010000002.1, read on the forward strand.
AGGTTTGTTTCGCCGATATCAATGGGGACAAGGTCGGGGCCGTGGCCGAGGCGAACGCCGAACGGGCCGCGCAGACCGGGGCCCGCGTGACCCACGCCGCGGTCGACGTGACGGACCGGGAACAGGTCCGGGCCATGATCGATCACACGGTGTCGCTGTTCGGACGCCTCGACGTGAAGTTCAACAACGCAGGCGTCAACAAGCCGATGAACTTTCTTGACGTGACCGAGGACAACTGGAATTTCGTCATGGGTGTCAACGGGTTGGGTTGCATGATCGGAATGCAGGAGGCCGCGCGCCAGATGATCGCACAGGGACGGGACGACGACGGCATGGCTGGCAAGATCATCAACACCGCCTCCGTCGCCAGCAGGCAGGGCTTCGACAATGTCGCGCCCTACTGTGCAAGCAAATGGGCGGTGGTGTCGCTGACCCAATCGGGTGCCCGCGACCTTGCCAAGCACGGGATCACGGTGACCGGCTTCGCGCCGGGCGTCGTCGCCACCGAGATGTGGGAGCAGGTCGATCAGGACCTGATGAGCATCGGCGCGGCGGAACGGCCCGGTCAGGCGATGGAGGAGTTTTCCGCCGAGATACTCAAGGGGCGCGTCGCGACGCCCGCGGACGTGACCGGAACGACATCGTTCCTCGCGGCCCGCGACAGCGACTACATGACGGGACAGATCGTAATGATCGACGGTGGCATGACACTGGTGTGACGTGCCGGCCATAGGGAGGACAACATGGCTGAATTGACGAGGAAGGGATTGCAGGGGTTCCTGGCGCGGCAAGGCATTCTTGTCGCCTTCGCGGTCTTCATGATCGCCTTCGCGGTCGCCAATCCGCGTTTCATCGACATCGACAACGTCTTCGGGGTGATCCGTTCGTCGGCCATTCTGGGCGTCATGGCGCTGGGCGTCACCTTCGTGGTGATCGGCGGAAACCTAGACCTGTCCGTGGGGTCGATGATGTCGTTCTCGACCATCGTGGTGCTCGACCTGCATGACAAGATCGGCCCGACGCTCGCCATTCCGTCGATGTTCGCGATGACGCTGGCGCTCGGCGCGTTCATCGGGATTCTCGTGGGCTACCTCAAGCTCAACTCCCTGATCGTCACCCTGGGTATGCTGTCCGCGATCCACGGCCTGACGCTTACCTACTCAGGCGGCAAGAACATGGACATCGCCGACAAGTCGGGGACGTGGTTCAGCGTCTTCGGACAGGGGAGCGTGGCGGGGTTGCCGATGCCGATCCTGATCTTCGCGGGGCTGGCGATCGTGCTCAGTATCATCCTGTCGCGCACGCCGTTCGGGCGAAAGGTCTACGCGGTGGGCGGCAACGGGGTCGCCGCCACGTTCTCGGGCATCCCGCGCGCGCGGGTCGTGTTCATGACCTATCTCATGTCGTCCTTCTGCGTGGCGACGGCCGGGTTGATTCAAGCGAGCCGGTCGCTGGGCAGCCAGAACACCGTGGGGCAGGGCATGGAGCTTGAGGTTCTCGCCGCCGTGATCCTTGGCGGGGCCTCGCTCCTCGGTGGGTCCGGCACGATCTTCAAGACGGTGATCGGCGTGCTCATCCTCGGCTTCATCCAGAACGGTCTGTTGCTGTTGGGCCTCGCCTTCTACGCGCAATACATCGTGACCTGGATCATCATCATCCTCGCGGTCTGGCTCGACATCGCAGCCAAGCGCGGCGGGTTGTGGTCGCGGATCGCGTGAGGAGGGGACGATGAAAAACGAAACCCGAGCGAACCTTATCAAGCAAGGCGCGATCTGGGCCTTCATCCTGGTCGAGCTGGCCTTCTTCTCCATCGCGGGAGAGTTCCTGTCGGTGACCGAGACGGCCTTCATGGATTTCGACAACATGCTCCTGCTGCTCAAGCAGTCGGCGCCGATCGGGATCATCGCGCTGGGCATGACGATCATCATGATTAACGGCAACATCGACCTGAGCGTCGGCGCGACCTTCGCGCTCGCGGCCATCGTGTTGCTCGACAGCATGACATGGCCGTTCATGCAGACGCTGGGCAACTGGGCCATCCCGCTCGCTTGGCTCTTCGCCCTCGCCACCGGGGTCGTCCTTGGCGCGATCAACGGGCTGATCGTGTGGAAGACCGGGGTGGACGCCTTCATCGTCACGCTCGGTTCGATGCTGGGCTACCGTGGCCTCGTCTTCATGTACAACGGCGAGCAGCCGACCAGCCACCTCAACTGGACGCTCGTCGATTTCGCCGAGGCGCAGTTCTTGGGCCTGCACACCGCGACATGGTTCCTGCTCGGCGCGGCGATCCTGCTGTGGCTGCTGATGACGCGGACGGTGCATGGCCGTAACGCCTATGCCATCGGCAACAACCGGGATGCGGCCGTCAACGCGGGCATCCGCGTGGGCCCGCATTTCCTGTGGAATTTCATGCTGATCGGCTTCCTCGCCGCGCTTTCCGCCGTCGTCTTCTACTCCGAAAGCGGCTCGGTGAACCCGAACGACGGGATGCTCTACGAACTCTGGGCGATCACCGCCGTCGTGCTGGGCGGCACCAAGCTGTCCGGTGGCTACGGCTCGATCATCTCGACCCTCGGCGGCGTCATAGCGATCCAGCTTCTGCGCAAGGGTCTGGGCCACATCGGGGCGGATACCGAGACGGTGAACCTCGTCATCGGCCTGATCCTGATCGCGGTGCTGTTTCTGGATCGCCAGCTCAATCGCAAGGGCAAAGAGGAGCTTAGAACATGACCGACCAGACGCCGGCCCTGCGCCTCGAGGGTATCGTCAAGACCTTCCCCGGCGTGCGCGCGCTTGACGGTGTGTCCCTGACGGTCATGCCCGGAGAGGTCCACGCATTGATGGGTGAGAACGGCGCGGGCAAATCCACGCTGATGAAGGTGCTGGGCGGAATCCTCGCGCCGAACGAGGGCCAGATCTTCATCGAAGAGCAGCCCACGGTCATGTCCTCGCCGATGAACGCCAAGGCCAAGGGCGTGGTCTTCATCCATCAGGAACTCAGCCTCGCCGATGAACTGACGGTGGCCGAGAACATTTTCCTTGGCGAACTCCCGAAGAAAAGCTTCGGGCGTGTGGACTGGCAGCGGCTTTATGACGAGACGGACGCGATCCTGAAAACCCTCAACGTGGGGTTCGCGGCCCGCACCCGGGTCGGCGACCTCTCCATCGCGAACCAGCAGATGGTCGAGATCGCGCGCGCCCTGACCGTCGAGCCCCGTGCCGTGATCTTCGACGAACCGACCGCGTCGCTCACCGATGCCGAAAAGGTCGTGCTGTTCGAGGTGATCGCCGACCTTCAATCGCGCGGCGTGGGGGTGATCTACATCTCTCACCGGATGGAGGAGATCTTCAAGATCACCGACCGGATCAGCGTCCTGCGCGACGGCCAGTATCGCGGCACGCTCAATACCGCCGAGACGAATGAGGAGGAGGTGACGCAGCTGATGATCGGGCGAACGCTCGACCTGTCGCGCAACGAAAGCACGCATGAACTGGGCGAGGTGGCGCTGGAAGTGCGCGGGCTGAGTTGCGGGGGCCTGTTCGAGGACGTGAGCTTTTCGGTCCGCCGGGGCGAAGTCGTCGGGTTCTACGGCCTCGTCGGCGCCGGACGCACGGAAATCGCCGAGACGCTTTTCGGCCTGCGTGAACCCTCCGCCGGGACGATCCACCTCGCTGGGGAAGAGGTCAGCATTCATTCGCCTGCGGACGCGATCAAGCGGGGCATCTCGCTGGTGCCGGAGGATCGTAAGGGCCAGGGGCTGATCCTCGGGATGAACTGTCGCGACAACATGACCCTGCCGCAGGTCTCGGACCTGACCGCGGGCCCCTTCGTCAGCGATGGGGCCGAGGTCGCGATCTTCGATCAATACCGCGACAAGCTCGACATCCGCACCCCGGGCTGGCGGCAGCTCGTCGGCAACCTGTCGGGCGGCAACCAGCAGAAGATCGTGATCGGGAAATGGCTTTCCATGAGACCCGAGGTGCTGATCGTGGACGAACCGACGCGGGGCATCGACGTGGGCTCCAAATCCGAGATTCACAACCTGATCCGCGAGCTGGCCGCGCAAGGCTACGCGGTCATCGTCATCAGCTCGGAAATGCCCGAGGTGCTGCACGTCTCCGACCGGATCGTCGCGATGTTCTCAGGCCGCGTGATGCGCGAGTTCACCGCCGAGGAAGTGACCGAGGACAGCCTGATTCAGGCGATTTCGGGCCTGACGGGGAAGTCAGCTTAGGGACGGTGGGCAATTGGTTGCGCTGAGGGTGGCGACGCCGAGAATGTGCCGCCGTTGGGTGCGGGGTTTGATCTTTTTGGTGAATATCCGCACGGCAGGCTGCGTCTGACGCATCGCTGTGCTGGATCGAATATCAGCAAGGTGTCGATGTATCATGGGCCCGGTTCTCGATGTGGTGTCGCTGAAGCTTGACAGAAACTCACGACGCTGTGGGACCCATCCATTTGAACAAGCCAGCATTTGCGGATGCCTTATTGTTCAGCAAAGGCGAATGCTTTGCCACGCGCCCGCGTCTCGCCCCCGTGGGGTGGTGGTGAATTCCCTAAGCTACTTGCGTGGCTTGGCGCTCCGCGTGCTCCACCTCGCCGGACCCCGCCCATGCCGCTCTACCGCCAGTTCCTTCCGTCCAACCCAGCCTATCGCGCCCCATAAGAAGCAACGTTGCTCGGCAACTTCACCAATCAGCTGATCACTTTGGCGACAGCTGCTGCTGCTCGATGGGCGGCGGCTCCATCGCTCCGGTCATGATCGCCACGGCGTCGGACATCGAGTAGTTCTCGGGATCGATCACTGCGTGCCGCTTGCCGAGCCGGTGGATGTGGATGCGGTCCGCCACCTCGAACACATGCGGCATGTTGTGGCTGATGAGCACGATGGGTATCCCGCGCGAGCGCACGTCCTTGATCAGCTCCAGCACCCGCCGGCTTTCCTTGACGCCCAAGGCGGCGGTGGGTTCGTCCATGATGATGAACTTCTTCGCGAAGGCCGCGGCGCGGGCCACGGCGACGCCCTGACGCTGGCCGCCGGAAAGGGTTTCGACCGCCTGATTGATCGACTGCACCGTCATGAGGCCCAACTCTGTCAGCTTCTCACGGGCGATGCGCTGCATTTCCGGCTTGTCGAGCATCTTGAACCAGCTGCCCATGATGCCGGGTTTGCGGATCTCGCGCCCGACGAACATGTTGTCCGCGATGGACAGGGCGGGCGACAGGGCGAGGTTCTGGTAAACGATCTCGATCCCCTTGTCGCGCGCCTCGATGGGCGATGAGAAGTGGACCTTTTCCCCGTCGATGACGATCTCGCCATCATCGGGTTGCACCGCCCCGCAGATCGCCTTGACGATCGACGACTTGCCCGCGCCGTTGTCCCCGATGACCGCCAGAATCTCGCCCGGATACAAGTCGAAATCGGAGTGGTCGATGGCGGTCACGCGCCCGTAGCGTTTGACGATGCCGCGTCCCTTGACGATGGGTTCGATGGTTTGCGTGGTATCGGACATCAGCTCGAAACCTTTCTGATCCATTGGTCGATGGCGACCGCGATGATGATGAGCCAGCCGATGGCGAAGACCTGCCAGAGCACGTCCACCTGTGCGAGACGCAGGCCCGACTGGAACACGCCCACGATCAGCGCGCCGAACAGCGCCCCGAGGATCGAACCCCGGCCACCGAAGAGCGAGATGCCCCCGATCACGACGGCGGTGATGGATTGCAGGTTGCCTTCGTAGAACGAAGTGGGCGAGATTGACCCGACCCGACCGATGGAAGCCCAAGCCCCGATGGCGGCGACAAGTCCGGCCAGCGCATAGACCGAAATCAGAGTGCGGTCGGTGCGTATGCCGGCAAGTTCCGCGGCTTCCTTGTCGTCACCGATGGCATAGACATGGCGGCCCCAGGCGGTCTTGTTCAACAGATACCAGAGCGCCGCGAAAACGATCACCATCAAGATCGACCCGAAGGTGATGCGGGCGGAACCGACCGAAATGGCCTGACCGAAAATCTTGAGAAGCGGCGCGGTGTTGTCGATATCCTCGCCCCGGATCGACTGTGCGCCGGACAACCAGAGCATCAGCGCGTAGAAGATGTTCCACGTCCCCAGCGTCGTGATGAACGGTGGTAGCTTGATCTTGGTGACGAGAAACCCGTTCAGCAGCCCGGCCCCGATCCCGCCGCCGAAACCGATCAGCAGCGCGAGCGGCGCAGGCACGCCAAGCTCGACCGCCAGTTTGCCGGAGATGACCGACATCAGAACCATGATCGCGGCTACGGACAGGTCGATCCCCGCCGTCAGGATGACAAGGCTTTGCGCAGCGGCGAGGATACCGATGATCGAAACCTGCTGAAGGATCAGCGACAGGTTGAAGGGCGAAAAGAACCGCTCGCCCGCGATCAGGCCGAAGATGATGACGCTGGCGACCAGTACGATTACGGGGACCATCGTGGGGTTGCCGTGCAGGAAATGCTGCGCCTTGGCGACGAAGCCCTTTCGCTCGTACACGAAGGACGCGACGTTCGCGTCGCTGCTGTCCAGCGTGTTTTCGAAATCCTGTCGGTTCCGGGTGCTCTTCTGAACATCGGCCATGCGTATCCTCCCTGCGGTCCCGAATGGTAACACGGGGACCGGCGAAACAGGTGGTAATTTCGGGAATGTAGGTCGGGGGGCGATCCAGCCGCCCCCCGTGTCAGTGGGTTAGCCCCAGCAGAGTTCCAGCGCCTCTTCGGACGTGATCGACTCGATGCCGTCCACCGGCTGGTCGGTCACGAGCTGGACGCCCGTGTTGAAGAAATCCAGCCCTTCGCTGTTCTCGGGCTTGGAGCCGTCGGCGGCGAAGGCGGCGATCGCTTCGATACCCTTGGACGCCATGAGCAGCGGGAACTGCATCGAGGTCGCGCCGATCACGCCAGCGGCGACATCGCGCACGCCGGGGCAGCCGCCGTCGACCGAAACAATCAAGGCCTGATCTTCGAGACCTGCGGATTTGAGCGCCTCATAGGCACCGGCAGCGGCGGGTTCGTTGATCGTGTAGACCACGTTCACGCTCGGATCGATCTGCATCAGGTTTTCCATCGCTGTGCGGCCACCGTCGGCGTTGCCGTTGGTCACGTCGTGGCCGATGATCCGGTCGTCATCCTCGTCACCGATGTCGGTCGGGTCCTTGATGTCGATGCCGAAGCCCTGAAGAAAACCGCCGTCGCGCAGGTAGTCGACCGAGACTTCCGACGGGTTCAGGTCGAGCAGCGCGATCCGCGCGTTCGCCGGGTCGTCGATGGTGGCGGCGGCCCACTGGCCGATCAACTCACCGGCCTTGAAGTTGTCGGTGGCGAAGGTGGCGTCGGCCACATCTGCGGGCTCGAACGGGGTGTCGAGCGCGATCACCAGAAGGCCGGCGTCGCGGGCCTGACCGATCACCGGCGCAAGGGCGCGGCTGTCGGACGGGGTGATCAGGATGCCTTTCGCGCCGGAGGCGATGCAGGTTTCGACCGCAGCGACCTGCGTTTCGACGTCGCCGTCGATCTTGCCGGCGAAGGTCTGAAGCTCGATCCCATTCTCCTCGGCGCCTTTCAGAGCGCCTTCTTTCATCTTCACGAAGAACGGGTTGGTGTCCGTCTTGGTGATGAGGCAAGCGCCGACCGGCTCATGCGAAGCGGCCTGCGCGGCGCCCGTGATCAGAGCCAGCGCCGACGCGGCCGACGCGAGTTTCAGGGTGTGCGTGAATGCGGATTTCATGACCATCCTCCCAGAAGTCAAAGTGAATACCAGAGCCGAAAGACCGACCCCACAATTCGCAAAAGGCAGTGATTCTGGGCGATCTGTCAATAAATAAATCAATCTGATTTACTATTGACAGGACCGTCCCGATTTCCGACCTTTGGCGCCAGTTCGTGTGGGAGGCGCGCGGAGCGGAATGAGTAAAAGCGCAATTAATCAAGGCGTTGATGACGGGCAGGTCGGAGCGGGTGTGCTGACCGCGGCTGTGCGCGGCTCCAACCAAAGCGGGATGCGTGCCCATAATGAGCGCCTCGTGCTGACGCTCCTGCGCCAGCGCGGCCCCCTTGCCAAAGCCGACATCGCGCGCACGACCGGGCTGTCGGCGCAGACGGTTTCGGTGATTATGCGCGCGCTCGAAAGGGACGGTCTGCTCACGCGCGGAGAGCCGCAGCGTGGCAAGGTGGGGCAGCCCTCGGTGCCGATGGCCCTCGCCGCGGACGGTGCATATTTCCTCGGCCTGAAGGTCGGGCGAAGAAGCCTCGACCTCGTTCTCATCGATTTCGTGGGGCGTGTCGAAGGCCGGGTGCATATCACCCACAAATTCCCGACCCCCGAGGGCGTCGTGCGGTTCGCCAACAGTGCCATCGACCAGCTTCTGGGCCAGTTGACCGCACCTCAGCGCGCCCGCGTGTCCGGTCTGGGCATCGCGATCCCTTTTCAGCTTTGGGACTGGGCCAAGCCGCTTGGTGTGAAACCGGGAGAGCTGGCGGAATGGCGCGACCGCGACGTCGCGCGCGAAATCGCGGAAAACTGGGATTTCCCCGTCTACCTCAAGAACGACGCGTCGGCGGCTTGCGGCGCCGAGTTGGTCTTTGGCGAAAAGGACCGGCCCAGCGACTTTCTTTATTTCTTCATCGGGTTCTTCGTCGGCGGCGGGCTGGTCGTGGACAATGCGCTTTATACCGGACGGACAGGGAACGCTGCCGCACTTGGGTCGATCCCGCTCGGGATGAGTGGTTCCCCAACCCGGCAGCTGGTTGATGTCGCCTCGCTCGCATCCTTGGAAAACGCACTTATCGCGGTCGGCGGAAACGGAGACATGATCTGGGAGAACCCGAAAAGCTGGTCCGTGCCGGACGCCATCCTCGATCGCTGGATGGACGAGGCGTGCGAGGGGCTTGCCTACGCCATTCTCTCCGCAGTCTGTCTGATCGATTTTCCACAGGCGATGATCGATGGTTGGCTGCCAGACGACATCCGGGCGGAGATCGTGAAACGCACACATGATCGTGTCGCAACCGCCAACCTCGCCGGCATCGCGACGCCGGATGTCCGTTCAGGTACGATCGGTAGCGATGCACGGTCCCTCGGCGCGGCCAGTTTGCCGCTGTCCGAGCGATTCCTCGTAGATAAGGATGCGTTCCTGATGCGTTGAATTGGCGTGTGGAGTGGTTGGTTTCGTTGTTGTGTGCGGTGGCTAGCCGCGTCCGCGCTGCGGTGGAGGGACTCGAGACGCGTGTGGCTCGTCATTGATGACCTTGAGCAACCACACACAAAGGCCGGACCCGCACAAACAATCGCACCGGAAGGGTCGGCCTAGGTCGCGAGGGTTGCCAACGCGGTGCGAAGGTCGTTGGGCAGGGCGACCGGTCGGCGGCTTTCTGCGTTGACGCAGACATGCACGAAGTAACCTTCGGCGGAGGTCGCTTGATCGTCGTTTCTAAACAGCCCGATCTCGTAGCGCACCGAACTGCGGCCGACATGCGTGACCTTCAACCCGGCGGTCACGGTGTCGGGGAAAACGATCTCGCCGGAATAGCGGCATCCGCTTTCCACCACGAGTCCGATGGTCTTGCCCGACTTCGGATCGAGCACGCCGTGCTCCATCATCCAGCCGTTGACCACCGTGTCGAACAGCTCGTAATGCACGACGTTGTTGACGTGGCCGTATACGTCGCCGTCGCGCCAGCGCGTCTGAAGCGCGCGGAATGTCGGATAATCCTCGCGCGTCGAGGGCGCCGGGCGGTCGGCCATCACCACGCCTCGCGGTAGATGGCCAGCGCGTCGGCCTCGCTCACATCGCGGGGGTTGTTGACGAGCAGACGCTGCTGGAGCATCGAATCCGCGGCCATTTTCTCAAGCGCGGTTTCGGGAATGCCGACGTCGCGCAGGCGCGTTTCCATGCCCAGTTTCGACGACAGCCCGGCAAGTTCGTCGATGAAGACGGTGCACAGGCGATCGGCGTCGTTGCTGCGTTCGAGATGCGGAAAGGCATCGTAGGCGATTTCGGCATAAAGGTCCGCCGCGACCGGCGCGTTGAAGCGAAGGACATGGGGCAGGACCAGCGCGTTCGACAGGCCGTGGGGCACGTGGAATGTCCCGCCGATCGGATAGGCGAGCGCGTGGACGGCGGCCACGGGCGAATTGGCAAAGGCCTGACCGGCCAGCATCGAACCCAGCAGCATCGCGCCGCGTGCATCGATGTCGGTTCCGTCCATCACGGCGGTTTCGATGTTCGCGCCAAGCAGCCGAAGTGCTTCACGGGCGAGGAGCTTTGACACCGGATTGTTGTTGGCGCTCTTGGAGGCATAGGCTTCAATCGCGTGCACCATCGCGTCGACGCCGGTGGCGGCGGTGATCGCGGGCGGCAGGCCAAGGGTCAGTTCGGCGTCCAGAACCGCGACGTCGGGCAGGATCACGGGGGAGGAGACGCCCCGCTTTTCCTCTTCGCCGACCGTGATGATCGACACCGGCGTCACTTCGGACCCGGTCCCGGCGGTCGTGGGAACGAGCACCAGGGGAAGGCGCGGTCCCTTGGCGTTCGCGACGCCCCATGCCGCGTCGAGGTCTTCGCCGGAGCCAAGGAGAAGCGCGGCGAGTTTGGCCACGTCAAGCGACGAGCCGCCCCCGAACCCGATCACGCCGGTTGCGTCCGCTGCACGTCCCGCCTCGGTCGCGGCCATCAGCGTGGCGAGGCTGGGGTCGGCCTCGACCCGGTCGAAAACCGTGACCGCCACCCCAGCGTCTTCGAGGTCGGCCAAAGCGGGGTCGCACAGTCCGAGCTTGCGCAGGCCGGGGTCAGTGACGAACAGGCAACGCTCGCCCACGGTCGGCTTGGCGAGTTCGCCCATGCCCGCCGCCGCGCCGGGCCGGAAGACGACGGATTTCGTCGTGTTGAACGTGAACGGTGCGATCATGGTCCTCCCTCCATCCCGGTGCGATCCGGGTCTTTTTATCCGCGGTCGGGCGCGGTGCCATCCCCCTTTGCGCCGGGGGCCGTGTCCCCCGACTGCAATCGCCGCGTCGCTAGGATGCGCCGGTCGCGCCAGCTTTGGGCGTCGGGGATCGTGCCCACCGGCTGTCGGCGGGTCATTTCGTCGTTTATCTTCGCGACGAGGTCAGGCCCCCAGTCGTAGTCGGTGCGGGCGTCCGCGCCCATTTTCTTCATCATCCCTTCAAGCTGACCGACGAAGCCGGCAAACCCTTCGTGGGCATTGAGATGGGCCGTCATGAACGGCCCGATCGAGGCCCAGCGAAGTGCGAGCCCGCTGGTCATCACCCGGTCGATGTCGGCCGCGCTGCAATACCCTTCGCCCACCAGATGCATCGCCTCGGCGACCAGCGTGTATTGCAGGCGATTGAGGATGAACCCGTCGATTTCCTTATTTACCGTGATCGGTTCCATGCCCGCCTCGGTATAGAACCGGCGCGCCCGCTCCACGGTTTCGGGCGCCGTCAGTGGCGTGGCACAAAGTTCGACCAGTGGGATGTGCGATGGCGGATTGACCGGGTGACCGACAAGCGCGCGCTCGGGATGCGGGATGTGGCTGAGGAATTGCGACCCCGGCAGGGCCGATGTCGACGAGAGGAGCAGGCAGTCGTCGGGCGCAGCCGCGCCGATCTCGTCGAAGAGTGCACGCTTGATGGAAAGGTCTTCGCGTACGCTTTCCTGCACGACCTCGGCGCCGGACAGAGCCTCGTCCAACGACCCGGCCACACGGATGCGCGCACGGATGACGGCAGGTGCCTCGCCCGTCGGCATCTCGCGGCCGAGTTGTTCGAGCGTCGCCTCGATCCGGGGCAGGGCGCGGGCGGCGATGGTGTCGGCGTCAGCGTCGTAGAGGACGACCTCGTGGCCCGCGCGGGCGAACACCGTGGCCCAGCCGCATCCGACCGTTCCTACGCCGATGCAGACGACCCGTGCCATGTTCAGCTCGCCGAATCGTCGATCTCGGACCACTTCGCTTCGAAGTCCCAGATGCGTTGGAAGCCGATCAACTGGTTGAACTCGGAAAAGTCGAACAACTCGATGTTGGGGGAGTTCGAGGTGCCTTCGGTCTTCAGCACATTCAGCGCACGTTCGGCCGCCGCTGCGGCGGCGAGGCCGGTGAGCGAGGGGAAGATGGCGAGGTTGTACCCCATGTTCTCAAGCGCCTCGGCGGTCAGGATCGGCGTCTTGCCGCCATCGGCCATGTTGGCCATGGTCGGCGCGTCGATCAACTCGTTCGAGCGGCGCATTTCGTCCTCACTCTCAAGCGCCTCGACAAAGACGACGTCGGCGCCGGCATCGCGGTAGGCCAGACCCCGGTCGATGGCCCCTTGGAACCCTTCTACGGCGCGGGCATCGGTGCGCGCGATGATTAACGTCTTGGGCGACTGACGCGCCTCGCAGGCGACCTTGATCTTGTTGACCATGTCCTGCGTCGGCACCACGCGCTTATAGGGCGTATGCCCGCATTTCTTGGGAAATTCCTGGTCTTCAAGCTGAATGCCCACGGCACCCGCAGCCTCGTACCCGCGGACGGTGTGGTCGACGTTCAGAAGACCGCCATAGCCGGTGTCGGCATCCGCGATCACGCCCGCCTTCACGGTGCGGCACAGCGTTTCCACGCGGCCCACCATGTCGGTGTAGGTCGCGATCCCGGCGTCGGGGATACCTTGCTGGGACGCGGTGCCCCAGAACCCGGAGGAATAGACGAAATCGAAGCCGACCTTGTTGCTTACGACGGCGGTGATCATGTCGTGGATGCCGGGGGCCACAACGAATTCGCCGCGCTCCAGCACGGCTTTCAGGCTGGGTCGGGTCATTCTTGCTCCAACGTGTTGAGATAGTCGATGACGTCGCTTTCCGAAACGACGTCGCCGTATTTCGCGTCCATATCGAAAAGATTGGCTTCGTGCGGGGCTTCGTGCCGGTCGCCAACGGCCTCGCGCGGGATGATCGGGATGAAGCCGTGCGAACAACTGTCGATACAGGTGGCGCGCACGCAACCGCTGGTCGTGACGCCCGTGTGGATCAGCGTGTCCACGCCCCAGGACGCGAGCGTCGAGGCGAGCGAGGTGCCGAAGAAGGCGCTCGGGTATTGCTTGGAAATGACCAGCTCGCCTTTACCGACCTCCAGCCCCTTGGGCCAGTCGCCCATCGGGTTGCCCTGGATGAAGTTGCGCAGGGGTAGGGCCTTTTGGAAGAACCGCCCCCCGTCCTTGCCTCCGGCCTGATAGACGACATTGGTATAGATCACCGGAACGCCCTTTTGCCGCGCGACTTCGCGAATGCGCAGGGCAGAGGCGAGCGCATCGTCCACATCGGCATAAAGCTCGCAGGCTTCGTTGAAGTAGCCTTCGACGAAATCGATGAAGATGAGCGCGGGCCTCCGCCCGAAGCCGATCCGGTTGCCGTAGGCGCGTTTGTAGTTTTCGACGAGGTCCGATTCCGTGCTCATCAGGCTGCGTCCTCTTCCGATTTGATCTGTCCGAATTGCTCGGGCGCGAGGACGAGCCAGGGCGTCTCCCGCGCGCGGCGTTCTTCGTAGGCCGCGAGGGCTTCGGCGTCGTCCGTCAGGATCGCCCCGATCTCGTCCAGACCGGCCATCAGCGCGCGCTTGCGGTTCGCTTCGATCTCGAAGGCGATGGCCGTGTCGCCCACCCGGATCGTCTGCGAAGGCAGGTCGACTTCGACCTCTTCACCGGCTCGCGCGGCCTTTTCCATGCGCGCCATGTCCTCGCCCTGAAGGCGGATCGGCAGCACACCGTTCTTGAAGCAGTTCGCATGGAAGATCTCGCCGAAGCTGCGCGCGATCACGCAGCGGATGCCGAGGTCGGCAAGCGCCCAGACCGCCTGTTCGCGGCTCGACCCGGTGCCGAAGGTTTCGCCGGTGACGAGGATCTGGGCCTTGTCATAGGGCGGCTGGTCGAGAACGAAGGGTTCGTTTCCACCGCGCCGTTCGTTGAACGCATACCGCCCAAGCCCGTCGCGTTCGAGCAACAGCAGGAACCGCGCCGGGAAAATCACGTCGGTGTCGATCGCATCTTCCATCAGCGGGGCGGCGACGCTTCGCAGTTTCGTCAGTTTTTCCATCGTTACAGATAGTCCCTCACGTCGGTGATATGCCCGGCAATCGCCGCGGCGGCGGCCATCTGCGGGCTCATCAGGTGGGTGCGCCCGCCGATCCCCTGCCGCCCCTCGAAGTTCCGGTTCGACGTGGACGCGCTCCGCTCTCCCTTGGACAGGCGGTCGTCGTTCATGCCCACGCACATGGAACAGCCGGCATCGCGCCATTCGAAGCCCGCCGCGAGGAAAACGCGGTCCAGCCCTTCGGCTTCGGCGATGGCCTTGACCGATGCCGACCCCGGCACCGCGATGGCACGAATGCCCGGCGAAACCTTGCGGTCGGTCAGAACCTTCGCCGCGGCGCGCAGATCTTCGATCCGGCCATTGGTGCAGGAGCCGATGAACACCGTGTCGATGGCCACGTCGGACAGCCGCGTTCCGGGGGTGAGCCCCATGTATTCAAGCGTCTTGCGCATCTTTTCGCGTTTGCCGTCGTCCTGAAGCGTCTCGGGGTCCGGCACCACGCCGTTGACCGGCAGGGTGTGCTCAGGCGTCGTGCCCCAGGACACCTGCGGTTCGAGCGTCGAGGTGTCGAACGTGATCTCACGGTCGAAAACGGCGTCCTCGTCGCTGCGCAGCGACATCCAACTGGTCACGGCGGCATCCCAAAGCTCGGCCTTCGGGGCGAGCGGGCGGTCCTTGAGATAGGCGATGGTCTTTTCGTCGGGCGCGACCATGCCGACGCGGCTGCCCGCTTCGATGGACATGTTGCACAGCGTCATGCGGGATTCCATCGACAGGTCGCGCACGGTCGAGCCTGCGTATTCGATGGCATAGCCCACACCGCCCCCCGTGCCGATCTTGGCGATGAGGGCGAGAATCACGTCCTTCACGGTCACCCCCGTCGGCAGGCCGCCTTCGAGGTTGACGCGCATGGTTTTCTGCCGGCGCTGGCGCAGGCTCTGGGCCGCAAAGACGGTGGCGCATTCGCTCGCCCCGATGCCGAACGCGATGCAGCCGAAGGCACCATGGGTGCTGGTGTGACTGTCACCGCAGACGAGGACCGATCCGGGCAGGGTGAAGCCGAGTTCCGGGCCGATCACGTGGACGATTCCGTGCCGGTCACCTTCCATAGGGAGATAGGTGATATCGTGGCGCTTGGCGTTCTGCTTCAGCCGGTCGACCTGCGCCTGAGCCAGTTCGTCCGCGAACCGGCGGCCGTCTCGCTTTGTCGGGACCGCGTGGTCGGCCACGGCGACATGGGCTTCGGGTCTGCGCACCTTGCGCCCCTGCTTCTCGATGGTGGCGAAAGCCTGCGGGCTGGACACCTCCTGAACGAGGTGCCGGTCGACATACAGGAGGGCTTCGTCGTTGCCGTAATCGGTCACCACGTGCTGATCCCATATCTTCTGATAAAGGGTGCGAGGGCACATTACGTTTTTCTCCTCAAAGGCAATGGCTTACGGTTCCCTCCCGGCAGTTTCGCGACAGGGGGCGCCACCACTTTTTTCCTTGATCTTGGGTGGACCTTACTATTTCATGAATACGCATTCAACAGAAAAGCTGCCTCACTGAATCAAGTAGGCGTAAACAGCAACAGGGAGAGCATCATGAGGCTCGGAGTCGATGTGGGCGGTACGTTTACCGACCTGCTACTTCAAGATGACGCGGCGAACAAAACGTACCGGGCGAAAACGCCCTCGACGCCGCAGGACCAGTCGATCGGCGTCGCCGAAGGGGTGCGCCTGATCTGCGAAAAGGCGGGCGTGAAGCCGTCGGACATCTCGCTCGTCCTGCATGGGACGACGGTCGCCACCAACGCCGTGCTCGAAGGCAAGGGGGCCCGTGTCGGCCTGCTGGTGACCGAAGGGTTCGAGCACACCCTGCACCTTGCGAAATCGTGGACGCCTGGTCCGCTGTTCGGCTGGATCGTGATGGACAAGCCCGATCCGCTCGCCGCACTGAAGGACACACGGGGTATCCCCGAACGGGTCGACGCGCGCGGCAACGTGGTGCGCGAACTCGACGAGGCGAAGGCGATCGAATTGATCGACGACCTCTGCGGCTCCGGCATCGAGGCTTTGACGATCTCGCTCATGCACTCCTACGCCAACCCCGCGCACGAACGGCGGTTGCGCGAGCTTGTGCAGGAGCGTTTCCCCGACATGACGGTTTCGCTGTCCTCCGACATTCTGCCGGAATTCCGCGAATACGACCGCGCGATCACGACGGTCATGAACGACTATGTGCGCCCGATCATGACGCGCTACCTGTCGCGCATCGAACAGCGCCTGAAAGAGGTCGGGGTCGAAAGCCGCCTGCATATCGTGCGCTCGGACGGCGGGTTGATGAGCGCCGAGGCCGCTGCGCAACGGCCCGTCCACACCGTGCTGTCCGGTCCGGCAGGGGGCGTCACCGCCACCGCGATGACCGCGCGGCGCACGGGGATCAACAAGCTCCTCGCGTTCGACATGGGCGGCACATCGACCGATGTGTCGGTCATCATCGACGGAAATCCGATGATCTCGCGGTCGACCGACGTGGGCTATTTCCCGGCCAAGGTGCCGACGCTGGACGTGCGCAGCGTGGGCGCAGGCGGCGGCTCGATCGCCGAGGTGTCCGAACTGACCACCTCGCTTCGCGTGGGTCCGCGCAGCGCGGGCGCGATGCCCGGCCCGGTCGCCTACGGGCGCGGTGGCACCGAGCCGACCGTTTCCGACGCGAACGTGATCCTGGGCTACCTTCCCTCGCGCCTTCTGGGCGGTGACATGACGCTGGACGTCGACGGCGCGCGCGAAGCGGTCGCCAGCATCGGCAAGAGCATCGGCCTGTCGCCGGAAGACGCGGCGCAGGGCATTCTCGACATCGCGAACGAAGTGATGCTGGGGGCCTTGCGCGTCATCACCGTGCAGCGCGGTCTCGACCCGCGCGACTTCGGCATCGTCGCCTTCGGTGGGGCCGGACCGCTCCACGCCAACGCCATGGCGCAGGTGTTGGGCTGCTACCCGGTGGTCGTGCCCCACAACCCCGGCGTCCTGTCGGCGCTGGGCTTCCTCGAAGCCGAGTTCAAGAACGAATTCGTGCAGACCCTGATCGGCTCGGTCGCGGGCATGAACGACGGCAAGGTGTTCGAGCATTTCGCCGACCTTCGCGGCAAGGCGCTGGAATGGCTCGACGAGCAGGAGGTCGAAAAGGCCGACCGCGGGCTCAAATACACCATGGACCTGCGCTATGAGCAGCAGGGGTTCGAGGTCGAGATCACGGTTCCGTCCGAGATGATCGACAAGGCGGACGGGCTGGACACCGTGCTCAAGGATTTCCACGAAACCCACGAGCGTCTTTATGGTGTGCGCTTCGACCTGCCGATCGAGCTGGTGGCGCTGCGTGTCGTCGCGACCGGGGCGACGCCGCCGGTGGAATACACGATGCCCGAGGACGGCACGACCGACGTGGCCGAAGCGATCATCGAAACGCAGCCCGCCTATTTCCACGGCGAATGGATCGACACGCCGCATATCGACCGGGACCGGCTCGCGACCGGCGCGCGGATCGAAGGGCCGGCGATCGTGCGACAGTACGATACCACGACCGTCCTGCTGCCGGATCACTATGCCGAGGTCGACGAGACCGGCAACCTGATGATCTGGCCCACCAACAAGGGAGAATGATCCAATGACCAAGAAACTCGACCCGATTACACTCGACCTGATCGAGAACGCGCTTCTGAACGCGCGGTTCGAGATGGACAGCGTCGTGACCCGCGTTGCGCTTTCTCCGGTGATCCGCGAACAGCACGACGAGTTCCCGATGATCTGCAACCCTGCGGGCCAGATGGTGGTGGGCCAGTTCGGCTCCTACATCCCCGAGATCGTGGAGCAGTACAAAAACAACATCAACGAAGGCGACATCTTCGTCTGGAACGACCCCTACGCCTGCAAGGGCTCGATCTCGCACAACAACGACTGGTGCGTGATGATGCCGATCTTCCATGAGGGCCACCACGTCGGCTACAGCTCGATCTTCGGGCATATGGTGGACACGGGCGGCAAGGTGCCCGGTTCGATGCCGGCGGATGCCTACACGATCTGGGAAGAGGGGCTGCGCGTCCCGCCTGTGAAGATCTACGAGGACGGCAAGCTCAACGAGGGCGTCCTCCAGATCATGCTGAACAACAGCCGGACGCCCGACATGAACCGCGCCGACCTCATGGCGCTCATCGCCGGGTGCCGGACGGCGGCCAAGCGGGTGCAGGAAATCTGCGACCGTTTCGGGCGCGACAGCTATCTGACCGCCTGTGACGAGCTGATGTCGCGCACGCGCGAAGCGATGCGTGTGCTGATCTCGAAATACATCCCCGAAGAGCCGGTGACCTTCACCGACTACGTGGACGACGACGGCGTGGGCAACGGCCCGTTCAAGCTGCACCTTTCGATCTACAAGAAGGGCGAAGTCGCGGTCATCGACTGGACCGGGACCGACGATCAGGCCGAAGGGCCGATCAACTTCCACATCCACGAAGGTCTCTGCAAACTGTTCTTCGGCGTCTACATGATTATGGCCTTCGATCCCAAGATCATGTTCAACGAAGGGTTCTACGACCTGTTCGAGATCATACTTCCCGAAGGCAGCCTTCTCAATCCCAAGTTCCCGGCCGCTCTGTCGAACCGCCTGAACACGCACACGCGGTTCTTCGACTGTCAGGCGGGCGCGCTGGGCCAGCAGGCCCCGCACCTGTCGATGGCGGCGGGCTACGGCACCAGCCCGCACTTCATCTTCACCGGGACCGACGAGAACGGGAAGTATTTCCAGCTTATGGAGCTTCTGTTCGGCGGTGTGCCGGGCCGTCCGCGTGACGACGGTCTGGACGGACACGCGTGGTGGCCGCTCTTCAGCGCGACGCCCATCGAATACATCGAGAACTACTACCCGGTGATCGTGGAGCGTTACCGCCCGGTGCAGGATGCCGGTGGGGCCGGTCTTCACCGTGGCGGTGCCGGGATCGAAAAGGTGTATCGCGTGCTCGCCTCCGGTTCGATCTCGATCCACGACGACCGCGAGGTGGTGCCGCCCTGGGGCATCAACGGCGGCCTGCACGGCGGCACGTCGAGCAAATGGGTCGTGCGCGCGGGCAAGGATGAGCCCGAGCGCATTCCATCCAAGACCGACAGCGTCAAGGTTGAACCGGGTGACCGCATCATCTTCATCACCGCCGGGTCCGGTGGCTGGGGCGATCCGCTGGAACGGCCCGTCGAGAAGGTGCTGAAGGATGTGCGCGACGGGCTCGTGTCACGCCAGAAGGCCGAGCGCGACTACGGCGTGCTCATCGGCGAGGATCTGACTGTGGACGAGAACGGGACCGAGGCTCTGCGCAAGTCGCAGCGCAAGGAGCGGGGCGAACCGGCACCGTTCGATTTCGGCTTCATCCCCGGCGTTCACGAAGCGGCTGAATAAGGCCCTTTGCGGTGGGCGTGCCTAGCGCGCCCACCTTCCCATTCCGGGCACGGTGTGGCCCGGGATCAGATCGCCGGGGATCACCCGGCGCTGCGCTTCGGCCCCTTTCAGGTTTTCCGGCGCGGCCTTCAAAAGCTCGAGCGTTTCCGCGACCATCCGTTCGACCGGCTGACGCACCGTCGTCAGGCTGTAGGGCGCGCGCTGCCCCTCCCGGATCCCGTCGAACCCGGCGAGCATGATGTCATCGGGTATCTTCAGGCCGAAGTTCTCGTTCAGTGCGTCGGCGCAGCCGATCGCCATGATGTCGTTCACCGCGAAGATCGCGTCGGGGAAGCGCGGACCCGGCCCGTTGAAGCGGCGGATCATGGCGTTTCGCGCGCCGGAATAGCTCGATTCACCGTCGACCTCTTCGATTTCGACCCCGGCGACCCCGTCCACGGCGGACCGGAACCCTTGCACCCGGTCGATGCTCGTCGATCCCTGCGGATCGCCCCGCACGATAAGGATGCGCCGCGCGCCCGCGGCCGCCATCAGCCGCCCCAGAACCGCGCTCCCCTCGAAGTTGTCGCACTGGACCCCGGACAGTTCGGACCCGACGACGCGGCGGTTGAACATGACCACCGGAATGCCCAGACCTTCGCTGAGTTTCACGAGTTCGGACGACATCTGGGCCGAGGTGACGACCAGCCCGTCGATGGGATAGCGCATCGCCTGCATCATCACGTCGTCGCTGTCGCGCCCGTCCTGCACCGAAAAGGCGAGGACTTGGCGATGGGTGCGCTGGATGGATTCCACGAACACCTGCAACGTCTCGGAATAAAAGGGATTGTTCAGGTTTCCGCTGATGACCGCGACCATGTTGCTGCGCTTCGACGACAGGCTCGACGCGAACACGTTCGGCACGTAGTTCAGTTCTTTCGCGGCGGCCAGAATGCGGTCGCGCTTTTCCTTCGTGATGCTCGCACCGGGCGTGAAGGCGCGCGACACGGCGGGCTGTGACACGCCCGCAAGTTTGGCCACGTCGAAGGAAGTCACCCGTGATTTAAGACGTGCCATCGATACAAAATACCTTTTCCGTCCACCACCGCGCCGACCGGGGCCAGCGCGGATCACTCTCTAATGGATTGCACGCCCCGAGGCGATCATATTCTGCACCCATGCCACGGGCCCTTGGCGGGCGGCAATCCCTGCATCCGAATTCAAGGCTCGGGGAGAAACCCAAGAATGCATGATTGACAATGAATCGAATTCTGAGAAAGATGTGAATGCGTATTCAAGTCAACGACGAGTCGACCAAAACGACCGCGACGCACATCAACGGCAACAGGGAGATACACATGACACACTCCAATACAATCAAGGGCCTGGTATCGGCGCTGGCGCTTTCGGTCGCCGGTACGGCGGCAAGTGCGCAGGACGCCTCGGAAGGCATCGCACGCGCTCAGGAGGCCCTCGCGCCTTACCTCGAACAGCCGGTTTTCACGGCGCCGGGCGACCCCTTCGATATTCGCGAATGCGCCGCGGACCGCAAGATGCTGGCGATCCCGAACAGCAGCGCCAACCCCTTCCTCAAGGGGATCATCGACCGCATGAAAGCGGTGGGTGAGGACATCGGGCTCGAAGTCGCCGAATGGGAAAACCAGGGCCAGCCCAGCCAGTGGGTGCAGGGCTTCGACTTCGCGATCCGCGACGGTTTCGACGTCATCAACCTGATTTCGGGCATCTCGCCCGATACCGTCGTGCCGCAGATCACCGCCGCCAACGAGGCGGGCGTAAAAGTGACCACGTCGCACTTCTACGACCCCTCGGACACGCCGAACGAACTGCTGTCCTCGACGCTTCCCGTCGGTTTCAACGAGATCGGCAAGATCCTCGCCAACTGGGTCACGGTGAACACGGACGGTGCGGGCAAAGTCCTTCTCGTCGTGTCGCGTGAAGTGCCGCCCACCATTCCGCTCGTCGACGGGTTCGAAAGCGTGCTCGCCGAGAACTGCCCGGATTGCGAAATCGTGCAGGAGGTCAACGTCGGCGTGGCCGAATGGGGCACCAAGATCCAGTCGTCGGTTCAGTCGGCGCTTCAGGCCAACCCCGAGATCGACGTGATCGTGCCGATCTACGATTCCATGTCGCAGTTCGTCGTCCCGGCTCTTCGCCTGACCGGCAACCTCGGCTCGGTGAAGGTCGCGACCTTCAACGGCACGCCCTTCGTGCTCGACTACATCCAGGAAGGCTCGGTTTCGATGGACATTGGCGAAAGCCTCGACTGGATCGCCTATGCCACGGTCGATGCCAACATGCGTGACCTGTGCGGTCTGCCGGTGCCGGAGAAGCTGAACGTGCCGTTCTACATCTTCGACGAAGGCAACGCCGAGATGGCAGGCACGCCCGCGCAGTTCGACACGGGCTATGGCGACGCCTACGTGTCGGGTTTCCGTGAGCTCTGGGGCCTGAACTGATCCCCATGACAACCGAGCAGATCTCTGCGCGGAACGATCGGGTGGCGTCGACACAGACGCCACCCACGCTTCGCCTGGAGAACATATCCAAGACATTCCGCGCGACCCGCGCGCTGGAAGGCGTCTCGCTGACCATCGAGCCGGGTGAGGTGCATGGGCTTCTGGGGACCAACGGCTCCGGAAAGTCCACCCTTATCAAGGTTCTGGCGGGGTTCCACGCCCCCGATCCGGGCGGTTCGATGCAGTTCAACGGGCGCGACGTTCCGCTGCCGCTGGACCCTTCGACCTTCCGCCGTCTCGGGATGAGTTTCGTGCACCAGAACCTCGGCCTCGTGCCGTCGCTTACGGTGCTCGAAAACCTTCGCCTGTCGCAGATCGCGCTCGGCAAGGGTCGCCGGATCAACTGGCGCAAGGAACGCGCGGCGGCGCAAGAGACGCTGGACCGCTACGATGTGGACGTCGAACAATGGCGCCGGATCGACGAACTCAGCGCCGTGAACCGCGCGCTCATCGCGATCATCCGGGCCTTCGAGGAAATCCGCGAAGAATGCGAGCGCACGGGTGAACCCGGCCTCGTCCTGCTGGACGAACCCACGCCGTTCCTGCCAAAGGAAGGCGTGGACCGGCTGTTCCAGCTTATGCGCCAGATCGCCGATCATGGCTCTGCCGTCACCTTTATCTCGCATGACATCGACGAGGTGATGGAGATCACCGACCGCGTGACCATCCTGCGCGACGGCAAGGTGTCGGGCGAAATCGAAACACGCGATGCGAGCCGGGACCAGATGATCGAGATGATTATCGGCCGCTCCCTTGCCAGCGCCGCACCCCCCGTTCACGTCGCCCGTAAGTTCGAACCGATGGCCCGGCTGAAGGGCCTGTCGGGTGCAGGTATCCCGACCTGCGACATCACGGTCGGGAAGGGCGAGATCCTCGGGCTGACCGGGTTGATCGGCTCGGGCTACGACAAGATCCCCTACCTCGTCTTCGGCGCGGACTCCGCGCATTCGGGCGAGATGACGCTCGACGACGGCAAGCACTTCGACCTGCGCACGATGACACCGGCGGCCTCCATCGCCGAAAACATCGCGCTTCTGCCCGGTGACCGGGACACCAAGAGCGGCGTCGGCAACATGAAGGTGTTCGAGAACATGCTTCTGCCCGACATCGGCGGTTACGTGCAGGGCGGGTTCCTGCGCAACGGCCAAATGCGGCGCGAGGCGAAGGCGCTCGGAGAACGATTCGAGGTGCGCCCGAACGACCCGGAACTGAACCTGGGCAACTTGTCTGGCGGGAACGCTCAGAAGGTTCTTATCGCCCGTTGGCTGAAACGCGAGCCGAGGCTTCTGTTGCTGGACGAACCGACGCAGGGCGTCGATGTCGGCACGCGCGCCAACATCTTCAAGGCGGTGAAAGAGGCCGCCGCCAAGGGTATGTCCGTGATCTGCGCCAGCTCCGATGCCGAACAGCTCGCCGAGCTGTGTGACCGCGTGCTCGTCTTCGCGCGCGGCTGTATCGTCGATGAGCTGGCCGGCTCGCAGGTCGACAAGGACAACATCACGCAAGCCTGCTATTCGTCGCTGGGCACGGCCGAGGGTCGTGCACAAGACGCAGCGGGCCAAGACAAGGGGACACCATGAGCACGTCCACGGAATCCGCAACGCCACGCAAGAAGTCCAATGTGAACGCCATGCGGCTGTTCGAACGCTACGCGCTGATCCTCGTGTGGTTTCTGCTGATCGCAGGGTTTTCCATCGCCATGCCGGAGTCCTTCCTGCGCTGGGGCAACTTCTCGATCCTGTTCGCCTCCTACGCGCCCGCCGCGCTTCTGGCGCTGGCGATCATCATTCCGCTCACATCGGGGGACTATGACCTCGCCGTCGGGGCGACCATGACATTGTCGTCCTGCATGATCGCGGTCCTGAACTCGTGGATGGATGTGTCGATCGAGCTTTCGATCCTTCTCGCCCTTATGGGCGGGCTCGCGGTCGGCCTCTTTCACGCGCTGTTCATCGTCTACTTCCGCATTCACTCTCTGGTCGTGACGCTGGGCAGCACCTCGCTCATCTCGGGCATCGTTCAGTGGTTCACCAATTCCTCGACCATCGGCGGCATCGACAACGCGTTGATCATGTGGGTGGTCGGTGGACGGCTGTTCGGCGTGCCTTACGCCTTCTACTACGCGTTCGCGGCGGCAATCGTCCTGTGGTATGTCTTCGACTTCACACCGCTTGGCCGGCGGCTTCTGTTCGTCGGGCGTGGGCGCGAAGTGGCGCGGCTGAACGGCATCCCGGTGGAAAAGATGCGCGTGGGCGCGCTCGTCGCCTCGTCCGTCGTCGCCGCGCTCGCCGGGGTGCTCTATGCGGGCGTCCTCGGGTCCGCCGACCCGTATTCGGGGCTGAACTACCTGCTCCCCGCCTTCGCCGCGGCCTTCCTTGGCTCGACGACGATCATGCCGGGGCGCTTCAATCCGTGGGGCACCATCGTCGCGGTCTATTTCCTCGGCACCGGGATCACCGGCTTGACCATGTTCGGCATTCCGCTGTGGGTCACGAACGTCTTCAACGGCGGCGCACTGATCCTCGCCGTGACGATTTCGCAGCTGACCCGCGGGCGCGAGGCGTCTGACATCGGCTAAATCGCGAGCGCAGGACAGCTCTCAGCGGGCGAGCTTCTGAGACGGGTTCGGGCTCTGCCGAGGGCCCGCGCCTGCTGAGGGTGCCGTCTGATGGTCGGGCAGGGGGCTTACCGTTGGCCCACATCGGAACCCGACCGCTTCGCTGCACTGGCGACGTGTTCCGGTCTTCTCGCGGCAAAGGCTACGAGAAAAAAACGGCATTGAAGCACTGCGTTCACGACCGTCGATTATGATGGAACGCCAAGTCGCACCGTCTGCTGTCCTATACGGTTTGCAACACGTCTGATGAGCCGAAGCACTCACGAGTGAAAGTTCACGCGCGGTCTGCGCACAAAATGTCAGTGCGCAAATACAGTCTTAAAAGGCACTTGCCTCCCTGACACCATCAGTCCTCGCGTTTGACCCGCTTGCGTCCCGAATGCGTCCAGTCCGGTTCGACCGCCTCGCGGGGTGCCGTAAGCGCGGTTTCGCTCAGGTATTTGGTCGAAGACCAGCCGCCGTCGACCGCAAGGATTTGACCGTTGATCCAGGCCGATTGGGGAGAGGATAGAAACCAGATCGCGTTCGCGATGTCCTCGACCGTGCCCCATCCGGCGGCGGGGGTCATGTCGGTGTTCATGCGCCGAAAGGCTTCGACCTCCAGCCGCGCCTCGGTCATCGGGGTCGGGATCACGCCCGGCGCGACCGCGTTCGAGCGCACGCCGGATGACCCGTATTGCGCCGCCATGTGCAGCGTAAGCGCGTTCAGCCCGCCCTTGGCCGCCGAATAGGCCCCACCGCGCAATCCGCCGACAAGGGAATAGGTCGAAGACACATTGACGATGGTCGCCGTGTCGCCGAACGCCGTCAGCGCCTCCCGGCACAGGCGGAACGGTGCGCGCAACATGAGGTCGAGAAACCGGTCGAGCGTGTCGTCATCGGTGGAATGCACCGGCTCCGGGCTGCCGACGCCCGCGTTGTTCACGAGGTGATCGAGGCGCCCGAATTCGTCCATCGCCAGCGCCACGGCCCGTTTCGGCGCGTCGTCGTCGGTGATGTCGGCGGCGAGCGTCACCATCGGGGCGGGGAGGTCGGCCAGACTGGCCCGCGCGGCGTCTAGTTTCGTCGCGTCCCGGCCCACGCCGACCACGGCGACGCCGTTTTCGAGGAATGCGCGCGCGGTGGCGAGGCCGATACCGCTCGAGGCGCCGGTGACGATGGCTGATTTCATGCGTTGTCTCCATAGGGCGCGAGCGGTGCGGGCAGGCTCAAAAGATCGGCTGGTCCGATGAACTGAGCAAGCGCATGGGCGTGTTTGAGAAAGAGATGGGCGTTCGCCTCGGCGGAAAAGCCGATGCCGCCGTGAATCTGGATGCCGGTGCGCGCGTTTTCGAGCGCGACGCGCGGGGCGAGGCGGGTAAGGGCGGCGACCTGAAAGCCCGCGTCCGGGTGACCGTCGCAGAGCGCAATCGCCGCCATGTCGAGCAGGGCCGACACCATCTCGATCCCCAGCGTCATGTTGGCGGCATGGTGCTTGATCGCCTGAAACGTGCCGATGGGTTGACCGAACTGCTCGCGGATCTTGGCATAGTCGACCGCCAGATCACGCGCGCCGGTGGCGACGCCCAGCAGTTGCGCGGCGGCAAGCAGGCGGGCGAGGTCTGCGTCCACGGGCCGATTGGTGCCGGTGCGCGCCATCTTGGCGACGGGCAGACCCGCGCCGAGCGGGGCGGTCGTCTTCGGGTCGGTGACGGGCGAAAGGCCGAAACCGCCGTCCACCCGTATCACCGCGTGATCCGCGCCCTCCGGGTCGATAAGTGTCCACGTTCCGTCGCCCGCGACGCCGATACAGGCGGTCACGGCCGCGTCCAGCCGCCGCGCGATGGCGGTGGCGAGCGCGCCGGGGCCGACGAGGTGACGGCCCAAAGCCACGTGCAGATGCGCCTCTTCCACGATGCCGAAGCCCGCGCCCCCCGCATCTTCTGGCAGGGCGAGCGCGAAGGCCCCGAAATCCTCCAGCGGGGCAAGGTCGTCACCGCCCATGCCCTCTTGCAGGCGCGCCACCGGATAGTGGCTGTCGAGCATCGCCTGCGCGGCGTCGAGGATCTGGCGCAGGTCTTCGCCGGGGGTCAGATCGAAACTCATACCCGTGCCTCCCGCGGCAGGCCGAGGATGCGCTCGGCGATGATGTTGCGCTGAATTTCCGCGGTGCCGCCCGCGATCGTCTCGGAATAGCTTTCAAGGTAGCCGTGCGTCCAATGGCTGTCGGTCAGACTGTCGGGGCCGAGCACGTCCATTGCCGCACGCTCGATCCGCTGGGCGAGTTCCGCGAAGGTCAGCCGGACGAGCGAGCCGTCGAAGGGCGTGTCCGGGTCGCGCAGGGCCGTGCGATAGGTCATGGCCCTCACCCCCGCCGCCTCGGCCCGCAGGTCGGCAAGGCGTTGTGCGGTCGCAGTGCCGGGTGTGGGTCGGGCAAGTGCGATCAGCTCTTCGACCTTGACCGACAGGTCGAGTTGCAGCGCCATCGCTGCCGTGCGCCGTTCGAAGGCGAGCGTCGTCATGGCGACCGACCAGCCGTCGTTCACCTCGCCCACCACGGCGTCCAAAGGGATGCGCACGTCGTCATAAAACACCTCGGCGAAATGCGTCACCCCCGCCATGTTGCGGATCGGGCGGACCGTGATGCCGGGGAGCTTCATGTCGCAGATCACCCAGCTCAGCCCGTTGTGGCGCTTCGATCCCGGCTCGGTGCGGATCAGAAGCTCCTGATAATCCGCGATGTCGGCGTAGCTTGACCAGATCTTCTGGCCGTTGACGACAAGATGGTCGCCCTCGATCCGTCCCGTCGTCTTGAGTGAGGCGAGGTCCGAACCTGCGCCGGGTTCCGAAAACCCCTGACACCAGATCGAGCGACCATCGAGAATGCGGGGCAGGTGAAATGCCTTCTGGGCTTCGGTGCCACGCGCGAACACGGTCGGCCCGGCGTGGTTCAGCGCGACGAAGGTGCAGTCGAGCGGTGAGGGGGCACGGGCGCGGGCGTATTCCTCGTACCAGATCAAAAGCCGCGCAGGCGACAAGCCGTGCCCCCCGTATTCCTTGGGCCACGCCAGCCCGGACCACCCCGCAGCGGCGCATTTTGCCAACCAGTCGGTCGCGTATGTGCGCGAGGCCTCTCCTTCGCGCGGCGCAGGCTCGGCCGGGCGGTTTTGGATGAGCCAGTCCCGCGCTTGCGCGCGAAACGCCTCGTCATCGGCCGTCGGGTCAAGCTGCATCGCATTCATCCACAAAATTCCATATCGTGGGATCATAGAATTGCATGTGGTTGTTTCCTCCCTATGCCCGGCTTCCCGGCTCGGCCATAGGCTATACGCCTGAAAACATCTTGGTCAAGCCGGGGACTGTTGACATGGGGCGGGTCGGCCGGCATTTTCAATTCCGCCGCGCGGGCCAGAAACTGTCTCGCATAATGGGAGGGTTTTCGATGGATTTCACATGGACCGAGGAAAACGACACCTTCCGCGCGCGGGTGCGTGACTTCCTCGACCGTGAGTTGCCCACCAACTGGGACGAAATCGCGCGGCACGGGCCGGGTTCGCGGGAACAGACCGAGTTCTCGCTCGAATTCTGCCCCAAGCTCGCCGAGGCCGGATTGCTCGTCCCCCACTGGCCCGCCGAATGGGGCGGCGCGGATCGTCCGACGTGGGAACATTTCATCATGGGCGAAGAGATGTGGGCGGTGGGCGAGCCGCGCGGCGGGCAATACATGAACGTCAACTGGATCGGCCCGGTCCTGATGCGCTACGGTTCCGACGCGCAGAAGGCGCAGTACCTTCCCGACATGGCGGCGGGCCGCGCGATCTGGTGTCAGGGGTTTTCCGAGCCGGGGGCGGGCTCGGACCTTGCTTCGCTGCGCACCAAGGCAATCCGCGATGGCGATGACTACGTCATCAATGGTCAGAAAATCTGGACTTCCTATGCGGGCATGGCCGACACCTGTTTCCTGCTCGCGCGCACCGGCGGGGCCGATCAGGGGCGCTCGGCCATCGCGATCTTCCTCGTCCCGATGGACACGCCCGGCATCGAGGTTCGCGCGATCCCCAGCCTCATCGGCCACGGCGACATTCACGAGGTCTTTTTCACGGACGTGCGCGTCCCGGCCTCCTGCCGTCTTGGCGAAGAGGGCGAGGGGTGGACGATCATCTCCTACGCGCTGGCCAACGAACGTGTCGGCATCCCGCGCTATGAAATGTCGTCTCAGGTGCTCGACGTGATGGTCGGCGAACTCAAGGCGCGAGGTGCGTTCGGCAATGCAATCGTGCGCGCCAAGGCGGCCGAGGCGGCGGCGGCCTGCGAAGCCGCGCGGCTTTTGGTCTACCGTGTGGTGGACGAGCGCGCGCGGGGCGTGCCGCCGGGCACCGCCGCAAACCTCGCCCGTGTCGCGGTGGTCGAGGCCGACCATGCGGTGACGGATTTCGGGATGGATTTTCTGCCCGACTGTTTCTCGGGAGACGGCCACGCCGGGATGCTCGCCCATCATGAACGCGCCATCGTCACGGGCATCGCGGCGGGGGCGGCTGAAATTCAGCTGAACCTCGTGGCCCGCCGCCACCTCGACCTGCCGAAAGGGGCCTGACCATGCACCTTGCGTTCAACGAAGATCAGGCGACCTTCGCCACCGTGCTCGCCCAGATGCTTGGAGATGAGGCCGAGACCGGCTTTCACACCGTCGCGGATTGGGGGCGGTTCGATTATGGCACGGCGCTGGATGCGCGGCTCGAAGAGGCCGGGTTCTATGACGCCGCCGCAGAGCCGGACCTCGGCACCGTGGCCGCCGCAGCGATGGTGCACGAGGTGGCGCAAGTCCCGGTGACGGTCGAATGCGCGGCCTCGGCGCTGCTGCGCCCCTTCCTCGGCGGTGACGTGCCGCGCCCGCTTGCCGTCGTGGTCGATGACGCGCCCGGCGCGATCCGTTTCCTGCCGCAGGCGGGGGCGCTCCTGTCGATCACCCACGGGGCTGTGCGGCTGGCGAGGCTCGACGGTCAGGTGCGTGAGGTGGCGAGCCTCCTTGCCTATCCGATGGGTGAGGTGGCGCGGGACAAGCTGGACTGGACCGATCTGGAGGTCGAGGCCGCGCAAATCCGCACACTCTGGCAGATCGCGCTGGCCGCCGAGCTGTCCGGTGTCCTAGCCGGAGGCCTGTCCTCGGTCCTCGCCCATGTGCGTGAACGGACGCAGTTCGGCCAAGCCCTTGGCAGTTTTCAAGGCGTGCAGCACCGCCTCGCGACGGATTCGGTCTGGCTCGAAGGCGCGCGGCTCCTCATGCTCAAGGCCGCGTCCAGTCGCTCGGCGCAGGATGCGAGCCTCGCGCTTGCCCATGTCCAGAACCATGCCACGCGGATCGGTTATGACCTGCACCAGTTCATGGGGGCGATGGGCCTGACACTGGAACACCCGCTGCACCGTTGGACCTACCGCGCCCGCGCGCTGCGCGCCGAAATGGGTGGCGCACCGATGGCCTTCCTCGACTATGCTGAGGCGAGATGGAGGGCGGCATGAGCGACCTGCCGGAGTTTGAAACCCTGCTGCTGACCCGCACCGGGCGGCGGCTGAAGATCACGATGAACCGGCCCGAGGTGCTCAACGCCTTCGGTGGCCCGATGCATTCCGAAATCATCGACGCTCTGGCCTTTGCCCGCGACGACACCGGCAGCGACGTGGTGGTCATCACCGGGGCGGGTCGTGCCTTCTCGGCAGGCGGCGACATCGAGGGGATGCGCCGCGTCATCGACGATCCGACGCTGTTCGACAAGGAAGCGGCCGAGGCCAAGGCGCTCATCTTCACGCTTCTCGACATCGAAAAGCCCGTGGTGGCGCGGATCAACGGCGCGGCCATCGGGCTGGGCGCGACCATCGCGCTGTTTTGCGATGTGACCTTTGCTGGTGAAAGCGCCAAGATCGGCGACCCGCATGTGGCCATCGGTCTGGTGGCCGGTGACGGTGGCGCGATCATCTGGCCCGCGCTCATCGGCCTGCACCGCGCCAAGGAATTCCTGCTGACCGGCGAAACCCTGACGGCGGCCAAGGCAGGCGAGATCGGGCTGGTCAATCACGTGGTCGCCGACGATGCGCTCGACGCCGCCGTCAACGGGTTCTGCGACAAGCTGATCGCCGGGGCGCAGCCTGCGATCCGCTGGACCAAGACCGTCATGAACATGGAGCTGAAGCGCATGGCCCATGCGCTGATGGACCCCGGCATCGCTTATGAATCCCTTTCCGTGCGCACCGAGGAACACAAGGCCCGCGTCGATGCCTTCCTCGCCAAGGCCCGCGAGAAACGGAAATGAGCAGGATCGACGAGCGGATGGCGGGGCTCTCCCCCGACCGTCACCGCGCACCGCGTCGTCCCGGTCTGGGCGAGATTGCGCTGGACCTGACCGCGCAAGACCCCGACCGCGAGGTGATCCGCGACGGCGAACACCGCCTCACACGTGGCGAGATGCTGGACATGGCGCTGCGCTTCGGCGGGGCCTTCGAGCGAATGGGGCTGACGCCCGGTGCGCCCATCGCGTTCCAGCTTCCGAATTGGTGGGAGGCGGCGGTCATCAACCTCGCCTGCGCGCTGTTCGGCTACCGGATCGTGCCGCTCTTGCCGATCTACCGGAAGGCCGAGTTGCAGGTGATCCTGCCCGCTTGCGGGGTCGAGGCGATCTTTCTGCCGCCCGCCTCGGACAAGGTCGATCACCCGGCCATCGTGGCCGCGCTCGATGCGCCGCCCGCCCATGTCGTGACCGTGCGCGGCGACGCGCCCGGCGCGGCCCGGTTCGACGATCTGGTCGCAGGTCCGCCAGCCGAGCCGCGTCTGCCGGACAGCCGGGACGCCAAGATCGTCATTTTCACGTCGGGCAGCACCGGGCGGCCCAAGGGCGTGATCCACACCCATGACAGCCTCGACGCCGTGGTGCGCAACACCGCCGGGTTCTGGTCGCTCGGGGCCGAGGACGTCATGTATGTGCCATCGCCCATCGGCCATATCGGCGGGTCGATCTATGCCTTCGAGTTCCCTTGGATCACCGGCTGCCGCACGGTGCTTGAGGATCGGTGGGAGCCTGCGCGCGCCGTGGCCCGGATCGACGCCGAGGGTGCCACTTTCATGGCCGGGGCGACGCCGTTCCTGACCATGCTTCTGGAGGCGGCGGGGCAGGCGGGGTCCGACCTGCCAAGCCTGCGCCGCTTCGTCTGCGGTGGGGCCAGCGTGCCGCCTGAACTGGTGCGCCGCGCGCTTGCCGCATGGCCGCAGGCGATCGTCTCGCGCGCCTATGGCTCGACCGAAGTGCCGCTGGCGTGCCCCGGCATCCGCGACCGGGCCTCCGCCGAGGCTCACGCCGAAACCGACGGGGAAATGGCTCTCGACCTCATGCTGGACGAGGGCGAGATCTGCGTGCGCGGGCCGCAGATGTTCGTGGGCTACCTCGACCCCGAGGACGACGCGGGCGCCTTTACCCAAGACGGCTTTTTCCGCATGGGCGATCTGGGCCGGATCGTGGACGACCGTTTCATCGTCATCACCGGGCGCAAGAAAGACATCATCATCCGGAAGGGCGAAAATATCAGCCCGCTGGAAATCGAGAACGCGCTGCTCGCCCACCCGCTGGTCGATCAGGTCGCCATCGTCGGCGCGCCGGACCCGGAACGCGGTGAGATGGTCGTGGCCTTCGTCGTGGCGCGCGACGGCTTCGATTTCGCGGCAATGACCGATCACCTCATGGCCGCCGGATTTGCACGGCAGAAGTTTCCCGAACGTCTCGAACGGCTCGCGGCGCTGCCGATGAACGCGGTGGGAAAGGTGCAGAAACCTGACCTGCGGGCCAAGGCGGCGGCGCTGGTCACGAAGGCCTAGGTGCGGTTCGAAGCGTGCAGGCCATGTTCGGTGCCGATCGCGCCGGGCGAACGGAAGGCAAGACCAGAATGAAAGACGGCAATCAGGACGGAACTCAGGCGATCCGGCGCGCGGCGGCGATCCTGAAGCAGATCGCGCATGTGTCGGGGACCGCGCCCAAGACCCTGCGCACGATTTCCGAAGCCGTGGGCCTGCCCCGCTCGACCACGCATCGCATCCTGAAAAGCCTCACCGATACCGGGCTGGCCGCCTACAACGCCGAGACCCGCCGTTACGAGGTGGGGATGCTCAGCTACGAGCTCGGCCTCGCCGTCAGCGACCGGGTGCTGGGCCTCGCCCCGTGGACGGCCTGCGTCGACCGCGTGGCCGAACGCGCGAACGTCACCACCTATCTGATGCGCCGTTCGGGGTTCGAGGCGGTGTGCATCCACAAGGCCGAAGGCCGCACGGTGATCCGCGTGATCCCGGTCGAAGTCGGCCAGCGGCGCTATCTGGGCGTCGGGGCGGGGGCCACCGCGCTTCTCGCCGGGCTGCCGGACGCGACCGCCGCACGGGTGATCGCGGCCATCGCGCCGGAGTTCGACGCCTTCGAAAGCCTGAGCGCCGACAGCGTGCGCGACGCGATGGAACGCGCGCGTCGCACCGGCTTTGCGGAAAGCCGGGGGCGGGCCTATCGCTCGATTTTCGGGTTGGGGCGGGGCATCAGGGCCTTCTCGGACCAGCCGGACCTTGCCATTTCCATCGCCGTCCACGCGCAGGATGTGAACGACACCCGGATCGAGGACTGGAAGCGGATCATTTCGGAAGAGATCGAGGCGACCGAGGACCGGATCGGGCCCGTCGGTTAGGTCGGACCGCGCGCGACGTGCCGGATGAACATTTCGGCAAGGTAGGTGGCATCGTCGGCCAGCCTGTCCGTATGACCGTCCACGATAGCCTGAATGCTCATACCGCTGATCGTCCCCGAAATCATGCGCGCGCTCTGGTCGATGTCGATATCGGGAAGCAACTCGCCCATGTCCTGCGCCTGTTTCAGGTAGCTGCGCAGGTTGGCGTGATAGGCCGCCTGAAGCGCTGCGACACGCGGTTGCAGGTCCGGGCTCGCGCCCATGGACTCGACGATCAGGTGATACAGGGCGATGGCGCTGTCGGGCATGTCGCGCACGGCGTCGAGTTGCAGGCGGATGCGTTCGGCCAGCGCCGCGCAGCCCCGGCGGTCGCCCACACGCTTTTCGACATGGCGCAGGAAGCGGTCCTCGATCGCTTCGAGCACAGCGATCAGGAGGGCGAGCTTGGTGCCGAACCGCTGCACCGGGAGGCCCTTGCTGTAACCCGCATCGAGTCCGATCTGTGCGAGGTTCGCGCCGGAGATGCCCTTTTTGCGGATAAGCGCCATGGCCGCGCGCAGCATCCGGCGGTCGGATTCCTCGCGCCGTTCTTTCTTGGGGCCCAGTTCAACGCTCGCGTTCATCGAAGTGTCCTTTCACGCGTCGCGCCTTTTGCCACCGGGCGCGGAGGGTTCGCAAGCCGCCCCGCTCATCGCATCGTGCTGGCGCCGGGCAACCACGTCACGATGCCCGGCACGAGGATCAGAAGGATCACCACCGCGATCGCGGTGAGGGCGAAGGGCAGCACGCCAAGAAACACGGTGCCGAGGGAAATGGGCTTGCCGAGGTTCGCCTCCGGGTCCGACGCGATCCGGTGGACGATGAACGTCAGGATACCAAGAGGCGGGGTCAGCAGCCCGACTTCGGCCATCACGACAAGAAACACGCCGAACCAGAGCGGATCGACGCCGACCGAGATAAGCGGCGAGAGCAGAACGGGGATGGTGAGCAGCATCATCGCCAGCGTGTCCATGAACATGCCGAGGATCAGGTAGGCGACGATCAGGATGAACAGAAGCTCCACGCGTCCGAGCCCGAGTTCCGCGATTTCGGTCGCGATGAAGTTGGGCACCTGACTTAGCGCCATGGCGCGGGTCAGGACGGCGACGCCGACGATCAGCAGAAAGACCGAGGCGGTGCCGGTCAGCGTGCCGATCAGGGACTCTCGCAGCATTCGGACCACGGCGCGCAACCCGCCGCCGGTGCGAAACAGATGGATGGCGCCCAGGATCAGGGCGGCGAACATGCCGCAGACCCCGGCCTCGGTCGCGGTGAAGATACCCGCGAACAGCCCGCCGATCACGATGGTGATGACGATGGCGATGGGGATGACGTCGAGCGCCGAGCGCCAGCGCATCCCCCATGTCACGTCCGACATATCGACACGCGGGGCAAGGCCGGGGCGCAGCTTGGCGCTGACCACGATCATCGCGGCGAAGGCAAAGGCGAGGAGCAGGCCCGGAATGACGCCGGCCAGAAGCTGTTGGCCGACCGGCAAGGACGCGGCCCCGGCATAGACGACGAGCAGAAGACTGGGCGGGATGATCTGCCCCAGCGTGCCCGCTGCGGCGACGCTGCCCACCGCCAGTTGCGGGCTGTAGCCGGATTTCAGCATTTCGGGGATCGACACGCGCCCCAGCGCATAGGTGATGCCGATGGTGCTCCCGGAACTGGCTGCCAGGGCCGCGCCCGCGAAATTCGTGGCGACCGCCAGCCCGCCAGGCATCCAGCCCAGCCACACGCGCGCCGCGCCGAAGGCCGAGGTCGTGAGGCCGGATTTCCACAAGATCATGCCCATCAGGATGAACATCGGAATGACGGACAGGGACCACGACGCGGTCGCGTCGAAGGCCACGCTTTCCATGGTCGAGCGCACGACCCGCGCGCCCGACAGGCTGTAAAGCCCGATCACGGCGGCGCCCAGCATGGCGACCCCGACCGGGATGCCCATGAGCAGAAGCACGATGGACAGAAGAACGATCAGAAGCCCCACGATCTGTTTCGGCAGATCGCCCGCGAGCATCAGGTAAAGCGACCCGCCCGCGACGATGAGCGCGATGACGAAGATGACGACGCCGACGCGCGAGGCGGGGCGGGACAGGGTGGCAGCCTCGGCGCTCATACGGCTTCCCCTTCGGCATGAACCGTGTCGGGCAGCGGGTAGCGCCCCGAGAAATAGCGAAAGCTGGTGGCCGCGGTTTGCAGGGCAAGGGCCAGAACCCCCGCGGGGGCCATGAACATGGTCGGCCAGACGGCGACCGGCGGGCTGGACGACGTGGTCTTGCCGAAAGCGGCCGCATCCATCGCCTCGTTGAACGCATGATACGCCAGCACCAGAAGCAGAACGGTGGCGATCAGACCGAAGACCCCTTCGACCATCCGGCGCATCGTTGCCGGAAGCGTGTCGAGGAGGATCGTCACCTTGATATGCTCCTGCTTCCATTCGGTGAAGGCGAAGGCCATCAGCGTGAGTGTCGGCATCCACCAGTTCTGGGTGTATTCCAGCGTGCCGGGGAAGGGCCGGTTCATCGCCGCGCGCCCCGTCACGTCGACCAGCACGTTCACGGCGAGAAGTACCAGCGCGACCCCTGCGATCAGGGCGAGGGCCAATGCCAAGCCGTCGACAAGCCGCAACAGCGCGGGGTCGGTCGGCCCGGGGCCGGTCGGGTCAGCGGGTCGGTTCACGTCGGTCATGATGTTTGAAATCCTTCACCCGAAACGGCGGCGAAGCAAGGGCGGCCCGCCCCGGCTTTGGGGGGCGGGCCGGAGAGGTTCAGTTCATAAGGCCGGGCGTGACCTCGGAATTGAACTTCTCGTAAAAGTTCGACAGGTCCACCTCGGACAGCCCGGCGAAGGCGTCCACGATGGCCTCGGGCGTGCGCTCGGCCACTTCGTAACCATCGGCGACCAGCGCCTCGGTCCAGTAGGCGATGCGCGCCTGATAGTCGTCGACGAAGGCCTGCGGATCGCTCACGCTATCCGGTGCCGTGTCGGCCAGACCCGCGACATAGGCCGCGCGCTGTTCCTTGGCGATGGGCTCCAGCGCCGAGACGTCGTTCGTGTGGATCACGTCGCCCGCGGCGATCAGCTCGCCCGCCTTGGCCTCGATGTCCATGTAGCCTTCCCAGATGTCATAGGCGGCCTTCACGTTGGCTTGCGTGATGAAATCCTGAAGCTCTTTCGGAAAGTCGTTCCAGACGTCGAGATTCATCACCCAGGTCGAGGCCTGAAGCTGCGCCATCGTCACCGGCACGTATTCCGGCGCGACGTCCTTCAGCACCAGCCCGTCCGCATATTGGTTCGGGTTGATGACCATGCAGTCGAACACGCCGCGTTGCAGCCCCTCATAGGCCTCGCCCCAAGCGATCGACACGGGCGTCATGCCAAGCGCCTCGGCGGTCTGCGACCAGACGGCACCGATGGCGCGGGCGCGTTTGCCCTGCGCGTCTTCGGGGGTCGAGATCGGCGTGTTGCACAGAAGGTTATAGGCGGGCGTCGCCGTGGCTTGCAGCACCTTCACGTTGTGGCTGGCGTATTCCTGCGTCAGCGGCTCGAAAGTCAGCACGGTTTCCAGCGCGGCTGCACCGCCCGCCGCCACGTCATGCACGGTCGAGCCGGACAGGGCGGCACCCATGCCGAAAAGCCACGATCCCACGGGCAGTTCCTGCGGCATGTAGGACGGGATGATAAGGCCGATGTCGGCCACCCCGTCGCCCACGCCCGACAGCGTGTCGAGCGCACCCAGCAGGGACGAGGACCAGTAGTTCTCGAACGTGATCTTGCCGCCGGTGAATTCGGTGATCGACTCCTCCCACGCGACCATCGCCTTGCCGAAGTTGGCGTTCTGGTCGCCCGAGAAATCGGCGAGTTTCAGGGTCATGGGCTCGAGATTGTCGAGCCATTCCTGCGCTGTGGCCTGCGACGTGACCGACATCGCGATCAGCGCGACGGCGGACACACTTGTCCAAGTCTTGAATGTCATCAGTTCCTCCCTGTGCCGTCTCCGGCGCTTGTCCTTGTCGCGGCGTGGGCCGCGATGTCAGGAACGCTAGCACCTCCTACTTTGTGGGACAAGATTTCATGCTTGGCTAATTCATTGGTAAGCGAAATATTTTGTGTGAAGGCGGGCCGATGCGACATATAGCCATGATTTTAAGGGGTATTTGTGCGGACGCACCTTTTCAAGCCTGCGACGGATTATGTCTCGAAACGTGAGATGATGCCGGTTTTGTCCCGTTATATGAGATGGCGGCCTGCGCCGTCGCAAAATACGGGACGGATCACCACATCGCGACGAAGTCGGGGTCGAGGTGCACGTCGATCAGAAACGGCGCGGTGCGGGGCCTGTTTTCGAGAGCCTCCGGAAGCGCATCCAGATCGCCCGCGCAGCGGATCGCGACCCCGTCGCCGCCCAATGCGCGGGCGACGGTCGTGAAGTCCGGCCAGTCGAACAGCGTGATCGAGGGGTCGAGCTGCTTGTCGCGGAACTGGATATGCTCGGCCCCGTAGCTCCCGTCATTGAACAGCACCACGATCAGGTCGAGGCCCGCGCGCACCGCCGAATGGAACTCGGCCAAATTGCCCAGCATGAAGCCGCCGTCACCGCAGAACAGCACGGTCGGGCGGTCCGGCCGCATCACGCCTGCGCCGACGGCGGTGGCAAGGCCAAGCCCGATGGCCCCGAAACTGGCTGAGGTCACATGGTCGCGCGGGCCGGGGGCGGTCAGCAGGCCATAGCTCTTCACCATCCAGCGGCCCGCGTCCGTGACCAATGTGCGATCCGAGGGCAGGATGTCGTTCAGCCGCGCCAACGTGGTCAGGAAATCCACCGAGCCGTCGCGCGGGGTCGTTGCGGTCGCGGGCGGGGGCATGTCCAACCCCTGAGCGGGCAGATCGTTGGTGAAGCCCGAGCCGGGGATGTCCGCCTCGTCGATCCAATATCGAAACGTGTCGGCCACGCTCGCCGGATCGCCCAGAATCGACACATCCGCAACCGCGCCGGTGCCCAGGTCGCAGGCCCGGTCCGCAATCTGGATCACGCGCTTGTCCTTGACGAATGCGCCCTGCGCCGTCGTGTGGAAATTGAGCGATGCGCCGAACGCGATGATGCAGTCCGCGCCCATGATCGCATCGGTCGCCTGCGGCGTGCTGACAGTGCCGCAAACGCCAAGTGCGTGGTCCTCGCCCCGAAACAGATTCTTGGCGCGCATCGTCGTGGCCACCGGCGCCTCGATACGGCGGGCGAGTGCGAGCAATGCGTCGCGCGCGTCGATGGCCCCGCGCCCGGCCAGCACGACGGGCCTGCGCGCGGCGGCGATCATGCCGACCGCGTTGTCCAGCGCGTCGCCCTCGATCTCGGTCTTGGGCAGGCCGGGCACGTCCCAGCTTACGTCATGGCCGTCGACATCGGACCATTGGAAATCGGCGGGCATGTTGAAGGCGATGGGCCGCCGCTCGGCCTTGGCGCGTCGCACGGCGCGCGCCAGATCGTCGAGGGCCGTTTGCGGGCTGCGCATCTGCTCGAACCCCGCGCCCGACGACAGGACCACCGCCTTCTGGTCGATGTTCTGAAGGTTCTCGCGGTCGTGCACCGGCGTGTCGCCACACAGCAGCACGATCGGCGTATTCGACCGCACCCCCTCGGCAAGCGCCGTGACGCAATTGGTCAAAGCGGGGCCGTGGGTGACGGTGCAAAAGCCGACGTCGCCTGTCAGCATCGCGGCCCCGATGGCCATGAGCACGGCACCGTTTTCGTTCGCGGCGGTGACGTATTGCGTGCCGTCCAGCCGCGCGTAAGCATCGACGAAATAGGCGTTGGCATCGCCAACGACGCCGAAAAGATGTGTCACGCCATGTGCCGCGAGACTGCGGGCGAGACCCGCGAACAGGTGATTGGGCATGTCGACTCCCGTGGCCGGCTGAGCTGGCGTCTTGATTTCGCTAACTCACGGATTAGCGAAATTCGCCGGGTCGGGCAATGGAGACGTTCAGGAGGTCTGCCCGATCTGGGTGGCACGAGAGAGGGCGCAGCGGTTGTTTTTCCGGCCTGACCCATCCGCGACGCGTCCTTTGTCTGCCGTAACGTGATGTAAGATCAAATGGTTATCCGCTACAGTTGTAACGTCCGGAAACCGTTGCCACAGGTTCGGACGGGTATCTCACCGCCGAGCCATGAAAGCGAAGTTTCTCAGATGCGAGGGCGAGCCAGCCAAGGCGCAACCTCGACCCGCTGACCCAAAAAACGCCCGGTGAGGGACACAACTACGTCGCGGCGAAAGCGGACGAACCTGCTCTCGCCCGGACCCATTCGAGAAGCCCCGCCACCGGCACCCCACAAGGTCCGTTTCGAAATTCCTGTTGACATCGCAACAAATCCTGACGAACGTGATGAACGTGCCGGAGAGGGAAACCGGCCAAGGGAGGACATCATGAAAGTCAGTTTTACCGGCCTTTCGGCCGCCGCTCTTCTGTTGCTCGGAACCAGCCTCGGTGCGCAGGCCGACACGATCAAGGTCGGCGTCGTCGCGCCGTTTTCGGGGCCGTTCGCGCTCTACGGCAAACAGTTTCAGGAAGCGATCGAAGTCTATCAGGCCGAGCACGGCACCACCGCCGGCGAGCACGAGATCGAGTTCATCTACAAGGACTCCGGTGGCCCGAACCCGGATCAGGCCCGCAGCCTGACCCAGGAGCTTCTGATCAAGGAGCAGGTGGATTACCTTGCGGGCTACGTGTTCACGCCGAACGCGATGGCCGTCGCCCCGCTTCTCGACCAGTCCGAGACGCCGCTTGTGATCTTCAACGCCGCCACCAGCGCGATCAACGCGCAGTCCGACTTCTATCTGCGCACGAGCTACACGCTCTGGCAGGTTTCGATGCCGCTGGCGGAATGGGCCTATGAACAGGGCATCCGCTCGGTCGTGACGACGGTGACGGATTACGGCCCCGGGATCGACGCCGAGAACGCCTTTGTCGCGGCCTTCACCGAGGCCGGGGGCGAGGTGCTGGATTCGATCCGGATGCCGCTGTCGACCACCGACTTCACGCCGTTCATCCAGTCGATCCGCGATCAGTCGCCGGATGCACTGTTCACCTTCCTGCCCGGCGGCCCGCCCACCTTCGGGTTCACCAAGACCTATAACGAAAACGGTCTGCGCGACGAGGGGATCATGTTCCTGGGCACGGCCGAGACGGAGGAATCGAACCTTCAGGCGTTCGGGGATGCCGCCATCGGCCTCACCACCGCCTACCATTACTCCGCCGACCACGACAGCGACATGAACCGGGCCTTCATCGCAAAGAATCTCGAGTTGCATCCGGACTCGGTGACCAATTGGGCGACCATCGGGGCCTATGACGGCACGCACCTGATCTATGAAATGGTCGAGGCGGCAGGGTCCGACGGGCCCGCAGCGATCGAAGCGGCGAAAGGGCTGGAATGGGAAAGCCCGCGTGGCCCGCTGGTCATGGACCCGGAAACGCGGACCGTCGTGCAGAACGTCTATATCCGCGAAGTCGAGCGCGACGCGGAAAGCGGCCTTCTGGTCAACCGCGAGAAGGGCGTGATCGCCACCGTGGGCGATCTCGGCTGGGGCAAGTAAAGGACGGGGCAGGGCGCCTTCGGGCGCCTTGCCTGACCGGCAGCAGGGCAGGCGATGTCGCTCATTCTCAACATCCTGATCGACGGGGTCGCCTATGGCATGATCCTGTTCATGATCTCGGTCGGCCTGTCGGTCACGATGGGGCTGATGCGGGTCATCAACCTTGCCCATGGCGGGTTCGCCATGCTGGGCGGTGTCGTCGCCCACGTTCTGATGAGCGAGGCGGGCGTCGGATACGTTCCCGCCGCGCTTCTCGGCATCGCGGCCACCGTCGCGCTCGCCTGGCCTCTGGAGCGGCTGATCTACCGCCGCATCTATGGGTTCGGCGACTTGCAGCAGGTACTGGCGACCATAGGGCTTACGTTCCTGATGATCGCGACCGTGAACCGCCTCCAAGGCTCCACGCTGCTTGCGCTCCCGTTGCCCGGCGGGCTTGCGCAGTCGGTGGACCTCGGGTTCCGCACGCTGCCACTGCACCGCATCGTCGTGATCGGGGTCGGCGTCGCGGTCATCATCGGGCTGTGGCTGCTGATCGACCGGACCCGGTTCGGAATCCGGCTACGCGCCGCCGTGGACAACCGTGCGACGGCCGGGGCCATCGGGATCAACACCGGACTGATCTATTCCGCGACCTTCTGCCTTGGTGCGGGTCTCGCAGCCCTCGGCGGTATCCTCGGGGCCGAGATGCTGCCCATCGAGGCCTATTATCCGCTGCGCTACATGGTGCTTTTTCTGGTCGTCGTCGCCGTCGGCGGCATGGGGTCCATCGCGGGAAGCTTCGCGGCCGCGCTGGGCCTCGGACTGATCGAGACCGCATCGCGCTACCTCGTGCCCGAATACGGGACGATCTTCTATTTCGCCTGCATCATCGTGTTCCTCGCGGTCAGGCCCAAAGGTTTGTGGGGGCGGCTCGCATGACACGTCTCGCCCGTATCCCCTTCGCCGCCGAGGCGCTTCTGGTCCTCGTCGTGATCGCGGCCTTCTTCGCCTTCCCCTACAACCTCGCGTTCGTGACGCGCATCCTCATCATGGTGCTTTTCGTGCTGTCGATCGACCTCGTGCTCGGGTTCGCGGGGATCGCGACACTGGGTCAGGCGGCGATGTACGGCACCGGGGCCTATGCGGCGGGGCTGTTCGCGGTGCATGTGACGGCGGCGCCGCTTCCCGGTCTGGTGGTCGGGATGGTGGCCGGTGCGATCCTCGCGGTCGTGTCGGGTCTAGTGCTCATGCGGACCAAGGGCCTGACGCTCATCATGCTCACCATCGCGGTGGCGCAGATCTGCCATGAGATCGCGAACAAGGCGCGCGACGTGACGGGCGGGGCGGATGGCCTGCGCGGCATCCGGATGGAGCCGGTGCTGGGCCTGTTCGAGTTCGATTTCATCGGCCGCACGGCATATTGGTATGTGGCGGTCGTGGTGTTCGTGGTCTTTCTCGTACTGCGCAGGCTGGCCGCCGCGCCGCTTGGCCTGTCGCTGCGCGGCATTCACGAAAGCCCCGAACGCATGACCGCCATCGGCGCGCCGGTCTACCGCCGTCAGGTGCTCGCCTACACTCTGGGTGGCGGGATCGCCGGAATAGCCGGGGCGCTGGCGGCGCAGGTCACCCAGCTCGTCAGTCTCGAAGTCTATTCCTTCACGCTGTCCGCCGAGGCGCTCATCATGCTGATCCTCGGGGGGACCGGGCGGCTGTGGGGCGCGATCGTGGGCACCGTCCTGTTCATGACCGTGCATCATGTCGCGGCCAGTGCCGATCCGTTCAACTGGCTGTTCCTGATCGGGTTCCTCGTCCTCGGCGTCGTCTTTTTCCTGCCGGGCGGGATGATCCGGCTTCCGGCGGCGCTCATGCGGTTGGGGAGGCGCTCATGACCACCGGACTTCAGGTGCGCGGGCTTCAGAAACGGTTCGGCGGGATCGTGGTCGCCGACGACATCAACGTCGACCTGCCATCCGGCGCGCGTGTCGCGCTGATCGGACCGAACGGGGCGGGCAAGACGACCTTTTCCAGCCTCATCACGGGCAAGCTGACCCCCAGCGCGGGCGAGATCACGCTGGACGGACGCGACATCCGCCCGATGGGCGAGGCCGAGCGGGTGCGGGCGGGCATCGCCAAGACGTTCCAGATCACCACGCTGTTTCGCGACCTCACGGTGCGCGACAACCTTCGCCTTGCCGCGCAGGAACGCGACGGGCGGGCGCGGGCGTGGTTCCGGCGCGCCGACAGCTGGGCCGATGTCGAGGACGAGATCGCCGCGCAACTCGCGGCCTTCCGGCTCGCACCCTTGGGCGACAAGCGCGTCTCCGACCTTGCCTATGGCCAGCAGCGGTTGGTGGAAATGGCGATGACCCTGATGCTCAAGCCACGCGTCCTGATCTTGGACGAGCCGGCGGCCGGGGTTCCGTCGTCCGACAGCCACCTGATCACGGATGCGATCGAACGGCTGCCCGACGACCTCGCCGT
Organism: Maritimibacter sp.; assembly: GCF_016774595.1. Lineage (NCBI taxonomy): Bacteria > Pseudomonadati > Pseudomonadota > Alphaproteobacteria > Rhodobacterales > Roseobacteraceae > Maritimibacter > Maritimibacter sp. The sequence continues at coordinate 971,699 of NZ_JACBWT010000002.1, forward strand.
GCTCATCATCGAACATGACATGAAGCTGGTGTTCCGCGTCGCGCGGTCGATCATTGTTCTGGTGAACGGGCGCATCCTGACACAGGGCGCGCCGGAAGACATCGCAGCGGACCAGCGGGTGCGCGATCTGTATCTGGGGGCGCATCATGGCTGATCCGGTTCTCAAGCTCGAAGGCGTCGTTTCAGGGTATGGCGATACCACCGTGTTGCACGGGATCGACCTGACGGTTGGGCAGGGCGAGCGGGTGGCGATCATCGGCCGCAACGGCGTGGGAAAAACCACGCTCCTGTCCACCGTCATGGGCCTGACCCGGCTGCACGCGGGCCGGGTCATGTCGGCGGGCGTCGATGTCTCGACCCTTGCGCCGCACAAACGGGTGGGGGCCGGTCTTGGCCTTGTGCCCCAGACCCGCGACATCTTCCCCTCGCTGACGGTGGAAGAAAACCTGCTCGCGGGCCTGCGTGGCGATGCACGGATCGACGAGGCGTATGAGATGTTTCCGCGTCTCGCGGAACGCCGCACAAACGGCGGCGCCCAGTTGTCCGGCGGCGAGCAGCAGATGCTCGCCATCGCGCGCACGCTACTCGGTCAACCGCGCCTGTTGATGCTGGACGAGCCGCTCGAAGGGCTGGCCCCGGTGATCTGCGACATGCTCATGGAGACGTTCGAACGGATTGCGGCGGACGGCACACATACCGTTCTACTGGTCGAACAGCACACGGAACTGGCGCTGGACTTCGCGGAACGTGTCGTGATCCTCGACGCGGGCGCGGTGGTCGAGGATGCGACCGCCGAGGCGCTCAGGGCTGATCCCGCACGGGTCGAACGCCACGTCGGGGTCGGGATGCTGGCGGACTGAACCTGTCGCCCTTGACAGTCGGCCCTCCATTGGACAGTTCGAGGTGACGATCTACGCGGGGCCGGTGCATGGCGAAAGACGACAAATCCAAAGACGGAGCGGGCCGCTGCCCGGAAGCACGGATTTCCAGCCCGACGCGGCTGGGCAAGGCCGGTCATCGCGTCATCGACATCAACACCTACATTCCCTACTTCCTGTCGTCGGTGAACAACGCGCTGTCGTCGGGCGCGTCGGCCCAATACCTGCGCGACTACGGGATCGGTATCGTCGATTGGCGCGTGATCTCGATGCTCGCCATCGAACCGGGCATTCCGGCCTCCCGCATCTGCTCGGTCGTGTCGCTCGACAAGGGCGCGACGAGCCGGTCGCTCGCCAAGCTGGCCGAGGTCGGTATGGTCACTTTCGAGACGTTCGAGAACGATCCGCGCCGCCGGAAATGGACGTTGAGCGAGGCAGGGTACGAGATCCACGACACGATCCTCGCCGCCGCGCTGGAACGTGAGCGCAAGCTGATCGCGGGCGTGGACCCGGACGATCTGGAGGCTTTCCTGCGCGTGATCCGCATCATGCGGCGCAACGTCGACGACCTCTAGGTTGCACGGCGGGGACTGCCCCGCCTTCCGGTCTCACTCCGCGCGGAAACGCTGGACGAGCTCTTCGGGGATCGGCGCCGATTTCAGGCCGCGATCCGGGTCTTTCACGGTCCAGACGCGGGTTTCGACCCCTTCGACGCAGACCTTGCCGTTCTTCGTGAGCGTATGACGAATGTCGAAGCTGCGGTCCTTCACTTCGGCCACTTCCGTCGTGATCTCGATATCGTCGCCGTAGCTGCACGGTGCCTTGAACGTCGCACGGGTGTCGACGAGGGGGCAGCCCGCCGCGCCGAATTTCGCCAGCATCTCCTGCTTGGGCCACCCTGCGGCTTCGTAGAGCATCGAGGTGCCGTGGTCGAACCAGCGGAAGAACTGCGGGTTGAACACGATGCCCGCCGGGTCGCAATCGCCCCATTCCACGCGGCGCTTGAGGGTGTTCGACAGCATCATTTGTTCCTTTCGTCGAAGACGCGTTTCGCCTTCATTTCGGATTTCGGCAGAGTGTTCGGCGTCACCACCTCGACCGCGCAGCGGATTTCGCAACGCGAGCGGATTTCCTTGGCCACACGGTCGGCCACGTCGCTTTCGTGTTCGACCAGCACGCGCATGACGTCGAGGCCGTCGTCCTGCGTCGTCAGCCGGATCTGGAACTCGTCGCCGGTGCCGGGAACGGCGCGCACCGCCTCTTCGATCTGCACCGGGAAGAACTTGATGCCGCGCAGGTTGATGAGGTCGTCGGAACGGCCGGTCATGCACCCCAGCCCGCGAACGTGATTGCGGCCACAGGCACAGGGTTCACGGCTGAGGCGGGTATAGTCGCCCACGAGGAAGCGAAGCTGTGCGGAGCTTTCCGAGTTGAGGTTGGTACAGACCGTCAGCCCGCGCTCGCCGTCGGCCACGGGGCTGAGGGTATCGGCATCGACGGTTTCCCAAAGCTGGATGTCTTCCATGAAGTGAATGAACGGCTCGTCGCCTTCCTGATATTCGGGGCAGGAGTAGCCGCCGCAATGGGGGGAGGCTTCGGTGCAGCCGTAGAATTCCACCGCTTTGGCCGCCCACAGGTCTTGCAGCCGTTCGAGCGTGCCGGAAACGCCTGAGAACGGCTCGCCCCCCGTGACCATCCATTTGATCGACGTGGCCGCCGGGTCCATCCCCATGTCCTGCATCACGCGGCCCAGATACAGCGCGTAGGACGGGGTGCAGACGAGGACGGTGGGTTTGAAGCGGTCGATGAAAGACGCGCGCGCGTGGCCGTCCACACCGCCACCCGGCACGACGGGAAGCCCCATTTTGGCCAGTGTGTATTGCACGCCCCAGGCGAACACGTGCGGGCCGAAGCCGACCATCGGGATCGCGCTGTCGCCCTGACGCAGCCCGCCGGAATAAAGCGCGCGGGCGTTGGCCTGTTCCCAATACTGGCGGTCGAAATGGGTGTAGCGGAACACGCGGGGCACACCTGTCGATCCCGAGGACGAAAACAGCATCCAGCCGCGGTCGGCCCAGTCCTCGTCCGAACAGGTCGTGTAGGTGCCGTAGGGCGGATGTTCGGTCGCGTCCTCCATCATCTCCTGCTTGGTGACGATGGGCCAGTTGGCGATCAGGCTGTCGCCGTCTTTCAGGTCCGTGGGGGCCACGCCCAGCTTGTCGAAACGGCGGCGGTAGAAGGCGCTGTTTTCATAGAGAAACGGCGCGACGGCGGCGATCTTTTCGTTCTGGACCGCTTCGATCCGGTCGCGCGACCACGTGTCCTTGTCCGACCAGTATTCCGGCGTGACTGGCGTCGAGCGATCCTCGTGATACGTCTCGAGCACGGCTTTCCATGTCTTGCGCGTCTCGTCCGCGCGGGCGCTTGGGTGCGTCATGTCATCCTCCCTGACGAAAGGCTCCGGCGGCCCTCCCGCCGCCGAAGCCCATGGCTCACGCTTCTTCGAGCGATCCGCGCTTGATGCCGATGTCGGAACGGTAGCTCTGTGCCGCTTTCGAGATCGGGCTCGGGGCCACGGTCGCACGGATGCGGACCTGCCGATGCGGTTCGATGTTGCCTGCCGAGCGCGATCCGCCACCGTCCTCACCCCAGACCAGCACGACCTCGGTGCCCGGTTCGGCAAAGGCCACGTCAACGGAAGCGATCGACATCATCGCGCGTTCGTTGGTGGTGTAGCCGGGATAGGTCGCAAGGCCGATCAGGTTACCTTCGGTGTCTTCGACGCGGTCGTAATGCATCCGGGCGATGGCGGCCAAGGGCATGGTGATGGGAAGCGGGTTCACCTCGCCGGTATCCTCGAGCATCGACTGCTGCACGCCCATCACGTCTTCGGCGTTCCAGACCAGCGTCACCTTGCGGCGTTTCTGCTCGGTCCCCATCGCCTCCAGCGCGTCGCGCCCGATGAAATCATGGTCGAACTTGATGATGTGGCCGTAATTCACGTCATAGGGTGTGAGGTAATAATCCTCGATGTTCTCGGAATAAAGCGACCCGCCGAGCGACATCCGCATGGAGGCGTTCTTGGCGCTCATCCAGTCGCGATAACCCTTGGTGCCTTGTCCGGTATAGACGGCGGATACGGGAACCGCCCACCAGCCGCTTTCGATCACTGTGGTGAAATAGGCGATGGAGCCGACCATGCGCAGGCCGTATTTCTCGCCCGCCGTCATGAGCAGCTTCTTTACAGCGCGGTAATCGTCCCACGGCCCGGAAATCTCCAGCCCCGGCATCCCGCCCATCGAGTGACGCATACCGCGCGCGGTGTAGTCGCCCAGCTTGATCTCGGCGGATTTGAAGAACTTGATTTCGGGCAGGGGGCCGCCGTTCAGCTCTTCCAGCAGTTCCCACGCCTTCGGGCCTTCGACCTGAAAACGGTAGAATTCGCGCCGCTTGGCCTTGTTCAGCGTCCACATCGGGTCGCTTTCGGTCGTCACGTCGAAATCCAGCACTTCGGCGTTGTATTCGACCCATTCGGTCGTCGCCGGGTTGCCCACGACCATGTAGTCGTCTTCGCCCATCCGGTAGAGGATCGCGTCACCGATCAGGTAACCTTCGGGCGAGCAGCAGACGAGTTGCTTGGCTGCGCCGATTTCGAAGGTCTTGAAGCTGTTGACCGACAGGTATTGCGTGAAGGCCAGCGCATCGGGGCCGCGCACATGGGTCGAGTTCATGTGGTAGCTCTGGTCGTGCACCGCGATGGTGTTGCGCCATGCCCATTGTTCGTCGCGCCACGTGGTGAATTCGGGCCGCACGCCGTCGCCCGGCATCATCTGGCTGTAGATCGTCATCGCCGCCTTGGGCGCATTGCGAAACAGATGATCGGTGACGTTGGGAATGGTTTCGAGCAGGTCGGAAAGCGACTGCCCCGTATCTTTCTGTGCCATGGTATCCTCCCTCTTGGCCCGACATCGTATCGCATCTCGTGACCAGTTCGACTCGAGACTAGCGATCTGTTGCGATGTCAACAAGTGCACCTTGTCGATTTCGGGTTGTGATGTCAACACATCTTTCCTCGGCTGCACGTCCCGGAACGGGCGTCAGGAAACTTTAAGTGGAGAGGTTGGGTCGCCGGATTGCGTCTGCGCCGGACCCGACCGACGCTTCGATCCCGCGCGCCTGTTTCACACCGTCCGCGTCACGGCCCGGATTGAGTGGCTCTGTCTTTGCGCCCTATACAGGGCGATGAACACGCCGTGGCCGCGGCCGGGCGGAGGGGTCTTGGTCAAAGTTCACTTCGGCTTCAGGCTGCGGCGGAACCAAGGGAAACGGCAGGTCGCCCTGCCTATGAAAACGGAAACACGGATGAAAGACATCGAAGACATCCTCGCACAGGCGACTTACCGCCGCGATGGCGCACGTGTTTATGGAGCCCCGAACTGGGACAGCACGGCGGTGCTCGTCTGCAACATGCAAAGGTGCTGGACGGTGCCGACCGAGCCCTTCTATCGGTTGCTTCCCGGACAGGACGACGGCTTTTTCCTTCAGGTGAACGACTTCGCGACGCGTGCGCGGGACCGCGGGGCGAAGATCGTCTGGCTTCGGACCATGACGGGACCGATCGGTGCGGACGACTATTGGTCGACCTACCTCGATCATTTCGTGGGGCCGCAGAACCGCGGCCCGGCGGTCGAGGCCCTGTTGCCGGGCAGCGAGTCGCAAGACCTCGATCCGCGCATGACCGTGCAGTCAGCGGATTGGATCGTCGACAAACCGCGCTTCGACGCGTTTCTGAAGACCGGCCTGGACGAGCGTTTGCGCGACAGCGGGGTCGACGGCGTGGTCGTCGTCGGGACCGCCACCAATATCTGTTGTGAAAGCACGATCCGTTCCGCAATGGGGCGCGATTTCGCGACGTGGATGCCGCACGATCTGGTGTCCGCGCCCACGGTCGACGGCCATGTCGCAGGCCTCAGGTCGGTGGCGCAGAGCTTTGCGGAAATCTCGGACAGCGCACAGCTTTTCACGGATTGACGCAACCGACGCGACGCCCGTTCGCGGGCGCCCCACGGCCCGAAACTTCTCGAAATGCCGCGATTTTACGCAGGCCTGCGTGCATGGCATGCACCGCGTTCCGTCGTCGTGCGTCTTGTGCTTGGCCGAGGGCATTCCCCCGGTGACGGAGGGGAAAAACCGTTTGACGCATCAAACCGTGATCGCATTACATAAAATGAGATCGCAGTTTGGGGAATCATGTCACAGGGGACGCTCACACTTTCCACGGGTTTCGAGGGCGGCAGCGCGCTTCCCGTCCGCGTGAGCGGCGAGACCCTGCGCATCCGTCTGCGCGCCGATGCGGCCGGGTCGGACATGAACTGGTTCTATTTCCGCATATCGGGCGCAGCCGGGCGTGAGCTTCGGGTCGTGATCGAGAACGCATCGGACTTGTCGCGCCTTGCCGGGCGGGACGAGGTGCCGGACTGCTGGACCGGGTATCGGCCATTCGTCTCCGCGAACCGGCGCGACTGGACCCGATGCGATGCGGATTATGCGGACGGCGTCTTTACCATCAAGACCCCCGCCGTCGCGGATACGGTCTGGGTCGCCTATTACCCGCCATTCCCGATGGACCGGCACGACGCGATGGTCGCGGCTGCGGTCTCGGATGCGCGATGTCGGCTCGAACGCCTTGGCGTGACGCCGCAGGGCCGCGATCTCGACCTGCTTCGGATCGGAACGCCAGGGCCGGGCAAGCCGAAGGTCTGGATCATGGGCCGCCAGCACCCCTCGGAAACGATGGCGGGCTTCTTCGTCGAAGGGCTGCTTGCCCGGCTTCTGGATCCGTCCGACGCTTTGGGCCGCGCGCTGTGCGACGCCCTCGACATCTTCGTCGTACCGACCGTGAACCCGGACGGCTGTGCCATGGGCAACACCCGGCTGAACGCGCGCGGCATGAACCTGAACCGGGCGTGGGACGGGACCGATCCCGAAACCGCGCCCGAGGTCGCGATGATCCAGACCCGGATGCGTGCGGAAGGGGTGGATTTCTGCCTCGACGCCCATGGGGACGAAGAATTGCCCTATGTCTTCCTTGGCGGTCCCCTTGAGATTCCGTCGCGCTCGTCGCGCCTCGATACGTTGTTCAAAGACTTCGGGCAGGCACTGGAGCGGTCCTGCCCGGCTTACAGCATGGATGACCCTTATCCGGGCGGCGCACCGGAAACCGCCGATCTGCGCATGGCGTGGAACGCGATTGCCGAGGAATTCGACTGCCTGTCGATCCTTCTGGAAATGCCGTTCAAGGACACCCATCGCGACCCCGACCCGGAAATGGGTTGGAGCCCAGCGCGATGTGCCGATCTGGGGCGGTCGATGCTCGATGCCATAGATGCCGTCAGGCGGAGGTTGCGGTGATGGACGATCAGACGACATCCGAGGCCAAACTATCCGGTCCGGGGCCGGTCAACGAACGGATCGTCCGTGACCTCAGAACCCGCCTGATGCGGGGCGAGCTTGCGCCGGGCGAAATCCTGACACACCGCAAGCTGGCCGAGCAACTGGACGTCAGTCCGATGCCCGTGCGCGACGCCCTGCGCCAGCTTGTCGCCGAACGCGCGCTCGAGGTCGCGAACGGCAACCGCTCCGTGGCCGTTCCTCGGCTCAACCACGCCAAACTGCATGATCTGAAAACCATTCGGGAAGGTGTCGAAGGACTCGCCGCGCGTCTGGCCGCCGAACGCTGGAAACCCCACGAACTCGCCCAGATCGAGGCCATTCTGGCGGAAACCTCCGACGGGGCCGGATCGCCCGATGCGTCAAGAAACCAGCGGTTCCATTTCGCCATCTATGCGGCGTCGCAAAGTCAGGTGCTGCTGCCCCTGATCGGGAGCCTCTGGCTTCAGTTCGGTCCCTATCTGCCGCGAGCCGGGCAACTGGCGGGCGGCAAGATCGGGGCGGGAGACAAGTATCATCGCGAAATCGTCGAGGCCCTTCGCGCCCGCGACGCGGACGCCGCCGAAGCGGCGATCGTCGCCGACATCGGGCAGGCGATGGACCTCCTATTGACCCATGGTCTCGGTGACACCGGGAGCGGGGGGTAGAGCAATAACAGATCGCCCCAAGGCGACATTCTTTTCACCCAGAGAGGTAAACTGACATGACTGAGACACGACACGACACTTCGGCGCCCGGCGGCCTGAACCGGCGCACCTTCCTTCAACTCGGGGCAGGGATGGGGCTCGTCCTGACGCTGCCCGCGGGCCGTGCCTTCGCGCAAGGCGCCGATACACTGACGGTCGCGATTCCGGCCGACCTTGGCGGTTGGGATCAAGATTTTCTGGCCTTCGACACCATCGGCCTCGCCGTGATGAAGAACACCTATCCTTACATGATCGACTACCCGGTCATGGATCTGGAAGGGGGGCAGGTCTTTGAAACCGAAGGCGTTCTGCCGCTTTATGCCGAAAGCTTCGAGCCGAACGAAGACGGGACGGTCTGGACGCTCAAACTCAAGCAGGGGATCAAGTTCCCCTCGGGCAATGAACTGACCGCTGCGGATGTGAAATGGTCCAAGGACCGCGCCTTCGCCGCACAGGCCAACGTCGCCGGTATCTACCGCATTCTCGGTCTGACCGAGCCGGATCAGGTGAAAGTCGTCGACGACTACACCGTCGAATTCACCCAAGGCACCGCCTCGGCCATGTCGACGCAGATCCAGATCATCTCGCTTTACGTCTATGACAGCGAGCTTCTGAAATCCCACGCGACGGACGAAGACCCGTGGGCCAAGGAATGGGCCAACGTGAACCCGATCGACGGCGGCGCCTATAACGTGACCGAATATCGTCCGGGTGAGGAAATCGTGCTGGAAGCCAACCCGGAATTCCCGGGCGAAGCACCGGGCGTGAAGACCATCCGGTTGCAGGTCATCCCGTCCGCCGCCAACCGCCGTCTGCTGCTTCAAAACGGCGATGTGGACGTGGCGCTCGCGCTGCCGCTGCGCGACGTGATGGACATGTCCGAAGCCGAGGGAGTCAAGCTTCTGTCGGCTCCGAACAACCAGCTGGTCTTCGTGCCGATGAACACCACCATCGCGCCCTTCGACAACCCGGCGGTGCGCAAGGCGATGGCAAAAGCGGTGCCCTACGATGCGCTCATCAAGTCGGTCTATTTCGACGAGGCGCGCCGCGTGAAAAGCGTTCTGCCGCTCGAAATGCCGGGTTACTCGGAAGCGGGCTACCCCTTCGACACCGACTTTGAAGCGGCAAAATCCGAACTGGCCGAAGCAGGTTTCCCGGACGGGTTCGAAACTTCGATCGTCATCGTGTCCGGCGACACCGAAGCCGAGCGGATCGCGGTCCTGCTTCAGAACGCCTTCGGTCAGGTCGGCGTCACGCTGAACATCGAGAACGTCGATCCGGCCACGATGCAGACGCGCCGTCAGGAGAAATCCGCGCCGCTTCAGGTCGCCGCAGGACAGTTCTGGGTCAACGACTTCGAATACCTCGGCGCCACCGCGCTCAGCCCGACGGGCTTCCTCAACTACGCCAACTACAACAGCGAGAAGATTGCCGAACTGCTCGGCTCGCTGGCCGGTGTTCTGGACGAAGAAACGCGGATGGGCATCATTGACGAGGCGCAATCGGTGCTGGCCGAAGACGTGCCGTGGCTCGTCCTCGCTCAGCCGAACTTCATGCTGCCGGTGACGGAAGGGGTCGAAGGCTGGGTGCAGCCTGTCGATGGCCTGTTCCGCCTGCGTTACCTGACGGCCTGATCCAGACCGATGCGCGTCGCCGCTTACGTCCTGAAAAGGCTCCTACTGCTGATCCCGGTTCTCATCGGGGTCAGTCTGATCGCCTTTTTCCTGATCCGCCTGCTTCCCGGCGATCCGGTGCTTCTGATCGTCCCCGAAACGGCGACCGAAGCGGACATCGCGGCGGCGCGTGAACGGCTGGGTTTGGACCAGCCGATCCTCACGCAATACCTCAGCTACGTCGGCGGCGCTCTGACGGGGGATTTCGGGACGTCGATCACGACGAACCGCTCGATCTCCGCCGATCTGGCGCAGCGTATCCCGCTGACGCTTGAGCTTTTGATCTACTCCATGGCAGTGGCGCTGGTGCTCGCCGTGATCGGCGGCGTGGCGGCGGCGCGGCACTGGCACAAACTGCCCGACAAGGTGCTGCGCTTCGCCGCGCTCTTCGGCAACTCCGTGCCGGAGTTCTGGCTCGGCCTCATGCTCATCCTGCTCTTCTACCAAGGGCTGCACGTCGCCCCGCCGCCCTCTGGCCGGGTGGACATGAACCTCGCCGTGCCCACGCACACCGGTTTCATCCTGATCGACACGCTGATCGCCGGGAACGGCAAGGCGTTCCTGTCGGCCCTGCATCACTTGATGCTCCCGGTCGCGACGCTGGCGATCACAGTGACCGCGCCGCTTCTGCGTTCGGTCCGCGCCTCGGCGCTCGAAGTGCTGGCGAGCGACAATTACCGCTGCGCCGCTGCCCACGGGCTTGCCCCGCGCGTGCTGCGCCAACGCTACCTGATGCGCCAGACGCTGACGCGGCTGCCCGCGCTGTCGGCGATCGTCTTCGGCAACCTTCTGGGCGGGTCGGTCCTGATCGAATACGTCTTCTCGTGGCAGGGCCTAGGGCAATGGGCACTGCGCGGCATGCAGGTGCGCGACTACCCGGTCATTCAGGCCTTCGTCCTCGTCGCCGCGACCACTTACGTCCTCATCTTCCTGCTGGCCGATGTCATTCAGGCCGCGCTCGACCCGCGGGTGAAGATGTGACCGCGATCCTCGCCCTCCCGCGCCGGATCGTCCGGCTGCCCTCCATGGTCCTCGCGGGTCTTGCGATCCTTACGCTGGTCGCGCTCGCCGCCATCTTTGCCCCGTGGCTCACCGGCTGGGGGCCCGAGGAGATGGACATGATGTATTTCCTCGAAGGCCCGATGCCCGGCCATTGGCTCGGCACTGATGCCAACGGCATGGACGTTCTGAGCCGAATCCTGCACGGCGCGCGCATCGACCTTGGCGTGGCGATCGCCGCCGTCGCCATCGCCGTGACGCTCGGCACGCTCGTCGGCCTGATTTTCGGCTATGCGGGCGGCTGGGTCGATCACGTCGGGATGCGCGTGCTCGACATGTTTCAGGCGTTCCCGGTCTTCATCCTCGCCCTCGCGGTCGCCGCGATCCTTGGCAATTCGATGATCAACCTGATCCTGACCATCGGCTTCATCAACGCGCCGCCCTATGCCCGCCTGATCCGGGCCGAGGTGCTGTCTTTGCGGAGCCGCACCTTCGTTGAAGCCGCCGAGGCGGCCGGCAATTCGCATATCTCGATGCTGTTTCGGCACCTCCTGCCGAACGCGCTGACCCCGATCCTCGTCATCGCGCCGCTCAACTGTGGTTGGGCGATCCTGATGCTGGCCTCGCTGTCCTTCGTCGGTCTCGGCGTTCCCGTGCCGGGGGCCGAATGGGGCGCGATGATTTCAGCCGGCGCGGCGGACATCGTGGGCGGGCGCTGGTGGACAGCGACCTTCCCCGGCATTGCGCTGTTCATCACCGTGCTGGGCTTCAACCTCGTGGGCGAGGGCCTTCAGGAGAAGGGGGTGAAGCGATGAGCGCCCTTCTGGACATCCGCGACCTCGCCGTGACCATCCCGACAGCCGAGGCCGAGGTGGAGGCGCTGCGCGGCGTGTCCCTGTCGCTGGCGCAGAACGAGGTCGTCGGCATCGTCGGTGAAAGCGGCGGGGGCAAGTCGATGATCGCGCGGGCGGTGACGCATATGCTGCCGGGGGCCGCGCGGATGACCGGCGGGATCGAACTGGACGGGCGGGACGTGGCCACGCTCGCCGGGCCGGACCTGCAAGCCTTTCGCGGCGGCGACGTGGCGCTTTGCTTCCAATCGCCGCGCTCGGCCCTCAGCCCCACGCGCACCGTGGGCAAGCAGATGGCTGACCGCTTTCGCGCCCATGCGCCCGGCGGTGACCTGCGCGCCCGAGCAGTTGAGGCGTTCAAGGCCGTCGGCCTGCGTGAGCCTGAGCGCCAGATCGACCGCTTCCCGCACGAAATGTCCGGCGGCATGTGCCAGCGCGTGATGATCGCGCTCGCGCTCGCCTGTTCGCCGCGCGTGCTGATCGCGGACGAGCCGACCACGGGGCTGGACGTCACTCTGACCGGAGAAATCCTTGATCTGATCGCAGCGCAGGCACGGGATGGGCGCGGGGTTCTCATCATCTCCCACGACATCGCGGCGCTGTCGAAGGTCTGCGACCGGCTTGTGGTGATCGAAGCGGGGCGGATCGTCGAGGATGGCCCCACGCGGGCGGTGATCCATGCCCCGAAAAGCGACTACACCCGCCGTCTGATCGACGCGGTGCCGGACATCCGCCGGAAACGTGCCGTGACGGACGAAAAGCGCGGTGAAACCCTGATGGTTCTGTCCGATGTCGGCGTGACCTATCAGGGCCGGTTCGGGCGCAATCGCAAACCGGCGCTGGCTGGCGTGAACCTTGAAATCCGCAAGGGCGACACCATCGCCATCGTGGGCGAGAGCGGTTCAGGCAAATCGACCCTGTCGCGCACGATCATGGGGATGCTGAAGCCGACCACGGGCCGCGTCGACTTTCGCGGCACCGACATCGCGCGGCTGTCCTTCGGGCGGAAACGTGGCCTGCGCCGGCATATGCAGATGGTCTATCAAGACCCGCTGGATGCGCTCAATCCCCGTATGAGCGTCGAGGATATCGTCTCCGACCCCCTGCGCCTTGTCGAACGCGACGCCGCGCGGCGGTCTGCACTGATCGACAGGGCACTGACCGAGGTGGGGCTGGACCCGACCTTCCGCACCCGCCTGCCGCACGAGTTGTCCGGGGGGCAGGCGCAGCGGGTGGGTCTGGCCCGTGCACTCGCTATCGACCCGGACCTCGTGGTGCTGGACGAGCCGACATCGGCGCTCGACGTCACCGTGCAGGCCCAGATCCTGACGCTTATCCGACGCCTGACCGAACGGCGGGACCGAGCCTATGTGATGGTGTCCCATGACCTCGCCACCGTGCGCGCGCTTTGCGACCGGGTGGTCGTGGTCGACGCCGGTCGCATCGTCGAGGACGGCCCGACCGAACAGATTTTCACCGATCCGAAATCCCCCAAGACGCGGGCGCTGCTGGATGCCGCGCCGCATCTTGCCGATAGACCAAAGGAAGACGCATGAGCACTGACTACCGGATCGCCGTCGATATCGGCGGCACCTTCGTGGACGCGGTCGAACTGGACATGGCCACGGGTGCCTTCCGGTTCGAGAAAGCCCCGACCACGCCCGCCGCCCCCGCCGAGGGCGTGCTGGACGCCGTGGGCCGCCTGCGCGAAAGCCTGTCCGACGTGTCGATGTTCATCCACGGCACCACGCTGGGCCTGAACGCCGTGCTGGAGCGGCGCGGGGCCAAGACCGGGATCATCACGAACGACGGGTTCCGCGACATCTTCCTCGTGGGCCGGGGCAACGTGCCGGACGCGCATATGTACGACTTCCAATACCAGCGGCCCGAAAGCCTTGTCCCGCGTCGCCGGATCGCGGGCGTGGTCGGGCGGCTCGACTACAAGGGGCGCGAGATCACGCCCTTGGACGAGGATGGCGTGCTCGAAGCTGCACGGCTTCTGGTCGAGGATCACGGGGTCGAGGCTATCGCGGTCGCCTATCTCTTTTCCTTCCGTAACCCGGCGCATGAACAGCGGGCCGCCGAAATCATCCGGGCGCTCTATCCGCAGGTGAAGGTCTCGGTCTCGTCCGACATAACCCGTGAGCACCGGGAATATGAGCGCACGTCCACAACCGTGCTCGACGCCTATATCCGCCCGATTTTCGAACGCTACATCGACGAACTGCGCGCGGCGCTCACCTCGCGCGACTTCAAGGGTCGGTTCGCCATCATGCGTTCCGGCGGCGGGGCGATGTCGGCGCAGGCCGCCAAAACCTCGCCCACGCAGACGGTGCTGTCCGGCCCGGCGGGCGGGCTGGTCGGCGGCGCGCTGATCGCGGAAATCCTTGAGCGGCCCGACCTCGTGACCTTCGACGTGGGCGGCACATCGCTCGACGTCTGCCTGATCGAAGGCACCGTGCCGCAGGTCGCGCATGAGGCCGCGCTTGAGAACCTGCCGCTTCTCATTCCGACCTACGACATCCGCACCATCGGCGCGGGCGGCGGATCGATCGCCGCGATGGAGGCGGGGCTGCTCAAAGTCGGGCCGCGGTCCGCCTCCGCCGTTCCGGGGCCGATCTGCTACCGGCGCGGCGGGACCGAGCCGACCGTGACCGACGCGGCGCTGGTGCTGGGCTACATGGACCCCGAGAGCTTTCTGGGTGGCCGCATGACCCTTGACGCAGACGGCGCGCGTGCGGGAATCGAAGCGCAGATTGCCGGGCCTCTGGGGCTGGACGAAACGCAGGCCGCCGCGCGGATCTATGACGTGATGGTCGCCAAGAACATCGGTGCCGTGCGGCAGTTGACCGTGGAACGGGGCCGCGACCCCGCCGATTTCTCGCTGCTGGCCTTCGGCGGGGCTGGCCCGCTCATCGCGCCGCTCGTCGCGCGTGAGATGGGGCTGGCCGAATGCATCGTGCCACTGCTCCCGTCGGGCTTCTCGGCGTGGGGGATGCTGGGGGCAGACATTGTCGACGATTTCGCCCAGACCGACCTGACCGTGCTGGGGCAGGGCGACCTGTCCACCGTTGCCGATAAGTTCAAAGGGATGGAGGCGGAAGCCGCAGCCTCGCTCGAAGCGCAGGGCGTGGGCGCGGGCGACGCGCTGATGGAGCGTCAACTGGAGCTTCGCTATCTGGGCCAAGAACACGCGCTGACCCTCACGGTCGGGGCCACGCTGGACGAGGCCGACCTGACCGCCCGTTTCGCGGACGCCCACCGCGCACTCTACGGTCACGCGATGGAAAGCCCGGTGCAGGTGCTGACGACCCGCGTGCGCGGGATCGGGCGGACCCGCAAGCCGACGATGGTCAAGGCCGACGCGCCCGCGACGTCCCCCGCGATGCCCGCCCCGACCGCCACGCGCCCGGCCTACTGCTTCGCCCGGCGCGAAATGGTCGATTTCGCGGTCTACGCGCGCGACACGCTCCCGGCCTTCGCGGCCTTCCACGGCCCCGCGCTGGTGGACGAAGGCACCTCCGTCACCGTCATCCACTCGGATCAGGCGGTCGAGGTGAACGCCTACGGCCACCTCGTCATCACGCAGGAAGGAGACGCGGCATGACCACGGTAGACGGCGCTTTCACCGAGATCGTCCAAAGCTACCTTTCGGCTGCGGCGAACGAGATGAAGGCCACGCTTGTGCGCACCAGCTTCAACCCGGTGATCTACGAGGTGCTGGACTTCGGGATCAGTGTCTATGACGACAAGCTCGACCTGATCGCGGAAGCGCCGGGGCTGACGTTCTTCCTTGGCGCGAACGATTACGCGGTTCGCCGGGTGCTGGACTACTACGGGCGCGAGAACCTGAAAGAGGGCGATGTCCTGATCTCGAACTACCCCTACTGGAACGGGGCGCACGCGGCGGATGCAACGCTCATGGCCCCAGTGTTCGACGAGCATGGCAAGCTGTTTTCCGTCATGCTGATCCGGGCGCACTGGATGGACCTTGGGGCAAAAGACCCCGGATACGTGCTGGATTCCACCGACATGCATCAGGAGGGGCTGGTGTTCCCCGGCACCAAGGTCTTCTCGGACGGCAAGCCCGTGCAGGAGATCATCGAGCTTATCAAGTTCAACAGCCGGATGCCCGAACATGTGCTTGGCGACCTGAACGCCCAAGTTGCGGCGCTGCGAACGGGCGAGCGGCGGCTGCACGAGATCCTCAAGAAATTCGGGCGCGCCGATCTGGAAGCCGCGATTGCCGCGATCCAGACCCACGGCGAGACGATGACGGCGGAGGCGCTGAAATCGCTGCCCAAGGGAAGCTGGAGCGCCGAGGACATTCTGGACGACGACGGGATCGGGGACGATCCGGTCCCGATGAAGGTCACGGTCACGATCACCGACGACGATTTCACGATCGACTTCGACGGCTCGTCGGGCGCGGCCAAGGGGCCGATCAACATGCCCTTCGGCGCGACACAGGCAATCTGCAAGACGGTGTTCAAATCGCTGACCACGCCGCACCACGTCTCGAACGCGGGCCAGATGCGCGCGCTCAAGGTCAAGGCCGAGGAAGGGACGTTGTTCCACGCGAAATACCCCGCGCCGACCTATACGCTCTGGACCGGGATCGTGGCGCTGGAGCTTGTGTTCAAGGCCATTGCGCAGGCGATCCCGGATCGGCTGGCCGCCTCGTCCGGCGGCGATGTGCCCGGCTTCATGATGATCGGCACGCACCCGGACACGGGCCAGATGTTCGCGATCTCGAACAACGAGGCCTGCGGTTGGGGCGCCAGTCCCGATCACGATGGGGCAAGCGGGCTTCTGCACCTGTCCGAGGCCATCGTGCGCACGACGCCGCTCGAGGTGATGGAGACCAAGACCACCATGCTCATGGAGCGGGTGGAACTGACCCCCGACAGCGGCGGGGCCGGGACGCATCGCGGCGGCGCTGGCGTCACGCGGGTCATCCGGTTCCTGGATGACGGCGAATTCCTGACCGTGGTGAAGAAAACGAAAAGCCCGCCATGGGCGCTGAACGGTGGTCTGCAACCAGCGGCCAACCGCGTGACGCTGTTCCCCGGCACCGACCTCGAACGCGACGTATCCACCCAGCGCACGCCGGTCAAGGCGGGCGACCGCATCCGGGTCATGTCGGCGGGCGGCGGCGGGCATGGCGACCCCGCTGGCCGATCACGCGAGGCCATCGCGGCGGACATTGCCGAGGGCTACGTGACCCTTGCGGCGGCCAAACGCGACTACGGGTATGAGCCGGATGCCTGATCCCGCCCGTGATATCGACGGGGCCGAGGTGGAAATCCTGCGCGCCCGCCTTGGCTCGGTCGCCGAGGAGATGCGCACGACGCTCAAGCGCACCGCGTTCTCGCCAGTGATCTACGAGGTGCTCGACTTCGGGATCAGCGTCTATGATGCGAACCTCGACCTGATCGCGGAAGCGCCGGGGCTGGCGCGGTTTCTGGGCGCGAACGACTTCGCCGTTCCGACCGTCATTCGCCACGTGGGCGCGGACACCCTGAATCCCGGCGACGTCGTGGTCGCGAATTACCCCTACTGGAACGCCGCCCACGTCTCGGACGTCAGCCTGATCGCGCCGGTCTTTGTGTCGGGCCGGGAGGCGCCCTTCGCCTATCTCTGCGTGCGGGCGCACTGGATCGACATGGGGGCCAAGGACGCGGGCTATGTGCTCGACTCGACCGACATGCACCAAGAGGGGCTGATCCTTCCGGGGCTGAAACTGGTCAAGGGCGGCGTTCCTGACCGGGAATTGTTCGAGCTGATCCGCTTCAACAGCCGGATGCCCGACGTTCTCCTGGGCGACATCGAAGCGCAGCTTGGCGCGTTGAAGGTGGGCGAGCGGCGGCTTGTGGCTTTGGTCGAAAGCTTCGGCGTGGACCGGGTCGAAGCCGGGATCGCCAAACTCATCGCCTACGGTGAAGACGTGGCGCGCCGGGCGCTTGCCGATCTGCCGGAAGGTGAGTGGGAGGCTGAGGACTGGATGGAGGGCGACGGGATCACCGACGACCCGATCCTGATGAAGGTTCGCGTCACGCACCGGAACGGTCGCATGACCATGGATTTCTCCGGCTCCGCGCCGACCGCCAAAGGCCCCGTGAACCTGCCGCTCGGGTCCACGATGGCCACCGCCAAGGTGGCGTTCAAGGCGCTCACCTCGCCGGGGATGCCGACGAACGCGGGCCACATGCGTCCGCTCGAGGTGATCGCCGAGCCTGGCACGATCTTTCACGCCGAATACCCCGCGCCGACCTATACCCAGTGGACCGGGCTGGTCGCGCTGGAACTGATCTATGCCGCGCTTGCCAAAGGGATGCCGGACCGCGTTCAGGCCTCGTCCGGCGGCGACGTGCCGGGGTTCATGATGATCGGGACGCACCCGGACACCGGCCAGCCGTTCGCGCTGTCCAACAACGAAGGCGTCGGTTGGGGCGCGACGGCGACCCATGACGGCAAGGTGGCGGGCAGTCACCTGACCCAGACCGTCGTGCGCAACACGCCTGTCGAGATCATGGAGACGCGCACCGCCATGCGCGTCGAACGGCTGGAACTCAGGGCGGGCAGCTTCGGGAACGGCGAATATCGCGGCGGGCCGGGGATCACCCGCGACATCACCTTCACCGCGCCGGGCGAGTTCCTGTCGATCGCCAAAAAGACGCTCACCCGGCCTTGGGGGCTGAACGGCGGGGGCGAGCCGGAGCCGACCCGTTTCACCTATTTCCTCGGCACGGACCGCGAGAGGCGCATCGGCACATGGCGCACCCGCGTCGAACCCGGCGACCGTGTGCGGGTCGAGACGGCGGGGGGCGCGGGCTATGGCGATGCCGCCCGTCGCGACCCGAAAGCCGCCGCCGCTGACCGTGCCGATGGACTGACGGAGGAGACCACATGACGGACGACACTTTCGAGCTTTACGACCTGCGCGTGGAAGTCATCCGCTCCGGCCCCGGCAAGATCTATTGCGGGCAGGAAGGCGACTATTTCGAACTGCGCGGCGAGATGCTGCATCTGCCGGAGGGGCAGGGGTTCTCGATCTATTCCCTGTCCGCCGTTCTGCCGCTGCTCGCCGCCAAGCAACGCGACACCCACCCGAACGACTGGATGAGCACGGATGCCGCCTGTGCCTGTCCCGACCCGAATTGCCCGACCCGGCTGCGCATCACCCGGATCGGAAAACGCACATTCAGCCACGCCGCGACGACCGCCGTGCCGCTGACAAAGACCGAGGAGTGAACATGAGTGACATGGAACGCGCGACGATGGGCGATGGATATGCCATCAGCCGCATCATCAAAGGCGGCTGGCACCTTGCAGGCGGCCACGGGAAGATCGACGAGGCTCAGGCCGTGCGCGAGATGTATGCCTACATGGAGGCCGGGATCACCGCCTTCGATTGCGCCGACATCTATACGGGCGTCGAAGACCTGATCGGCGCGTTTCGGCGCGATGCCAAGGCGAACGGGCGGACCGACCTGCTGGACAGGCTCAAGGTCCATACCAAATGCGTGCCGGACCTCGACAAGCTCGCAACCATCCAGAAACGGGACGTGGAGGCGACCATCGACCGCTCGCTCAAGCGGCTGGATGCCGAACGGCTCGACCTCGTCCAGTTTCACTGGTGGGATCTGGGGGTGCCGCGTTACCTCGAAGTGGCCTCGTGGCTGTCCGAGATGCAGGCGGCGGGCAAGATCGACCGGCTGGGGACGACGAACTACAACACGGACTGCATGATCGCGCTGGACGGGGCCGGGTTCGACATGACTTCGATCCAGCTTCAGTACTCGTTGATCGACCGCCGCCCGCGGAAACGCATAGTCGATTTCTGTGCCGCCAAAAACATCAACCTCTTGTGCTACGGCACTGTCGCGGGCGGGTTCCTTTCTGACAAATGGCTGGGCGTGGACGAGCCGACCGGGGCGCTCGAGAACCGGTCGCTGACGAAATACAAACTCATCATCGAAGACATCGGCGGGTGGGACGTGTTCCAGTCGCTTCTGCGCCTGCTGCGCGACATCGCGGACAAGCACGACACCGACATCGCCTCCATCGCCATGCGTGCCATGCTGCTGGAGCCGCAAGTGACGGCGATCATCGTGGGGGTGCGCCATGACGGCCACCTCGGCCGCCACGCGCGCGTGTTCGACATCGCGCTCGACGACGACGATCTCGCACGGATCGAGGCCGAGCTCGACCGTCACGACGTGGTCGCTGGCGACGTCTATGACGTCGAGCGCGACCGCCACGGCCGCCACGGGCGCATCATGAAATACAATCTGAACGAGGCCTGACATGACCCTTTCGATCAGCGGCAACATCCCGCAGGGGCGCATCAACGTGATCGACGCCTCGGACCCGTCCAACATCCGCCTGTCCCTGCCGAAAGACCCCGGAACCCCGTTCTTCGCATGGTATAACTTCCGCGTCTCCGGCGCGCGCGGCGTGCCGCTGACCTTCGTGTTCGAGGACATCGGCGCGAGCGTGGCGAACCGCATGGACAACCGGGACGATGTGGAGGACGCTTGGACCAACACAGGGCCGCTCGTCAGCGAGGATGGCGAGATCTGGGTCCGCACGCCCGCCGTTTCGGATGGCGAGACATGGACGTTCAGCTACACGCCCAAGGGCGATCTCGTCACCTTTGCCGAGTTTCCGCCCTTCGGCCCCGAACGCGATCAGGCGCTGACCTATCGGGCGCTGAAAGACGCCGATGTGCGGCTCGAGGTGATCGGCCAGTCGGTTCAGGGCCGCCCCATCGACCTCCTGACCTTCGGCACGCCCGGCTCCGACAAACCGCACCTCTGGATCACGACACGCCAGCACCCGTCCGAGACGCAGGGCGGGTTCTTCCTCGAAGGGCTGTTCGACCGATTGCTCGACCCTTATGACGCCGCCGCACGGGTGTTGCGTGCACAAGCGGTGCTCTACATCGTGCCGAATGCGAACCCCGACGGAAACGCGCTTGGGCTGTCGCGGGCCAATGCGGCCGGTGCGAACCTCAACCGGGAATGGGAAAGCCCGGACCCCGAACGCGCCCCCGAAGTGGTGGCGATCCGTGAGCAGATGCTTGCACGCGGTCTGGATTTCTTCCTCGACGGTCATTCCGACAACGAGTTGCGCTGCAACTTCATCTGGCCGTCCGAGAATGTTCCGACATGGACGCCCGACCGTTGGGACATCTTCCGGACCTTCGAGACGGCGCTGGACGCGGCGTCGCCCGACTATGAAACCGGACACCCCTATCCGGGCGGTGCGGCGCCCGCCGTGGCCGATCTGGGCATGGCATGGAACTGGGTCGGCGCGGCGTTCCCCAAATCCCTTTCGGTTCTCTTAGAACAAGCCACGAAGGATACCACCTTGCACCCGATGGCGGGGCAGGGGTGGCTCCCGCAACGTGCGCGCGGACTGGGGCGCGATATCGTGCCCGCTTTGCTGGCCGTCGTCCCGCATCTCAGCCGGCAGGGACGCGCCGAACCCTACTGACCGGACCGCCGCAACCGCTGCGGATTGGCGCGGTTCATCGGATTGGCGGTGATCCTGCCCGCAACAGTCCGTTTTCAGCTTGGGCAGCCCTGCGGCCACCCTGTTCCAGAACACGTCGAAACGGCTTTATTTCAAGGCCACCCGCGCCCCAGGTCCGGGCGGTCGGCACGCACGACGGGCCGGCGACGTTCGCCGGATGTTCGAACCGCGCGGCCATTTCTTGCGAGCCCGCGAGGCAACACCCGGCGGCGTCAAATTCACGCTTGATTTCAAAATCTTGCGTCGCGCGCCGCCCGATCGGCTCGCGTCGGAGTTCGAAATCGAACGTGTCGTCGCGCCCGCCCGGCCGGACGCGCGAGTGTTGACTCGCCAATCGGTTCTAGCGCAGCGTGAAGGCGAACCACGAGGAATCGCTAAGTATTTTGACGGCGGCCACCCGGACAGGGCGGCTCTCGTGGTGGTCTCTCTGTGGCTCATGACTTGATTGATTGCGGTCCGGTCCGCGCATGTCGCGCGATCCGGGAAAA
Source organism: Maritimibacter sp. (assembly GCF_016774595.1). Lineage (NCBI taxonomy): Bacteria > Pseudomonadati > Pseudomonadota > Alphaproteobacteria > Rhodobacterales > Roseobacteraceae > Maritimibacter > Maritimibacter sp. The sequence goes on from NZ_JACBWT010000002.1 coordinate 993,264, forward strand.
CGAATTTCAGGAGGTATGGCGGCCATGCTGCAACTCAAACATCCGGGCGTCTACACTCAGGAACTGCCAAGCGGCGTGCGGCCCATCACGGGCGCGTCCACCTCGGTCGCGCTTTTCGTCGGCCCCACGGTGACCGGGATCGACGACAGGCCGATCCGTATCTTCAGCTTCGCGGATTTCGAGCGCGCGTTCGGGGGCCTCAGCCAGACCTCGAACCTGTCCTATTCCGTGCTCCACTTCTTCGCCAACGGCGGGTCCGAAGCCTATGTCCTGCGGGTGCCGCCGGAGGGGGCCGTCGCAGCCTCAAGCGGGTTCAAACGGGCGGATACGGACACCCAGACCTCTCTCACCGTCACCGCCCTGTCCTCCGGCGCGGCCTCGAACGAGATTTTCGTGGCCTTCGACGCTTTCGGGATCGAAGCTAACCCCTTCGGCGAAGACGGAGACACCAAGCGGTTCAACATGACGATCACCGACCGGGCCACCGGGCGCGTTGAGCGATTTGGCGACATCTCGACCTCGTCGTCTTCCGCCCGCTTCGCACCGCTCGTGGTGAACGACGCGGGCCTCGGCTCGCAAATCGTCGGCGTCGAGGTGAACGGCATCGACAACCCCGCGCCCGAAATGACCGGGTCGGTCTTTGCGATCGGGACCGCCCCGACCCCGGGCACGTTCGGTGCGGACGTCAAGGTCAAGCTGTCGGTCACCTTCCCGAAAGCCGACGGCACCCCTGATCCGGCGGCCTCGATCGACGGGCACGAGATCACGGTGTTTCTTTCGGGCAAGGCCCAGCCCGCCACGCCGCTCGAACTCGCCAAGAACCTGACCGCCGCCATCGCCGGAGCGATTGCCGAGGACGAAACCCTCAAGGCGAAAATGGGCGACTACGCGGTGGTCGCGACGGCGGAGGAGGGCGGCGCGTTCCTGCGCCTGATGCTGAGTGCCCCGGTCGGTTCCGCCACGCAGGCCCGGCGCACGGACGGGACCGTCACCCTTTCCGCGCCGACATCCGGCACCAACCTGATCGCGACCTACGGGCTCGACGCCAAGACCGAAGGTCCGTCGCGCTACCAACTCGGTGCGAAATACCCGGCGGCCCATGTGAATGTGAGCGGGCTGGTTCCCGGCGCGACCGGGCAAAGCCACGGGCAGCCGACATCGGACGACTTCAAGTCTGCGATCATGGCGTTGGAGGAACCCGACCCGTTCTTCAACATCCTCTGCCTGCCCGACATCGTGCGACCCAGTCCGGGCGACCCCAACGCACCGCAGCATTCCAACTACGGCGCGGTCTATGGCGAGGCCGCGCGCATCTGCGACAAGAAATTCGGCTTTCTCTTGATCGACCCGCCGCCCGACGTGACCACCTATGTCGGGGCCGAGGCGTGGAAAAGCGGGCGTTTCATCTTCGCCTCTGAACATGCGGCCGCCTATTTCCCGAACATCCGGGTGGATGAACCGCTCGTGCCCGGCAGCATCCGGACCCATCCGCCGTCGGGCGCGATTGCGGGGCTTTACGCCCGCACCGATGCGGAGGCGGGCGTCTGGCAGGCACCAGCCGGGACCAACGCTGTTCTGACCGGCGTCTACGGCCCGGCGGTGGACCTGTCCGACAGCCACCACGGCGTGCTCAACCCCGTCGGCCTGAACGTGATCCGCAAATTCCCGATCTACGGAACGGTCGCATTCGGGTCGCGCACGGTGGACGGCGCCGATGCGAAGGGGAGCGAATACAAGTACATCCCCGTGCGGCGCACCGCGAACTACATCCTGCGCTCGCTGTCCGAGGGGCTGCGCTGGGCGGTCCACCAGCCCAACGGCGACGAATTGTGGTCGCAGATCCGGGTGAACGTGAATGCCTTCATGCAACGGCTGTTCCGCGCGGGTGCCTTCAAGGGCGTCACGGCGCAGGAGGCGTTCTTCGTGGCCTGTGACGCATCGACGACACCGCAGAGCGACATCGACCTTGGCATCGTCAACGTGGTGGTCGGGTTCGCGCCGCTGAAACCGGCGGAATTCGTCGTGATCTCACTTCAACAGATGGTCCAGGCAGCGGAATAAGGAGCGGACGGTATGGCACAATTTTCGGTAAACGCGCGGCGTCTCGACCCCTACAAGAACTTCAAGTTCCGCGTGAAATGGGATGGCGACTACGTCGCCGGGGTGTCCAAGGTTTCCACCCTGAAGCGGTCGACCGAGGTCATCAAGCACCGCTCCGGCGGCGATCCATCGACCTCGTTCAAGGCGCCCGGACGCACGGAGTATGAGCCGATCACGCTGGAACAGGGGGTCACCCATGACCGCCGGTTCGAAGCCTGGGCGAACAAGGTCTGGGCTTATGGCACCAAGCCGGGGGGCGAGGTGTCGCTGGATGATTTCCGAAAGGACATCATCATCGAACTGATGAACGAGGCGGGGCAGGTCGTCATGACCTACAACGTGTTCCGGGCCTGGGTTTCGGAATACGAGGCGTTGCCGGACCTGGACGCGAATGCGAACGCGGTGGCCATCGCGAAAATCAAGCTGGAGCATGAAGGGTGGGCGCGTGACCGCGCGGTGGTCGAGCCGAAGGAGCCGACCTTCGCAACGCCATGACCCGACATGATCTGACTGCGGCCGATGTTCTGGACGCCTGGCGCATCGGTGATCCGGCCCCGCCCCATCTGCGTTTGGCGCGGTTGATGGCCGTGTTCGTGCCGGGCGAAACGCTCAGAACCGACACGCTGGGCGCGCGCAACCAGCGCGTGATCCGGCTGGGCCGCGCCCTTCTTGGCGATGCGCTGGAGGCCCGTCTGACCTGCCTGTCCTGCGGGACCGAGATCGAATTCGCGGTTCCCGAGGACGCGATCCTGTCTGCCCCGGTGCCGGGCCCGGACACGGTCGTCGCGGTCACCGTCGACGGTCAGGTCCATCGGTTCCGTGTGCCGACCATGGCCGATCTCGATGCCGCAGGGGATGCGCTGGACCTGACCCGGCGCTGTGCGCTGGACGATACGCCCTTTCCCGAGGCGGGTCTTCCCGCGCTGGAGGCGGCTTTCGCGTCCCACGATCCGGGGGGGGACATTCGCATCGACACGGCCTGTCCCGAATGCGGGGCCGAGACGGAGGCGAGCGTCGAACCGGCGGGCTTCGTCGCGGCGGGCATCGACCGGCTGTACCGCGCGCTCCTGACCGAAGTCGATTGTCTGGCGCGCGCCTATGGGTGGACCGAGGGCGAAGTCCTCTCGCTGCCGACCGACCGGCGGCGCGCCTATGTCGCCATGGTGACGGCCCGTGCGGCGCAGGCGCGGGTGCCGGGCCGGAGGGTCCTGGGATGAGCGGGTATTTCAACGCTTTGCAACGCGCGGCGACAGGTCGACCCGGCGACGCCGCGCCGCGCGTGCCGTCCCGGTTCGAAGGGGGCATCGACCGGGGTGGTCCGGACGGGATGCAGTTCACCGAGGAAGCGGACGAGGACATCGGACCGGACGCTACCTCGCCGCCTGCACGCAAGACGACGGCCGCCCACACGGCCGGGGAGGATGAAGGCCAAGTCCCGCCGCAGACCTTTACGCATGAGCCTAGCGACGTGACCGCGCCATCGGTTCGGACGGCGGAGACGGTTGCAGCTCCGGTGTCCCCGCAGGCAGTCGAAACTGAAGTGGTGCCGCAAGAGACATCAGTTCCGACAACGGCAGAGCAGGATGAACGGTGGACCGCCCCCGCGCCGCCAATGCCTGCGGCAGAGGCCGAAGCAGCACCGGAACCGAACAACCCGACCGAACCCGCACCCGCCGCGCAGGACGTCGCAAAACCGACCGAAGCCTCGGCTCCGCCGCGCGAAGAGCCGCACGCCCAAGACGAACCGACCCCGACCCACGAAACCGACGAGGGTGACCTGTTCACGGCCTTGCTCGAGCAGCTTGGAACGCTGTTCGTCCCCCCGGCTGCCGAGGATGTCAGCCCGGCCCCGTCGCCGCTGGCCGAGGCGCAGGCGGCCCCCGAACTCGTCATCGTCGAAATCGGACAGATCGATATTCGCCTGACCGATCCCGCCGCGAAACCCGGACCCGCGCGGACCCCGCGCCCGACGACGCATTCCCCCGTCGCGCTCGACGATTACCTCGAGACCCGGGGGCGGCGATGAGCGTGCCTTTCGCCGTCCCCGCCACGACCTTCGTCCTGAAGGGGCTGATCGAAGCGCGGTTGAAAACGACCTATGGCAGCCATACGCCGCCGCCGGTCACGATCGCGCCGCCGCCCCGCCCGGCGGCCACCAACGCAGTGAACGGCACGACGCCCGCCGAAGCGGCGGGGCTGATCCTCTACCTGTATCAGGCGGGACCGAATACCGCCTACCGCAACCAGTTCGAACCCCATGTGACCTCGCAGGGGGCACGGCTCGCCCCTTCGCCACTTGTCCTCGACCTCCACTACATGCTGGCGGCCACAGGATCGGGGCTGGAGCGTGAGGTGCTGCTCGGCACCGGCATGTTCGCGCTTCACAACGTCGGGATTTTGTCGCGCCCGCTGATCGCCTCGGTCCTTCATGGCGTCGCGGCCTCGGAGTCCGGCAGCTTCATGGATGGCCTTTACGCCGAGCCGCTCGACACGCCCGAAAGCCAGCCCGAGGAAATCTCGATCTCGCAGGAGCCGGTGGACGTGGATCAAGCCACGAAGCTCTGGTCTGCGCTTCAGTCCCCGCTTCGACCGTCCGCTTTCTACAAGGTTCAAGCGGTCTTCCTCGTGCCGGACGAGGCCTATCCCGACCCCAACACCGTGGACGAGGTGAATATCGCAGTGGTGCCGGACCCGGTTCGGGCAGACCAGGGGGGCGAAGCATGAGCGCCCTCGTGCCTCTCGCCGGGCGGCTGACCGCCGACGCGCTAACCGCATCGGCCAAGGGCGAGGCGCTTGCCGGTTTCGCGCCGCTTCATGCGGCATTGGAGGCGGGAGAGGGGGCGGCGCTGGCCGATCTTGCCGAGACCTTCGATCTGGCGCCGGGCGAAGTGGAACTCGTCGCCGTCCTTCTGGCCTGCGCGACCTCGGCCCCGGTCGCGCGCGAGGTGGCTGAGGCCGCGGGCGGTTTGAGCGGTTGCCCGGTCTGGCTGGCCAGCGCGTTGATCGGGGATCTCGGGCCCGAGGCGCTTTCCGCCAGCCACGCCCTGCGCCGCTTCGAGATCGTCGAGATGAGCGAGGGGGCGCGCGCGGCGGCGCGGCTGACGCTGGCTGACCCTGTGCTCGACCGTCTGATCGGCGCACCTGTGCGTGACACGCTCATCACGGCACGGATGTCTCCGGTCGGCGCGGGCCGGACCGGGGGCGCATTGGCTGGCTTGCGGGTGTGTCTGGCGCGGCGCGGGCCGGACGGGATGCCCCCCGTGGTGCTCGCCGGGGCGATCGAGACCGGGCGGGTGGCCGATGGGCTTTCCGGGCTGGGTCTCGACCCCTGGGTCCTGTCGGCCTCCGACATCCCCGACGATCCCGTTGCGCGGGATCGGCTTGCGCGGGTCTGGAGCCGCGAGGCCGCGCTCGACCGGCGGGCGTTGATCGTGCAGGCGGGCGAGGGCGCGCGCGCCGGACTGCAAGCCTTTTGCGACCGGATCGCGGGGCAGGTGGTCGTCACCGGGCCGGTTCATGCCAATGGGTTCACCCGTGCGGTGATGGTTCTGCCCGACAGCGCGCCGCGCCGGGCAGACGCGATGGTCTGGGCCGCCGCCCTCGGGCCAGAGCGGGCCGACCGGGTGGGATCGCGCGCTCTGGCCCGCGTGGCCGGGCATTTCGCGCTGGGCGATGCCGACATACGCACCGTGGTCGCGCGCGCGGGGGACGAGATCGACGCGGCCCAGGATGACGACGGCGCAGCGGCACGGCTCTGGCACCATGCGGCGCGGGCACATCAGGTGCGGCCCCTTCCGGGCACATCGCTGCGCGAGCCGGTCTTTACTTGGGACGACATCGTGCTCCCCCGCCAGATCGAGGGCGAGATGCGCCGGATCACCGCCCATGTACGCCATGCGACCGACGTGTTCGACGATTGGGGTTTCGGGCGCAGCATGGGGGGCCGGGGCCGGGGCGTCGCGGTTCTGTTCTCGGGCCTGTCGGGCACCGGCAAGACGATGGCCGCCGAGGTTCTGGCCAGCGCGCTCGACCTCAGGCTGATGGTGATCGACCTGAGCCAGATCATCTCGAAATACATCGGCGAGACGTCCAAGAATATTGCCGCCGCATTTGCCGAAGCCGAAAGGAGCGGCGCGGTCATGGTCTGGGACGAGGGCGATTCCGTCTGGGGTGCACGCGGGCAGGTGGGGTCGGCCACGGACCGGCACGTGAACGCTGAGACGGGCGACCTTCTGGCCCGGATCGAGGCGTTTCAGGGCTTTACCGTGGTCACGACGAACATGCGCGAGTCCATTGACCCCGCGTTTCGCCGCCGTTTCAGGTTCGCGTTGGATTTCCCGCTGCCGTCGGCCACCGAACGGCTGACGCTGTGGCAAAAGGCGTTTCCCCCGGCCGCGCCGACCGCCCGGATCAACCTTCACGCGCTGGCCGACCTGCCGCTTTCGGGCGGGGCCATTCGCAATGTCGCGCTCAAATCCGCCTTCGCGGCAGCGGATCAGGGCGGGGCGATCACCGAAACGATGATCGAAGCGGAACTGGCGGCGGAACTGGCGAAAGAGGGCAAGCCCGCCCCCGTCATCCGCTGGGGGGATATCGTGCAATGAGCGAGGCTCCCCTCACCATCCGCATCGGGCGACTGACCGTCCACGGCGCGTCGGGCATCGTGACACGGCGCGAGGCCGACCGCATCGCCGGGTGTCTGGCGCGCGATCTTGCTCCGGCGCTCTTGCAGGCGACGGCGGCGGGCCTGCCGCGTGACCCGGCGGTCGCTGCGGTGGCGGGCGCGGTGCGTTCGGCCCTGTCGCGTGCGGGCCTGAACCTGCCGGAGGGCGAGACATGAGCGGGCGGCGGATGGACCCGGTCGCGCGCCCCGTGCCGGCTAAGCCCCATGTGGCCCCCGCCGAGGTCCGATCCACGCCGCCGATCGCCGCATTCGCCCCGACCCGCGCGGGCGGCGGGCAGGCGATCGGGGCCGACCTGCGCGGACGGCTGGAGGCGGCGTTCGGACGGGATCTCGGGCATGTGCGCGTCCATGACGACGCGCGCGCCCATGATGCGGCGCGGGCCTTGGGCGCCAATGCCTTTGCGACCGGCTCGGACATCGTGTTCGGGGCCGGACGGTATCGCCCCGACACGCGCAGGGGCACGGCGCTGATCGCGCATGAGGTGGCGCATGTCGTGCAGCAGGCCAACCGTCCGCTCGCCAGCGGCGGGCCGACCCCGACGGACGGCGAAACACTGGCGCTCGAACGGGCCGCGGACGGCGCCGCCGCTGCCTTTGCCGCAGGGCGGCCCATGCCCGCGCTCGGCGCCGCGCACCCCGGCACGATCCAGCGCCAGCCGGAAGGTGAGGCCCCAGCGCCGATCACGGACAGCCCGGCAGCGCAGGCCCCCGTGCGTCTCCCGCCGGGGATGAAGGTGGTGCGCGACGTGCCTTTCGGCGATGGCCGTGACGAGCTGGTGGTGCAACTGGACAGCTTCGCCCTGCCGCTCGAAAAGGGCATCGGGCCTTGGGTCAAGGACGCGCACGACCTTGCGGGCGGCGCCGGGCGGCTGGTCTTCACGCCCCTTTTCAACGGCACCGATCCGGAGCGGGTTTCGGCGTTCAAGGAAGGCAGCGAGAAATACAAGAAGATCTGGCTGAACAACTTCGGCTTCTCCTCGGAAATGGCGCTGTCCGACGCGTTTCTGAAGGCGGGCGAGAGCGATCCGGTTGTGGCGACCGCGTTGAAGGCCAAGGGGGTGGACAAGACAGTCAGGAACCTCGGCAAAGGGCTTGGAAAATCCGGCTGCGACATCGACCACATCGTCGAGAAGCAGATGGGCGGCACATCGGTTCCCTCGAACCTTCAGATCCTCGATGCGACCAAGAACCGGGAGTCCGGCAGTAATACGTTCAACAAGCTACTGGAGGTCGTGGATGCGATCCGGGCGCCCGATATGCGCGGCAGCGAGGTGCGCAACATCCAGATCCGGCTTGGCCATGTGACCGTGCCCACGGGAACCGACGACCCGAGTTTCCATATCGAAGACATGCTGCGGGCGGGCCGGATCAAGGGCACGATGCCTGAAAGCGCGACCGCGGGCAGCCCTCTGGCTCTGGTGGCCGGGGGTGTGACCGAGGTGATCCGGGTGGCCGAAACCGGCGTCACGCCCATCGACAATTCCGCCAAGCGCCTGATCCCCGGTGTGCGGATCAAGTCCTACGAACGCGGTGCCGAGGGCGCATGGTCGAAGTCGGAAAAGGTCTCGGGGCGTCTGGATTCGCTCGCCAAGAAACGGTCGGGAGCGGACAGGCCGGAGGTCGACCTGATCGCCGAGATGGCCACCGGACCGGTGCCCGACAATGTCGCCGCAGGCGAGATGCGCAACCTCAGGCTGACGCCCGGCGCAAATGAAAAGATCGAGTTCTACTACCCCTATCTGTCGCCGGGATACCTGAGCTTCGCGCCGCTCGACGCGAAAGGCGGATTGAAGGCCAAAGGAACGATCAATTCGACCGTGCCGATGCTGAGCGACATCGCCGTGGAATATTCGGCGACACAGGACGGTGGCGAGAAACTGGCGGTCGTCGGCGCTCTTGGGAAAGACGCGCTGACGGCGCCCGGCAAGCTCTTTCGCTTCACCGAGGGGGCGCTGGCACTGGACCTGATGCCTGAGTTCGTGCCGCGCGGGTCCATCGGGTTCGAGATCGGGCCCGCCGAAAAACCCATCGCGACAGGCAAGCTTGAGGCGGGCCTGATCGGTGGGGCGTTCAACGTGACCGGATCGCTGGTTCCCGCGATGGGGCTTCCGGGGATCGACGCCGCCGAAGGCAACGTAAGCTACACCTCGGGCGCGGGCTGGGCCGGATCGCTCAAGGCCAAATCGTCGAAGATCAGAGGCGCGCGCGTCGACGCCGAGATCGGGTTTCGGGAGGGCGATGGCGGCATCGCCGTATTCGCTAGTGGCGGCCTGAGTTTCGGGCTTGGCGGCGCGTCGGTCGATATGAAACTGGACTACGCGGACGAACGGCTGGTCTACTCCGGCGGCGCGACGGTCACCGACCCTGTGCCGCTCGTGAAATCGGTCGCCTTGCACGGCACCTATTCCGAGGGCGAGGTCGTCCTGACCGGAAACGCCGGGGTCGAGGTCCGGGGCGTGAATGCAGGGCTGGAAATGACCTATCGCCGCAAGGACGGCGAAGCGGGCGCGTTCAGCGGGACCGGCACGACCCAGCTCAAGGCGGGCAAGGCGACCGGGACGATCACCGTGACGCTGCACCCGGATGGCGTCATCTCGGGCACGGGGCTGATCGCCTATCAACTCAACGATCACCTCCGCCCCGAACTCGGCGTCGAACTGGAGCGCAGCGGACGGGTGAAGCTGAAGGGCGGGGTGAGCGTGGACGACATTCCCCTAAGCCCGGCGTGGCCCAAGGATGGCAAGGCGCTGAACACCCTGTTCGAAGCCGGGGTCGAGATGCCGTTTCCGCTGCCGCCACCCCTGACCTTCATCAACGCGACGGCGGGGATCAGCGGCGCGGTGCGCTTCGGCTACCAGCTGGGCCCCATCGCGCTGAAAGAGGTGACGTTCGAGGGATCGTTCTATCCGTTCGAGGCCGAGATGGAGGTCAAGGCAGCCTTGAGCGGCAAGATCACGTTGCCGGGCTCTCTGAACCTCGAAGGCGTCGTCGAAGGGTCGATCGGGGCGGAACTTGCCAAGGGGGCCGTGGGGGTGAAGGGCAAGCTGGCGGTCGTGCCGGGACTGCATCTGAACCTCGATGCCTCCACGCCGTTTTCGGCCGATTACGACAAGGACGGGCTGGCCCTGTCCGTCGCCGCACAGGCGAAGCTGGCGATCACCGGAACCGTGGGGTTCGAAGCCGCGATCGAGGGCTATGCGGCCTACGGCCTGATGAGCCACGAGATCCGCGAAAAGTTCGCGGAATACGGTCCGGTGAACATCGGGCCTGAATTGACGCTGCATCTGGGCACGCTGTCGCGGGCGAAGGACGGCACCATCACGCCGCCCAGCCTGTCCGAAATCCGCATCGATCCCGCCATCGACCCCAAGGCGTTCATGAAACAGTTCACCGCCGAAGGCACCGGCCAGAACAAGGTCACGGTCACCGAAAAGGTGCCGGATGCGACCGAACGGCTCAAGCGTGGCCTGGAAGATGCGAAGGGCCGGGCGGTGGCCGGCCCCAGCGGCCTCGGCTTTTCGACGTTGGAGTAGCAGATGGTCGCGTTGTCCCAATCTCCCCGTGCGCTGAAAGGTGGCTTCGTCGTGATGGACGGCGACGGCAAGGCGGTGATCCGAACCATCGTGTTCCAGTTCAACCCCGACAGCCTGACGCGGCGACTGACGCCTGCGGGAGCGCAGTCCGGCGCAGAGGGAACCGCGGCGCTGCGCCTGACCGGCCCGCCGCAGGAAACCCTGACATTCGAGATCGAACTGGACGCGACCGACAGTTCGGTCGCCCCGGGCGGTCCCGTTCTGGCACCGGGCGAAGAAGGGATCACCGCCGATCTCGCCCTTCTCGAAGTGCTGATTTCGCCCAAGGTGGACGACATGGTGGCGGGGCATGAGATGGCGATGCGCGGGGCGTTGGAAATCCTGCCCCTGCCTTCTCCGCTGGTGCTTCTGGTGCTGGGGCCGAACCGGGTGCTGCCGGTCAGGATCACGGATGTGTCGGTGACCGAGGAAGCGTTCGACACCAACCTCGACCCGATCCGCGCGCGTCTGTCCATCGGCACCTCGGTTCTGACGGTGGACGATTTGGCATGGGGAACGAAGGGGGCCGAGCTTTACATGGCGGCGCTGGCGCGGCGCGAAAAGCGGGCTGAGGGGAAGGGCGGCGCATTGTCGGCGCTCGGCCTGTCGGGAACGCCATGAGGGGAGAGAGCGCATGAGCGATCCGGTTCTGCCGACCAGCCGTTACTACACCACGCCCGTTCGCATCGACGAAGGCGAAGGCGGGGATGGCGTGCCGTTTCTGGGCCGACGGATCATCCCCGCGCGTGATCGGTTCGTGCCTTTGGGCCATGTCGAACTTGCGGGCGACGAACGGATCGACGCCCTCGCGGCCGAGCGGATGGGCGACCCGCTGCTTTACTGGCGCATAGTGGATGCGGACGGGGCCGACGACCCGGCGCGTGTCACCTCCGAGCCGCGAAAACGGCTGATGCTGCCCTTGCCACTGGAGGCGTCCGGCGATGGCGACACTTAAGGGCGTCTCCCTCTCGCTCAGGATCGGGCCGCTCGCCACATCGCTCGCGCCCGAGCCTTTGATCGCGGCCTTGGAAAGCGCTGAAGTGACCGAGGCGACGGGGCGGCGGTCGGGATATCAGATCACCTTCACCTACGGAAAAACCTCGCCCATCGCGACGGAATTCCTTCCGTCCGGTATGCTCGATCCGATGAACCGCGTGATCCTCGTCACGACGCTCGACGGGGTGTCGCGGGTGCTTGCGGACGGGCCGATCAAGCGCCACGACATCACCGCCACGCGCCAGCCGGGGCAGAACCGCCTGACGCTGACGGGCGAGGATATCACGGGTTACATGGACCTGATCGACTTTACCGGGTTTCCGTTCCCGGCGATGCCGCCCTTCGCCCGCGTCGCGCTGATCGTCGCGAAATACGCGATGTATGGCGTCATCCCCATGGTGATCCCTTCGCCGTTCTCGGTGGTCGCGTCTCCCACCGAAAAGATCGCGCAGCAGCAGGGGTCGGACTTCGCCTATGTGTCCAAACTGGCCTCGGACGCGGGCTATGTCTTTTACATGAAGCCGGGGCCGGAGGTCGGGACCAACACCGCCTATTGGGGCCCCGAAGTGCGGGTGGGCACGGCACAACCGGCGCTGACGCTCGATTTCGACCAGATGTCCAACCTCGACGAGATGAGCTTCAGCGTCGATGCCAACGTCGCCGAGCTTGCCTTCGGGTTCGTGAAGGCCGGCAATTTCTCGGTTCCGGTCCCGGCGCCGCCGGTGGGCATATTGAAGCCGCCGCTGGCCGGGCGTCCGGTCGTGCCCGGCAAGACCCGGCTTCTGGAAACCGAACGGCTGAGTGCACCGGAGGTGGCCGGGATGATCCTGTCCGGCACCGCCAAGGGCGATCCGGTGCTGGCGAACGGAACCATCGACCTCGCGCGTTATGGCCAGCCGCTCAACGCCCGGCAACTGGTGGGCCTGCGCGGGGCCGGGCGGGCGCATGACGGGGTCTGGTATGTCTCATCCGTCACCCACTCGCTCACGCGCGGCGCATGGCGCCAGTCGTTCCAACTCGCCCGCGAGGGCCTGATGCCACAGAAAGAGACGGTGACCCCATGACCGACGGACCCAAGTATTTCGGCAAGTACCGCGCGACGGTTCTGAACAACATCGACCCGCAGAACCAGGGCCGGATCATGGTTCAACTCGGCGACAAGTATGGTGCGTTCCCGTCCACCTGGGCGATGCCCTCCTTTCCCTTCGCGGCCAAGGCGATGGCAGGGATGGTCGCGCTGCCGCAATTGGGCGCAGGCGTCTGGGTCGAGTTCGAGGCGGGCGATCCCGACTACCCGATCTGGTCGGGGGGCTTCTTCCCCGAGATCGGCGGTTTCCCGGCGCTGGCGCTGGCCGGTGCGTCTCCGGTGACGCCCAACATCCATTTCCAGACCACGACCGGAACATCGGTCACGCTGTCGGACAACCCCGCGCAGCAGGTCCTCATCAAGACCGCGACGGGGGCGCTCTTCATGATGGGGGCGGCGGGCACCACGATTTCGAACGGGCAGGGGGCGACCATCGTGATGTCCGGCCCTTCGGTCATCATCAACAACGGCGCGCTTGTCGTGACCTGAAGACGGGGGAAGGGAACATGCCGGGACCGATACTTCACGCCAACACGATCGCCACCTGCCCGCACGGGGGCACGCTGACGATCCTGCCGAAAAGCCCGCGGGTCACCGTGTCCGGGCAGCCGGTCGCGGTGCTGACCGACCCGGGGATGGTGGCGGGCTGCGCCTTCACCCTGCCCAACGGCAAGCCCCAGCCCTGCGTCACGACGCGCTGGATCGCGGCGTCCACGCGCGTCACTTCGCTGGGCCAGCCCGTGCTCATCAATCCGCTCTCGGCCCTGTGCCTGTCGGCCGAGCAGATCCCCGGCGGGCCGCCGATCATTTCCGGCTCGCAGACGCGGGTGGTCGCACAATGACCCGTCTGGCCTTTCCCTTCGGTCCCAGTGCCGAGGGCCGCGCGGCGACGCATATGCCGTGCAGCGCCGCCCATGTGCGCGACATGCTGCGGCACGTCATCCTGACGATGCCGGGCGAGCGGGTCATGCGGCCCGCCTTCGGCTCGCCCGTGCGGCAGATGCTGTTCTCCGGAGGTGGCGGGATCGCGACCGAGGCGCTGGCCGCCGCGCTGGAAGCCGGGCTTCAGCAGGAACTGGGGCACCTGATCGTGATCGAGCGCCTGAGCGCGACCTTCGACGGCGATGCGGCCAGGCTCGACGTGGACCTGGCCTATCGGCTGCGCGCGACCGGGGCCAGCGACACCCTGACCGTGTCGAAGGCGCTTCCATGATCGGCGCACGCTATACATGTTGCGACCCGGGGCGCCGGGCGGCGGTGGCGGCCGCCGAAGGTCTGACGGGTATCGACTATGTCGAGGTGGCGGTCGGGCGGACCGTGGCGGACCCGACGGAGATCCGCGTCAGACTGGTCTCGCCGCTCCCATTGCCCGGACCTGCGCTGACCGGCGAGAATTTCGCGATCACCGGGGGTGTGCGGTTCCCCGCACCCGTTGTAGCCCCGGCTGTCGAGGCGTTGAAGAACCACCAAAGCGTCCTTGGCTACCGCCTGACCCTGCCGGGCGGGCAACCCACCGATTTCTCGACCTATTCGCTCTCCATCGTCCGGGCGGCGGGCGCGCGCCGTCCCCCGGACGGCTTCGATCCGCGTCTCTCCTCGGTCGAGATTTCGTTCAAACGCGATTGCCCGACCGACTTCGATTGCGCGCCCGAGGGCGGCACCCCGCCGCAGAGTTTCGCCAACGAGGCGCTCATCATCGACCGCACCGCACGCGACTGGCCCGCGCTCCGGCGGCAGCTTCTGGACCGGATGGCCGAACTGGTGCCGGGGTTCGCGGGGGCCGAGGCCGCGGATTTCACGACCACGCTGGTCGAGGCGCTGGCCTATCGGCTCGATCAGCAAAGCTACCGGCTGGATTGGATCGGGACCGAAGCCTTGCCCACCACGGCCCGCGAGCCAAGGTCGCTGGTGCGTCACGCACGGCTGGTCGATTACGTCCCGCCGCAGGGGGCCAGCGCACGGGTGCCCGTTGCGGTGACGCTCGGCTCTGGCGGGCCGGAGGGCGCGGTGATGCCCGCCCGGACACCTGTGCTCGTCCGCCAAGGCGAAGCGCCGCCGGTGTTGGGGATCGGTGCCTATGCCGCGCGGCTTCAAGGCGGGGTGCCGGTGGTGTTCGAGACGTTGGCGGATCTGCCGCTCTGGTCGTGGCGCAACGCGATCGGGTTTCACAGGTGGTCCGATGACGCCTGCCTGTTGCCGCGCGGGGCGACGCAGGCGACGCTGGTCGATACCGGGGGCGGCGCCGGGCCGATCCGGGCGGGTGACCTGCTCGTTCTGGTCGAAACGGCGGCCCCGGACACCGGGCTTGCCGCCGATGCAGATCCGCAGCGTCGGCATATGGTGCGCGTGACCCGCGCCGAGCCAGAGGAAGACCTGCTCGACCCATCGTTGCGACTGGTCACCGTGACATGGGGGGCGGCAGACGCGCTCCCCTTCGATCTCGTGTTGTCGGCACGGCCCAACGGGGCGAACGCGGCGCGGGGGGCGGTGGCCTGCGCTGCGGTGCTGGGCAATGTGACGCTGGCCGATCACGGCGCATCGTTGCCGCCGCCGGAGCATCTGACCGACGTGGCGCAGAGTGTGACCTCGACGGCAGAAGCGACCTTGTCCGCGACCGCCGACAGCCTGCGCCCGGTCCTGACCCCGCTCGAGCCCGAGCCGGGGTTCGTCTGGCGCCCCAAGCTGGACCGGGCCGATCTGTCGCGGATCGCACCCGTGGACCTGACGGCGCCCCCCGACACCGCGCCCGCCGCCGCCCTGATGACGGTCACGCCCGAGGCGGCATTGCCCGCGCTCGACCTGCACGACGATTTCTCGATCTGGCGGGCGCGGCGCGATCTGGTGTCCGCGGGCGCGTTCGAGCGCGGCTTCGTGGTCGAGACGACCGTCGACGGGCGGGCGGCCCTGCGCTTCGGCGACGGCGTGAACGGGCTGGAACCTGCGCCGGGGTCGACGATCCGGGCAACGGCTAGGATCGGGGTCGGGACACGCGGGAACATCGGGCCGGGTGCGCTGGCGCATTGCGTATTACCTGTGCCTCTAGAAGGCGCGGCGATCACGATCACCAACCCGCTCGCGGCATCCGGCGGGGCCGATCCCGCCGATGCCGCCACGATCCGCGCCAGCGCGCCCGAGGCGTTCCGGGTGCAGGACCGGGCCATCACGCCCGAGGATTACGCCGAGGTCGCCATGCGCCACCCCGAGGTCGTCAACGCGACCGCCATAGCCCGCTGGACCGGCGCTTGGCAGACCATGCTGATTTATGTCGACCGCGCAGAGGGGCGACAGGTCGATCCGGGTTTCAGGCGCGAAGTCGAAGACTTCCTCGACCGCTACCGGATGATCGGCTGCGACGTGGCGGTCCGCGCTCCGCGTCCCGCGCCGCTCGACATCCACCTCGAGATCTGCGTGGCAGCATCGGCGCTGCGGTCCGAGGTAGCCGCCGCTGTGCGCACGGCGCTGCGGCCCACAGGCCCGACAGATGGCTCGCCCGGATTTTTCCATCCGGACCGGCTGACCTTCGGCACGCCGCTCTATCTGTCGGTGCTGGTGGCGACGGTGATGGCGGTCAAGGACGTCGCCAGCGTGACGCCGCGCCGCTTTCAACGTCTGGGCCGCCGCGATGCAGGCGAGTTGCGCGCCGGGGTCATCCGGCCCGCCGAAGCGGAAATCCTCGAACTGGCGGACGACCCGAATTTCCCTGAACGCGGGCGGCTGACCCTGAACATGGGAGGCGGACGATGACCGAGCGTTGCGCCTGTGGCGATATGGGCTGCGGTTGCTCCGATGGGGCGGCCACCTCGATTCCCGTGGGCGATCCGGTGGTCTTTCGCCACGGAGCCATCCGGGAGCGTATGGAGGACCGGATCGGTCGGGTGCGCATCGGCACCTCCGCCCCGCTCGCCCCGCTGACCACCCGCGACTCCGCCGACCCGGCCATCGCCCTCATCGACGCCTTCGCGGTCGGGTTGTCGAACCTTGCTTGGAACGCGAACCGCCTGTGGCAGGACGGTTGCCTGAGGCTGACGACCGACCGTGACGCGCTGGTCGCATTGGCCGGTTTGGTCGGCTATACGCCGCGCCCGGCGATCTCCGCTGTGACGACGCTCGCGTTGACGGTGGACGAGACCGAGGGGGCGCCAGACCGCGTGACCGTGCCGAGGGGCCTGAAATTCGCGACCGTGCCGGGGCAGGACGAGATGCCCGTGACCTTCGAGGCGGACGAGGACGTTTTGGCACTTCGCGCTTTCAACACCCTGTGGCCCCTGCGCACGCCCGAAATGCCTGTTGTGACCGTCGACACCGAAACGCTCGTGCTTGCGGGCACGGCGAGCGGCGTTCGCGCGGGTGACATCGTGGCCGCTCAGATCACGCCGTCCAACTGGCTGGTCGCAAGCGTGACCGAGGTCGAGCGACCCGCGCCGACGCCACTGGACGGCGACGTGCCGGGCGAGATGACGCCTGCGGTGGCCATCCTCACGCTGGGCAATCAGCGCCGCGTGATTGCCGAAGACGCGGCGGGCATCGGTGCCGACCCTTTGACGGTCGTGGTCCTCGGCGACAAGGCGACCGGGTTCGGCGCAAGCGCGCCCGACATCGCCCTGATGTCCGACGAGGTGCGCAAGGCAAAGGGCGACACGGGCGAGAAGGACGCGACCGAGTGGAAGAATTTCGTCCTGTCACGAGATGGGACCGCAACGGGCGGATCGGTGGATCTGAACGCGGCCTATGCCAAGGTCCGGGCCGAAGGGCTGGCGCTTTTCTCCTACCCCAACAAGGTCCGCATCGCGCAGGATGGCACGCCTTACCTTCCCGGCACCGACGGGCGGCGCCCCGAAGCCAACCCGGACGTGCCGGAGGGCTACGACGTTCACGCCCCCCGGCACGAACGGCTGACGCGCATCGCCTCGACCCGCGAGCGCGCACGCAGCGATTTCGCGATGGCCTCGGAGGTCACCGAGATCGCAGTCGAGGGTGTCGATCTGAGCACGGCGGAGTTCAGCTTCCGCGACCGGCTGCGCGACACCACGATCCGGCTCGAGACCGGGCGCGAAGCGATGGTGGTCGGCCTGAAGGACGAGGGGCTGCCGCGCGACGGCGCGCGTGACCGGATCGAGGTTCAGGGCGTTCTGGACGGCTTGTCACCGGGGCGGCGGATCATCCTCGAAGGCACGCTTTTCGGCACCGGTTCCCATGGCGCCGAAGTCGCGGTTCTGGCACGGGCCGAACCGGGGCCGGGGATGACGACGCTGGTGTTCACCGCGCCGCTCGCCAACACCTTCCACGCCGCCGGGCTGCGGCTGCGCGGCAATTGCGTGTCCGCGTCTCAGGGTGAAACCACGATTCCGGCGACCGAGACGCTGGGCACCGCGAATCCGGCCCGTACCCTGCAACGCTTCGCGCTGGGCACCGGGCCGCTGGCGCATGTGCCTGCGCCGGGCGCGCGCGGCTACGCCCCCGCGCTCGACATCCGCGTCGGGGGGCGGCTTTTCGATGAAAGCGACACGCTCCTCGGCAAGACCGGGGCGGACCGGACCTACCGCGTTCATCCGCCAAGGCCCGGTGGCCGCGGCACGTCCGGGGTGCAGTTCGCCGGACGATTGCCGGGCGGGGGGCAGGCGGTGACCGCGGCCTATCGCACCGGGGGCGGAATCGCGGGCAATGTGGATGCCGGGCGGATCGAAACGATCATGACGCCGGTTCTGGGCCTGAAATCCGCGACGAACCCGATCCCCGCGACCGGCGGGTCGGACCATGAGGGCATCGAAGACATCCGGGACGCGGCCCCCGCTTCGGTGCGGGCCTTGGACCGGGTCGTCTCGCGCGGGGATTATGAGGCCTTCGCGAGCGGCTATCGCGGTGTCGGAAAAGCGATGGCAACGGTGCTGCGCGACGGGATGCGCGAGGTCATGGTCATCACCATCGCGACGACCGAAATTGCGCCGCCCGTGACCGGCTCGGCCCTGCCCACCGATCTGGGCGCGGCATTGCGGGCCGCCGGACCGCCCGGACGGGCCATCAGGATCGAGGGTTTCGATGCGCTGGAGGTGTCCGTGACGCTCGCCCTTGCCCATGATCCCGCGCTGGACCGTGAAACGGTGGAGGCGGCGATCCGCGCCAAATTGGCACAAGCGTTTTCGCCCGCCGCACGCGCCTTTGGCGCCGCGCTCCACGCGTCCGAGGTTCTGGCCGTCGCGCAGGCCGTCGAGGGTGTGGTCGCGTTGCGGGTCGTCACGCTGACCTCGGCGGCGCCCGGCGGGTTCAGCCCGGCGCAGGCGCGGCTGCCCTGTCCGGTTCCCCGGTTCGAAGGGCGGTCGTTCCGGCGAGGCGGGCTGCTTTACCTCACCGCCGACACGATCACGTTCGAGGAGATGGTGCCATGACCTCCACCCGGTCCCCCGAGATCACGCAGGAGCGGCGCGACGATGTGGCGGCGCGGCTTTACGCCCTGCTTCCGGCCGACATCCGGGCCGAAGACGCGGCGCAGGGCCGGGCGCTCGAGGCATTCATCGCTGTCCTCGCGCAAGGCAGCGCCGAGATCGACCGCGAGCTTGATCGCTTCCATGACGCGCTGTTCGTCGAGACGGCCCCGGAGGACGCTTTGACCGAACTGGGCGCGCTGGTGGCGGCGGAACCGATGAACCCCTTGCCACAGGGTGCCGGCTGGAATGCGCGGGCATTCATCGCGAATACGATCCGCTATCGCCGTGGCAAGGGCACGGCGCGGGTTCTGGCCGCGCTGGCCGCCGATATCACGGGCGAAGGCGCTCAGGCGGTCGAGGTGTTCCGGCGGCTGGTCCGGTTGCAGCATCTGGCGGACCCGCGCGGCGATCGACCCGGCCTTGCCTCGCTTGTCGACGGCGAGACGCGGGCGCGGGCCGGCACGGCGCAGGATGCGCTGCCGCGTGTTTCGGACCTGCGGTCGATCTCGCGCGCCGGGGGGCGCGGCTTCGTGCCGTCGGTGGGGCTGCACCTTCTGCGCCCGGTTGTCCCGGTCTTCGCCGCCCCGGACACACGCGGCCTCGACCGTGATGCGTTGCCCGCCGTAGACGTCGCCGCGCTTCCCCCGATGCAGCCTTGGCCGGTGGGCGAACCTCCCACGCAAAAAGCCGGGTATTTTCAACTCGCGTCGATGCCGGGCGAACCGATCCGCCTGTTCAACCCCGACCGCCGCAGCGACGGGGATGAGGCGACGGGTGGCAGCGTTCGGCCCGAACGGATGCCCGACCGCCTGCGCCGCCTGCCGCTTCACAGCGAAACCGACGCCTTGCGCCGGGCCCATGCGAAAGGGGAGGTCGGGACACCTGTGGCGGGCCAGTGGTTCGACCCGCTGAACCCGGCTTTCACGCTGTTCATCCGGGCGAAGGGGCAGGCCACGTTTCGTCAGATCCCGGCGCGGGAGGTGCTGATCGCCAACTTCGACGAAGCGCCCGCAAAGCGTCCCGTCCCGGAGCGGGCTTACGACTGGGTGCGACCCGGCGAAACGGTCACCTCCACGGGTGCCGCGCCGATTTCCGCGGCCTTCGATCCGGTGACGGGGCGGCTCGTGCTGCCCGCGGGTGTCGAGGCGGATGAGGTGCGTGTCGCCTTTGCCACCGGGATCGGGCGGCCCATCGGGGCTGGACCGCATGAACGCAACGCCCCGGATGTGCCGTTCGAACTGGTGGACGGCGCGGGGCGAACCCATTTCATTCGCATTGTGGACGGGTCTCGTGCGAGCGAACCGGAGCCGGGCAAGGCCGTGCGCCGGGTCGAAACCCTGCAACAGGCTCTGGCCGATTGGAGCGCACATGGCGACCGGCCCGGCACCGTCGGGGTCATCGTGCTGGCCCGATCCGACCGCGATGCCCGCACCGCGAACCTGACGATCAAGACCCATCCCGGCACCGAACTGACGCTGGTCGCCGCCCAATGGCGACCGCAGGTGGCGCGTCCCGGCGTGCCGGTGGAGGCGAACCGCCACGGCTATCTCGTGCGGCGGGAGCGGATGTTCACGCTTGCCGCCGCCATTCAGGTCGAGCCAAGCCGCGCGCCCGGAACGACCCCTGCCGAAGCGGAAGAGATCGGGACACTCACGTTTGACGGGATCGCCTTCACGGGTGGCATCGCGACCGCGCCGCATTCCGTCAGCGCGCTCGCGCTGCGTTATTGCAGCATCCGGGTGAAACCGACGCGCGCCGCGCTGAATGTCCGGCCGGGTCAGCCGATTTCCGTGACCATCGAGGATTCGCTCGTAGACAATGTCCGCGTCTGGAGCTCCAGCAAATACGGCGATGCGCGTGGGAGCCGGCTCACGCTGCGGCGTTCCATCGTCGGCGGCACGCCGGAGATGTCGCTGCATATGAAAGCGCCTCAGGCCGACGTGACGATCTGCGACACGACGATCCTGGGCCATGTCGAGGTCGGCACGCTGGATGCGACGAATGCGATCTTTGCGGGAAGCCTGAAGGTGATCCGCCATCAGGTCGGCTGTATGCGGTATTCCTATTCCGCCACCGCGCAGGCGCTTCCGAAACGGTTCCGCTGCCAGCCCGACCTTGCGTTACAGGCGGCACGATCCGAGGGGCGGGTGTCGGCAGCACAGGCCGAGGCCATCGCGCTGGGACTGGCGCCCGTATTCTATGACACCGATCTTTGCGAACCGATGGTGGGGGTTCTGCATCCGTTGACCGACCCCGGCATCCGTGCGGGGGGCGAAGGGGACACGGAAATGGGGGCCTTTGCCCCGACCGGCACCCCGATCCGGCGCGCGAACCTGACCCGCGCGCTTGACAGTTACCTGCCCTTCGGCGCCGAAGCCGAGATTTTCGACGACAGCCTTTCCAGCTCCGCAATGTATTGGAGACATCGCCCATGACCATTCGCAACGATGCTTCGCGTCACCTGTTCCGGCCCGAGGACAAGCGCGCCCCGCGCCGGGTCGTCCCGCGTCAGGGTCAGGTGCTTCTGGACACCGACCTGTCGCACACCGCCGAGTTGCCGCTCTACCGGATCGAACGGGAGACGGCCGAGACGCTGGGCCCCGACGACCGGCTCTTGGTGACGGGGCGTGCGTTCGAGCCGCGCAAGTCGGGGCAGTCCATAGAGTTTTCGCGCGGCGCGGCCTATCTGGCCGGCACGCGGATCGAGAACCCCGACAATGTCACGCTTGACGGGCAGCCGAACCCTGTCGATTTGCAATCCGCCCCCGGCGATACCTTCGCCTATGTGCTCAAGACGGTGGAGCGTTACGTCGATCCGGTCGAGGACGCGGCCTATGCCGACAAGGCGCTTGGCGATGCCGAGGCCGCCGGACGCGCGATGCAGGACTGGCAGATCCTGATCCTGCCGCTGCCCGACAAGACGCAGTGCGCCAATCTTATGCACACCGATGTCTGGCGCGGGATGGCGAGCCATTCCACCGGGCGGCTTTCCGTCGATGTGGCCGCGGCGGCGACGGTGGCGGACCCCTGCACGATCCTGCCGGAGGGCGGTTTTTCCGGGCTTGAGAACCTGATGTACCGGGTGGAGGTGCATGGCGGCGAACCCGTGGCCGAACATGCGCCGGATGACGGGCGGGTTTACGGTCTGAAGGGGCTGAAGCTGAAAGTGTCCCGGCGCAATGCCTCGACCCTCGTGCGGATCGACGAGATGTCCGGGGCCGAACTGCGTGTGTCGCCGCCCGCCCGCGACCCGAGGACGTGGTTCGCGCCGGGCACCTATGCCGAGATCGTCACGCCGCAGGACGACATCGACCCGACCGCCGCGCAGGCGGTCGAGGGTGGGGCCGGGCGGCTCTTCGCGGTGACGCGCGCGACCGAGGATCGGGTGACGCTGGCCGCCACCCCTGCCGACATCGCGGCGACCGGGGCGCTGGGCAACGGCGACTGGTTCCTCAGGCTCTGGGACCGGATGCCGGACGGTGCGGGCGTGGTCGTTGTCGAAGATATCGACAGTGACGGGCGGTCCAAGCCGCTGGACATCGGGCTCGGCCTGTCGCTGATCCTTGGCGGGGGCGAGGATGCGGTGTTCCGGCGCGGCGATTTCTGGACCTTCACCGCGCGGGCGGACGGCAGTATCGACTGGCCCGAAGGCGCGTTCGAGGTGCCGCACGGCCCTTGGCGCAAGTATGCGCCGATCGGGATCTTCGGAAGTGGCCACCCCGACTTCAAGGTCGAGGATTGCCGGATCATCCTTCCGACCCTGTCCGACCGGATACTGGCCTATCAAGGCGGTGACGGCCAAAGCCTGTTTCCCGAGACCGAGGATAGGTTCCAGCCCTTGCCGGGCAAGCTGCGCCTTGCCGTGATGCGCGGCGAGCGCCCGGTGCCGGGTGCCCGGATCGAATGGTCGTCGGTCGACGATTTCTCGGCCGGACAGATCGAAGGTCAGGGGATCAAGCCCTCGGACCCGGCGGTGACCTATGCCGATGAACAGGGGCGGGTGGAGGTGACATGGAGCCTCGATATCGGGGCTGCGGAAAAACCGCACGGCTTGCGCGCCACATTGGACGGCGGCGCGGAGCCGGGCCAGTCGGTGATGTTCACCGCCGATGTGAACACCGCCGCCCGCACGCTCTACCGTAACGACGATGCCGTGTGCCCGGACCTGAAAGGTCTGCGCACGGTGCAGGATGCCATCGACGCCCTATGTCAGCGCGCGGACGCCGCGCCGGACCTCCCCCGCGTCATCGCGGTGAACTGGCCCAACGACGGGTTCGTCACGATCAAGGATTTCATGGACGACGGCCTTCGGTTCACCTTCAACGAGCGGCTCGACCGCAACTGCGTCGAAGCGCAATACGCGTGCTGGGTGAAACTCGTGATGGCGAACGACGCCGCCCAAGGCACCGGCGCGCCCCCGATGCTCGAAGTCGTCATGGTCGGGGAACTCGCCTTTCTGAAAAAGAAGGACGAGGAGACGAATGAAAAGATCGACCGCCACGTTCTGATCTGGACGCCCAAGGCGGACGCGGCGAACCTTGAAAGCGTCATGAAAGAGGCCGGGTTCGAATGGGTCGCCGGGACCAATTCGTTCCGCGTGCTCGTGCAACTCGACGCCTCCACCATCTATGCCAGCGACAAGGCCGGGACGGCGCCCCGGCATATGAACGGGTCGGTGTCGACCGAACTCACCGGAAGCCCTGCGCGGCACGGCTTCCGGCTCGACGAGGACGGAAACATCGCGGCAGGCGATGCGGCGACGAGCTGCGATTTCAAAAGCTGGTTCTATCTGACCGAGTAGGGGCGACAATGACATACGACTTCGATTTCACAGACTGGGCACCGGGATCGGTGCTGACCAATTTCATGCTGTCCAGCAGCCCCGCGAACATCTGGGACAAGACCGGCAAGGGGGCCGTTTTCGGAACCGGGTTCGTGGACAGCAACGGGACGACGGTGACGACCGGGCAGGCAGAGATGCACCCGGCAGGGCATCGCCCGTCGATGCAGGGCCAATATGCCGAAGCGAACCGGTTCGCCTTCGTCTACACCGCGCCACGCCACGTGACCTTGAGCCGGCTCGCGTTTCGCTGCGTGGATGCGGGGGGCAACGCGAACCTGTCGGTGAACGGTCGGTTTCTGTCCGTCAGCGACATGCATCAGGTCGACGGCGTCGATTTCGACGGCGCGCTGGCTTCCGTGGCCGTGGACAGTTCTGTGCCGGGCGATCCGGTGCTGACCGTAACCTTGACCGGTGTGATCTATCCGAAAAATTTCTTCGGCCATGTGGTGTTCGGCGGGGCCGAACTTCTCGTGGACCGGGTCACCTGCGACGAGGCGTGAGGGCCGGGCTGGCACCCGATGCGGGGCTCACAGCGGGTCGATGCCGAGGTAAAGCACAACGTCCTGAAAATCGTCGTCGCTCGACCCGAGCCGCATCTGATCTTCGAAGCCGATCCGGATCGCGCCCCGTCCATCGGACGAAATGCCGGAGACGACATGGTGCGCGCCATCTGGGTTCAGCGTCGGGTCGTGGCTGAAGAACACCCGAAGGCCGTCGAGCGCGGCACCGTTACTGGCAAGATGGAAGCCGCCCGACCCATCTGGCTGGAACGAGAAGGCGTCGGCATCGAACACGCTGGCCTCGATGTGGCGCGCGCCGTCCTTGACGAGGAAGAACCCGATGTCGTTCTCGGGCGTGCTGACGGACAGGGCAATCGGCCCGGTGGCCGTCCAGGCATCGCGGGCCAGAATTGCGACATGGCCGAGGTTGCCAGACGGATCGATTTCGTAGATGCCCACGCTGTTGCGGGCCGAGGACAGCGCCCCCGCCTCGAACGTGACCGTCATGCCGCCGATATTGTGCCCGGAAAAGAACGCCGGGGCCGTCACGCCGTTGATGTCGTCAGGGTCCACCCTCGCGCCCTCAGACAGGTCGGGAAGGTGCGCCTCGAAGGTGATCGTGGTGCCGTCAGCGCCGCGTGAAACAAGAAAATCGCCGTCCGAAAGCGGGGGAAGCGCGATGCGCCCTTCGGGTGTCCCGTCCCTATCGACGTCGATAATGAGGGTGCCGTCGATATCCACCGACACGTTCGCACGGGTGAACGCGCGGTCGGTGATGAGGATGGCGTCGTCCGCGCCGAAGCCGGGGATCGTGTCGCCGAGCAACGTGTCCAGCGTGCCCGCGATCAGGTTGCGCCCCGGCAGGAGAGTCAGGCTCTCGGCCTCGCTGGCGGTCGCGACCCGGTTGGCCGGCCCGTCCCCCGCCACCACGTCGAGCACGAGATCGGCGATACCGCCCGTCGCTATCCCGAGCGAGGTATGGGCGACCGAAACCGTCAGCGCGCCCTGAGCCACCGACATGGCCTGTTCCGGCGGCAGGTAGACCCGACCTTCCGTCTCGCCATGGGCGATGTGGATGCGGGCGAACAGGCCGTCGAACGCAGGGGCGGCGGCCCCGGAGAAGGCGAGGTCGACGAATTGCGGCCCCACGGAGGGCGCGTCCGTCGTCAGCACGATTTCGAGGAGCGTGTCGCCGGTCTCATAAACCCCGGGCGCCGGGCTGCTCAACGTGCCGCCCACGGCGCGGGAACGATCCACCGTCACGTCGAGCAGGAAAATCCCCGCCTCGCCGAAGTCGGATCGGGCGAACTGGCGGTCCCGGTCGTAGACCTCCAACCGCACCTGATCCGTGGTCGTGGCGCTGCCGGACGTGTGGACATAGGCGACCCGTTCGGCGGCGAGATCGGCAAGGCTGAAGACGCTTCCCTGATCCAGAAGCGTGGTGCCGAGGGCGATGAACCCGATCTCGGGCCGGTTCGCCACGAGCAGGAACACATCCTCGGGCGCGCTGTCGCTGTCGGTCACGGGTATGTCGCCGACGCTCAGAATGATGCCCGTGTTCGCCAGCACGCCGACCGCGGCGGACCCGGCCCCCAGCACGGGTGCCGTGACATGGCCGGTGACGGTCGGGGTCAGCGTGTCCGGGGCAGGGCGCGGCGCGGGGTTCGTGCCCACCGGGTCGAAGTCGGTTTCGGTCTCGGTCGTGCCATGGACCGGTGACGAGGCGATGCGATGCTCGTGAACGACGACGTCTAGCAGCGATATGTCGAGGGGGATCGCGCCTGCGCTGTCCGAGACGACGAGGTCGACGTCGCGCAGCGTGCTGACGACTTCGCCGCGCGCGCCGGACACGCCGAAGTTGGGGTCGAAGTAACTCGTGACATTGCGTACCGTGCTTGCGGTTTCGGCGACATCCACCGCGCCCAGTGCCGAAAAGTCGAAATCGACCGCACCGCGCGACAGAAAGCGATGCACCCCATCCTCGCCCATGCCTTCGAACACGAAGGACTCGATGCTCGCGAATTCGAGGGTGCCGATGATGCCGCCGCCCGTGTCGAGATAGTCGATCCGGCCGTCGGTCAGGGTGTCGAACACCACGTTCAGGCCTGTCGGAACGACCCGAACGCCGCTGTCCAGCTCGTCCGCGAAAAGATAGTCGCGCAGGCCGGACCGCACATCGCCGGGGGCGATGAAATCCGGTGACGTGCGGAAGAGGCCGCTCAGATCGACGCGCAGCGTATCGGTGTCTGCGCCGCCTTCGACGCGCCCCGTGACCATACCACCCCGATTGGCGATCACCGTGTCCGATGTGAAGTTCTGCGGGTCTAGATACCTGTTGGTGGCGATATGGATGATGTCGTCAGCGTTGCCCGCGTCGAGCGTCAGGTTGCCCGCGAGCTTGGTCAGCACATCCGCGCCGGCCCCGCCGTCGACCGTATCGTCACCAGCGCCCGCGGCCACGATGTCGTCGCCGTCCCCCCCTTGGAACGTGTCGTCGCTTTGGGCGATGAAGTCGAAGCCCGAGGCGGTGTCATGGGCGCGGAAGTAGTGGTCTATGATGATGTCTGCGCCGTCGCCGCCCTCGGCCCAGACGCTCGCGCGTTGCCGTCCGAGGTCCACGTCGCTCAATTCGATGCGGATCACGTCATGCCCGGTGCCGCCCGCGACTTCGGTCAGGGCCGAGGCCGCCACGGCGGCGGCATAGTCGGGCTGGAAAATGTCGAGCCAGATCGCCTCGCTCACCGTGATCCGGTCGTCGTCCGCGCCCCCGTCCAGACGCGAGAAGGCCTGACCGATCAGCTCGTCGTCGCCGTCACCTCCAAAGGCCTCGCCGGTGAATTGCGTGAGTTTGAGGATGTCGTTGCCGGTTTCGCCGAAGATCGACACGCCGCGCTGGGCGGGCGGCAGAAAGTCGAAGAAATCACCGACGACTTCGAGCCAGTCGTTCCCGATGCCGCCAGAGATCGTCTTGCCCGAAACCCCGTTGTCGGCCATGCGCACGGTCGCGGAATCGTCGCCGTCGCCCGCGAGCAGTCCCCAGCCGATTGCGGTGAGCCCGTTGGTGCCGCGCGCCACGATGTCGTCACCATCACCGAGGACTAGCATCATCGCCCCGCCGCCCTGCATCCGGTCGTCGTCCGCGCCCAGATCGACGAGGCCGACACCGCTGATCGGGTCGAAGGGCGTGGATGAGATGGGCGCACCCACGTCCTCCACCCGGTCTGACCCCGCCCCGGTGCGCAACGTTGTGACGGTGCCGCCGCCTGACAGCGCGGTGAACACGCGGTCGTTGTCCTCGCCCGTGTCCACGATGGCGCCCGCGCTATGGAACACCACCTCGATCGTGTCGTCGCCCGTGCCGCCGGTCACGGTCCCGATCGCCTCGATGTAGTCGTTGCCGGGTCCGCCGTCCTGCACGACGGTCGCGACCGCCGGTGCTTCGCGCAGAATGTCGTCGCCTTGGCCGCCGCGCATGGTGATCGTGTCGCCGGCCGTGAAGCCCGAGAAATCGCCGCCGAGCACCCGAATCTCGTCATTTCCGGGGGTGCCTTCCGCATCCGGGTCGGCCAGCGTGACGAGCACGGGCGACCCCTCCGGCACCGGCACCTCCCGGATCAGTGTCAGCTGGTAGGGCAGGTCGAACGGGCCGGTCGTCAGGGTGACCTCACGGCTCTGGCTGTCGAGCTTGATGACGTCGAGGAAGTTCAGTCCACCGTCCGGCACCTGCTCGGCCCAGAGCGCCTCGGAGACGAAGTTCGAGATGACGGCGTCGGGCGAGAACACCTCGCCGGGGTTACTGAGCGAGACCGTCTTGATCTGGAACTTCGCCTGCCCGGCGGTCGCGCTTAGCGACATGACCGGGGCCAGCCTGAGATCGCTGGTGAAAGTCCCCGTCATGCTAAATTGCACGGTCGGGCGTTCGCCGGGTTCCAGCGCGTCGAGTTCGGCATCGGTGAATGTCATCGGGTCCGACAGGGTCGCGATCCGCGTCACGTCACCGACCGTCACCTGATACTCGATCTCGCCCGGTTCGAACCGGATATCCTGCAACAGCTCCAGCCCGAGGTTGAAGGTGGAATCGAAGACGACCACCTCGGCATTCGGGGCCAGCGGCAGGGCGTCGTAGGCGTCCTTGAGTTTGTCGCGAAGTCGCGCGGGTATGGCGAGGTGCTTGAGCGTCGTGTCGAAGACGTCGACCTCCAGCACGTCGATGAACCCGAATAGCTCCACGTATTTCGCCAGCGCCTCGCCCCCGATACCGCCGGTCGGCACGGTGGCGGCGACGAAGGCGCCAAGGGTCTGCGCGAGGGCGTCGAGGTCGAATTGCGCGTCGATCAGCGGGCCGGATTTGACCGTCAGGTCGATGATGGGTGCGCCGCCCGACGTCCCGGCACTCTCGCCCGGTGCATAGGCTACATCGACCGGCGTCGCGTTGAGCGGGTTCAGAATAATGTCGATCAGCCCATCGACCGCCACGATCTGCGTGTTGCTGGCCATGTCGGGCAGGTAATCGGCGGTGTCGAACAGCGTCAGCCGCCATTCCTCGCCGGTCGCATCGGCAAGGCTGACCGAGCCGGAGCCGATGTCGTAGCTTTCGCCGGTTTCGAACCACGGCAGATGGGCCTTTACGTTCGAATAGTCGACCTGACCGTCGAGGTAGAGTTCGGCCTTGAGATCCGAGGTGAACACTTCGCCCGTGAACTGTGCCGCCGCGGTGTTGCTGCCGAAGGCGAAGGTGACATCGGCGTCGTTCAGCCGTTCATGGTCACCGAGGTAGAAGAGGTTGAGGTCGTAACTCACCGCGCCCGTGTTCAGGGCTGAGGCCGGGGTATAGACGACGCCGGTATCGAAGCTGGCCGTGGCGGACCCGCTGACGAGGCCGGACCCTTCGGGAATGTCGAACAGATCGAAGCTCGGGTCGATGAGGTCGGCCAGTCCCAAACTGTATTCCGCCTCGGACAGGGCCGCGAACAGGTTGCCGCCCCCCAGGCTCGAAAATGAAATGTCGAATGTATCGAAAGCCCGCAGGCTCGTTAAATCTGACAATAGGCCCCCCGGCTCGAATGCTCCGTTCCAATAGCCTGAAACAATCCGGTAACTATGGCCCGATAACCGGGTTCGATCAAGGAAGCGGTCGCCGGAACGCCTGACGGTTTGCCGGGGGTTAGAGAACGGTCATCACACCCCGTGGTCCGGATGTGCGCGCTCTGCGTTGATGCGCGTGCCGCCCGTCCCGTGGGCGATTGCCTGCGCGGGCATCACTTGCGCGCCGGCCACGCGGGTGACGGCACGCGCCCCGGCGAGCGCGACGTTTTCCCCGTTGACCGAAACCGGAACATACCTAAAACCGATCCTGCAATGATATTTCAAGCCAACACCGCCGACGTTCCGGCCAGCATCGAAGTTGACCTTTGTATCGTCGGAGCGGGCGCGGCGGGCCTGACCCTAGCGGACGAGCTTGCCGGGACCGGCCTGAAGATAGCAATTCTCGAAACGGGGGATATAGGCCGCGACAAGGACGCGCAGGTCTTTTCGGATACGGAAAGCGTCGAGAAAGCCGTGCCGCGCAACGCGCGGATACGGCAGTTTGGCGGATCGACGACCGCTTGGTCCGGCAAATGGCTTCCGTTGATGCCCGAAGACCTGAAAGGTGCCGCGTGGATCGAGCGGAGCGGGTGGCCGATCACGCCGGAGGAGTTGGCCCCCTATTACGAGCGTGCCTCGCGCCGTCACAAGGGTCCGGCGCCCGAGGACTTCGCGCAGTGGACCGCCCCCACCGAAGGCGACGCGGGCGCGCGGCGTCTGAAGCCCGCTTCGGTCTATTGGCTTGGGAAGAACCAGCTCGATTTCGGCCAGACCGTCGGCAAGGTCGCCGCGAACAGCGAAACCATTGCGGTCTATCTGAACTGCACGGCGACGGAGATCGTTCTGACCGACGATCATTCGGGTGTCGCCGCGCTCAAGGCCCGGACTCTGCGCGGCAAGACCGCGTTTCAGGTGATTGCGCGCGACTATGTTCTGGCATCGGGCGGTATCGAGAACGCAAGGCTTCTGCTGGCGTCCAAGAGCCAGATCGAAGGCGGGGTCGGGAATGCCCACGACAACGTGGGACGCTTCTACATGGATCACCCCAGCGGGAATGTCGCGAAAGTCGTTCTGGCCCCTGGCAAGACCTTTCCCGACGATCTCGGCATGGCGATCCCGTCGAATGGCCGCGACCGGATGGACGTCGGCTCCTACATGGCGCGGCGCATTCGCGAGAAGGGGCGGCTCGTGAATGCCTATTTCGTCTGGCGACCGGCGCTCGACGTGGTGCCGACCGACGATATCCGAAAGCTGTTTTCAACGCTCGTGCTGATCCGGCATCGTCCGACACGGGTGAAACTCTATCGCGAGCTTTTGCGCGATGTCTTCAAGGTGCCAAAGGGCCTTGCGGTGCGGTATCTCTGGTTCCTCCTGACGAAGAAAGCGGGGCTCAGGGGGCCGGACCGGACCTTTCAGATCAATTATCACATCGAAATGGCACCGGATCCCGAAAACCGGGTCACATTGTCGGACAACCCCGATCCGCTCGGGCATCCGCTTGCGAAAGTCCGGTGGAAGGCGTCTGAGGCCGAGTTGCACTCGGTCCTCGAACTTCACGACGAGCTTCAGGCCCTGCTTGCGGAGACCGGCGCGGGAACGCTCATCTGGACGGCGGGGCAAAGGCCCGAAGCCGCGGACCTGCCCTATTCCAGTGCATCGCATCACATGGGCACGACGCGGATGGGCGCGCGGCCAGAAACCTCGGTTGTCGATCCGGATTGCCGCGTGCATGGTATTTCGAACCTGCATATCGCCGGGTCTTCGGTGTTTCCGACCGGCGGCTTCGGCAACCCGACATTCACAATCGTGGCCCTGTCCATTCGTTTGGCGGACCGCCTCAAGGAAAAGCTGTTATGACACCGAAAATCGCTATCGTGGGCGCAGGCACGCGCGTCAGGTCGACGGTTCTTCCCGCCATCCTCGCGCTGGGCGACACGGTCGAGTTGGCCGGCATCCATTCCCGTAAGCCACGCGCCGTGCCCCTGCCGGACGGCAGCGAGGTGCAGACGATCACGTCGCTGGAGGCGAAACACTTCGACGGCGTCGATATCGTCATCGTCGCCGTCAAACCGGCTGCGATCCGAAAGGTGCTCGACGCGCTGAACGCGGTGCCGGGGAAAAAGACCATGTCCGTCGTCATGGACACGCCGCCCCTGCGGTTGTCCGACCTCATCAAGTCGCGCATGTTTCGGGGCTTCAAATCGGTCATTGTCGGGGAAGACTGGATCAAGCTGTCGCCGATCCTCGCCATCCGCGATCTTGTCGCCAGCGGCGCGATCGGTGACCCGAAACGGATCACGCTCGATCGGATGAGCTATCGGTACCATGGCCTTGCGACCTTGCGGGCGCTTGCGGGGTCGCGCTGGTTTCGCTCCATGAAAGCGACCACGAAGAACGGCAAGGCCACCTATGACATCGTGACCGGCAATGGGGTGCGCTGCGTCACGATCATGCCGCGCGACTACGACAACGGGGTCATCTCGGTCAGCGGCACGACGGGCTGGGTTTCCAACGACCCCGGCTTCGACGGCGAAGGCACCGGCCACGTCCTTGGCTTTCCGCAAGACCCGTCGGGCTGGCATCAGCCGACCACGCTCGACGGAACGCCCCTGCCGTCCGATCCGGTCGAGGACCATATGGCATCCCTGCCGCTGGCGTATCTCGAGGATCCGTCCATGATAAACCGGCTCAAGATCCGGGGGTATGCTCGGCTGATCGAAGACCTGATCGCCGGCGAGGTGGAGTACGACATCACCGATGGCCTTTACGATTTCGTCGCCACGACGGTCGTCGAGCGCCTGAAGCGGTTCCGCGATTTCGGTGCGGGCGGCGGTCAGACCAGCCTTCTGCGCGCCGTGCTCGCCCGGCGTGGATAGGGGCCTTTGGTCGCGACCGGAACGCGCCTGCACCCGAACATCGCAAATGTCCTGCCTATGGTTTCAACGGCCGGGCCAGCCCCTGTGCCCTGACAGTCCAACGTCTGATTTCGTCATTTAACGATCCCGTGCTAACCTGAACCTGCCGTGCGTTTTCACGGTTCGGGTCGGGACTCGAGGGGGATTATTGTATGACGTCCGTTCTTCGGCATTTGCCATTCGTCGTCGCGGCGTGGGCCTTTACGCTTTCGACACCGCTAATTGCACAGAACAAACCCAGCGATTTCCCCGGGTTGAGCGACGCAAGGGCCGCGATCAAACAGTATCTGCCGACCCGGCAAATGTTCTGGATTCTGTTCGACGCGGGGCAGGGCAATACGCCCTATGTGGCCTATTGCAAGGACTACGTGGGTGCGAAATCCGAGATGCAGGGGCGTGTCGTCGCGGCGCGCAACAACTCGCGCGCGCTGTCGTTCTTCACGTCGATCACCTCCCGGCAAGCGCAACTCCTGCCGCCCGACATGCTCGACATGGCGCTTGAGAACGACATCATCGACTGCGTGGGGTTCGGTGGCGATCCGGCCCCCGGCGCGGCGACCGGCCAGGCGAGCGCGGCGATCTACGACGAAAGCGAAATCCGCCGTGTCGCGCAGTCGCTCGGCGCGCCACTGGACGACGAGACGTTCTATCAGCGTCCCGGCGTGATGGACTGGTATCTCTATCGGGTGTCGAACGGCGATGTGCTTGAGACCCAGCAGTTGCTCCGCTCTTTCCGGATCGAGGGCCAGCGCCGAAACCAGCCCGTCTTCGATCATTTCGCTGGGTTCCTTGCCGTGCGCGCCTATGAGCGCGTGGCCGATCCCACGATCCTCGCGCAGGCGGGCGAGGGGCGTGCCGCACGGGGGGAGTGCCGCGATATGGTCGAGTTCTGCAAGGGCATCCAGATGGAACTCAGGCGCATGGGCCTTTACACCGGGGCCATCGACGGGATCATCGGCAGCGGCACGCAGGCTGCTATCCGCCGCATCGCCGCGACGCGCCCCGCCGCGAACCCGGCGGATCTGATCGATATGAACGACATGATCGGACCGCCCGGCGGCACGCCGCCCGCAGCCACGCCGACGCCCGCACCCGCCCCGACCCCTGCGCCTGCCGCGACCGATACGTCTGGCGCCGACGACCTGCTGGGGGCAGGTAGCCTCGATGATTTCTAGGTCGGTCATCCGGGCGGCGTTTGCCTGCGTCATCTTCGCGGTGTCCCTGTGCGCAAGCCTGCCCGCGACCGCGCAGACCCGTTTCGCGAGCGTGCTGGAGGGCGTGGGCCGACCGAACGCGGTCAAGATCAGCTATCCGGTCGATCCTTGCGGCGACCTTTATGCAGCGCTGTCGTCGCGGCTTGCCGAGACCGAGCTTCGGTTCGACGGCGGCGTTCTGGATACCGAGCCGTTCTTCCTGCATTTCTGCAACGAGAAGAAGGACGAATGGGTGGGCCAGATCACCGACGCCGTCACAGGCCCCATCACCGACGTCCAGACCCAGATCAACGCGACCGTCGACCGTCAGGTTGCCGAACTGACCGGCGGGTTCTGGAAATTCGTGGCGGAACAGCTCTACGCGATCCTCCCGCCCGAGGCGCAGGCGAAATACGCGCCGGGGTCGCCCGAGATGGACGCGATGGCGGTCGAGTGGCTGAACGACGCCCCGGCGGAAGCGCAGGCCTATGCGTTGGCCTATTTCACGACCGGAGAAGACCGGGCATGGCTGTTGTCGGCATGGAAAACCTATGTCGACCTGACGAACGGCCAGTCCGCCGAAATCATCGCGGGGCTGCGCGGTCTGGCGGATACAGCGCAGACCCGCGTGAACCAACTTCTTCGCGCCGGGCAGGAACTGGACGCCTCGCCTCCTGACACGCCCACCGCGGATGCGTTGGAAAAGGTCGGGCTGTCCGGCGAATGGATGGACAGGTTCAAGGCGAACGAGGGCCAATTGCGCGCGATCAACGAGACCTATCAACTCGGTCAAGCGGCGGCGGTCATCTATTCCGCCGTGGGCACGAACGAGCCGGTCAGTCAGGTTCAGGGCTTTCTCGGCCTCATGCGGATCGGGGGCGAAGTGGCCGGCACCGTTGGCGGACCGCTGACGCAGTTCATGGGCGACATCGTCATCGCCTATGTTGATGCGGCCGAGCAACTGCTGGCCGCCACGCTGGCGCTCGAACAGAAGATCAACCAGCGCAACGGTTTCTGCCTTGGGGTCGGCGTGCCGTCGCGTGACCCCAAGGCGCAGTATTTCAACGACAAGGGCCTGCTCGCCTGCCCGATGAAATACGGCACATGGCCGTTCAAGCACATCTACGTCACGCAGGGCGCGCAAGACGCCACCTACTATTTCTACAACGGCACGACGTTCCTCGAAGGCACGAATGGCACGGGGCGCGCAGGCGTTCTCGCGGCGATGGACCTGATCGACGCCGGTGCCGAGCTTGGCTATCCCATCGTGCGCGACCCGGACGGTCACGTGAACCTGATCGGGTCGGTCTACAACACCTCGCCGCCGGGCGGTCCGCTGGCGCTGATGCAGGAAGCGCGCGATATCGTCGACGAGATCGAAGGCGGTATGGCTGCCCTGCGCACCCTCGTCGCACCCGGCGACCGCTGTTCGCTCGACCAGATCGTCGGTGCCGCTGCCGCGGCGGTGGGTGAGACGCCCGAGGCGCTGGTCCGCCCCCTCGCGGTCGGAGGCGACAGGCTGGCCAAGGTCATCGCCGCCTCCTTCGTCGCGTTCGAGGGCGGCTTCGGCCCCGGTGTGCGACGCGGCGGCGACGCGATGGAGACGTATCTGGACCTCGCCGACAAGATCGGCGGTCTGTCGGTCGTGATCCTCGAGGGCCGGGTGCGTGACGAAAACGGGCGGCCGGTGCCCGGCGCGATCCTCGACGTGTCGGTCGCGAATGGCGAAGAAGTGCGCGGATGCGAGGCGTGGCAGGCGAATGCCGCGGGCCGCTTCACCATCACCGCCTTGTCCGCCGGGTCTTTCCCGGTCGTGTCGGCCTCTGCCGAAACAGCGTCGGGGCGCGGGCCGACCGAACGGTTCCGGCGCGGCTATGTCCGGCGCAACGCGCTTTTCTACGAGCGTCGGGACGGCGGCACGACCGCGCGCACGGACATCGTGCTGACGGTGCCGGTGCCGCAAGCCGAGACCCCCGAGACGGGGGCCACGCCGCCGGAGCCCGCACCACCCCCCGTGACCACCGGAGAGCCGGAGCAACCCGAACCGGACACCCCGGACCCCGAGGTTCTGGCCGCCTGCCTCGCCCTCGAACGCGGCATCCTTGAAACCGAGGCTCAGCTTCTGTCCGGCAACACGCCCGCCTTCAACCGTGTCGCCCAACGCCTCGATCCCCATGCCGGGGCGACGGGGCAGGGCGCGTTGTGCGACCCGCCGCTTGCCGACCGTCTCGCCGATCTGCGCAATCGCGTCGCGCAGGCGGAACGCGTGGCCGACGCGGCGCGGGCGGCCTTGGCCTCCTGCGATCAGGCGGCCCTGTCGCGTGCGGCGGCCGAGATCGCGGGGCTTTCCGGGGTGCGGCTGACCGCCCTGTCCGATCAGGTCCGGCAAGCGTCATCGCTCATCGCGACCTTTGAGACGGCGCGTGGCGACTACCGGGCTAACCGGCTGGGGCCCGCACGGGCCGGGCTCACCCGTGTCCTCGACCAGTCGCGCGGCGCCACGCCGCCCCTGTGCCCGGCCTACGCGGATCGCGCCGAACAGGGATTGGAGCAGATCGCCACGCTGGAGGCGTTCTCGGCGCAGGTCACAGATGCGATCACCGTCTGCGACACCGCGCTCATGGATCGGCTGGCGGCGGCGAGCGCGGGGCGGGACCATCCGCTGTTTCAGGTCGAAATCGACAGGATCGCCGCAGGCAAGACGCGCTGCGCGCAAGCGCGTGCACGGGAAGAGGCGGATCGGGTCGCGGCGCAGCAGGCGGCCTGTAACGGCTTCCTCGCCCGCTTGAACAGCGCCCGGGCCGACTACCGCGACAACAAACTGGTCCCGGCCCAGACCGCGCTGGCCGAGCTCAAGACCGACCTCTTGGTCCGGGGGCGGCATTGCGACGGGCTTCTCGACCGGGTCGATCTGGGCCTGTCCAACATCGCGAAATTGAGGGGTCTGGAACGCGACCTGACATCGGCGGTCGCCGGGTGCGACATGGCGCGACTGGATGAGATCGAGGCGACAGCGCGGTTCGAAGGGCACCTCTGGTTCAAGACCGCGCTGGGCCGGATCGCAGCGGCGAAGCAGGACTGTGCGACCCCTGCGGCACCGCCCACTGTTTCGGACCCTTGTGCCGAGTTGTCGCGGATGGAGGGCTACGTGACCACGGCTGTGGATCGGTCGAACTGGTCCGAAGCGCGTAGCCTTTTGGACGAGGCTTCGGTGCTGGCCAACATGGACGAGGCGCTGACCTACTGCCCCGAACAGCGCGGCCGCGTGCAAGGGGCGGTCGCGGCGGTCGCGACCATCGAAAGCGCGCTGGCCGAGGTCGACCGCGCGGTCGGCACCTGTTCCGGCGATCTTGCGGCGCTTGCCGCGCGGCTCGACGAGATCGCGTTCAACGTCGCCGCCCTCGACCGGGCGCGCACGCGAGTGGCACAGGCACAGCGCGACTGCGCGCAGGCCGAGGAACAGTCGGTCACCCGAACCCCGCCGCCCACGACCAGCCGCCCGACGTCGGGCGACAGCGACGACCTCGACGGGCGCTGGCGCGGCTCCGGCCAGATCCTCATCACCGGGGACGGAAAGACCTTTCCGTGGCCGGTCAACGTCGATGTCACGGTGCGGAATGGCGTGGCGACGGGCAACCTGTTGTTCGAGAGCGACCAAATGCCGATCACGGGCCGGGTTTCGCGCGACGTGCTCGAGCTTCAGGGCACCATCACGAAAGACGGTGTCACGGTGTCGGTGGATTACGACGCACGGGCGCGCGGTGGCACGCTCGAGGCGCAGGGGTCGGTCCGGATGCCGGACATGGTCTGCGCCATGTCGGGGATCGGCGCGGCCATCGGCGGTGCGATCGCGGGGGCCACGTCGCTCGGCATGATCGAAGAGGACGAGCCGGAAGAACCCGATTGTCCGACCGCGACCTATACCTCGGACTGGACCGCGCGGCGCTGACCGCCCCTTGGGGCTCAGTCGTCCTGCGACGACGGGCTGATCGACACGCGGTCGGCCAGCCGGTTGTGCAGCTTTTCGAGCACCCGAAAGAACGCTTCCAGATCGTCCTCGGCGATGCCTTCGACGATTTCGTCGTTGAGCGGCATCGACAGTTCGCGGATCGAAGCGATCATGGCATGGCCCTTGGAGGTCAGCGTGATCGCGTTCATGCGCCGGTCGCCGGGCACCCGTTCCCGTTCGAGACAGCCCTGTTTTTCGAGCGACTTGACCAGCTTGGCGACCGCCGATTTCTTCATGGCGAGGTTCTCGGCCAGATCGTTCTGCGAAATGCCGGGGTTCACCCAGATCAGGCTGAGGATGCCGATGGAACCGGATTCAAGCTGGAGCGGCCCCCGGATCGACGCGCCGAACGACCGCAGCATGGAATGCAGGTTGCGCGTCATGAACGGCAGGTCCCGTGCCAGCGGCCCCAGAATGACTCGGGTTCTGGCTGATTTCTGGTTATCGCTCACTTCGCGTCCTCCACGTTCCAGCAACGTCTCCAATCTGCCGGGCGATTGCAAGCGATTGACGCAGCGAGACAGTTCATTTAGTGAACGATATTGTGAGGGAGGACACCGTGCGAACAGGCGTTTTCGGCTTCGGCGCGCCATATGGCGTATTCGCGTCCATCGGTCTGGTGCCGGTCGATGTCACCCTTCATCGCACGCAAAGCCCCACAGCCGCCGACCGTTACATCGAACCGTTCATGGACCCGTTCGCGGCCTCGGTCCTGCGTGGCATGGTGGCCGGGGAATTCGACGATCTCGACGCGATCATCTTTCTGCGCGAAAGCCCCGGCGCGATGATCGCCTGCCAATATGCGTTCGAGCTTGCCCGCCGGGGGGTGATGCCCGCCCATGCCCCGACCCCCATCATGCTCAACATCCTGCCTGCGGATCACGCGGCGGCGGATCGCTTCAACCGGGCCGAACTCGACCGGCTGACCGAGACGCTCGGCCGCCTCGGATGGGTCGCGGAGCGGGGGGCCGAGGGTCACGCGGGCGCGTTCGATTTCCTCGTGCAGGCCCAGTCCGCGGGGGAGGTCTCTGGCGAAAACGCGTTCGACACAAGGGCCGGGGTCGCGGCGGGTAGGATGGCGAAGGCAGCGCCTTACGCGGCCCAAGGGCCGAGGTTCGCCCTGTTGGGCGCCCCCCTCGGAAATGGCGTTCTGCACGCGGCGCTCGACGCGCTGGGCACGCTCGCCATTGACCAGCAGGCCCTCGATCAGGCTCACGCAGCGCGGGGCACGGGCCTGCCCGACGCGCTTCGGGCACAGGCCGCGAACCCGTTCGCGGCGCGGCAGCCGAAGCCGCTCTACCTTCCCGCCGTCGCCGAGCTCCTGAGCGAGCATCGGATCGACCGCGTGGTCTGGCAGGTCGACGCGCATGACGATCTCTGGGGGTGGCTGATGCCGCAGGTGCGCGCGCTCTGCGCCGATCTGGGCGTCGGCTTCACCGATCTGGGGTTTCTGCCGCGCTGGCCGGAGCCCAGTGCCATCGTGATCGGAGCGGGCGTCTGATGGCCTATGAACCGCTCGCCATTTCCGCCGAGGCGATGGGATACCAGCGCGATTGGACCCGGTCCCTGCGGTCGCGGATCGAGAACGGGGCCAAGTTCGCCTTCGTCAACGCCGACACGCCGCATGAGATTTTTCACGCGATGGACATGCCGGTGGTCGTGAACCAATGGTGGTCGTCCGTGATCGCGGCCAAGCAACTGTCCACCTACACGCTTGATCGCGGCGCCGCGATGGGGTTTCACGACAGCCTTGCGAAATACTCGGCCATGGGCGTGATTTCCGCGCTGGACGGCGACCCGGACAAGCAGCCGTGGGGCGGATTGCCCGATCCTGCGATCCTGTGTGCCCGGCAGTCCTCGGACGACCAGCAGCGACTGTTCCA
This sequence comes from Maritimibacter sp., assembly GCF_016774595.1. NCBI lineage: Bacteria > Pseudomonadati > Pseudomonadota > Alphaproteobacteria > Rhodobacterales > Roseobacteraceae > Maritimibacter > Maritimibacter sp. The sequence continues at coordinate 1,032,553 of NZ_JACBWT010000002.1, forward strand.
GATGTATGCGGACAAGGCCGGGGCGCGTCTGGCGCTTCTGCATTCACCCGCAGCGGCGGAGAACCTGAACGACTGGTGGGTGCGGGCCCGTGACGATTGGGAGGCGCTTTACGGCACCGCACGGCTCGACCTGATGCAGGCGCAGATCACCGACCTGATCGCGGACGTCGAAGAGATCACCGGGCGCCGGTTCGACCACGAAGGCTTCGGGGCCTACATGGAGCAGATCGAGAAGCAGGAGCTGATCTTCGAAGAGGCGAGCCGGATGATCGCGGCGGCCGAGCGGATGCCGGTCAGGATCGGCGAGCAGATCCCGAACGTGATGATCCCGCAGTGGCACCGCGGCTCGGACTGGGCCGTGGGCCATGCCGAACGCTTCCGCGATGCGGTGGGCGAGCGGATCGCGGCGGGGCGCGCGGTGGTCGACGACGAACGTGTGCGCATGATGTGGATCGGCGCGGGGCTGTGGTTCGACACCAAGTTCTACACCGCCTTCGAAGAAGAGTTCGGCGCGGTCTTTGCGTGGTCGATGTATTTGCCCTTTGCAGCCGACGGGTATGTGCGGCGGTCCAAGGGCGACTATCTGCGCGCACTCGCCGCGCGGGTGGTGACGATGAACGAGCAGTTGCATCAGGCACCCTGGGCAAATGCGTGGCTGGTGAAACAGGCGCGCGACTACCGGATCGACCTTGCCGTGGTTCTGGTGCCCGAAGCCGACCGTCCGTCGGGTTATGCCACCAACTTCATCACCGAGGACTTGCGGGAAGCCGGGGTCGAAGTCGTCGAAATCCACGCCGACATGGTGGATGCGCGCAAATGGAACGGCGCGCGCGCCAAGGCGGATGTGATCGACGGCATCCGCCGTGTGAGGGGTGCGACATAATGGCATTGACAGGCCGATAATAGTTCACAAAGATACATAAATAGGGAGGACGCGTTTTGACACGTGCGCTTGAGGGCTACACCGTCGTCGATTTCAGCCACGTCGTGGCCGGTCCCCTTGCGACTCATTTCCTCGCCCTGAACGGTGCCCGCGTCATCAAGATCGAAACGCCCACTGGCGACCTCCTGCGCAATTACTCCCCCAATCGGGAAGAGTGGGGCATGGCGCCCGCGTTTCGCGGCATCAACATCGGCAAGGAAAGCGTGTCGCTCGACCTGAAGTCCGCCGATGGGCTGGCGGCCGCGCAGCGGCTGGTCGCCGAAGCCGACATCGTGGTCGAGAATTTCCGGCCCGGTGTGATGGAGCGGCTCGGGCTGGGATACGAGGCGGCCAAGGCGCTGAACCCGGGCGTGATCTATTGCTCGGTCTCGGGCTTCGGCCAGACCGGCGAGATGCGCGATGTGGCCGCGATCGACCAGATCGTTCAAAGCCTGTCGGGGCTCATGAAGCTGTCGGGGAACGAGGGCGATCCCGCGATGCGGATCGGCTTTCCCATCGTCGACACGTATTCCGGCCTGCTCGCGGCCTTCGCGATCCAGACCGCGATCATCCAGAAGGAACGCGGGCTGGTCGAAAGTCAGAACGTGGATGTAGCGATGCTGGACGCGACGCTGGTCATGCTGTCCTCGGTGGTCAATCCGCTTCTCATGGCCGGGCAGCAGCACGTGCGCACCGGCAACCGGGGGTTCAGCCGGTCGCCGACCGCCGACACCTTCGCCTGCAAGACGGGCGAGATCACGGTGGGCGCGGTCGAGGATCACCACATCGCCAAGATGCTGGACGTTCTGGGCGTGGCGCACGTGCTGGACGATCCGCGCTTCGCGACCCGGATCGACCGGCTGCGGAACGCGGACGCGATGCGCGTTCACCTCGCCGCCGCGTTCGAGACCCGCGACGCGGCCGAATGGGAGGACGCATTTCGTGCGGCGGGTCTGTCGGCGGCGCGGGTGATGGATATCGCGGAAACTGTGGCGATGCCGCATCTGGCGGAGCGTGACCTGTTCCTCGACATCGCGGGCGACCGGGTGCTGAACGCGGGCTTCCGGCTTGCGACCGGCGGGCCGGGAACTGATCAGGGGGCTCCCGAACTGGGCGCCCAGAACGAGATAACAGCAGAGACGGCGGTCTGAACCGCTCACATTCAACGACCTTCAGGGAGGAGAACATGAAGGACTTCATCAAGACCACGGTGCTTGGCGCCCTGCTTGCGACCGCAGGCAGCGCGGCTTTTGCCGAAACCGAGCTTCGGCTGTCGGTGGAAACCCCGCCGGGCCACGTTCGCAACCTTGCAGCCGAACGTTGGGCCGAGGCGATTTCCGAAGCCTCGGGCGGCGAAATGACCGTCGAGGTGTTCCCGGCGGCACAGCTTTACAAGTCGGCGGACGCGATCCGGGCGCTCGCCTCGGGCGCGCTGGATATGTCGATCCAGGCCAACGTGACCATGAGCCAGTTCGAGCCAAACCTGTCGTTCTCGATCCTGCCGCTCTTCTTCGGACGCACGGCGGAGGAGGCCAACGCGATCCTGAACGGACCGATTGCCGACGAAATGGGCGAGATGCTGTCGAAGAAGGGCATCAACGTGCCGGGGGCGGCCTTCCTGTTCGCGCCTCAGCACACGGCGTTCACCACCGAAACCGCCGTGGACAGCTATGACGATCTGGCGGGCCTGAAACTCGCCACCCCGCCGTCGCCGGTCGTGGTTGCGGTGCTCAAGGAAATGGGCGGCTCGCCGCAGGCCGCGCGCCGCTCCGAGATCCCGCTGCTTCTGAGCCAGGGCCAGATCGACGGCATGGGCGGCGTGACGGAGCTGACCATCATCGGCGGCAAGCTGTGGGAATCCGGTATCAAGAACGTCTTCGCGGACAATGCGGGTTGGGGCTTTTACATGCCGGTCGTGTCGCAAGCGACGATGGACAAGTTGTCCGAAGACCAGCAGGCCATCATCCGCGACACCTGGGCCGAAGTGGGTCAGTGGGCAGCGGCCCATGCCGCCGAAGAAATGGCGTCGGCGCGCGAGACGCTGGCGGCGAACGGCGTGACCGTGGTCGATGCGGACCCCGAGATGGTGGCCGAAAAGCGGACCGCGCTGATCGAGCTTCAGGACAAGATCGTGGCCGACGGCGGCATGGATGCCGACTTCATCGGGCGCGTGACCGAGGCGCTCGACGGCTCGATGTGACAAGGCTTTCGCGCCGCTTCGGACATGGGGGCGGCGCGACCGTAATTCCGACAGGTATCGAATGATCCCCCGAATTCTCAACCTGTGGTCTCGGGTCGAGACCGTTCTGATCGGCGCTCTGCTCATCATCGCGCTCGCGGTGTTCCTTGGCGGCGGTCTCCTACGGATCGTCGCCCCCGCCTATGCGGTGGACTGGGCCACCGAGGTGTCGATCTACTTCATCATCTGGGCCACCGTGCTGGCAGGCGCCGCCATCGTGCAGGAGGATCGTCACCTGCACACCGAAGTGTTCATCGCCGCCCTCAGCCCCCGACTGCGGCGGGTGCTTGGCTGGGCGATGTCGATCCTGTCGATCGGCTTCATAGCGATCATGCTGATCTACGGCTGGCAGGCTTACGAATTCGCCAACCTTCTCGATGAACGCTCCGGGTCGTCCCTGCGCGCGCCGCAGGGGTTCGCTGTGTTCCTGCCGTTGCCTTTGGGCATGGCGCTGATCCTCATACGCTGCGCGCTCATGCTGATGAACGGCCAGCGCCCGTTCGGCCATCTGTCGAACGCGCCGGACCGGGGGGAATAACCGATGGACGCCTTTTTCGGCCTCGGGGGTATGCTCCTCCTCATGGCGCTCGGCGCGCCGATCTTCGTGGCACTCGGCGCGACCGCGATGATCATGATCGCGATCGAAGGGCGGCCCCTGATGGATGCCGCCGCCCATACGGTCTCCGGCCTCAACTCGCCCACCTTCGTGGCGGTGCCGTTCTTCGTGCTCGCGGCCACCTTCATGCAGAAGGGTGGGATCGCGCGGATCATCATCGACGCGGCGGAAACATGGGTCGGCCATTTCAAGGGCGGGCTGGGGCTGGTCGCGGTGATCGCGACCACGCTGTTCGCCGCCATTTCCGGCTCCTCCGTCGTGACCGCGATGGCGATGGGCACCTTCCTGATCCCGGCCATGGTCGCGCGCAACTACGACCGACCCTTCGCGCTGGGCCTCGTCGGCGCGTCGGGCACGATGGGAATCCTGATCCCGCCGTCGCTGTCGATGATCCTTTATGGCCTGATCGCCGAGGAAAGCGTGCCGCGCCTGTTCATCGCGGGCGTCGTGCCGGGCCTGATTCAGGCGATGCTGCTTGCCGCTTGGGTCATGTTCTATTCCCGGCGCAAGGGCTATGCCTCCGGCGTGCGCGCGACGCGGGAGGAGTTCATCCGCAAGAACCTGAAGGCGATCCCCGCCGTCGCGATCCCGCTCTTCGTCTTCGTGGGCATCTATTCCGGCTACACCACCGTGACCGAAAGCGCGGGCGTCGCGGCCGTGGCCAGTATGCTGGTCGCCGTGTTCGTCTACCGCGAAGTGTCGCTCAAGGACGTGTTCGCGATGACCGCCGAGGGGATGAAAGCCGCCTCGGCCGTGTCGTTCATCGTCATGTTCGCGTTGCTCTTCGCCCACTGGATCACTGGCTCGGGCGTGCCGACGAAACTGGTCGAATTCGCCATCGGGCAGGACCTGAAGCCTTGGCAATTCCTGCTCGCGCTCAACATCGTGATGCTCGTGCTCGGCATGTTCCTCGACGCCATCGCGGTCATGCTGATCGTGACGCCGATCATCCTGCCGGTGCTGGGGCCTTTGGGCATCGACCCGGTGCACTTCGGCATCGTGCTGATCGTCAACATGGAGATCGCGTTCCTCACCCCGCCGATCGGCCTGAACCTCTTCGTTCTGTCGTCGATCTCGAAGGCGCCGATGTCGGAGGCCATACGCGGCATGATCCCGTTCGTCCTGATCATGGCGTGCTTCCTCATCCTTATCACCTATGTTCCGGAGATCACCCTATGGCTGCCGAACAGATTGATGAACTGAGGTCCGTCTGGGACCCGCATGACCCGGAGACCATCGAGACCTATCCGGCGGTCTGGCGTGCGCTGCGCGAAAGCCACCCGGTCGCGTGGAGCGACAACTGGGGCGGGTTCTTCACCGTGATGCGCTACGACGACATTCTGACGGTCGAGAAAGACCCCGAGACGTTCACCGCGACCAAGCTGTCCATCGTGCCGGCGTCGCCGAAGCTCGGCCTGCCGCGCCTGCCGTTGCAGAAAGACCCGCCCGAAAGCGAGCGGTATCGCAAGGCGATGAACCCGTCTTTCAAGGCCAACAAGATCAAGACCTTCGAGCCGCAGTTGCGCGACCTCGTCGAACGACTGGTCGCGGATGCGAAGGAGGCAGACGCAGCGCAGGTCAACTTCCCCGAACAGATCGGGGAACCGATGAGTCAGGGCTCGCTTGGCCTGATCGTCGGCTTCGACACCGAGGAGTCGCTTGAGATCGGGCGGCTGTCGGCGACCTATGTTCACGCGATCCAGAACCGCGACATGGGCACCGCCGCCCGCATGTCCAAAGGCGTCGATGCCTTCGCCATCAAACTGGCCCAAAGCCGGATGGAGGAGCCGCGCGACCCGGAGGAGGACATGGTCTCTTCGATCATGGCCTATCCCGGCAAGGGCGAGCCGTTTTCCGAGACCGAGCTTGCGGGCATGGTGCGGCTGCTTTTGGTCGGCGGGCACATCGCGTCGCGCTGCCTGATGAATTCGCTGGCGTGGCACCTGGCCACCAACCCTGAGCACGCACAGCTTCTGCGCGACGAGCCCGAGGTGAAAGCGACCTTCCGCGATGAAATCCTGCGGTTCTATCCGGCGAACCAGAGCCTTGCCCGCGTGGCGACGAAGGACACGGTGCTGAACGGCACGTTCATTCCCAAGGGCACGCCCGTCGCGATGAACTATGCTTCGGCCAACCGCGACCCGCGCGCCTTCGACGACCCCGAAACCTTCGACCCGCGCCGCAGCCCGAACCGGCACATCACCTTCGGCTACGGCACGCATATGTGCATGGGGCAGGCGATGGCGAAATTGCAAGTGGACGCGATGACCGACGTCCTGATCGCGCAGCCCGGATTGAAGGTCGTGGGAACGCCGACATGGGGCCGCTGGACCGAATTCGGCATCAACACCCTGACGCTCGACATGCGAGGTGACGCATGACCCACAAGGTGGATTTCAAGGTTCCCGAATCCGAGGATTTCGACAGCCCGCACGCGCTGTTCGCCGAGTTGCGCAGCCATTGCCCGGTCGCGTGGTCCGACGACATGGGCGGGTTCTGGGCGGTGACCAAGCACGCCGACGCGAAAGCGGTGCTGGAGAACTGGCAGATGTTCACCACGACGGTGCAGAACGTGGTGCCGCGTGTGGCGACGACACAGCGCCGCCCGCCGCTTCACCTCGACCCGCCCGCGAATACGCCCTACCGCAATGCGATCCAGCGGTTTCTGACACCGGCCCGCCTGTCCGAGTGGGAGCCGCGGCTCGAAACCATGGTCGCGCGCTTCCTCGACCCGTGGATCGCGGCGGGTGGGGGCGATATCTGCAAGGACTTCTCGTTCCTTCTGCCCATCGCGCTGCTGGCCGAGTTCTTCAACCTGTCGCCGGACAAGGCCGAACTGATCCGCGAGGTCGGGGCCGAATTCAACATGGCGCTCCAACGGCAGGACTTCGACCTGCTGCGCCAGAAGTCGGACGAGCTTTACGACATCGCCGCCGACCTGATCGCGGACCGCCACGCCAACCCGCGCGACCCCGACCAAGACCCGACCGCGAGCCTGCTTGCGGTGCGTGTCGATGGCGAACCGCTGGCCGACGACTTGATCCTCGGCGCGCTCCGGCAATTCCTGCTGGTCGGGATCATCGCGCCCACGACCTTCATCGGCTCCATGGCGGTGCATCTGGCACGTCATCCCGAACACCACGCCGAGCTGTCCGAAAATCCCGATCTGGTGCCGGAGGCGCTGGAGGAACTTCTGCGCCTTTACACGCCTTATCGCGGCTTCGCCCGCACGGCGCGGGAGGATACCGAGATCTCGGGCTGCCCCATCGCCAAGGGTGACCCGGTGGCAATCGTGTTCACCTCGGCCAACCGGGACGAGGAGGTGTTCCCCGAGGCCGATACCTACCGGCTCGACCGCGAAGCGCGCGACCTTCTGACCTTCGGTCGCGGTCCGCACATGTGCCCCGGCGCCCCGCTGGCCCGCGTGCTTTTGCGCGAAACGCTGCGGCAGTTGACGCAGAAGACCCTGCGCCTCGAACAGCGCGGCGGGATCGAAATGACCAATTGGCCGGAATACGGCCCCCTCAGCGTAGCGTTCGATGTGGTTGTGTAGGGGAGGACGAGCGAGCCGTTCGTGTCAGGCGCTTGGCCCGCGCGGAGCGGCCCGGACCCCGCAAGACGGGACTGCAATTGCCGCTGGCTGGCTAAACGGTAAGGCTTCGCCGAACGCGCTCCATTCCGCCCAAACGTCGGACGGTATGCCGATGAATTGGACAATCCCGCCGTTCATTACCCAAAAGGTTAATCGCAAAGTTATTGCGGGATCAGATACGAACCTTACACTCTCCGTATTGGGTGAGTGCTGAGTAGGCGCCATTTTCCGGCGTTTTGACACTTATTTTATCAATGAATTTGCGGGAGGGCGCCTCATGGCCGCGCGTATTGTCGATCTTTCCTTTCTGACCCCGTCCTTGGGATTCACCGTTCAGGGTGACGTGGCGAGCGATTTCGCCGGTTTCAGCGTATCCACCGCCGGGGACGTCAACGGCGACGGTCTGACGGACTTCGTCATCGGGGCGTCCGGTCAAGACGCGGGCGGCTTCGGCGCTGGCGGCGCCTATGTGCTCTTCGGTCGCAACGACGGGTTCTCGGACATTGACCTTAGCAGCCTGACGGCCAGCGATGGCTTCTTCATTCAGGGTCATTCCGTCGGGGACACCGCCGGATTTGCGGTCTCCGGCGCGGGCGACGTGAACGGCGACGGGTTCGACGACGTGATCGTCGGGGCCTATGGCAACGACGCGGGCGGGACGTCCGCCGGGGCAGCCTATGTGATTTTCGGCAAGGGCACCGCGTTTTCGACGGTGGACCTGAGCACGCTTCCCCTGACCGACGGGTTCACGATCATCGGTGACGACGCCGACGACTTCGCCGGTCGCGCCGTCTCTTCCGCCGGAGATGTGAACGGCGATGGAATCGACGATTTCATCGTCGGTGCCTCCTACGGCGATGATGGCGGCGCCTTCGCGGGCGAGGCCTATGTGATCTTCGGCAAAACGACGGGCTTTTCGAACATCGACCTGTCGTCCTTCACGGTATCCGACGGCTTCATCATTCAGGGCGACGAAGCGGGCGACCACGCCGGGATTTCCGTCTCTTCCGCCGGTGACATCAACGGCGACGGCTACGGCGACATCGTGGTCGGCGCCGTGAACGGCGACGACGGTGGCACGCAAGCAGGCGAGGCCTACGTCATCTTCGGACGCAACGGGGGCTTCACGAATATCGACCTGACCGGGCTTGCCCTGTCGGACGGCTTCATCATTCAGGGCGATGTAGACGGAGATTTCGCCGGTCGATCGGTCTCGGGTGCGGGCGACGTGAACGGCGACGGCTACGACGACATCATCGTGGGGGCCTATGGCGGCGACGACTCCGCTTCTTCGGCAGGCGAGGCCTATGTCCTCTTCGGCAAGGCCTCGGGCTTCACGAACATCGACCTGACCGGCCTCGCGGCGAGCGACGGGTTCATCCTGCGCGGCGGCGCGGCGGGCGACTTCGCCGGCTACTCGGTCGCCAACGCGGGCGACGTCAACGCGGACGGCTACGACGATATGCTCATCGGGGCCTACGGGCAGAATGACGGTGGCAACAACGCGGGCGCGGCCTATGTCGTGTTCGGCAAGGCTTCCGGCTTCGGCACGGTCGACCTTGCCGCGCTCGGAACCGGCGAAGGGATCGTCATCACCGGCGACGAGGCCGACGACCTGGCCGGGCAGGCGGTCGCGGGGGCGGGCGACGTGAACGGCGACGGCATCGACGACGTCCTCATCGGAGCGTCCGGCGGCGACAACGGCGGAGCGGGCGCGGGCGAGGCGTATGTCGTCTACGGCGGTTCGGCGACGGGGTTCGGCGCGCGCGTCGAACTCGCCTCGCTGGGCGGAGACTACGGGTTTTCCGTTCGGGGCGTTTTCCCCGAGATGCAGGTGGGTTGGGCCGTGTCCGGGGCAGGCGACATGAACGGCGACGGGATCGACGATTTCGTGGTCGGTTCGCCACATCCCGGTCTCGGCAACGGCGCCGCCGATGTCGTCTACGGTCGGGTCGGCGGATACACCGACTCCGACATCATTCCCTTGGCCGCCTCCAACGGTTTCCGGGCGATCGGCGAAGCGGTCGACGATTGGGCCGGTTACGCCGTGTCCGCCGCAGGTGATGTGAATGCGGATGGGTATGACGACCTGATCGTCGGCTCACCCCACTATGGCGGCAGCGACGAAGGTCGCGCCTATATCATCTATGGCGGCGTCGGCCTTGCGCCCTGGGGTGGGGTCACTAGCAACGTGATCCTGAACGGGAACGGCAACGCAAATGCCGGTTTCTCCGTAGCGGGTGCCGGAGACTTCAACGGAGACGGCATTTCCGACGTGATCGTCGGTGCTCCGGCCAACGATGACGCGGGCAACGACGCGGGCGAAGCCTATGTGCTTTTCGGCGGTGTCAGCGGCATCGCCAACCTCGCCCTGTCGGATACCGGCGCGCTTACCCCCGATAAAGGGTTTGCCATCCGGGGCGATGCGGCAGGCGACCTTGCCGGGTTCGACGTGGCGCGCGCGGGCGACGTGAACGGCGACGGCTTCGATGATGTCCTTGTCGGCGCGTTTTACGGCAGCGACGGGGGCGCGCTCGCCGGCGAGACCTACCTTATCTTCGGCAGGTCCAGCGGGATCGCAGACATCGATCTGACCGGACTGTCGGCGTCGGTCGGGATTATCATTCAGGGTGACGCCGCTGGCGATCGGCTGGGCACCAGCGTCTCGTGGGCGGGTGACGTCAACGGCGATGGCTTCGACGACATCATCGTCGGCGCCTATGCCGGGGATGACGGCGGCGTCGATGCGGGCGAAGCCTATGTCCTGCTGGGCAAAGCGTCCGGCTGGAGCAATATCGACCTGTCCAGCCTCTCGTCCTCCGACGGCTTCAAGATCGTCGGGGGCTTGGCTGGCGATGGCGCCGGGGTCAGCGTCTCGCGCGCCGGGGACATCAACGGCGACGGCTTCGACGATATGGTCGTCGGCGCGCGCGGCGTGGATATCAACGGCTCGGAATCCGGCGCAAGCTACGTCATCTTCGGCAAGGCATCCGGCTTTTCGGACATCGACCTGGGCGATCTCGCCCCGTCCGAGGGGTTCATGATCGTCGGTGAAGCCGACAGTGACTGGAACGGTCATGCGGTGTCTGCCGCCGGTGACGTGAACCACGACGGGATCGACGACCTGATCGTCGGGTCGCCCATGAACGATGAATACACGACGACTTCGGGCAAGGCCTATGTCATCTACGGCCGGGCGCCCACGGCGTCTGCGGATCGCACCGGCACCGACATCGGCCAGCGGATCCTCGGGGGACATCTGGACGACATCCTGAACGGTCTCGGCGGCGAGGACGATCTACAAGGGGGTGACGGGGATGACACGCTCGACGGTGGGGATGACGATGACCGGGTGCTGGGTGGCGCGGGTTCCGACACGCTCAGGGGCGGGGCCGGACGCGACTGGGTTCGGGGTGGCGACGACGGCGACATGATCGAGGGCGGGGATGACCGCGATATGCTCTTCGGTGACGAGGGCGACGACGATCTGGACGGTGGCGACGGAAACGACCGGCTCGAAGGGGGCGCGGGGGCCGATGACCTCGACGGCGGGCTCGGGGGTGCGGATCTGGCGGTCTACAAGAAGTCCGCCGCTGGCGTGACGGTGGACCTGGGCGCCGGCACCGGCACCGGCGGCGATGCGCAGGGCGACACGCTCACCGGTATCGAACGGGTGATGGGCTCGGATCACAATGACGTTCTGACCGGCGACGGGGCCGATGACATGCTGATCGGTCTTGGCGGGCAGGACATCCTGCTCGGGCTCGACGGCAACGATCGCTTGGTCGGTGGGGATGGATGGGATGCCCTCTACGGGGGCGCGGATCGTGACATCCTGATCGGCGGCGAGGGCGACGACTACATGGACGCTAGCTTCGGCGACGACAAGCTGATCGGCGGCGCGGGTGGCGACGAGATGTATGGCCGGTCGGGGATCGACACCGTGCTCTACACCGGGTCGAGCGCCGGGGTGACGCTGGATCTCGGCGCCGGGACGGCCTCGGGCGGCGACGCCACGGGAGACACCTTGTCCGAGATCGAGAACGCTCAGGGTTCGGATTTCGACGACGATATCACCGGCGACGGCGGCGCGAACAGGCTGATTGGGCGCGACGGGGCCGATACGCTGTCCGGTCTCGGCGCCGACGATTTCCTGCGCGGCGACGCGGGCGACGACACGCTGGACGGCGGCGCGGGCCGCGACCGGATCTTCGGCAACGATGGGGCGGACGTCATGACCGGCGGGTCGGACGGCGACACGTTCGTGTTCCGCGAGGGCGACACCGGGCTGGGCGCGGCTGCCGACCGGATCACCGACTACGAAGTCGGCACCGACCGCATCATCCTGCGCTCCATCGACGCCGACACGACCACGGGCGGCGATCAGGCCTTCGCCTTCGGCGGCACGCTGACACTGAGCCAGTCGGGCGGCGACACGATCATCGCGCTCGACACCGACGGCGACACGGTGGCGGATGCCGAGATCTACCTCACCGGGCTGCTCACACTCACGGAGCGGGATTTCGTGCTGTAGGGGGCGGGGCAGGGCCATCGGTCGAACGGCCCTGCCACCCTCATTCACCATTATCGGGCGTGAGCCAGCGCCTTATCCGACGATGAGTTGCTTGATCTGAAGCGCCTCGAGTTCCAGCTGGTTCAGGCGGAAATGCACGACGTCGCCGATGGTAATCATGCCGATCAGCGCGTCGCCATCGACCACGGGCATGTGGCGGAACCGGCCTTCGGTCATGAGCCGCAGCACGACCACGAGCGGCTCGTCGGCGGTGCAGGTCTCGACCGTGCGCGTCATCACCTCTTCCACACGGTGCGGCAGCGTTTTACCGGGCTGGTCGGCCAGTTTGCGCACGATGTCGCGCTCGGACAGGATGCCCGCGAGCTTGCCCTCTTCGTCGACGCACAACAGCGCCCCGATCCGATTGTCGCGCAACAGGACGACCGCGTCATGCAGGGTCTGCTCCGGGTGGATCGTGATGATCCGACCGTCCTTCTTGTCCAGCACGTCCTGCACCGTCGCGTGGCTGACGGTGGTGTTGGACGAGACCGACTGGCTGGTCGTCCGGGGGTGTTCGTCGTCCTTGCGCAGATGCGGGCGGTATGATTCGGGCATGTGGCGTTCCTTGCTTGTTCAGACGGCGTGGGTCATACGCATAGTCTAAACCGCAAATCGCGCAGTTGGGTTCAAAATTCGTGCCGGAACAGTTTCTTACCCCCTTGGTCGCCACGATCATCTTCGTGATCGCCTGCATCGCGGGATATGGCTACCGCCGCGTGTGGAAGGCGGAAGGGGCGCGGTGGAAGCTGTGGGTCTACGGCGTGATCGCCGCCGCGGCGCTGCTGGTGCTGGCCTTCATCCCGCTTTCGACGCCCGGCTGACGGGGTCAGGCGCGGCTTTCCGCGTTTTCCAGCATCTTCCGGGCGCGCGGACAGTCGGACAGGCGGCCCCGCAGCGGGCTGTCCGGGTCGATTTCCTTTTTGCATACGATGCAATGATCGGCGCCCGCGATGGCGTTGAGGCCCCCGCAGCTTCCCTTGATCCGCTTGTTCGAAAAGATCACGCCCACCGCCATGCCCAGCATGACGAGGACGAGAAGTCCGAAGGTGAGGATGAGGGTGTCCATGCGGTGCCCCGGTGTCAGGCTTGCAGCGCCGAGAAGCGGCTGCTTTCGGTGGTCTTGTAACCCTCGGCGCCGTCACGGTCGATGAACACCACCGCGAGGTTCTGCGCCTCGGCGATCTCCAGCCCGCGGTCCCGGCCCAGAACCAGCATCGCGGTGGACCATGCGTCGGCCAGCATCGCGTTTTCCGTCAGGACGCTTGCCGAAACGGTGTTGTGGGTGATGGGTCGGCCCGTGGTCGGGTCGATGATGTGAGAATAGCGCGTCCCGTCCGCCTCGAAATAGTTGCGGTAATCGCCCGAGGTCGCCATCCCGAGGTTCGAGACATCGACGACGCTGTAGACACTGCGCGCGCCCGCGACCGGGCTTTCGATCCCGATATGCCACGGCGTGCCGTCCGCATTGTGCCCGGCAGTGTAAAGGTCGCCGCCGATCTCGACCATGAAGTTCTCGATCCCGAAGCTGCGCACCGCCGTCGCCACGCGGTCGACACCATGCCCCTTGCCGATGGCGGGCAGGTAGATCTCGGCACCCGCCACGGATTTGCGCAGCGTGCCGTTTTCAAGCGTCAACACGCGCGATTGCCCGGTGAGGGCGCGCGCTTCGGCAATCGCCTCTTCCCCCGGAACGCGCGTGGTGGACCCCGCTGCGCCGAACCCCCAAAGGTCGATGAGCGGGCCGACGGTGACATCGAAGCGCCCGTCGGAGGCGGCATGGACCGCATTCGCGTTTTCCATCAGGTCGGCCAGCGCGGGCGACAGGCGGATCGCTTCGGTTCCGGCGGCGTTCACGCGCGAGATTTCCGAGGTCGCGTCCCAGTTCGACATTTCGTCATTGACCTGAGCGAGGGCGGTGTCGATCGCGGCCGCCAGTGCCGCGCGGTCGACCGCCTTGCCGCCTTTCAGCGCCACGACGTTATACTGCGTGCCCATCGTCATCCCGGTGAATTTCAGCACTTCGTCCTCGAGGTTGCAGGCCGCGAGGGCCGCCGTCGAAAGGATCAGGAAGGATCGGCGGGAGAGGGTCGGGATGCCGGACACTGCGCTAAACTCCGTAGATTGGCGCGCATCGGGCGCGCAGCCTGTCCATAATATCACCGTCCGGGGGCCGCAACCGCATGCACTGGACAATTTGGACCAAAAAAGCGGTCGGATGCACTTTTGTTCGGCGGCGCAGCATTGCATAAGGGCGCAAAAATTCGGATGGCGACCACCGTGCAAAACTACACGCTACGAAAAGGTCTCGACCTGCCCATCGCGGGGGCGGTGACGGACACGACGATTCATACGGCGAATGTCGGAACCGTCGCGCTGCTGGGGCATGACTATCGCGGCCTGAAGCCGCGGCTGGCGGTGGAAGAGGGCGATACCGTCGCCGCCGGCGCGCCGATTTTCGTGCATAAGGACAATCCCGAAGCCCAGATCACCGCGCCCGTATCGGGCCGGATTCGCGCGGTTCACCGCGGCGCGCGGCGTCGTCTGATTTCGGTCGAAATCGAAGTGGACGCGGGCGCTGCCGCGCCGGTGGACTTCTCCGCCGTGGGTGACGTGGCCACGCGCGAAGGTCTGGTCGAACGCCTCGCCGCCGCCGGTCTGTGGACCTCGTTCCGCACGCGCCCCTATTCCAAGGTGCCGCTGACGACCGACGCGCCGGCCGCGATCTACGTCAATGCGATGGACACCGAGCCGCTGGCCGCCGACCCCGCCCTCATCATCCATGAAGCGCCCGAGGCGTTTTCGCGCGGGCTGGAAGCCATTGCCAAGCTGACCGACGGCAAGACCTATCTCTGCCAGTCGCAGGGCGCGTCCATTCCCGGTGCGGACCTTGCCGGGATCACGCCCGTCGCGTTTTCCGGCCCGCATCCCGCGGGTCTGCCCGGTACGCACATGCATTTCGTCGAGCCGCCCTCGGCCACCAAGACGGTCTGGAGCATCGGCTATCAGGACGTCATCGCCATCGGTCAACTTCTGCTGACCGGCAAGCTGGACGCGACCCGCGTCGTCGCGATCACCGGACCGCTCGCCAAGCCGCGCCTCGTGCGCACCGTCATGGGCGCGTCCCTGACCGAGCTGTGTGCGGGCGACAATCCGGACGGCCTGCCGATGCGCATGATCTCGGGCTCGGTGCTGTCGGGCCATGCGGGCGAGGGGGCGGATGCCTATCTCGGTCGCTACGACCGCCAGATCACGTTGATCGAAGAAGACCACAAGCAGATCCCGCTGGGCTGGATCAGGCCGATGGGGTCGAAATTCGCGATCCAGCCCGTGCTGGGGTCGGCCTTCGCGAATAAGCTTTACAGTCTGACCACCAACCTCAACGGCGGACGCCGCGCGATGGTGCCGACGGGCACGTTCGAGACGCTCATGCCGCAAGATTACCTGCCGACGCAGCTTCTGCGGTCGCTTCTGGTGATGGACACGGATCAGGCGCAGACGCTGGGCGCGCTGGAACTGGACGAAGAGGACCTGGGCCTCGTCGGGTTCGCCTGTCCGGCAAAATACGAATACGGCATGGCGCTGCGCGACTGCCTGACCAAGATCGAGAAAGAGGGCTAGGGCATGGGTCTGCGCAACTTCTTCGACAGGATCGAGCCCAATTTCGTCAAGGGCGGCAAGTACGAACGCTACTTTCCGATCTACGAAATGGTCGAAAGCTTCCTGTTCACGCCCAAGACAGTGACGACCGCCGCGCCCCACGCGCGCTCCTACGTCGATATGAAGCGGATCATGACCTATGTCGTGATCGCCACGGTGCCTTGCATCCTGTTCGGCATGTATAACGTGGGTCTTCAGACCAACATGGCGATTGCCGAGTTCGGCGCGTCGGGCTGGCGCGCGTGGATCATCGAGACGCTGGGCATCGGCTTCAACGCGAACAACGCGCTGGCGAACGTCTTGCATGGCGCGCTGTATTTCCTGCCGATCTACATCGTGACGCTCGCCGCAGGCGGGTTCTGGGAGGTGCTTTTCGCCACCATCCGCCGCCACGAAGTGAACGAGGGCTTCCTCGTCACCTCGATGCTCTACACCCTGATCCTGCCCGCCTCGACGCCGCTCTGGCAGGTGGCGCTGGGTATCTCATTCGGCGTGGTCATCGGGAAAGAGGTGTTCGGCGGCACCGGCAAGAACTTCCTCAACCCCGCGCTCGTGGGCCGCGCGTTCCTGTATTTCGCCTATCCCGCCTATATGTCCGGTGACACTATCTGGACCCCGGTGGACGGCTATTCGGGCGCGACCGCGCTGGCCGTGACCGCATCCGAAGGGGTGAGCCAGCTTGCAACCTACGGCATCACATGGATGGACGCCTTCGTCGGCACCATTCAGGGCAGCTTCGGCGAAACCTCGACCATCGCCTGCCTGCTCGGTCTTGCCTTCCTGCTCACCACCCGGATCGCCAACTACCGTATGGTTCTGGGCTGTCTCTTGGGCATGATCGCGTTCTCGTCGCTTTTGAACTGGATCGGGTCGGACACCAATCCGGCCTTCGCGACCCCGTGGTACTGGCACCTCGTGATCGGCGGCTATGCCTTCGGCCTCGTCTTCATGGTGACCGAACCCGTTTCGGGCTCCCACACCAACGCAGGCCGCTGGATCTACGGCGCGCTCATCGGGTTCATGGTCGTCATGATCCGCGTCATCAACCCGGCGTTCCCCGAAGGCATGATGCTGGCCATCCT
The DNA here is from genome assembly GCF_016774595.1 of Maritimibacter sp. Classification (NCBI taxonomy): domain Bacteria; kingdom Pseudomonadati; phylum Pseudomonadota; class Alphaproteobacteria; order Rhodobacterales; family Roseobacteraceae; genus Maritimibacter; species Maritimibacter sp. Next base: position 1,049,234 of record NZ_JACBWT010000002.1, read on the forward strand.
GTTTGGCAACGTCTTTGCGCCATTGATCGACTACTTCGTCGTGCAGGCCAACATCCGCAGGAGGGCACGCCGCAATGCCTGACAAGGATACCGAAAACCGCGTGAACGAGACCGGCGAGGCCGAATTCACGCCCGAAATGAACCCGCCCGTCCGTGACGAGCCGCTGACCGAGGCACAGAAGGCCCGCAAGGGTCCGATCCGCCGCTTCCTCGACACCCCGCCGGACAACACCGTGAAGACCGTGGTCGTCGCGCTGGCCCTGTGTCTGGTCGCCTCGATGGTCGTGTCCGCCGCTGCAGTGTCGCTGCGCCCGCTTCAGGAAGAGAACGCGGCACTCGACAAGCAGGTGAACATCGTCGAAGTCGCGGGCCGTTATGAAGAAGGCATGGACGTCGCCGCCGCCTTTGCCGACTTCGAACCGCATGTGGTCGAGCTTTCAACCGGCGCTTTCGCTGATGGTGCAGACATTGAAGGGCAGGTTCTCGACCCGCTCACCTTCGACGACCGCGCCGCCGCTGACGATCTGACCCTGTCGGCCCCGCTGGACGACGATCCGGCAGGCATCGGTCGGCAGGCGAATTACGTCACCGTCTACCTTCTGCGGGCCGAGGACGGGTCGCTCGACAAGGTGATCCTGCCTGTCTACGGCTACGGCCTCTGGTCCACGCTTTACGGCTTCATCGCCGTGGAAGAGGACGGGAACACCATCTACGGCCTCCAGTTCTATGAACATGCCGAAACCCCCGGTCTGGGTGCCGAAGTCGACAACCCGCGGTGGAAGGCGCTCTGGCGCGGCAAGAAGCTGCGCGACGATGAGGGCGACCTCGAGATCAACGTCGGCAAGACCGTCACCGCCGCCGGGCCGGACTATCACATCGACGCGCTTTCGGGCGCAACGCTCACCTCGCGCGGTGTCGACAGCCTCGTGCGGTTCTGGATGAGCGAGCGCGGCTTCGAACCCTTCCTTGAACGCGTCAGAGCGGGAGAGATCTGATGGCACAGACCTACCGGACCATGCTGGTCGACCCGATGGTCGACAACAACCCGATCACGCTTCAGGTGCTTGGCATCTGTTCCGCGCTTGCCGTGACATCGTCGCTTCAGGTCGCGGCGGTCATGGCAATCGCCGTGACGCTGGTGACGGGCTTTTCCTCCATGTTCATCTCGGCGATCCGCACCCAGATCCCGGGTTCGATCCGCATCATCGTGCAGATGATCATCATCGCCTCGCTGGTGATCGTGGTCGATCAGGTGCTGAAAGCCTATGCCTATGAGATTTCCAAGACGCTCTCGGTCTTCGTCGGCCTCATCATCACGAACTGCATCGTGATGGGCCGCGCCGAGGCGTTCGCGATGAAGAACCCGCCGATCGCCTCCTTCGTCGATGGCGTCGGCAACGGGCTGGGCTACGGCCTGATCCTGATGATGGTCGGCTTCATCCGCGAACTGCTGGGGTCGGGCAGCGTTTTCGGCTTCACCATCCTGCCGACCGTGAACAACGGCGGCTGGTATGTGCCCAACGGCCTTCTCCTCCTGCCGCCCTCGGCGTTCTTCGTGATCGGTCTTCTGATCTGGGGCTTCCGGTCGTGGAAACCAGAGCAGGTGGAAGAGCGTGAGTATCGCATTCAAACGGTGGAGGCGCACTGATGGAAGCCCTGCTTTCCCTCGCCGTAAAGGCCATCTTCGTCGAGAACATGGCTTTGGCCTTCTTCCTCGGCATGTGTACCTTCCTCGCCGTGTCGAAAAAGATCTCGACCGCCATCGGTCTGGGCATCTCGGTCACACTGGTGCAGGCCATCACCGTGCCCGCGAACAACCTGATCCTGACCTACCTGCTCGCCCCCGGCGCGCTGGCCTGGGCGGGCTTTCCGGACGTGGACCTCACCTTCCTCGGCCTCATCAGCTACATCGGCGTCATCGCGGCCATCGTGCAGATCCTTGAAATGGTGCTCGATAAGTACTTCCCGCCGCTCTACAACGCGCTTGGCATCTTCCTTCCGCTCATCACGGTGAACTGCGCCATCCTCGGCGGGTCGCTGTTCATGGTGGAACGCGACTACAGCTTCTCCGAGGCGAGCGTCTACGGCGTGTCCTCGGGCCTCGGCTGGGCACTGGCGATCACCGCCATGGCAGGCGTTCGCGAAAAGCTGAAATACTCCGACATCCCGGACGGGCTTCAGGGTCTCGGCATCACCTTCATCAGCGCGGGGCTCATGGCCATGGCCTTCATGTCCTTCTCCGGCGTGAAACTCTGAGGGGACAGGCGAAATGGAAACCTTCGGACTTGGCGTCGCGCTGTTTTCGGTAATCGTCCTCGCGCTCGTGTCGCTCATCATGGCGGCGCGCTCGCGGCTCGTGTCCACCGGCAACGTCAACATCACCATCAACGGCGAACGCACGATTTCCGTGCCGGCCGGTGGCAAGCTGCTCCAGACGCTGGCCGCCGAAAAGCTGTTCGTCCCGTCGGCCTGTGGCGGCGGCGGCACCTGCGCCCAGTGCCGGGTGCGCATCCACGAAGGCGGCGGGTCGATCCTGCCGACCGAGGAAAGCCATATCACCAAGCGCGAGGCTGCCTGCGGTGACCGCCTGTCCTGTCAGGTGGCCGTGAAGCAGGACATGCAGGTCGAAGTCCCCGAAGAGGTGTTCGGGGTGAAGAAATGGGAGTGCACGGTCCGCTCCAACGACAACGTCGCGACCTTCATCAAGAACCTCGTGCTGGAGCTGCCCGAGGGCGAAGACGTGAACTTCCGCGCCGGTGGCTACATCCAGATCGAAGCGCCCGCGCATCACGTCAAATACACCGATTTCGACGTGGCCGAGGAATACCGCGAGGACTGGGACAAGTTCGACATCTGGCAGTATGAATCGACCTGCGACGAGCCGATCGAGCGGGCGTATTCGATGGCGAACTACCCGGACGAAAAGGGCCTTATCATGCTCAACGTCCGTATCGCGACCCCGCCGCCGCGCACCCAAGGAATTCCGCCGGGCAAGATGTCGTCCTACATCTTCAACCTGAAGCCGGGCGACAAGGTGACGATCTCCGGCCCGTTCGGCGAGTTCTTCGCCCGCGATACGCCCAAGGAAATGGTGTTCATCGGCGGCGGTGCGGGCATGGCGCCCATGCGCAGTCACATCTTCGACCAGCTCAAGCGGCTGGAAAACCGCGACCGCAAGATCACCTTCTGGTACGGCGCGCGCTCCAAGCGTGAGATGTTCTTTGTCGAGGATTTCGACCAGCTGGCCCAAGAATTCGACAATTTCGAATGGCACGTCGCCCTGTCCGACGCGCTGCCGGAGGATGACTGGGGCGGCTACACCGGGTTCATCCACAACGTGCTCTTCGAGGAATACCTCAAGAACCACCCGGCGCCGGAAGACTGCGAATACTACATGTGCGGCCCGCCCATCATGAACCAGTCGGTCATCAACATGCTCTTGGAGCTTGGGGTGGACCGCGAGGATATCATGCTCGACGATTTCGGCGGCTGACCGACGCCTGTCACACACGAAACGCCGCCCAACACCGGGCGGCGTTTTCCGTTCGTGCGCCACAGCCGCCTGTGCCGCGCATCCCTGAACAGCGGCGGCTCTGGCCTTTGTCGCCGCACACCCTTAGGTTCGCTGCCGACGGCGCCCATTTGTTGCGCCCAGACGAGCCAGGCCGACGACGGCCCAGCCAGCACTCCACATGAAAAGAAAGGGTCGCCCCGATGGCAAACCCAGCAAGCCGTATTCCCCGCCTCATGTCCGTGACCGCGAAAACGTGGATCACGCCGAACATGATCCGCGTCACCTGCGCCGCCGACTGGATCAAGACGTTGGAAGCCGGGATCGAAGGCGCACATTTCAAGCTGTTCATGCCCAAGGCGGACCAAACTGCCAATGATTTTCAGCGCCAGCTGGAAGAGGGGCCGCGCCCCGACGTGCGGACCTACACGATCCGCTTCATCCGCGTGGATGCCGGCGAGATCGACATCGATTTCGTCGACCACGGCGACAGCGGCCCGGCCTCGGCCTGGGCACGGCGCTGCGAACCGGGGGATGTGGTCGGTTTTGGGGGCCCCGGCCCGGTGAAGATCAAGGAATTCCACGCCGATACCTATGTCGTCGCCGCCGATATGTCGGCCATCCCCGTTGCCGCCGCGACGCTCGAAGCGATGCCGCGTGACGCCAAGGGCACCGCGTTCTTCGAGATCACGAGCCAGGACGACCGGCAGGAGATCGACGCGCCTGAGGGGATCGACCTGAACTGGCTCATCCACCCGGACCCGAGCGCACCGCTGACCCAGAGCATCGACCGCATCGGCGCCATGCCCGCGTTTCACGGCACCGTTCAGACCTGCATCGCGGGTGAAAGCGGCATGATAAAAGCCCTGCGGGAAGAGATCGTGAACCGGCGCGGCGTGCCCAAGGGCGACGCCTATATCTCTGGCTACTGGAAGATCGGCCTCATCGAAGATGAGCACCAGCAGGTCAAGCGGGCCGAAGCGGCGGGCTGACCGCGCCTCAGTCCAGATCCGTGGTCAGGCTGAAGCCCTCGGCATGCAGCCCCGCCACGATCTCCTGCACATGCAGCTTGTCGCGGGCTTCGATCACCACCTCGAGCTCCGCCTGTTTCAGCGCGACGCTCTGGAACATGCGCTGGTGAATGACCTCGACCACGTTGGCGCCCGCCTCTCCGATCATCCGCGAGATGACGGCGAGTTGGCCGGGCGTGTCGTCGATCTCGAACGTGAGCCGCGCGATGCGCCCGTCGCGCACAAGCCCGCGCAGGATGAGCGTCGACAGGATGCGGCTGTCGATGTTGCCGCCGCAGACCACGAGCCCGACCTTTTTCCCCTGAAGCTCGCCCGCCAGTTTCTGTACCACCGCAAGTCCCGCGCCAGCAGCGCCCTCGGCCACGATTTTCTCATGTGACAAGAGGTCGAACACCGCCGCCTCGATCTGCTCCTCGGTGACGCTTGCGATCCGGTCGACCCTGCGCCGGATGACCTCGACGTTCGCGGGCGAGGGGGCTTTGACCGCGATCCCCTCGGCCAGTGACGCGCCCTTGAAATGGGGGGCCGTGCCGTCGATCGCGGATTTCACCGCGTCGAACAGCTCCGCCTGCGCGCCGATCACCTGAACCTCCGGCTTGATCGCCTTGGCCGCCGTGGCGATCCCCGCGATCAGCCCGCCGCCCCCGATGGGCACCACGATCACGTCGAGGTCGGGTTCCTGTTCCAGCATCTCGCAGGCCACGGTGCCTTGGCCCGCGACCACGATGGGGTCGTCGAAAGGATGGATCAGGACAAGCCCGTCCCGCGCCATCATCTCGCGCGTGGCCTCCATCGCCTCCTCGAAGGTCTTGCCGTGCAGCTCGACCGTCGCGCCGAAATCCTGCGTCCGCTTGATCTTGTTGAAGGGCGTGCCGTGCGGCATCACGATGACCGAGGTGATCCCCAGCCGCGTCGCGTGATAGGCCACGCCCTGCGCGTGGTTGCCCGCGCTGCACGCGATCACGCCTGCGCTGCGTTCCTCATCCGTCAGACTCAGAAGCTTCGCCAGCGCCCCGCGTGCCTTGAAGGCGTTGGTATGTTGCAGGTTCTCGAGCTTCAGATGCAGGTCGATGCCAAGCTGAAGCGATAGCCGCGTGGCGGGCACGGTCGGCGTGAGCAGGGTGGCATCCGCAATCGCGGCGCGGGCGGTGAGAACATCGTCATAGGTGAGGGTCATGGGGGCCTCCAGATCAAGGCACCCGTCTGAACCCGCCCGCGCGCCGGGTCAAGCCACGCCCGCGCAAAAGAAAACGGCAGCCCCCGGATGGGGACTGCCGCGCGTTCAAAAAGTCCGGTCTCAGAAGTGGACCGACAGGCCCATCTGACCCACATTCTGCGGCGGTGCGAACTTGGTCAGGTTGATGCCTTTGACCGCGTTTTTGTACTCGTCCAGCGTCGGCGTGCGGCCAAGGATGGCGGACAGAACCACAACCGGGGTCGAGGCCAGCAGGCTCTCGCCCTTCTTGTCCTCGGCATCCGCCACGACGCGGCCCTGGAACAGGCGGGTCGAGGTGGCGAGCACGGTGTCACCCTTCGCGGCCTTTTCCTGGTTGCCCATGCAGAGGTTACAGCCGGGGCGTTCGAGGTAGAGAATGTTCTCATACTCGGTGCGCGCGGTGGCTTTCGGCGACAGATCGTCGAACTCGAAGCCCGAGTACTTCTGGAGGATTTCCCAGTCTCCCTCTTCCTTGAGCTCGTCGATGATGTTGTAGGTCGGGGCCGACAGCACCAGCGGTGCTTTGAACTCGACCTTGCCGGTTTCCTCTTCGAGGTTCTTGAGCATGTGGGCCACGATTTTCACGTCGCCCTTGTGCACCATGCACGAGCCGACAAAGCCCAGATCGACCTTTTTCTCGGCCCCGTAGTAGGAGATCGGGCGAATGGTGTCGTGGGTGTAACGCTTGGAGACGTCCGCGTTGTAGACATCCGGGTCCGCGATCATCGGCTCGACAATGGCGTCGAGGTCCACGACCACTTCGGCATAGTACTTGGCGTTGTCGTCGGGCTTCAGCGCAGGCTTGGTGCCCGAACGGATTTCTTCGATCCGGCGCTCGGCGATCCCGATCAGCTTGGCGAGCATACCGTTCTCATGCTCCATGCCCTTGTCGATCATGATCTGGATGCGGTCGCGCGCAATCTCGAGCGACTCGATCAGTGTCTCGTCCTCGGAAATGCAGATCGACGCCTTCGCCTTCATCTCGGCGGTCCAGTCGGTGAAGGTGAAGGCTTGGTCCGCCAGAAGCGTGCCGATGTGCACCTCGATGATCCGGCCCTGGAACACGTTGTCGCCGCACTGTTTCAGCATCTGCTGCTGGGTTGCATGAACCACGTCGCGGAAGTCCATGTGATCGGCCATTTCGCCTTTGAACGTGACCTTGACCGATTCCGGGATCGGCATCGCCGCCTCGCCGGTGGCAAGCGCAAGCGCCACGGTGCCCGAGTCAGCCCCGAACGCCACACCTTTGGACATGCGGGTGTGGCTGTCGCCGCCGATGATGATCGACCAGTCGTCCACGGTGATGTCGTTCAGCACCTTGTGGATCACGTCCGTCATCGCGTGGTATTCGCCCTTGGGGTCACGCGCGGTGACAAGGCCGAACTTGTTCATGAAGGCCATAAGGCGCGGGGTGTTGGCCTGCGCCTTGGCGTCCCACACCGATGCGGTGTGACAGCCCGACTGGTAGGCGCCGTCGACGGACGGCGACAGGACGGTGGCCGCCATGGCTTCCAGTTCCTGCGAGGTCATGAGGCCGGTGGTGTCCTGCGAGCCGACGATGTTCACCTTCACCCGCACGTCCGACCCGGCGTGAAGCGGCTTGCCCGGCGTGGTGCCACGGGCGTTGGCGTTGAAGATCTTTTCGACGGCGGTCAGCCCCTGACCCTCGTGCGACACCTCTTTCGACGGCGCGAACACCTCGGGCATCTCGACGCCCAGCGTCTCGGCCGCGAAGGATTGCAGCATCTTGCCGAAGACGATGGCATAGCTGCTGCCCGCCTTCATGAATTCGACCTTCTGCGGCGTGAAGGCGGACGAGATGTCGACCAACTCGTTCCCATCCGCATCGCGCAGCTTGCGGTTCTTGGTGTCGATCTTCAGCACCGTGCCGGTCTCGACCGAATACTTCTGTTCGAGCACCGGGTTGCCGTCGTTGTTCAGGATCGGCTTGCCGTCGGCGTCCACCTTCTTGACCCAGTTCTTGAGGTCGAGGCCGATGCCGCCGGTCACGCCCACGGTCGTCAGGAAGATCGGGGAAATGCCGTTGGTGCCCGCGACGACGGGGGCGTAGTTCACGAACGGCACGTAAGGAGAGGCTTGCTTGCCCGTCCAGAGCGCCACGTTGTTCACGCCGGACATGCGCGACGACCCCACGCCCATCGTGCCCTTTTCCGCGATCAGCATCACGCGCTTGTCGGGGTGCTGAAGCTTCAGCTCTTCGATGTGCTTCTGCGCGGCCTCGTCGATCATGCACTTGCCGTGCAGTTCCCGGTCCGAGCGCGAGTGCGCCTGATTGCCCGGCGACAGAAGGTCGGTCGAAATGTCACCCTCGGCAGCGACGTAGGTGACGACTTCGATTTCGTCCTCGATGTCGGGCAGCTTGGTGAAGAATTCGGCGTTGGCGTAGCTGTGCAGGATGTCGGTCGCCACGGCGTTGCCGGCCTCATGCGCCTCTTTCAGGCGGGCGGTATCGGCCTCATACAGGAACACCTGCGTTTTCAACACTTCGGCCGCCTGCGCGGCGATGTCCGCGTCGTCGCCCAGGGCGAGGTCCAGAAGAACCTCCACCGAGGGGCCGCCTTTCATGTGCGACAAAAGCTCGAACGCGAATTCCAGGGTGATCTCGGCCACCTTGGCTTCGCCCAGAATGATCTTCTTGAGGAACGCCGCTTTCACGCCAGCCGCCGCCGTGGTGCCGGGGAGCGTGTTGTAGATGAAGAAATTGAGCGAATCCGCGCGGTGTTCGTGACCTTCGTCCTCGATCTGCGCGATGATTTCGGCAGCCAATTCCGCGCTGTCGATGGGCTTGGGGTGCAGGCCCTGTGCCTTGCGGGTTTCGATTTCTTCAAGGTAGCTGGCGTAATGGCTCATAAAGGTATCCGCTGGTTGGCTGACGGGTTTCAGTGGGCGAGGCGATCGTCGTCGAACTGCGCGAGTCCTTAGCAGATCGCATTTGTATGCGGTCGTATACATTTCGGATTTCCGGCGCAAGTCCCTTGCACGCGGACCAGTGCCTGCCCCGCGTTCACGCCGCGACCCGTGTGGGCTTTAATTGTGCGGAACTAAACCCGTCCGTCGGGTCAGGCAGCCACCGACCGGCGCGATACCACAGCGTTCCATGCGAGCAGAGCGACGATGACCGCCGCCCCCGTGGCCTCGACCCTGAGGTCGGGCCAGAACACCGCGATGATGGCCGGGGCGAGCGCCACGCGCTGCCAGATCGGGATCGGGGCGAACAGGAACCCTTCGAGCATCGCCGCAAAGGCGGTCAGGGCCACAATGGCCAGCGCGCCATTCCAGATCACGAGGGGCAGGGGGCCGCCCACGATGATCACCTCGTTGAACACCATGAACATGGGGATGAGGTACAGACCCTTGGCGTATTTCCACGCCTGAAAGCTGGTCTCCATCGGTGTGGACCCTGCGATGGCCGCGCCCGCGAACCCCGCGAGCGCCACGGGGGGCGTCACGTTACTGTCCTGTGAATACCAGAACACGACGAGGTGGGCGATCAGGATCGGGACGCCGAATTCTTCGGTCAGGGCGGGACCCACGAGGATGATGAGCACGATATAGGCCGCCGTGACCGGCAGACCCATGCCGAGGATCAGGCTTGCGATGATGACCAGAAGCAGGGCGAGGATCATGTTGCCGCCCGAGAACGCCAGCATCATGGCCGAGAATTTCAGCCCCAGCCCGGTCAGGCCCACGACCCCCACGATGATCCCTGCCACGGCGCAGGCCATGGACACGGCCACCGCGTTGCGCGCGCCCAGTTCCAATGCCCGAAGCGTCATATCCCATCCGCGTCCGAGCAGGGCGGTGAACCCGTCGAACGAGGGCGAATGACGGAAGAAATCCCACAACGCCCGCGCTACGGCGGCCAGCGCGACCGAGACGACGGCGAAGTAGCCGACCCTGAGCGGCGAATATCCGGCGGTCAGGAAATAGACCAGCACGACCAGCGGCAGCAGGAAATGCCAGCCCTCTTTCAACACGTCGCGCACGCGCGGCAGATCGGCGGCGGGGATGCCTTTCAGCCCCAGCTTCACGGCGGCGATATGGACCAGCAGATAGACCGATCCGAAATAAAGCAGGGCCGGGAAGATCGAGACCAGAACGATCTCGATATACGGAACCTGCGTGAACTCGCTCATCAGGAACGCGCCGGCGCCCATGAGCGGCGGCATGATCTGCCCGCCGGTGGAGGCCGCGGCTTCGATCCCGCCTGCCTGCGCGGGGCGGTAGCCGAGCCGTTTCATGAGCGGAATGGTAAAGGCCCCGGTGGCCACCACGTTGGCGATGGCCGAGCCCGAGATCGACCCCATCCCGGCGGAGGCGATGACGGCGGCCTTGGCCGGGCCGCCGCGCTGGCGGCCCGTCGCGGCATAGGCGAGGTCGATGAAGAACTTGCCCGCGCCCGTGACCTCCAGAAGTGCGCCGAACAGCACGAAGATGAAGATGAAGGTGGCTGCGACCCCCAGCGGGATACCGAACAGCCCCTCGGCCCCAAGGGTCAACTGGCTTGCCAGACGGTCGATGGAATAGCCGCGATGATTGAGGATGCCGGGCATGAAATCGGCAAGCCACGGAAGCTCGCCCCGCACGCCCGCGAAGGAATAGACGATGAAGACCGCGCCGATGATGGTCAGCACGCCGCCCACGGCACGGCGCGCGGCCTCCAGCACCACGAGGACCGAGATGATGCCCACGACCACGTCGATCTGGCGCGGGATGATCGCGTTGGCGATGATGTCGATATGCGCGGGCACCCAGTAACCCACAAGCACGCCGCACAGGATCAGCGGCCCGTCGATCAGCCAGCCGACCACCCCGCGCGGGCGGTGCTTACCGAAGACCGGATAGATCAGGAAACACAGGACGAGGATGAAGCCCAGATGGATCGGGCGCTGATAGAACAGCCCGAGCGGCTGGATACCCGCCGCGTAAAGCTGGAACAGCGACAGCGCGATCCCGACGACGGTGATCGCCTTCAACACGATCCAGGGTTGTTTCAGTTCCGGCGTCGTCGCCTCGGTCGTGTCCGTCATCGTGCCTCGTCAGGGGTCAGCGCGATGCGCACCCGTTCATGTTCTGCCAGTGCGGAGAGCGAGATTTCGCGGTCGCCGATCCGCAGGCGGTGGTCCACCTTCATCGAACCGGGGCGCAGGATATAGGCGTTGCCGGGAACCGGCTCGTCCAGATCCTCGATCCAATAGCCGCCTTGCCCGTCCGAGATCTGCGTGCCGCGACCGGGGATGTGGTCAAGCCCGGCGGCGAAGTCGGGCAGGTGGGAGCGGTCCAGCACCATCTTCCCTTCGCGGTAGACATAGCAGTCCGACACTTCGAACCCCTGCACGGAGTGGCGCCAGAGCACGCACCAGCCGTCGCCGGGTGCGACCTGTGCCTCGGTCAGAACCTCTCCGGTGCCCGCAAGCGATGCGGTGAGCGTCCCGGCGGCAGCGGTCATGGAAAAAGAGGAGAGGAGGAGCGCCAGAAGCGCCCCTCCAGAGTGCGCCGTCACGGGCGCAGCTTTTCCGGAATCTCGGCGCCCGCTTCTTCGTAATAGCGGATCGCACCGGGATGCAGCGGGATCGGCGTGGCCGACAGGGTGAACTCGACCGTGGTCTGGTTCGCCGCCGGGTGGACCGCCTGCATGTCGGCGATATTGTCGAACATCGCCTTGGTGATCGCATAGGCCAGATCGTCGGACATTTCCGACGAGGCGACCAGCACGTTCGGCACGCCCAGAACGGTCGTGTCTTCGTCGACGCCTTCGTAGATGCCGCCCGCAAGGGTGGTCTTGGCGAAGAGCGGCTGGATTTCCTGCGCCGCCGCGATCTGTTCGTCCGTCAGTTCGATCACGACGATGTCCTGCGTCGTGGCGAGGTTGAGGATGGACGAGGTCGGGGCACCCACGCTCCAGAAGCCCGCGTCGATGTCGCCGTTTGCCAGCGCGTCGGCGGTTTCGTTGAAGTTCAGGCGCTGCTCGTCGATGTCGTCATAGGTGATTCCGGCGGCGGTCAGCACTTGCTCGGCGTTCACTTCGGTCCCGGACCCCGGCGCACCGATGGACACGCGCTTGCCTTTGAGATCGTCGAGCGACGTGATTCCGCTGTCGGCCAGCGTCACGATCTGGATCATGTTGGCGTAAAGCGACGCGACGCCGCGCACCATTTCCAGTTGCTGACCTTCGAAGCGGCCGGTCCCGGTCTGCGCCTGATACACCGTGTCGGCCAGACCGATGGCGAGGTCCGCGTCACCCGTGGCGACAAGCCCCATGTTTTCGACCGAAGCGCCGGTGACTTCCGCCGTCGCGGTGTAGCCTTCGACATGGTTGTTGATGACTTCGGCCAGACCGCCGCCCATCGGGTAATACACGCCGCCGGTGCCGCCGGTCGCGACCGACAAAGGCGTCTGCGCCATGACGGGGGCAGCAAAAAGCATCGCAGAGGCCAGAGTGGCCTTGAACATATTCATGGATTTCCTCCCAGTTGGTGGGTCTCGTTCGGACCCGTCGTTCCGCAAGTCGGTTATTCCGACCGGACAGATGCATGAAAACCCAAGCGTGGGGCGGGCGTCAACACAAGTGGTTGCGGTAACGGAAATGAATGGGCGTCGGGGCGCGGTCCGGCACCCTCGTCGGCACCGGGCGACCGCGCTGTTTTCACTCCTGAAGACGCCGGTGCCTGAAGGCCGGACACGGGCGCGTCAGGCCCAGATCGTACCCGACCGGATCGTGTTTCGGACCAACGGCGACCTGACCCGGTTTCACCTCCGCACCTTGACGCGGGGGCCGGAAGGTGGCGACTACGGCAAGGAGCTTTGCGCCAAATCTGAGGACACACATGAAATTCGCGACAATCGAACACGACGGCCAACTGCGTTTCGGGCTGGTCGAAGGCGACGCCATTCATCTTGCACCGGAAGGCGACCGCCTGCGCGCGCATCTGGACGGCGACTTCGCGGCCTTGGCGACGCGTCTGCGGGGCGAACCGCCCCTGTCGCTTGCGGGCGTGACCTATGCGCCGGTCGTTCCCGATGCGCAGCAGGTGCTTTGCATTGGCCTGAACTACAAGGATCACAGGGCCGAGACGAAAGGCGAAGTCGGCACGACATACCCCGACAACCCCATCGTCTTCATGCGGTTCGCGACATCTTTGGCCGCGCACGGGGAATCGCTCCCGATCCCCGAGGTGTCCGAGGTGGTCGATTACGAGGCGGAACTGGCCGTCATCATCGGCAAGGGCGGGCGCTACATCGCAAAGGCCGATGCCATGAGCCACGTGGCGGGCTACGCGCCGTTCAACGACATTTCGATGCGCGACTGGCAGATGAAGGGCGAACAGTGGGGGCCGGGCAAGAACTTCCCCAAATCCGGGCCGTTCGGACCCGTCATGGTGACACCTGACGAGATCGGCGATCTGGGTGAGACGGGCATCCGCCTTATCCTCGACGGCGAGGTGCTTCAGGAAAGCTGGATCAAGCACCTGATCTTCGACATCCCGACGCTCATCTCCTATTGCTCGAATTTCGTGGAGTTGAGGCCGGGGGATGTGATCGTCACCGGCACGCCGGGCGGTGTCGGCTTCGTGCGCAAACCACCGATCTTGCTGGCGCCCGGCAAGACCTGCGTGGTCGAGATCGACGGGATCGGACGGCTGGAGAACACCTTCCACGCGGAATGAGCTTTGGGGCTGTCGACCGGGTCGACGGTGCGCCCGACTTGCGCGGTATCGGTCGGCCCGAATGCCAAGTGGCCCCATGCGGGCGCAGGCGCGTGGGGGCGACCCCAACCGCGCTGCGAATGCTTGGCCCTGTCCCAAAACGCCCGATCGCCCGAAACCCAACGAAAAAGCGCGACCCCGAGGGGCCGCGCTTTCGGTCAGGCTGCACGCTGGATCACTGGCGGATCGCGCCGCTCCAGATGTATTCGTCCGGCGTCGGTTTGCGCGAGATGAAGCCGTATTTGGCGAGGTATTCGTTCTCCGCATCCCACGCCTCGGCGTCGAACCCCGTCATGAACGGCGCGATTTCGCGGGTGTCGAGGTATTCCGGCGGCAGTTGCGTCTGCGCCTTGTCGACCGCACGCACCGCATCCGGGTTCGCGTTGGCATAGTCGTTGGCTTTCTGCATCGCCATGATGAAGCGGTTCATCAGATCCGCGTTTTCATCGGCCCAGTTCTTGTTGGCGGCGAACAGCACCGCAGGGAACCCGAAGGTCGAATTGTCGAAAACCTCTTTCAACTCGCGCAGACCCTTCTGGACGGACAGGTTGTAAAACAGACCGATGGGCAGGCCCGCATCGACCGATCCAGCTTCGATGGCCTGAAGCACGCCGGGGAAGGGCAGGTTGACCAGTTCCACGTCGTCACGGGTCATGCCGTTCTGTTCCAGCGTCCGGATAAGCGCCGAACCTTGCGGGCTGGCGATGCCCGGCAGGCCGATCTTCTTGCCCTTGAGGTCCGCGATGGACTGGATGTCGCTGTCGGCGGGCACCATCAGGCCGTAGGTGGCGATGGGGTTCTGATCCTGCGCGTTGACCACCGCGACGATCGGAAGCCCGTTGGCGACGGCCGCCGTCAGGGGCACCGCGCCGGTCATGGCGACGTGACGATCCCCGTTCATGAGCTGGGCGATGGCACCGTCCGGGCTGGCCCCGATCGCGATGTCCAGCTCGATGTTCTGTTCGGCGAAATAGCCTTGCTCCATGCCGATGAAGAGGGCTTCGAATTGGCCGACCGGCGAGCGTTCGACCTTGACGATGTCCTGTGCCGCGGCAGGCAGCGCGAGGGCGCAGGCCAGCGCCACGGCCATGCCGCGCGAGGCTTGGGTGAGTTTGGTGATGATGGTCATGTGTTCCTCCCTGAAATACGCCGATCCGACCCAGAGCGGCGCGTCTTTAGCGCATGATGTGATCCATCACGCGGTTTCTGTATTCGAAGAATTTCGGGTCCGACTTGGTCCTGATCTGGTCGCGATCCGGGCCGAGATCGACGTCCACCGTATCCACGATGGCCGACGGTTTGCCCGACAGCACCACAACCCGGTCCGCCAAATACACCGCCTCGTCGATGTCGTGGGTCACGACGATCACGCTGATCTTCAGCCGCCTGCGAAGGTCGAGCACAAGATCCTCGAGCCCCATTTTCGTCTGCGCGTCGAGCGAGCCGAAAGGCTCGTCCATCAACAGAATATGCGCGTCATAGGCTAGCGCGCGCGCAATCGCGACACGCTGCTGCATGCCGCCGGACAATTCCCACGGATATTGATGCGCCGCGTTTTCAAGTCCCACGTCCGCCAGACATTTGCGCGCGCGTTCCTCGCGTTCCGCCTTGGGCACGCCGCGCCCCTGAAGCGGAAAGGCCACGTTGTCCAGCGTGCGCATCCACGGCATCAACGACCCACGATAATCCTGAAACACCACCCCGATTTCGGCCAGCGGCTCGGTCAGCACCTTGCCCCCGACGCGAACCTCGCCCGAGGTCGCGGGCATCAGGCCGGACAGGCAGCGAAGCAGCGTGGTCTTGCCCGCGCCCGACGGTCCGACGATGCAGACGAAATCCCCCGGATCGACATGCATGTCGAGTTTCTCGATCACCTTCACCGGCCCATAGCTTTTCGACAGGCCATTCACCTGCATGGGTTGCGCGAGAGAGGTGGTCATGTTGCTTCCGTCCATTGTCGTCATCCCGTCTGCGCCCCGGCCTCGCGGAAATACCAGCGAAGCGTCACGCGCTCGATTTGCAGAAACACCGCGCTCAGGACGTAGCCGAGCACGCCGATCAGGATCGTGCCCGCCCAGGTCTCGACCATGGCGAAACGCTGCTTGTTTTCGTTGATGTAGAAGCCAAGGCCCGCCGAGGCCCCGAAGAATTCAGAGATCACCATGAGCACCAGCGCCACGGCGATGGCGACCCGGATGCCGGCCATGATCTGCGGCAGCGACGCCATGAGCAGCACGCGCCGATAGGTCAGCCCGCGCGGAATTCGAAACGCGCGCGCCGTGTCCGACAACTCCTCGGGCATCCCGCGCACGCCGTCGATGGTGTTGAGTAGGATGGGCCAGAGACAGGTGAAGGCGATGATGAAAATCTTGGGCGCGGCGCCGATCCCCAGCGCGATGATGACGATGGGCACGATGGCGGCGGGGGGAACGGACCGCAGGAAATTGAGCATCGGCATCGCCGCCTGCCGCACCTTGCCGTGATCGCCGATGTAAAGCCCGGTGCCGACCCCGATCAGGATCGCGAGGGCAAGGCCCACGGCCATGTTGGACAGGCTGACGAACATATACCCCAAAAGCGGCCCGTCCGTCAGATCGCGCCATAGCACGGCGAGGATTTTGGACAAGGGCGGAAAGTAGAACGACGTGGACGAGGCCGACAGGACATACCACGCCACGACCGCCAGAACCGGCAGCCACCACGCCATGAGGAAACCCCGAAAGGCGTGGGCGCGAAGGGCGGCTTTATGGGGGGATTTCGCCATCTTCACCGCTCCAGATGCCACGGCAGCAGCCGCTTTTCCAAAAGCTCCCACCCAAGGGTCAGAAGCACGCCCAGAAGACCCGCGTAGATCACATAGGCAAAGGCCTCCGGCACCCGGTTGGCGATGCGGCTCAGGTTGATCTGATAGCCCAGACCGTCGATCGGCAGGATGACCTCGGTGCCGACCGCGACGAGGATCGAAACCGTCGTCGCGATGCGCAGTCCGGTCGCGATATAGGGCAGGGCCGAAGGTAGGATGACCCGGAAGAACCGCAGACCGAAAGGAATGCGAAAGATCCGCACGGTATCGAGGATCGTCGGGTCCAGCCGCCGTGCGCCATAGACGGTCTGCACGAGGATCGGAAAGAAACAGGCGATGGCGATGGCCAGCACCTTCATCTGCGAATTCGCCCCGATGATAAGGACGAACAGCGGCAGCAGCGCCACCACCGGAAAGGCCCGCCCGAAGTCGAGGATCTTGCGCGTCGACAGCTCGAACGCCGGGAAGATACCGATGAGCAGGCCAAGGGGAATGGCCACGACCGCCCCAGCGACCGCACCCAGAAACCCGTCCCGCAGGGTGGCCCAGAGCGCGCCCTTGAAGGCCGGGGTGCTCCACAGCGCGACCATCTCGCGCGCGACGTCCGGCACCGGGGGCAGGACGTCAGGGTTGAACACCCCGGTCACGCTCCCAAGCGCCCAGACGAAGATCACGCCAATGACGACGGCGGCTTGTCGGAATGCCAAGCTCAAGACGTCCTCCCATCGCTTGTGCCTGACTATTTGGTCGGGCGTTCAAGCAGTTTCAGCTAACGGCAAGCGGCACCGGTCTGTCAATGCCGCTGGCCACCTTGGATGAGGCGGGCGCACGCATCGCGCCCGTCCAGCGTCGTTCAGTAACCGATGGTGAACCGCTCGCCGGTGTGCTCCGGCTTTTCCAGTTCGTCGACAAGGGCGAGCGCGAAATCCTCGAACGAGATCGAGGTGGGCGCGCCGTCCTTCATCAGCATGTCGTCCTTGCCATAGCGAAACGTCCCGGTCCGTTCGCCGGGAACGAACATTCGCGGCGGCGAAAGGTACGTCCAATCAAGGCCTTCCGAGGCTTTGAGTTGGTCGAGCAGATAGCCGCCCCGGATCGAATTCGGTTTCGCGACATCGGGAAAGCCCGGCTGTTCGACCTCGATCACCCCGTCCGGGTGCATCAGGCTGCCCGCGCCCCCGACGACGAGGTAGCGTTTCACGCCCGACGCCTTGATGGCAGGCAACAGCACGTCCGGGTCCAGGTCCACGAAGCGAACCGACGAAATCACCGTGTCGTGTCCCGCGATCTTGTCGGCAAGGTCGCTGCCGTCCCCGGACACCGCCACCGCGCTGACGCCGGGCAGGTCCGCGACGTTGTCGGGATTGCGCACCAGCGCCGTCACCTCGTGTCCGCGATCCGCCAGTTCCTTCAAGACCCGCGATCCGGCCTTGCCGCTCGCGCCGATCAGGGCAACTTTCATCTCATCCTCCATCCATTCGCTGTGCCGGTATCGGTCAAAGACCGAAGACCCTGCGCGCATTGTCCTCGCCGATCCGTTTGCGTTCATCCGGTGTCAGGTCGAGGGCCGCGAATTTGGCGACCTCCTCGTCCTGCCGTTCCATCGGGTAATCGGCCGCGAACATCACCTTGTCCGCGCCGAGCACCTCGATCGCCGCGCGCATCGGCGCGTTGAAATTCATCCCGCTGGTGGCGACCGTCACGTGGTCGCGAAAGTAGTCGCTGGGCTTGCGGGGGAGCGGTTTGGCCCCGGTCACCCCCATCTCGAACGGATAGCGATTGTCGATCCGGTCGAGCATGAAGGGGATCATTTCGCCCAGATGCCCCAGAACGATCCTGAGCTTCGGGAACCTATCGAACACGCCCGCCGCGATCATGCGCAGCAGGTGCGTGCCGGTTTCGACAGCATAGGCCCAGCCGACCGTGAACCCGGTCATCGCCATCAGGCCGCCCTCGATCCCCGCGGCAGGTTCGCGCGGGTGCAGATAGACGGGCACGTCCAGCGCCTCGGCCGCTTCCAGCAGGGGCCAGAACGACGGGTCGTCGAGATACAGGTCATTGGTGTGGGAATTGACGATCAGACCGTTCAGGCCGAGCGTTGTGATCGCCCGGTGGAGTTCCTTGGCCCCCTCACGCGCGGCCTGTGGCGGCGCGGCGGCGAGACCGCCGAACCGGGCGGGATGGGCGGCAATCGCTTCGGCCAGCCGGTCGTTGGTCAGCCGGGATAGCGCCAAGGCGGTGTCCGGGTCGAACTTCTGCACGCCGGGTGCGGCAAGGGCGAGGATCTGGACCGCGACACCATCGGCATCCATCCGGGCCACCCGGCCCTCACCGATGTCGAGCAGATCGTCCATGAACGGCCCGGCGATGGGCCCGGACTTCATGCTCGGGACGCCGCCTGCGATCCGCGACAGCTCGGCCACGACCTCAGGAATCATGAAGCCTTCTTCGACCGAGACGAGGCCCGGTTTTCGATCCGCCATTTGTCCTCCCCGGGGCCCTGTTCTCGCGCCCTCGGATCGAACGCTAGGTCAGCGAAATTCCCGATGCAAGAAATTAATTGGTCGCCTAACCAAATAAAAATTTCCGCCGGAAAGCCCTGAGAAACAGGGGTATTCGGGAGAACGTCTTGACATAATTGGTCAAATGACCAAACAAATTGAGGTAACGCCGGCCTCCGTCATGGGGCGGGATCGGTCATGGGGCGCGAGGCACGGATGCGGAAAATTCACGCGGTTCAGACGATCCGTCCCCCGTTCAGCGGTCCTGCGACTGACACGGCGATTCGCGGGTCTCGCGCCCGGCACTATCGAAACCTGAACCGGAGGACGACATGACACCCGATGACATCCAGACCATCACGCAGGGCTTCATGAAAAAGATCATGTGGGTCGTGGTGACCGAGCCGGTGGGACCGGAGGACGAGATTCAGGCGATGATGGCCGACCATCTGCGCCATCAGGTCGAGCTCGAGAACCGGGGCGTCCTGTTCGCGGCCGGACCGCTTTTCGACGGCGACGGGCCGCCGGTCGCGGGCATGTTCATCCTGCGCGCCGAGGACGAGGCCGCGGCCCGCGCCATTGCGGACCTCGACCCGATGCACCGCGCCGATCTGCGCAGATACACGCTTCGGCGCTGGATGATGAACGAAGGGCGCATTACCGTCACCGTGAACCTGTCCAACAGCACGCCGGAGCTTCCCTGATGTCCCAGTCCAGACCCGTCATTCACGTCATCCTCGCCAGTGTCCGCGAAGTCCGGCTGGGGGCCGCAATCGCGGACTGGGTGATGGCGCAGGCCCGGACACAGACCGGACTGTCGGTCGAACTGGTCGACCTCAGGGATCATTCCCTGCCGTTGTTCAACGAGCCGCACCATCCGCGCAGCGGCAAGTACACGCGGGAGACGACGAAAAACTGGTCAGCGAAGGTGAGCGAGGCCGACGGGTTCGTTTTCATCACGCCGGAATACAACCACGCCTATCCCGCGAGCCTCAAGAACGCGCTCGACCACCTGAGCGCCGAATGGTCTGGCAAGCCGGTCGGCTTCGTCAGCTACGGGGGCGTCGCGGCGGGCACCCGTGCGGTCGAGGCGCTGTTGCCCGTGATCGCCTGTTTCGAGATGAAGCCGATCATGCAGCAGGTGAACATCCCCTTCGTCGGCGCCGCCGTCGTAGACGGGGTGTTCAGGGCGGGCGACGTGCAGGTGCAGGCGGCCGAGGCGATGTTCGCCGCCTTGGGAAAGGCGCTGGGTGCGGCCTCAGACTGAGGCGACGAGGGCTTTCGCGGCTTCGGCCAGCGTGGCGTCGGTCAGGTCGGCAAGATCCAGAACCCGCTCCGGCTCGGCCTCGCGCCGGATGCGCTTGTAGCGCGGGTCGTAATGCGTCTCGACCAGATCGTGCGCCAGCCCCGCCCAGTTTCCGTCTTGGGCCAACTCGTGCCAGTCCCCCACGACCTCGCGCCCGTGGTATTTCACCAGCCGGTCGAGCGTTCGCGCCAAGCGGTCGGCGTCGTCCACGATATCCGGGTAGCTCGTCACCAGATGTTCGGCGCGGGCGGCGATCGGGGCGGTGACCTCGACATAGGGCGAGGCGAGCATGGCCTTCCACAGGGACGGCGGCACCAGCAGATCGCCGACCTTGCTGCTTTCGGCCTCCACGAAGGTCACACGCGCCGGGTCCAGCCGGGTCAGCGCCATGGCGATCCCGCTTTCAAACGCCTTCTGGCTGGGCTGTTCCTCACCCACCATCCCGAACAGCGACCCGCGATGAGAAGCGAGGCCTTCGAGGTCCAGCACCTGACCGCCCGCCGCCGCGATATGGTGCAGAAGCCGGGTCTTGGCCGTGCCCGTGCCGCCGTCGATCAGCATCAGCCGATGGGGCAGGGGCGCGCGATGCAGCATATCCACCACAAGCCGCCGATAGGTGCGGTATCCACCCTCGATCACATCGGCGCGCCAGCCGATCTGGCTGAGGATCGACGCGAAGGAATTGGACCGCTGCCCGCCGCGCCAGCAATAGACCAAAGGCTTCCAACCGCCTTCGCGGTCGGCCAGCGGCCCTTGAATGTGGGTCGCGGCATTGCGTGCGACCAGCGCCGCGCCGATCTTGCGGGCCTTGAACGGGTCTTCCTGCACATAGATCGTGCCGACCTGCGCGCGTTCCTCGTCGTTCAGCACCGGCAGGCTGATGGCGCCGGGGATGCGGTCTTCGGCGTATTCCGAGGGCGAGCGCGCGTCGATGATGTCGTCGAACCCTAGGGCTGCGAGGTCTGAAAGCGAGGTGATCCTGACGGACATGGGGTCTCCGGTCCTGACGCGGGCGCGTCGCAAGGATGTAGCGGATCGCGCCGCGCAAGGCCAGCCGCCGCACTTGCCTTTGCCGCGCCGCCGGAGGACAAAATCGGGCATGAGCGCCGACGCCCCCATCCTGATCTATTGCCGCTGGGAAGCTGCGGGCGGGATCGAACGAGTCAGCCTGAGGCTTCGCGATTTCCTGCGCCGCAATGGCGTGGCGGCTGAACTGGTCTCGCGCGAGGGGCATCCGGTCTTCGGGGCGGAGGTGCGGCGGCTTGCCGAAACCGATCTTGGTGGACGAACGCTCGTTTTCTCACGCAAGCGCGACCTGATGCACATCGGCTGGCGTGGCCTCGGCGCGCGGCTCGTCTATTGGCGGCATGTGCCGCTGGTCGGGCCTATGACGAAACGCCTGATGGATGCGGCGTTCATCGTGGCGATGAGCTGGCGGGCACCCGTCCTGTGCGTGTGCGATGAACTGGCCGAGCACCTTGCCCGATTGCCCCTTCTGCGCCGCGCCGCGCTTGCCGTCGCCTATGCCCCGGTCGCGCCGGATGTGCCGGCCACCATGCCGATCCGGCGGACGGATCAGCCGAAAAACCTTCTCTACGTCGGACGGCCCGGTGCGCAGAAACGGCTCGACAAGGTGCTTGCCGTGGTGGCCGAAGCGCGGGATGCCGGGCATCCGGTTCGGCTGCGTGTCCACGGCTACCCGCCGCCCAAGGATCAGCCGGACGGCGTGACCTTCGCCCCCCTGGGGTCAGACCCGCAGGCGTCGTTCTCGGAGGCCGACGCCCTGATCGTCTGGTCGGAATACGAGGGCTTCCCGACCATCATGGTCGAAGCCGCCCGCGCGGGCTTGCCGATCATCGCGAACGCCTTCGCCACCGGGCTCAGAGACTTCGAGCGGCGGATCGGTCCGCCCGCGCGGATCGAGGACCGGCCCGAGGCCCTGATGCGGGTCTTTACGCGCCTGCCACGCGGGTCGTATGATCTGAGCGGGGTACGGGACGAAGCACTGTGGCCGGTCTGGGCCAAGGTGCTGGGAGTTTCGATGCGAGACGAATGTTCGAAAAATGACATTCCGCCGCGCGACAATGCCGGTCTGCGGACATCGGATGTGTAATTAATGCTATACAGCGCCACCGCCGTCACTGGCCGTTCCCGCCTGATCCGCCGCCAAGCCGACCTGTTGCACTGGCTGACTGCGCCGCGGCCCGGCCCCGAAGTGCTCTGGTATCTGAACCCGCACACGCTGTCGCACCATCGCGCGGGACATTTCGCGACGAGCGGCGACGATCACGTGGTCATCGACGGTGGCACCACCGCCCGGATCGTGTCGAAGCTGACGGGGGTGCCCTGCGAAAGCCTGTCGTTCGACTACGCGGGCGTGGCCTGTGCGGCGATGGACCGCCTTGCGCAACGCGGGGCGCGGCTGGGTCTGATCGGCGGCACGTCCGAGGAGGTGTCGCGCGTCGCAACTTTTCTGCGCGAACGGCACCCCGGCCTTCGCGTCGTGCTGGCGGCATCGGGATATCGCCCGTCCCAGCGTCAACTGATGAGCGATGTGGCGGTCGCCAGACCTGACGTGCTGCTCGTGTCGATGGGTAGCCCCCGGCAGGAGGCGCTGGCGCTCGCCCTCAAGGCGCGGCTCGACCATCCGACCGCCATCGTGACCTGCGGCGCCTTCGTGCATCAGACCGCGCGTCATCCTTATTATCCCGAGGCCTACACACGCAGGAACCTGCGCTGGCTCTACCGCGCCTTGAACACGCCGCATATCGCGCCGCGCATCCTGCGCCACTACCTGCCGTTCCTCGCCCGCGCCGCGTTGCGCCGACCGCAGCTTCCCCTGCGGGACTAAAGGAACTCCGCCTGATCCTCGCGCGCCGCAATCTGAAGATCCTTCAGGAAATGCGGGTCCGCCGCATGAACCCGGTTCCACGTCGGGATGAACGGCGTCTCATGCGGGTTGTCGAGAAACACGTTGCCGGCGCGGATGATGTTCTCGGCGAACATCTCGATCGACTTCTCTTCCGCGTGGCGGTCGATGACCAGCCCGTTCATCTTGGCATCGTTGTAATACCCGTCGAGCAGATCGAGCGCCGAGCGGTAATAGGTCGCCTTGAGCGTGCGGAACACGTTGGGCGTGAACACCGTCCCATCCGCCGCCAGCTTGCGGAAGATCGCCTTGCAGATGTCGGTCGACATGCGCGACAGTCCGGTCGAGGCGTCTTCGGCGGACAGATCCTGATGCTTGTGATCGTAGGCGTCCGAGATTTCGACCTGACAGACCGACTTCGGCGCAAGGTTGCGCCAGGCTTCGGACAGCACGCCGATTTCCAGCCCCCAGTCCGACGGAATGCGCAGATCCGGCAGGATCGCGGTGCGCATCGCGAATTCGCCGGACAGCGGGTAGCGGAACGACCGCAGGTAGTCGAGATAATCGCGATCCCCGATCACCCGTTTCAGCGCGATCAGGAGCGGTGAGACCAAAAGACGTGTCACCCGGCCGTTCAGCTTTCCTTCGCCGACGCGCGGGTAATAGCCCTTGGCGACCTGATAGGGGAACGTCGGGTTCGCGACCGGATAGACCAGCCGCGCCAGCATCTCGTTCTCGTAGGTCAGGATATCGCAATCGTGGATCGCCATGACGGCGCTGTCGGCGCAGCCGATGAGGTAGCCGATACAGGACCAGACGTTCTTGCCCTTGCCCGGTTCCTGCGGCGCGAGGCCGAGGTTTTCCAGCCGGGCCTGCATTTCAAGCATCCGGGGGCTGTCGTTCCAGATCACGATATGATCCTGCGGCAGGCTCGCGAAAAACGCCCGCGCCTGCCGGAACTGCGCTTCCGTCGCGCGGTCGAGGCCGATGACGATGCGGTGCAGATACGGCACCTTGCCCAGCTCTTCCACGATATGCGGTAAAGCCTCGCCTTCGAGCTCCGAGAACAACGAAGGCAGGATCAGGCTGATCTTGCGGGTCTGGGCGAAGGCCGACAACTCGTAGTTCAATTCCTCCACGCCGCGTGTGCGCAGATTGTGGAGCGTCGTGATGTTGCCGTTCTGGTGGAAATCAGCCATGCCGCGAAGCTCCTCGGGAAAGTTCCAACTCGTCAATAACTTGGCCCACCGACAAGTTCCAGCCTTCGGGGCCGGGGTGGGCCGCGCGGGTGATGCGACCCTCCGCCTCGCCCATCAGGGGGGGAAGGGGCGCGCCGTGCGGATTGGGGATGATGACGCCGAAATCGGCGGCCTCGATCATTTCGGCATCGTTCGGCGCATCGCCCAAGGCCATCGTGTGCCGCGGCGCGAAACGGTCGACCAACTCGGCCATCGCATCGGCCTTGGTCCGTCCGAACGACAGTGTCAGGAACCGCCCGCCCATGCGTGCCGTGATCCCGCGTTCGCCCAGTGCCGCGACGAAGGCCTCGCGGCCCGGTTCGTCACCCGTCCAGATGCCCGGCTCGGAAAAGGCGCGCGCCTTCGCCAGTTCCGCCTTGTCGGTGGGCAGTCCGGTGATCCCGGCCACGCCCGCCGCGTCCAGATCGCCGAACCCGGTATAGGTCTTCCTGAGATCGCCCGGCAGATCGTCCAGCGCCGCGCGCAATCTGGCGTAATCGCCCGAGACCGCAGGGCGCGCCCCCGGCTCCAGTGTCCCGGCGCCGTTTTCGACGATGGCGGGCCACGCCGACAGCCCCAGTTCGTCGCGCAAGGGGCCAACTTCGGTCGCCGTCTTGGACGTGGACAGAACCACGCCGCCGTCCAGACGCGCCAGTCGGTCAAGCGCCGGGCGGGCGGGGGACCAGTCGTAGGTGTCGTGATCCAGAAGCGTGCCGTCGAGGTCGGAAAATATCAGGAGCGGCGGGTGAACCTGCGTCATGCCGGCCTCCGAGTCGGTTCAATGCGTCAGCCGATTGGACAATACCCGCGCAATGGCCGCAACGTCGAACTCGGCGCCCATCGCGTCGAACACGGGGCGCAACGTCTCGGGATCGGCGATTGTGTCCTCATGCCGCAGGTGAAAGCACCGCTCCGGGTGATCCTTGGCGATCGCGGCGAAGATGCCATCCATCCGCGCGATCAGGTCACGCACCTCGGCCTCCGGCTGGCTCGCCCACCAACGCGATTGTGCGACGGCGCCGGCGTCGCGCGAATTGAAGACGATGACCGGGTTTGGGAAACTCCGCAGCACCATGGCGACGAGGGCCGGAAGCGTCTCGGCCCGCTGCGGATAGCGGATTTCCTTGGTGCCGATCCAAGTCGCATCGGTCGGAGGGCAGATGACGCGGGCCGCATAGGCGAGGGCGAGGTCCTGCTCCAATCCGATTTCGTCGATGTTCTGCGCATTGAACCACGGATGATCCACGGCGCGCGGCTCGTCCCCCCAACGACGGTGGGCGCGCGTGGCGCGGGCGGTCGCATCGAACAGAACGCCGAGGGTATCGAAGGTCTCGCCGCCGATATGGCTGCCCGGTGCGGTGTTCAGAAGCCCTTGCAGAAGCGTCGAACCGGACCGGCCATAGGTGATGATGAACACCGTGCCGCGCAGATTCGGATATCGCCTGCGAAAGCGCCTGAGCGGGTCCGTGTCCCGCCGCGCGAGGGCCGCGCGCAGCCTTGCGAGCATGAGCCGGGGGGTCATGCAATGCCCCGCTGCGGCGTGGCGGTTTGCGATCGTTCGATGTGGCCCGCGATGCGGAGGAGCGTATCGCGGAGAGTGCCGTCGCCCGCATCCTGCGCCAGATCGCGCATCGCCGCAGCTTCGCGTGGGTCGAGCGGCATCCGGTCTGCCGCCGGTGCGATCAGGTCATGGTAGTGTCGCGCGAGGGCTACAAGGCTCAAGGTGCTCGCGTCGGTGGTGAGGTGTCGTGACAATTCGGCGTAGCCTGCGTTGACCCGGTCGATCTGTGTTTGCAGCGTCTCAAGCGTCGCCCTTGTCACGGTGAAGGCCGCCGCGTCTGGTGGCAGTTTGCCCAACCGCTCCTCTTCCAGCGTGTCGAGTCCGGGTGTCACGTTCGCGATGGGAGGGTGCGCGCGGCTAAAGGGCACTGTGCGTGTCGACCACAGCATGCGGCGTTTCAGCCACGGTCCTTGGCCCGCATAACGTAAGAGCCTGACGTGACCTGCGCCGAAGGTCCGGGCGAACCGCGCCCGGATCGGGTCTTGCGACAGGAAATCCGGGTTCATCGTCGCGGCGAAGTCGAGGAAGGTGCCGCGCGGCGTCGCGCCACGGCTCACCTGTGCATACCACGAGGTCAAAAGCGCCAAGGGTTCACGCACCGTGAAGATGATCTTGACGGAATAAAGCTCCAACCGGCGGCGCAGGGCGGCCAGCGCCAAGTCGGGGTCTTCGCACAAGGCAAGCTGGACGAATTCCTCGCTTGATATCAAGGCTTTGCGTTGCCGTGTTGAACCAAGTTCAGAATGAAGCGCGCCGAACGCCTCGTCGGTGCTCGGCCCGGTTCCGAACCAGCGTGGCGGGTGGAAGCCATGCTCTGTGGCCAGCGGGATCGCCAGCCCGGCATGGCTAGACGGTGCCGAAACACCACGCCCGGCTTTCGGATACAGCAGGCCCCGCCGCGCCAGCCCGGCGGCGTTGTCGGCGCAGTAGCTTTGGAAGGCCGAGGTGCCCGTCTTGTAGTGGCCGATATGCAGATAGAGCGTTTTCACGGGCTAGTTGATCCAGTGAAACCGGCCGAGCGCCCAGCGGTAGATGCGCAAGAGCCACGGTGTCAGCGCCGGAAATCGCCGCCCCAACCGCCGTCCGGCGATGACCACGCCGTGTTTCCAGGTATCGGGCCGCGACAGGCGCGCGCGCAGGCTGCGGTGCCGTCGTGTCGCCTCCAGCACCTCGAACCAGAACGGGGTCCGGGCGAGCGTCGACCAGAACAGGCCCGCGAATTCGACATCCGGTTCGCGCCAGGGTTTCTGATGCGCAGCGGCGAAATGAACGATGAACGGGTCGGCCTTGGCGGCGAGCGCATCGTTGCGGATCGGCACCGGCACGTTGTCATATGCGCCACGGTCGGAATTGTGGACGTTGAACCGTGCAGGCAGCGTGACGAACCGTTCACGGAAATAGACATTCAGAATGTCCTGATCGCGGAAGAAATAGCGGTTTCCCGCAACCATCTCCCGCAGGTCTCGCGACACCTTCGCCACGTCCATCGCAGCGAAGTTCATCACCATGACGCCTGCGTTGAAATACCGGGAAATCTGGTCTTCGGTCAGCCCCAGATCGTCCGAGAGGTAGGCGTACAGGTCCGGCACCTCCGGGTCGCGCGTGCGCACCCGCGTGGCCAGAACCCGCGTCATCAGCGCATCGGTCACGGCGGCCAGCGGCGCATCGTTCATCTCGGTATCGAACAGCTCCGCGACATCGCCACACAGCACGAGATCCACGTCGAGATAGACGAGGCGCTCCACGTCGGGCAGCAGATCGAACAGAAGGAACCTGTTGTAGGTCGCGTTGCTCGGCGCATGATGGCGGGCGCGATATTCCCGTGAAAACGTGGTCCCTACGTTGATCGCATGAAGCGTGACATTGCCATGCGCGACCGCGAGGGACCTTAGCAAGTCGAGATCCCGGTCACCGATATTCTCGTGCAGATAGAACAGGTTATAAGCCCGGTCCGGCGCCGCTTGTTCGATGAGCGAGGCCACCATCGCCGCAGTCTGGGGCAGGTAGGCCCGGTCCGAGGTGAAGGCCACGTTGACCGCACCGTCATTGAAGCGTGCGCCGCGTGCGAAGGGCACGACGAGGGATCGGCCGAGGTTCAGGATGTTGACCCGCTCGACCCGCGTCTCGGGGTGGTCGCGCAGATATTTGCGCATGAACGTGGTGAAAAGCCGCTCCGCCACGAAGCCGAGGTAGCGAGCATTGTAGGGGCTGACATGGGGGCGCGGAATATCGGCGGACCGCAAGGCTTCGAGCAGGTCGAAGGCCCAGCGGCAATAGGCATCGACAATCTCGCGCCGCGCCAGAAAGACATTGGCCAGCAACAGTTCGCGCCCGGCCCGGACGGCGCGAAAATCGTCCAGATAGGCGGGCGACACCTGCGCCATGCGCGCCTCGACGAAATCCAGATCGCGCGGGTCGTGTTGATCGGCGTAGTTCTCATCCACCGTCATCGGCATCCGGTGCGCGACGGGCAGCACGAGGTCGATCTCGGCGTTGCGCTGAAGCCACGTTTCGGTCGCCGCGGCGTAGTCGTCCAACCGGACGGCCTCGGGCCAGACCTCGGCGGCGGGGGAAGGGTGGGTGCCACTGAAATCCAGAAGCCGCCGGTAGTGCATCAGGCCCACATGCGTGGCATCCGTGTCGTTCTTCCAGGCCCAGTAGAGCGCCGTCAATTCGCTGTATGCGCCGTTATGGGGCGACAGCGTGTCGCCGGTATCGTCCCCGATCATCCCGTCGAGAGGGGCATCCGCCACCGCGCGCCCCACATGGATCGGAATGATCGAAGCACTCGCTACGACGGGCGAGGGAGTGTGAAAGGCCATATAGATCGAGGCTTTCATCGCGGGCTCCGGGGCAGGCTTCGGTCTGTCTACACGGCACACACGGTGCGGGTAAACCTAGGCCGTTTCGCGACCCACCTCATCGCGCGCCATCGATGCCTTTTTCAAAAGCCGCACCAGCGTTTCCGCTTCGTCCACGGACAGCCCCGTCAGGATTTCGTCCTGAAGCACGCGCACCTGCGGGCGCAACCGGTCGAGCATGACCACGCCGTTCTGGGTCAGCCGCAAGGCCTTGGCCCGCCGGTCGGTGGTCGAAGGACGGCGATCCACCAGCCCCTTGGCGACCAGCCGGTCAATGACGCCGCCAATGGTGACCTTGTCATAGGCGACCGTCGTCGCAAGCGTCGCCTGGTCTATGTCGGGGGCGTCCGACAGCGCCGCCAGAACCGCGAACTGGACCGGGGTCACATCCAGCCCGATCTCCGCCATATGCTCGCGAAACAGCCCCGTCGCGATCTGGTTCAGGCGTCGGATCAGGTGACCCGGCATGTCGAAAAAGATGGGGTTCGGTTCGCTCATGCCCGAAACGCTAAACCCCGATGCATCATTTGACAAGTATACTAATGATACGTATACGAACTACAGCGAAGCATGGATCAGGGAGGATATCATGTCGCAACAGCTTGGAACGCTCGAAGACCTGCCCGAAGAGTACCGCGCCGCGATGACCGAGGCGGGGGTCGCGCCGCTCTGGCCGATGATGCGCAATGTGCTCCCGCATGGGGCACCGAACCCGGTCACGAAACCCGGATACTGGAACTACGACGCGATCCGCCCGCTCCTCATCCAGGCCGGCGAACTGACCCCGGTCGAAAAGGCCGAACGCCGTGTGCTCGTCCTGTCCGATCCGGGGCGCGGGGCGGGGGCGATGCAGGCGACGGCCTCGATCTACCTCGGGCTTCAGTTGCTTCTGCCGGGCGAAACCGCGCCGGCCCATGTTCACACCCCGTCCGCGGTGCGCATCGTGGTCGAGGGCAAGGGGGGCTTCACCGTGGTCGATGGCGAAAAGCTCCCGATGGAGGAGGGCGATCTGGTCCTGACTCCCGGCGGCGAATGGCACGATCACGGGCATGAGGGGAGCGAACCCGTGGTCTGGCTCGACGCGCTCGATCTGCCGCTGTTCGTCTATCTGGAAGGGTCTTACGCCGAAGAAGGCCCGCTTCAATCCCAGCGCAACCGGCCCGATGCCAGTCAGGTGGAATACCTGTCCTCGGGCCTTGCGCCCGTGCGCCGCCCCGGCGAGAGCGCGCGCAAGTATCCGATGATGCGCTATCCGTGGGGCCGCACCGAACAGGCGCTGCGTCAGATGGCGGCCTATACCGACGGACCGATCGAACTGGATTACGTGAACCCGGAAACCGGCGAGGCGGTTCTGCCCACGATGGGGTTCACCGCCATGATGATTGGCGCGGGCGATGCGCTGGAACCCGTGCTGAAGTCTTCGTCTGCGGCCTTTCACGTCATCAAGGGGTCGGGCCAAGTCACGATCAACGGCGAAACCCTGACCTACGGGCCGAAGGATACGTTCACGGCCCCGGTCTTTGCGAACATGAGCTTCAGCGCGGCGGACGAGACCTTCATGGTCCGTGTCCACGACCGCCCGCTTCAGGAAAAACTGGGATATTACGAGGAACGCGCGAGATGACCACCTACCTGTTCGAACCCCCGGCAACACCGTCGATTCCGGTCAAGGGCGAGGCCGCCGGATACCCGGTCGTCCGCATTTTCTGCGTCGGCCGCAACTACGCCGCCCACGCCGCCGAAATGGGGGTGGAAGTGGACCGCGAAGCGCCGTTCTACTTCACCAAGAACCCGCAGCATACGCTCCACACCGGATCGACGCTGCCCTATCCACCGGGGACCGAGAACTTCCATTACGAGATGGAACTGGCGCTCACCATCGGCAACCCGGTGTTCCGCGCTTCTCGCGAAGAGGCCGCCGCGGCGATCCATTCCTATGGCTGCGCGCTCGACATGACGCGGCGCGACCTGCAACTCGTCGCGCGGGAAAAGCAGCGCCCCTGGGATCTGGGTAAGGATGTCGAGGGCACGGCGGTCTTCGCCGAACTGACACCCGCCGCCCAGATGGGCGAACTTGGCCCGCAACGCATCCATCTTGAGGTGAACGGCGAGGTCAGGCAGGACGCGACGCTTGCCGATCTGATCCATAGTTGCGTCGAGGTGGTGATGGACCTGTCCAAATTCTACCACCTCGCGCCAGGCGACGTCATCATGACCGGCACGCCCGCGGGCGTCGGCCCGGTGGTTGCGGGCGACCGGATCACGGGCGGAATCGACGGGCTGGCCCCCATCGCGCTCACCATCGGCGAAGCGGAGTGATGCGCCGGTAACCTGCGCGCCCGCGCCGTATTGTTGGACGCCCCGCTGCCCGCTAGCATCGGGGCGTTCGTGTTCGGAGGTCGGGGAATGTGGGGGACTGCGCGCAAGCGGGCGGGATGGGCTGCCGTCACGGCGCTGGGCCTCGTCCTGCTTGCGGCCTGCACCTCGAACCTGCCGGATCGGCAAACCGCCGACGGTCGCCGGGTGGACGGTGCGATCTTTCTTGCGCCCACCGGGCCGGAGCAGGCGGACGCGCGGTTCGACCTTCCTACCGGAGCTTGGCAGACGGCGCGCGTGACGTTGCAGTCCACGACCTTTCGCGATCAGCCCGCCCGCGTAACCTGCGACGCGCCTGCGGTCGTCGATGGCCCCGAGGGCCGAAAATGGGTCCGTCCGGGCGGGCATCAGCGCGTGACCGTTCCGGCGAAAGGGCAGGTGCCCGCGCGGCTTGAGCTGACCTCCGGCGTCACGACCTGCCGCGTAACTTGGGCGGATCATGTCATCACACTCACCCGTCCCGAGGTCGTGGCGCCATCCGTCGCGGCCGTTGACCGGGCGCGCGGCGCCTGCGTCTCGCCGCCGGCCGGCACGCTCGACCCGCTGGCACAGGCGTTCTACGCCCACACCGCCCTGTCGCGCACCTGCGCCCTGCGCCCCGGACCCGTCGAGATCGTCGAGACGCCGATCGATGCCCTCGCCGCGCGTTTGCAGGCGCTGACCGGTGCCACGTTGCGCTGTGCTCACTTGGCCGAGGGCAATCCCGACATCCGGCTCGATTTCTCGAACGCACCGAAGCTCGACCTGATCGTGCTCGCCTCGCTCCACGTCAGGGCCGACTACTGCGGCGCGCTGATGCAGCAGGCGATGACTTGGCACGCCGCGCGCGGGACGCCCGTGCGCATCCTCGCGACCGCCGCGCTGCAAACCGGGAAGGATCGCGATTTCTGGAACGCCTTGGCGGCGCGTTATCCGAACGTCCAGATCCAGTATTACCGCTGGCAACCGCGCGGAATCGCCACGCCCGCGACCGAATTCGCCGCCTTTCACCGGGCGAACCACGTGAAGCTTCTGATCGCGCTGTCCTCCGAACCGGGGCGCTCGCGCCTTATCATGGGCGGGCGCAACCTGCATGACGGGTTCTTCTTCGCCGAACCGTTCGAGATCGAGGATCACCCGGAACTTCGCAGCTACGATGACGAATGGCGCGACGGGCTGGCCTGGTTCGCCACGTTCGAGGATGTCGACCTCGTGATCCGAGACGATGCGACCGTGCGGCAGATCGCGGCACATTTCGGCAAGCTTTGGCGGCGCGACGCGCCCGGTCAGGTGCTTCGCCCCGCCTCGGAGCCCGGCCGGGTCGGGCCGGTTCCGACCGACGGTGTGATGCGTCACTTCATCTCGCAGCCCTGGGCCGACGCTCGCGCGCTGGAAGTGGATTTCGTCCGCATGATCGACGCGGCCCGCCGCGAGGTGACGATCGTGACGCCCTTCCTCTATCCGCCGCCTGCGGTCGACGCGGCGCTGGCGCGGGCGCAGGCCCGTGGGGTCGATGTCACCCTGATCGCGCGGCTCGATTCGACCGAGCCCTCGGCCCCGGTGACGCGCGCGCTGGCCAAGGATTACATGAACCGGCGCTACCGGGACTTCGCGATCTTCGACTACGTGCCGACCGAACGGATGATCCACACCAAGATTCTGGTGATCGACGGGCGGCTCGCCATGTCGTCTTCGGTCAACATGAATGCGCGCAGCTTCGGGCAGGACACGGAGAACGGTTTGATTTTCCTCGACCGGGCGATGGCCGCCCGGCTTGGCGCACTGGCCGAAACCTATCGCCAGCGCGCGCACCGGATCGACGCGCCTCTGCCGCTCACGCCGCTTGAACGCACGCTGGCCGCGATTCCCGCGATCCGCCCGCTGTTCTGACCGTCAGGCCTTTTTCTTGGCAGGCTTCTTCTTGCCTTTTCCGCCCTTGGCGGCCTTTTCGGCAATCAGGTTCACGGCCATTTCCATAGTCACGTCTTCCGGCTTCACGTCCTTGGGCAAGGTCGCGTTGACCTTGGCCCATTTCACATAGGGGCCGTAGCGCCCATCCATGACGTTCACCGGCCCGCCTTCGTCGGGGTGTTCCCCCAGCTCCTTCAGCGCCTTGGCGGCCGCCTGCCGTCCGCGCCCGGGATTGGCCCGCTTTTCCGCCAGCATTTCGACCGCGCGGTTCATGCCGATCTCGAACACGTCCTGCGGGTCTTTGAGGTTGGCGTACACCGGCTTCGCCTCGTCCGGGAGCTGGTGCATGACATAGGGGCCGAACCGGCCGAAGTTCGACTTGATCTCTCCCCCTTCCGGGTGCTGCCCGATGAGACGGGGCAGGGACAGAAGCGTCAGCGCCTTTTCCAGATCCATGTCATCGGCGGACCAGCCTTTCGGAAGGCTCGCGCGATCCGGCTTCTTGTTCTCTTCGCTCACCTCGCCGCGCTGGACGTAGGGGCCGAACCGCCCGGACCGGAGCGAGATTTCCTCGCCGTTCTCGTCCTCGCCCAGGATCCGGTCGCCCTGCGTTTCCTCGCCACCGCCGATGGGCCGGGTGTAGCGACATTCCGGGTAGTTCGAGCAGCCGACGAACCCGCCGGAGCGCGAGGTTTTCAGATGCAGATCGCCCGTGCCGCACAGCGGGCACTTGCGCGGGTCCGACCCGTCCTCACGCGGCGGATAAAGCTGCTTTTCCAGCGCCTTGTCGAGTTTGTCGAGCACTTCCGAGATGCGCAGTTCGCTTGTCTCGGCGATGGCGGCCGAGAAATCGCGCCAGAACCGGGCGAGCAGTTTCTTGTATTCGATCTCGCCCGCCGAAACCTTGTCGAGTTCTTCTTCCAGATCGGCGGTGAACTCATACCCCACGTATTGCCGGAAGAAGTTCAGCAGGAAAATCGTGACGATGCGCCCCTTGTCCTCGGGGATCAGGCGGCCCTTGTCCTTGCGCACATATTCCCGGTCCTGAATCGTCGTGACGATCGAGGCATAGGTCGACGGTCGCCCGATGCCCAATTCTTCCATCTTCTTGACCAGCGTCGCTTCGGTATAGCGCGGCGGGGGCTGGGTGAAATGCTGCTCGGGCGTGACGCTGTCCTTCTTGGTCGCGTCGCCTTCGACCATCTGGGGCAGGCGGTTCGCGTCATCCTCGTCGTCGATGACCACGTCGTCGCGGCCCTCTTCATAGACCTTGAGGAAACCGTCGAAGAGCACGACCTGACCGGTCGCGCGCAGGCCGACCTGACCATCGGACGACCCGATTTCGACAGCCGTGCGTTCAAGCCGCGCCCCGGTCATCTGGCAGGCGATCGTCCGCTTCCAGATCAGGTCGTAAAGCTTGCGCTGGTCGGGCTCCAGCCGCGCGATGTCGTTGGCCGAGGGATCGCGGCTCATCTCGGTCGGGCGGATACATTCGTGCGCTTCCTGCGCGTTCTTGGCCTTGTTCTTGTACACCCGCGGTTCGGCCGGCACGTAATCCTTGCCGTACCGCGTCGCGATCTCGTCGCGCGCGGCGGTCACGGCCTCGGGCGCCATGTCGATGCCGTCGGTCCGCATGTAGGTGATGTAGCCCGCCTCATACAGTCGTTGCGCGGTCGACATGGTCTGACGCGCGCCGAAGCCGAACTTGCGGCTGGCTTCCTGTTGCAACGTCGAGGTCATGAACGGCGCGGACGGGTTGCGGGAGGCAGGCTTGGCCTCGACCGACAGAACGCTCAGGTCCCGCGCTTCGATGGCGGCGACGGCAAGCCCGGCTTGTTGTTCGTTTTCAAGGTCGTAACGGTCGAGCTTCTTGCCCGCATAGCTGACCAGCCGCGCTTCGAACTGCTGGCCGCGCGGGGTCTGGAGCAGGGCCTTCACCGACCAGTATTCGCGCGGGTTGAACGCCTCGATCTCCATCTCGCGCTCGACGATCAGGCGCAGGCAGACGGACTGAACCCGCCCCGCAGAACGTGCGCCCGGCAGCTTGCGCCACAGGACGGGCGACAGGTTGAACCCGACGAGGTAGTCGAGCGCACGCCGCGCCAGATAGGCTTCGACCAGATCGCCATCGACATCGCGCGGGTTCTTCATCGCCTCGGTCACGGCGGACTTGGTGATCGCGTTGAACACCACGCGGCTGACCGGCGTGTCCTTCTTGATCGCCTTGCGTTTGCGCAGGGCTTCCTCGAGGTGCCAGGAAATCGCTTCCCCTTCGCGGTCGGGGTCGGTCGCGAGGATCAGATTGTTGTCTTCCTTGAGCGCGTCGGCGATGGCCTTCACATGCTTTCGGCTGTCGTTCCCGACCTCCCACAGCATCTCGAAATCGTTGTCGGGGATGACCGAACCGTCCTTGGGCGGCAGGTCACGCACGTGTCCGTAGGAGGCGAGCACGGTGTAGTCGCTACCAAGATATTTGTTGATTGTCTTGGCCTTAGCAGGGCTTTCCACGACGACAACGGGCATCAAAATCCTCTCGACTCGAATAAGGCGCTTGGGGGCGTTAGATGGGTCGCGGTCCGGGGGCTTGTCAATGGCGACCCGTTGGCAGGGTCGTGAACGACGCGGCGTCGGGCCTTTACCCGGTCCGCGAAATCAAGCCGCCGGGGGCACGCGAGACATGCCCTTCGAGTTCGAGATCGGTCAGTTCCGAGGCGACGTCGCTCGCGGGCATGGCAAGGTCGCGGACAAGCTGATCCTCCGACACCGGCGAGGGGCCGAGACGGTCGAGGATTAGCTGGTGCAGCGCGGCGGTTTCGGCCAGCGTGCGGGTCTCGGCCGGTGCCGGCGGGATGTCCACCGGCGCCACCTTGGCGACCGGGGCCGGGGCCGGATCGGCGGCGGCCGCCCGCGGTTCCGGCGCGGCGTTCTCGACACCCCCGCCGATCACGTCCAGCACATCCTGGGCCCCGCGCAAAAGCGTCGCGCCGTCCCGGATCAGCCGGTTGCAGCCCGTGGCGCGCGCGTCGAACGGGTGACCGGGAACGGCAAAGACCTCTCGCCCCTGTTCCAGCGCCATCTCGGCGGTGATGAGCGAGCCGGACTTGGCCGCCGCCTCGACCACGACCACCGCGCGCGATAGGCCGGAGATGATGCGGTTGCGCCGCGGAAAATGCCGGGCCTGCGGGGTCAGCGACATGGGCGCCTCCGACAGGCGAAGCCCGTCGCGCCCGATTTCCTCACCCAGAACCGCGTTCTCGGACGGATAGATCACGTCGACCCCGCCCGCCATGACGGCGATCGTCCCGGTTTTCATCGCGGCGGTGTGGGCGGCCGTATCCACGCCGCGGGCCAGACCCGACACGACGACCTGCCCTGCCGCCCCGAGATCGCCCGCGAGCTTGCGTGCCATCCGGGTGCCAAGCGACGAGGCATTGCGCGCGCCGACGACACCGACCGTGGGTCGTGCGAGCAGGTCGAGGTTGCCGATCGCCCAGAGGATCGGGGGCGGATCGGGGATTTCGGCCAACAGAGCAGGGTAGTCCGGTGCGCCGAAACACAGCATCTCGGCCCCGCATTTCACGGCCCAGTCGATTTCCTTGTCCACGACGGGAAGCGGGCAGACGCTGTAATCATCGACGCCCGCGGATTTCGCGACCTCCGGCAAAGCTTCGAGCGCGGCCCGCGCCGATCCGTGTTCGCCCATGAGCCTGAAGAAGGTGGTCACGCCCACGCGGCGTGAGCGCAAGAGGCGAAGCCAGGCCACCCGATCTTCCGTGCTTTGGGGTGGGGTGAGGGGGTGGTTGGAAGGGGATTGCTCCAAGGGTCACCTGATTCCGTCTCTTGCCCTCCCACCATGCGACTCAAATGGTTAACGGTAGGTTACCGCCGCCAAGATCGCATGTGGTCCCGGTCCCCACATGGCCCCGCCCGCTTCGGCACGAGCAATCACCCCCGGCCCGACCCCGCGTCCTCTTCTCTGTTTCGAAAATACTTCGGGAGGTCTGGAGGGCTGGCCCTCCAGAGCCGCCAACGGCGGCTCCCCCTCGCGACGCGCCGAAGCGCGGCGCAACCTCAGCCGGTCTGCGACCCGCCCACGGTCAAGCCGCCGATGCGCAGGGTCGGCTGCCCCACGCCTACGGGCACCCACTGGCCTGCCTTGCCGCAATTCCCGATACCGGGGTCCAGCGCCATGTCGTTGCCGACCGCCTGAATGCGCTTCATCGCCTTGGGGCCGTCGCCGATCAGGGTGGCGCCCTTCACCGGGGCGCCGACCTTGCCGTTCTTCACGCGGTAGGCCTCGGTGCAGGAAAACACGAACTTGCCGTTGGTGATGTCGACCTGACCGCCGCCGAAGCCGACGGCGTAAATACCGTCCTCCAGACCCGCGACGATCTCTTCGGGGCTGGCATCGCCGCCTTCCATGATCGTGTTGGTCATGCGCGGCATCGGCGCATGGGCATAGCTTTCGCGCCGCCCGTTGCCGGTGGCCTCCACCCCCATGAGCCGCGCGTTCTGGCGGTCCTGCATGTAGCCGACGAGCACGCCGTCCTCGATGAGGACGGTGCGCGAGGAGGGGGTGCCTTCGTCATCCACCGTCAGCGACCCGCGCCGATCGGGGATCGTGCCGTCGTCGACGACCGTGACACCCTTGGCCGCGACCTGCTGGCCGATCAGGCCCGAAAACGCGCTCGACCCCTTGCGGTTGAAGTCGCCCTCAAGCCCGTGCCCGACCGCCTCGTGCAGCAGGATGCCCGGCCAGCCATTGCCCAGCACCACGTCCATTTGCCCGGCGGGGGCCGCTTCGGCTTCGAGATTGACCAGCGCGATGCGCAGCGCCTCGTCCACGCTTTTCTTCCAGTGGCCCGGCTCGATCAGGGCCGTGAGACCCGCGCGTCCGCCGCCGCCGTGGCTGCCGCTTTCACGCCGTCCGTCTTTCTCGACGATCACGCTCACGTTCACGCGGGACATCGGGCGAGTGTCGGCGACCAGCGTGCCGTCGGGGCGCAGGATCACGACCTCCTGCAAACTGGCGGCGATGGTGGCGCTGACCTGAACCACGCGGGGATCGCGGTCGCGGGCATATGCGTCAATTTCGCGCAGGGTCTCGACTTTCACCGGGAACGCGGCATCGGTCATCGGGTCGTTGTCGGTGTAGAGCTTCACGTTGGTGCGGGCCGGGCCATCGGCCAGCGTCCCGCCCCCGGCACCGACCGCGAGCCGCGCGGTTTCCGACGCGCGCAGAAGCGAGGCTTCCGAGATTTCGGTCGAATGCGCATAACCCGCCGTTTCGCCGCGAACCGCCCGCAAACCAAAGCCTTCGGACGCATCATAGCTGGCGTTGCGCAGCCGACCGTCGTCGAAAACCAGCGCCTCGGAGCGGCGCCGTTCGAGGAAAAGCTCGCCGTCGTCGGCCCCGTCCGTGGCCGCGCGCAGGATCTGCAAGGCGCGGGCGTCGTCGAGTTGATCGTCGAACGGGCGGAAGGGCGTCTGGTCGGTCATGGGGTCCTTTTCTTCCTGCATTGATCTGCATCAATCGCATGTGAGATCATGCATATGTGCGACCTTGGGTAGCAGGATTTGTCTTGTTCCTAACACCCTAATATGGTTTTAGACGCGCGGGAGACAACGGGATTCCCGACAGCGTTCGTGGAAGACCCAATATTGTGACGCACCCCATGCGTCGAGACAGGAAGATAGGGAAGCAAAGAATGACCAAGACCCTGCGGCCTCTGGCCCTTCTGGCGGCAGTTTTCACCGGCACGGCGGCAATGGCCCAGGACCTCGAGGTCATCGGCAGACCCACGCCCGGCGGCACCGGGTTCCAGCCGGCGGCGACCGACATTTCGCAGGCGACCTTCGCGCTGGACAACCTGCTCCACATCATCTCGATCCTGATCGCGGGCTTCGTCGCCCTGCTGATTATCTGGGTGATCGTCCGTTACAACAAAGGCGCGAACAAGACGCCGGGCACATTCACCCACAACACCGGGGTCGAAATCGCCTGGACCCTGATCCCGATCGTGATCCTCGTCTTCATCGGCGCTCAGTCGCTGCCGGTTCTGTTCAAGCAGCAAGAAATCCCCGAGGGCGACGTCGTCATCAAGGTCACTGGCTACCAGTGGTACTGGGGCTACGAATACGTGGACGAGGAATTCGGCTTCGAAGGCTTCCTTCTCGGCAAGGACGAACTGGCCGAATACGGCTACGACGAAGACCTTTACCTTCTCGCCACCGACACCGCGGTCGTCGTGCCCACCGGCCAGAAGATCGTCATGCAGGTCACCGGCGCCGACGTGATCCATTCGTGGACCATCCCGGCCTTCGGCGTGAAGCAGGACGCTGTTCCGGGCCGTCTGGCCGAGCTGTGGTTCACGGTCGAGCCGGGCATGGAAGGCGTCTACTTCGGCCAGTGCTCCGAGCTTTGCGGCAAGGACCACGCCTATATGCCGATCACGGTCAAGGCCGTGACCCCGGAAGAATACGAAGCTTGGCTGGAAGAGGCGCGCGAAGAATACGCGGGCATTCCCCAGACCGTGAAAGTGGCTTCGGCCGAGTAAGCGGGCAGGGGCCGCACTGAAGCGGCCCCGACCGACACCCAGCGGGCCCGTCCGTGGCGGCGCGGCCTCCGAGGCAAGACGACCATGACTGACACCACCATTCTTGATCAGGATCGCGACGCAGGCTTCGGCGATTACTTCGCCCTGCTGAAACCGCGCGTCATGTCGCTGGTCGTGTTCACCGCTCTGGTCGGCCTTCTGGTCGCCCCCGGTCAGATCAACCCCTTCGTCGGCCTCTGCGCGATCCTGTTCATCGCCGTGGGCGGCGGTGCGTCCGGCGCGCTGAACATGTGGTGGGACGCCGACATCGACGCCCGCATGAAGCGCACGATCAAGCGCCCGATCCCGGCGGGCAAGGTCGAGCCGGGCGAGGCGCTGGGGCTTGGCGTGGCACTCACCGGCTTTTCGGTGATCCTGCTGTTCCTCGCGACCAACTGGGTCGCAGGCGCGCTTCTGGCCTTCACCATCTTTTTCTACGTCGTGATCTACACGATGTGGCTCAAACGCTGGACGCCCCAGAACATCGTGATCGGCGGCGCGGCGGGCGCGTTCCCTCCGATGATCGGCTGGGCGGCTGTCACCGGCGACATCACCATTGAATCGATCCTGATGTTCGCGCTGACCTTCGCCTGGACGCCGCCGCACTTCTGGTCGCTCGCCCTGTTCGTGAAGAGCGACTACAAGGACGCGGGCGTGCCGATGCTGACCGTTACCCACGGTCGCCGGGTGACGCGCAACCACATCCTTGGTTACACCTTCGTCCTCGCCGCCGTGGCGCTGGGCCTCGGCCTGACCTCGATCGGCGGACCTGCCTACATGGCCGTGGCCGTGATCCTGAACGGCTGGTTCATCAAGGGCGCCATCGACATCTGGCGCCGCACGGATGCGGACAGCGAGGCGGACAGCCACCTCGTCGAGCGGAAGTTCTTCAAGTTCTCGCTGTTCTATCTGTTCATTCACTTCGGGATGCTGCTGGTGGAAACCTCGCTCGCACCCCTCGGGCTGGGAGGCTGGTAATGGCTGGTCAACTGCGCGCAACACATGAACTGCACAACCGTCGCCTGTCGCGTAACGTCGGTCTGGGCATCGTGCTCGTCCTGTTCGTGGGGCTCGTCTACGGGCTGACCATCGCCAAGGTCGGCACCGACCCGAACGACGAACTGGGCGCGCCCTGGGCGCAGGCGCAGGAGAAGGCGGCGAAATGAGCGATCGGGACGAGAAACCGAAAAACCCGCTGAAATCGGCGCTGATGCTGTCGGGCGTCGTCGTGTTCATGGGCGCGATGGCCTGGGCCGCCGTGCCGTTTTACGACTGGTTCTGCCGCGTGACCGGGTTCGGTGGCACGACGGGCGTGGCCGCACAGGCCTCGGACACCATCCTCGACAAGACCATCAAGATCCGCTTCGACGGCTCGGTCGAGCGCGATTTCCCGTGGGAGTTCAAGCCGGTCCAGCGCACGATGGAAGTGCGGCTGGGCGAAACCGGCCTTGCGTTCTACGAGGCGACGAACACCTCCGACCGGCCCATCGCGGGCACGGCCAGCTACAACGTCGCCCCCTATTCGGCGGGCGGCTATTTCACCAAGATCGACTGCTTCTGCTTCGAATTGCAGGTGCTCGAACCCGGCGAAAGCGTGATGATGCCCGTCACCTTCTACGTCGATCCGGAAATCACCGAAGACCTTGACGCGAAGTTTGCCAAGGTCATCACGCTCTCCTATACATTCCACGAAACCGATCTGCCCGAGGAATACGCCGCATTGGATGCGACCGTAGCCCCCGAGGCGGATCAGAACTAAAAGTCAGGGACGGAAGACATGGCCCACGCCAAGAACCACGATTACCACATCCTGCCCCCGTCGATTAATCCGCTTTTGGCGGCGGCTGGTGCGTTCGTCATGCTCTTCGGAGCCGTGAAATGGATGCACGACTCCGGTCCGTGGATCTTCCTCGCGGGCCTGCTGGTCGTGCTCTACACCATGTTCTCGTGGTGGTCGGACGTGGTCGACGAGGGCCAGTCGGGCGACCATACTCCGGTGGTGCGGATCGGCCTGAAATACGGCTTCATCCTGTTCATCATGTCCGAAGTCATGTTCTTCGCGGCGTGGTTCTGGAACTTCTTCAAGCACGCCATGTACCCGATGGGCCCGGAAAGCCCGGCGGTCGACGGTGTCTGGCCCCCGGCGGGGATCGAGACCTTCGATCCGTGGCACCTGCCGCTCATCAACACGCTGATCCTGCTTCTCTCCGGGGCGGCGGCGACCTGGGCGCACCACGCGCTCGTGCATGAGAACAACCGCAAGGACATGAAGACCGGCCTGATTATCGCGATCCTTCTGGGCCTGCTCTTCACCTTCTTCCAGGCCTATGAATACTCGCACGCCGCCTTCGGCCTGTCGGGCAACATCTACGGCGCGACCTTCTTCATGGCGACCGGCTTCCACGGCTTCCACGTCATCATCGGCACGATCTTCCTGTTCGTCTGCCTGATGCGCGCCTATGCCGGGCACTTCACGCAGGAACAGCACGTCGGGTTCGAGGCCGCCGCATGGTACTGGCACTTCGTCGACGTCGTGTGGCTCTTCCTCTTCGCCGCGGTCTACATCTGGGGCGGCTGAACGGCCTGACGGTTTTGATTGCGAACGGGCGGGGGAAACCTCGCCCGTTTTTCTATGGGGCAGGGGACACGCCGCGAAATCGCAGTGTCTTGTCTAGAGCCTCGACCGGACCGGTGCTAAAGCCTCGCCATGTTCAAACAGATACTCGCCGCCATCCTCCTGTTCGCCGGCCTCGCGGTGTTCGTCAGCCTCGGGGTGTGGCAGCTCCAGCGGCTCGAATGGAAAGAGGCCATCATCGCCGAGATCGAAAGCCAGATCGGCGGCGATCCGGTGGCGCTGCCCGCGACCCCCGATCCGGGGGCGGACCGCTATCTGCCCGTCGAAATCTCGGGCACCTTCGGCGCGGGCGAAATCCACGTGCTCGTCTCGCACCGCGACTATGGCGCCGGGTTCCGGGTCATCGCGCCCTTCACCACGGACGACGGGCGCGCGATCATGGTGGATCGCGGTTTCATCCCGACCGCGCGGAAAGAGGACCGGCACAACCTCAGCGGCGCGACCGTTCAGGGCAACCTTCATTGGCCGGATGAGCGCGACCGGTTCACGCCGGAGGACGACGAGGCCGGCAACTGGTGGTATGCCCGCGACGTGGACAAGATGGCCGGGGTGCTGGGCACCGAGCCCCTGCTCGTGATCGCCCGCAACGAGACCGATCCGGCGATCCTGCCGATGTCGGTGACGACCGAGGCGATCCGAAACAAGCATTTCGAATACGCGATGACGTGGTTCCTCTTCGCCGTGACGTGGGTGGTGATGACAGGCTTCGCACTTTGGCGTATATGGCGCCGGAACCACGAACAGGCCATTCAGCCGTGACCCACGCCGCCTTGCGACTTGCAGGATTTTCACCCGATCCCCTCGAAAAGGGACGTGAGCCTGCGCAAATCGGCTGGCACCGGGCGGCGAATTCCTTCAAGGACTTCGCAGCGGATTTCCTGGGGAATTCCGCCACGGCGGACGATGAGGACAAGAGCAGATGAAATATGTCTCGACGCGCGGCACCGCGCCGGAACTGACATTCGAAGAAGCCATGCTGACCGGGCTTGCCCGTGACGGCGGACTCTACGTTCCCGAAACCGTGCCGACCATGAGCCATGACGAGATCGCAGCGCTTGCGGGTCAGTCATACGAGGATGTGGCTTTCACCGTGATGCGCCCGTTCATCGGCACGGAATTCCCGGACGGGCAGCTCAAGTCCTGCATCCGCCACGCCTATGAGGGCTTCGGCCACAGCGTGCGCGCGCCGATGGTGCAGCTTGGCCCGAACCACTTCCTGCTGGAACTGTTCCACGGCCCCACGCTCGCCTTCAAAGATTTCGCGATGCAGCTCATCGGCCAGCTCTTTCAGGGCGCGCTGGAGCGGCGGGGCGAAAAGGTCACCATCGTCGGCGCCACGTCCGGTGACACCGGATCGGCGGCGATCGAAGCCTTCCGGGGCTTGGACAACGTCGACGTCTTCATCCTCTTCCCCGATGGCCGGGTGTCCGAGGTGCAGCGCCGCCAGATGACCACCCCGTCCGAGGGCAACGTCCATGCGCTCGCCGTCGAGGGCGACTTCGACGATTGTCAGGCCAAGCTCAAGGATATGTTCAACGATTTCGACTTCCGCGACGAAGTGCGGCTCGCAGGCGTGAACTCGATCAACTGGGCGCGGGTGTTGGCGCAGGTCGTGTATTACTTCACATCCGCCGTGGCGCTGGGTGCGCCGCATCGCGAGGTGTCGTTCACCGTGCCCACGGGCAACTTCGGTGACATCTTCGCGGGCTATATCGCGCGGGCGATGGGCCTGCCGATCCGCGACCTCGTGATCGCGACGAACCAGAACGACATTCTGCACCGCACGCTGGAAACCGGGGCCTATACCAAGGCCGGCGTCACGCCCTCGATCAGCCCGTCGATGGACATTCAGGTCTCGTCGAATTTCGAACGCGTGCTGTTCGACGCCTACGGGCGCATTGGCGCGGTCGTGGCCGAGCAGATGGCGGACCTCGCAAGCGGCGGTTTCACCATCAGTCAGGGGGCCATCGACTTCCTGCGCGGTCAGTTCAAATCGGGCCGTGCGTCCGAGGACGAGACGATGGCCACGATCAAAACGACATACGACACGACG
Organism: Maritimibacter sp.; assembly: GCF_016774595.1. Lineage (NCBI taxonomy): Bacteria > Pseudomonadati > Pseudomonadota > Alphaproteobacteria > Rhodobacterales > Roseobacteraceae > Maritimibacter > Maritimibacter sp. The sequence goes on from NZ_JACBWT010000002.1 coordinate 1,093,408, forward strand.
GGCGAGGTGATTTGCCCCCACACAGCCGTGGGCGTGAAGGTCGCGAACGAGCATCTGTCGGAGGTGCCGATGGTGACGCTCGCCACCGCGCACCCCGCCAAATTCCCGGCTGCGGTCAAGGACGCCTGCGGGCGCGATGCCGCCTTGCCGCCGCGCATGTCGGACCTGTTCGAACGCGAAGAACGCGTGACGAAGGTGCCCAACGACCTCGTCGCACTGGAAACACTGATCCGGAGCAAACGCCGCGCATGACCATCAACTACGACACCCTCCCCAACGGATTCCGCGTCGTGACCGAGCATATGCCGGGCATCGAAAGCGTGAGCCTTGGCGTGTGGATCACCGCCGGGGGGCGGCACGAACGCGTCGAGCAGAACGGGATCGCGCATTTCCTCGAACACATGGCCTTCAAAGGCACCAAGACGCGCACGCCGCTTCAGATCGCGGAAGAGATCGAGGATGTGGGCGGCTATCTCAACGCCTACACGGGCCGCGAAGTCACCGCCTATTACGCGCGGGTGCTGCGCGAGGATACGGCGCTCGCCATCGACGTCGTGTCCGACATCCTCCTGAACCCGGTGTTCGACCCGCATGAGATCGAGGTCGAGCGGGGCGTGATCCTGCAAGAGATCGGTCAGGCGCTCGACACTCCCGACGACGTGATCTTCGACTGGTTGCAGGAAGTGGCCTATCCGGGTCAGGCCATCGGCCGCCCGATCCTCGGTCCCGCCGAACGGGTGCAGGCCTTCGCCCAAGGCGACCTCGCGGGCTTCGTGGATGAGCATTACGGCCCCGACCGGATGATCTTCGCCGCCGCGGGGGCCGTCGACCATGACGAGATCATGCGCCTGTGCGAACAGGCCTTCGGCGGGCTTCAGCGCCCGTCGTCCACGCTGATCCAGCCGGCGGGTTTCGTCGGCGGCGAGCGGTCCGAGATCAAGAAGCTCGAACAGGTGCATTTCGCGCTGGCGCTCGAAGGGCCGGGGTATCGCGACGACGCGATCTACACCGCGCAGGTCTATGCCAATGCGCTGGGCGGCGGCATGTCCTCGCGCCTGTTTCAGGAGGCGAGGGAAAAGCGCGGGCTGTGTTACACGATCTTCTCGCAGGCGGGCGCGTGGTCTGACACCGGCCTCATCACGATCTACGCGGGCACCTCGGCGGGCGAGATCAAGGGGCTGGCCGAACTGACCATCGACGAATTGCGCCGCGCCACATCGGACATGACCGAAGCCGAAGTCGCCCGCGCCCGCGCCCAGATGCGCGCCGGGATGCTGATGGGGCTGGAAAGCGCCTCGTCGCGGGCCGAACGGCTGGCGCGTCAGGTGGCGATCTGGAACCGCGTGGTCCCGGTCGAGGAAACGGTGGAGCGGCTGGATGCGGTCACGCTGGAAGGTGTCACCGATTTCGCGACTCAAGTGGCAGGCGATCCGCGTGCCGCGCTCGCGATCTATGGCCCCGGCAAGACCGCGCCGAGCCTCGCCCAACTGACAGAACGGCTCGCCGCCTGATGCTCAGACGCCCGCGCAAGGTTCGGATCGACACCGAGAGGCTGACCTTGCGCCCGCTGACCCATGGCGATTTCAACGCGTGGACGGAACTGCGGGCGGCCAGCCGGGATTTCCTGACGCCGTGGGAGCCGACATGGGCCGCCGACCATCTGACGCGTAAGGGCTTCACCAACCGGGTCTACTGGGTCAATCGCTCGGTCGCGCAGGGGTCCGCCCTGCCGCTGCTCATTATCCGCCGCGCCGACAACGTGCTGGTGGGCGCGATCACGCTCGACAACATCCGGCGCGGCCCGGCGCAAAGCGCCACCTGCGGCTACTGGATCGGTCAGCCCTTCGCGCGCTACGGCTACATGCGCGAGGCATTGACGGCGGTGGTGCACCACGCCTTCACCGAACTGGACCTGTCCCGGCTCGAGGCCGGGTGCCTGCCCGAAAACACCCCGTCGCGGGGTGTGCTGGAAAAATGCGGTTTCAAATACGAGGGCGTCGCGCAAAGCTACCTTCAGATCAACGGGCGCTGGCGCAATCACGTGCTGTATTCGGCGCTGCGATCCGACCGGCGCGGGCGGACCGACGCGGGGTGATCCCCGGTTTTCCGACCGCACAAGCCTTGGGCGGAACCGCATCCGGACCCGCCGATCTTGCGCCCGATGTCGCGTTCCGCTTGCCATTCACGTCAGCAAGGCTTTCCTAATCGACAGAGGGCAGCGTTCTGTCCCGAGTCACGTCACGTTTTCCGAGGCCCCCCATGACGACCCCTTCCTTCCGCGAGTCCATCCTGCGTCACCTCACCTATTCCTTCGGCAAGGATCCGGATCACGCCATTCTTGAGGACTGGCGCATGGCGTTGAGCCTTGGCGTGCGCGACCGGATCGTGGACGCGTGGTTCAAATCCACCAAGCGCACCTACGACACCGGGGCCAAGCGGGTTTATTACCTGTCGATGGAATACCTGATCGGGCGGCTGCTCGAGGATGGTCTGGTGAACCTCGAGCTTGTCGATGAGGCGCGTGAGGTGCTGTCGGAGTTCGGCTACGACTACGACACCGTTCTGGCCGACGAGCCCGACGCGGCACTGGGGAACGGCGGTCTGGGGCGGCTCGCGGCCTGTTTCATGGAAAGCCTGTCGACCATCGGCTGCCCGGCGCATGGCTATGGCATTCGGTATGAGCATGGCCTGTTTCGCCAGAGCTTCGTGGACGGGCGGCAGATCGAACAGCCGGAGTTGTGGCTCGGCCAGCGTCACGCGTGGGAATTCGAGCGGCCCGAGGTGCGTTATCGCATCGGCTTCGGCGGCCATGTCGACGTGCGCGACGGGCATCACCGTTGGCATCCCGGCGAGGAGGTCGAGGCCGAGGCTTTCGACACCCCGACCGTCGGCTGGAAAGGCCGCTGGGCCAACACCCTGCGCCTATGGTCGGGCCGCGCGATCCACCCCTTCGACCTCGACGCCTTCAACCACGGCGATTTCGCACGTGCCGCCGCGCCCGAGGCGCTGGCGCGCACCATCTCCCGCGTGCTCTATCCCGACGACACCACCGAGCAGGGGCGCGAGTTGCGGCTGAAGCAGGAATATTTCCTGACCGCCTCGGCCCTGCGCGACATCCTGCGCCGGTTCTCCAACCAGTTCGGCGACCTGCGCAAACTTCCCGAAAAGGTCGCGATCCAGTTGAACGACACCCACCCGGCCATCGCCGGGCCGGAACTGATCCGCATTCTGGTGGACGAAAAGGGCTTCGACTTCGACGAGGCGATGGAGATTGCTCAGGGCTGCCTGTCCTACACCAACCACACGCTGCTGCCCGAGGCGCTGGAAGCATGGGGCGAGCAGCTTTTCGGCCGCCTCCTGCCGCGCCACATCGGCATCATCGACCGGATCGACGCCACCCACGCGGGCCGCAACCCCAGCCGCACCCAGTCGATGCGCGCCGATCACTCGGTCAAGATGGGGCAGCTGTCCTTTGTCATGGCGCACAAGGTCAACGGCGTGTCGGCGCTCCACACCGACCTGATGAAGACCACCGTTTTCTCGGAACTCCACGGCCTGCACCCCGACCGGATCGTGAACCAGACCAACGGCGTCACGCCGCGCCGCTGGCTTCTGTCCTGCAATCCCGGCCTCGCGGGTCTCATCACCGACAGCATCGGTGAGGGCTGGGTCGACGATCTGGAGCAGCTTTCGAAGCTGGAGCCGTTCATCGACGATGCCGGGTGGCTGGAGAAATTCGACGCCGTGAAGCGCGACAACAAGGTGTGGCTGTCGAACTGGATGCAAGGCACCTACGGGATGCTTGCAGACCCGGACGCGCTCTTTGACGTGCAGATCAAGCGCATCCACGAATACAAGCGCCAGCACCTGAACATTCTCGAAACCATCGCCCTCTGGCAGGAGATGCGCGAGAATCCGAACGCGGACTGGACCCCGCGCCTCAAGCTTTTCGGGGGCAAGGCCGCGCCGGGGTATTTCTTCGCCAAGGACATCATCCGGCTCATCAACGACGCGGCCAGCGTCATCAACAACGATCCGGTGACGCAAGGGATGCTCAAGATCGCCTTCCTGCCGAACTACAACGTCTCGCTCGCCGAGCGGATGATCCCGGCGGCGGACCTGTCGGAACAGGTCTCGACGGCGGGGAAAGAGGCGTCGGGCACGGGCAACATGAAGCTTGCGCTGAACGGCGCGCCCACCATCGGCACGCTCGACGGCGCCAACGTGGAAATCCGCGAACGCGTGGGGGCGGACAACTTTTTCCTCTTCGGGATGACGGCGGACGAGGTGATGGAACGGCGGGCGGTCGACGGCCACGCAGGCCTGGCGATCGCGGCGGATGAGCGGCTAAAAGGCGCGCTCGGCCTGATCCGGTCCGGGCGCTTCTCGCCCGGCGATCCGGACCGCTATCGCGGCATCACCGAGAACCTCGAAGGCCCCGACTACTTTCTCGTCTGCTCGGACTTCACCGACTACTGGCGTGCGCAGCGCGAGGTGGACGTCGTGTTCCGGGACGACAAGGCGTGGGACCGGATGGCGGCGCTCAACACCGCGCGCTCCGGCTGGTTCTCGTCCGACCGGACGATCCGGGGTTACATGGCCGACATCTGGGACGCGGAAAGCCTGTTGTGAGCGGAATTTGACCGGGGTCATTGATCCATGCGGCGAAGCGGTTAGGGTCGGACTATGGGCGCTAACATGACATCCCCGACCGACGTGCAGCGTCTGCTCGACGCCGATCACGACGACCCCTTTTCGGTGCTCGGGCCGCATAAGGCCGGGGACGGCCGCGTCGTGACGGCGTTCGATCCCGGCGTGGCGCGGGTGTCGGCGCTGGTCGGTGACCAGATCTTTCCACTGGACCCTGTCGAAGGCGCGCCGGGCCTGTTCCGTGGGCCGGTGGCCGGGACCGATCCCTATACCTTGCGCGGCGAAACCGACGAGGCCGCGTGGGACTGGGACGATCCCTACCGCTTCGGCCCCGTGCTGGGTGAGATCGACGAGTACCTGTTGGGCGAGGGCAATCACCTCAGGCTGTGGGAGGCGCTGGGCGCCCATGTGACCGAACATGAGGGCACCCAAGGCACGCATTTCGCGGTCTGGGCGCCGAACGCGCGGCGGGTGTCTCTGGTCGGTGACTTCAACCTGTGGGACGAGCGTCGCACGCCGATGCGCAGACGCGGCGGAACGGGGGTGTGGGAGATTTTCGTGCCGGGCTTGGGCGACGGGGCGCTCTACCGCTACGACATCAAGGGCGCGGACGGCACCGCCCAGCCGCGCAAGGCCGACCCGGTGGGCTTCGGGTCCGAGCACCCGCCCGCGAACGCCAGCGTCGTGCGCGACATCTCGGGCTACGGCTGGTCCGACGATCTGTGGATGCACACCCGCCCCGAACGCCACGACCGCCGCGCCCCGATCTCGATCTATGAGGTGCATCTGCCGTCATGGCGCAGGAAGGACGGGGGGCGGCCGTTTTCCTATGTCGAGGCGGCGGACGAGCTGGTGGCTTACGCCAAGGACATGGGATTTACCCATATCGAACTGATGCCGGTGTCCGAATATCCCTTCGACGGCTCCTGGGGCTATCAGCCCATCGGGCTTTTCGCGCCGACGATCCGCTGCGGCCTGCCGCACGAATTCCGCGATCTGGTGAACGCCGCGCACCGAGCCGGGATCGGCATTCTGCTCGACTGGGTGCCGGGGCATTTCCCGACCGACGCACACGGGCTGGGTCGCTTCGACGGCACGCCGCTTTACGAACATGCCGACCCGAAAGAGGGGTTTCACCACGACTGGAACACCCTGATCTACAACTACGGGCGGCGCGAGGTGTCGAACTACCTGATCGCCAACGCCTTGTATTGGCTCGAAGAATACCACGCCGACGGGCTGCGCGTGGATGCCGTCGCCTCGATGCTCTACCGCGACTACTCGCGCCCTCAGGGCGAATGGGTGCCGAACAAGGATGGGGGGCGCGAGAATTACGAAGCCATCGACATGCTGCGCCGGATGAACACCGCGACCTACGGGCAAGACGCCGGCATCATGACGGTGGCCGAGGAAAGCACGGCCTATCCCGGCGTCTCAGCCCCGGTCGATGCGGGCGGGCTGGGCTTCGGGTTCAAATGGAACATGGGCTGGATGAACGACACGCTCGAATACATCCGGAAAGACCCGATCTACCGCGCCCATCATCACCACCAGATGACCTTTGGCCTGAACTACGCCTTCTCCGAGAACTTCATTCTGCCGATCAGCCATGATGAGGTGGTGCACGGCAAAGGCTCGATGATCGGCAAGATGCCGGGGACCGGGTGGGAGAAGTTCGCGAACCTGCGCGCCTATTACGGCTTCATGTGGGGCCACCCCGGCAAGAAGCTTTTGTTCATGGGGCAGGAGATCGCGCAATGGGCCGAGTGGAACCATGACGGCGAGGTCGATTGGGCCTGTCTGGGCGATGACAACCACGCCGGGATGCAGGCGCTGATCCGTGACCTCAACCGGCTCTACACCTCCACCCCCGCGCTTTACGCCCGCGACGCGGACCCCGAGGGGTTCCAGTGGATCGAAGGCGGGGACACGCGCAATTCGGTGTTTTCGTGGATCCGGCAGGGCGAAGCGGGCGATCCGCCCGTCGCGGTGATCTGTAATTTCACGCCGCAGGAACAGACGGGCTATCGCATCGGTTTGCCCCATACGGGCCTCTGGCGCGAGGCGCTGAATACCGATGCGGCGATCTACGGCGGGGGCAACCGGGGCAACCTTGGCGGCGTCACCGCGACCGAGGGTGCCAGCCACGGCTTGCCGGCCATTGCGGAACTGACCGTGCCGCCGCTGTCGGCGGTCTATCTCGTGCACGAGGGGTAACGGCGGCCCGGCCGCCATCAGAGAGGAGAGGAAAGCCAATGCCGAACAGGAACCAGAGACTGGCCGCGCGAAGCATGGCCTTCGTCCTTGCCGGGGGGCGCGGCTCGCGCCTGCATGAACTGACGTCGAGCCGGGTGAAACCGGCGGTCTATTTCGGCGGCAAGAGCCGGATCATCGACTTCGCGCTGTCGAACGCGCTGAACTCCGGCATCCGCAAGATCGCGCTTGCCACGCAATACAAGGCCCATTCGCTGATCCGCCATTGTCAGCGCGGCTGGAACTTCTTTCGGGCCGAGCGCAACGAGTTTCTCGATATTCTACCCGCCTCGCAACGCTATAACGAACAGACGTGGTATCGCGGCACGGTGGATGCGGTGGCCCAGAACATCGACATCATCGACAGCTACGACGTGGACTACATCGTGATCCTTGCGGGCGACCACATCTACAAGATGGACTACGAGGTGATGATCCGGCAGCACGTCGAAACCGGGGCCGAGGTGACCGTGGGATGCCTCACCGTCGACCGGCACGAGGCGAGCGCGTTCGGCTGCATGGCGGTGGACGAGGGCGACCGGATCACGTCGTTCCTCGAAAAGCCCGCCGACCCGCCGGGGCTGCCGGGCGACCCCGACCACACGCTCGTCAGCATGGGCATCTACGTGTTCAGTTGGAAATACCTGCGCGAACGCCTGCTGGCCGATATCGAGGACGAAGGGTCGAGCCACGATTTCGGCAACGACATGATCCCCGACATCGTGCGAACCGGCCACGCGCAGGCGCACCGCTTCGGTGACAGCTGCGTGCGCGCACCGGGCGCCCCAGCCTATTGGCGCGACGTGGGCACGGTGGACGCGTTCTGGCGGGCGAACATCGACCTCACGACTTTCGACCCCGAGCTTGACCTTTGGGACACCGACTGGCCGATCTGGACCTATTCCGAGCTGACCCCGCCCGCCAAGTTCATCCATGACGAAAAGGATCGGCGCGGCTCGGCGGTCAGTTCGATGATCGCGGGGGGCTGCATCGTGTCGGGCACCGAAATCCGTGAATCGCTGCTCTTCACCCAGTGCCACACCAATTCCTATTCCTCGCTCGAACGGGTCGTGGCGCTTCCGCGTGTCTATGTCTCGCGCCATGCGCGGCTGACCGATGTGGTGGTGAACCGGGGCGTCCATATCCCCGAGGGGCTGGTGGTGGGCGAAGACCCGGAGGAGGATGCCAAGTGGTTCCGCGTGACTCCCGGCGGCGTCACGCTCATCACACAAGACATGCTGGACAGGCGGGCGGCGAGCCTATGACCAAGGTGCTCTCGGTCGCCTCGGAATGCGTGCCGCTGATAAAGACCGGCGGGCTGGCCGACGTGGTCGGCGCGCTGCCTGCCGCGCTTGCCGGGCAGGGCGTCGAAATGCGCGTTCTGGTGCCGGGCTATCCAAAAGTGATGGCCGCGCTGGGCAAGGCCAAGGCCGTGTTGACGTGGGACGACCTCTTCGGCGGCCCGGCCAGCCTGCGGGCGGGCAAGCTGGGTGACGGGGTGCTCTACGCGCTCGATGCGCCGCACCTTTTCGACCGGGAGGGCGGGCCTTACAACGACGCCTCCGGGGCCGACTGGCCCGACAATCCGCAACGCTTTGCGGCCCTGTCGCTCGCGGGCGCGCGGGTGGCGGCGGAGGGGATCAAGGGGTGGTCGCCCGATGTGCTTCACTGCCACGACTGGCAAGCAGGCCTCGCGCCGCTTTATCTGCGCGAGATGGGGGCAGGCGACCGGGTGGCCAGCGTTATCACGATCCACAACATCGCGTTTCAGGGCATGGCACCGGGCGACATGGCGGGTGCCCTTGGCCTGCCGCCGGGCGAGTTCACGCAGGACGGGTACGAATTCTGGGGCGATATCTCGGCGCTCAAGGCCGGGCTGGTCTATGCCGACAAGATCACCACCGTCTCACCCACCTATGCCGCCGAGATCATGACGCCTGAGTTCGGTGTCGGGATGGATGGGCTGTTGCAGGCACGGCAGGCTGACATTGTGGGCATCCTGAACGGGATCGACGGCGAGGCGTGGAACCCGCCCTTCACCAAACCTTCGGGCAAGGCCAAGCACCGGGCCGCGCTTCGGCGCGAATTCGACCTGCCCGATTGGGATGGCCCGGTCTGCGTCGTCGTCTCGCGCCTGACCGAACAAAAGGGTCTGGACCTTCTGCTGATGGCGCTGCCCGCGCTTCTGGACAACGGCGGGCAACTGGTCTTGCTCGGCACCGGCGAGCCGGGGCTCGAGGCCGCTTACCGTGACTTCGCCGCACAGCATCCGGGCGTGGCGGTGACCATCGGGTATGACGAAGACCTCGCCCACCGGATGATCGTCGGCGGTGATGCGATCCTCGTCCCGTCGCGATTCGAACCCTGCGGGCTGACGCAGCTTTACGGTCTGCACCACGGCACGCTGCCTGTCGTGGCCCTTACGGGTGGTCTGGCCGATACCGTCATAAACGCATCGCCTGCCGGATTGGCAGCGGGGGCCGCCACGGGCATTCAATTCAACCCCGTCACCGCGCAGGCCCTTGCGCAGGCGCTGATGAAACTGGTCAATCTGTATCACGATCAACCGACCTGGACGCAGATGATGAAAAACGCGATGGCCGCCCCGGTCGACTGGGGCCATTCCGCCGCCGAATACGCGGCGCTTTATGCGGGGATGGTCAAGGCCGGATGAGCGACAGACAGGTGTATGCCGGGGACCCGACCCGGCTTGGCGCGCATGTCGTGGGGGATGGCGTCAGCTTTTCGGTGTTTTCCGAGAATGCCGAGGCGATGCATCTGTGCCTGTTCGACGCGGACGGGCGCGAGACGCGGATCGCGCTGCCGGAGCGTGACGGCGACGTCTGGCACGTCCATGTGCCGGGCATCGGGGTGGGCCAGCACTATGGCTTTCGGGCCGAGGGTCCGTTCGACCCGAAAGCCGGGCATCGCTTCAATCCCGCGAAACTGCTGATCGACCCCTACGCGCGCCAATTGACCGGCCAGCCCGACTGGAACGACGCGCTTTTCGGCGGGGCCGAGGCACCCGACGACCGCGACAGCGCCCCATTCGCCGCCAAAAGCATCGTCGCCGACCCGACCTTCGACTGGGGCGGGGGCCACGCGCCCGTGACGGCGCTCGATCAGACGGTGATCTACGAGGCGCATGTCAAAGGGTTCACGCACCTCATGCCGGGGGTGGATGCGCCGGGAAGCTTTGCCGCCATGGCCTCGGACCCCGCGCTCGACCATCTGGTGAAGCTGGGCGTGACGGCGGTGGAGCTTCTGCCGGTCCATGCCTTTCTCAACGACCGGTTCCTCGTCGAAAAGGGGCTGGTGAACTACTGGGGCTATCAGACCGTCGGCTTCTTCGCCCCCGCGCCGCGTTACCTGTCCACAGGCCGGATCGACGAGTTTCAACAGATGGTCGCGCGCTTCCACGCCGCCGGGATCGAGGTCATCCTCGACGTGGTCTACAACCACACCGGTGAGGGCGACGAACTTGGTCCGACACTCGGTTTCCGCGGGCTCGACAACGCGAGCTACTATCGCCTCGCAGAAGATCCGAGCCAGTATGTGAACGACACCGGCACCGGAAATACGCTCAACCTCGAACACCCGATGGTTCTGCGCATGGTGCTGGACAGCTTGCGCTATTGGGCGGGCACCATGGGGGTGGACGGGTTCCGGTTCGACCTGTGCTCGACACTCGGGCGCACGGCGGAGGGGTTCGACCGGAACGCCGCGTTCTTCAAGGCGCTGAGACAAGACCCGTTGCTCGCCACGAAAAAGCTGATCGCCGAGCCGTGGGACATCGGGCCGGGGGGCTATCAGCTTGGCGCCTATCCGCCGCCCTTCGCCGAATGGAACGACCAGTATCGCGACGGTGTGCGCCGGTTCTGGCGCGGCGATCTGGGGCACGTGCCGGTGCTTGCGGACAAGATCACCGGGTCGGCGGGCCAGTTCGACCATTCCGGCCGGGCCGCCACATCCTCGGTCAACCTGCTGACCGCGCATGACGGCTTCACGCTGACGGACGTGGTGAGCTACGCCGAAAAGCACAACGAGGCCAACGGGGAAGACAACCGCGACGGGCATGGCGAGAACCATTCCGACAATATGGGGGCCGAAGGACCGACCAAGGACAAGCAAATCGTCGCGGCGCGGGCGCTGAGGCGGCGCAACATGATGGCGACGCTGCTTCTGTCGCAAGGCACGCCGATGATCCTTGGCGGTGACGAGATCGGGCACAGCCAGAACGGCAACAATAACGCCTATGCGCAGGACAACGACGTGACGTGGATCGACTGGGCACGCGCGGACGAGGCGTTTCGCGCCTTCACCGCGCGCCTCATCGCGTTCCGCAAGCGCCACCCGATCCTGCGTCAGAAACGGTTCCTGCACTCGGTGCCGCGCAAGGTCGACGGGGTGATCGACCTGTTCTGGTGGCGCCCGGACGGGCAGGAAATGACGCGCTCCGACTGGACCAACGGCCACAACCAGACGCTGTGCGCCGAGTTGCGTATCGCCTCGGGCACGCCGTCCTATGCACAGCGCGAGGATGCGATCTACCTTGCCTTCAACGCAGGCGATGCGGTGGCGCTGCAACTGCCCGCCTGCCCGGACGGCTTCCATTGGGTGCGCCACATCGACACCGCGCAGCCTCTGGCCGAACCCAAGGCGGTGTCCGGCGCCTACGATCAGGCCGAGACCGCCGTGGCCGCGCTGTGCATGGAGCGGATATGAGCGCGCTCGACGACCGCGCCGCACGGGCGGGCATCCTGAGCGAATACCGCGACCTGTTCGGTGTCTGGCGCGAAACGTCGGCGGAGACCAAGGCGGCCCTGCTGGCCGCGCTGGGCCTGAGCGAAACCGACCCGCCCGAGCCGGAGCGCGCCCTGCCGCGGTGGCATATCTGCGAACTGGGCGACGCCCCCGAGCTGACAGCGACCCCGTGGTCCATCGCCTACGAGGACGGCACCGAGGGCGAGGGGCAGGGGCCGTTGCCGCCGTTGCCCCTCGGCCGGCATCGGCTGGCGGCGGGCGGCGAGGTCTGCTGGCTGCTCGTCGCGCCCGCGCGGCTGCCGCTTCCCGAGCGCAGTTGGGGCCTGATGGTCCCGCTGGCCGGGCTCAGGCCCACGACCGTCGGCGGAATCGGGGGCTACGGCGACCTTGCCCGCATGGCCGAAGGGGCCGCCCGGCAGGGGGCGGCCTTTCTGGGGATCAACCCGATCCACGCGGGCTTCCCCGCCGATCCGGGCGCGTTCAGCCCCTATACACCGTCGCACCGCCGCCGCTTTGCCTCGGTCTACCTCGACACCGACGGGGCGCCGGGGGGCGATCTGATCGATTTCGGGGCCGAAACTCCGGCGCGCATGGCTGCGCTCGAAGTCCGGTTCGCGGCCGAGGGCGACGATCCGGCCTTTGCGGCGTGGCGGGCCGAACAGGGCGCTGGGCTTGACCGTTTCGCGACGTATCAGGCGCTGTCCGAACGCTTCGGCGCCTATTGGGATACGTGGCCGGTGGCCTATCAGACCCCGGACGATCCCAAGGTCGCGCAGGCCGCGCGCGAGATGGCGGATCGCGTCGATTTCCATGCCTGGCTTCAGTTTCAGGCCGAAACAGCGCTTGGTGCTGCGCGTGACCGGGCGGCGGACGCGGGCATGGCGCTGGGCCTCTACCTCGACCTTGCCGTCGGCACCCACCCGCACGGGGCCGAAACGTGGGAGGACCGCGACACGTTCGCTTTCGGGGCGAGCCTTGGCGCACCGCCCGACTCCTTCGCGCCGCAGGGCCAGAACTGGCAACTGGCGCCTTTCAACCCCGTGAAGCTGATCGACACCGGGTTCGAGGCGCTTGCCGCCACCCTGCGCCAGCAATTGCGGTTCGCGGGTGCGCTCAGGATCGACCATATCCTCGGGTTCGAACGCGCCTATCTGGTGCCGGATGGCCTACCGGGGGCCTATGTCCAGATGCCCCGCGACGCGATGCTCGCCGTCGCCCGGATCGAGGCCGCGCGGGCCGGTGCGGTGATCGTGGGCGAAGACCTTGGCGTGATCCCGGACGGGCTGCAACAGGCATTGCAAGACAGCGGCATTCTAGGCTGTCGCCTTGCCTGTTTCGAACATCGCGAAGATCCTCCGGTGTTCAAACGGCCCGAAAACTATGACGAACCGGTTATCGCGAGCTTCACCACCCACGACCTGCCGACGTGGAAAGGCTGGCGCGAAGGGCGCGAGATTTCGGTGCGGCGCGACATTGGCCTGACCCCGCCCGAGCACGCGCAGGGCATGTTCGACTGGCGTGGGCGCGAAGTGTCTGGGTTCGACTGGCTGTCGGGCCAGTTCCGGGGCGACGCGCCCCCGGAAAGCGCCGAGGCGATGTGGTCGGTTCTGGCCGCCACGCGGTCCCGGCTGGTGTCGGTGCAGGTCGAGGACGTTCTCGGCCTGTCGGCCCAGCCCAACCTGCCCGGCACGGTGACGGAATACCCGAACTGGCGCCAACGCCTGCCCGCCGGACCTGACGAGATCGCGGCGAGCGAGGGCCTGTCGTCGGCGGCCCGGATCATGGGCGACGCGGGCCGGACAGGCACCTGAGCGGCGCGGCGCACCGCCGCCCGCACCCTCGGCAGGCCGAAACAGGGTTGCCGGATCGGATTTTCCCCCTAAAAATAAGTGAGTTTCGACTTTCGATATTGTGCCGCCCACCGCGCGCGGCGTTTCGGATTGCTTAGAATGTATTGGTTCGGGGGGACCGCATTATGTCTGCACGCGTTATCGACCTTTCTTTTCTGACCACGGCGCAGGGCGTCATCATTCAGGGCGACGCGGCGGAAGACCAAGCCGGCTACAGCGTGTCCAACGCGGGTGACGTGAACGGCGACGGATATGACGACGTGATCGTCGGGGCCCCTTACGGCGACAATGGCGGCGGGAATTCAGGCGAAGCCTATGTGATCTTCGGTAAGGCGAACGGGCTTGCGAACATCGATCTGACGAGCCTGACCCTGACCGATGGGTTCATCATTCAGGGCGACACGGGCGGCGACAATGCGGGGCAGAGCGTTTCCGGCGCCGGCGACGTCAACGGCGACGGCATCGATGATCTGATCGTCGGCGCTCCCGGCGGCGACGACGGCGGCGGGCAGGCGGGCGAGGCCTATGTGATTTTCGGCAAGTCGAGCGGTATCGCGAATATCGACCTGTCGAGCCTGACCCTCACCGACGGGTTCATCATTCAGGGTGACGTGGCGAACGATCAGGCCGGTCACAGCGTCGCAGCGGCTGGCGACGTGAACGGTGACGGGATCGACGATGTGATCGTCGGCGCCTACGGGAGCGACGACGGAGGCAGCAACGCAGGCGAGGCTTATGTCATCTTCGGCAAGTCGAGCGGCATCGCGAACATCGACCTGTCGACCCTGACGCTGACCGACGGGTTCGCCATTCAGGGTCGTGCAGCGTCCGACTCCGCGGGGTGGAGCGTCTCTTCCGCAGGCGACGTGAATGGCGACGGCATCGACGACGTCGTGATCGGCGCGTTGAACGGCGACATCGGCGGGATCAACGCGGGCGAGGCCTATGTGATTTTCGGCAAGTCGAGCGGGATCGCGAATATCGACCTCGCAAGCCTGTCCCTGTCCGACGGGTTCCTGATCCACGGGGACAACGCAGGCGATCAGGCCGGTATCAGCGTTTCGGGCGCAGGCGATGTGAACGGCGATGGCTACGACGACGTGATCGTTGGCGCCTTCTTCGGCGACGACGGTGGCCCCAACGCGGGCGAAGCCTATGTGATTTTCGGCAAGTCGGGCGGTTTTTCGCATATCGACCTGACGGGCCTGTCCCCGTCCGTCGGAATCATCATTCAGGGCGACGTATCGACCGACTTCGCGGGCTACAGCGTGTCTGCCGCAGGTGATGTGAACGGTGACGGGATCGACGACGTCATCGTCGGCGCCTATTCCGGGGACGACGGTGGCGTACACTCGGGCGAGGCGTATGTAATCTTCGGCAAGGCGAGCGGGATCGGTCATATCGACCTGTCGACCCTGACGGCGGCGGACGGTTTCATCATTCAGGGTGATGCAGCCGGGGACGGCGCGGGACACGGAGTCTCGGGCGCGGGCGATGTGAACGGCGACGGGTTCGCCGATGTGATCGTCGGGGCGCTTTGGGGCGCAGACGGCGGCACGGATGCGGGCGAGGCCTATGTCATCTACGGCGGCTCCGCGACCGGGTTCGCGTCCGAGGTCGACATGTCCAGCCTTACGCCGCCCTACGGGGTCAGCATCCTCAACAGCGGTGCTGCATCGTCGGTCTATCTGGGGCGCGCGGTGTCGGGCGTCGGAGACGTGAATGGCGACGGGGTCGACGACGTCATCGTGGCCGAACCGTATTCCACCAACGGCCTGTCGCAGAACGGCGCGGCCTATGTCATCTTCGGCAAGGCGGGCGGCTTCACGGGCGACATCGACGTCGACGGGCTGACGGCGACGGACGGCTTCAAGCTGATCGGGGAGGGGGCCTTCGACCGCCTCGGCGACTACGCCTCGGCCACAGGCGCGGGCGACGTGAACGGCGACGGCATCGACGATTTCGTGATCGGCGCGCGGTTGTGGGACGAAGACGGCGCCTCGTCCGCCGAGGGCGCGGGATACGTCATATACGGCAAGACCTCGGGCCACGGGACCATCGACCTCGATACGCTCACGCAGACGGACGGTTTCGCGATCTACGGCAACGACATTTCCGGCGCTTTCGCGTCGGACGTCGCCGGGGCGGGTGACTTCAACGGCGACGGCATCGATGACGTGATGTTCGCCTCGCCCAACCTTCCCGGCCCCGATGGCGCGAACCAGGGCAAGACGTACGTGGTCTTCGGTGTGGCCGGCTCGCGCGCCAACACCGATGTCGCAAGCCTCGCGCCCGGCAGTTACATCGAGATCACGGGCGACGCCGCCATCGATTACTCGGGCCACGGCGTCGCCCATGCGGGCGACGTGAACGGCGACGGGATCGACGACATCATCATCGGCGCGCTCGGGGCGAACGGTGCTCAGAATGATTCCGGCGCGGCTTACGTCATCTTCGGCAAGTCGTCGGGGCTGGCCGACATCGACCTTGGAAGCCTCTCCTCGTCGGACGGGTTCAAGATCAATGGTGAGTTCACCGGCGATCAGTTCGGCTTCGACGTCGCGGGCGGAGGCGACGTGAACGGCGACGGGCTGGACGACGTGGTGGTCGGCGCGCGCTACAACGACGAGAACGGCACGTTCTCGGGCGCGGCCTACATCGTCTATGGCCGCTCCACGCCCGTTTCGACCATCGCGGCGGGCAGCCTGACCGCGAGCGAGGGGTTCATCGTCTATGGCGGGGCGACGCAGGACTATGCGGGTCTGGCGATCGCGATCGTGGGCGACATGAACGGCGACGGGCTTTCCGAAGTCCTCGTCACCGCGCATGGTCAGGACGACTCTGCCGTGGGCGCTGGCGCAGCCTATGTGATCTACGGGTCGACCACCGGGCCCGGCACGGTCAATCTCGACGACCTCTCTCCCGCTGTTGGCTTCGCGATGAACGGCGAATACGGCGGCGACAATTTCGGCATCGCGGCGGCGGCGGCCGGTGACGTGAACGGGGACGGGCTTGCCGATATAATGATCGGCGCCAACCTGAACGACGACATCGCGGCCAGTTCCGGCAAGGCCTATATCGTCTACGGTCGCGGCCCCTCGTCGCCGGTCGACCGCAGTGGATCGGCCGAACCGAACACGCTTTTGGGCAGCCCGTTCGACGACATCCTGAACGGCCTCGGCGGCGAGGACGATCTTCAGGGGTGACGGGGACGACACGCTCGACGGTGGGGATGACGACGACCGGGTGCTGGGTGGCACGGGTTCCGACACGCTTAGGGCGGGGCCGGGCGCGACTGGGTTCGGGGTGGCGACGACGGCGACATGGTCGAAGGCAGGGATGACCGCGATATGCTCTTCGGTGACGATGGCGACGACGATCTGGACGGTGGCGACGGCAACGACCGGCTCGAGGGCGGGCTGGCGCGGATGACCTCGACGGCGGGCTCGGGGGCGCGGATCTGGCGGTCTACAAGAAGTCCGCCGCCGGCGTGACGGTCGATCTCGGCGCAGGCACCGGCACCGGCGGCGACGCGCAGGGCGACACGCTCACCGGCATCGAACGGGTGATGGGGTCTGACCATGGCGACACGCTCACCGGCGACGCGAACGCCAACCTGCTCATCGGGCGTGGCGGCGACGACGTGCTGACGGGCCTCGGCGGGCGCGACAAGCTGCGCGGCGACGCGGGTGAAGACGAGCTTTACGGCGGCGACGAGCGCGACGTGCTGGACGGCGGCGCCGACGACGACATCCTCGACGGCGGCGACGGCGACGACCGGCTGACCGGCGGCGCGGGAGGCGACGACATCGACGGCGGCGCGGGCGAGGACACGGCGCTTTACACCGGGTCGGGGTCGGGGTGACGATCAGCCTCGCGGCGGGCTCGGCCTCGGGCGGCGACGCGACGGGCGACACGCTGACGGGCATCGAGCACCTGACCGGTTCGGACCACGCCGACACGCTGCGCGGCGACAGCGGGGCCAACACCCTGAACGGGCGTGGCGGCGCGGACATCCTGTTCGGCTTCGAGGGCAACGACCGGCTGATCGGCGGCGACGGCGACGACACGCTCCTGAACGGGGCCGAGGGGCGCGACGTCTTGATCGGCGGCGGCGGGCGCGATTTCATGATCGGCGGGGCGGACGCGGACCGGTTCGTCTTCCGCGAGGGCGACACCGGGACCGGCGCGGCTGCCGACCGGATCGACGATTTCGAGGCCGGGGTGGACCGCATCATCCTGCGCTCCATCGACGCCGACACGACCACGGGCGGCGATCAGGCCTTCGCCTTCGGCGGCACGCTGACATTGAGCCAGTCCGGCGGCGACACCATCATCGCGCTCGACACCGACGGCGACACGGTGGCGGATGCGGAGATCCACCTCACCGGGCTGCTCACGCTCACGGCGGGGGATTTCGTGCTGTAGGGGGCGGGGCGTGAATCCGGTCCCCGCCGCTCCCCATGCTATGTGCCGCGGCGCCGCGCCGCTGTTTTTTTGTGAGTTATGAAAAGCTTGCTCTGATGGCCTTGGCTTCTATGCTGGTATCGAGATTTGATGTGTCGGCGGTCGCCCGCTTTTTCGCGGCGCGTGGTTTCGATTTCAAAAAAACGCTTTGGTTCGGGGGGACCTCATTATGGCTGCACGCGTTATCGACCTTTCGATTCTGACCGCTTCGCAGGGGTTCATCATTCAGGGGGATGCCGCAAACGACGAGGCTGGCTACTCGGTTTCGATTGCAGGTGATATGAACGGGGACGGTATCGACGACGTCATCGTTGGCGCAAGATATGGCGATGACGGTGGTTCGGGAGCTGGCGAGGCTTACGTCGTTTTCGGGAAGTCCACCGGGCTCGGAACGATCGACCTGTCCTCACTGACCGCGAGTGATGGCTTCATCATTCAGGGCGATCTCAGCAATGATGTCGCTGGCACCAGCGTGGCCGCCGCCGGTGATGTCAACGGCGACGGATTTGCCGATGTGATCATAGGCGCCCCCCAAGGTGACGATGGCGACCCGAACGCAGGCGAAGCATATGTGATCTTCGGCAAGGCGTCCGGTCACACGAATATCGATTTGTCGAGCCTAGCAGCGAGTGATGGCTTCATCATCATGGGGGCGCTCGGCAGCGACTTTGCGGCCCTCAGTGTCGATGGCGCGGGCGACGTAAACGGCGACGGGTTCGACGATGTGATCATCGGCGCGTGGGGTAGCGACTACGGCGGTTCAAACGCAGGCCGTGCCTACGTGGTGTTTGGTAAATCCACCGGATTTTCGACGATTGACCTGTTCACCCTCGCTGCGAGCGATGGGTTCGTCATGCAAGGAGACCTCGCAAACGACGGGGCCGGATACAGTGTCGCAGGCGCGGGAGACGTAAACGGTGACGGGTTTGACGACGTCGTTGTCGGGGCCTACCAAAACGACAGTGGCGCGGTAAACGCAGGCGCGGCTTACGTGGTCTTCGGCAAGTCGACCGGTTTCAGTACGATCGACTTTTCATCTTTTGCTCCTACCGATGGGTTCACCATACTGGGTGCTGCCGAAGGCGACCTTGCGGGCTACAAAGTATCCAGCGCAGGCGACGTGAACGACGACGGGGTCGAAGACCTGATCGTCAGCGCGATTAACAACGACAATGGAGCTCCTAGCGGGGGCGAAGTCTATGTCATTTTCGGCAAGACTTCCGGGTTCTCGAATATCGACACATCGACCCTCGCCGCGAGCGACGGGTTCATCATCCGGGGTGGGGGCGAATACGATTACCTCGGCTGGAGTGCCAGTGCCGCAGGCGACGTCAATGCGGACGGAATCGACGACATTATCGTCGGTTCGATCAATAACGATGAGGGCGGGAGCAACGCTGGCGGGGCGTTCGTCATATTCGGCAGATCGACGGGATTTGGCACAATTGAAGTGGACGCCCTCGATTCGAAAGATGGATTCTTCATACAAGGTGACGTTGACAGTGACCAAGCTGGGACAAGCGTCTCCGGCGCAGGTGATGTGAATGGTGATGGAATTGACGACCTGATCGTAGGGGCGCCCTATGGTGACGACGGCGGCATTAACGCTGGCGAGGCCTATGTGGTCTACGGCGCCTCGGCCACCGGCTTCGGCGCAAACGTGAACCTTTCGACGCTGCTGCCCACCTACGGTTTCTCGATCATCGGCAAGACGGCGAACGACTCGTCCGGTGCCTATCTGTCGGATGCGGGGGACGTGAACGGCGACGGAATCGACGACGTCCTGATCGGCGCGGTCGGAGCCACCCATTTCGGGGCAGCGAATTCCGGGTCGGCCTTCGTCGTCTTCGGCAAGGCAGGCGGCCCGACCACCGATATCGACCTCAGCACCCTCACGGCGACAGACGGGTTCGAAATCACGGGTGAGCCGCTGTCGCAATTATCGTTCAGGTCCTCTAGCGCCGGCGATGTGAACGGCGACGGGATCGACGACCTGATCATCGGCGCGCGCGCTTACTTCGGGACAGGCGCGGCCTATGTCATCTACGGCAAATCCTCCGGCATCGGTACCATCGCCGCAGGCAGCCTGACCGATGCGGACGGCTACCGGATCACGGGCATAGCGTCTGGCGATCAATTCGGGTTCTCGGTGGCCTCGGCGGGCGACATCAACGACGACGGCTTCGACGATGTGATCGTCAGCGCGCCCTACGGCGAAGACAGCGGCGAAAACAACATAGGCCACAGCTATGTCATCTTCGGCCAGGCCGCTGACCGCTCCGGCTTCTCCATCGACACGTTGGCGGCGTCCGACGGCTTCAGGATCAAGGGGGAGGCCGACAGTAATTTCGCGGGCTGGTCCGTTGCCGATGCGGGCGATTTCAACGGCGACGGCATCGACGACTTCGTGGTCAGCGAGCGTAATGGAGATGGCACTGCCATCAATTCCGGGACCGCATGGGTCATCTTCGGCAAGACGACGGGCTGGGGCGATATCGACCTCGGTTCTCTGGGTGCCGGAGAAGGGTTCGCCATCGCCGGCAAAGCGGTGAACGACCAGTTCGGCTATTCTGTGGCAGGCGCCGGCGACGTGAACGGCGACGGGTTCGACGACATCATCGTCGGGTCGCTTTCCGACGACACCGCGTCGGCCGGAGCGGGTGCGGCCTACGTCATCTACGGCAGTGCGAGCGGCCATTCCGATATCGACATTGACGACAACGGCGCGACCGAGGGGTTCGCCATCCTCGGCAAGTCCGGCAAGACCTATTTCGCCTACGACGTCGACGGGGTCGGCGACATGAACGGCGATGGGTACGACGATGTTGTGGTCGGGGCCTACCGTTACACCGAGACCGCGACTTACTGGGGTGCGGCATATGTCATCTACGGCGGGCCGACCGGATTCGGCGATGTGGATATAGACAACCTGACCCCGGCCCGCGGTTTCGAAATCTATGCCGAGGTCGAGGGCGACTATCTGGGCTACGACGTGTCGGCGGCGGGCGATGTGAACGACGACGGGCTCGCCGATCTGCTGGTCGGGGCCTATTTCAACGACGAGGGCGGCAACAACGCGGGCAAGAGTTATATCATGTACGGGCGTCTGCCGGGTGTCGGGATCGACCGCACCGGCACGGGGGATGGTCAGACCCTTTTGGGCAGCCATCTGGACGACATCCTGAACGGTCTCGGCGGCGAGGACGATCTACAAGGGGTGACGGGGATGACACGCTCGACGGTGGGGATGACGATGACCGGGTGCTGGGTGGCGCGGGTTCCGACACGCTCAGGGGCGGGGCCGGACGCGACTGGGTTCGGGGTGGCGACGACGGCGACATGATCGAGGGCGGGGATGACCGCGATATGCTCTTCGGTGACGAGGGCGACGACGATCTGGACGGTGGCGACGGAAACGACCGGCTCGAAGGGGGCGCGGGGGCGGACGACCTCGACGGCGGCCTCGGGGCCGCGGATCTGGCGGTCTACAAGAAGTCCGCGGCGGGTGTGACCGTGGACCTGGGCGCCGGCACCGGCACGGGCGGCGACGCGCAGGGCGACACGCTCACCGGCATCGAACGGGTGATGGGCTCGGATCACAATGACGTTCTGACCGGCGACGGGGCCGACAACATGCTGATCGGTCTTGGAGGGCAGGACATCCTGCTCGGGCTGGACGGCAACGATCGGTTGGTCGGTGGGGATGGATGGGATGCCCTCTACGGAGGCGCGGATCGTGACATCCTGATCGGCGGCGAGGGCGACGACTACATGGACGCCAGCTTCGGCGACGACAAGCTGATCGGCGGCGCGGGTGGCGACGAGATGTATGGCCGATCGGGAATCGACACAGTCCTCTACACCGGGTCGAGCGCCGGGGTGACGCTGGATCTCGGCGCCGGGACGGCCTCGGGCGGCGATGCCGCGGGCGACACCTTGTCCGAGATCGAGAACGCCCAGGGTTCGGATTTCGACGACGATATCACCGGCGACGGCGGCGCGAACAGGCTGATTGGGCGCGACGGGGCCGATACGCTGTCCGGTCTCGGCGGCGACGATTTCCTGCGCGGCGACGCGGGCGACGACACGCTGGTGGGCGGCGCGGGCCGCGACCGGATCTTCGGCAACGATGGGGCGGACGTCATGACCGGCGGGTCGGACGGCGACACGTTCGTGTTCCGCGAGGGCGACACCGGGCTGGGCGCGGCAGCGGACCGGATCACCGACTACGAAGTCGGGGTGGACCGCATCATCCTGCGCTCCATCGACGCCGACACGACCACGGGCGGCGATCAGGCGTTCACCTTCGGCGGCACGCTGACGCTGAGCCAGTCGGGCGGCGACACCATCGTCGCGCTCGACACCGACGGCGACACGGTGGCGGATGCCGAGATCCATCTCACCGGGCTGCTCACGCTCACGGCGGGGGATTTCGTGCTGTAGGGGCGATAGGCTACCCCAGCCTGCCGCTCGGCCCGAAACCCCGGACCCGACACAGCGTCTGGCATCCACGGGGCGACCATCCCTTGACGCGCCCGCGGTGCAAAATCACAGTGCGCCGGCGGTCTCGCATCAGGCGAGGCAAAGGGAGGACGCATGAAAGGCGAGGCGCCGGGGGACAGCCCGATCACCGCAGGTGGGGCGATTTTCACCAAGCTGAAAGCACTCGGCGTCAGCCACGTGTTCACCAATGCCGGCACCGATTTTCCGCCGATCATCGAAGGGCTTGTCGAGGCGCAGCGGCGCGGGTTGGACCTGCCGCTGCCCGTCACGGTCCCGCATGAACATGCCGCCGTGTCGATGGCGCACGGGTTCTATCAGGTGTCGGGGCGCGCGCAGGCGGTGATGCTGCACACGAACGTCGGCCTGTCGAACGGCGCGACCGCGATCATCAACGCGTGGTGCGACCACATCCCGATGATCGTCATGTCGGGCCGCACGCCGACCACCGAACGGGGGCGGTTCGGGGCGCGCACGGTTCCCATCGGCTGGGGGCAGGAGATGTTCGATCAGGAGGCGCTGATCCGCGAGGCGACCAAATGGCAATACGAAATCCGCTTTCCCGAACAGGTGCCCGAGCTTCTGGATCGCGCCTGGGCGATCGCGAATTCCGGACCGAAGGGGCCGGTCTACCTGAGCCTCCCGCGTGAAGTGCTGTGCGAACCTTGCCCGGCAGAGGGGATTTCGGCCCCGCCGCGCATGACTCCGGTGACGACCGCACCCGATGGCGATGCGGTCGCGCGGGCGGCGAGGGCGCTCGCCCAAGCGGACAACCCGGTCATCATCGCGCAGCGCGGGGCGGGGGGTGCCGACGGGTTCGCCGCCCTGACCCGGTTCGTCGAGGATCACGCGATCCCGCTGGTGCATTATTGGCCGAACCAGATCGCCATTCCCATGGGCCACCCGATGCAGGTCGGGGCGGACCCATCGCCGTGGCTGGCCGAAGCCGACGTCGTGCTGGCGCTGGACTGCCTCGCGCCGTGGATGCCCGATGGTGTCACGTTGCGTGACGATGCGACGATCATTCAGGCCGCGCCCGACCCGCTGTTCGGGCGCACGCCGGTGCGCAACTTCCCGGCGGACATCACGCTCGCCGGAGACGTCGGCGCGACCCTTGCCGCACTGATCCCAGCGGTCGGTGCCGAGCCGCGCGACGAAACCCGGATCGCCACGCGGCGCAAGCGGGTCGCGGCGGCGAGCGAAACATCGCGTGCGGCGGTCATGGCCCGCGCCGAGGCGGGGGCGAGCGCGCCCATGACGAAAGACTGGGTCAGCCTGTGTCTGGGCCGTGCGCTCAAGGGTCGGCGCGCAACCGTGTTTCACGAGCTTGGCTGCCCGCTCCAGCCGCTCGACCTCGACCAGCCCGACAGCTACTTTCAGGAACCGTTCTCCGGCGGCCTCGGCTGGGGGATGCCCGCCGCGATCGGGGCCAAGATGGCCGACCCGGACCGGCTGGTGGTCGCGACCGTGGGTGACGGCAGCTACATGTTCGCCAACCCCACCGCCTGTCATTTCGTGGCCGAGGCGCAGAATGTCCCGGTGATCGTGCTCGTGCTCAACAACGAGGAATGGGCGGCGGTGCGATACTCGGTTCAGGGGCTCTACCCCGAGGGCGAAAGCAAGACCGCGAACGAGGTGCCGCTGACCTCGTTGCGCCCCAGCCCCGATTTCGCCAAGGTGGCCGAGGCGAGCCGGGCCTATACCGAGACGGTCACCGACGGGCGCGATCTGCCCGCCGCGCTCGACCGGGCGATCCGTGTCGCGGAGGAGGAACAGCGTCAGGTGCTGCTCAACATCGCGATTGCGCGGGGGTAGTCCGGACCGAATGCCCATTCCGATGGAGCAGCCATGCGCGCCGGAATAATCACGAAACGTGCTTTGCGGGACGGGGTGTCCAAGTTAACACTGGGTCACTAGTGGAGAAAAGCAGGCGTGCAGCGCACGGGTTTCGCGCGGCAAAGGCACGGCAATGGTGTGGGTGACGGTATGAAAGACGGCAATCAGGACGGAACCCAGGCGATCCGGCGCGCGGCGGCGATCCTGAAGCAGATCGCGCATGTGTCTGGCGACGCGCCCAAGACCCTGCGCACGATTTCCGAAGCCGTGGGTCTGCCCCGCTCGACCACCCACCGCATTCTTAAAAGCCTCACCGACACCGGGCTGGCCGCCTACAACGCCGACACCCGCCGTTACGAGGTGGGGATGCTCAGCTACGAGCTCGGCCTCGCCGTCAGCGACCGGGTGCTTGGCCTCGCCCCGTGGACGGCCTGCGTGGACCGCGTGGCCGAACGTGCGAACGTGACCACCTACCTGATGCGCCGCTCGGGGTTCGAGGCGGTGTGCATCCACAAAGCCGAAGGCCGCACCGTGATCCGCGTGATCCCGGTCGAGGTCGGCCAGCGGCGCTATCTGGGCGTCGGGGCGGGGGCCACCGCGCTTCTCGCCGGGCTGCCGGACGCGACCGCCGAGCGGGTGATCGCGGCCATCGCACCGGAATTCGACGCCTTCGAAAGCCTGAGCGCCGACAGCGTGCGCGACGCGATGGATCGCGCCCGCCGCACCGGATTTGCGGAAAGCCGGGGGCAGGCCTATTCGTCGATCTACGGGCTTGGGCGCGGGGTCAAGGCGTTCTCGGCGGAACCCGACCTTGCCATTTCCATCGCCGTCCACGCGCAGGATGTGGACGACGCCCGGATCGCCGCGTGGAAACGGATCATCGATGAGGAAATCGCAGCCACACAGGGCACGCGGCATCGGGGTGACGATACGTCTGAATGACCGGGCGGCGTTCAAGGCGGTTGAACCTGCGACGCGCGTGCATATCGTGCTCACCATGATCGAACAGGTCGACCCCGACACGTTAACGGAGCAGATGGCATGAGTACGGTTAGCGAAGGACAGGAACTCTGGACGGCCAGCCCGGAGCGTCGGGCACGGGCCGAACTGACCCGGTTCCTTGCATGGCTCGCGGGCGAGCGCGACGTGTCGCTCGCCGGATATCGGGAATTGCAGGTCTGGTCCGTCGAAGACCCGGCGTCGTTCTGGCGCGCGGTCTGGGATTATTTCGACGTGATCCACGAGGGCGAGATCGAGCAGGTGCTGACCGACGATCCGATGCCGCGTACGCGCTGGTTCACCGGAACCCGGCTGAACTATGCCGAGAACATCCTGCGCCACGAAACCTCGGGCGACCCGGAGCGCCCGATGATGATGCACTGTGCCGAGACGCGGCCGGACATCGCCGCGATAAGCTGGGCCGATGTCGCCGGACAGGTGCGCAAACTGGCGACCCGGATGCGCGAAATGGGGATCGAGCCGGGCGACCGTGTGGTGGCCTATATGCCGAACATCCCCGAGACCTTCATCGCCATGCTGGCGACCACCGCAATCGGCGGCATCTGGTCCTCGGCCGCGCCGGAGTTCGGCGCTCAGACCGTGATCGACAGGTTCAGCCAGATCGAACCGAAGCTCGTCTTTGCGGTGACCGGCTACCGCTACGGCGGCAAGGATTACGACCGCTCGGGCGAACTGGCGGGCATCCTCGCGGCCCTGCCGACGGCCGAGCGGCTGGTCCTGCTCGACTACCTTCCCAACGCCGGGCGGCCCGTCTTCGCGGGCGAGACGCTGGACTGGGCCGAACTGTTCACCGGCCCGGACGTGGCGCGCGCGGATTTCGCCTTTACCCGCGTGCCGTCCGATCATCCGCTTTGGGTTCTGTTCTCTTCCGGCACGACGGGCCTGCCGAAGCCGATCACGCAGGGGCACCACGGCATCGTCGTCGAACATCTGAAGAAGGCATCCTTCCAACTCGATATGCACAAGGACTCGGTTTATTTCTGCTATTCGACGACGGGTTGGATGGTGTGGAACACCCTGATGGCCGGACCGATGCTGGACGGCAAAGTGGTTCTCTACGACGGGCACCCGGCCTATCCCGACGCCCGACTGATGTGGCGCATCATGGCAGAAACCGGCGTCACCACCTTCGGCGTATCACCCACCTTCATGCAGATGGTGCGCGGGGCGGGCATTCGTCCGGGGGAAGAGTTCGACCTGTCCGCGCTGGAAACCATCCTGCTGACCGGATCGCCCGCGACACCGGAGATTCTGGCCTGGACGCACGAGGCGGTGAAACGCGATCTTTATGCCACCTCGCAATCGGGCGGCACCGAAGTGTGCTCCGGCATCCTCGGCGGGTCGAGCCTGCTGCCGGCCTATGCCGGCGAGATTCAGGCCCCTGCGCTGGGGTGCGATGCGGTCGCCTTCGACGAGGCGGGGCAGCCGGTCGTGGGCGAGGTGGGCGAACTGGTCATCCGACAGCCCATGCCCTCGATGCCGCTCTTTCTGTGGGGCGACGAAGGGTTCGCGCGCTACACCGACAGCTATTTCGACGTCTATCCCGGCATCTGGCGTCACGGCGACCGGGTGCGGTTCAACGAACGTGGAGGGTCATACGTTCTTGGCCGCTCGGACGCGACGCTCAACCGCTTCGGCGTGCGCATCGGGTCGGCCGAGATCTACCGGACGATGGAAACCTTCGATGAGATCGCGGACAGCCTGATCGTGTGCATCGAGGAAAAGGATGGGGGCTATTACATGCCGCTGTTCGTCCAGATGGCGAACGGCAGCCTCTCCGATGCCTTGAAGGCCGAGATCGCGCGCCGCCTGCGAGCCGAACGGTCGCCGCGCCATGTGCCGGACGAGATCGTCGAGGTGCCGGAGATACCGACCACGCTCACGGGCAAGAAGATGGAGGTTCCGGTGCGCCGGATGCTTCTGGGCGAAAACCCGGACAAGGTCGCGTCGAAAGATGCGACCCGGAACCCGGCGGCACTCGACTGGTTCGCGGCATTCGCGCAGTCGCGGCTCGCCGACGCCTGACCCTGAAACGAAAACCGCGCCCCGATTTGGGGCGCGACGTTATCTCATGCGCCGTGCGGATACCCGCGCGGCATCTCGCAACAGCTCAGAGCAGTTCGAGGTTCGCGGCGGATTCGCGACCGTCGCGGCCCGCCTGAAGCTCGTACGACACCTTCTGGTTGTCGGCGAGGCCGGTGAGGCCCGAACGCTCGACAGCCGAGATGTGGACGAAAACGTCTTTGCCGCCTTCCGACGGTTCGATGAAGCCGAAGCCTTTGGTTGCGTTGAACCATTTCACGGTGCCAGTGGCCATTCCGTAGTCTCCTTTAGTAGTCTGCCCGCAGGATGCGGCAGGTCGGCGTAGTAGTCTGGATCGAGGGAAGTAACGCCGGTGTGGTCGGAGACTTGGTCGAAAAAGATAACGTCTGCGCCACGTCCATATCAGGCAATCACGAAATCGCCAATGCAATTCGGTGTGAAGTGGTCAGGCAATCGCCGGGGCCGGCCGCAAAGGCCATCCGCGCGCCCGCGGCGCGATGCTTGATCCGGCAGGTGCATGGCACGCGCTCTCTCGATCATCCCGCACGGCGCTGCTATCAACGTCCCAGACAGCGGAGGACGCGATATGATGACCCGACTTCAGGCGAACGATGGCCACGGTTTCGAGTGCTGGATCGAACCGGCACAGGGCGAACGGCGCGGCGGGATCGTCGTCATTCAGGAAATCTTCGGGCTGACCGACCAGTTGAAGGGCGTCGCGCGCCTGTATGCCGCCGAAGGGTATGAGGTGGCGATTCCCGCGCTTTTCGACCGTCAAGAACGCGGCGCGGTCATCGCGTTCGACGATCCGGGGCGGGGGCGCGACCTGATGGCCAAGGCCGATCTGGACCAGACCATGATGGACATCGGCGCGACGGTCGAAGCACTCGCCGCCAAGGGGGGCAAGGTCGGCGTGATCGGGTTCTGCTGGGGCGGCGGCCTTGCGCTCAGATCCGCCCAGACGCTCGACATCGCGGGCGGCGTGGCGTTCTACGGCACGCGGATGCCCAGCTACCTCGACCGGCCCCTGAAAGCTCCGATGCTCGCGCATTTCGGCACGCAGGACGACCATACACCGCCCGAAGGAATCGCGGAGGTGAAAGCCTACCTGCCCGAAATCGAAACGCATATGTACGAGGCCGGGCATGCTTTCGCCAACGATCAGCGTCCAAGCTACGTGGCCGATGTCGCGGCGCTGGCACATGATCGGACGAAAGCGTTCTTCGCCACCCATATCGGCTAGGCGCGGCATATTCCAATTCCCGCCCGTGGGTGATTGACTGGGCTTTAGATCAGACAAGGGGTGACGATGCGGATCGACCTCAACGCCGACCTTGGCGAAAGCTTCGGCCCGTGGGTCATGGGGCATGACGACGAGATGCTCGCGCTGGTGACCAGCGCCAACGTCGCCTGCGGCGGGCACGCGGGCGCCCCCGAGACTATGTTCGCCACCCTGAAACGCGCCGCCGAACTGGGTGTCACGGTCGGCGCGCATCCGGGCTATGCCGACCGCGAAGGGTTCGGCCGGCGTGTGATCCCGATGGCGCCGGGCGAGGTGACCCGGATGGTCACCGCCCAGATCGGCGCGCTCGTCGGCATGGCGGGTCTGGCGGGCACGAAAGTGGCTTACGTCAAACCCCACGGCGCGCTCGCCAATCTCGCGGGCCGGGACGAAGAGGTGGCCGAGGCGATCGCGGATGCCGTCGCGTGCTTCGTTCCGGCGCTCGCGATCCTCGCCATTTCCGGCACGAAGCTGGAGCAGGTGGCGAAGGCGCGGGGCATGGCAGTCTATTCCGAGGTCTTCGCGGACCGCGCCTATCAGTCCGACGGGCAACTGGTGCCGCGCGGCACGCCGGGGGCGGTTCTGCACGATGCGGGCGAAGCGGCGGATCGGCTCGTCGGTTTCCTCGAAACGGGCCGGATGCCGGTGCTGGGCGGTGGCGAGGTAGCGTTGGAAGCTCATTCGATTTGCGTGCACGGCGATAACCCGGCGGCGGTCGAAACGGCGCGCAGCATACGCGACGCTCTGTCCGCCAAAGGCATCACGCTGGCCCCGTTTCTGGCGTGAGCGGCTGGCCGCGATACCGCGCCGTGGCCGATCACGCGCTGCTCGTCAGTTTCGGGACCGAGATCGGGGACGAGATGAGCGCGCAAGTCCTCGCCCTCGATGCGCGATTGGCGCAATCCACACCCGCCGGGGTGATCGAATGGGTGCCCGCGCTGGTCAATCTGCTGGTGGATTTCGACCCGGAGGCGACCGATCACCGCACGGTTCAGGGCGAGATAGAACGTATGCTTGCCAATCCGGTCCGAACGGATCAGCAGGGACAGGAGCGCGTCATCGAGATTTGCTATGACGCTGCCTTCGCCCCGGATCTGGAAGCGGTGGCCGATGCGGCCGGGATGACGACCGAAGACGTGATCCGCACGCACCGCGACGCGGCCTTTCGGGTGCGTATGTACGGGTTTGCGCCGGGCTATGCCTATATGTCCGGCGTGCCGGAGGCGATCCGCGTTCCGCGCAAGTCGGCGGCCCTGCGCGACGTCCCGGCGGGCAGCGTCATCATCGCGGGGCCACAATGCCTCGTGACCACGCTCACCATGCCGACCGGCTGGTCGATCATCGGGCGGTCGCCGACGCCCATCCTGCGCTCGGATGCCGATCACCCGTTCCTGTTCGACGTGGGCGACCGCGTCCGGTTCGCCCAGATCGACCGGGACACCTATGAGGCGCGGATGGCGGAGCGGGGCGATGGCTGACGCGGTGCTCACCGTCACCTTCGCCGGGCCGCAGGTCAGCTTTCAGGACGGCGGGCGGCGCGGCTGGATGCGCTTCGGCGTGCCCGCGTCCGGGCCGATGGACCGCTTCGCCCATGCCGCCGCCAACCGCGCGTTGGGCAGGCCAGCCGGGGCCACCGCCATCGAGGTGTCGATGGGCGGCCTGTCCCTGACCTGCGAGAGCGGCACGGTGAGTTTCGCGGTCTGCGGCGGCGGCTTCACGCTCGACCATGCCGGGGCGCGGGTCGAAGGCTGGGTGGTGCGCACCCTATCGGCCGGCGAAAGCCTGACGATCCGCGCGGGCAAATGGGGCAGCTGGTGCTATCTCGCATTCGCGGGCGAGGTCGAAGCGCAGGCTTGGCTCGGCGCCACCGCGACCCACGCGATCTCGCAGTTCGGCGGCGGGGCGCTGACAACGGGACAAAGGATCACCCTGCGCAATGCCGAGGCGACCCCGCCACGAGAAGGCCCGTTGCCCGCGCCACCCCTGCCGGGCCCGAACGCGCGCCAGCCGGTCGTGCCCGGCCCGCAGGAGGACCGGTTCGCGTCGGGCGCGTTGGACACCCTGACCCGCGAACCCTTCACCGTGACCCCCGCCTATGACCGGATGGGGATGCGGCTGGACGGCCCCGAACTGGCCCTCGCCGACGCCCTGTCGATCCCGTCCGAGCCGACCCTGCGCGGCTCGATCCAGGTGGCGGGCGACGGGGTGGCGACCGTGCTCCTCGCCGATCACCAGACGACCGGGGGTTATCCGAAGATCGCGACGCTGGTTTCGACCGCGACCGATGCGCTGGTGCAGGCGCGGGCGGGCGACAAGGTGCGGTTCGTCGCCGTATCGCCGGACGAGGCCATCATGCGCGCACGGCGTGACCTTGCGACGCGGCAAGCCTGGCTCGACGAGATCGCCGTGCCGCGCGGAAGCTTGGAAGACCGGCTGATGCGGGCGAACCTCATCAGCGGGGTTCATCACGGCGGCGACGAGTGATCCGGTGGACCTTGCCCGCCCGCCCACCTATCAAGAACGAAACAGGAGAGGGAGGCCGGGATGGTTACGTTGCATGATTACTGGCGGTCGTCGGCAAGCTACCGGCTGCGGATCGCGATGGGCCTTGCCGGAATGGAATGGGAGGCGGTGACGGTCGATCTTCAGGCGGGCGCACAGACCTCCGAGGCGCATATGAGCCGCAATCCGCAGGGGCTGGTCCCGGTGCTGGAGATCGACGGGCACAGCTTTACCCAATCGCTGTCGATCCTCGAATACCTGGATGAGACCCGCGATCTGGGACTGCTGCCGAAAGACCCGGCAGGCCGTCAGGCGGTGCGCGCCCTGTCCTATGCCATCGCGATGGAGATCCACCCGGTCTGCAACCTGCGCGTGGCGAAACATGCGGTGGCGGCGTCGGGGGGCGCGATCACCATGCAGGGCTGGATGCAGACCTTCATCGGACCGGGGCTTGCCGCGTTCGAAACCATGCTGGACGGGGGCGATTTCTGCTACGGCGACGGGGTGACCATGGCCGACATCTGCCTCGTGCCGCAGCTTTACAACGCCCGGCGCTGGGAGGTCGATCTGGCGCCGCTGCCGAAGATCCGGCATATCTCGGACAGGCTGGACGAAATCCCCGCCTTCGCCGCTGCCCACCCGGATCTCGCGCCGCACTGAGGGCGTGACCTGACGGTGCGGGCTTGCGCCCGCGCTCTCAGATATGAGGGGCAGGCCCCTCAAACTCCGCAGGTCTAAACGAGGGGCAAGCCCCTCATACTCCCCGGCGAGAGGGCGCTGCCCTCTCGTGCTCTCCCGAGGTTTTTTGAAACAGAGAAGATCAGGAGGCGGGCGTCGTCGCGGCGGCGCGCAGCGCGTCGAGCGCGGGGCGCGGGTAGGTTTCGAGCGTGCGGGCGATTGCCGTGCGGGCCTGCGCACCGGGCCAGTTCGGGCCGAGGATGAGGTCGGGGAGCGTGCCGTGGCGCAGGCGCATCCGGCGCCAGTGGTGAAAGGCGATGAGCCGCAGGATGGTGCGCGTCATGAGGTCGCCCGGCGCCGGGCCGAGGCTTTCGAGCGCCTGTGCCAGCCGGGTGTAGTCCGCGAGGGCTTCGGGCGAGATCACCACGGATGCGATCCAGTCGGGCAGGGCGGCGGTGTCAAGCGTGGTGACCAGCGCGTCCGACAGGGCCGGGTCGAGCGGCCCGGTGGTGAGCGCCGACCGGGTGCCCGGGAACACCGTGTCGTCGGGCAGAGCGTCGATGAAATCCTGCGTGGCCATCGCCGGTTCCGGCAGGACCAGCGACACCGGAACCGGGGCGGGCGGCGCGGCGGCGTAGATCACCGGGCGCACGGCCTCGGTGCGGGCGCGACCCTCGGGCGTCAGGGCGTAGGACGAGACGCGCCCGTCGCGCTCCGCCTCGATCCAGCCGTCGCGTTTCAGCCGGTGAAGTGCCACGCGCAGCGCCTGATTGTTGATCCCCATGCCTTCGACCAGCCGGGTAAGGAGCGGCCCCTCGATCCGGTCTTCGGGGGCGCGGCACAGATCGCCCATGATCGTGACGACCACGGACCAGACCTTGAGCGGTCCGAGGGCCAGAAGCCTATCGATGTCGGGGGATGCGGTCATGGGGCGAGGGTATCCCCGCCCCATGCGGGTCTCAATAGGCGTTCATCGTCAGGAGCGTATAAGTCGCCACCAGCGCCTCGTCCTGATTGAGGATCGTGACGTGCCAGCGCACCTCGCCATACGCGTCGGTACGCCGGGTCTTGCGCTTGACGGTCAGCTTCACGTGGATGCTGTCGCCCGCCACCACCGGCTGCATGAACCGCAGGTCGTCGAGGCCGGTGTTGGCCAGAACCGGGCCTTCGTTCGGCTCGACGAAGAGCCCCGCCGCGAAGCTGAGGAGCAGGTAGCCATGCGCCACCCGGTCCGGGAAGAACGGGTTTCGCTTGGCGGCCTCGGCGTCCATGTGGGCATAGAACGTGTCGCCGGTGAACGTGGCGAAATGTTCGATGTCGTCGAGGGTGATTTGGCGGGCGTCGGTGGTGATCGTCTCACCGATTTCGAGGTCGGTGAAGGTCCGCGTGAAGGGATGCGCCGGGACCGGTTTTTCCGTCGCGCCGGGCACGAACTGGTTCCCGATAGCTTGCAGCATGTCGGGCGAGCCCTGGATGGCGGTGCGCTGCATGAAGTGCTTCACGCCCCGGATCCCGCCCATTTCCTCGCCGCCGCCCGCGCGGCCGGGGCCGCCGTGGATCATGTGGGGCAGGGGTGCGCCGTGGCCGGTCGCCTCCTTCATAGAGGTGCGGTTGTTGATGTAGATCCGCCCGTGATAGGCGCCCGCGCCGGTCGCGACCTTGATCGCGGTGTCCGGGTCGTTCGAGATAAGCGAGGTGACGAGCGAGCCCTGACCGCGATTGGCAAGGTCGATCGCGTGGTCGAGATCGCGGTAGCCCATAATGGTGGACACCGGGCCGAAGGCTTCGGTCTCATGCACCTTGGTCGCCGCGTCGGGGTTGGCGCAGTGGTAGAGCATCGGGGGCAGGAACGCGCCCTTTTCGCGGTCCGCGCCGTGAACTTCGAAATTGTCCGGGTCCCCGATCACGCGCTCGGCCTCGGTGCCGAGGATCGCGATTTTTTCAAGCACGTCAGCGCGTTGTCCGGTCGAGACGAGCGCACCCATGCGGGTCGCCTCGTTCGCCGGGTCACCGATGACGTTTTTCGCCAGCCGCTCGCGCAGGGCGTCGATCACGGCTTCGACATGCGCCTCGGGGGCGAGGATGCGGCGGATCGCGGTGCATTTCTGCCCCGCTTTCACGGTCATCTCGCGCTGCACTTCCTTGACGAACAGATCGAACTCCGGCGAGCCGGGTTCGGCATCGGGGCCAAGGATGGACGAGTTCAGGCTGTCGGCTTCCGCCGTGAAGCGCACGGCGTTTTGCAGGATCGCCGGGGTCGAACGAAGTTTGAGCGCGGTGTCGGCGGAGCCGGTGAAACTCACCACGTCCTGACAGGTCAGCCGGTCGAGCATGTCGCCGGTGCCACCCGCGACGAGTTGCAGCGCGCCCTCGGGCAGGAGGCCCGAGTCCAGCATCAGCTTCACGCACAGCTCGGTCACATAGCTGGTGGCCGTCGCCGGTTTCACGATGGCGGGCATACCGCCGAGCAGGGTGGGGGCCAGCTTTTCCAGCATCCCCCAGACCGGGAAGTTATAGGCGTTGATATGGACCGCGACGCCCTGCATGGGCGTGTAGATGTGCTGACC
Source organism: Maritimibacter sp. (assembly GCF_016774595.1). Classification (NCBI taxonomy): domain Bacteria; kingdom Pseudomonadati; phylum Pseudomonadota; class Alphaproteobacteria; order Rhodobacterales; family Roseobacteraceae; genus Maritimibacter; species Maritimibacter sp. Next base: position 1,127,820 of record NZ_JACBWT010000002.1, read on the forward strand.
CTTGAAGGTGCCGTGACGCGAGAACTCTTCGACATCGCCGTCGAGCAGCACATGGCCGTCCGGCAATTCGCGCCGCCCCTTGGAGGCGAAGACGTAGAGCGTGCCGATGCCGCCGTCGATGTCGAACCCGTGGTCGCCTTGGGTGGCCCCGGTGGCAAAGGAGATGTCGTAAAGCTTCTGCTTGTGCTCGGTCAGGTACTGGCCCAGCGCCTTGAGCATCTTGGCGCGTTCGTGAAAGCCCATCTTGCGCAAGTTGGGCCCGCCCACATTGCGCGCATGGTCGAGCATCGCCTGCACGTCGAGGCTGTCGTTGCCCGCGGTCGCAATGACTTCGCCAGTCACGGCCGAGGCGATGTTGCGCGCGCCGGCACCCGGTTTCACCCATTCGCCAGCGGCATAGCTGGACACGTCCATGATGGTCATGGTCATCCTCCCTTACGTTGCGTTTTCCCTGAGTCGGGATCGAGAACATTATTGACCGACCAGTCGGTTTAAGCAAGTATGCCGCAACACCAAGGGAGGATGGTATGAGCGACACGGTGCTCGTGGACCGGCAAGACGGATGGGTGGAGATCACTCTTAATCGTCCCGACCGGCTGAACAGCTTCAACGAAGATCAGCATCTGGCCCTGCGCGCGGCATTGGACGCGGCGGCGACGGATGGCACGCGGGCCGTGCTTCTGACCGGCGCGGGCAAGGGGTTCTGTGCCGGGCAGGATCTGGGCGACCGCGACCCGCGCAAGACCGACAAGATCGACCTTGGCTATACCGTGCGCACCTTCTGGGCCCCGCTGGTGCGCCAGATCCGGGCGCTCGAGATGCCGGTGGTCTGCGCGGTGAACGGCGTAGCGGCGGGGGCGGGATCGTCGCTCGCGCTCGCCTGCGACATGGTGATCGCGTCGGAGAAGGCCAAGTTCATCCAGAGTTTCGCCAATGTCGGGCTGATCCCCGATACCGGCGGCTCTTTCTCGCTGACCAACCTCGTCGGACCGGCCCGCGCACGGGGCCTCGCGCTGACCGCCGAGCCGCTTCCTGCCGCGACCGCCGAAGCCTGGGGCCTAATCTGGAAATGCCTGCCCGAGGACGAATACCTCACCACCGCGCGCGCGCAGGTGGCCAAGTTCGCCAAGGGGCCGACCTTTGGCTATGCCCAGACGAAAAAGGCGATTCACGCGGCCGAGACCAACACGATGGACGCGCAGCTCGACCTTGAAGCCGAGCTTATGTTCCAGTGCGGCACCTCGCCGGACTATGCCGAAGGCGTGGGCGCCTTCCTCGACAAACGTAAACCATCCTTCACCGGGGAGAAGCCGCAATGACACCCAAGGACCGCGCCGAAAATGCCTGCCGCGCGATGTGGGACAACGACCAGTCGTCCAAGTGGTTCGGCATGGAACTGGGCGAGGTGGACGAGGGCCGCGCCACCATGACCCTCACCGTCATGCCGCACCACTGCAACGGTCACGCGATCTGCCACGGCGGCGTGATCTTCGCGCTGGCCGACAGCACCTTTGCCTTCGCCTGCAACAGCCGGAACCAGTCGACGGTGGCCCAGCACAACATGATCTCGTTCCTCGCACCGGGGAAAGAGGGCGACGTGCTGACCGCCGTGGCCGAGGAACTTTATATCAAAGGCCGCTCCGGCATCTACGACATCACCGTCACCAATCAGGACGGCACCCGGATCGCCGAGATGCGTGGCATGTCCCGCGCCATTCCCGGCACCCTGTTCGAGGAGGAAACGAAATGAAAGACCTGACCCCGGACCGCGCCACGCTGGACCCCATCGAGATCGCCTCGATCGACGAGATCCGCAGCTTACAACTCGACCGGCTGAAATGGTCGGTGCGCCACGCCTATGACAATGTGCCGATGTACAAACAGCGGTTCGACGAGGCTGGGGTGCACCCGGACGACCTGCAATCGCTTGCTGACCTGTCGAAATTCCCCTTCACCTACAAGGGCGACTTGCGCGACAACTATCCCTTCGGCCTCTTCGCCGTGCCGCGTGAGCAGATCGTGCGCCTGCACGCGTCCTCCGGCACCACCGGCAAGCCGACCGTCGTGGGTTACACCGCAGGCGATATTTCCAACTGGGCCGACCTGATCGCGCGGTCCCTGCGCGCCTCCGGCGTGCGCCCCGGCGACATCGTTCACAACGCCTATGGCTATGGCCTCTTCACCGGCGGTCTGGGCGCGCATTACGGGATCGAACGGCTTGGCGCGACGGCGGTGCCGGTGTCGGGCGGCATGACCGAGCGGCAGGTGACGCTCATTCAGGACTTCAAGCCCAAGGCGATCATGGTGACGCCGTCCTACATGCTCAACATCCTTGAGCAGTTCCACAAACAGGGCCTCGACCCGCGCGAAAGCTCGCTCGAAGTGGGCGTGTTCGGCGCCGAGCCGTGGACGGATTCGATGCGCAAGGAGGTCGAAGAGGCCTTCGACATGCACGCCGTCGACATCTACGGGTTGTCCGAGATCATGGGGCCGGGCGTCGCCAACGAATGCGTCGAGACGAAGGATGGCCCGGTCATCTGGGAGGATCACTTCCTGCCTGAAATCATCGACCCCCAGACCGGCGACGTGCTGCCGGATGGCGAGTTGGGCGAGCTGGTGTTCACCACGCTCACGAAAGAGGGGCTGCCGATGATCCGCTATCGCACCCGCGACCTGACCCGTCTTCTGCCCGGCACGGCGCGGTCGATGCGGCGGATGGAAAAGATCACCGGACGCTCGGACGACATGATGATCCTGCGCGGCGTCAACGTCTTCCCGACCCAGATCGAGGAGCAGGTTCTGGCGACCGGGGGCCTTGCCGCCCATTTCCAGATCGAGCTTTACAAGTCGGGCCGGATGGACGGGATGCGCGTCTTCGTGGAAGCCATGCCCGACAGCACGGACGAGGCGTCCAAGAACGCCGCCGCACGGATGCTGACCAAACGGATCAAGGACGTGGTTGGCGTTTCGACCGAAATCGTCGTAGGGAACCCCGGCGACGTGGCCCGGTCGGAAGGCAAGGCCAAGCGCGTGGTGGACAACCGGGACAAGGGCTGATGGCGGCACGTTCGATCGCACGCGACCATGACGAAAAGCGCGGCCAGATCCTTCTGGCCGCGGCCAAGGTGTTCGCGACCGAGGGCTACGACCGCTCGTCCATGACCCGGCTGGCCGAGGAATGCGGAATCTCCAAGGCCAACATCTATCACTACTATCCGTCGAAAGAGGCGCTGCTTTACGACATCCTCGACAGCCACCTCCGGGCCCTGCGCGACACCGTGCTGGGGCTGGACCTCGCCGGGCTGACGGCAGAGCAGCAGCTTCGCGAAGTGGTGCGGGCGATCATGCTGGCCTATGGGGGTTACGATTACAAACACCGCATCCAGATGAACGAAATGGCGCTTCTGCCCGACGACCAGCAGCGCGAATTGCGCGGGCTTCAACGTGATCTCGTGCGGTTCCTGTCGGACATTCTGTCCCACATCGCGCCGGACCGGTTCGAAGGCGACGCGGGCAAGCTGCGCGGGGCCACGATGGCCGTGTTCGGCATGTTGAACTGGTATTTCACATGGGCGCGCGGGGCAGGGGCCTCCGAGCGCGAGGACTATGCGGCCATCGTCGCCGACATGGTGCTGGGCGGCGTCAAGCAGGTCTGAGCGCCGCTCATCCGAGCGGGCGGCGCATCTTCGCGACGGGAGGCGGGACGGCGCTCGAACAGCGCCGCCGGTTTCACCCTTCCAGCCCGAACCCGTCGAGGATGGGACGTATACGTCCTTCCCACGCCGATTTGAGCGTCGCGTTGTCCTGCCGACGCAGACCCATCGCCTTCAACTGCTCAAGCCGCCCGGCATCCCCGATCCCGAAGCTCACGCCCACGCGGGGCATCCAGTAGTCCACGCTCGCTTGCAGGTTCTCGCCCTGTTCGACCAGAGCGGCGACGCCATCCTCGGCCAGCTTGGCGTGATGCGTCTCGACCTTGAGGATGTCGCGGAACGCCTCGGCCAGCGGCTGATAGCTCACCTGCCGCAACTCTTCGAGCTGCGTCACCACGGCGGTGCCCATGAGGAGGTTCATCACCACCGAATCCGCCCAGCCCGTGAAGGGGTAGTTGAACACGGCGAGCCGCATGTCCTGCTCGATCCGGGTCGCGCCGATGTCGGCGTCGCGGTCGAGCCGCGTGTCCCAGGGATGCTGCTGGACATATCGGTCGGTATCGGCCCCGAACTCGCCCATCAGCGCCAGCACCCGGTCGGCATTAGCCAGCTTTTCGGCCACGATCCGGGCGGCCGCGCCCCGCGCCTTGATGCCGGGGGCGAGGTTGATCGCATCCGCGAACCCGGCGGCGCCCGCGAGGTTCGAGTCCACGAAGGTCGCCATCAGCTTCAACAACTCCGCCCGGTAGCGCGGCGGCACGTTGCCGGGCGAAGTCAGGCGACCACCTGCGGCGAGGTAGTCGGACAGGGTCATTTCCGCGAAATCACTGGTCATAATCCACCACCACCTTGTCGGTTACCGGATAGCTCTGGCAGGACAGGACATAGCCCTTTTCCACCTCGTAATCTTCGAGCGCGTGGTTCGTCAGCATCTCGACCTCGCCCTCGAGCACCCGGCAGCGGCAGGTCGAACAGACGCCCGCCTTGCAGGCATAGGGCGCGTCGAGGTTGTCGGACCGGGCGGCATCGAGCACGGAGAGTTCCTTGGACGCCGACACCGTGCGCGTGGATCCGTCCAGCGTGACCACGATCTGCGCCTCGTTGGCGGTCGATCCGGCCTCTTTCGACACCACCCGCTTTTTCAGCCGCCCGGGCTGGGCGGAGGCGAAGAGTTCGAATTTGATCTGATCCTCGGCGAGCCCTGCGGCCTTCAGCCCGGCGGCGATCCCCAACATCATGGGTTCCGGCCCGCAAATGAACGCGGTGTCGGTTCCTTCAGCGTCGAGAAAGCCGGAGCGGAACAGCTGACCGACCTTTTCCTCGGTCACCAGCCCAGTGAACAGGTCGATCTCCTGCGCGTCGGTTTCGAGGATATGGATCACCGACAGGCGACCCATGAAGGTGTTTTTCAGGTCTTCGAGTTCCTCGCGGAACATGATCGTCGCGACGCCCTTGTTGGCGTAAACCAGCGTAAAGGTCGAACGCGGCTCGCGCGCCAGCGTCGTGCGCAGGATCGAAAGGACCGGGGTGATGCCCGAACCACCCGCGAAACCGACATAGTTCTTGCCCGCCGAGGAATCGAGTTCGGTGTAGAACCGACCCATCGGCGGCATCGCCTCAAGCGTATCGCCCACCTTCAGCTCTTCGTTGGCAAAGGTCGAAAACGCCCCGCCATCGACCCGCTTGATGCCCACTTGCAGGATGCCGTCATCCTTGCCCGCGCAGATCGAATAGGACCGGCGCAGTTCCTCGCCGTCGAAATCGCGGCGGAAGGTCAGGTATTGCCCTTGGATAAAGTCGAACGCCTCGGCGTCGTCGTCCTTGGGTTTCAGCGACACGACGACCGCATCGCGGATCGTCTTTTGAATGCCGGTGACTTCGAGTTCGTGGAAGCGTGCCATCCGCTCCTCCTCAGATGCACTTGAAATAGTCGAAAGGCTCAAGGCAGTCTTTGCACCGCCACTGTGCCTTGCACGGGGTCGAGCCGAACTGGCTCAGTTTCTCGACGTTGGAACTTGCACAATTCGGACATTTGTCCGGGCCACCTGCCGGTTTCGGCGGCGCAATACCGTACTTTTCCAACTTTTCGCGTCCGCGCTGGCTCATCCAGTCCGTCGTCCAGGCAGGGCTGAGCTGCCGCTTGAGTTCGATCCGTTCCAACCCATGCTCGCGCAGCGCCGTCTCGATCTCCATGTTGATGAGCGAGGTGGCCGGGCAGCCGGAATAGGTGGGCGTGACCGTGACGACGCAGGTGTCGCCATTCCAGCCCACATCGCGGATGATGCCCAGATCCGTCAGCGTGATCGCGGGGATTTCGGGGTCGGGAATGGTGTCGAGCCAGTCCCACACCTGTTCTGTAGACGGGTGGGCCATCGGCTCACCACTCCTGCCCCGGATAGGCGCGTTGCAGCCACTGCATCTGGGTCAGGATATGGCCCAGATGCTCGGTATGCATCCGCCCGTCCTTGCCCGAACCGCGGTGCCCGAAATGCGCCTCCGGCACCTCCAGCGTCGCCTCGGCCAGCACGGCGCGCACTTCGGCGTCCCATGCGTCCTGCAACGACTTCGGATGCGGGATCACGCCGGCCTCGGCCATCGCCTCGTCCACCTCGTCGGTGATGAAAAGCTCTTGGGCATAGGGCCACAGCACGTTCAGCGCATCCTGCATCCGGCGGTGGCTTTCCTCGGTCCCGTCGCCCAGCCCGATCACGGTCCCTTCCGAGCGTTCGACGTGATAGGCGGCCTCTTTCGCGGCCTTCTCGGCGATCTCGGCGATCTGCCTGTCAGCCGATTTTGTAAGAGCTTCGAGGTTCATCCGGTTGAACACGTCGAACAGGTATTGCCGCATGATCGTCTGGCCGAAGTCGCCGTTGGGCAGCTCGACGAGCAGCACGTTGCGGAAGTCCCAAGCGTCGCGCAGGAAGGCCAGATCGTCGGCGGACCGCCCCTTGCCCTCGACTTCGCCCGCGTATTCCAGCCAGAGGTTCGTCTGGCCCAGCAAATCGAGCGCGGTATTGGCGAGCGCGATGTCCTCTTCCAGCACCGGCGCGTGGCCGCACCACTCGCTCACACGATGGCCGAGGATAAGCGTATTGTCTCCGAGCCGCAGAAGCGCCTCGAACTTCGGGTCAGATTGTTGGGTCATTACATATGCCCCACTTCGTCCGGGATGTCGTAGAAGGTCGGGTGACGGTAGATCTTCGACTCGCTGGGTTCGAAGATCGGACCCTTGTCGCCCGGCGCGGTCGCCGTGATGTGGCGGGCTTCCACCACCCAGATCGACACGCCTTCGTTGCGGCGGGTGTAGACGTCGCGCGCATTCTTGACGGCGGTTTCCGCGTCAGGGGCGTGCAAGCTCCCCACGTGACGGTGGCTCAGGCCATGCTGGCCGCGAATGAAGATTTCCCACAGGGGCCATTCTTTGCTCATGTCAGCGTTCCTTATTCCGCGGCCACTTTGGCGGCGCGTTTCTTTTCACCGTGGGCCAGCAGCCCCTCGCGCACCCATGCGCCGTCGTCCCACGCTTTGCGGCGGGCTTCCAGACGGCCGTTGTTCACGGGGCCCGCGCCTTTGAGCACGTCGAAGAACTCGTCCCAGTCCGGCTCGGCGAAGTCGTAGCCGCCCTTTTCCTCGTTCCACGCGAGCGTGTCGTCGGGGATGGTGAGGCCTAGGTATTCGGCTTGCGGCACGGTCTGATCGACGAATTTCTGGCGCAGCTCGTCGTTGGTGTTGATCTTGATCTTCCACGCCATCGACTGTTCCGAGTGAACGGAGTTGGCGTCGGACGGGCCGAACATCATCAGCGACGGATACCAGAAGCGGTTCAGCGCATCCTGCGCCATGCGTTTCTGCGCCTCGGAGCCTTTCGCCATCTTCATCATGATGTCGTAGCCCTGTCGCTGGTGGAACGACTCCTCCTTGCAGATGCGGATCATCGCGCGGGAGTAGGGGCCATAGCTCGTCCGTTGCAGCGGCACCTGGTTCATGATCGCCGCGCCGTCGACCAGCCAGCCGACCGCGCCGATGTCGGCCCATGTCAGCGTGGGGTAGTTGAAGATCGACGAGTATTTCATCTTGCCCGAGAGCAGTTGCTTGGTCAGGTCGTCGCGGCTGACGCCCAGCGTCTCGGCGGCGCAGTAGAGGTAAAGGCCATGCCCCGCTTCGTCCTGCACCTTGGCGAGCAGGATCATCTTGCGCTCCAGCGTGGGGGCGCGGGTGATCCAGTTGCCTTCGGGAAGCTGACCGACGATTTCCGAATGCGCGTGCTGACCGATCTGCCGGATCAGCGTCTTCTTGTAGCCTTCGGGCATCCAGTCGCGGGGTTCGATGCGGATGTCCGCATCGACCTTTTCCTGAAACGCACGTTCCTCCGGCTCCATTTCTTCCAGCGATTTCACGCCTTGGCCGGTGGATTTGACCATTTGAGCATACATGTCGTCGGTCCTCCTGAGTTGCGGGTCAGACCCGCTCGATAATCATTGCGGTCCCTTGGCCCACGCCCACGCACATCGTGCACAGGGCGTAACGCCCGCCCCGCCGCTTGAGTTCATAGGCCGCCGTCAGCACCAGACGCGCGCCGGACATGCCCAGCGGATGCCCGATGGCGATGGCGCCACCGTTGGGGTTCACCCGGTCGTCGTCGTCCGCCACGCCCAGTTCGCGCAGCGTGGCAAGGCCTTGGGACGCGAAGGCTTCGTTCAATTCTATCACATCCATGTCGTCCATGGTGAGCCCGGTTTTCGCGAGCACCTTGCGCGTCGCGGGCACCGGGCCGATCCCCATGACGCGCGGCTCGACACCGGCGGCCTGCATCGACACGACGCGGGCGAGGGGGGTGAGGCCGTGGGCCTTCAGCCCGGCATCGGAGGCCATTAGGATCGCCGCGGCCCCGTCGTTCACGCCCGAGGCATTGCCCGCGGTGACGCTCAGGTCCGGTCCGTTCACGCCCTTGAGCTTGGCAAGCTGCTCGACCCCGGTGCCGGGGCGCGGGTGCTCGTCGGTGTCCACGACGACCGGATCGCCCTTGCGCTGCGGCACGCTGACCGGCGTGATCTCGTCCGCGAACTTGCCCGCCTCATGCGCGGCGGCCCAACGGGCCTGCGACCGGGCGGCGAAGGCATCCTGATCCGCGCGGCTGATCTGGTAATCTTCGGCCACGTTGTCGGCGGTTTCGGGCATCGAATGGGTGCCGTAGTCGGCGTTCATCTTCTTGTTCACGAAGCGCCAGCCGATCGTCGTGTCATAGACCGCGTTCTGGCGTGCGAAGGCGCTGGTCGCCTTGGGCATCACGAAGGGCGCGCGGCTCATGCTTTCGACACCGCCCGCGATGGCGAGGTCGTAGTCGCCCGCCTTCAGCCCGCGCGACGCCATGCCCACGGCATCCATGCCGGAGGCGCAGAGGCGGTTGACGGTCGTGCCCGGAACATCCGTCGGCAGGCCCGCCAGAAGCGCGGCCATGCGCGCCACGTTGCGGTTGTCTTCGCCCGCCTGGTTCGCGTCGCCATAGATCACGTCATCCAGTTTCGCCCAGTCCACATTGGGGTTGCGCGCCATGAGGGCGGCAATCGGGATCGCGGCGAGGTCATCGGTGCGGACCGAGGACAAGGCACCGCCGTAGCGGCCGATGGGCGTGCGCTGTGCGTCACAGATGTAAGCGTTCGACATGGATCCTCCCAGATCACGGCATAGTTTTTTCGACCGCACGGTCGACTTAATCAAGCACACGATTCGATGCAAGAAAAAATGTTACCGAAGATATTCACGTTTTCATTTTCTGTAACGTATTGCCGCCCACCAAGGCCTGCATCGGCGCCCGGCCACGATGACCGCGACGATACGCCGGGCGAAAACGAACAGGTGCCCCTGTTCACGGTCCGATCAAAATCGCATACTCACCAGAAGGGTTTGTGGCGTGAACGCCGCCGAAGAGCGAGCCAAGAGGGGAACCGTGCAGTCACCATTCTACGACAAATTCAAAGCCGAGATGGACCGGCTCGGCGGATTTCATAACGCGCATGTGCATCTCGACCGGGCCAATACGCTGGACGACGGATTCGTCGACCACGGGCGCGTGCAGGTGCTGGAAAGCTCGCATATTTCGCTTCAGAAGAAGCACAAGCTGATCGCGAGCGTTCACGAAGGCCCGGCCTACGACCCCGAAAACCTCGACGCCCGCGTGCGCGCCACGCTCGACGTGATGGTGGGCGCGGGCACGCGGCTGGTGGATACGATGGTGGACGTGACCCCCGACCGGGTCGGCACCTCGGCGCTGGATCAGATCATGGGGATCGCGCGCGACTACGGCAATCGGCTGACCCTGCGCGCCGCCGCATATACCCCGCTGGGCTTTCGCGATGACGAGCCCGAACGGTGGCGGGTGTTCGAAGAGGGCGTGAAGTCCGCCGATTTCATCGGTTGCCTGCCCGAGGCGGACGATGTGGACGACTATCCCGACAACATCGGGTTCGAGGAACATTGCGTGCGGATGCTCGATCTGGCGCGCACGACCGGCAAGATGCTCCATGTCCACACCGACCAACTCAACATCCCGCAGGAAAACGGCACCGAACGGTTGATCGAAGTCGCGCGGCGCGAGGGCGTGCTGGAGGGTGACGAGCCGCAGGTCTGGGCGGTCCACGCCATTTCCCCCTCGACCTATGACGACGCCCGGTGGGAGGCCTATGTCGAGGCGCTGCTGGAGACGAACATCGGCATCATCTCCTGCCCCTCGGCGGCCATTGGGATGCGCCAGCTGCGCCCGATCATGACCCCGACCTACAATTCCATCGTGCGGGTGCTGGAACTGGCCGCCGCAGGGGTTCCGATCCGCATGGCCTCGGACAACATCGCCGACATGTGCTCGCCCACCACGACGGCGGACCTTACCGACGAGGTGTTCATGCTCTCGGCGGCGCTGCGCTATTACAAGGTGGAGATCCTCGCCAAATTCGCGGCGGGCGTGCCCCTGACTGACGACGAACGCGCGGCCCTGCGCGAGCATCTGGACCGGAACGATGAGGAAACTGAAAAGCTGGTTCGGCGCTGGGCGGGCTAAACCCGCCGCGCCCGACCTTCCCGTCGATCTGCTGTCGGACGCCTTCGTCGCGGACCCCGCGCCGACATGGGCGTGGCTGCGCGAAAATGCGCCGCTCGCCCCGGTGAAATCCGGCGGCTACGTGATGACGCGGGCCGCCGACATCAAGGCGGCCTTCACCGATGCCCGGCTGGGCAACGCGCCCTCGCGGTTTTCCATGCTGGCCGAGAAGAACCGCGACCGCTACGTGGCGGCGGACGTGGCCGCGAACATCCCGCCCTTCCTCGACAAGCCCCGGCACGTGGACATGCGCAAACCCCTGTCGGCTGCCTTTTTCGACACGTTCGACGGGGCCGAGGCGTGGATCGGCCCGCTGGCCGAAGCGCATCTGGCCCGACTGGCCGGGCAGGGGCCGCAGGATATCATCACCGGTTTCGGACGCCCCTTCGCGACGCGGGCCATGGCCCGGTTCGTCGGCCTCGACCGTGACCCGGCGGCCATCGCGCGGGCGACCGGGGCGCTTTTCAAGCTGTTCGCGCCGATCACCGACCGCGCCGGGTTCGACGATGTGAACGCAGGGCTTGAGGCGACCCGACACTATATCGCCGGGGCCGTCGCGGCCCGCCATGCCACCCCCGGCCCGGATCTGATCTCGCACCTCATCGCGCGGGGCGGGCTGACGGACATCGAAATCGGGGACCATGCGCTGCTGGTCCTCGCCGACGGGATCGAGAACATCGAGGCCGCGATCGCGCAGGTTCTGATCCGTCTGGCGTCGGACCCCGATCACCTTGCAGCCCTGCGGCCGGGCGAGGGCGACATCGCTGCCACCGTGATGGAGGTTCTGCGGCTGGAAACCCCGGCCCAGACGATCCCCCGCGTCGTGCGTGAAGCGCATGAGCGCGACGGGGTGCAACTGACCGAAGGCACCCCGATCTTTCTGGCCCTTGGCAGCGCCAATCGAGATCCCGACCTGCACCCCGATCCCGACCGCTTCGACCCCACGCGCGACCATTCGGGCGTGCTGATGTTCGGGCAGGGGCGCCATCGCTGCATCGGCGCGCCGCTGGGGCAGATGCTGGTCACCCAAGGCGCGCGGGCGCTGGTCGACCGGCCTTTCACGCTCGTCACCGATCCGGCGCGGATCACCTACCACGAACGTCTGGGCCACCGCTGGCCGGTCGAGGTGCTGGCCCGGATCGACTGACCCGCCCCCGTGGGACAGGACATTTCCGCGCCAAGGTGATAGGCTGAACACTGGCGGACATGGGACCGAAGGGGCAAAGACAGCGATGGACACCGGATTGCATCCCTATCGCTGGGTGGTCGTGGCCGCCTCGGCCCTGATCCTCGCGCTTGCCATGGGTTCGATCGTCAACGGCATGTCGGCCTACGTCGTGCCCTTGGAAGAGGCGCACGGCTGGGAGCGCGGCGATATCTCCCTCATCAACGTGGCCGGCATCCTCGGCATGGCGCTGGGCGGGATGATGATGGGGATGCTCGCCGACCGGATCGGCACGCGACCCGTGGTTCTGATCGGGGTGAGCGTCATGGGTCTGGCCTACCTCGCCTCGTCTCTCGCCGCCACGCTCTGGCATTACTACGCGCTCATGTTCCTTGCCGGGTTCTTCGGCGCATCGGCTATCTTCGCCCCGGTCATGTCCATCGTCGGGAAATGGTTCCCCGTGGGCGCGGGGCTCGCGCTGGGCATCGCCTCGGCGGGGCAGGCTCTGGGGCAGGGCGGCGTGCCGTTCGCCTCGGCGATCCTCATAAAGTCGGTGGGCGTTTCCGGCGCGCTCGCGCTGACCGGCGGGGCGATGCTGGTGCTGCTGATCCCGCTTGCGCTTCTCCTGCGCCCGGTCGCCACCGCCGGGGCATCGGCGCAGGCACCGGACGAAAGCGGCTATCCCCCCATTCGCCTCGTCGTGCCGACCATGTGCCTTGCGATTTTTCTGTGCTGCACCTGCATGTCGGTCCCGCTCATGCACCTCGTCCCCTACATTCAGGGCTGCGGCTTCACGGCGGACGAGGCGGGCGGCGTCATCTTCCTGATGCTCATGGTCGGCATCGTCGGGCGCGTCGCGTTCGGGAAGTTCGCGGATATCATCGGGGCCATCCCCGCCTACATGGCGGCGACCGCTTGGATGGCGCTACTGATCTACGGGTTCATCCTGATCAACGACCTGTCGGCCTTCTACCTCTACGCGCCGATCTACGGCTTCGGATACGCAGGCGTCATGACCGGCGTGCTCACAACGCTCGCGGCCCACACCCCGCCGTCGCGGCGCGGCTATGCGATGGGCATGGTGACGATGTTCGGCTGGTTCGGTCACGCCAATGGCGGCTACATGGGCGGCCTGCTCTACGATCTGACGGCGGACTACGCCATCGCCTATGGCCTCGCCGCGCTGTTCGCGGCCCTGAACCTCGTGGTGGTCGGCTGGCTCTACTGGCGCATCCGGGGGATGGGGGGCGTGGCCCGGCTGGCCTGATCCGCATTGTCCCGGCCAATACAGCGAATTGGTTGACGGATTTTCCCAAGCTTTTCACCGCGCGGCCCGTTGCGGCACACAGCCCTCGCTTTCCCGAAACCGAAACCTGTGAGTAATCTATTCCCAGTGACCCGGCCACGCGCGCCCGCGAGAGGCGCCACCGGGCCAGCCGATTAGCGAACAGCCAAAGGCGTCAGGGAGGACAACATGGCGATCACACTGAAAATCAACGGCGAGGAGAAGAGTGTCGAGGCGCCGCCCGACATGCCGCTTCTCTGGGCCATCCGGGACGTGCTCGGCATGACCGGAACCAAGTTCGGCTGCGGCGTGGCCTCCTGCGGGGCCTGCACCGTGCATGTCGACGGCGAGCCGACACGCTCCTGTCAGGCGCAGGTGGGCGACCTCGAAGGGGCCGAGATCACGACGATCGAGGGCCTGAACTCCGACGTCGCCGCGGCGGTGCAGTCGGCCTGGGCCGATCTGGACGTCGTGCAATGCGGCTACTGCCAGTCGGGCCAGATCATGTCGGCGGTCGGCCTTCTGACCGAGAACGCCAAGCCGACGGACGAAGACATCGACAGCTACATGTGGGGCAACGTCTGCCGCTGCGCGACCTATACGCGTATCCGGGCCGCGATCCACGAAGCGTCGAAGCGGATGGAGGCCTGATATGAACATCAAGACCACACGCCGCGCCTTCTTGCAGGGCGCAACCGCGGCCTCGGCCGCGATGGTCGTCGGGCTGAACGCCAAGGGCAGCTGGGCCGCCGCGCATGGCGGTGCGTTCATGCCGAACCCCTTCGTCAAGATCGCGCCGGATGGCAAGGTCACGGTCGTCCTGAAGCATTTCGAGATGGGGCAGGGCACCTCGACCGGGCTGTCCACGCTGCTGGCCGAAGAGCTCGATGCGAACTGGGACGACGTGGACATCGAATTCGCCCCCGCCGATACCGCGACCTACATGAACACCCTCATGGGCGTTCAGGGCTCGGGCGGCTCCACCGCCATCGCCAACAGCTACATGCAGTATCGTGAAGCCGGGGCCGCCGCGAAATCGCTGCTGGTTCAGGCCGCCGCCGCCGAATGGGGCGTCGATGCGGGCGAGATCGAGGTGAAGGACGGCATGGTAAGCCACGGCTCGAACAGCGCGTCCTTCGGCGATCTGGTCGGCCTCGTGCCCGAGGGCGCGTCCCCGAACCCGCAACTCAAGGACCCGAGCGCCTTTACCAAGATCGGCGCCGACAAGCTGCCGCGCAAGGACAGCAACGCCAAGACCACCGGCACCGCTACCTTCGCGATGGACGTGATGCCCGAGGGTGTCGTCTTTGCCGTGCTCCAGCGGTCGCCCAAGTTCGGCGGCACGCTCGCCTCGTTCGACGCGTCGGCGGCGATGGAGGTCGAGGGCGTCGTGGACGTCAAGCAGATCCCGATGGGCGTGGTGGTCTATGCCACGAACACATGGGCCGCGATGAAGGGGCGCGAGGCGCTGACGACCGAGTGGGACTTCTCGAATGCCGAGACCCGCTCCTCGGACGAGATGGAGGCGGAATATGCCACCGCGCTCGACCGGGCCGAGGGTCTGGCGGCCAAGGCCGAAGGCGACACCGCAGGGGCGCTCGAAGGTGCGGCCAAGACCATCGAGGCGGAGTTCCACTTCCCGTTCCTCGCACACGCGCCGATGGAGCCCCTGAACAGTGTCGTCCAGATCAAGGACGGCAAGGCCCAGTGCTGGGACGGCTGCCAGTTCCACACGGTGACGCAGGGCGCGGTCGGGGCCGTCTCGGGCGTCGGGCCGGAGAACACTTCGATTGAGACCGTCTATGCGGGCGGGTCGTTTGGGCGTCGGGCCAACTTCACCTCGGATTACGAGGTCGAGGCGACGATGGCCGCGATGGCGCTGGGCGATGGCCGCCCGGTCAAGCTGGTCTGGTCGCGTGAAGACGACGTGCGCGGCGGTTACTATCGCCCGATGACCAAACACCGGGTGCGCGCGGGCGTGGATGCCGACGGCAACCTCGTCGGCTGGCATTCGATCATGGCCAACAAGTCGATCTTCAAGGGCACGCCGATGGGCGAGGCGGTGATCGTGAACGGCGTCGACCTGTTCTCGGTCGAGGGCGTCGCGGACACGGAATACGCCATCCCGAACATGGACGTGACGCTTCACGACATGGAGACGGCGGTGCCGATGCTCTGGTGGCGCTCGGTCGGACATTCGCACTCCGGCTACGCGATGGAGGTCGCCATGGACATGGCCGCCGAAGCCGCGGGCCGCGATCCGGTGGAGTTCCGGCAAGACCTGCTGGCGAATGCCCCACGGTCGCTGGGTGTCCTGAACCTCGCCGCCGAAAAGGCGGGCTGGGGCGGCGACATGCCCGAAGGCTGGGGCCGTGGCGTCGCGGTGCACAAGAGCTTCAACACCCATGTGGCGCAGGTGGCCGAAGTGTCGGTCACCGACGGCAAGGTGAAGATCGAGCGCATCGTGGCCGCCGTGGACTGCGGCGTGCCGGTGAACCCGGACGTGATCCGCGCGCAGGTCGAGGGGGCGATCGGCTATGGCCTGTCCCACGTCATGCGCCAGAAGATCACCTTCACGGACGGCGAAGTCGATCAGTCGAACTTCCCCGATTACGAGCCGCTGAGGATCTCGGACATGCCCAAGATCGAAGTGCATATCGTTCAGTCGAGCGAGGCGCCCACGGGCATCGGCGAGCCGGGTCTGCCGCCCGCAGGTCCGGCGGTCGCGAACGCGATCTACGACGCGATGGGCAAGCGGGTGATGCACCTGCCGATGGTGGACGACGGGATCGAATTCTCCTGACCCCGCCTGATTGTTGAATGGCGCCCCCGGTTCCGGCCGGGGGCGTTTTTTATGGGTTTCGCCGTGGGCTGCGCCCACGTCGACCCAGGCGGGAGGGCGCTGCCCTCCCGCACCCTCCCGAGGTTTTTTGAAACGAAGAAGGGGGCGGGGTCAGGCCGTAACGGTCCAGGGCGTGTCGAAGTGATGTTCTTCGAGGTTGGCACCCGCCCCGATCCGGTCGATCACGGCGAAAAGGCCGGGGGCCTCAAGCGGGGTGAGGACGCCGTGCCAGGTACCCCGGTGAAAGTTGATCGCCTGTCCGGGGGCGGTGAGAAAGGCGTCTGGCGTGCCGGGCGTGCCGTCCATGTCCGGGGCCACGATGACGAGGAACGAGGTCATCGACATCGGCACGAAGCATTGCGACCCGTCCGGGTGACGCTCCACCAGATCGAGCGTGTAGGGGAGCGCGCGCGGCTCGGCCTTGAACAGGCTCACGCCCGCGCGTCCGTCCGAGAAGTCGAGCGTTGCGCGGTCGTGGTAGCGGCCGCACATGCCCTGATTGATGATTTTGTCGGGGTCGCCTGCCGTGTCGAGCACGTCGCCATAGGGCGCGAAGGCTTGGGCGGTGAGGGGGCGGGCCGTGATCGTGCGACTCACCCGAGTTTTTCCTTCAGCCGCAGGAGCGCGATGCGTTCGACCTGTTTGCAGGCTTCAGTGAATTCCGTCTCGGTGTCGTTCTCGACCCGCCGCGTGAAGGCGTTCAGGATGCCCTGTTTGTCGTGGTCGCGCACCGCGATGATGAAGGGAAAGCCGTGCTTTTCGACATAGTCGGTATTGAGCCGGGTGAAGTCCGCGCGTTCCGCGTCGGTCAGCGCATCCAGTCCGGCGCTCGCCTGTTCCGACGTGCTTTCGGCTGTGAGCCGCTTGGCGGCGGCGAGTTTGCCGGCGAGGTCGGGGTGAGCGTTCAGCACGCCCAGCCGTTCCTCGTGGCTGGCCGACCGGAACACGCGGGCGAGGGCGCTGTGCAGACCGATGGCACTGTCATGGGCCGGGCCCAGCTCCATCTCCCACGCGCGTTCCGCGATCCAGCAGGAATGTTCGAAAATTCCGCCGAACTGCGCGACGAAATCCGTTTTTTCCCATGTATGAGGTTCGATTTGTGTAACCGGCGGATGCGCGTCGGCCCAATGGCGGGCGATGTCGATGCGGCGCGGGGTCCAGACGCCTTCGAAGCTCTGGATGTAGTCGATGAATTTTTTCAGACCCATCACGCGGCCCGGTCGGCCGACGATCCGGCAATGCAGTCCGACCGACATCATCTTGGGCGCGCCCGCCAGCCCCTCGGCATAAAGCGCGTCGAAACTGTCCTTGAGATAGGTGAAGAAGTGCTCGCCCGTGTTGAACCCCTGCGCGGTTGCGAAGCGCATGTCGTTCGCGTCCATCGTGTAGGGGATGACGAGCTGGTCGCGTTCGCCCACGCGCAACCAATAGGGCAGGTCGTCGTCGATCGTGTCCGAGACATAGGCCAGTTGCCCGGTTTCGGCGGCCAGTCGCACGGTGTTCATCGAACAGCGGCCCGTATACCAGCCTTCGGGCGGGGTGCCGACGACTTCGGTGTGCAGGCGTATGGCCTCGTCTATGGCCGCGCGTTCCTCCGCTTCAGGCATGTCCTTGTGCTCGACCCATTTGAGGCCGTGGGAGGCGATTTCCCACTCCGCCCCGACCATCGCCGCGACCTGTTCCGGCGAACGGGCGAGCGCCGTGGCCACGCCGTAGACCGTCGGCTTGATCCCGGCCCCTGTGAACAGCCGGTGGAGCCGCCAGAACCCGGCCCGCGCGCCGTAGTCGTAGTTCGATTCCATGTTCCAGTGGCGCTGGCCGGGCCAGGGCGCGGCCCCGATGATCTCGGACAGGAACGCCTCGGACGCCGCGTCGCCGTGCAGGACGTTGTTTTCGCCGCCTTCTTCGTAGTTCACCACGAATTGCACCGCGATCCGGGCCCCGTTCGGCCACATCGGATCCGGCGTGGTCGGGCCGTAGCCGCGAAGATTGCGTGGATATCTTATCATCGGCTGCCCCTTATCGTCACCGGACGGTCAACGCTGCCCCAAATTTGAGCAAAAACACCTTCGAATGGATATTCCCTTGTGAAGGGATTGGAAACGCCTTTCACTCAAGCCATTGTAAGCACGCGGGTTTGGCCAGAACATCACCCGCAGACGATGGGACAAGACGAAAAAATGAGCGGATACCTTACGACTCACGTGCTGGACACGGCACGGGGCACCCCTGCCGCCGGGATCGAGATCGCGCTCTACCGCGTCTCGGGCAATTCCCACAAGAAGATCGCGACGGCGGTGACGAATGCGGACGGGCGGACCGACGGCCCGATCCTGCCGGAAAGCAAATTCAAGACCGGCACCTATGAGCTGATCTTCTTTGCGGGCGACTATCTGCGCCGGACGGGCGCAGCCGAGGGCGAGACGTTGTTTCTGGATCAGATCCCGATCCGGTTCGGGATGGACGAGGAATGCCACTATCACGTGCCGCTCCTCCTCTCGCCCTACGGTTATTCGACGTATCGGGGGAGCTAGGTCGTGTACGGGATCATCATTCTCGACTGGCTCGAATTCGCGGTGCGCTGGCTGCATGTCGTCACGGCGATCGCGTGGATCGGCTCGTCTTTCTATTTCATCGCGCTCGACCTCGGCCTGCGCCCCTCGACCGACCGCCGCTCCGGCGTGAACGGCGAGGCGTGGCAGGTCCACGGGGGCGGGTTCTATTTCATCCAGAAATACCTCGTCAGCCCCGCGCGGATGCCGGACGAACTGACGTGGTTCAAATGGGAAAGCTATTCGACATGGCTGTCGGGGGCCGCACTGTTGATGCTGGTCTATTGGGCCGGGTCCGAGATGTACCTGATCGACGCGGCCAAGATGGACCTGTCGCCCGTGGTCGCGATCCTGATCTCGGCGGCCTCGCTGACGGTCGGCTGGATCGTCTACGATTTCCTGTGCAAATCCCCGCTGGGCGAGCGTCCGACGCTGCTCATGCTTCTGCTGTTCGTCCTGCTCATGGTGATGGGCTGGGGCTACAACCAGATCTTCACGGGCCGTGCCGTCATGATCCACCTGGGCGCGTTCACGGCCACGATCATGACCGCCAACGTGTTCTTCATCATCATGCCGAACCAGCGGATCGTGGTGAAAGACCTGATCGCGAAGAAAGCGCCCGATCCGAAATACGGAAAGATCGCCAAGCTCAGGTCGACCCACAACAACTACCTCACGCTTCCGGTCATCTTCCTGATGCTGTCCAACCACTACCCGCTGGCCTTCGCGTCGACCTATAACTGGGTGATCGCGGGCCTCGTGTTCCTGATGGGGGTGACGATCCGGCATTTCTTCAACACGCATCACGCCCACAAGGGCAACCTGTGGTGGACGTGGCTGGTGACGGCGCTTCTGTTTCTGGGGGCGGTCTGGCTTTCGACGCTGGGCACGCAGGCCGACACCTATGACGAGAGCGAGGCGCGGGCGCTGACGCCGCATGAAGAGCGTTACGCCAGCGTCGCGGAATTCGAGGACGTGCTCTGGGTCGTGCAGGGTCGGTGTTCGATGTGTCACGCGCGCGAGCCGGGGTGGGACGGGATCGCGACCGCGCCGAAGGGCGTGGTGCTGGAAACGCCCGCCGACATCGCCGCCGAAGCGCAGCGCATCTACATTCACGCGGGCCTGACGGATGCGATGCCGCCGGCCAACATCACCTATATGGAACCCGAGGAACGCGCGATCATCCGGGCGTGGATCGAGGCGGCGGGATAGAGTTTCGAATGGGCGTGCGCCCATCCGATCCGCTGGAGGGGCGCTGC
This sequence comes from Maritimibacter sp., assembly GCF_016774595.1. Taxonomy (NCBI): domain Bacteria; kingdom Pseudomonadati; phylum Pseudomonadota; class Alphaproteobacteria; order Rhodobacterales; family Roseobacteraceae; genus Maritimibacter; species Maritimibacter sp. The sequence continues at coordinate 1,147,669 of NZ_JACBWT010000002.1, forward strand.
CCCTCCAGACCTCCCCGAAGTATTTTTGAAACAGAGAAGAGGGACCGTGGCTTTTCACGACGGGGGTGCCTGTCTATAAGGCCGCGAGACCATTGGAGTTTGCGACATGCGCAAAGCGAAGGTGAGCCGGTCTACGGCCGAAACCGAGATCACCGTCGAGATCGACCTCGACGGCACCGGGACCTATGACAACGACACGGGCGTGGGGTTCTTCGACCACATGCTCGACCAGTTGTCGCGCCATTCGCTGATCGACATGACGATCCGGGCCAAGGGCGATTACCACATCGACGACCACCACACGGTCGAGGATACGGGGATCGCGCTGGGTCAGGCCCTGCGCGAGGCATTGGGCGACAAGAAGGGCATTGTGCGTTACGGCGCGTGTCACTTGCCGATGGATGACGCGCAGGTGCGCGCCGCTCTGGACCTGTCGGGACGGCCCTATCTGGTGTGGAACGTCGATATTCCGACGCCGAAGATCGGCACGTTCGACACCGAACTGGTGCGCGAATTCTTCACGGCATTCTCCGGCAACGGCGGCATCACGCTCCACGTCGATCGCCTGCACGGGTTCAACAGCCACCACATCGCCGAGGCCGCGTTCAAGGCGGTGGCGCGGGCGCTGCGCGTCGCGGTCGAGACCGACCCGCGCAAGGCCGATGCGGTGCCGTCGACCAAAGGGGCGCTGTGACGTGGTCACGGCCCTGATCGACTACGAAAGCGGCAACCTGCACTCCGCCGAAAAGGCGTTTCAGCGCATGGCGCGCGAGGTGGGGGCGGGGGACGTCATCGTCACCTCGGACCCGCATCTCGTCGCATCGGCGGACCGGATCGTATTGCCCGGCGACGGGGCCTTTCCAGCCTGCAAACAGGCGCTTTTTGACCATCGCGGCATCTATGAGGCGATGGAGCGCGCGGTGTTCGAGCGCGGCGTGCCCTTCATGGGTATCTGCATTGGAATGCAGATGCTGGCGACCCGCGGGCTTGAGTATTCCGAGACGGACGGGTTCGACTGGATCGGCGGCGACGTGGTGCATATCGAGCCGGGATCGGACAAGAAGGTGCCGCACATGGGCTGGAACGATCTGGTGATCGACAACCCCCACCCGGTGCTGGACGGGATCGGGACGGGCGATCACGCCTATTTCGTCCATTCCTACCACTTCCGCGTGGCGGACCCGGCGCACCGGCTGGCCTATTGCGATTACGGCGAAGAGATCACGGCCATCGTCGGCCGCGACAACATGGTCGGCACCCAGTTCCACCCGGAAAAATCACAGGCCATCGGGCTGATGCTCATCGCCAATTTCCTCGATTGGCGCCCCTGACCTTCTCTGGTCCGAAAATACCTGGGAGGGGGTTTGGGGGAGGCTGGCCTCCCCCAACGGATCGGCGCGGGCGCAAGCCCGCGGCGACATCACTGGATGCGGGTCCAGTTCTGGTTGGCACACAGAAGGCCGCCCGCGACACAGCCCTTGAGCGACAGCGCGTTGCCGTTCACCTGCATCTTGCCGATGTAGATCTTGTCGTTGGACGGGCGCCACACGCTGCCTTCATAGGCGCCACCCCCCTTCGGCTCCATGTTGATGACGATGGGCTTGCCGATGTTGGGCGACTGGTATTCGCCGGACGAGTTGAACGTGCGCGTGATAAAACCGCAGACCTTCTGGCCGCATTGCTTCATCGTCACATGGGCATAGGCGCCGTCGTCGATCTGGGTTTTCCAGATGCCGAAGGCGGCATCCTGGGCCAGTGCGGGCAGACCTATCACGGCGAACGCGGCGGCGAGTGCGAGTTTATTCATGGAATCCTCCCTGTTTCGGGCATCGTCCATGAAGTCTCACGCCAATACAACATTGACGTGAAGCCAACTCTCGATCGTGCCGGCGGCGCGCCGCTTATTGCACGCGGTTCCACGTCTCATTGCGGCAGAGCGGGCCGAGACAGGCCGACACGGTCATGGTGCCGCCGTTGACCTTGAGCTTCAGTGGCGCGGATTGCCCGGTGTCGGGCCTGCGGATGCGCCCGCCTTCGAACTGGCCGCCGCCGACCGGCTCCATGTTGATCACGATGGTCTTGCCAAGCGATCCGCCCTCGATCTCGCCGTCGGGGCCGAAGGTGCGGGTCACGACGCCGCAGATCTTGCCCGAGCAGGGGCCGAAGCGGACGAAGGCATAGTCGCCGTTATAGGTGGCTGTGCGCCATGTGCCGGACAACCCGGTGTCGGCATGGGCGGCGCCGCCCGACAGGGCGAGGGCCGCGGCGGTGGCGAGCGGTTTCAGGAAATGCGTATTCATGTTGTCCGTCCTCTGTAGCAATGTCTGCCGCCCCAATGTGTGCCGAACGAACGGTTCGGCGCGGATGTTCCGCCTGTCTTGTCGTTGGGGGCTACGCATGTTTAATGCCCCCAGATCAATCTGACCCTTCCAGCGACCCGGAGCCGCCATGATCCTCTATCCCGCCATCGACCTCAAAGACGGCCAGTGCGTGCGCCTGTTGCGCGGCGAGATGGAGGCCGCGACGGTGTTCAACGACGACCCGGCGGCGCAGGCCAAGGCGTTCGAAGCGGCGGGGTGCGAGTGGATACATCTGGTCGATCTGAACGGCGCTTTCGCGGGCGCGCCGGTCAACGCGGCGGCGGTCGAAGCGATCCTGTCCGCGATCTCGGTGCCCGCGCAACTGGGCGGCGGCATCCGCGACATGGCGACCATCGAGACATGGATCGACAAGGGTCTGTCGCGCGTGATCCTCGGCACGGTCGCCGTGGAAAACCCCGATCTGGTGCGCGACGCGGCGCGCGCGTTTCCCGGCAAGGTGGCCGTGGGCATCGACGCGCGCGGCGGCAAGGTCGCGACGAAAGGCTGGGCCGAGGAGACGGATGTCGAGGTCACCGACCTCGCCAAGTCTTTCGAGGACGCGGGCGTTGCCGCGATCATCTATACCGACATCAACCGGGACGGGGCGATGCAGGGCCCGAACGTCGAAGCCACCGCCGCGCTGGGCAATGCCGTGTCGATCCCGGTGATCGCGTCCGGCGGCGTCTCGTCGCTCGACGATCTGCGCGCGCTCAAGTCCTGCGGTGCGCCGCTGAACGGCGCGATTTCGGGCCGCGCGCTCTACGACGGCGCCATTGATCTGGCCGAGGCGCTCGCGGTTCTGAAGGCCTGACGCTTTTTCGCTGGCACGGCGCGGCCCGACCCATAATCTGCGGGGAGAGGAGGATGCCATGTCGACGAAAGCCACCCGTGCGCCAAATCGCCCGCCCGTCCTGATCCGCGCCGGGGACGGTGCGCATCGTAACGGCCCGTGGTCCGGCAGCGTGTCGTCCGAGGCGTTGGGCACAGATACTTTCGTCCTCTTCGCCCGGTTCGACGAAGTCGGGTCCGGCCCCGTCCTGCACGTCCATCCTTACGACGAGATCTTCGTGGTGAAGTCCGGCAGGGCGATGTTCACCGTCGGGGACGAGACGTTTGAGGCAGGCGAGGGAGACGTGGCCATGGCCCCCGCCAATACGCCGCATAAGTTCAAGAACATCGGGCCGGGGCCGCTTTACACCATGGACATTCATCTGAACGGTGAATGGATTCAGACCGACCTTTATGACCCGGATGCGGGCTGAGGCTACATCGAGCCTGCGGTGACGGGATAGGCGCCCGCCGTGCACATCCGGCTGTCCTCCGAGGCGAGGAACAGGACCATGCGCGCGACCCAGACCGGGTCGATCATCTCGGGCAGACATTGTGCTTCGCGGTGCTTGGCCTCGCCTTCGGGGGTGAGCCAGAGTGTCTTCTGCCGCTCGGTCATGATCCAGCCGGGCACGACCGTGTTCACGCGGATGCCATCCGGGCCAAGGTCGCGCGCCATCGTGCGCGTGAGCCCTTCGATCCCGGCCTTGGCAGTCGCGTAGGCCGGAAAGTTGCCGACGGTTTCGTGCCAGGAGTTGGAGCCCATGTTCACAATGCTGCCGCCACCCGCCGCCGCCATGCCGGGGGCGACCGCCTGAATGGCGAAGAAGGCGTGGCGCAGGTTGGTCTCCATCCGCTCGTCCCAGTATTCGGGGGTCACGTCGCGCCAGTCATGCCGATCGTCGCGCGCGGCGTTGTTGACCAGCACGCGGGCGGGGCCGTTCGCGGCCTCGAGCGTGGCGATGGCAGCGCGGAGCGCATCGATGTCGGTGAGGTCGGCCTCGGCAAAGGTGACGTTTGCGCCGAGTTCGCCTGCGAGCGCCAGTCCGGCGTCGCGGTCGCGGTCGATGAAGCCCGCTTTGGCCCCTTGGGCGGCGAAGCCCCGCACGATCTCGGCCCCGATCCCGCTGGCCCCGCCCGTGACCACCACGGCGCGCCCGGCGAGCGAGGGATATGTCGCGAAGTTGTCCATCAGCCGTCCTCCCTTTGCGCGGACCCTGACGTGGGGCGCGCGCGGGCGCAAGCCGCCACTGGCAAAGCCGGGGCAAACCGTCTATTCCGACCGCGACGATCCCCGGAGGGCACATGCTCAAGACCCGCATCATACCTTGCCTCGACGTGGCCGATGGCCGCGTGGTCAAGGGCGTCAATTTCGTCGATCTGCGGGACGCGGGCGACCCGGTGGAGGCCGCCAAGGCCTATGACGCCGCTGGGGCGGACGAGTTGTGCTTTCTCGACATTCACGCGACGCATGAGAACCGGGGGACGATGTTCGATCTGGTCCGGCGCACGGCCGAGCAGTGCTTCATGCCGTTGACCGTGGGTGGCGGGGTGCGCACGCATGAGGACGTGCGCGCGCTTTTGCTCGCGGGGGCCGACAAGGTCAGCTTCAACTCCGCCGCCGTGGCCAACCCCGACGTGATCGCCGAGGCCGCCGAACGCTTCGGTTCGCAATGCATCGTCTGCGCCATCGACGCCAAGACGGTCGCGGGCGGCGGGTGGGAGATCTTCACCCACGGCGGGCGCAAACCGACCGGCATCGACGCGGTCGAATTCGCGAAGACGGTTGTCGCGAAGGGGGCCGGGGAAATCCTGCTCACCTCGATGGACCGCGACGGCACGCGCGCGGGCTTCAACCTGCCGCTCACCCGCGCCATTTCGGATGCGGTGGACGTGCCGGTCATCGCCTCGGGCGGCGTCGGCACGCTCGACCATCTCGTCGAGGGCGTGACGGAAGGCGGGGCGAGCGCCGTGCTGGCCGCGTCGATCTTTCACTTCGGTGATTTCACCATCCGCGAGGCCAAGGAGCACATGGCCGCCGCGGGCATCCCCATGAGGATCGAATGAGCGCGCTGGACCGACTTGCCGAAACCATCGAGAAACGCCGGGGCGTGAACCCGCGCGACAGCTGGACCGCCGCATTGCTGGCCCGCGGGCCGGAAAAATGCGCCGAGAAATTCGGGGAAGAGGCGGTCGAGGCGATCATCGAGGCGGTGAAGGGCGACCGGGAAAAGCTGACCTCCGAGGCGGCGGATGTGCTTTACCATCTGCTCGTCATGCTGGCCGCCCGCGATGTGCCGTTCGGGGATGTGCTGGCGGAGCTCGATCGCCGGGAAGGCACGTCGGGGATTGCCGAAAAGGCATCGCGGTAGACGGATCGGGCCGGGCTTGCGCCCACCCCGACCCGTGCGAGAGGCCAGCCTCTCGCGCTCTCCGAAGTATTTGAAAAACGAAGAAGATCAGGACGTGCAGTCGATCCGGCCCCACCAGCGGCGGCGGTCGCGGCTGACGATCGGGACGGCGAGCGCGGTGAGGCGTGGGCCGGGGGCGCCGTCGGCCATGACGACCGCGCGGCGGGCGACGCGGGCGGCGTGTTTTATGGTTGCTGGGCTGGGCGACCAGTCGGACGCAAAAAGACGGACGAGGTCGAGCCCATGCGCGCCGTCCTGCGGCCAAGCGAACATCGGGTCCAGCGCGACGACGTCGAAACTGTTGTCGGGCTGGGCCGCGAGGAACGTCTCGGCGTGGGCGGCGACGTGTTCGATTCGGCGCATGGCGGGGATCAGGGCCGGCGCCGCGTCATATCGGGCAAGGCCGCGTGCGACGATGAGGGCGAGGATCGGGTCTGCCTCGAGCGCGACGACGCGGCCCGCGGGGCCGACCGTCTGCGCAGCGACGATCGCGTCCGCGCCCATGCCGCAGGTGCAGTCGAGCACATGGTCGCCGGGTCCGATCCCGGACGAGGCGATGAAATGGTCGGTACGGCCCGCATCGCCCGCGCGGCGGGCGGCGAGATTGGGGTGAAATCCCAAGCGGCGGCTGCCCCGAACGACGGTGATCGCCTCACGCTTGACCACCAGCCCCACCGGGCGCCCGGTTTCACGCGCATGATGGGCGATGGAGCGGCCCGCGCGTTCGGCGAAGGGCAGGGCGAAGCGGTGCGCGATCCCTTGCGCGTCGGCCACCTCGTCCGGGTCCGGTTTCTTGCGCGTCGTGACGAACAGGTCGCCCGGCGCCAGCCGATCAGCCAAGGAGGCGCGGGTATTCGATGGCGGGGCAGCGGTCCATCACCACGTCGATCCCTGCCGCGCGGGCGGCGGCGGCGGCATCTTCGTTCACCACGCCCAGCTGCATCCAGATGAATTTGAGGGCGGGGAGCGCCTCGAGCGCCTCGTCCACCACCGGCCCAACGGCGTCCGAGCGGCGGAAGATGTCGACCATGTCGACGGGCCAGTCGCGGGGAATGTCGGAGAGCGAGGCGACGACCGTTTCGCCAAGCGCCTCCTGCCCGGCCTGACCGGGGTTCACCGGGATCACGCGGTAGCCCTTGGCGGACAGAAACCGGGCGACCCGGTTCGACGGGCGGGCCTCGTTCGGCGACCAGCCGACGACGGCGATGGTCTTGGTGTCTGTCAGGATGCGGGAGATGAATTCGTCTGAATAGCTCTGTGTCATGGCGCGACAGTATCCCAAGCGGAGTTGGAGGAAAGCGGTCATTCGGTCGCGGCGGCGCGATGGCGCTGCGGGGCCAAAAAAAAGCGCCCGGAAGGGGACCCGGGCGCAGTTTGTGGAACGAGGGACAGTGAAGTGAGATTGCGGGCGTTCCACCACCCGGTCTCGCCATGACACATATGATGCGCCCACCGCAGAAAAAGGGTGAATAAAGAATCTGTGAAAGGATGGGAGCATTCGGCGGGAATTGGCCGACCCTTCGCGGTCAGCCGGTCTGCGCGTCCCGATAGAGTGCCCATTCATCGACCATTTGCCCATCTGGAAGGCGGCAATAGCCGGTCTGACCGTCCGGCCCGTCCTTGATGACGGTCTCGCCGCCGATACTGCCGCAATGAACCGAAGCGGGGTTCGCCATATCGACGAGCGGGGCCTCGTCCGTCTGCGGCGCGCAGGCGGCGAGCGTGACGGGCAGGGCCGCGAGGGCCAGGAAACGCGGGATGGTCATGAGGGCAGTCTGCGCCGATCAGGGCCGTGGCGCAACGCCCTGTGCCCGCGTGACGGCATAGAGCGAGACGGCGGCGGCGTTGGACACGTTCAGCGATCCGAACTCGGCGGCGAAGGGGATTTTCACCAGCGCATTGCAGGTTTCACGGGTTTTCTGGCGCAGCCCCGGCCCCTCGGCCCCCATCACCAGAGCGACGGCGTGTCCCGAAAGCGGGGCGAGCGCGTCGGCGATGTCGTCATCGGCTTCTCCGGCAAGGCCCAGAACGGTGTAGCCCATGTCCTTGAGCGTCCCCATCGCGTCGGCGAGGTTCGTGACGCGCAGATAAGGCTGCCGTTCGAGCGCGCCGGATGCGGTCTTGGCGAGAGCGCCGGTTTCGGGTGCCGAATGGTGCTTGGTGCCGATCACGGCGCGGGCACCGAACACCTCGGCCGAGCGCAGGATCGCGCCCACGTTGTGCGGATCGGTCACGCGGTCGAGCAGGACGACGACGGGCGGCCGGTCGCCGTCCCCCATGCAGACTTCCTCCAGCCGGCCCCAGTCGAGCGGTTTGACTTCGAGCGCGGCACCCTGATGGACCGAACCGGGGTCGAGCGGAACGGGAAACTTGCGCGGGTCCGCCACTTCGGGCTCGATCCCGCCCGTGGCGATGGCGTCGGCCAACTTGTCGGCAGCGTTTTTGGTGACGACGAGTCGCAGTTTGTCGCGGCGCGGGTTCACCAGCGCGTCGCGCACCGCATGCAGACCGAAAAGCCATACGGTTTCCGCCGCCGCAGCCCTCTTGGACTTCTCTTTTTCGACCACCCATTTCGGTTTCTTCGACACGCGCGCACCCCTGTTTCGACAGGCCCGGACAATGCGCAGCCACCGGGGCCGAGTGCAAGGGATTTTCGGCTTGACGGGTCAGGGGCGCACAGGTAATCAGCCCCCCACGCGCCGGGGGCAACCCCGGTTCGGGCGACGAGCTGCAAGGTGCGGCAGCGGACTGTAACTCCGCCGGGGAGACCCATGCCTGGTTCGATTCCAGGGTCGCCCACCACTCCCCCACATCGAAATGCCGCTACGGTTCCAGCCGCTCGACCGTCGCGACCGCGCCGAAGCCCGCGACCGTTGCGCCGCCGAAGACGAAAAGCGCGCCGTCCAGGGCGGCGGCGGTCGTGCCGTGGCGGGGCGTTCGCAGATCGGGCAGGGGCGACCAGGTGTCGGTGTCGGGGTCGTAGACCCAGCTTTCGGCGAACACGCTCGGGCGTGGGACGAAGACCTCGCCGCCGAACGCATAAAGCTTTCCGTTCAAGACGGCGGCGGACAGGCCGCCTTGTGCCTCGGGCATCGGCGCACGGGTGTCCCATGCGCCCGTGGCGGGGTCGAATACCTCGTGCATAGCGACATTGCGGATTTGGCCGTCCGCGCCGAACTGTCGCCCGCCGACCACATGGATGCGCCCGTCTATCACGCCGCCTGCGGCGCTGTTGCGGGCCGTGGGGGCATCCGGCCCGCGTGTCCACCGGCCCGCGACAGGGTCGAAGACGTCCATCCGGGCGGTGTCGGCGTGGTGTTCGAACCGATCCGCCCCGTCGCGCCGGGGAACCCGCCCGCCGATCACGTGGATCTTGCCGCCGACCACCGCGCTCACATGCTCGCCGCGCGGCACGGGCAGGGGCGGCGCATCCCGCCACGCACCCTCCGTCAGGTCGAAGGCCAGAACCTCGTCCACCGCCGCCCAGACCGGCGGAACACCCTGAAACCCGCCGAGCGCGAACAGCGTGTCGCCGACGACCGATACGCCGACATGGTGGCGCGGCGCGGGAAGGGGCGGCAGGTCGCGCCACGCATCCGCCAGCGGATCGTAAGCCCGCGCGGCGTCGGTCGGGCGGCCCCGGTCGTCGAAGCCGCCGAGCGTGTAGAACAGGCCGTCATGCGTGTCGCCATAGATTTCCTGCGCCGGCGCGGGCATCGGCGCGACCGGCACCCAATCGGCAAGGGCTGCGCCCGGCCAGGTGGCACAGGCGACGACCAAGGCTTTCCACATTCGCGAACCCTCCCGCTGCGTGCTGCCATGGTCAAAGCATTTGTCCTTCCGGTCAAACCCTGTAACCATTGCGCCGCGAACGATCGGCAGGGAGGCACCATGATAAGCCAGCAACTCAACGACACCATCACGCGAGTCGGGCCGGGAACGCCTGCGGGCGAGGTGCTGCGCCGGTATTGGCAGCCTGCCGCGCTGAGCGACGAGTTGGCGGGCAAGCGGCCCGTGGTGCCCGTCACGCTTCTGGGCGAGGAACTGGTCCTGTTTCGCGATTCCGAGGGCGAGTTGGGCCTGATCGACCGGCACTGTCCGCATCGTGGGTCGGACCTGTGTTACGGGCGGCTCGAGGACAACGGGCTGCGCTGCCCGTTCCACGGCTGGCACTTCGACCGGACCGGGCAATGCGTCGACCAACCCGGCGAGCCGGAAGGCTCGAAGATGCATGAGAACATCAAGACCACCTCCTATCCCGTTGAAGAACGGAACGGAATCGTTTTTGCCTACATGGGGCCGGGCGTTCCGCCGCCGTTCCCGAACTTTGACTGTTTCCGGGCGCCCGACAGCCATGTTTTTGCCTTCAAGGGGCTATGGGAGTGTAACTGGCTTCAGGCGCTTGAAGTGGGCATCGACCCCGCGCACGCTTCGTTCCTGCATCGGTTTCTGGAGGACGAAGACCCGTCCGACGGCTACGGTAAACAGTTCCGCGACAAGGCGGCGAATACCGAGATCCCGATGACCCAGCTTCTGCGCGACTACCCGCGCCCCGAGATCGAGGTCGAGGAAACGGACTATGGAATGCGAGTCATCGCGCTGCGCCATCTGGACGACGGGCGCACCCATGTGCGGGTGACGAACCAGATTTTCCCCGAGGCGATCACGATCCCGATGAGCCGCGAGATGATTATCACCCAGTGGCACGTCCCCGTCGATGACGAGACCTGTTACTGGTACTCGATGTTCACGAGCTTCGGTGACCCGGTGAACAAGGAGCTGATGCGCGAGCAGCGTCTGGCCGAGCATCGGCTGCCCGACTACGCACCGCTCAAGAACAAGCGCAATCAGTATGGCTACAACGCGGACGAGCAGGATCGGCTGACCTATACCGGCATGGGCCTCGACATCAACGTGCACGACCAGTGGGCGGTGGAATCGATGGGGCGCATTCAGGACCGGACCAAGGAACACCTCGGCAAGACCGACAAGGCGATCATCGCGAACCGGCGGCGGCTGCGCGCGGCGATCAAGGCGCTTGAAGAGGGGAACGAGGACGCTCTGCCGATGAAGAACGGCACGGATGTTGCCGCGCTGACCGGGCCGCTTGCGAACGACACGATCTCGAACGATGGGGATTGGGTGCGCGCCTATACCGAAGGCGATGCGGCACGCCGTGCGGCCTGCACGGGTTGGGACGCGAAGGTCGGGTGAACGGGTGAGCGCGGACAGGGACAGGATCGCCTCGGGCGCGCTGGCGCGGCTTGGGCTTCTTAGCGACGACCAAGCGGCGGCGGGGGCCGAACTTCTGGCGCATGTGCGGGCCGAAGGCCTTGAAACGGTGCGCGTGCTGTTCACCGATCCGCATGGCGTGCTGCGCGGCAAGGCGATCGCGGTGCGGGCGCTGGGGTCGGTGCTGGCGGATGGGATGAAGGTGCCCTCGACGCTGTTGCTCAAAGACACGTCGGGGCGGACCGCCTTTCCGGTCTGGTCTGGGGATGACGTGCCCATGGCCGGGGCGGCGGATGTGCTCTTGGTGCCGGATGTGGCCACCTTCCGGCGTCTGCCGTGGTCACCGCATTCCGGCTGGCTCCTGTGCGACGTCCGTAGGGGTGACGGGGCCGAGGTGCCGTTCGATCCGCGTGCGATCCTGCGCCGTCAGGTGGCGCGGCTCGCAGAACGCGGGATCGAGATGCGGATCGGGCTGGAAGTCGAGTTTCACGTGTTCGACGTGGTGGACCCGCGTCTGAACCATGCCGACACCACGATGCCGCCCGCGCCGCCAGACACGCGCACGTTGGCCCCCGGCTACCAGTTCCTGACCGAAACCGTCTATGCCCAGCTCGAACCCCTGATGGACCGCCTGCGCCGTGCGGCGGACGAGATCGGCCTTCCGGTCCGCTCGACCGAGGTCGAGATGGGACCAAGCCAGTTCGAGTTCACCTTCGACCCCGCCGATCCGGTCACGCAGGCCGATGCCATGGTCATGTTCCGCACCTTGGTGAAAGAGGTCTGCGCCGCAGATGGTAAGCATGCGACCTTCATGTGCCGTCCAAGGGTCGACAACGCCGCCGCTTCGGGCTGGCACGTGCATCAGTCACTCGTATCCGCTGAGAGGGGCGTGAACCTTTTCACAAGCGATACCAACGGCTTGAACGACCTTGCAGGTCAGTGGGTCGCGGGGCTCTTGGCCCATGCGGGCGAAAGCTGTGTTCTGACCACGCCCACCGTCAACGGCTACAAACGCTACACGCAATTCCAACTCGCACCCGACCGCATCGCTTGGGGGATGGACAACCGGGGGACCATGCTGCGCGCGCTTGTCGCGCCGGGCGATCCGGCCAGCCGGATCGAGAACCGCGTCGCGGACCCGGCGGCGAACCCTTACCTTCTGTTCGCGTCGCAGATCATCAGCGGCCTCGCCGGGATCGAGGGCGACCTGACCCCGCCCGCCCCGGTGGAACGGCCCTATGGCGAAGGGCCGGAGCCGCTGCCCGCGTCGTTGGGCGACGCGATCGCCGCCTTCGCGGCCTCGGATCTCTATGCCGATGCGCTCGGGGCCGAGACGGTCGCACATTTGCTGACGCTCAAGCGGGCCGAATGGTCCCGCTATCTCGCCGCCGTGTCGGAGTGGGAGCAGGCCGAATATTTCCGGCTGTTCTGATGGATTTCGACCTTACCGCCTATCTCGCCCGGCTCGAATTGCCGAACCCCGGTTCGGGGCGCGAAGGGCTGTTCCGGCTGCACCGCGCGCATATGACCCATGTGCCGTTCGAGAACACCGAACCGCTGCTGGGCAAGGTGCCGTCTCTCGCGCCCGAGGATCTGTTCGACAAGATGGTGACGCGCCGGCGCGGTGGCTACTGTTTCGAGCACAACGGGCTCTACGCCGGTGCCCTGCGCGCGCTCTGCTATGACATCACGCCGCTCCTGGGGCGCGTGCGCAACGGGGCGCCCGAAGGTGGGGCGCGCACGCATCAGGCGCATCTGGTCGATATCGACGGCGAGACCTGGCTGACCGACGTGGGCTTCGGGGGGCATAGCCCGCTCGTCCCGCTCGCGCTTCGCTTCGACGTGGACCACGAAGCGCCGAACGGGCGCTATCGGTTCCGTGCGGACGCCGCGAGCGGCGAGACGGTGATCGAGCGTCTGGCAGGGGCGGACTGGGTTTCGCTCTGGGGCTTCGACGACTACCCGGTGCGCCCCGTGGATATCGAGGCGGCGAACGTGGTGACGGCGTGCTGGGACAAAGCGCCGTTTCCCGCGAACCTCATGGCCTCGTTCCATGGGCCGGGGGGCCGCGTGACCCTGTTCAACCGGGCGTTTTCGCGCGGGCTGCCCCCGGATCTGGACACGCGGATGATCGCGGATGCAGATGACCTCGCCTCGGTCCTGCGCGACGAGTTCACGCTCGACCTGACCGCAGATGAGCTGGACGCGATCTGGAAGAAGGTTGAAGGCGCGCCCGTATCTCGTTGAAACAAATGCGATTCTCTATTCTGCGGCCGTAAGCTCTTTGGTGTCTTCGGTGCCGAAGCTGCCTTCGCCCATGCGACGACGATAGACTTCCGTCGCATTCGCGTCGGGGTGCTTTTCGCAAAAGGCGATCTGGTCCTTCATCTCGCGCTTCACGTATTCGCTGAACGGCCCAAGGTGGGCATAGAGCGCGGCGCAGTAGAGCGCGTGCTTGATCGCGCGGGGTTTCTTGCGCAGCACATAGGCCAGCAGCCGCCAGTAATGCCCGCGCAGATCGGGGCGCTTCGTCGTTGCGTTCCAGAAGAAGGTCATCAGATGCTTGGCATCCTTGACGATCATCTTCCGGCTCAGATCGCCCGACGGACCGGACGGGTCGAGAAGGTCGACCATGTTGCGCACGCGCTGGAAAAAGCTCTCAGGCGCCATGATGGTGTCGACGACCGTGTAGTATTCGCCAAGAATATCCTTGCGCGGGCGCAGGGTCTGGAAGTTCAGGCCCGAGACGCACTGATCCCCGTCGTCGTCCTTTTCGAGCACGCCGAACATCGGGTCGAGCCGCCCCTCGGCTTCGAGCCGGCGCTGTAGCTGCGTGTTGGGCAGGGCGGTCAGAAGCCCGACCATGGCGACCGGGATCGACGCCTCCTCGATCAATTCGATCATGCCTTGGGCCGCATGTTCGCTTTCGTTGTCGAAGCCCACGATGAACCCGGCGATCACGAAAATCCCGTAGCTCTGGATGGTATGAATCGACTTGGCGATGTCGCGTTTGGTGTTCTGCTTTTTCTTCATCGCGACCAGCACGTCGGGGTCCGGGCTTTCGATGCCGACGAAGGTGGTGAAGAAGCCCGCGTCGCGCATCAGTCCCAGAAACTCGTGGTCATCGGCGAGGTTGAGCGAGGCTTCGGTGGAAAACTCGAACGGAAACCCGTGCGCGCGCTGCCATTCGACCAGCTTGGGCAAAAACGCCTTCACGGACTTCTTGTTGCCGATCAGGTTGTCGTCCACGAAATCGACGTGGCCCCGGTAGCCCATCTCGTAGAGCCGGTCGAGTTCGCTCAGGATCTGGTCTTCCATCTTGGTGCGCGGTTTGCGCCCGAACAGCTCGATAATGTCACAGAATTCGCACAGGAACGGGCAGCCGCGCGACAATTGGACGTTGATCATCAGGTAGTCGTCGAGGTCGAGCAGGTCGTAGCGCGGGATCGGTGTCGTGGTGACGTCGACGGTATGAAGCGGCGCGCGGAATTCGCCGGACCGGATGCCGGAGCGCAGCGCGGCGATGACCTCGTCCAGCACGCCCTCCGCCTCGCCGATGACGCGAATATCGACGTCGGCATACATTTCCGGGTGGGAACTGACATCCGGTCCGCCGACCACGGTGACCTTGCCGCGTGCCTTGCACCGGGCGGCCTCGTTCAGAAGGTGGCGCTGTTGCGAGATCATGCCGGAGAACATGACGATATCGGCCCAGTCGATCTGGTCGTCGGTCAATTCCTCGGTGTTGGTGTCCACAAGACGCACGGGCCAGTCGCCCGGCAGCATCGCCGCGACCGTGATAAGGCCCAGCGGCGGGGCCGGGTATTTCGCATTGGTGAGTTCGCAGGTCTCGAGGAAATTCCAGAACGAGACGTTCGAAAACTTCGGGTAAACCAATAGGACCTTCGGCGTTGGGTCAGCCATGACGTGCTCCCATATCCGTTGCGTTTGAAATTGCTGGCCTTTGGTAAAGCGTAACCTGAAACCCGTTTTTTCCGGATTCATTTCTTGGGGCGCGTCGGCAAATTCGCGTGACGGCTGGTTTTATGGGGCAATTCGGGGCTAGCGCGTCGCGGCGTGGGTCGCATCAGGCAAGGGCACACGTCCCGCCTTGGTCGTCGGGGATGGCGCGTGCCCATGTCGAGATTACCTTAGGGAAATCAGAGGCTTGCGTCGGGTCGGCTATCTTGGCGTCAGGGAGGGAACGACCTCTATCCGCGTCCCCGTCGCCCGTCAGACCATCTCTTCCGGCACCCCCGGCAAGGGTTCGCCCATTTTTTCGGCAGGCTCCACATCATAGGGCAGTATAAAGTGTTTACGGTCTTCCGGTGCGCGTTTCGCGTTGTCCTGCGCGGCCCGGGTCCATGTCGCGGCGCGGGTCAGGTCGCCCGGCGCGCCGTCCGGGAACCAGTGGTCGCAGCAGCGCGAAAACACCTGTTCCGCACGTCCCGGTTCCGCCAGTTCGATGCCCGTTTCGCTGTCCCACCGCATCGAGCGGCCGTTCAGGTTGGCCGACGACACGATCGCCGCGCGGTCGTCGATCACCATCACCTTGGCGTGGATATAGATGATCGGGGCGTCGTAATGCGTGTCGCGCCCGTCGGTTTGCATCCGGCGCGGTTGCGCGGGCGCGCCGAAGAACACGCGGTCGCCGAAGGCGTCGCGCAGGCGCTCGACGGCGGTGCTTTGCAGTTGCTCGCCGTATTTGGCGTCCATGTCGTCGCTGCTGTCGAACGCCACATCCTCGGGCGCGGCGGGCAACAGAACGACGAGTTGCAGATCGGGTTGAGCGGCGGCGGCCGTCACCAGCGCGTCGGTGATCGGTGTCGAACGCAGGAATTGCGTCTCGATGAAGATGTACCGTTTCGCCGTGCGGATCAGCCTGAGATGGGCCTCTTCCAACTCGCGCAGAACCTCATGCGGCGCCAGTCGCCGCCCGCCGGGAACGTCGCAGGACAGCGTGCGCAGAACGCCGCCGAACGCGGAGGGCTGCACTTCGCCCGCCGTGACCGCGCGAAACTCCCGCAAGTGCCGAAGCCCGGCCTTGGCCACTTCGCCGGTGACGATCAGTTGCACATCGTGCCACGTCTTTTCGGGCGCGCGGCGGTGATGTTTGTCGTCGTAGCGGCGCGGGTTCAGGTCCAGCCCGCCGACGTAGAGCACACGTCCGTCGGCGACTGCCATCTTCTGATGATGGGTGGCCGGCACGAGCGGGGCGGGCGGCCAGAGACGCGGCCACATCTTCCCGGCCCGGCTGCGGATCATTTGGCGGAACCGGGGGCGGTGGGCGAGCACGGTGTCGCACTCCTCCCGGTCCATCCCGGTCAGGCGGTTGCATTCGTCGCGCAGTTTCCGGCGGGTCACCGGCATGAACAGGACGCGATGCGCCCAGCCGACGCGGGCCGGATGCATGTGCACGTCGATGTCCAGCAGGTCGGGATTGCGCGACGCCTCGGCGGCGGCGAGGCAATCGTCGCGACACCGCCACGACAGCTCGTGCAGATCGGGCCGGGCGACCGGATCGAAGTCGGTGATGATGATCGTGAAGCGCACGCCCTCATCCAGCTTGTGCCGCAAGAGGTCCGACCACGTTTCGCCCACCGCCTTGGCCTCGTCGCTGTATAGGTGCGTCGTCGGGTCGAAGATCCGCATCGAAATCCACACGTCGCGCCGCGCGTTCAACACCATGCGCTCGAAAGCCGGATAGGCTTCGGACGCGGTGATCAGGACCTGCGCCGTTTCGGTCTGCATGTCATGCGCTCCTTGGTCCGGGTCACGGGGGCTTTGCGTGTCAGTGTCGAACATACAGTGGAAAGCCCCGCCGCCCTGTGCGGGTTCCCTGTCCGACCGAAGAATCCGGCGCCGATATCGGGCCGCGCGGCAGATGCGCGGGATTGGCCTATTCCTTTGGCCTCGGGATGTCTGTTAAGTCGCCCCGGACCCAAGGGACGGAGGCATGCATCCTCCGACACACTGGCAGGAGGACCCATGAGGCTCAAGGATTGTCATAACTTTCACGATTTCCGTACTCTGGCCAAGCGCCGCCTGCCGGGACCGATCTTCAACTACATCGACGGCGCGGCGGATGACGAGGTCACGTATCGGCGCAACTCGGACAGTTTCGATCAGGTCGATCTTTTGCCCAAGGTGTTGCGCGGAACCGACGAGATCGACCTATCGGTCGAGATCATGGGACAGAAGCTCGCCTTGCCGTTCTACCTGTCGCCCACGGCGCTCCAACGGCTGTTCCATCACCGGGGCGAGCGGGCCGTGGCGGCGGCGGCCGAGAAATACGGGACGATGTTCGGGGTGTCGTCGCTGGGCACCACGTCGCTGGAGGAGCTTCGGCGCAAGCACAAGACGCCGCAGGTCTATCAATTCTACTTCCACCGTGACCGGGGCCTGAACCGCGCGATGATGCAGCGCGCGAAAGAGGCGGGGGTGGACGTGATGATGCTGACCGTCGATTCCATCACCGGGGGCAACCGCGAGCGTGACAAGCGCACCGGCTTTTCGATCCCGTTCCGGCTGACGCTGGGCGGCATGGCGCAGTTCGCGATGAAACCCGCCTGGGGCATCAACTACGTCACGCACGAGAAATTCAGCCTGCCGCAACTCGACGAACACGTCGACATGGGCGGCGGCACCCTGTCGATCGGGCGCTATTTCACCGAGATGTTGGACCCGACGATGAACTGGGACGATCTGGCCGAGATGGTCGAGGAATGGGGCGGCAAGTTCTGCCTCAAGGGGATCATCCACCCCGAGGATGCGGCACGGGCCGCCGAGGTCGGGTGCGACGCGGTGATCCTGTCGAACCACGGCGGACGACAACTCGACGGCTCGCGCGCGCCATTCGATGGGCTGGCCGAGGTGGTGGATGCGGTCGGCGACAAGCTGGACGTCATCATGGACAGCGGGGTTCAGCGCGGCACCCATATCGTCAAGGCCCTGAGCATGGGCGCCAAGGCGGTCGGGATCGGGCGCGGCTACCTGTTTCCGCTCGCGGCAGCCGGGCAGGCCGGGGTCGAACGGATGGTCGGTTTGCTCAGGGACGAGGTGGAGCGCGACATGCGCCTGATGGGGGCGGCCAAGGTGGCGGACCTGAGCCGCGACAACCTGCGCTGGCGCTAGAGGGGCCCCATGCGGGTGCCGGGTGACCGGCCCCCGCCATAGCGTTACCGGAAAACGAAAAAAGCCGCCCGAAGGCGGCTTTTCCGTCATCCTCGAAAGAGGGTCCACTTGGAGCGGGCGAGGCGATTCGAACGCCCGACCCTAACCTTGGCAAGGTTATGCTCTACCCCTGAGCTACGCCCGCATCCTGTGGTGAGCGGTGATGTATAAAACAGTGCTCGGACCTGCAAGGGCAAAATCGCGCGGATTGCAAATTTTTTTGGCCACCGCGTTTTGGGCGAGGTGTCACGCTTCGGCCGCGCCGAGATCGAGCTTGGCGAACATGCCGCGAAAGACCGCCTCGGCGGCCTCGCTTGGCACCAACCTTCGATTGCCCGCAACCGCGAGGCTCGCGTACCCGTGGACGAGCGACCAGACCGTCAGCTCGGTCTGGACCGCGTCGTCCTTCGCGAAGGGGGCGCAAATCCGCACGAGGACGCCATAGGCGGCGTCGGACGCGTCGCGCAGGTCCGGGTCGTCGTGACCGTGGACGTTCGGCCCGAACATTAGGCTGAAGACCCCGCTGTAGGCCCAGGCGAACCGCAGGTATCCAAGACAGGCCGCCAAGACCACGTCGCGCGGTGTTCCATCCGCTTCCGCGATGGCGGCTTCCATCGAGGCGGTGAAACGTCGGTAGCCTTCGGCCACGACGGCGGTGCGCAGGTGGGCGAGCGACGGGAAGTGGTGGGCCGGGGCGGCGTGGCTGACCCCGGCCATCGCGGCGACCTTGCGAATCGACAGGGCATCCGGCCCCTCGGATTGGATCAGGTCCAGCCCCGCCTGGATCAGCGCAGCCCGCAAGTTCCCGTGATGATGGGGTTTTTTCGTCGGCATAGGGGCACCGTATCACCAAACTTGACAGCGTCAAGCAAATCGCAGAACTTGACGGTGTAAAGTTTATTTGAGGATACCGACATGACTCGCCGCCTGCTGCTCATTTTCGCGACCGTTCTGACGGTCTCCATCGCTTTCGCCTCCTATCGCTTCTTCGGGCTGGGGCTGCGCGCGGCGTTTCCGGATATGGCCGTCCACATCGACACGGTCCGGCTCGCGTTTCTGGCCCATGTGGTCGCCGCCCCGATCGCGCTCGCGGCGGCGACGTTCCAGCTTATGCCGCGCCTTCGGTCGCGCCGGCCCGCGCTGCACCGCTGGACGGGGCGGGTCTATGGCGTGGCGATCTTGATCGCCGCCATCGGCGCGCTGGTCATGGCACCGGTGTCCAATGGTGGCCCGTTGGCGTCGCTGGGCTTCGGGTTGCTCGCAATCCTGTGGCTGGGCACCACGGCAATCGGCATCTCGCGCGCACGGAAGCGCGACATCGACGCGCATCGCCGCTGGATGACACGCTCTTTCGCGCTGACCTTCGCGGCGGTGACGCTTCGGCTGGAACTGGTCGTGCTCACCATCGCCGGTCTGACATATGTCGAGGCGATCGAGATCCTCGCCTGGGGGTCGTGGGTGCCGAACCTTCTGGTCGCGGAGTGGCTGCTGCGCCGTCCGCGCCGCCTGCGCGTCAGGGCCGCGACCGCATGACCTTGTCCAGTTGGGTCAGGTCCTGCGTCATCGCCCGACGCATCGCCAGCGCCATCACCGGCATCAGCACCGCCTTGAACCCACTGGGAAACCCGCGATTGGTCAGCCGCATATGCGTGCCCTTCGGGGCATCCGACCATTCATAGATCGTCTGCATGGGGAAGGGGCCTTCCTCGGTCGACATGACGAGCCGTTCGCCGTGCAGATGTTCGCGGATTTCATAGGTATAGGCGATGCGCCGCCCCATGAACTCGGCGACGAAGGCGGCACGTGCACCCGGGTCGGTCGAGGGGTCGGTGCGCCACTCGACGGATTTGATGTTGCGATACCAGCGCGGCGCATTCCCCATGTCGGCGGCGAACCCGGCCACATCGGCCCTTGCCGCGCGGATCACGCGCTCCACACTCACATCGACAGGGCGCACCATCGCCGTTCCTTTCGCTCTTTGCCCAACCGTCTGTTGCGTCCCGTCGGGTGTCAACGGGCAGGGTGACGACGGTAGTGCTTGACTTGATGCGCGCGCTGCGGCCCTTTTGGGATATTGGACCCAAAGTATTAGTATCGGAGACGTTCCATGATCTGCCGTTTCGCGCCCTTGGCGGCGCTCGCGCTTGCCGCCACCCCCGTAACCGCACAGGACGCCGCGCCGCCGCCGCTGTCGCCGCTGTCCGTCGAGGTTCTGAAACTCGACACGGTGCTGCATTCCGACGTCAACGCAGGCTCGATCTGCTGTGCGCCCGAGATGCTGGTGAGCGGTGAGGCCGAGGATTTCGTCTATATCAAGGTCGTCTTCGACGTGGCCTGGTCCGAAGAGGTCGACCGCGTGTCCTACTCCGGCTCACAGGCGCAGGCGCTGAAGCTGCCCGGTGTGGACGACCCCGACGCGTGGCTGCGCCCGTGGGGGCATATCAACTGGTATCCGGCGGTCGAAATCCGGCCACCGAACCTCAGCCAGTCGCGCCCGCGCAAATGGCCCGACGAAGACAAGGACGCGGTGTTGAGCGGTCTCTGGACGGTGCCTTCGGACGCGACCGAGGCGGTGCTGCTCATCGGCAAGGACGACGAGCCGCAGCTGGAGGTGCCGATCGACCTGTCAGGCCCGGTCGGGGACTTGCCGGCCGCGGCGACGCTGTGGGACGTGACCATCGACAGCCTGTCGGTGATGGACGAGGTGGCGACCTCCCGCGAAAGCCGGGGCCGGGTCGTGAACGGCGTGGTGAAACCGACGATGGGGCAGATCGTGGCGGTGTCGGTCACGATCAATCCCAAGCAGAACACGCTCGTCGATCAGGAAGAGGGCAACAATGCCGCCTATTTCCAGACCGAAACCTTTCAGCTTGTCGGGCCCGAGGGCCTGCCGCTGGTGCCCATGGGGCAGGATCGGCGCGGGACGATTGGTAACGACGTGTCCAACACCGAGAACTGGTCGGGCGAGGGGACGAGTGGCGAGACGGATCGCACGTTCTATTTCCTCGGGTCCGGTGCGCCCCGCACCTATCGCCTGTATTTCGAAACGACCGAGGTGGCGACCGCCGACCTCGGCTAGGGTCGCACGGGTCCGGTCAGCCTTTGTCCTCGACCGGACCGTCCGCCGCTTTCCACGCCGTGAAGCCGCCCTTCAGGTGCGCGCAGGCGAACCCCATGTCCTCAAGCGCCGCAGCGGCGAGGGCCGAGCGCCAGCCGGAGGCGCAGTGCAGCACATAGCGTTTGCCCTCCTGTCCGAAGACGTCGCGGTAATAGGGGCTGTCGGGGTCGACCCAGAACTCCAGCATCCCGCGCGGGGCGTGGACCGAACCGGGGATGCGCCCCACCTTTTGCAGCTCACGCACATCGCGGATGTCCACGATCACCGTGTCCGGGTCGTCCATGGCCGCGATCAGGTCCGATGCCTCGACCTCATCGATCCGGGCGCGGGCCTCTTCCACCAGTTGCGCGGCGGTTTTCGTGAGTTTCGCCATATCTCCCCCTGTCTCAAGCGAGGTAAAACTGCGCCAGCCTTGGGTGAGTCACAAGGAATATCGAAAGATCAAATGAGACGGACCCATAACGCAGTCCGAGGCGTATTTTGGGCCGGAAGCGAGATGCGTGACGATATATTGCGTTGCGCGTCCCACTGGCTTGTCATAAAGTGCTCATTTTTGCATCATTGCGCAATTTGTGATATGATTGTTTCGTGCAAGGGATCTTGCGCTTTCAAACATCGGGGGAACTACAATGAGAAAAACTCTCATTTCTATTGCCGTGGCTGCACTTGTCACGGCACCTTTTGCCGTGGTCGCCGACAGCGCCAACTGGTCGGAGGAAAAGGCGGCGCAAGTCGATCAGAACCGGAACACCAATTCCGGTAACGGCAACGGCGGCGAGCGCCAGAGAAACAACGGATCCTGGACCTCGACCACCAATGGCGAAACCGGTGGCCGGGACAACGATCCCGGAAATTCCGGGAACCAATGCCAAGGCGGCAAGAACTGCTGATGGTCACCAACCGACGGAGCGCCATGGCGCTCCGCCGACCCTGCCAAGGCGCCTTGTCGGTCACCCCAAAGCGGCGGCGCGCACCCAATTCTGACAGACGCGGGACAGCCAGTCGCCGTCGATGTCCTCTCCAAGCTTGAAACAAGCGATGGCGCGCTGGTCCGAGGGCCAGGTCAGCCGGCCTTCGGGTTCGTCGCTCAGCCGGGCGCCGGTGTCGGTGTCTTTCGCCTTCGCGCCACGATGAAAGATCACGCGCACCTGACCGCCCTTGGGCGGCAGGTTCAGCGTTATGAGGTCGCGTCCCGCCATCGCGAAACTGGGCGCGTTCCACTTCTGGCCGAGCGTCGCGTCGGGCAGGGCGGCGTGAATGATGGCGACGAGCCGTTGCGCCAGAGCCTGCATGTCGTCGGTTTCGGCCTTGCCCGCCATCGCCCTCTCCTTCGCCTGCCGCGAGACTACGGGGGATGCGCGTGTGGCGCCAGCCCGCACGGTCGAGATGGACTTCGCGGCATGGGCATGCCAAGGGTAGGGCATGAATACTTCGGTTCTGAACTGTTGGGTCGCGACCCTGTCGCGAATTACGAACCCGGTCTGATCGACCGGGCTTTCCGTGTAATCCCACCATTCCGAACACCTAACGAGGTATCCCATGACCCGTTCCACACCCATGTTGCACCTGCTGTGCGGCAAGGCCGCGTCCGGCAAATCCACGCTCGCCGCCCGGTTGGGCAAGGCTCCGAACACCCTTGTCATCGCCGAGGATGCGTGGCTTTTCGCGCTGTTCGGTGACGAGATGACGACTTTGGCCGATTATGTCCGCTGCGCCGCCAAGCTGCGCGCGGCAATGGCGCCGCACGTGGGCGCGCTGCTGAGGTCAGGCACGTCCGTTGTGCTCGACTTCCCCGCAAACACGGTCGAAACGCGCCGCTGGATGCGCGAGATGATCGACGCGTCGGGCGCGAGGCATCAGATGCATCTACTCGACGTGCCGGACGACGTCGCCAAGGCGCGGCTTCGGGCGCGCAATGCGGGCGGCGATCACCCTTTCGCGGTGACGGAGGACCAGTTCGACAGGCTCACCAAGCATTTCGTCCCCCCGTCCGAGGACGAGGGGTTCGAGGTGGTGCGCCACGTGAACGCGTGAGGGCCGGGGCGACGCGCGCCCCAACCCGTCATTCCTCGTATTCGACCAGCAGGTCCTTGGCGTCGATCTGGGCGCCGGGGGTGACGTGGACGGCTTTCACCACTGCTGCCTTTTCGGCGTGAATCCCCGTCTCCATCTTCATGGCTTCGATGGTCAGCAGCAGGTCGCCCTGCTTGACCTTGGCCCCCGCCTGCACGGCAACACTCGCCACCACGCCCGGCATCGGTGCGCCGAGGTGGAGCGGGTTGGCCGCGTCCGCCTTGGGCCGCGCCGCCTGCGTCGCCTTGGCCGACCGGTCGGCCACGCGGATCGTGCGCGGCTGGCCGTTCAACTCGAAGAACACCTTGGCCTCGCCTTCTTCGTTGGTCTCGCCCACCGCGCTCATGCGGATCACCAGCGTCTTGCCGGGGTCGATCTCGGCCTCGATCTCGTCGCCCGGTTCCATGCCGTAGAAATAGGTCAGGGTCGGCAGGGTGCGGACCGGTCCATAGGTCCGGTGGCGGCCCATGTAGTCGAGGAAGACCTTGGGATACATGAGGTATCCGTTCAGGTCCTCGTCATCCAGCTTGAAGCCCTCAAGCTCCTTCGACACCTCGGCGCGGGTTGCCTCGATGTCGATGGGGTCCAGATGCTTGCCGGGGCGGTCGGTGTCGGGCTTGTCGCCCTTGAGCACCTTTTTGACGATACCTTTCGGGAAGCCCCCCGGCGGCTGGCCAAGGTTGCCCTTCATCATGTCGATCACACTGTCGGGGAAGCTGACGTCGGTCTTGGGGTCTTCGACCTCTTCTCGGGTCAGGCCCTGGCTCACCATCATCAGCGCCATGTCGCCCACGACCTTCGACGAAGGCGTCACCTTCACGATGTCCCCGAACAACTGGTTCACGTCGGCATAGGCCTGCGCCACCTCGTGCCAGCGTTCTTCCAGCCCCATAGACCGCGCCTGCGCCTTGAGGTTGGTGAACTGTCCGCCGGGCATTTCGTGCAGGTAGACTTCGGACGCCGGAGCCTGAAGCCCGGACTCGAAGGCCGCGTATTGGCCGCGCACCGCTTCCCAGTAGTTCGAGATTTCGCGGATCGCGCCGATATCCAGCCCGGTGTCACGCTCGGTGAACTGGAGCGCCTCGACCACGGTGCCGAGGGTGGCCTGCGAGGTGTTGCCCGACAGCGCGTCCATCGCGCAATCGACCGCATCGACGCCTGCGTCGGAGGCCGCAAGGATCGTGCCCGAGGCGATGCCCGCCGTGTCATGGGTGTGGAAGTGGATCGGCAGGTCCACGGCGTCTTTCAGCGCCGGGATCAGCACCTTGGCGGCGGCGGGTTTCAAAAGCCCCGCCATGTCCTTGAGCCCCAGCACATGCGCGCCGGCCTTTTCGAGCTTCTTCGCCATGTCGACGTAGTATTTGATGTCGTATTTGGCGCGATCCGGGTCGAGCACGTTGCCGGTGTAGCAGATCGTCCCCTCGATCACCTTGCCGCTTTCGCCCACAGCATCCATCGCGACCCGCATGTTCTCGACCCAGTTGAGCGAGTCGAACACGCGGAACACATCGACACCGGACTCTGCGGCTTGCTTGACGAAGAACTGAACCACGTTGTCGGGGTAGTTGGTGTAACCCACGCCGTTCGAGGCGCGCAGTAGCATCTGCGTCATGATGTTGGGCATCTTGGCGCGAATGTCGCGCAGGCGCTGCCACGGACATTCCTGCAAGAAGCGATAGGCCACGTCGAAGGTCGCGCCGCCCCAGCATTCGACGCTGAAGAGTGGCGACAGGTTCGCGGCATAGGCGGGCGCGATCTTTATCATGTCGATGGATCGCATCCGGGTGGCCAAGAGCGACTGGTGCGCATCGCGCATCGTCGTGTCGGTGATGAGCAGTTGTTTCTGCTCTTTCATCCACTTCGCGACCGCCTCCGGCCCTTCTGCGTCAAGCAGCGTGCGGCTGCCCGCAGGCGGGGTGTCGTTCGCGAGCGTCGGCAGAACCGGGGGCTTGAGGTCCGAGCGCGGCTCGGGCCGCCCTTCGGTCTCGGGGTGACCGTTCACGGTGATGTCCGCGATATAGGTCAGGATCTTGGTCGCCCGGTCGCGCCGCTTCTTGAACTGGAACAGCTCCGGTGTCGTGTCGATGAACTTGGTGGTGTATTCGTTGTTCAGAAACACCGGGTGTTTCAGCAGGTTGATGACGAAGTCGATGTTGGTCGACACGCCGCGAATACGGAACTCGCGCAGCGCCCGGTCCATCCGCTTGATCGCCTGTTCCGGCGTCTGGCCGTGGGCCGTCACCTTGACCAGAAGCGAGTCGTAGTAGCGCGTGATGACCGACCCCGCATAGGCCGTGCCGCCGTCCAGACGGATGCCCATGCCGGTCGCGGTGCGATAGGCGGTCAGGCGGCCGTAGTCGGGAATGAAGTTGTTCTGAGGGTCTTCCGTGGTGATCCGGGTTTGCAGCGCGTGGCCCTGAAGCTGCACGTCATACTGGCTGGCCACCCCTGTCGCTTCGGTCAGCGTCTTGCCTTCCGCGATCAGGATCTGGGCGCGCACGATGTCGATGCCCGTAACCTCCTCGGTCACCGTATGCTCGACCTGCACGCGGGGGTTCACTTCGATGAAGTAGAACTTGCCCGTCTCCATATCCATCAGGAACTCGACCGTGCCCGCGCATTCGTAATTCACGTGTTCGCAGATCTTGCGCCCGAGGTTACAGATTTCCTCGCGCTGGGCCGGGGAGAGGTAGGGGGCGGGGGCGCGTTCGACGACCTTCTGGTTGCGGCGCTGGACCGAGCAGTCGCGCTCCCACAGGTGGTAGATGTTGCCGTGCGTGTCGCCGAGGATCTGAACCTCGACATGGCGCGCGCGGGTGATCATCTTTTCCAGATAGCCCTCGCCGTTGCCGAACGCCGCCTCGGCCTCGCGCCGCCCTTCCTTGATCTTGGTCTCGAGCTCGTCGCGGCCTTCGATGGGGCGCATCCCGCGCCCGCCGCCGCCCCACGACGCCTTGAGCATCAGGGGATAGCCGATCTCTTCGGCCTCCTTGGCGATGGCCTTCATGTCGTCGCCCAGCACCTCGGTCGCGGGGATGACGGGCACGCCCGCTTCGATGGCGACTTTGCGGGCCGAGGCCTTGTCGCCCAGCTTGCGCATGGTCTCGGCCTTGGGGCCGATGAACACGATGCCCGCCTTGTCGCAGGCGTCGACGAATTCGGGGTTCTCGGAGAGAAGGCCATAGCCCGGATGGATCGCGTCGGCGCCGCTTTCCTTGGCGACGCGGATGATCTCGGGGATCGACAGATACGCCGCGACCGGCCCCAGACCTTCCCCGATCTTATAGGCCTCGTCCGCCTTGAAGCGATGCAGGCCCAGCTTGTCCTCTTCGGCATAGACCGCAACGGTGCGCTTGCCCATCTCGTTGCACGCCCGAAGGATACGGATCGCGATTTCACCCCGGTTCGCCACGAGGATTTTCTTGAAGTCGGCCATGCGTTTCTCCCCGACCAATATTTTGAGTTAGCGTGACGCTAGGCGATGCTGCATCGCGGCGCAAGACGATCCGGCGCGGTGCCGGGTGATCGAATTACGGTATCGCCCGGCCCAATCGGGTCGGCAGGTCGGCCAGTCTGGCCGCGCCGATCTGCGCCATGACCGAGGTGAGGTCGGCCTTGAGAATATGCGCGACGTGATCGGCCCCCGCGGCCCCGAATGCGCCCAGCCCCCAGTGCCACGCCTTGCCCAGCATCACGAAATCCGCGCCCAATGCGATGGCGCGGGCGACATCGAGGCCTGAGTTCACGCCGCCGTCGTAGATCAGCGGCATATCGGGCAGGGCCGCGCGGATCGCGGGCAGCGCGGGCAGGGCGGCGGGCGCGCCGTCGAACTGGCGGCCCGCGTGGTTCGACAGCCAGATCGCATCGACGCCCGCCTCGGCCAGCTTCGGCGCGACCTCGGGATCGGTCACGCCCTTGACGATGATCGGCCCGTCCCACGTCTCGCGCAGGCCCGCGAGATAATCCCAGTCGGGATTGGTGCGAAGCTGGTATCCGACATGGCCCGTGGACGAGGTGCCGGCTTCGGCCTTGGCATAGCTCTCCATCAACCTAAGCCGCGGCATCCCGTGTTTCAGCGTGCCGAGCGCCCAGGCGGGGCATGTCGCGACATGGCTGAGAAGCCGGGGGGTGATCCGGGGCGGGCTGGTCACGCCGCCGCGCACCTGACGTTCGCGGCGCGAGGCGGCGGGAACGTCCGCCGTGACGACGAGCGTGTGAAAGCCTGCGGCCTTTGCGCGCTTGAGGATGTCCGCGAGGATCGTCTTGTCGCGCGGCGTGTAAAGCTGGAACCAGCCGTTGTCACCGATATGGGGCGCCAGCGCCTCGGGCGGCTGGGCGGCGACGGTGGACAGCGAATAGGGAATGCCGCGCCCCCGTGCGACCCCGGCCAGAAGCATCTCGGCCCCCGGCCAGAACAGGCCCGACATGCCGACGGGGGCGATGCCGAAGGGCAGGGGGTAGTCGCGCCCGAGAAAGGTCGTGGACAAGTCCGGCGTCACGTCTCCGGCCAGAATGGCGGGGTGGAACGTCACCGCATCGAGCGCGGCGCGGTTGCGGCGCGGCACCGCTTCGTCCCCCGTGGCGCTGTCGAGGTATTCCCACGCGAAATAGGGGATGCGTCTGCGCGCACGGTCGCGCAGGTCGTTCAATGCCGGGTATCGAGCGTCTAGGTCCATACCCGGCATCATTCACGTAACGTGCGCGGCGACAAGCCTCACTCGCCCTGCGGAACCATCCGGTTGGCGAGTTTGATTTCTTCGAGCACCAGCGCGAACAGGAACCCGAGGACGGCAAGCCCGGCGGCGATCAGGAAAATCGGATGGATGGCCGAGGATACCGCCTCGCCGATCATCGCCTTCACATCCTCCGGCAGTCCGCGCAGGGTCTGGGGTCCAAGCTCCAGCCCGACGGCACCGCCCATCGCGGCCCCGGCGCTGCCGATCTTGTCGGCCAGCGTCGTCGCGAAGAGGGCGCCGAAGCCCGCCACCGCGACCGATCCGCCGACTTGCCGGAACATCAGGCCCGACGCGGTTGCGGTGCCAAGCTGCTCGCGCGACACCGCGTTCTGGGCGGCGGTCGTCAGGACCGGGAAGATCGCGCCAAGGCCAAGGCCCACAAACACCAGCCGCGCGGCAAAGCCCCAGATCGGCGTGTCGGCGTCCAGCCCGGTCAGGAGCAGGAACCCGAAGGCCAGCGATCCCATGCCCAGCATCGGCAGCACGCGGTAGCGCCCGGTCTTGCCCATGAACCGGCCCGACATCATGGAGGACAACAGGATGCCCGCCGTCATCGGTATCAACATGAGGCCCGATTGCGTCGGCGTCAGCCCCTTGGCGATTTGAAGGTAGATCGGAAGGAACGTGATCCCGCCGAACATCGCCGCGCCGGTGATCGCGGACATGAAGGACGTCACCCAAAACACGTTGATCCGGAACAGCCCCAGCGGCAGCAGCGGCTCGGCCGAGCGGTTCTCGATCCAGACGAATAGGATACCGGCGGCGACGGCCAGCACGGCGAGGCCCAGAATCTGCGGGCTGTCCCATGCGAAGGTCGAGCCGCCCAATGAGGTCGCCAGCGTGATCGAGGCCAGCGTGACCGAAAGGGCCGCCGCGCCGCCCCAGTCGATGACGTGTTTGGTGCGCACGCCGGTCGGCTTGAACGCGGTGGCGAAGCCGACGACCGCGGCAAGGCCGATGGGCAGGTTGATATAGAAGATCCAGTGCCACGAAAACTGCTCGACGAACCAGCCGCCGATCAGCGGCCCGATCACCGAGGCGATGGAAAAGGTCGCGGCGAACACGCCTTGGGTCTTGCCCCGGTCCTTGGGCGGGATCACGTCGCCGATGACGCTGAGGGCCAGCACGAACAACCCGCCGCCACCAAGGCCCTGAACGGCGCGCGAGCCGATAAGCCACACCATGCTTTGCGCCGCACCCGCCAGCGCCGAGCCGAGCAGAAACAGCCCGACCGATACGAAAACGATGTTTCGGCGCCCGTAAAGATCGCCCAGCTTGCCGTAAAGTGGCGCGGCGATGGTCGAGGCGAGGATATAGGCGGTCACGACCCACGACAGATGCTCCAGCCCGCCAAGATCGGCCACGATGGTCGGCAGCGCGGTGGACACGATGGTCTGGTCGAGCGCCGCGAGGAACAGCAAAAGCCCGATGGATATGATGATGAGCCGGATGCGTCCGGCATCATAAGCCATGTGGCGGTCGGCGGGGGCGGGGCTGTCGGATGCAGCGGAATCTGTGCTCGTCATGATCTGAGTCCTGTCGCTTTGGCCTTCCACATAGGGCGCGGGCCTATTATGTGTCAATAGCACATAAATGTGCGAAGCAACTTCTTGACCTGTGCGCCGATGCGCGGCATATGCGGGCTATGCCCAAGACGCCGTTCAAACCGTTCCCCATCGCGCCGCCACTCGCGGCCTCGTCCCTGTCGGAGCCCGCCAAGCAGGCACTGATGGAGCTGGACGCGGCGATGTTCCAGTGGCACCGCAAACTGGCGAAGGGCGAATTGACCGGACGTCTGCTTGCCGAAACCGACCTCGACCTCGAACCTTCGCTGTTTCAGGGGCTGATGGCGGTGATGCGGATCACCCACGGGGTCGGGCGCGACCGCGCGCAGGAGCCGACCGTGGGCCTATTGGCCGAGGAAATGGCCATCGACCCCTCCCGCGCCAGCCGGATCGCAAGCGAACTGATCGCGCGCGGCTTCGTCCAGCGCGCCGCCGCGCAGGACGACGGGCGCAAATCCGTGCTGCTCCTGACCGCCAAGGGCAAAGGCGCGTTCGAAACCGTCCGCGATCTGCGCTGGACCCACATGGTCGAGATGTTCTCGGATTGGAGCGAGAGCGACATCGAACGCTTCTCGGACCTGTTCGGCCGCTACGTCGCGGGCGTTCTCGGGGTCAGGGTGGAAGAAGTCTGAGCCGCCCCTTGCGGTCCCCGGACATCGCGGTGACAATCTTTCCGGGGCCGACCGATTTCAGGGATGTATTGCCGTGGCGCATGACGATCGCAAACTTGTAACGCTGCAATACGCCCGCGCCGTCGCGGCCCTTCTGGTCGCTCTCGGGCACACGCTGGCCGAGGCGTGCAAACTTGTGCCCCCCGAAAGCGCCCTGCGCGGCGCATAAGACCTGTTTCCGTTCCAGATCGGTGTCGACGTGTTCTTCATCATCTCGGGCTTCATCATGGTCTATGTCAGCCAGTCGGAAAAAGCGCGGGCGGGCTATGCGGGCACCTTCCTCGCCAACCGGATCGCGCGGGTCGTGCCGACCTACTGGATCTATACGACGCTCATGCTGATCCCCCTGATCCTCGTCCCCTCGGTCTTCGACTCGGCGCAGCTGGACGCCCGGCAGACGGTGTTCTCCTACCTCTTCATTCCGGGGATCGGGGAGGGCGTCCGGCCGGTGCTGAAACTCGGCTGGACCCTGAATTACGAGATGTTCTTCTACGCGATCTTCGCCATCGCGCTGTTCCTGACCCGAAAACGCGCGCATGAGGTGACCTTGGGCGTGCTCGTCCTTTTGGCCGGGCTTTGGATGGCGGGCGCGTTCGGCGCCGCCCCGATGGGCTTCTGGGCCAACCCGATCATCCTCGAATTCGGTGCGGGCATGGTGCTCGCCCATGTGTTCTTCCGGGGTATCCGCCTGCCGCGCGCCGCGACATGGGCGCTGATCCTCGCGGGGCTCGTCGTGGCCTATGTGACCGGACCGATGCAGACGAACGCGAACCGGGTGCTGGTCCTGGGCCTCCCCGCGCTTCTGATCGTGGCGAGCTTCGCGCTGGCACCCGCGCCGCGCAACCCGCGCGCGCTGGCGGTGATGGAACGGGTTGGGGATGCCTCCTATTCGCTCTACCTGTCGCATCCCTTCGTCATCACGGCGGTTTTCATCCTGTGGAGCCGCCTGCCCATGGCCGGCCCCGGCGATTTCCTCGGCTACGTCGTGATCACGCTGGTGATCGCGGCGGTCTGGTCGGTGATCTCGTTCCACTGGATCGAGAAACCGGCGAGCCGTCTGGTGCGCGGCTGGCTGCGCGGGCGCGACAAGGCACGGGCGGCCACCACCGCGCCCTGAATTTGGCGTTTCCGGCGACAGTCCATATATGAAAGGGACGGTCCCGTTTGGGGGCCGGGAGGGAGGCGCCGATGGACCGGAGCTACGCAGACCATCTGAACGGCATGGACGCAGGCGCGCAGGAGCGGCTTGTGCGCGAGGGCTTCGCGGCCAAGGTGCGCCGCTTCGGCAAACGCATCCCCTTCGTGCGCGACGCGGCGGCGGCCTACTACGCCATGCTCGACCCGAACGTGCCGATCCTGACCCGCGCCGCGCTGGTCGCGCCACTGGCCTATCTGGTAATGCCGGTGGACGCGGTGCCGGATTTTCTGGCCGGTGTCGGGTTCACGGATGATCTGGTGGTGATCCTGGCGGCGCTTAGGTCGTTCGGGAACAGGCTGGACGAAGGGCATTACGCCAAGGCGGATGAGATGTTGGGGTAGGGTGGGTGCCAACCCACCATGCCACCTCATGTTAACCCTATGCAAACCAACTTTCCCCGAAGATCGACGGTATGTCCAACTATCGTCGTATCAAGCGCCCGGGTGGCACATTCTTCTTCACGGTCAACCTCGCTGATCGGCGCTCGACCTTGCTCGTCCATCGGATCGGTGACCTTCGCGCCGCCTACGGGGTCGCGGGGCGGCAGCATCCCTTTCGGACGGAAGCGATTGTGGTCCTGCCCGACCATCTACACGCCATATGGACTTTGCCTGAAGGCGATAGTGACTTTTCGACTCGTTGGAAGAAAATCAAAGCGCACTTCTCGAAGGCCGTCATTCGAGGCGCGGATCGTGGGCATGATGGTGGAGGCAATGGTGGGTTGGCACCCACCCTACGGGTTTCGCCGAGCAAATCTCGCAAGGGCGAGGTCGGCATCTGGCAACGGCGGTTCTGGGAGCATACGATCCGGGACGACGCGGATCTCGCCAACCATCTTCGCTACATTCGGGACAACCCTGTGAAACACGGCTTGGTCTCAGACCCGGTGCATTGGCCCTTTTCGAACATCCATCGCGACCATCAGACGCTCGTTGATGGTGCGTAGGGTGGGTGCCAACCCACCAATGTGGGGTGCTGTCCCACCGAGACCGGGCGCCATCCCGCCAAGACCCTAAACCTTGCGAAGGTGGCGGGGTTTTTTACGAGCGCGGTGGGTTGGCACCCACCCTACGTCACCGCGAGAACTTCTTATACTTCAACCGCTTCGGCTCAAGCGCATCCGGACCCAGCCGGCGCTTCTTGTCCTCTTCGTAATCCTCGAAGTTCCCCTCGAACCACTCCACATGCGCCTCACCCTCGAACGCCAGAATGTGCGTGCAGATGCGGTCGAGGAAGAAGCGGTCGTGGGAGATGACAACGGCGCAGCCTGCGAAATCGACCAGCGCGTCTTCGAGCGCGCGCAGCGTCTCGACGTCCAGATCGTTGGTCGGTTCGTCGAGGAGGATGACGTTGCCGCCGGATTTCAACAGCTTCGCCATGTGCACCCGGTTGCGCTCACCGCCTGACAGAAGCCCGACCTTCTTCTGTTGGTCGCCGCCCTTGAAGTTGAACGCCCCGCAATAGGCGCGGGAGTTCATCTGGGCGTCGCCAAGGTCGATCACCTCGGCCCCGCCGGAAATCTCTTCCCACACCGTCTTGTTCGCATCCAGCGCGTCGCGGGACTGGTCGACGTAAGCCAGATCGACCGTGTCGCCGAATTCGATCGACCCTGCGTCGGGCTGTTCCTGCCCGGTGAGCATCTTGAACAGCGTCGATTTACCGGCGCCGTTCGGGCCGATCACGCCGACGATGCCGCCGGGGGGGAGCGAGAACGACAGGTCTTCGATCAACAGCTTGTCGCCCATCGCCTTTTTCAGCCCCTCGACCTCGATCACCTTGGACCCAAGGCGCGGCCCGCGCGGGATGACGATCTGGGCGTTCGTGATCTTTTCGCGCTCGGACTGGTCGGCCAGTTCGTTATAGCGGTCGATCCGGGCCTTCTGCTTGGACTGGCGGGCTTTCGCGCCCTGCCGCATCCATTCCAGTTCGCGTTGCAGCGTCTTCTGGCGCGATTTGTCCTCACGCGCTTCCTGCTCCAGCCGCTTGGCTTTCTGCTCGAGCCACGCGGAATAGTTCCCCTCGTAGGGAATGCCGCGGCCCCGGTCGAGTTCCAGAATCCAGCCGGTGATGTCGTCAAGGAAATAGCGGTCGTGGGTCACGATCAGGATCGTGCCCTTGTAGTCGATCAGGTGCTGCTGGAGCCACGCGATCGTCTCCGCGTCGAGGTGGTTGGTCGGTTCGTCGAGGAGGAGCATGTCGGGCGCTTCGAGCAACAGTTTGCACAGCGCCACCCGGCGGCGTTCCCCGCCCGACAGCGACGAGACATCCGCATCGTCCGGCGGGCAGCGCAGTGCCTCCATCGACACGTCGACCTGCGCGTCCAGATCCCACAGGTTCTGGGCGTCGATGGTGTCCTGCAACTCGGCCATCTCCTCGGCGGTCTCGTCCGAGTAGTTCATGGCGAGTTCGTTGTAGCGGTCGAGGATGTCCTTCTTGGCCTTCACGCCCAGCATGACGTTTTCACGCACGGTGAGGCCCTCGTCCAGTTCCGGCTCCTGGCTGAGATAGCCGACCTTGGCGCCCTCGGCCGCCCAGGCCTCGCCGGTGAAGTCCTTGTCCTGTCCGGCCATGATCCGCATCAGGGTCGACTTACCCGCGCCGTTCACGCCCACGACGCCGATCTTGACGCCCGGCAGGAACGACAGGCGGATGTTCTCGAAACACTTCTTGCCGCCCGGGTAGGTCTTGGAGACGCCGTCCATGTGGTAGACGTATTGATAGCTGGCCATGATGCCCTCGTGGAATTTGGGTTTGGGCCTAGATAATCCCCGCGCGGGGCAGGGGCAACAGCCTGCATCCGAGTTGTCGATGGGCAACATCGCGATAAGTCATGGCACGGGGTCAGGTTTTGCTTTGCCGATCGGGCGGGCCGGGCTAAGGATAGGGGCGCACCGGATGGTCCGGTGCGAGAAGGAGACGATCATGTCGAAGTTTTGCCGAGCATATCTCCAGCGGGGTTCGACCCCCTAGCGCGGCGTTCGCATGATCTTTTGCAACCGGAGGCCGCCTGCAAACGCGGCCTTTTTTGTTGCTCATCCAACAGGTTACGTGTGCAGGCGTCCCTCCTGACCCAAGGAGAGACCGATGGTCTACGTCACCAATACCACCCTGCGCCCGGGCCCGCGGCGCGTGATCCGGCTGGGCCGGATCGTTCTTGCCATCCTGCCCGCCCGCCAGCGCCCGCCCGTGCGGCTGGCACGGTCCGTGCCGGAGTATCTGCACCGCGACGTGGGGTTGCCCCCGGCCGCCCGGCCCAGCCGGATGCCGCCGGACATGGACCGGAGAACGCTGATGTAAGGCGCTGACCGCCCGGCCCGTCGGGGTCGGGCGGTGTCGGGCCGCGTCAGTCCTGAATGCTTTCGATGTAATCCGTCAGGACGGCGATCCGGCCGCGGGTGATGATTTCCGCGCTGATCGGGCCGAGGTCCGATGCGGACGCGGTGAAGCGGTCGCCCCAGATCGGCATCGGGCCGCCATGGCCGCGCACGCCGGTGCGCCCGTCGATCACCATGAAGGTTTCGAGATAGGGAAACACGCCGTCATTTGCGGCGGCGAGGCCCGTCAGCCCCGGAACGCTCAGGTTCAGGACCGATGCGAAGGGGCCGTCGCCCTTGCCGGATTCCCCGTGGCAGATGGCGCAGGCCACCATGTATTCTTCTTGCCCGGCGGTGGTGTCCTGCCCGGTTGCGGCAAGCGGCAGGGTGGCGAACATGGCCGCGACGGCCCAGTGTTTCATGGACATATGATGCTCCTCTCGAATCAATGTTCGCGCGGAAGTAATTAAAAAATAACTTATGAATGGCCCGAAATTCAACTCGGACCTTTGGTCGCAGCGTTGCAGCCGGATCGTCGCCGCTCGGACGGTTCGTATGTCGGGGAAGGGCGCGCGCCCCTCAGCCTCCGCCCATATCGACATGCACCCGCTGTTGTCCGGGGCGATAGCCTTCGCGCACGCAGATGTCGTTCTGGCGCACCGCGCCCATCCATGCGGCGGAGGAGCAGACGCGGAATCCGGCGATCTGGTTCAGGGCGATGCGGGAGCGGGCGTTGTCGCGGCAGGTTCCGGCAAAGCGCACGGCGTCGGCATGGCCCAGATCGCCGGGGCCGAAGCAGCCTGCGACGACACGGCCGTTCTTCAGCATGACGTCGAGCGAGAAATCCTCGCCCCGGCGCCCCGTTTCGGTCCATGTGATCGACACGGCGTCCTCGGCGGGCGGGCCGAGATACAGATAGTCGCCGCCCGAATAGCTGACCTTTCGCGCGCTTTCGCCCTTGCCGTCGCCCCAGTTCCCGTCGCTCGACATCACCAGCTTCACCTCGGCGATCTCGGACTTGTGGACGCGGCGGTCCTTGCCGTTCGCCGTCGGGCAGGCGCCCGTGAAGCGGTAGGACGGGGTCTGGCCCAGCGTGCTGGCACCGACGCAGGGCGCGATCCACCGCCCATTCTTCAGCCGCACGTCGATGGAGTAGCTGTGCCCCTCCTGCCGTGGCCAGACGAGGAACAGGTCGGTCAGGCTTTCCAGCGTGCCATCGGGCTTGAAGGTGAGGGCCTGACGATAGGTGTTGCGCTTGAAGCCGGTGCAGTTCTCGCCCGTCCATTCGCCGACGTGGTAGAAGATGTAATACCGCCCGCCCATCTCGACCGCCGCGCTGTGCCCGAGGTTTTCAAGGAGCGGTTCGCGGCGGTAGTTCCACCGCATCCCCTTGTTGGTGCAGCCGGGGCCGGTTTCCGCGAACACGGGCGTCGACAGGCTGCGCACCCCGCGCGCCTTCGAAAAGTTGCCGGGGCCGTTCGCCACCAGATAACTCAGCCCATAGGCGAAATGCGCATTGCCGCGGCTGTAGATCAGGTAGTCCAGCCCGTTGTGCGAGATGACGTCGGGCGCCTCGTTGATCGACTCCTCGTAATCGACGCTTGAGAACGGATTGTCGTAATTCGAGAACGGCGTGAGGATGTCGTAGACCGCGTCGGGGCGGCTCATCGGAAAGGCCGCGATGTTGTTGCCGCGCGTGAACCACGTGTAGAAAAACCAGTCGCCGCCCATGTGGTCATAGACCGAGCTGTCGATGCGGATCGCCCGATTGCAGCCCTCGGGCGGGCAGGCGCTGCTTTTGAACGACCTGGGCAGTTTGGTGCCCGCGTTGATCGGTTTGGGCACGCCAAAGTTCACGTTGCGGCGGGGAGAGGTGGCGACCCACGTGGTCACTTGCTGATTGCTGGGGGCCTTGGCGATCGGGGGGCAGGTGCCGCCCTTGGGATATTGCATCGCCGAAAACGACAGGACGAGCTGGTCGCCATCGACCGAGATATCGGGCGCCCAGATCCGGCAATATCCGTGGTCCGGGTCGATCTTCGTCGGTTGGTAATGGGTCAGTTCGCGGAAATTCGTGAGGTCCGATGACTGCCAGATCTTCAGCGAATTGTTGCGCCCCGGCGCCCAGGTTCCGGTCAGAAGGTAACGGTCGCCGTCGCGGACGACTTCGGGGTCGGCCAGCCCGTCCATGATGTGAACGCGGCCCGGATCGGCCGCTTGAGCCGGACCCGTGAACGCGGTCAGCAAGCCAAAGGTCGCGGCCCGCACCGCCGTCAGGATCGGATGCTTCGTCATATCTGCACGCCTGTATGTTTTTGCCGAAAAGCATGGCCCCGGTGCAAAACCCGGTCAAGCGTGCGGGACCGACGCCCGCGTCAATCTTTCGTCAGAGCGGGCTCAGAGGCGCTTTTCGAAGAACACGTCCGGGTAGGGGTCGTCGTTGAACCGTTCGATCTCGGTCCACCCCAGCCGACGATACATCGCGACCGCCTCGGGCAACTGGCTGTTGGTGTCGAGCCGGAGCACGCCCATTCCCAGATCGCGCGCGCGGGCCTCGATCACCTCCATCAGCCGCGTGGCGAGCTTCAGGCCCCGCGCGGCAGGCGAAACCCAGAGCCGTTTGACCTCGCCCCAGGTGCCGTCGTGGCCCTTGAGCCCACCACAACCGATGGGAAGCCCGTCCGACATGGCGACGAAGAACGCGCCTTTCGGTGCGATCATGTCGGTCGCCTCGGGGTCGCGCGACAGATGCACCTCGAACCCGCGCTCGAACCGGCGCGACAGTTCCGCGAAATACTCGGACAGGCACCAGACCGACGTCGGGTCGCGGGGGTCGGCCTCGACGAATTCGACCGCGTGCTGGCCGAGGGCCGAGGCGATCAGGTCCATCGCCGCAAGCAGGTCCGCCCGGTTCGGGTGATGATCCAGCAGGCGCTGCGCCCGGGTGTTCGACAGGTCTTCGTAGGCCTCGAATTCGGCGCGGCCCTTGTGCGTCAGGCGCGCGACACGGCGTCGGGCATCCTGCGGGGCCGGGTGGGTTTCGACCAGCCCCTCGTCCTCAAGGCTGCGCAACAGGCGGCTCATCAGCCCGGAGTCGAGGCCGAGGTAATCGCGGATCGCGCCCACGTCCTCCATGCCGCGTCCGATGGCGTTCAGAACCCGCGCCGCGCCAAGCGGACGTCCCCGGCCGAGAAAGCTCTGATCCATCACCCCGGTTTCGCGGGTGACGGTCCGGTGAAAGCGGCGGATGCGGTCGATGTCGGTGGGCTGCATGGTCTCGGACTCGGGTCAGGAAATATAGCTGACATTGGTCAGATAAATAAGCGACCGTCAAGCCGCCCTTCGCAATCGCCGTTGACACCCGGCCTGCCTCCGGGTCAATCAGGCGCGATGCGTTTTGACTTGCCACAAGGACGGCCCGGGCGCGTGATCGGGCTTTTGGGCGGATCCTTCGATCCAGCCCACGAAGGCCATGCGCATATTACCCGCGAGGCGATCAAACGGCTGGGGCTGGACGAGGTCTGGTGGCTGGTCAGCCCCGGCAACCCGTTGAAAGCCAAGGGGCCCCGCGCGATGGACGCGCGGCTCGAACGGGCGCGTCAGGTCATGCAGCACCCCCGCGTCACGATCACGGACATCGAGGCGAAGCTCGGCACGCGGTATACGGCCGAAACGCTGGGCCGGCTTTTCGATCTTTATCCCAAGGTCCGGTTCGTCTGGCTGATGGGGGCCGACAACCTCGCCCAGTTCCACAGGTGGGAAAACTGGGACTGGATCATGGGCGCGCTCCCGGTCGCCGTGATCGCAAGACCGGGTCAGCGCGTCGCGGCGCGCATGTCGCCCGCCGCCCAGACGTTTCGCGACCACCGCGTGCCCGGTCGCCATGCCCGCCGGATCGTCCACATGGACCCGCCGGCCTGGACCCTCGTCAACGTCCCGATGCGCCCGCATTCCTCGTCCGAGATTCGCGCCCGCGGGGAATGGTCCGATTGAGCGCGTGACCGGCGAACTCCCGCGAATGTGACCGGCAGAAACCCGCAATTAACCAAGACTCCGCATCTATTGTTTCCGGAATCGCACTTGTCGGGGACCGGAGGTTTGGCTTTACTCGCACCCATGTCAGGGGGTTACACACGGCGCAGTTTTCTAACCGGCGCCATGGCTGCGGTCGGGACCGCGGCCGTGGCCGAAGCGCCGTTGACGTCGATCCGACCGATGCCGCGTGCCGATGCGGGCGTGGTGGTCCCGCCCGCGCGCCCGACGATCACCGCGCCGGCCGTCGACGACCTTGTCAAACAGGCCAATCTGAACGGAAAGATCGGCTTCGTCGTTTCCGACGCGAAGACCGGCCTGATCCTCGAACAGCGCAATGCCGCCGTCGCCATGCCGCCTGCCAGCGTCGCCAAATCGGTGACCGCGCTTTACGCCTTCGACTCGCTCGGTCTCGACCACGTGTTCGAAACGCGCCTCGTCGCCACCGGCGGGATCAAGGACGGCAAGGTGCAGGGCGACCTGATCCTTGCGGGCGGCGGCGATCCGACGCTGGACACCAACGCGCTCGCCGGTATGGCGCAGAAGCTCAAGGCGCTGGGCGTCACCGGCATCACCGGCGCGTTTCAGGTCTATGCCGGTGCCCTGCCTTACGTGAAATCCATCGACCCGTCGCAACCGGACCACCTGGGCTACAACCCGGCCGTGTCGGGCCTGAACCTCAACTTCAATCGCGTGCATTTCCAGTGGACCCGGTCCGACAGCGGCTACACCGTCGAAATGGACGCGCGCTCGGACCGCTATCGCCCCCGTGTCACCACGGCCAGGATGAAGGTCGTGGACCGCGATCTGCCGGTCTACACCTATGCCAGCGGCACCACGGGCATCGACGAATGGACGGTGGCGAAGGGCGCGCTCGGCAATGGCGGGTCCCGCTGGCTTCCGGTGCGCCGCCCCGATCTCTACGCGGGCGAGGTGTTTCAGGCACTGGCCCGCGTTCACGGCGTGACCCTGCCCACGGCGACGGTGCGCGACGCGGCACCGACCGGCCCGGCGATCGTCAGCCATGCCTCGCAAGACCTGTCCACCATCGTGCGCGACATGCTGCTTTACTCGACCAACATCACCGCCGAGGCCGTGGGCCTCGCCGCCACCCGTGCGCGCGGTGTCCCGGTCACCTCGCTGGCCGACTCCGGTGCGGCGATGAGCGACTGGATGCGCGCTTCTATGGGGGCGAGCGCGGCGGCCTTCACCGACCATTCCGGCCTGTCCGATACCGGGGTGGTGTCGACGCAGGACATGGTGCGCATGTTGCAGACCGCAAAGCCCGGCGGCGTCCTGCATCAGCACCTGAAAGAAGTCGCGGTGAAGGACGACGAGGGCAAATACAACGAACACGCCGCGCATTCGATCTTCGCCAAGACCGGAACGCTCAACTTCGTCTCGACGCTCGCGGGCTACGTGACCGCCGCCGACGGCAACGTGCTGTGCTTCGCCATCTTCACCAACGACATGGATCGCCGCGCGGCCCTGACCCGCGCCGAACGCGAACGCCCCGATGGCGGGCGGGGCTGGGCCGGTCGCTCGCGCTGGCTTCAGCAGCAGCTCATCAACCGGTGGATGACGGTCTACGGCGTCTGATCTTCTTCGTTTCCGAAAACCTCGGGGGGCGGAGCGGCTTTGCCCAGCAAAGTCGCTCAGGGGGGCTGGCCCCCCTGCCGCGCGGACCCGGCGCAAGCCGGGACCGTGCAAGACCTGCGCGGGCGGCCCCGCCGCCCGCACCGTTTTGTCGCCTCAGGGGCGCGCCGGGATGTTGATGGCCTTTTCGCTCGCCGGGCGCGACAGGCAGGCCGCACGCCACCGCACCACGTTTTCGAAGCTGCCCAGCTCCAGAACATCGTCGGCCTTGTAGGCGGAGGAAAGGCCGCGCACCCAGGGCCAGACCGCGATGTCGGCGATGGTATAGGCTTCGCCCATGATGAAATCGCGGCCCGCGAGGCGCTTGTCGAGCACCCCCAGCAGCCGTTTCGACTCGCCGATGTAGCGGTCGCGCGGGCGCGGGTCTTCGATGTCCTTGCCGCCGAAGGCATAGAAAAAGCCGAATTGCCCGAACATCGGGCCGACGCCGCCCATCTGCCACATGAGCCACTGGATCGTCTCGTATTTCTCCGCCGGGTCGCTGGACAGGAAAAGCCCGGTCTTTTCCGCCAGGTAGATCAGGATCGCCCCGGTTTCGAACAGCCCCAGCGGTTTGCCGCCCGGACCGTCCGGGTCGATGATCGCCGGGATCTTGTTGTTGGGGTTGAGCGACAGGAATTCAGGCGTGAACTGGTCGTCTTCCATGATGTTCACGAGGTGCGGCTCATAGGGCAGGCCGGTTTCCTCGAGCATGGCCGACACCTTGATCCCGTTCGGCGTGGGCAGCGAATAAAGCTGGATCTTCGACGGGTCTTCGGCGGGCCAGCGTTTCGTGATCTCGAAGTCTTGAAGCATGGCGTGTCCTTTCTCGTGCGACCGCTGGTGCGGTCGGGTCGCGTTACGGTTTCACCAAACGCCGCGAAGTGCCACGGACAATTTCGCACATGCCAGCCGTGGCCTGCGCACATGGGTCAGCGGCGTAGGCGCAGGTGGTCGGCGTGGGTGGTTTCCTCGAAAGCGGGCAGCATGGCCGTGCCACCGTCCTCCAGCGGCCATTCCTGCGCGTCCCACAGGATGCGTGCGACCGACGGCGTTCCGTTCACGGGCGAGGGGGCGTGACCCAGTATCGTTCCGGTCCGGCCTGCATCGACCACGATGCGATAGGTGGCGCCGTCATGCGCCACCGTGTCGATCCCCGCGTATTTGAAGACCTCGATGGGCGTGCCGGGGCAAAAGACCTTGCCCTCGAACCGGACCTGCTCCGCCGCATCGCAGTCGCGCGCCACCTCATAGGGGTCGACCGCCGGGGCCGGGTCGTCCTCGGGCCACAGAAGGATCGCCCCCGCGCCGATGACCGAGACGGCGAGCACCGCGAGGGGCAGCGCCACGCCCGACAGGGGCGAAGTTTTCCGGGCCGGGTCGGGTGCGCCCATCCCCGGCCTAAAGCGTCATGTGCCGCGCCCGCGCCCCGCGTTCGATGGCGGCGGCGTGGAGCCGGTCGATGTTCAGCTCGTAACGGATTTCTTCGAGCAGCCGCAGCTCCCCCTCGCGCATGACCGCATCGGCCGCCGCGACGTCGCAGGCCATGGCATAGGCGGTTTCCCAAAGATGGGCGGGCAGGTTCTCACGCACCAGTCCGAACAGGGCATCCAGCCCGTCCTCTTCACTCATCAGATCGAACACGGTCTGGCTGACTTGCTTGATCCGGTCGGCGTCGTAACTCGCGAAGACCGGAAGGTGGTCGACGATTTCCTCGATCCGCAGCAATTCCGAGGTGCGGATCTGGCCGTCGGACAGCGACACCGTCATCATCACGGCGATCAGGCAGTCTTCGGGCGTCAGGGCATGGGGCAGGTCGGGCACGGGGGGCCTCCTTTGTCTTTATTGTTGCGTTGCAGAATATTGACCCGGATCATCCCGTTCAATAGGTAGACGCTTTCACGGGCGCATGGGTGCGCCCGCCCGACAGAGACCGGAACCCGAACCATGTCTGACTTGCGTGACGTCGCGATGAACTCCAAAGCCTGGCCCTTCGAAGAGGCGCGCCGGCTCGCGAAACGCTATGAAAAACAGCCGCCCGAAAAGGGTTACGTGCTGTTCGAGACGGGGTACGGGCCAAGCGGTTTGCCGCATATCGGCACCTTCGGTGAGGTTGCGCGCACCACCATGATCCGCCATGCGTTCGAGGTCATCAGCGACATCCCGACGCGGCTTTTCTGCTTCTCCGACGACATGGACGGGATGCGCAAGGTGCCCGAGAACGTCCCGAACCAGGAAATGCTGCGCGAACACCTGCAACAGCCGCTGACCGTCGTGCCGGACCCGTTTGAAGAATACGAAAGCTTCGGCCACCACAACAACGCGATGCTGCGCCGGTTCCTCGATACCTTCGGGTTCGAGTACGAGTTCTATTCCGCGACCGAGTTCTACAAGTCCGGCGCCTTCGACGAGACGCTTCTGGCGGCAGCGAAGAATTACGACAAGCTCATGGAAATCATGCT
The DNA here is from genome assembly GCF_016774595.1 of Maritimibacter sp. NCBI lineage: Bacteria > Pseudomonadati > Pseudomonadota > Alphaproteobacteria > Rhodobacterales > Roseobacteraceae > Maritimibacter > Maritimibacter sp. Next base: position 1,190,477 of record NZ_JACBWT010000002.1, read on the forward strand.
GAAATCGCTCCGTGAGGAGCGTCAGCAGACCTATTCCATCTTCCTGCCGATCCACCCGGAGACGGGGCGGGTGCTTTACGTGCCGCTGAAAGAGGTGAACGCCGAGGACGGCACGATCACCTTCGACGACGAGGATGGCCGTGAATGGACGCTGCCGGTCACCGGCGGCAACGTGAAGCTTCAGTGGAAGCCCGACTTCGGCGCGCGCTGGGCCGCGCTGGGCGTCGATTTCGAGATGTACGGCAAGGACCACTCGTCCAACACGCCGATCTATGACGGCATCTGTCGTGCGCTGGGTGGCCGGGCGCCGGAGCATTTCACCTATGAGCTGTTCCTCGACGACAAGGGCGAGAAGATCTCCAAGTCCAAGGGCAACGGGTTGTCGATCGACGAATGGCTGACCTATGCCTCGACCGAGAGCCTGTCGTATTTCATGTACCAGAAGCCCAAGACCGCGAAGCGCATGTTCTTCGACGTGATCCCGCGCGCGATGGACGAATATCACCAGCAGTTGCAGGCCTATCCGACCCAGACGCCCGAGCAGCAGCTTGCGAACCCGGTCTACCACATCCATTCCGGCAACGTGCCGGAGAGCAAGATGGTGGTGAACTATTCGATGCTCCTGAACCTCGCCTCTGTGGCCTCGGCCCACGACAAATCGGTTCTCTGGGGCTTCATCCGGAACTACGCGCCGGACGCTACGCCGGAGACGCACCCGGACCTCGACGCCGCTGCGGGTTACGCGATCAAGTATTACGAGGATTTCGTGGCCCCCACCAAATCCTATCGCCTGCCGACCGATCTTGAGCGCGAGGCGCTCACCGATCTGCGCGACCGTCTGGCGGCGTGGGAGGGCGGCAACGATGCGGAAGGGCTTCAGGGCGAAGTCTTCGCCTGTGGCCGCGAACGCTTCGACCCGATGCGCGACTGGTTCAAGGCGCTGTATCAGGTGCTGCTGGGGGCCGATCAAGGCCCGCGCTTCGGCTCGTTCATCGCGCTCTACGGGGTCGATGAAACCATTGCGCTGATCGACAAGGCACTGGCGGGCGATCTCGTCGGTTGATCTTTCGTCCCGGTCCGGGTCCGGGACGACCCATGCGGGGGCGCTGCCCCGTCGCCACTGCCGCGCGGGCCAATGGCGCGACAGGGGCGACCCCCAATGTGATTTCAGACCACAGAAAACACGGGGTCACAGGGCGTTCGGGCGGTCACACGATCCACAACCGGATGACCCACGCGACCGCGCCGATGGCCGCCACGCTCATTCCGTAGATCGCGACGAACCACAGAAGCTGTTTGCCTTTCCGGTGTTTGGTGTCAGGCGCGTCCCGCATCAATGATACCCGGTGTCCACGTCGATTTTCCCCCGGAACACGTAATAGGCATAGGCCGTGTAGCCCAGAATGACCGGGATCAGCACACCCGCGCCGACCAGCATGAAGATCTGGCTCGCGCGTGGGGCCGCGGCCTCGTAAATCGTGATCTCGGTCGGGATGATGTAGGGATACATCGTCAGGCCAAGGCCGATGAAACTGACCACAAACAGACCGAGCGCCGACAGGAACGGCCAGTGGTCGTGGCGGTGTACATGCAGCGCGCGGAACAGGAACCACGCCAGCGCTAGCACCACGGCGGCGACCGCGACGGCCCAGAGCACATGCCAGCCTTCGAACCAGCGGGCGAAATAGCCGTCCTGCAACATCGGCGACCAGATCGACACCGAGCCGATGAAGATCACCGTCGCGATGCCGAGGTGCCATGCGCGTGTCCGCATCCGCTCCTGCAACGGGCCGGAGGTCTTCATCACCAGCCACGTGGCCCCCAGCAGCATGTAACCGACGACCACGGCGATGCCGACGAAGATCGAGAAGGGCGAGAGCCAGTCCCACCAGCCGCCCGCATAGGCGCGCTGCGCCTCGTTCACCTCGACGCCTTGCAGGAGCGCGCCGAGCGCGACCCCCTGCGCGAACGCGGCGAGGGTCGATCCGGCGATGAAGGCGTAATCCCACAGCCATCGGCCGGTCTTGGCCTTCCAACGAAACTCGAACGCGACGCCCCGGAACACGAGGGCCAGAAGCATGGCGATGAGCGGCGCGTAAAGCGCGGGCAGGGCGATGGAATAGGCCAGCGGAAAGGCCGCGAACAGCCCGCCGCCGCCCAGCACCAGCCAGGTTTCGTTGCCATCCCACACCGGCGCGACCGAATTCATCATCACGTCCCGGTCGTCGCGTTCCCGCTCCGCTGCGAACAGGATGCCGATGCCCAGATCGAACCCGTCGAGCACCACGTAGACCAGCACGGCGAAGGCGATAATGAAGGCCCAGATCGTCGTCAGGTCGAAGGAAATGTCGGATACGATGGGCATGTCACTCTCCTGCCTTCGGGTCTTCGGGCGCGGGGGTGATGCCCGCCGCGCGGGTGGGGCCGTCCACGGTGGTCTTGTAAGACGGCTCGTGATCGGCGGGCGGGCGCGACATCAGCCGCAGGATATAAAAGGTGCCGGCGCCGAAAACGGTGAAATAGATCACGATGAAGGCGACGAGCGAGGCACCGACGGCGGGCGCATCAAGCGGCGCGGCGCTGTCGACCGTGCGCAAGAGACCGTAGACGGTATAGGGTTGGCGCCCGACTTCGGTCGTGATCCAACCCGCCAGCACGGCGATCAGCCCGGACGGGGCCATGAGCACGGCGGCCCGATGCAGCCATGGCATCGTGAACAGCCCGCCACGCCAACGCGCCCAGAGCGACCACAGCCCGATCCCCAGCATCGCGAAGCCGAGCGCCACCATGATGCGGAACGACCAGAAAACGATCCCCACCGGGGGTTGTTCGTCGTCGGGAATGGTGTCCAGCCCGTCGAGCGGCGCGTTCAGGTCGTGCTTGAGGATCAGCGACGACAGTTTGGGAATGCCGATGGCATAATCCAGCCGCTGTTCTTCGTCGTTCGGGATGCCGAAAAGGTAGAGCGGTGCGCCCTCGGGATGGCTTTCATAGTGCCCCTCCATCGCCATGACCTTGGCGGGCTGATGCTCCAACGTGTTCAACCCGTGCATGTCGCCGAGGAAGATCTGGATCGGCGCGACGATGGCCGCCATCCACATCGCCATGGAAAACATCTGCTTGGTCGCCGCGCTCGTCTTCTCGCCCCTGCGGCGGCGGCGCAGAAGGTGCCACGCGCCGACCCCGCCGACGATGAACGCGGTGGTCAGATAGGCCGCCGTCACCGTATGGGCGAGGCGATAGGGGAAGGACGGGTTGAAGATGATCTGCCAGAAATCCTCAGGCACGAATTGCTGCGTCTCGGGGTCGATGGAGAAGCCCGCGGGCGTGTGCATCCACGAGTTCACCGACAGAATCCAGAACGCCGACAGGAACGTGCCGAACGCGACCATGGCGGTCGCGGCCATGTGCAGCCCCGGTCCCACGCGATCGCGCCCGAACAGCATGATGCCGAGGAAACCCGCCTCGAGGAAAAAGGCCGACAGCACCTCATAGGCCATCGGCGCGCCAATGACGGGGCCGGCCTTGTCGGAAAACACGCTCCAGTTGGTTCCGAACTGGTAGGACATGACGATGCCGGAGACGACGCCCATGGCAAAGGCCAGCGCGAAGATTTTCACCCAGTAGCGAAACAGGTCGAGGTATTTCCGGTTCTTCGTCCAAAGCCACGCCGCGTTCAGAACCGCGAGGAACGAGGCAAGACCGATGGTGAAGGCCGGAAACAGGAAGTGGAACGACACCGTGAAGGCGAACTGGATACGGGCCAGCAGGACGGCGTCGAATGAACCAAGCATGAGATGCTCCCCTGATCGCGGCGCACGCGGATGGGCGCCTGTAAACCTTTATCTGCTGCAAAAGTTAGTGCGGCACAAAAAATCTTCGACTGGACAATTCGTCGCCACCCATCACGTCCTTGTAATCACAACGGAAACCGGCGGCTTCGGTTCCCGGACCCCTTGTATGCTTGCAGAAAAGGCGGTCGGCGATGAAACCATTGACGCGCCGTCAACGTATGTTGGGTATCAGGGAGTACATCAGATGAAACAGATTCTACTCGTCCTCGCGATGACTCTGGCCACGATCCTTCCCCACGCCACGACGGCCGAGGAGACGGATGAAGGCGCCATTCAGGGTGTGATCGCGAGTCAACTCGATGCCTTTCGCGCCGAGGATGTCGATACCGCGTGGTCCTATGCCTCGCCCATGATCCAGCGGATGTTCCGCACCCCCAAACTGTTCGGACATATGGTCGAAACCGGCTACCCGATGGTCTGGAAGCAGACCTCGACCGAATTTCTGGAACTGCGCGATATCAACGGGTCGATGTGGCAGAAGGTGCTCGTACGCGACGGTTCCGGCACCTATCACGTGCTCGACTACAAGATGTTCGCAACCGACAAGGGCTGGCTGATCGACGGCGTGCAGCTCATCCGCGAAGCGGGCGTCGGCGTCTGAAAGGTCAAAAAAAAGTGTTAACAAAAGGTTAACACGAGACCGCCGAACCCCCATTTTCGCCTGAGGAGGCGATTATGGGTGAACTGGAACTGGCCGCAATTCTATGTAGCCTGATCCTTGGCGGCGAAGCCGAGGTCCGTCATCCTTACAGTGCGGCCTACGACCTGCACTATGTCGTGGTGGACTGCGAAACCGACACGACAGTCTACGAGGTCGGACTGGACAAACGATCCTCCACCGACAGCCTGCATCAGGCCTTGTTCGCGGCGCACCTGACCGGAAAGGCGCCCGGCGTCGTAATGATCGACACCAACGGGCGCGAAGACCAGTACGAATATCAGGTCCGCATGGTGGCCGAAGCGGCCGGGGTCGCGTATCTCGTCTACAACAAGGATTTCCTCCTGCGCTGGCAGATGACCGACTACCTCAGAAACTACCCGGACCCGCGGGCGAGCGGGGAAGATGTGAGCCTGATGCTCCTTGACTGACACCGGCTACGAACCGCTCGACACCCCCAAACCCGTCGCGGATGGGGCTTGGATCGTCGACGGCCCCGCGATCCGCTTCTACGGCATGCCGTTCTCAACCCGCGCGACCATCCTGCGGCTGGCCAATGGCGATCTGTGGGTGCATTCCCCGACCCGCCTCTCCGAGGATCTCGCCGCGCAGGTCGTGGCGTTGGGGCCGGTCCGGCACCTCGTCGCGCCGAACTGGATTCACTATGCCTATGTCGGCGACTGGAAGGCCCGGTTCCCCAAGGCCCGAACATGGGCGGCACCAGGCGTCGCGGACCGCGCGCGCAAGCATGGCGCCTACGCCGATTACGATCACCTCCTGACCCGGACGCCGCCCCCGGACTGGGCCGGCGAGATCGACCAGATGATCGTGCGCGGCAGCAGCGTGCACCGTGAAGCGGTCTTTTTCCACCGCGCCTCCCGCACGCTGATCCTTACCGACCTGATCGAAAACTTCGAGCCTGCGAAACTCCCGTGGTGGTTCCGCCTGATCGTCCCGCTCGCGGGCGTGGCCGACCCGGACGGCAAGATGCCCCGCGACATGCGCGCGACCTTCCGGGGCCACCACGACCAGCTTCGCACGGACGTGGAAACCATGATCGGCTGGGGCCCCGAACGGGTCATCTTGGCCCACGGTCGATGGTATGACCGCGACGGCACCTCGGAACTGAAACGCGCCTTCCGGTTCGTCCTGCCCTGACACGGCCGCTTCTCTGTTTCAGAAAACCTCAGGGGGGAGGGCGTCTTTGCCTGCAAAGGCGCCCTCTCGGGGGGGACTGGTCCCCCCGCCGCGCCGACCTGCCAGCGGCAGGGCGGTGCAAGACCTGTGCGTGGGGCTTGCCCCACGCGCCGCTGGGCACCCTCCGGGCCGGGGCAGCGCACGGTGCCCTCAGCGGCATTTAACGCCTGACCGATACCCCTTGGCCAACTGCTGCGCCACGCGGAAAGGGATATCCATGAGCACCACCTTCGACCTGATGCCGTCGCCCTTCGTCGACGGGCTGGACCAATGGTCCAGCGAAAACGGAACCTCGGGCTCCGCGACATACAACGGGGCGGCGAACGCAGCCTTCGTGCCGTCGGATCAGGATTTCGGGGGCTGTCTCGAACTGCTCAAGACCGAGAGCACGCAGAAACTGCGCTGGACCGGGCAAACGCCGATCCTGCCGGGCACCTATCTGCGCGTCACAGCCAAGGTGAAGGCGATGAGCGGGACGTTCCCCTCGGTGCGCGTCGCGGGCTACGCGATGGACGGGTCCGACACCCACGTCGCCGGGCTGGACGAAACCGCGCCCTCGGTCGCGCTCGACACCTATGGCGAGGTGGTGACGGTTACCGGCATCGTCGCCGCCGGCAACCGCGACGGGGTCGACATGATATGGGGCGCGGCCCCCGAATACGGACATTTCGGGATCGACCTCATCGGGCCCTCGGGCGGCATCGTGCGGGTGGACGACATTGAGATCGAGGATGTGACCGGCACGTTCCTGCGCGACATCCTCGACGTGGTGGACGTGCGCGACTACGGCGCGGTGGGCAACGGCTCGACCGACGACCGTGCGGCCTTCGCTGCTGCCGATGCGGACGCGGACGGGCGCACCGTCGTGGTCCCGGATGGGAATTATCACATCGGATCGTCCCTCACGATCCAGAACAAGGTGCGCTTCGACGGCACGGTGAACATGCCCGCAAGCGCGCATCTGGCGCTCCTGCGGAATTTCGATCTGGAAACCTACATCGACGCTTTCGGGGACGAGGTGACGGGGTTCAAGAAGGGCTTTCAGGCGCTCATGAACTACTCCGACCACGACGGGTTCGACCTTGCGGGCCGCACCATCAACGTCTGGGGCCCGATCGACATGCAGGACGCGCTGAACACGTCCGACACCTTCCTGATCCGCCGCGTCATCCGCAACGGCCAGTTCTACGCGCAGGACGATCCGGCGTGGGACCCGGACGTGACGACCTCGCAGGGCAGTTACAACCCGAACAACCCTCTCATGCTCACCGGGCTGACGAACGCCAGCCAGATCCAGCCGGGCAGCCAGATCACCGGCAACGGGGTGGGGCGCGAGGTCTATGTGAAATCGGTGAACGTGGGGGCGGCGAGCTGCGAGATCAGCCAACCCCTCTACGGCCCCAACTCGACCCAGACCTACACCTTCACCCGCTACAAATACATCCTCGACTTCATGGGGTTCGAGAACCTGCGCCGCCTGACCTTTTCCGAGGTCGAGTTCCAGATGAACGGCTACTGCAACGGGGTCATGCTGTCGAAGGAAGGCGAGAACATCCAGTTCAAGGACTGCTTCTTCATCAAGCCCGAGCACAAGGGGATCACCTCGGCGGGCCGCGCCTGTCAAGACCTTCACCTCGAACAGTGCCAGTGGATTTCGAACGAGCAGAGCCTCGAGGCCGACCAGCGCGTGAGCGTCGGCTTCAACGTGAACGCCAACGACACGAAGATCCGCGATTGCCGGTTCCAGCGCATGGGCTTGTCCGCCATCATCAACGGCACCGGCCATATGGTCACCGGCAACCACTTCTTCCAGGGCGACGATTTCTCGAACGCGCCACGGGTGGCGGGGCTGATCTTCACGCGCGAGGCCTGCGTGGCCACGGTCACGGGCAACTACATCGACAACTGTTCGATCGAATGGACGAACGAGCACGACTCCAAGCCCGACTTCTCGAACGAATACGGGTTCGGCGGGCTGACGATCACCGGCAATATCTTCTACTGCTCCAACGCCATTTCCAGCTTCCGCTTCCTGCGCGTGAAGCCCTATGGCATCGACCACTTCCTGTCCGGCCTTCAGGTGAACGAGAACACCTTCTACTGCGCGACCGGCACCATCGAACGGGTCGAAGAATGGGACACCACTCATGCCGGCCCCGACTACTGGCGGTTCCGCAACATCACCTTCGAGCGTAACAACTTCAACGGCATCACCCAGCGCACGATCAGCCCGGTCTGTCTGGAGTTCAACCAGACGTCGAACGCGACGACATGGACGCTGGACCCTTCCGACTACCTGCCGTTCGGGGGTAATGCCCGCACGGTGAGCGCGGTGGTGACCGAGGGCGAGATCAAGAATTCCTCCAACGCGCGGGTAGACTCAATGCCCTACGTCAACGTGAACGCGGGGTCGCAGAACAAGTACGTCCAGCTTGTCTGGCCGCAGGCCTGTCGGGGCACCGTCCACACCACGATCCGGGTCGATAAACCGCTTTAAGATCGCACGTTTCGCACGTCTTCGCGCCCCGGCCTCTCGCCGGGGCGTTTTCTTGACCCCGATCAAGGCGCAAAGACCTTTCTCCGGTTACAATCGGCACATATTGGACAGGAGAGACTTATGACGCGCGAGACGACCGCCGCCAATGGCGCCGCGACCCCCGAGACGGGCGAGATCGCCCATTTCCCCACGGTGACCGCCGACCTCATCCGTCAGACCTTCGAGAACGGGGAATACCCTTACGAGGGCAAGCTGGACCGCAAGGACTACGAGGCGCAGAAGGCGCAGCTTCAGGCCGAGCTTCTCAAGGTCCAGAAATGGGCGGGCGAGACGGGGCAGAAATTCGTGCTCCTGTTCGAAGGGCGCGATGCGGCGGGCAAGGGCGGCACGATCAAGCGGTTCATGGAGCATCTCAATCCCCGCGAGGCGCGGGTGGTCGCGCTGAACAAACCCTCCGACCGGGAACGCGGCCAGTGGTTCTTTCAACGCTATGTCGAACATCTGCCGACGGCGGGCGAAATGGTGTTCTACGACCGCTCTTGGTACAACCGCGCGGGCGTCGAGCGCGTGATGGGGTTCTGCACGCCCAACGAATACCTCGAATTCATGCGGCAGGTGCCGGAGCTGGAACGAATGCTCGTACGCTCCGGCATCCGGCTTTATAAATACTGGTATTCCGTCACGCAGGAAGAACAGGCCCGCCGCTTCAAGGCGCGCGAGACCGATCCTCTGAAACGCTGGAAGCTGTCGCCGGTCGACAAGGCGTCGCTCTCCAAGTGGGACGACTATACCGAGGCGAAAGAGGCGATGTTCTTCTACACCGATACGGCGGATGCGCCGTGGACCATCGTGAAATCGAACGACAAGAAACGTGCGCGGCTTGAGGCGATGCGCCATTTCCTGTCGACGCTCGACTACCCCGACAAGAACCGCCACATCGCCGTGCCGCCCGACCCCCTGATCGTCGGCCACGCAAGTCAGGTGATCCACGGCGCCGATCACATTCTGGGGGCGAGCCTGCATCCCGACCATCGCCGCGTGGCCAAGCCTGCCGAGCAATAGGCCGTCCGGCATGGACCCGGTGGGACCGTCCCGCTAACCTCGCCCGGACAAGGCGGCAGGGGGCGTGAGCATGTATTCCAGCAAGGTGGCGGTCGTGACCGGCGGTGGCGCGGGGCTGGGGCGTGAGCTTGCGCTGGGCCTCGCCGCGCGGGGCGCACGCGTCGCGGTCTGCGACCTGAACGGCGACTGGGCCGACGAGACCGCCGGGATGGTGCGCGCGTCCGGGGGTGATGCCCTGTCCGAAGCCGTCGACGTGGGCGACAGTGCGGCGATGGGTGCCTTCGCCGGGCGGGTCGCCGGGCATTTCGGCGCGGTCCACCAGCTTTACAACAACGCGGGCATCGCGATCGAAGGCAAACCGATCACCCGGCTTGCGGATGACGAGATCGAAAAGGTCCTGCGCGTGAACGTCTGGGGGGCCTTCAACGGCACCCGCGCCTTCCTGCCGCTTCTGAAAGACAGCGGCGATGGTCTTCTGTGCAATATCGCAAGCCTGAACGGGATGCTCGCCCTTGGCGGCGCCGCGCCCTATTGCGCGTCCAAATCCGCGGTCATCGGCCTGACCGAATCCGTACGGATCGAGATGTTGCAGGCGCGCGCGCCGGTTTCGGTGGCGCTCGTCCTGCCGGGCGGCATCGCCACCGACATCGCCCGCAGACTTCCGCCGGACTGGGACGACCTGACGCCGGAACGACAGGCGCAGATCAAAGCGCAGATCGACGAGAATTACCGCAAATACCTCAAGATGCCGCCGGAGGTCGCGGCGCGGGACATCCTGAAGAAACTCGCGCGGGGGCGGCGGCGGATCACCGTGACGCCCAAGGCCTACTGGCTCGACCTGCTGGTGCGCGCGATCCCGGCGCACTATCCGAAACTCGTCGCGGGGGCGATGCGCGGCTGACCCCGGCGAAGGCCCGCCGAGCGGTTTCGCGTGGCCTCAGCCTCTCCTTGGCCGAAAGGCGCGTTCGGGCTATGGTTTCGCAAAACGAAACCCGAAAAATGACGGGGGCAGGCATGACCGATTTCCATATGACCCGGCGCACGGCGCTCCTAGGCCTGACAGCGATGGGCGCGCTGACTGCTTGCGGCGCGGCGCCGCGCGGCCGCTCGGTCGCCAGCGCGTCCAGCAGCAGCGCAAGCGCGATGCCGATCCAGCAGAACGCAGGCTTCGACGACTGGGTGGTGAGCTTCAAGAACCAGGCCGAAGGGCGCGGCATCTCGCGCTCGGTGCTCGACACCGCGTTCCGGGGCGCGGGCTACATCCCCGGCGTGATCGAACGCGACCGGAACCAGACCGAATTCACCCGAACGCTCGAAGATTACCTCGCCATCGCGGCGAGCGACGAACGCGTGTCGAACGGGCGCGCGAATTACCGCAGCTTCGCCTCGACGCTGAATTCCGTCGAAAGCACCTACGGGGTCGAAGGCAAGGTCGTCGCGGCGGTCTGGGGGATGGAATCGAGCTACGGCACCCGCCGGGGCGACACACCTATCGTGAGCGCCATGGCGACCCTGTCCTACGCCGGGCGGCGGCAGGAGTTCTTCACCCAGCAGCTTTACGCCGTCCTCAAGATCCTCGCGAACGGCGACACGACCCCGGACCGTATGGTCGGCTCGTGGGCGGGCGCGATGGGACATACGCAGTTCATGCCGACCTCGTATCTCAGCTACGCGGTCGACCACACCGGGGACGGGCGGCGCGACATCTGGTCCGATGATCCGACCGACGCATTGGCCTCGGCGGCCAACTACCTCAAACGTCACGGCTGGCAAAAGGGCCAGCCCTGGGGCGTCGAGGTGCGCCTGCCGCAAGGCTTCGACCGCGCGCAGGCGGGCTTTTCCAACAGCCGCAACGTCGATTCCTGGAACGCCATGGGCGTGCGCGACATGAACGGGAACGCGGTCGGAAATTACGGCGCGGCGCGGGTGATCGAACCTGCGGGCGGCGGCGGTCCGGCCTTCATGGTCTTCAAGAACTTCGACGTCATCAAGCGCTACAACAATGCGACCTCCTATGCGATCGGGGTCGGCCATCTGGGCGACCGGATCGCGGGCGGCGGCCCGATCCGGGGCAGCTTCGGCCCCGATCCCCAAGGCCTGACGCTCGACGACCGCAAGGACATTCAGCGCCGCCTCACGGCCAAGGGGTTCGACACGGACGGCACCGACGGCGTGATCGGCGCGAAATCCGAAGCGGCGATCCGCGCCTTCGAGGCCGCGAACGGCATGCCTTCGACGGGGCAGGCGACCAAGGCGCTTCTCGTCAAACTCGGCGGGCGCCCGCGCGCCTGACGCCCGCCTCTTCTTCGTTTCAAAAATACTTCGGGGGTGCGGGGGCTGGCCCCCGCCCGGATCGAATGGCGTGCCCCGCGCCATTCGATCCCTCAGGCCAGCGCCGACACCAGAACGCGGCGAAACCCGTCCGCCTCGGTGAACCGGGCCGGCAAGACGGTGGTGAGCGATTGTGCCTCGGCCTCCGACAGGTCGTGCCACAGGATCAGGCCTTTCCGTTTCAGATGCTCGGCCTGCGGATGGTCGGGGGCGTAGGGGGCCGGGACGCGCTTCAGCTCCGGCTCCGACATCTCCCACCCGGCCGCCTGCAACGCCGCCGCCGCCTCCACCACGTCGGCGCCTTCATCGACCCGTGCGCGCCACATCGTGATCGCATCCTTGGGAAACACCATCGCGCCGACGCCCAGCTTGCAATACTCCGCCGACGCGCCGAACAGGTAGCAGACCGGCGCGTCCTGCATCGACCACTGCATGTGCAGATGGGTGTTGTAAGGCGTCTTGTCCTTGGAAAACCGAACGTCGCGATGGACCCGGTAGAGCTTGGGCTTGGTCGCCACGTTCAGATCACGCGACAGGGTCGCCGCGATGTCGTCCAGCAGAAGCGCTGCGGGGCGCTTCACCCGGGCCTCGTAATCCGCCTTGTGGTCCGCGAACCACGCACGATCGTTGTTCGCGGCCAACTGCGCGAAAAAGCGGCGTGATCCAGAGACCAGATCGTGAAACCCATCCATCGCCAAACCTCCCGTTTCCTGCCAGTCTGGCGCGACGCGGGCGATCCGCCAAGCGTTTGGTGAGTGACTGCTGACAGGAGGTGTCAGATATGTGGAACGATCGGTTCGCGACCGAGGCCTTCGTGTTCGGCACCGAGCCCTCGCAATTCCTGGTGGCGCAGCGGGCGTTTCTGGAACCCGGCATGACCGCGCTGGCCGTAGCGGACGGAGAGGGACGTAATTCGGTTTACATGGCGCAAGGCGGCCTGAGCGTCACGGCGATGGAGGCCGCGCCCAACGCCAGCGCCAAGGCCCGCGCCCTCGCAGCGGACCGTGGCGTGACGGTCGATTTCGTCGAAGCGGATATCTTCGACTGGGATTGGGGCGCGACGGCGTTCGACCTCGTGGCCGGCATCTTCATTCAGTTCATGGGGGCCGAAGCCCGCGCCGGGGTGTTCGACGGGATGAAGCGGGCCGTGAAGCCCGGCGGCATCATCATGATCCACGGCTACACCCCGAAACAGCTCGATTATGCGACAGGCGGGCCGAAGCAGGTGGAGAACCTCTATACCGAAGCCCTGCTGGCCGAGGCTTTCGACGGGTGGGAGGTGCTGCGGCTCGCATCCTACGACATGGAGCTTGACGAAGGGGCCGGGCATGCGGGGATGTCGGCCCTCATCGACCTGATCGCGCGCAAGCCGGGCTGACGGGGCGTTGTTAACGAATTCACTAGAGGGGCGGCGCGTAACACCCTGATCTACATAAACAAAGTCAGAACCAGGATACTAGAATCCTAGTATTCTGGTACTTGCACGCCTGCTGACTCCCGGCTCGATCCAGCCCGGAGCCGTCCCGTGAAACCCACGCGACTGCACCATTTTTCGACCATCCGATCAAATCTCTTCCCCCCGCGCCGCCTTCATGGCAAAGCGGGGCCGATGCAACCCCTTGCCACATACCGGACCCATGCCAAGGCGCACCTGACGCTCGGCCTGCCGCTCATCGGCAGCCAACTGGCGCAGGTGGCGGTGCAGACCACCGACACGCTGATGATCGGCTGGTACGATGTGCGTGCGCTGGCGGCGCTCGTGCTCGGCACCTCGACCTACCTGATCCTGTTCATCTTCATCTCGGGCTTCGCCTGGGCCGTGACCCCGCTGGTCGCCGCCGCCTCCGAACATGACGACGAGGTACGCATCCGCCGCGTGACCCGCATGGGGCTGTGGATTTCGCTCGGCATCGGCGCGCTCTGCCTGCCGGTGTTCATCTGGTCCAAACCGATCCTGATCGCACTGGGCCAAGACCCCGAGATCAGCCAGATGGCCCAGACCTATCTGCGCATCGCGGGCTTCGGCATCCTGCCCGGCCTCATGGTCATGGTGCTCAAGGGCTACCTTTCGGCGCTCGAAAAAACCCGCGTGCAGTTCTGGGTCACGGTCGGCGCGGCGCTGGCCAACGTGTTGGTGAACTACCTGCTGATCTTCGGTCGCTTCGGATCCCCGGAATTGGGCATTCAGGGCGCCGCCATCGCCTCGCTCGTCGTGAACCTCGTCTCGGCGATCTGGCTCGCGCTGTATGCCATCCGGGTCTTTCCCGATCACAACCTGTTCCAGCGTCTCTGGCGCCCGGATGTCGAGGCCTTGCGCGAGGTTTTCGCGATGGGCTGGCAGATCGGCCTGACGACCGTGGCCGAAGTCGGGCTGTTCAACTTCTCATCCTACGTCATGGGCTGGATCGGGACGATCCAACTCGCCGCCCACGGGATCGCGCTCCAGATCGCCACCATCGCATTCATGGTGCAACTCGGCCTGTCCAACGCCGCCACCGTGCGCGCGGGCCGCGCTTTTGGCCGCCGCGACGGGCGTGCGCTTATCGACGGGGCGGTGGCGGTCTGGCTATTGGGCTTCTTCTTCGCCTGCGTCGCGCTCGTCGTCTTTCTTGTGATCCCCGAGGCCCTGATGGGCCTATTCGTCGACCCGGACGACCCGCTCCGGGGCGAGATCCTCGCCATCGGCTCGACCCTCCTCGCCATGGCCGCGCTGTTCCAGTTCGTCGATTCCGCACAGGTACTCGGCATTTCGATCCTGCGCGGGATGCAGGACACGCGCCGCCCGATGGTGGCCGCCGCCGTCAGCTACTGGCTGATCGGCGCGCCCACGACCTATATCTTCGGGATCGTTCTGGAGTGGGAGGGCGTCGGCGTCTGGCTCGGCCTCGTCACCGGTCTCGCCTGCGCCGCAATCTATCTCCAAGCGCGGTTTTGGGCCCTCGCGCGCGACGTTCCAGCGGACGAAAACCCTTCAAAAGCATAGACTTAAATGCTCTTCCTAAAGCGTCTTGCACTTCTCTGGTCCGAAAATACCTCGGGGAGGTCTGGAGGGGTGGAACCCCTCCAGCGGGTCGTGCCGGGCGCCAGCCCGGCGCGAAATCAGTCTTCCCGCATCAACCGCTCGGCCTTCTTGCGCACCAATAGAGTGCGCAGGTCGTGCATGGCCATGAGAAGCGAATCCGTCACCATCTCAAGGTGATGATCCTCGGCCCGCGTCTGCACCCAATGCGCGGTGTGGTTCAGCGTGTCCACGGCGCGCAGGATGTCGTCGACCTCGCGCGCCGACAAAAGCTCCTGCCGCTCGGCAAGCCAGTCGGAGATCGCGGCCATGTCCTGATTGGACAGGGTTCGGTCGCCATGGGCCTTGATGTCGCCGTTCTTGGTGTTGACCACGGCGATCTGGTCCATCTCGATCCGGCGATGCCGGTTCTGGGTGTCCACCTTGAACACGAAGGCGCCGTTCTCACGGACGCGAAAATAGTATTCGGGAAGTTCGCTCGACATTTTTACTTGTTACTCCTGCGCGAGGCATTTGTAACGGGTTGGTTCAGAACCGACCAGCGCAACGGTGCCCTGCCGCAACGTCAATGTCTCAGGACAGCGCGGCGCAGAACGACTGTATGCGCTCGCAGGCCGTGGTGAGTTGTTCGTCCGACGTGGCATAGCTCACCCGGAAGTTGGGCGAGACCCCGAAGGCCGCGCCGAAAACGACGGCCACGCCGGTCGCTTCGAGCAGCTCCTTGCAGAAGGTTTCGTCATCTTCGATCACCGTGCCGCCGGGTGTGGTCTTGCCGATGCAGCCCGCGATGGACGGATAGACGTAGAACGCCCCCTCGGGTGTCGGACAGTCGATCCCCTCCGCGGCGTTCAGCATCCTGACCACCAGATCGCGACGGCGCTGAAAGACCTTGGCGTTCTCGGCGAGGAAACCCTGCGGGCCGTTCAGCGCCTCGACCGCCGCCCACTGGCTGACGGTGCAGGGGTTCGAGGTCGACTGCGACTGGATCTTGCGCATCGCGTCGATCAGGAACTTGGGCCCCGCGCCGTAGCCGATGCGCCAGCCGGTCATGGCATAGGCTTTGGATACCCCGTTCACCGTGAGCGTGCGCTCGTAAAGCCCCGCTTCGATCTGGGCGGGCGAGAAGAACTCGAAATCGTCGAAGACGAGGTGTTCGTACATATCGTCCGACATCACCCAGACATGGGGATGGCGCATCAGCACATCGGTCAGCGCCTTCAGCTCGTCGCGGGTATAGCCCGCGCCGGTCGGATTGGACGGCGAGTTGAAGATCAGCCATTTGGTCTTGGGCGTGATCGCGGCGTCGAGCTGCGCGGGCGTCATCTTGAAGCCCGTGTCGATCCCGCATTCCACCGTCACCGGCTCACCGCCCGCAAGCAGCACCATGTCCGGATAGCTCACCCAATAGGGGGCCGGGATCACCACCTCGTCGCCGGGGTTCAGCGTCGCCATCAGGGCGTTGTAGAGGATCTGCTTGCCGCCGGTGCCCACGCTGATCTGGTTCGGCTGATAGGTCAGGCCGTTCTCGCGCGCGAACTTCGCGCAGATTGCCTGTTTCAGCTCCGGCATCCCGTCGGGGGCTGTGTATTTCGTCTTGCCCGCATCCATCGCCGCCTTGGCCGCGTTCTTGATGTTCTCCGGCGTGTCGAAATCCGGCTCGCCCGCGCCCAGACCGATGACGTCACGCCCCGCGGCCTTCAATTCCTGCGCCAGAGTTGTTACTGCGATGGTCGGCGAGGGTTTCACGCGGTCAAGCGTCGCGGAGAGGAGTGTCATGGTCGCATCCGGGTCAGAGACTGGGTTGCGTTCGTCCTACGCTCGCCCCGACATGCGATCAAGCGCGAAGGGAGGCGTCATGGACGACGACTGGTATTCCGAGGACAACGCGACATTCGGTGACCGGCTGGCGGGGGCCCGCGAGGCGGCGGGTCTGACCCAGAAGGAACTGGCCAAGAAGCTCGGGATCAAGACCAAGACCCTTGCGTCATGGGAAAACGACGTGTCGGAACCGCGGGCGAACCGGCTTCAGATGGTGTCCGGGCTGCTCAGTGTTTCGCTGGGCTGGCTGCTGACGGGCGAGGGCGAAGGCGTCGACCCGCCGGGCGCGGAGACCGAAATGTCGCGGGACGCGCGGGCGCTTTTGCTTGAACTGCGCGAGGTTCAGGCGGATATCACGGACGCGACGAAACGCATGGCGCGCCTGGAAAAAGGTCTGCGCAAGCTGATGGAGGATGCGGGCGCGTGAACGAGACGGCGGAGAACCGGTTGAAGCGGATGAACATGCGCTCGTGGCGGCGCGGGACCAAGGAGATGGACATGATCCTCGGCCCCTATTCCGACGACCGGCTCGCCACGATGGACGCCGCCGACCTCGACCTGTACGACGCGCTTCTGCTCGAGAACGATCAAGACCTTTACCAGTGGGTGTCGGGGCAGGTGCCCGCGCCCGAACGCTTCGCGGGCCTGATCGCGACGATCGCGGACCACGCGGCCGCCAAATAGGCGCTTTCGGAATTCGGCCGATCTTTAACCGAATATTCTGATCTTTCTCGCAAAACTCCGTCGGACTGGAATTCGACGGAGACGGGCATGAGCATTCACAGCCAGATCGAGACCGGGGTGGGCACCGGGTTCATGACGCAGTACCTTGACGTGCTGTCACTGGTGGAGCGGCTGCATCGTCTGCTGCTCGACGTCATCAAGGACGAATTCGAGCGGCTGGGCATGTTGGAAATCAACGCGGTGCAGGCGCTGCTTCTGTTCAACATCGGCGACAACGAGGTGACGGCGGGCGAGTTGAAATCGCGCGGCTATTATCAGGG
The DNA here is from genome assembly GCF_016774595.1 of Maritimibacter sp. NCBI lineage: Bacteria > Pseudomonadati > Pseudomonadota > Alphaproteobacteria > Rhodobacterales > Roseobacteraceae > Maritimibacter > Maritimibacter sp. The sequence continues at coordinate 1,207,917 of NZ_JACBWT010000002.1, forward strand.
CTCGAACGTGTCCTACAACCTCAAGAAGCTGGTGGATATGGGATACATGCACCACCAGAGGTCCGAGATCGACCGCCGGTCCGTCCGCGTCAAGCTGACCGGGAAGGGCTGCGAAATCCGCGACGTGGTGGCCGACCTGTTCAAACGCCATGCCAAGGGGCTGGAGGATCGCGCGGTCCTGTCGCTCGACGGGATCGAAGAGATCAACAGTTCGCTGAAACGTGTCGAACGCTATTGGACCGACCAGATCCGCTATATCTATTGATTGCCGCCAAAAGGTGCGCCTGCGGCGCGCAGGGGTTGCGCCGACCCGCCTTCGGCAGGTCGTCGCGGTGGGCGCGGGTGGCGGGTTCGGGCGTAAGGTCCGGGTGAGGCGAGCGTGTTTGTCGGGCAGGGGGCCAGCCCCCTAGGTCTCATTTGCAGGCAAATGAGACCCACCCCCGAGGTTTCCGGAAACAGTGAAGAGGGATGGGTCAGCCCTTGTCCGGCGCATGGTCGGGGGCAAGCCCGCCCACCGCCAGCGCGTCGATCTCGCGCAGGAGTTTGCGGGTCATGGCGCGGGTGTAGTCCTCGAACCCTTCGGCGGGTTCGACGAAGGCGCCGGGCCCCCGGATCACGAGGTTCTCGAAATAGCTCATGAGGTCTTCGTCCCCCGGCCCGGCGCCCATCGAGTCGATGGTGTTGATGACGAGCGCGTTGACCGTCACGCCTTCGAGTTGTGCGAGATCGCCAAGATCCTGAGGGCGCGGGCCTGTGTTCGACTTGCCGTCGCCCGACACGTCGATCGTGCCTTTCCAGCACGCAGGGCCGTTCTTCAGCGCCGTCGCGGCCACGGCGATCGCGGTGCCGAGCGCGGTCGAGGGCGGTGAGGGGCTGCGCCCGGTGCCGCGAAGCGTGCCGGCGATGGCGTTCAGGGTCGGGGCGTCGGTCACGAGGGTCCAGTCGACGAGGGTATTCTGGAACTGCGGCCCGCTCCATTCGAAGATGTGGAGCGCGATGGGCGCCGCGCCGGGGGCGAGGATCGCGCGCGAGACGACCGGGTCGAGCAGGGCCTGCGCGAGCCCGTCCATCTGAAGCCGGTATTCCGCACTGTCGACCGAGCCGGACACGTCGAGAGCGAGGACGAGCGCCTGACGACACGCGCCTTCCTGCGCGAGCGCGAGCGCGGGGGCACTCAGGCCAAGCGCGAGGGCGAGCGCCCTAGAAACGCGACTGGAAGCTGAGCCCGCCGGTGAACGATGTTTGAGAGTAGAGCGGGACATTCGACCAGGACCGTTTCGCTTCCATCGTCACGACAGGCGAAAAGCCCATGTAGGAGAAATTCCGGAATTCCGCCGATACATGGCCGCTCAGAATACGGTCCTGCCGCCCCGTCGTGGAAAACGGCGAGAAGTTATACGACTTGTAGCCGTAATTGCCGCCCACCTCCAGATAGGCGCCGAGGATCGGGCGCGAAAAGCGATAGTCGATCCCGGCGCTGGGCAGGGTGTAGACCTGCGAGGCCCCGGCGGACCACGAACGGGTGTAGTTCACGCGCCCGATCACCGTGTCGCCCCAGGCGAGTTTGTGGGCATAGGCAGCGCCGATGGTTGCGACCGTTTCGGGCACCAGCCCGCCCTGCACCAGCAGGCTGCGGTCGGCGCGCGCCGAGAAGGTCAGGGCATCGCGCCCGTCGAACAGCGGAAAGGTCACGGCGGTTCCGGCGCCGAAGAAATCGGACAGTTTCGCGCCGCCGTACCAGTTGCGTCCCGCGCGTCCCGAAAACTCCAGCCGGACGCCATTGCCGACGATCTGCTGATGCGTCGCCGTCAGCGCGAGCGAGTAGAAATCGTAGTCATGGCCGCTCACCGTCGGGGCCGCGGCGGCCGAGGCGCGGTCGAGCCAGTTCATCCGCCCGGCGGCTTCGATGCCGACCGTCGTCTGGGATCGCTCGGTCTGGAAAATCCGGTAGTCGAGCTTGGCCTGCGCCTCGGCGGTATACCCCGACAAGGCCCGCGCGGTCGGCGACAGCACGAAGGGGAGGCCGAAAATCTCCATCGTCGTCTCGGACGAGCCGTTGTTGATGTTGGAGTTCGGTGCGACCCCGCCGGAAAAGGTGAACCGCCACGGGTTGCGTGCGCGCACGTTGCGATAGGCCGCGACGGCCCGCTGCAACTGCTCGTCATTGGCGGCGTAGTTGCCCGCCTGACGCAACCAGAACTGCGACAGGGGATAGTTGCCGTCGAGCGCGTGCAATTCCGCGATCCGCATGCCCGAGGCGTAACGTGCCGCCGGGATGTCTGAGGCCGTGAAGGCGGCCGTAGCGGCCTCGCGCGCCGAACGCGACTGGCCCATGGCGAAGTGGATTTCGGATTTCAGAAGCAGGGCGTCGATGTCGCGCGGATTGGCGGCGATCAGGCTGTCGGTCAGGGCCAGCGCGCGCGTGCCGTCACCGGATTTGAGCGCCTCGACGGCGGCGGGCAACACCTCGTCCCGGCTTTGCGCCTGCGCGGTTGCCCCGAGCGCCAGACAGATCGCCAGCGCCGACATGATTCTCTTGCCCCACATGGGAGCGTTTCTAAAGAACGTGGGTCGTCGCGCCACCCCCCTCTTTCGGGGGCCTCGGCGACCGTTGCCTGCCTGCATGACCCAAACCAATCCCGCAATTCCTGCCTGCGCAAAACGGTAGGGTGCAGGGGGGCGCGCTGTCAACGGACTGTCGGCTGGTAGTGGTTGCCTGAGCGGCAAGCCCAACATATGGTGTGGACCTGCGCCCGGGCCACCGGGCGCACCGGACAAGCGGAGGCAGCGATGCGGCAGTATCTGGATGCGTTGAAGACGGTGCTCGATCAGGGCGTGCCCTCGACCGACCGGACGGGGACGGGCACGACATCGTATTTCGGGATGCAGTGCCGTTATCCGCTGGCCGAGGGGTTCCCGCTGGTGACGACCAAGAAGCTGCACCTGCGTTCGATCGTGCATGAGCTGCTCTGGTTCCTCTCGGGCGATACGAACATCGGCTACCTCAAGGAAAACGGTGTCTCGATCTGGGACGAATGGGCGGATGAAAACGGCGACCTCGGGCCGGTCTACGGCCACCAGTGGCGCCACTTCCCGAAGATCGACAGGGGGGCGGACGGCGCGCCGGTCATCGGCGAGGTCGACCAGATCGCGGATCTCGTCGAACAGATCCGCAGGTCGCCAGACAGCCGCCGCCTGATCGTCTCGGCCTGGAACCCCGGTGACGTGCCCGATATGGCGCTGCCGCCGTGCCATACGCTTTGGCAGGTCAGGATCATCGGCGGCAAGCTGCATCTGCAACTCTATCAGCGGTCGGCGGACATGTTTCTGGGCGTGCCGTTCAACATCGCCTCCTACGCGCTTTTGCAGGTGATGCTGGCCCATGTCACGGGGTACGAGCCGGGCGATTTCGTTCACTCCATCGGCGACGCGCATATCTATTCCAACCACATGGATCAGGTGCACGAGCAATTGTCGCGCACCCCGCGCCCCCTGCCGCAGATCGAGATCAAGCGCCACGTCGGGTCGATCTTCGACTTCAAATACGACGATTTCGCCTTTCCGGGATACGATCCGGCCCCTGCGATCAAGGCGCCGGTGGCGGTCTGATGCTGACGCTGGTCGTTGCGCGCGCGAAGGGTGGGGCCATCGGGCAGGACGGAGATATCCCGTGGCACGCGCCCGAAGACCTGAAGATGTTCCAGCGTGAAACCCTTGGCGGGGCGTTGGTCATGGGGCGCAGAACCTGGGAAAGCCTGCCGGTCAAGCCCCTGAAAAACCGCCTGAATATCGTGGTGTCACGCGACACGACCCTGACCGATCACGTCGTCGGCTCGGTCGAGGAGGCGATCGGGCTGGCCCGCTCCGAAGGCTATACGCGGATCTACGGGATCGGCGGAGCGGGGATCTATCGGGCGCTTCTGCCGCTGGCCGACCGGATCATGGTCACCGAAGTCGACCGTGACGTGCCGGATGCCGACGCCTTTTTTCCGGATTTCGACGAAGCCGAATGGTATCCGTTGCGCGAGGCGCGGCTGCGCGATGCAGACCCTGCCTGTGTTTTGCGCGATCTGGTGCGGCGGCGCTGACGGGCGTTGCACAACTGCCATTGTGATCGGATTGGTGAGAATGCTGCCTATTGCGGCGTTGCGCTGTTCTGGTCCAGCCCGTTAAATGAGACCCATGGGACATACTATATCTAGGGGCGCGGTCGCCATGGCGGTCGTGATGAGCATCTCGATACCGCATATGGCCTCGGCCAAGGGGTCGTGGACCTGCGGGTATGAGGATATCGCCGGGATCGAACAGGCGGAGGCGGTGCGCGAAGCCACGCTGTCGCAGAAGTTCTACGTGACCGATGATGGGCGTGTCGAAGTGGTCGAGATCGTGGTCGAAGAACGGAACACGCCCTTCTGGGTCGCCATCGTCGAAGGCATCCGGGACAAGCTGGGACTCGGCGCGGACGAACGGGTGGCCAAGGCGCTTGCCGCGCGCACCGATGCGACGCGGCCGAAGCTGAACACCGAGCTTCACAACTGGTCGCTGTCGCCCCTGAAACGGGTTCGGCTCGACCAGCCGGAGTGCTGACCTTTTTTTCATCCGGACGAACCGGCATCGCGTATCCGCTCAAGACAACGAACTTGAGGTATCCGATGCAGCCCGTCCTTCTCTATGTCATCACCGCCGTCATCTTCCTCGGCATCGATGCGGTGATGCTGAACAAGGTGATGAAGCCCTTGTTCGAAAACCACCTCGGCGACTGGCTGCAAATGCCGATCCGGGTCGCGCCCGCCGCGGTCTTTTACCTGTTCTACGTGGCCGGTCTGGTCTGGTTGGTGTCGTGGCCCGCCTTGAAGAACGGCACGCCCACCTCCGCCCTCATCAGCGGCGGGATCATCGGCGCGATGGCCTATGGCACCTATGAATTCACCAACTACGCGACGCTCAAACTCTGGGCGCCGCAGATGGTGGCGACGGATGTGATTTGGGGCACGGTTCTGACCGGCTTTTCGGCCTGGATCGGCGTCGTGATCGTGCGCGCGATCACCTGAACCGCCTGCGCGGAACGAAAAAACCCCGCGCCACGGCGCGGGGTTTTGCAATGGGTCGAGGGCGCTCAGAGCGCCTTGAGGTCGCCCGCGCTTTCCCGGCCGTCACGGCCCGGGATCATCTCATAGGACACTTTCTGATTGTCGGCGAGGCCGGTCATCCCGGCGCGCTCGACAGCCGAAATGTGCACGAACACATCCTTGCCGCCATCATCGGGCGCGATGAACCCGTACCCTTTTGTCGCGTTGAACCATTTCACGGTGCCGGTGGCCATCCGTTCTCTCCTTCGATCGATCCGCCCACGGTATTGCGGCGGGGTGGTGCAGCCATAGTCTTCAGCTGCTCTTCGAGGGAGCAATCTTCTGGAAGTACTTGTCTCACGCGGTCAGAGTGAAACAAAACGGAAAAAACTCAAGAGAAGATTTTGTAAAGGGAGCTAGGATGCGCGTCTACGGGATCAAGAGCTGCGACACGGTGCGCAAGGCGATGAAAGAGCTGGAAGCCGGGGGGCATGAGCCGGTCTTGCAGGACATCCGCGAAGACCCATTGCAACCGTCTGATCTGAAAGGGTTTCTGGACGCCTTCGGCGAGGCGCTCGTCAACAAACGCTCGACCACATGGCGCGGGCTGGACGAGGCGGAACGGGCGGGCGATCCGGCCAAGCTGATCGCCGCCCATCCCGCGCTGATGAAACGCCCCGTCGTCGTCGATGGCGAGACACGCACCCTTGGCTGGGATCAGGCGGCGAGGGCCGTCTGGCTCTGACCGCGCCAGCGGGAGAGCAGCCGGTCGAGCGACAGGGGGCCGGGTCCGGTGAAGATCAGGGTGGCGAACAGCGTGGTCCAAAGGAGCCGCTGGTCGAGGATCAGGCTGTCTGGCACCCGGTCGAAGAGGGCGCCCAGCGTTTCGGGCTGTGAAAGCGCGCCGTGGCCGAAAAGATCGGTCAGCGTCTGAACCGCGACGAACCCGATCATGCCGAGGGCCGCGAGGCGCGTCAGCAGTCCGACGATCAGGAGCGCGGGCAGAACGAACTCCGCCGCTGTGCCCGCCGCGACCACAAGCGTGTGGAAGGCCGAAAGCTGCGAGGCGTCGTAATTCACCGCCTCCATCGCCCTGGGAAAGATCTGGGCGTAGCCATTGATCGAAATCTTGCCGCCGTCGATCTTGGTCAAAGCCGAGGCCCAGTAATACCCGGCCAGCGTGGCGGCGAAGGTCAGGCGGGCGAGCGTGCCGATCACCGGGCCTGTGGCGGCATCGAGCCTGCGGATTGCGGTCTGGATCATTGGGGCACCTCTAGGTTGACGATGGCTTTGCGCGCGATCAGGCGCGACAGCGCATTTGCGAGACCGAGGCCGGGGGCGGCCTCGGCGGCCGCGCCGAGCGATGTGGTTGCGAGCGCGCCGATGAACCGGGCCTCGGGCGCGGGGATCGGTTCCGGCAGCGGATCCCAGTCCGCTCGGGTGACGAGCACCGACTGCGCGCCCGAGGTCGGCTTGGGCGCGGTCGGGTCCATGTTGGCGCGCCAGATCGCGTGGATCGGATAGGGCGACGACAGCACCGTGACGGCGGGGGCAAGCGTGATATGGGCGCGTTCGATCCCCGGCTGATTTAACGCCTGCGCATCCAAGGCGCGCGCATCGCCCGCGTGATAGGCGTGGCGCAGGGCCAGTTCCAGCCGCGCGGTATCTGCGAGATAAGGTAGGCTGGCCGCTGGAGGAAAGGTTTCGAGGAAGGCGGGGAAGTTAGCGCCATAGGTGAAAAGGACCGGAGAGGTCGGGGGATGCGCGCGGACATAGGCACCGGCGAGCGGCGCGAAAAACGCCTCGCCCACGAGACGCCGGATCACCGGGAACCCGTCGCGCATGGCCTGCACGAGCGAGGACATCACGTTGTTGCGGTAGACATCGAAGCGGTTTCCGACGGGCGAACGATGCGGGCCGGACAGGCCGTCCGGCACGTCGTCCGCGGTGAGAAGGGCGGTAGGCCAAGGTGTCATGCCGGGGTCCTTGCCTTTGCGATCAGAATACTAGGATCCTAGAAAACTAGTATCGTGAATGTTTCGGACAACGTAATTATGTCAGTATCTTGCGCGCCACGCTTAACGTCTGACGCGCCCAAGGACGTTGGCCGCGCGCGCGGCTTCGGCCTCGAGAACCTCCCACTCAGGCACGTCGGTGTCCCACTCGATCAGGGTCGGTTTCGGCCCCATCCGCGCAATCGTTTCGCGGTAAAGCCCCCAGACCGGATCGACCACTTCCGAGCCATGCGCGTCGATCAACAACGGCGCGCCGGATGTGTCCTCGTCCGCGTCATGGCCGCCCAGATGCACCTCGCTCACCGCGTGCAGCGGGAAATCGGCAAGGTAGGCGCGGGGATCGGTCTGCTGGTTCGTGCAGGCGACGAAGACGTTGTTGATGTCGAGCAGCAGGCCGCACCCGGTTCGGCGCACCAGTTCCGACAGGAAATCCGTCTCGGACATCGTGGAGGCGTCGAAGGCGAGGTAGGTCGAGGGGTTTTCCAACAACATCCGCCGCCCCAGCGCCTCCTGCACCTCGTGAATATGCCGCTCGACACGGGCCAGTGTGCGGGCCGTATAGGGCAGCGGGAGAAGATCGTTGAAATACGTCCCGCCGTGCGACGACCAGGCCAGATGTTCCGAGAAACTCGCAGGATCGAGCCAGCCGATCAGGTGTTTCAGACGTGCAAGATGGTCGCGGTCGAGCGGGTCTTCCCCGCCGATCGACAGCCCGACCCCATGCACCGAAATCGGAAACCGTTCCGCCAGTGCGCGCAGTTGGGCCAGTGGCCGACCGCCATCGCCCATGTAGTTTTCCGCATGGATTTCCAGCCACTTGACCGCGCCGCTGTCACCGATCACCTCGGCGTAATGCTGCGGTTTGAACCCGACACCGGGCCCGGCTGGCAGTTTGTGTCCCGTCATGTCGAGCATCGTCCCCTCCCGACCGTTCGTTGGAAAACACGCGGGCGGCGAGAGCCGTGCCGCCCGCGCGTCGTCGATCAGCCGTCCATCGGCAGGTCGCGGTCGAGCGGCTCGAGCGAGCCCATGCGCTCCATCATGTCCTCGGTCATCGAGGCTTCGATGGTCATGTCTTCGCAGGTGCCAGCGGGGACGAGCGACCAGGCGTTGCCCTGCCAGTCGACCTTGGACGTGCCGGCGCAGGTGGTGCCGGGGCCGGCCGCGCAGCCGTTCTCGCCGGCCTTGGCGACGCCGTAGCATTTCTCCATGTCCTGCGCGTGGGCAGGCAGGGTGAGCGAGGCGAGCGCGGTTGCGACGGCGCCGGCCACGGCGGTTTTGGAAAGTTTGATGGTCAAGGGTCTGTCCTCCAGTTTGCATTCGGTTCCGCGTTCTTGCGGTGACCAATTGCTAGCCCTGAAGCCGCGTAACAGACCATTCACGGGCCCGTGCCGCGCGGCGCTGTGACGGAGTGAAACAAACGCTTTCGTGAGTTGGATGTGAAACGGGCGGCCCCACGGACCGCCCGTTCGCAAAGATATCAATGACTTACTGTCAGGCCAGATCGGGCGGGGTCGCCTCAGCCGAGAGTTCTTGTACCACTTCGTCCAGTGCCACGACCCGCGTCTGCTTCTCGCCGAGGCGGCGGAGTGTAACAGTCCGGTCCTCGACCTCTTTCATCCCGATGGCCAGAATGACCGGCACCTTGCCCACGGAATGCTCGCGGACCTTGTAGTTAATCTTTTCGTTGCGCGTGTCGGCCTCGGCGCGCACGCCCTTGGCGCGCAGCGCGTCGACCACCTCACGCACGTAATCGTCCGCATCCGACACGATCGAGGCGACGACCACCTGACGCGGCGCGATCCAGAACGGCAGCTTGCCCGCGTGTTCTTCGATCAGGATGCCGATGAACCGCTCGAACGAACCCAAAGTGGCGCGGTGGAGCATAACCGGCCGATGCTTGGCCCCGTCTTCACCGATGTAGTTGGCGTCGAGCCGCTCCGGCAGGACGAAATCGACCTGCAAAGTGCCGCATTGCCAGTCGCGCCCGATGGCGTCGGTCAGCACGAATTCCAGCTTGGGGCCGTAGAACGCCCCTTCGCCGGGGTTCAGCTCCACGTCGTTCGTCACCTTGTGGGTGGCGTCCAGCAGCGCCTTTTCCGCCTTGTCCCAAATCTCGTCCGACCCGGCCCGCGTGTCGGGGCGGTCCGAGAACTTGATCTTGTAGGTCGGGAAGCCGAGGTCTTTGTAGATGCCAGCAAGGAAGGAAATGAACCGCTCGGTTTCCGCTTCGATCTGATCCTCGGTGCAGAAGATATGCGCATCGTCCTGCGTGAAGCCGCGCACCCGCATGATGCCGTGCAGCGCCCCCGAAGGCTCATAGCGGTTGCACGAGCCGAATTCGGCCATACGCAGCGGCAGATCGCGATAGGATTTCAGACCCACGTTGAAAATCTGGACGTGGCAGGGGCAGTTCATGGGCTTCAGCGCGTTGATCGCCTTTTCCCGCGCATGTTCTTCGTCCACTTCGACGATGAACATGTTCTCCTGATACTTCTCCCAGTGGCCCGAGGCTTCCCACAGCTTGCGGTCGACGACCTGCGGCGTGTTCACCTCGACATAGCCGCCGCGTTGCTGCTGGCGGCGCATGTAGTCCTGAAGCACGGTGTAGATCGTCCAGCCGTTCGGGTGCCAGAACACCTGACCCGGCGCCTCTTCCTGCATGTGGAACAGGTCCATCTCGCGCCCCAAGCGGCGGTGATCGCGCTTCTCGGCTTCTTCGAGGAAGGTGAGGTGCTTCTTCAGGTCGTCGCGGTTCTTGAACGCCACACCGTAGATGCGCTGGAGCATCGGGCGGGTCGAGTCGCCGCGCCAATAGGCCCCCGCGACCTTCATCAGTTTGAAGGCATCGGCGGGCACCTGACCCGTGTTCTGCAAGTGCGGCCCCCGGCAAAGATCCTGCCAGTCGCCGTGCCAGTACATGCGGATCGGCTGGCCGTCGTCCGGGATCGCGTTGACCAGCTCGACCTTGTAGGGCTCGCCGGTCTTTTCGTAATGCGCGATGGCATCGGCGCGCGACCAGACCTCGGTGCGCACCTCGTCACGGGCGTTGATGATTTCCTTCATCTTCGCCTCGATCGCGCCCAGATCCTCGGGCGTGAACGGCTCGTCGCGGTCGAAGTCGTAATACCAGCCGTGCTCGATCACCGGGCCGATGGTCACCTTGGTGTCCGGCCACAGCGCCTGCACCGCCCGGGCCATGATATGCGCCGCATCGTGACGGATGAGTTCCAGCGCCTGCGCGTCGTCCTTCATCGTGTGGATCGCGATTTCGCTGTCTTCGATGATCGGCCACTGAAGGTCGTAATGCGCGCCGTTCACAGTCGCCGAGATCGCTTTTTTCGCCAGCGAGTTCGAGATGTCGGCGGCAATCGCGGCGGGAGTGATCCCCGCGTCGTAGACTCGCGTATTGCCATCAGGAAATGTAAGGGAAATGTGGCTCATGGCCTTTCTCCTCGTCGGTTTGGCGCCCACGGAACGCCCGGTTGCGGGTTATGTCGTGAAGGCGGTTTGACGCGCGGGGCAGGGCAAGTCAAGCCAGTGATCCGTCCGATAGCGAAGCGAGAGTAGCCAGGGGCGCGAAAATGACGAACGAAACCATCGGTGAAGCCGCCTTCGAAACGCTGGCGGGCACGCCCGAGACTCCGGCCGAGGCGCGCAACGGCATCCGCCACGTGGTGTCGCTGTCGCTGACCAAGCTGGCCGATGGTCTCATCAACCCCAAGCTGGTGTTGTCCTACCTGTTGAACGCGCTCGGCGCGCCCGCCGCGCTTGTCGCGGCACTCGTGCCGATCCGGGAAGCGGGCGCGCTTTTGCCGCAGGTTTTCCTCGCGCATCGGCTGGAGAGGATGAAGATGCGGCGCTGGATGTGGGTCGCTGGTAGCGTTGGGCAGGGGATCTCGGCGGCCCTGATCGCGCTTGCCGCCCTGACGCTCGAAGGGGCGGCGGCGGGCTGGGCCTTTGTCGGCGGGATTACAATGCTGGCGCTGTCGCGGGCGGCCGCGTCGGTCAGCTACAAGGACATTCTGGGCAAGACGGTGGGCAAACGCCGCCGCGGCTCGGTGACGGGCTTCGCGGGTTCGGTCGCTTCGGCGGGGGTGTTCGTCTTTGCGCTGTTGCTCGTCTCCGGCTGGCTCGAAGGGACCGTGGCGCTGGCCGCAGCGGTCGGGGTGGCGGCGCTTCTCTGGGTTGCGGCCGCCGCGCTCTTTTCGACGCTGGAAGAGGAGCCGTCCGAGACCGGGCAGGGGGGCGCGGCCCTGCGCCCGTGGAAACTCCTGCGCGAAGACGCCACGTTCGCCCGCTTCGTGGCGGCGCGGGGGTTCCTGACGGCCACCGCGCTTGCCCCGCCATACCTCGTGATCCTATCGGGCGACGGCGAAGGCGGATTGGGCACGCTGGGCGCGCTCGTCATCGCGTCCGCCGCCGCTTCGTTCCTGTCGTCTTATGCCTGGGGGCGGTTCGCGGACCATTCCTCGCGTCAGGTGCTGATCGTGGCCGGCGTCGTGGGTGCCCTTGCCATGGCCGCCGCCATCGGCGCGTCGCTCACCGGGCTTGCGGCGACCGTCTGGGCCATGCCGGCCGTGCTCTTCGTTCTGATGATCGCCCATCACGGCGTGCGTCAGGGCCGCTCGACCTACCTCGTCGACATCGCGACCGACGAGAACCGCGCCGCCTATGCCGCAACGGCAAATACGCTGATCGGCGGTCTCCTGCTGATCTCCGGCGCGATCGGCGGAGCCCTGTCTTTTCTGGGCCCGATGGCCGCTCTGGGCGGTTTCGCGGTCATGGCGCTGATCGGGTCCGGGGTGGCGCTTGGGCTGAAGGAAGCCGAGGGCGCCTAACCCCCTTTCAAACCCCGTCGCGGTATTGCAGGATCGCGCAAAAGGCAGGGACAAAGGGGCAAATCGCGTGAGCGAGCCAAGCTATCACGAAACCGCCGACGGGCGGCAGATCGCGTATCACAAGACGGAAGGAAAAGGGCCGGGGGTCATCTTTCTGGGCGGGTTCAAATCCGACATGGAAGGCACCAAGGCCATCGCGCTGGAAGACTGGGCCAAGGCGCAGGGGCGTGCCTTTCTGCGCTTCGACTACTCGGGCCATGGCCAGTCGTCGGGCGAGTTCACCGACGGCTGCATCGGCGACTGGGCGGCGGATGCGCGTTCGGTAATCGAGGCCGTGACCGAAGGCCCGCAGGTCTTCGTCGGCTCGTCCATGGGCGGCTGGATCGCCGCGATCCTGAGCCGCGAGATACGCGAACGCTTCGCGGGGTTCGTCGGCATAGCGGCGGCACCGGATTTCACCGAAGACAGCATGTGGCGCGACTTCTCGGATTTCGAGCGCGCCAAGCTGAACCGTGACGGTCTGGTGCTTCTGCCATCCGACTACGGCGACCCGTATCCGATCACCAAGAAACTCATCACCGACGGGCGCGATCAGCTTGTCCTGCGCCGTCCGCTGCCGATGAAATTCCCCGTGCGCCTGCTTCAGGGCACCGCGGATGCGGATGTCGAGCGTGACGTGGCCCTGAACCTCTTGGACCATATCGAGGGCGACGACGTGCGCCTGACCTTCGTCAAAGGGGCCGATCATCGGTTTTCCGACCCCGCCTGCCTCGGCTTGGTCAAGCGCATGGTGGAAGAGGTGCTCGCATGAAGGACGCGGTCCTTCTGGTGCCCGGCATGATGTGCGATTCACGGGTATTCGGGCCGCAGATCGAAGCCCTCTCACGCGATCACGCGGTCACCGTCGCGAACGTGTCCAAGGCGCATTCGATCCGCGAAATGGCCGCCGATGTGCTGTTTCAGGCCCCGCCGCGCTTTGCGCTGTGCGGGTTGTCGATGGGCGGCATCGTCGCGATGGAGATACTGCGCCGCGTGCCGGAGCGCGTCACGCGCCTGTGCCTGATCTCGACCACGCCGCTGACCGAGACGCCGGAGCAGGCGGTCTGGCGCGAGCCGCAGATCGTCAAGGCGCAGGCGGGCAAGCTCGAGGACGCGATGAACGAGGCGCTGTCGCCCGACAATTTCGCGCCCGGTCCCAACAAGGCCAAGACCGTCGAACTGGTGCACGACATGGCCCGCAAGCTGGGCCCGGACACCTTCGTGCGCCAGTCGCGCGCGTTGCAGCGGCGGCCCGACGGTCAGAAAACGCTGCGCACCTTGCGGGCGCCGTCGCTGGTGCTGTGCGGTGAGCATGACAAGATCACCCCGCCCAAACGGCACACGTTCATGGCGGAACTGATCCCCTATGCCGAGCTTGCCATCATCGACGACGCGGGTCACCTGCCCACGCTGGAGACGCCCGAGAAAACCAACATGGCGCTGGAAGCCTGGCTCGACCTGCCGATGACGCTCCGCTGATCCGGCCAAAGAAAAAGCGGCGCCGAAGCGCCGCTTTTCGTCAATATTGATCGGAGAAGGGTCAGACCGCCTTCAGCGCCGGCTTGGTTTTCGCGGCCTTTTTCTTGCTGGCCTGAGCGGCGTGTTCGCCCGCGTGCTGATCCATGAAATTCAGCACGAAGGGGCGGATGTTGTTGCGCCACGACTTGCCCGCGAAGATGCCGTAGTGACCCGCGCCGTCTTCGAGGTGATGGTTCTTCTTCTCGTCGGGCAGGCCCGTGCACAGGTCCAGCGCGGCAAGGCACTGGCCCGGCGCCGAGATGTCGTCCTTGGACCCTTCCACGGTCATCACGGCCACGTCGGTGATCTTGCCGATATCGACCTTGCGCCCGGCGACCACGAATTCGTTCTTCGCGATCTCGCGCTCCTTGAAGATGCGCTCGACGGTGGTGAGGTAGAATTCGGCGGTCATGTCCATGACGGCGAGGTATTCGTCGTAGAACTTGTTGTGCTTGTCATGGTCGCCCGCTTCGCCGCGCGCCACGGCCATGATCTGATCGGAAAACGCCTTGGCGTGCTTCTCCGCGTTCATGGTCATGAAGGAGGTGAGTTGCAGCAGACCCGGATAGACCGACCGGCCGACGCCCGCGTATTTGAAGCCGACGCGCTGGATCGCGGTCTTTTCCAGATAGCCCATCGTCACGCGGTCGCCGAAGTCGGTTACGTCCGTCGCCGCCGCGTCCGGGTCGATCGGGCCGCCGATCAGGGTCAGCGTCTGCGGCTGCGCCTCGGGGTCGATGTCGGCGAGATAGGCGGTCGCGGCCAGCACGAGCGGGGCAGGCTGGCACACGGCGACCACGTTGGTGTCGGGGCCGAGCTCTTTCATGAAATCGACAACATACAGGGTATAGTCTTCGATATCGAACTTGCCCTTGGACACCGGGATGTCGCGCGCATTATGCCAGTCGGTGATGTAGACCTCGGCATCCGGGAGGAGCGAGGCGACGGTCGAACGCAGAAGCGTGGCGTAGTGGCCCGACATCGGCGCGACGATCAGGATCTTGCGTTCCTTGGTCTTGCGCCCGGCGACCTCGAAATGGATCAGGTCGCCGAAGGGACGTTCGATCACCTTCTTCACGTTCACCACATGGTCGCGGCCATCGGCGCCGACCACGGTGTAGATGCCCCAGTCCGGTTTCGCGACCATCCGGGCAAAGCTGCGTTCGGTCACCTCACCCCAGGCCGAGAGCATCTTGAACATCGGATTGGGCGCGAGAGCGAACATCGGGTATTCCCCGATCGCCTGGGCGGTGGCCCCGAGCCATTGGTTCGTGTTCCGAACCGTTTCCATCAAATCGTACGTGGCAAGGTAACGCATGGTAACCCTTTCGGTTGCCCCAGCAGCCCTTCCTCAGTTAGGTTCGACAACCGGAGGACACACAGCATGATGCTGCATGTGCGAAATAACATAAGGCGGAATATTTCGCATGACAACGAATGAAGTCAACCCGAACGAAAGTAGCGAGAAACTGAAAGAGAACCTCGAACGGATCGAGGAACTCACGGAACGTTTCGCCGCTGCGGTTGCGAAGAAGCAGGCGATTCGTCCTGCGCTTCAGGGGCCGGGGCAGGACTATTACACCAAGTCGTTGGGTGCCTACTGGACCGAGATGATGAAGCACCCCGGCAAGGTGCTTGAGGATCAGGTGGAATACTGGGGCAAGACGCTGAAACACGCGGTCGATGCGCAGCAGGCCCTGATCGCGAACGAGGGCGTGCCGGAAGATCCGACGCCCAAAGACCCGCGCTTCCGCAATCCGCTGTGGGACACGCACCCCTATTTCAACTATCTCAAGCAGCAGTATCTCATCACATCCGAGGCGATGCAGGACGCGGTGGAGGGGCTCGAAGGGCTCGACCCGCAGGACCGCAAGCGCGTGACCTATTTCACGCAGCAGATGGTCGACATGATGTCGCCGACCAATTTCCTCGCCACCAACCCCGACGCGCTGGAAAAGGCCATCGAGACCGAGGGGCAGTCGCTGATCGACGGGCTCGAGAACATGATCCGCGACCTCGAACGAAACGATGGCGAGCTTGTGGTGACGCTGTCGGACCCCGATGCCTTTAAGGTGGGCGAGAACCTTGGCACCGCCGAGGGTCAGGTGATCTACCGCAACCGCATGATCGAGCTGATCCAGTACAAGGCGAAGACCGACAAGGTCTATGAACGTCCGCTCATCATCTTCCCGCCCTGGATCAACAAGTTCTACATCCTCGACCTCAAGCCCGAGAACAGCCTGATCCGCTGGATCGTCGAACAGGGCTTCACGCTTTACGTCGTGTCCTGGGTGAACCCGGATACGAGCTATGCCGACGTCGGGATGGAGGATTACGTCGAAGACGGCTACTTCGCCGCGATCGACGAGGTGCGCGCCATCACCGGGCAGGACAAGGTGAATGTCGTCGGCTACTGCATCGCCGGCACGACGCTCGCCATCACGCTGTCGCTGATGAAGAAGCGCAAGGAAGAC
The DNA here is from genome assembly GCF_016774595.1 of Maritimibacter sp. Classification (NCBI taxonomy): domain Bacteria; kingdom Pseudomonadati; phylum Pseudomonadota; class Alphaproteobacteria; order Rhodobacterales; family Roseobacteraceae; genus Maritimibacter; species Maritimibacter sp. The sequence continues at coordinate 1,223,873 of NZ_JACBWT010000002.1, forward strand.
AAGATCAACTCCGCCACCTTCTTTACCGCGCTCACCGATTTCTCGGATCAGGGCGAAGTGGGCGTGTTCCTCGACAACGATTTCGTGGACGGGATCGAAGAGGAGGTGACGGACAAGGGCGTGCTGCCTTCGCTTTATATGTCGCGCACCTTCAGCTACCTGCGCTCGAACGATCTGATCTACGGCCCCGCGATCAAATCCTACATGATGGGCAACGCGCCGCCCGCTTTCGACCTGCTCTACTGGAACGGCGACTCCACCAACCTGCCGGGCCGGATGGCGGTCGAATACCTGCGCGGGCTGTGTCAGGACGACAAGTTCGCGGGGGAGGGGAAGGGGTTCCCGATCCTCGGCACCCGCACCCGGATCGAGGATGTCGAGGTGCCGCTCTGCGCCATCGCCTGCGAGACCGATCACATCGCCGCTTGGAAAAGCTCCTACCGGGGGATGCGCAAGATGGGGTCCGAGGACAAGACCTTCATCCTGACGGAATCCGGGCATATCGCGGGCATCGTGAACCCGCCGTCGAAAAAGAAATACGGCCACTACACGAACGAGGACTGGCCGGAGAACCCCGAAGACTGGCAGGCCGGGGCGGACAAGCACGAAGGCAGCTGGTGGGGCCGGTGGGGCAAGTGGCTCGCCAAGCGGTCCGGCAAGAAGATTCCGGCGCGCGAGATCGGTGATTCCGAGCATCCTGCCCTAGCGGAAGCTCCGGGAACATACGTCATCGGCTGTCCAAAGGTCTGATTTCCCAAGGTTTTGAATTTCCGGCAGAGATTTTTTGCTGCACCGCAGAAAAAGGGTTGATTTTCTGCGATGCAGCATGCATATTCTTTGCACACGCAGAAATTCACCCCCGGGGCGGTTCCGGGGAAGACCTTAGGAGATACGACATGGCTAAAGCCACCACCGACTACACCAAGATGTTCAGCGACATGATGGGCTCGTTCCCGATGGACATGTCGGCTTACGAAGGCGCGATGAAGTCGTCCGCCGCTCTGACCGAGAAAATGGCGAAGCTGACCCTCGACGCCGCCGACAAGTCGACCGAAATCTCGACCGCCTGGACGAAATCGACCCTCGCCAAGATGGGCGACCTGTCGACCGCCAAAGCGGACCCGGCCGACTACACCAAAGCCATGACCGACTTCGCTTCGGCTCAGGCTGAATCGGCTGCCGAGCACATGTCGGCCTTCGCCGAAGTCGCGAAAAAAGTTCAGATGGACACCGTCGAGCTGATGCTCGCCGCCGGCAAGGACATGGGCGAAGAAGCCCAGGCCGCCGTCAAGAAGGCCACCGACGAGGTGACCAAGGCGACGAAAGCCGCCTCGAAGTAAGGAATTCTTGGTCGGCCACCTCCTCCCTGCCGACAAGATCATCCTGGCGGGCCCATTCGGCCCGCCTTTTTTGTTGGGGAATGCGAAAGTGCCGTCGCGCCCACCGCCCAAGTGAACAGTGCTTGCTTTTGGTTTCTGCACTGGCGTAGTCTTTTTTCTGCACCGCCAAAGTGCCTGAATACTGAACCGTTGGGAGGACTACGTGGCCGAAACCAAGGATCCGCTCCTCATCAAGCGTTACGCAAGCCGCCGTCTCTATAACACCGAGACGTCCGATTACGTTACGCTCGAAGATATCGCAGGCTTCATCTCGGAAGGCCGCGAAGTGCAGATTGTCGATCTGAAATCCGGCGACGACCTGACCCGACAATATCTCCTTCAAATCATTGCGGAACATGAGAGCCGGGGCGAAAGCGTCCTGCCGGTCGACGTTCTGACCGATCTCGTGCGCAGCTACACGACGCAGGCGCAGAGCATGGTGCCGCAGTTTCTGGCCGCCAGCTTCGAGATGCTCAAGGACAGCCAGTCCAAGATGATGGAGAACATGTCCGCGATCCCGAACCCGATGGCGCAGGTGCCGGGGTTCGACGCTTTGCAGGCGCAGCAGCAGGCGTTCATGAAAGCCATGATGGCGAACTGGCCCGGCGCCGCTTCCGGCCCGTCCGACGACGACGCCGCGACGGATGGCGACAGCAAGGGCGAGGAACTCGACGAGATCAAGAAACAACTCGCCGCCCTCCAGAAGAAGCTTTCCGGCATGTAAGCAAAGGCCCGGTCCGCCGGGCGCCAACATACGGGGCCGAACGTGGTCGAAACCGCCGGACGCATCACCCTTTGGGGGGTCGAAGTCTTTGCCGCCATCGCGGATGAGCGGTCGATTTCGGCGGCGGCCCGACGGCTGGGGGCCAGCCCGTCGAGCGTCAGCCAGCAGTTGACCAATCTGGAAACCGCCGTGGGCACGGCGCTGATCGACCGATCGGCGCGCCCGCTGATCTGCACCCCGGCAGGCGAGCTTTTCCGCCGCCGCGCCCTGACCATCATCAACGAAGCCGAACAGGCCAAGGCCGAGCTTGCGGCAGCCGACATGACCCGGCTCACGCGGTTCCGGCTGGGCATGATCGAGGATTTCGACGCCGACGTGACGCCCGCGCTGCTGTCGGACCTGTCGAAAGCCTGGCCGCGCACACAGTTCCTGCTTGAAACCGGGGCGTCGCACCGGCTCATGGACCAGCTTGAGGCGCGCGCGCTGGACGTTGTGGTGACCGCCGAGATGGGCGATCTGGCCGACGGGCACGAGATGCACCCGCTGATCGAGGAACCCTTCGTCGCCGCCGTTCCCAAGGGCAAGGTGCAGGGCGACGTGCTCGACGCGCTGCGCACCATGCCGATGGTGCAGTATTCCTCGCGTCACTTCATGGGGCGTCAGATCGCATCGCAGCTTGCCACGCAGGATTTGCGGGTCAATCACCGCTTCGAACTCGACAGCTATCACGCGATCCTGTCGATGGTCGCCGCGGGCGCGGGCTGGACGATCCTGACCCCGCTGGGGGTGCTGCGCGCCAAGCGGTTCGTGTCCGAGGTGGACATCGTCGAACTGCCGTTCCCGTCGTTTTCCCGGCGGATCACCCTGACGGCCCGGCGCGGCGGGCTGGGCGACCTGCCGGGCGATGTCGCGACACGGCTGAAGTCGCACATGGCCGACATGATCCTGAAGCCGTTCCATGCCCGGCTGCCGTGGCTGAAAGACAGGATGAGGTTGCTGTGACCACCGGCCACGTGTTCATGGCGATGAGCCTGGACGGGTTCGTGGCGCGGCCGGATCACGCGATCGACTGGCTGATGAAACAGCCGGAGGATGACGGGGACGGGGGCTTTTTCGACTTCTTCGCATCCGTCGACGGGATGGTGATGGGGTCCGGCACCTTCCGCACGGTTCTTGGCTTCGACGAATGGGTCTATGGCGACAAGCCGATCCGGGTGATGAGCCACGCCCTGACGCGCGAGGACATTCCCGAGGCGCGGCGGTCCAGCGTCGAAGTCACGCGCCAAGACCCGCAGGCGCTGATGGAGATGGTCGAGATCGAGGGCTGGACGCGCGCCTATGTCGACGGCGGCGCGCTGGTCCACAGTTTCCTGCGCGCGGGCCTGATCGCGGACATGACGATCACCATCATCCCGATCCTTCTGGGGCAGGGCCGATCCCTGTTCGGCCCCCTCGAACGCGACATCGACCTGAAGCTCGAACATGCGGAAAAGACCAAGGCGGGGTTCCTGACGACCAGATACCGGGTGTTGTGAGGCCACTTCGGTCCCTGCGGGAACGAAAAAACGGCGTGCCTCGGGCAAATGCGTCGCCTCGCAGGGCGCGCGCTTTCGTGACCACCAGTTTGGGCGGCATGTGCCCCGGATGGTTGCCATCGGGCAACCCGTCACATCTCGCATATGGCGACAGGTTGAACGCGGGCACCCGGACATCCATCTCTCGGTCATCAGGACGACCTTCCCATCATGGATCAACACCGGGACGACCCGGAAAGCACACGGGGTTTCCCATGCGCTCGCCTCTCGATCGTCTTCGCCATGCCGTCACATTCGAACTTCTCGCGCTCGGCCTCGCCGTGCCCTTGGGCGCGGTCCTGTTTCACCTTCCCGTTCATGACATCGGTGTCGTGGGCGTGGTCAGCGCGACGCTCGCGACGCTGTGGAACCTGATCTACAACCTTGTGTTCGATCTGGTGCTGCGCTGGCGTCGTGGCACAACCGCGAAATCAATCGGACTTCGCGTGATCCATGCGGTGCTGTTCGAGGCGGGGTTGCTCGCCCTGCTGCTCCCCTTCATGGCGTGGTATCTGGGCCTCACGCTCGTCGAGGCGCTGGTCATGGATCTGGGGTTCGCGGCGTTCTATCTGGTTTACGCCTTCGCGTTCAACTGCGCTTACGACTGGCTGTTTCCGGTCCCACGACCCGTCTGACCGGCCAAACGAAAAGGCCGCCCCAAGGGCGGCCTTTTCCAGCGTTTTCGAACCGTTTACTGCGCCGCGACCGAGGCGCTTGCGGCCTCTTTCACATCCGCCGCCGCCGCGACCAGCGCATTGGCGATGAAGTCGAGTTCCGGCTTCTTGAGGCGGACGGGAAGACGGGTGTCACAGGCGCGCATCAGCATCTTCTTGGTGCCGGGCAGCGGACCCTGATCGCCGATGAATTCCCAGTTCCAGAAGGCGCGGGCGTTGTCGGTGTGCATCCCGAAGACCTGCACCGACACGCCGCGCACCTTGGCGGCATCCATGAAAGCGCGGGTTTCGTCGTCGGTCATGTCGACGAGGTTGAACTGGATCGAATCCGGCGCGCGGGTTTCGGCGGCCAGCGGGGCGGGCACGTCGATCCACGGGCTTTCGTTCAGCTTGGCGGCGACGTAGTCGTGGTTGCGAAGGCCGTCGGTCACCCGGCGTTCGAGCTCGGGGATCTGGGGCCGGATCACGGCGGCGGACAGATTGGACAGCCGCGTGTTGTAAAGCGGCAGCTTGTTCTGCCAGCGCCCGAAGGCCTCTTCCAGCTCGGTCGTGTTGTCGCCGTGCGGGCCTTTGTGCTTCTTCCAGTTATGCTCATAGGCACCGGACATGATGACCGCGCGGGCGATGATGTCGGCATCGTCGGTGATGAGGATGCCACCCTCGCCGGCGTTCAGCATCTTGTAGGACTGGAACGAGAAACAGCCGATCTTGCCGATCTTGCCGATCTTCTCGCCATGCCAGAGCGTGCCGAGGCTGTGGGCCGCATCCTCGACGACCGGAATGCCCTTGGCGTCGCACAGCGCCATGATCGCGTCCATGTCCGAGGTGTGGCCGCGCATGTGGCTGATGATGACCGCGCCCACGTCGTCGGTGAGCTTCGTCTCGAAGTCGTCCATGTTGACGCGGTAGTTGTCCATCACGTCCACGAGCACCGGAACGCAGTCGGCATGAACGACCGAGGAGGGCACAGCGGCGAAGGTGAAGGCCGGGATCAGAACCTTGGTGTCGCGCGGCAGGCCGAGCGCCTTGAGCGAAATGAAGAGCGCCGCCGAGCAGGAGGCCACGGCCAGCGCATACTTGGCCCCCATCATGTCGGCGAATTCACGCTCCAGCAAAGCCACCGGCGCGTCCTGAGGCGCTGTGTAGCGGAACAGGTCGCCCGATTGCAGCAGCCGATCGATCTCGGCGCGGGCAGCTTCGGGAATGGGTTCTGCGTCGTATACGTTGGGCCCCAGGGTCATACTCGTATCCTTTTCGGGTTTTCCGAAGGTGATATTCGGGAAAAGTGTAACACCCGCATGAAACCAAGCAAAGAAAAATGACGCGCACGGCGGGTCAGGATACCCTGCCCACCGTAAGTGCTTGCTCGCTATAGAGGATTTCATTGGCGCTGCACCGCCCACCGGGCCTGTGCCGGGCGGCTTTTCGCAGCGGCGCGAATCGCGGTGTCGTGCCTTACACGTTCAGGAGCAGATGCTCGCGTTCCCACGGGCTGATGACCGACAGGAATTCCTGATACTCCGTGCGTTTCACGATGGAATAAACGCGGGCGAATTCCGGTCCCAGCACCTCGTGCATCTCGGTCGCTTCCTCGAACAGGTCGAGCGCGGACCAGAGGTCATGGGGGATTTCCTCGTCCGCGTCATAGGCGTCGCCCCGGAACTGCGGCTCGGCCCGCACCTCGTTCATCATGCCGAGGTAGCCCGAGGCGAGCGAGGCGGCCATGGCGAGATAGGGGTTCGCATCCATACCGGTCAGGCGGTTCTCGACCCGGCGGGAGTCGGGGCCGGACAGCGGGATGCGGATGCCGGTGGTGCGGTTGTCGCGGCCCCAGGCCAGATTGATCGGCGCGGCGTTGTCGCGCACGTAGCGGCGGTAGCTGTTCACGTAAGGTGCCAGCACCGCGATGACCGAGGGCAGGTGGGTCTGAAGCCCGCCGATGAAGGTGAAGAACGCATCGGTGTCGCCGCCGTTGGGGCCTGCGAAGATGTTCTTTCCGGTGTCCGTTTCCACGACCGAGTGGTGGATGTGCATGGCCGAGCCCGGCTCGTCCGCGATGGGCTTGGCCATGAATGTGGCGAAACAGTCGTGGCGCAGCGCGGCCTCGCGGATCAGGCGTTTGAAATAGAACACCTCGTCGGCGAGCTTCACCGGATCGCCGTGGCGCAGGTTGATCTCCAACTGCCCCGCGCCGCCTTCCTGCGTAATCCCGTCGATCTCAAACCCCTGCGCCTCGGCAAAGTCGTAGATGTCGTCGATCACCGGGCCGAATTCGTCCACGGCGGTCATGGAATAGGCCTGACGCGCGGCGGCGGGGCGGCCCGAGCGGCCCATCATCGGCTCGATCTTCTTGGCGGGGTCGAGGTTGCGGGCGACGAGGAAGAACTCCATCTCCGGCGCGACCACGGGCGTCCAGCCCTGCGCCTTGTAAAGCTCCACCACCCGTTTCAGCACATTGCGCGGGGAATAGGGGATCGGCTCGCCGTTGCGGTCGAAGGCGTCGTGGATCACCTGAAGCGTCACGTCCGCCGTCCACGGTGCCGCCGTCGCGGTGGTCATGTCGGGCTTCAGGATCATGTCGCGTTCGATGAAGCCTTCGTCCCCGGCCGCCTCGCCCCAGTCGCCGGTGATGGTCTGGTAGAAAATCGAATCCGGCAGGTGGAAATAGTTCTGGCGCGCGAATTTGCCCGCCGGCACCGCCTTGCCCCGCGCGATGCCGGGCAGGTCGGCGATGATGCACTCCACCTCGTCCAGCCTGCGCCCGTCGAGATAGGCTTGCGCGGCCTCAGGCAGGCCCGTTGTCCAGTCGCTGGCCATCACTTGGCCCCTTTCTTGAGGAACGCGGCCATGCGGTCGGCCAGTTCGTCGTTGTCGGTGGGTTTCGCCACGTTCGCGCGGGCCTCGTCCACGAGGGCGGGTGGCACGGCGGCGGAGCGGTGTTCGATCAGCCCTTCGATCACGTCGGCGCGAAACTCGGGGTGGGGTTGAACGGTGAGGATGGACGAGCCGATGACCATGGCCGCGTTCTTGCAGAACTCGCTTTCCGCGATGACCTGCGCCCCTTCGGGCAGTTCGACCACCTGATCCTGATGCCAAGCGTTCAGGGCAAGCTCGGTGTCGCCGAAATCGTAGATCTGGCGCCCGACGGACCAGCCGCCGCGAAACTTCTCGACCTTGCCGCCAAGGGCCTGCGCGATGATCTGGTGGCCGAAGCAGATGCCCACCATCGGGCGGGATGACGCGGCGATGGCGCGGATCAGGTCTTCGAGCGGGGGAATCCAGTCGTGATCCTCATAGGCGCCGTGGCGCGAGCCGGTGATGAGCCAGCCGTCGCAGGTGTCCGGGCCCTCCGGGAACTCGCCATCGACGACGTTCCACGTGCGGAAGGTGAAGCCGTGGCCTGAGAAGAGCCGTTCGAACATGGCGGAATAGTCGCCCGTCTCGCCGATGAGCGCGTCCGGCATGTGGCCGGTTTGCAGGATGCCGATAAGCATGAAGCCTCGATTTGATCAAATCTCGCGGCGACCCTAGCCGAGGGGCGCGGGGGCGGCAAGCGGGGTGTTGTCTGTTTCGAATTGGGCTTGCGCCCAATCCGACCCATGTGGGGGGCCAGCCCCCCACACCCCCCGGGATATTTGAGACCGGAAAGAGACGCGCTCAGCGCACGAGCATGGGCCGCAGGCGCAGTTTCGGGCGGGTTTCCTGCGGCAGGTGCCGGGTCAGGCGGCGGTTGATCGCGCCGAAGATCGTGATGACCGTAAGGGTCAGCAGGATGAAGTAGAAGGCGAGGATCGGGTAGGGGACGAAGGGGTTGAAGGTCTTGTCCGCGAAATAGTTGGCGTAATAAAGCGCGTCGCCCCGCTGTTGCCAGGCCGGAAAGCCCGAGAAGAACACGAGCGCGGTGGCGTGAAACAGAAAGATCGCCTCGTTCGTGTAGGCGGGCCAAGCCAGGCGCAGCATGGTCGGAAAGGTGATCCGGCGGAAGCGTTTCCAGCCCATGATGCCGTAGGCGTCGGCGGCTTCGAGATCGCCCTTCGGGATGGCTTTGAGCGCGCCATAGAAGATTTCGCCGGCATAGGCCGAGGTGTTCAGGAACAGAACGATGGTGGCCCCGAAGGCCGCCGAGGTCAGCGGATCGAAGATCGGGGCGACCTGTTTCAGTGACAGGAAGGCGAAATAGGCGAAGAAGAACTGGATGAAGAGGGGCGAGCCGCGAAAGAGGAAGATGAACCACTCCGCCGGTTTTCTGATGAGCGGCGTCGCGGAGGATTTACCGAGCGCCACAGCGATCGACAGGAAGAACCCGAAGGCGAGCGCGAGGACGCCGAAGTAGATGTTCCAGATCATGCCGGAGCCGATCAGCGTGAACTGCTGGCAGAGCGTGAAGTCGGACCGGGGCAGGAGACGCTCACCGATCCCGATGGAGCGCAGGCCGTAGTCCATGACCGTGTCCCAGCAGCTCATGCGGCGGCCTTTCGCTGGGCTTCGCCCGCGGCGGTGGCCTGCCCATGGCTGAGGCGGGCCATCAGCTTGTCGAGCACGATTTCCGAGAGTTTCGTGAGCAGCAGATAGAACACGAGCAGTGCGCCGAAGTAATACATCCGCCAGTCGCCGTGCGGGTAGTCGGAGAAGCGCGCGGTCTTGGAGCCGCCGAGTTCGCGCGCCCAATAGACGATGTCTTCGACCCCCAGAAGGAACAGGAGCGGCGTGGCCTTGATGAGGATCATCCAGAGGTTCGACAGGCCCGGCAGGGCGTAGAGCCACATCTGCGGCACGAGAATGCGCCAGAAGGCCTGACGGTGGGAAAAGCCGTACGCCTCGGCGGTTTCCATCTGGGCGCGCGGGACCGAGCGCATGGCGCCGAACAGCACATTGGCCGCGAAGGCGCCGAAAACGATGGCGAAGGTCAGGACGGCGAGGGTGAAGCCGTAGCTTTCATGCACCCATTGCGGCGAGGTCGAGAGCGGCAGTTTGGCTTGCGCACAGACCACGAAATCGCTGCCCTGACGGATCGGCGCGTCCCAGTCGGGACATTTCACCTGATGGCGCAGCCACTCGAACGCCTGATCCAACGCGATGACGAAGAAGAGGAAAAAGGCGATGTCGGGCACGCCGCGCACAATCGAGGTGTAGCCCTTGCCGAACCAGCGCAGCGGCGCGATGGGCGAGCGGGCGGCCGAGGCACCGATGAAGCCGAAGGCCAGCGAGACGGGCGCGGTGATGACGAGAAGCAGCATCACCACCCCGAAGGACTGGTAGAACAGGATATGCTTGCCGCTGGTGAGGTAGCAGGCAAGCCACTGCAATTCTTGCAGGTTCTGGGGGTCTGCGCAGATCTCGAACATCGGTGGAGAGGAGCGGCCCGAAAGCCGCCCCCCGTGTCAGATCAGTACGGGCCTTCCATGCCGTCGAACCATTTGGCGATCAGTTCGTTGACGGTGCCGTCGGCCTTCAGTTCGGCGATTGCCGCGTTGAGCTTGTCTTTCAGCTCGGTGTCGCTTTCACGCACGCCAAGGCCGATGCCGCCGCCCAGCATCACGTCGTCGCCCGCGAACATCAGGTCGCTGTCTTCGGCCACGATGGGCTCGAGGAACGACTTGTCGGCGAGGACCGCGTCGGCTTCGCCGTTCTTCACGGCGGCGATGGTTTCGTCCGGGGTGGCGAATTCGACAAGCTGCGCGCCGTCCATCGAGGCGACGTGGCTGGCCTGAATCGTGCCGGTCTGGGCCGCGATCACGCCGGTGCCGTCGAAGGCGTCGGACATGGCGACGAAGGAGGACGGATCGGGCGGGAAGTAGGCCTCGGTAAAGTCGATGACCTCGTCACGTTCGTCGGTGATCGACATGCCGGCGATGATCGTGTCGTAGTTGCCCGACACGAGGTTCGGGATGATCGAATCCCACTCGTTCGTCACCCATTCGCAGGTCAGCCCGGCGGTTTCGCAGATCGCGTCGCCCAGTTCGCGCTCGAACCCGTCGACTTCGCCGTTGTCGTTGAGGAAGTTGAACGGAGGGTAGGCGCCTTCGGTGCCCATGCGCACGGTCATGGCGTGGCTTTCGGCCAGCGCGGTGCCCGCAGTCAGCGCGAGCGCGGCGGCGGTGAGGATCAGCTTTTTCATTTTTTGCTCCCTTGGTTGGTTCAGGCCGGAACGGTGGCGGAGAGGAACCCCTTCAGCCGTTCCGATTTGGGGTTGGAGAAGAGCTCTTCGGGTGGCCCTTCTTCCTCGATCTTTCCCTGATGGAGAAAGACCACATGATCGGCCACGTCTGCGGCCATGCGCATGTCGTGGGTCACGATTATCATGGTGCGGCCCTCGGCGGCGAGGGCCTTGATGACGCGCACCACCTCTTGCTCGAGCTCTGGGTCGAGGGCCGAGGTGGGTTCGTCGAACAAAAGCGCCTTGGGCTCCATGCACAAAGCGCGGGCGATGGCGGCGCGCTGTTGCTGGCCGCCGGACAACTGCGCCGGGTAGACATCGCATTTGTCGCCGATGCCGACCTTTTCGAGATAGGCGCGCGCGGCCTCTTCCACGTCCTTTTTCGGGCGGCCCAGAACGGTGACGGGGGCCTCCATGACGTTTTCCAGGATGGTCATATGGGACCACAGGTTGAACTGTTGGAACACCATCGACAGGTTGGTGCGAATGCGCGTCACCTGCGCCCGGTCGGCAGGGCGGCGGGCAAGGCCGGTTCCATGCCAGCGGATTGGTTCGCCTTCGAACAGGATCTCGCCCGACTGGCTGTCTTCCAGCAGGTTGCAGCACCGCAGAAGCGTGGATTTGCCCGAGCCGGACGACCCGATCATCGAGATCGCGTGCCCGCGCGGGGCGGACAGGCTGACACCTTTCAGGACCTCGAGTTCCCCGAAACTCTTGTGCAGGTCATGTATCTCTATGACGGGCGGTTCAGTGTGCGGCACAGCATTTGATCATATCGGTTTCGAGGCCCGAGTAGGGACGAAATCCCAATGTATTGCAACGATAGATTGCCCAATGCCCGGGCGGCTTTTGCCTGCCGTTGGGTCAGGTGGCGCGAAAACGGGCAGCGGACCTCAGCCCATCGCCTTTTGTCGCGCGATGTTCGAGTCGCGGTCGGACACGCCCAGGAACTTGGCGATGAGCCGCATAAGCGCGTCTTCTTCATCGGCCCGGTCGCCGTCCGCCAATACCACGCGCCAAGCGGCGGCGACCACGCTCGTGCGGTCTTCGTAGGGTACCGCATCCTTGATCGCCTCGGTGAAGCGGACGGTGTCGGGGGCCTGAGATTCCAGCTCCTGCGCCTGATACATCAGGTCCTGCGCCAGTTCGGAGGACAGGTCGTAACGGTCCGCCACGATGTCGCGGATCTGGTCCTTTTCGACATCGTCATATTGCCCGTCCGAGCGGGCGATCCGCACGAGCAGGGCGGTCAGCGCCACGCGGGCGTCTTCGGGCGGGAGCTCTTCGGGCGCGGAGCCGAAGAGGGAATTCATGAGTTTGTCGAACATAGCTTTCCACTTAGGCCGGTTTCGCGACGCTTTCCAGCGTATGACTGTCAACTTTCGGGGATATGGCCCGGTTCCTCAGTCCTCATAGCCCTCGATGATGATGAGGTCGCCTTCGGACACCGGGTCGCGGATCGCCTTGGCGGCCTGATATTCCGGGCTGTCGTAGCAGGCGAGCGCATCGGCGTAGCTTGGAAACTCGATCACCACGTTGCGCGCCCGTGCGGTGCCTTCGGCGATCCGATGCTCGCCGCCGCGCACGAGGAAGCGGGCCTTGTACTTGGCGAAGGCCGAGGCGTTCGCGGCCACATAGGCCATGTAGGTTTCGGGGTCGTCCACGTCGACGCGACCGATCCAGTATCCTTTGGGCATGTCAGCCTCCCAAGCTGTCGAAGTTCTGTTTCAGTTTTCCCGCTTCGTCGGCCAGACCCCAAGGCGGGTTGAGCACGAAAAGACCTGAGCCGACCATGCCATGCCCGGGGCGTGCGGGTGGAAAGCGCACTTCGTTTATCAGTGCATCGGGGTGCTGGGTGGTGAGTGTGCGTACCATCCCGGTATGGCGGTCGTCGGTGAGGATCGGATACCACAGCAAAACAACGCCCACGGGCCACTTGCGCGCGATGTTCGAGATCGCCTTCGGCAGGGTGTCGTAATCCGATTTCAACTCCCACGACGGGTCGATGAGCAACACGCCACGTCGCGGATCGGGGGGCGTTACGGCCAGCGCCATCTCAATCCCGTCGCGCTGCTCGACTTTTGCGCCCAAAGGCCGCATGACTTGGGCCAGAGCAGCGCTTTCCTGCGGATGCAGATCGGCCAGCCGCAGGGAATCGCCCGGTCGCAACAGGTGCGCGGCGATCAGGGGCGAGCCGGGATAGGCGGTGGGGCCGTATTCGGCCGTCACCCAGTCGCAGGCGCGGGTGTAGGGGTGATCGGGGCCGAACCAGTCGGCCACGCGCCCGATGCCCGCGGCCGCTTCGCCCGTCTTGACGGCTTCTGGCGCGTCCAGCCGATAAAGCCCGCGTCCCGCATGGGTTTCGATGTAGGACAGCGGTTTGTCCTTTTGCGTCAGGTAGTCCAGCACCCATGCCAGAAGCCCGTGTTTGTGCACGTCGGCCAGATTGCCCGCATGGAAGATGTGTTGGTAGGACAGCATCCCTTGGCGTAACGCCTGCCCCAAGCGGCATCAAGGGGCGAGGCGATGGTCAGTCGGCCACGTATTTGCCGAGGGTCTGGTGGAAATGCCGGATGCGCTGTTCTTCGTAGCGCGCGAGTTCCACGACGCCGGTCGCGGAATTGCGCAGCCCGTCCTGCACAAGCCCGAGGTTCGAAATGTCCTGATCGATGACCGGGCCGAGCACGGGCAATTCCGGTGCCTCCGACCAGGGTGCGCCCGGTTCGATCCACCGCAGTTCGGCGGGGGCGGGGCGTGGCTTGCCGGCGGGGCAGCGCTTCAGGATCATGACCTCCATGATGCACGAATGAACGTCCATCCCGTTGGGGCGCCAGCGGTAGACGATGTTGGGCGCGAACCCGCCCCACGGCGCGAAGTTCGGAAAGACGTTGTAGACGAGCGCGTCCAGAACCTCGGCATCCGAGACGCCGGAATGGTCGGTGCCATAGGCCCGGCTGAACGCCGCGCGGGTCTTGTCGCCAAGGGTGCGGCGGGCCTGGATCGCGCCATCGTCCTTGGGGTCGACCGTCTGGGCCTCTTCGCGCATCCCGAGCATCTGCGCCACGATCTCCTGCTCCGACACGGCGCCCTCGCCCATATGCGGGCTGGTCACGCCGAAGGCGGCGAGGTTTCGGTTCACGTTGTCGCCGTAAAGGTCGTATTGCGCGCTGGCATCCGCGAAAAAGGGCAGGATCTGCGGGTGCGTGGCGATGACGTGGTAGCTTTCCATGAAAGCCTCCTGCGCCACCTTCCAATTGCATTGCATGACCCCGGCCAGATGCACGGATTTGTAGCAATCTTCGAGCCGCCAAGGGGCGAAATGCTCCGGCAGCACACCGAGGTAGTCGGCCAGCGGCGCGGCGTCCGTGTCGAAATTGATGAAGACGAAGCCGCCCCACGTACCCACCTGCACCTCGCGCAGGTGCGCGTCGTCGTCCGTCAGATGCGGGAAATCCCAGCGGCAGGGGATGCTTTTCACGCTGCCGTCAAGGTTCCAGGTCCAACCGTGAAACGCGCAGCGGATCGTCTGGGCCTGCCCGGCGTCGGCCCGAAGCTTGCGGCCCCGGTGCGGACAGGAATTGACGAAGCCGCGCACGGTGCCGCTTTCGGTGCGGACCAGCAGGACCGAGCGGTCCGCGATGTCATAAACGGTCTGATCGCCCGGCGCGGGAATGTCCTCGTCCCGGCAGGCCATCTGCCAGACCTTTTCCCACATCTCGCGCACCTCGCGCAGGAAATAGTCGGGCGAGGTGTAGCGGGCGGTGGGCACGCGGACGGTCTGCGGGTGATACGGCGCCACGTCGCGCAGGCAGGGCGAAGGCGGGTTCGTGTCCCGGTCCAGCACCATCTGATAGGTCGGGCGCGGACGGCCTTCGATGGTTTCGGGGTCGGCAAGGGGGGCTGGGGTTTCGCGGTTCATGGCGGGCTCCGTCTGCATCCGTTCATTGTCTCTTGTGCATACGGATAGCGCCTAATTGCATACAAAGACCTTGATCCAGATCAATCGCCCACCGCGCGTGGACACGAAAAAGGCCGCCGCACCCATCGGTGCAGCGGCCCTTGTCAGTTGGGCGGTTGCGGCCCGCGTCAAACGAGGCGTTCCTGCTCGATCGCCGCGCGGACGAAATCCGCGAACAGCGGCGCGGGCGCGAAGGGCTTCGACTTCAGCTCCGGGTGATACTGCACGCCGATGAACCACGGGTGATCCTGCCATTCCACGATCTCGGGCAGGCGGCCATCGGGCGACATGCCGGAGAAGCACAGGCCCTTGGCCTCAAGCTCCTCCCGATACTTGATGTCGACCTCGTAGCGGTGGCGATGGCGTTCCTCGATGGTCGTGTCGCCATAGACTTCGGCCACTTTCGACCCCTCTTTCAGCGTCGCGGTATAGGCGCCAAGCCGCATCGTGCCGCCCTTGTCGTCGGACACCTTGCGCTTGACGGTATAGTTGCCCTGCACCCATTCCTTGAGGTGGTAAACCACGGGCGTAAAACGCTTTTTCCCGGCCTCGTGGTCGAATTCCTCGGACCCGGCATCCTCGAGCCCGACGACGTTGCGGGCCGCTTCGATCACGGCCATCTGCATCCCAAGGCAGATGCCGAGGTAGGGCACCTTGTGCTCGCGCGCGAACTGGGCGGCGCGGATCTTGCCCTCGGTCCCGCGTTCGCCGAAGCCGCCGGGGACGAGGATCGCATGGTAGCCTTCGAGATGCGGGGCGGGGTCTTCTTTTTCGAAAATCTCGGCATCGACCCATTCGGTCGTGACCTTCACCCGGTTTGCCATGCCGCCGTGGGTGAGCGCCTCTTTGATCGACTTGTAGGCGTCTTCAAGCTGCACGTATTTGCCGACGATGGCGATTTTCACCTCGCCCTCGGCGTTGTGGATGCGGTCCTCGACATCTTCCCACCGGGTCATGTTGGGCGCGGGGGCGGGGCTGATCTGGAAGGCGTCGAGCACGGCCTGATCGAGACCGGCGCGGTGGAACGACATCGGCGCCTCGTAGATCGACTTGAGGTCGTAGGCCGGGATCACGCTGTCGGGGCGCACGTTACAGAACAGCGCGATCTTGGCGCGTTCCTTTTCGGGGATCGGATGCTCGGCGCGGCAGACCAGCACGTCGGGCGCGATGCCGATGGAGCGCAGCTCCTTCACGCTGTGCTGGGTCGGCTTGGTTTTCAGCTCGCCCGAGGCCGCGAGATAGGGGAGCAGCGTGAGGTGCATGAAGATGCACTGGCCGCGGGGGCGTTCCTGGCTGAACTGGCGGATCGCTTCGAAGAAAGGCAGCGCCTCGATGTCGCCGACGGTGCCGCCGATCTCGCACAGCATGAAATCGACCTCGTCATCGCCGATCTCGATGAAGTCCTTGATTTCATTGGTGACGTGCGGAATCACCTGAATGGTCTTGCCGAGGTAGTCGCCGCGCCGCTCTTTCTCGAGCACGTTGGTATAGATGCGGCCCGACGAGACGCTGTCGGTGGCGCGCGCCGCGACGCCCGTGAAGCGTTCGTAATGGCCCAAATCGAGGTCGGTTTCCGCGCCGTCGTCGGTGACGAACACTTCGCCATGTTCGAACGGCGACATCGTGCCCGGATCGACGTTCAGATACGGGTCCAGTTTGCGCATCCGGACGGAAAAGCCGCGTGCCTGCAACAACGCGCCGAGTGCCGCCGCCGTGAGCCCCTTGCCAAGGGACGAAACCACGCCGCCGGTGATAAAGATGTAACGTGCCATGTAAGGGCTGCCCCCGTGATTTTGGTTGGATGCGGTGCGCTCAGGCCGATTTGTCCCGGCTCAAAAACCCATCATCACGGGATTCCGGAATATCCGATTCCCGGTCTCAAGGCAAGCAGACCGCAATATGATGTGGCCGGATTTTCCGGCTTATCAACAGGTTGTAGTGTGGTGCGAAATCACCCCGTCCGGGTCACGGACGGGGTTTCGGGTGCCGCGCTTACTCGGCGCGCGGCGGGGCCACCGGGGCATCCGACGGCTGATCCGAATTCTGCGACGGCATCATGTCCGTCACGTCGGGCAGCGCCGGGGCGTCCGGGGTCGCGTCGCCCGCATCCGAAGACGGTGCGACGATCAGGTCGGTGACCGAACTGTCCGCCGAATTGCGCGCCGAGATGATCGTGAGACCAAGTGACGCGGCAAGAAAGGCGATCCCCAGAATCCAGGTCAGTTTGGAAAGCGCCGTGGCCGCGCTGCGCGACGACATCACGCCGCCGCCGCCACCGCCGCCGCCCATGCCGAGCCCACCGCCTTCCGAGCGTTGCAGAAGCACGACGCCGATCAGCGACAGCGCGAGCAGGAGAAGGATGACGAGCAGGACGTTTTCCATGGGACTTTAGCGGCCTTCCGGGGGTCAGTGTTCCGATGGGGCTATCTAGGGTGAACGGCGCGCCGTCGCAACCCCAAAGCCATGCCGAAATGCGGGCAGGGCGCGCGGGATTGGCCTTTCACCGGGGCGCGGGCTTCGCTATACGGGCGCGGGTTTACCGACAGAGGAAACGTCATGGCCAACGTAGTCGTCGTAGGCGCCCAGTGGGGCGACGAGGGGAAAGGCAAGATCGTGGACTGGCTCAGCGAACGCGCTGACGTCATCTGCCGGTTTCAGGGCGGCCATAATGCGGGCCACACGCTTGTCATCGACGGCACGGTCTACAAGCTGCACGCGCTGCCTTCGGGCGTGGTGCGTGGCGGCAAATTGTCGGTGATTGGCAACGGCGTGGTGCTGGACCCGTGGCACCTGCTGGGCGAGATCGAGACGATCCGCAAACAGGGCGTCGAAATCACGCCCGAGACGCTGATGATCGCCGAGAACACGCCGCTGATCCTGCCGTTCCACGGCGAATTGGACCGGGCGCGCGAAGAGGCCGCGAGCACCGGGACCAAGATCGGCACGACGGGCCGTGGCATCGGCCCGGCCTACGAGGACAAGGTGGGGCGCCGGGTGATCCGGGTCGCCGACCTTGCCGACGACGCGACGCTCGAGGCGCGGGTGGACCGGGCGCTTCAGCACCACAACCCGCTGCGCAAAGGGCTGGGCGTGGACGAGATCGACCGCGACGCGCTGATCGCGCAGTTGAAAGAGATCGCGCCCAAGATCCTCGAATACGCGGCACCGGCGTGGAAGGTGCTCAACGAAAAGCGCAAGGCGGGCAACCGGATCCTGTTCGAAGGGGCGCAGGGTGCGCTTCTGGATATCGACTTCGGCACCTATCCGTTCGTGACCTCGTCGAACGTGATCGCGGGTCAGGCGGCCACGGGCGTCGGCATGGGGCCGGGGGCGATCGACTATGTCCTGGGCATCGTGAAAGCCTATACGACCCGCGTGGGCGAAGGGCCGTTCCCGTCGGAGCTGTTCGACGCGGACGGCGACCGTCTGGGCACGCGCGGACATGAATTCGGGACCACCACCGGGCGCAAGCGCCGCTGCGGCTGGTTCGACGCGGCGCTCGTGCGGCAGACCTGCGCGATTTCCGGCATCAACGGCATCTGCCTGACGAAACTCGACGTGCTCGACGGGTTCGAGACGCTGAAAATCTGCGTGGCTTACGATCTGGACGGCAAGCGGCTGGATTACCTGCCGACCGCCGCCGACGAACAGGCGCGGTGCAAGCCGATCTACGAAGAGCTGGAAGGGTGGAGCGCGTCGACCGAAGGCGCGCGCAGCTGGGCCGATCTTCCGGCCGCCGCGATCAAATACGTCCGCCGGGTCGAGGAACTGATCGAGTGCCCGGTCGCGCTCTTGTCGACCAGCCCGGAGCGCGAGGATACGATCCTCGTCACCGATCCGTTCGCGGACTGATGCCGTAAGTCTGGATACCAGACCAAGGGCGCAAGCCCGATGAAAGGAGACGCCATGGCCCTGTCACTGAAAGCCCGCAAACGCTGGTCGCTGGTCGTTCTGCTGATCGGCCTGCCGCTGTGGATCATCGTGGCGGTCAACTTGGCCGATCTCATCAACCGCGATTCCATCCTCGTCGAGCTGATCGTGTTCGTCGTGCTGGGCGTGGCGTGGATTCTGCCGTTCAAGAAGCTGTTTCAGGGCGTCGCCGCGATGCCGCCCGAAGAAAAGCGC
This sequence comes from Maritimibacter sp., assembly GCF_016774595.1. NCBI lineage: Bacteria > Pseudomonadati > Pseudomonadota > Alphaproteobacteria > Rhodobacterales > Roseobacteraceae > Maritimibacter > Maritimibacter sp. The sequence continues at coordinate 1,242,464 of NZ_JACBWT010000002.1, forward strand.
GACGAGGAATGAAAAACGGCGGGGTCCGACCCCGCCGTTTCCGACATCCCCATAACGCGGCAGCGTTTCACTCGTAATACAAACTGTCCTCAGACAGGACGAACTGGCCCCGGTTGACCTTGACGATCTGACCGGAGCGCAGGAGCTGGGCGAAACTCGCCAGCGCTTCTTCGCGCCCCGCGCCGGACGAGGAGGCGAGGGCGAGCGAAATGATTTGCGGACGTGTGGCCCAGGGACGGCCCACTTCCTGCGTGACGAAGGCGGTGGCCGCCTCCAACGTGTCTTCGATCCCTTCGACACCCAGATCGGCGGCGAAAGCGCGGAAGCCCGAGGTCATGTTGTCGCTGGCCTCTTCGCCCTCGTCTTCCTGCGCTTCTTCCGGCTCGTCCTGCATGGCGAGGTTCGATTTGCCCACGCGACGCGGGCGCACCGGGCGCACCGGACGGGCGGGTTTGGCGACGGCGGCCGGGCGCGCGGGCTGGGGCACTTCGGCTTCGGCCACGTCGGACTGATCCACACGCTGCTCGGACACCAGAACCAGCGGGGCGAGGCGTCGCTTGGGGCGGTCGGCATCGGCCTGCGGGCGGCGCGGACGCACGACACGAGCAAGGTCGTCGCGGTATTCGTCGTTGGTCAGCGGCGTCGGGTCGATCGAATCGAGCGCCTCGTCCACCTCGTCACGGTCGGCGCGCTTGGCCTGAACCGCGGCCTTGAGGTGCTGGATCGCATTGCGGCGACGGGTGCTTTCGCCGGTGGCGAGCTGCGAATTGGTCTTTTGCAGGATGCGGTCGATGGCGCGGTCGGTTTCGCCCATGTCCACATCCGCGAACGGCGCGGCCTGCGCCTTGCGGTCGTCCTGAATGCGATCTTCGGGCTCTTCCTCGGGCTCGATGGGCAGGGCTTCGCCGCGCACCATTTCGTCTTCATCGTCCGTGTCCGCGGCGTCGTCGGCCAGAGCGGCCTCGTCCTCATCGGCGTCATCGGCCAGCGCGGCGCGTGCGGCGTTGAAATCGTCCTCGTCGGCACCCGCCGTTTCGCGCGAGTCGCGCTCGACCTCGGCCAGCTCCGCGATCAACGCGGCCTCGTCCTCGGGCGTCAGCGTGCTTTCGCCGGGAACGGTGAAATCGTCCTCGTCCGGGTCGTAAGGCTTCTCGGTCGCCGTCGCTTCGATCTGCTGCGGGGCCGGGGTTTCGTCCTTGGCGAAGGGGCGGCGCACACGGACCACGCGGGCGATCGGGCGGCGCGGCTGGGTCGCCGGGGTCTGGGTCTGGGCGGGCACGATCACGGTCGCGGCCTCGGCGTCCCGAGCGGGCGCTTCGTCCTCGGCTGCATCCGGCGTTTCGGCGGCCTGCGGGATGTCTTCGTCCGCACCTGCGTCATCGGACGCGAAGTCCTCGGCAAAGGCGCTGAGGTCCAGCGGCGTTTCGTCCTCATCCTCGTCTTCGTCCGAGTCGAGGTCCGAGGCGGTCTCTTCGCTCACCTCGTCTGTCAGCGCCTCGTCCTCGAGCGCCGAATCTTCGGCCACCTTGCCGAGCAGAGCGGAAATGTCGTCATCCTCCTCAGACGCATCGTCCTCCGCCTGCGCTTCGGCGGGCGTGTCGTCTTCGTCGTCGGTGTCGATCGGCAGAACTTCGTCCTGTTCCTCGGCCAGCAGCGCCTCTTCGAGAATGTCGTCGTCGTCGCGGAAGTAATCGTCGGCGTGTTCGTCTTCCGAATAGTCGTCGGCGCTGACATCGGTGACGGCGTGGATGCGGCGGATGCGATCGGTCACGGACCCGGCGTCTGCCGCTTCGTCTTCGTCCTCGTCGGCGGCACGGCGCGCTTCGGCCTCGGCCTCGGCTTCGGCGCGGCGCTGTTCGGCTTCCGCTTCCGCCTCGGCGCGGCGACGGGCCGCTTCGGCTTCCGCCTCGGCCCGGCGGGCCTCTTCTTCCTCGGCCTTGCGGGCGGCCTCGGCCTCCTGCGCGGCGGCGTCCTCGGCGGCCTTTGCGGCAGCCTCTTCGGCGGCCCGGCGATTCTCGGCCTGACGTTCGACTTCGGCCGCGTGGCGTTCCGCCTCTTCCTCGGCGGCGCGGCGGCGGGCCTCATCGGCCTGGCGCTTGATTTCGTCGTCCACGGTCGGGGCCGCGGCACCGGTGAGCAGACCGGTCGCGGGCATCTCGTCGTCGGTGGCCTGACGCAGCACGACGCCGTGTTCGCTGACCCGAGCCTCGACGCGGCGCTTGACCTCGCGTTCGGCGATCTGGTGCAGCATCTCGGCATCCGGCTGCGGGGGTTCGGCCCCGAAATAGCGGTCATCCGCCGCAAGTTCGCGGAAATACTCGGCGATGGACTTCATCGTCGAGAACGGCTCATCGAATCCCTCCAGCGTGCAGCTGAAAGTTCCGTATGATACAGTGAGAATCCTGCTCGAACTCACCATCTCTGACTCGCTTTCTCCCCCGATCCAGCAGGGAATGGTTTACCATGCCCTGTCCCGCGAAATTGCACAAAACCGAGATAATCGCGGTATTTTTTCTGGTCCGAAATGTGGATAGTTTCCGACATGGATACAAAGATGGCCATAAATCCCGGTTTTTTAACCTATTTGGAAAAAGTCACCCTTCTGGGCGGCGGCGAGCTTGCCCCGGGCACGGTTTCCGAATTGTTGACGATCGCGCCGAATCTCGTCTGCTGTGACGGGGCGGCGGGCCGGGCGCTGGCGATGGGCCATGTGCCGGACGCGGTGGTCGGCGATCTCGACTCGATCGACGCGGAAACGCGCGCACGGCTCGACCCGGCGACGGTGCATTTCTCCGGCGACCAGGACACGACGGATTTCGACAAGGCGCTCCTCGCCATCGACGCGCCTTTGGTTCTGGGGGCGGGGTTCATGGGACGCAGGCTGGACCATGAGCTTGCCTGTTACAATGCGCTCGTGCGCTGGGACCGTCGCTGCATCCTCGTCGGCGATCATGACATCTGCTTTCATGCGCCCGTCTCGGTCCGGCTCGACCTGCCCAAAGGCACGCGGGTGTCGGTGTTTCCGCTGGCCGAGCGCACGGTAAACCTGCGCGGACTGGTCTGGTCGCATGAGGGCATCACCCTGTCGCCCCTTGGCCGGGTCGGCACGTCGAACGCGGCGGACGGGGTGGTTGAGATCGAAAGCTCCGGCCCCGGTCTGCTGGTCATCCTACCGGTCGGGCATCTGAACGCGGCGATCGAGGCGGTTCTGGCCATGCCGTGACCTAATCGGGACGGGTGAGGATGAAAACCGCCGCTCCGCCCATGCACAGCGCCTGAATGGTGATGAGCCAGCCGGACAGGCCCAGCACCACCGACAAAAGCAAGAGCGCCACCATCATCGACACCGCCAGCACCTTGGCCCGGCGCGAAATCGCGCCGCGATCCTCCCAATCCCGGATCGGCGGACCAAGGTGGGCATGGTCGATCAGCCATGCCCGCATCCGGGGGCTGCCCTTGCCGAAGGCGAAAGCCGCGACCAGCAGGAAAGGCGTGGTCGGCAGGCCCGGCAGAACGACCCCAAGACCGCCAAGGGCGAGCGCGGCCCAACCCAACAGGAGATACCCGAAACGTTGCATGGTCCGACCGTACCCTGTGCCGCTTGCCAAATCGTTCCCGTCCGAAAGACCGGACGATTCCGGCACCATGGCCCCATGCCGATGGGACGGCAAGGCCGCGCGTCACTCCGCCTGTGTTCGGGCAAGTCTCAGCCCGGCGGTATAGTGAATCTCGGGCCCGTCGTCGCGCGTGCGCCAGTCCCAGGCACCGAGCATCAGGTCGGCCGACAGGGCGACGAGCCAGGTGGTATGGGTGAATTGCCGACCGTCGTCCGACACCGTCTCGACCTGCGCCGCCAGCCGGGGAAAGCGCGACAGTGTGCAGCCCAAGGCCGCCTCCACATCCGCGCTGGATTGAGCGGCCTCGGGATCGTCGGGAAGCGTCAGGACCGGATCGCCGGACCAGCGCCACACCCCCTGACCGAACGGCATTTCGACGAAAGTGACCGGCGAGAGGGGCGCCACCATCCCGAACATCCTGAAGGCCCCGTCGACGACATAAAGCCGGACCGGCAGGCGCTTGATCTCGGACGTGTAGGTCGGCGTCTCTTCGGTGCGAATGCGGAACCGTGAGACGGTCATCGTCCAGCCGTCCCCCATCACGGCCTCGGGGTCGAGCTGCGCCGTATCGCAAAGCGACGCGTCCGGGCCCGGCAGCGTGCCCTCGGCCATCGCGGGCGCGGCGGCGGACAGGGCAAGGGCGGTCAGGGCGGCGCGAAACATGGCGATCTCCGGATCGGTGAGGAAACCATAAGGCCGCGCGCCGAATGAGGCCAGTCTTCGCATCGCAATCGGCTCTCGCCCCGCCCGCAGCGATTGCCTATAAAGCCTGCGAACGCAGCGCAGGGATCCGCCCATGTCATCCAACCTCTCGCCCATCGACACCGCCAAATTCGTCGCCGCCAAGCGTGCGGTGGATTTCGTCGAGGACGGAATGCGCGTGGGGCTGGGCACCGGGTCGACGGCGGCCTGGATGGTGCGCTGTCTGGGCGAACGCGTGCGTGAGGAGGGGCTCCGGATCGCCGGTGTCCCGACCTCGACCCGCACCGCGGAATTGGCGCGCCAGGTCGGTATCCGCGTGATCTCGCTGGACGAGGCGCGCTGGCTCGACCTCACCATCGACGGCGCGGACGAATTCGACATGGACCTCAACCTCATCAAGGGCGGGGGCGGCGCGCATCTTCAGGAAAAGATCGTGGCGACGGCTTCGGACCAGATGATCGTCATCACCGATCCGTCGAAACAGGTCGAACACCTCGGCTCGTTCCCGCTGCCGGTCGAAGTGATTCCGTTCGGATGGCAGACCTCGAAAGCCCTGATCGAGGAAACGCTCGCCTCGCTCGAGGTTCTGGGACAGACCAGTGCCCTCAGGATGAACGGCGAGGCCCCCTTCGTCACCGACGAAGGCAACCACATCATCGACCTCTACCTGCAACGCATCGGCAATCCGCGCCAGCTTTCCATGGTCCTGAACCAGATCCCGGGCGTGGTCGAGAACGGGCTGTTCATCGACATCTGCGACAAGGTCGTCATCGGGCATCAGGACGGGCGCGTCGAAGTCATCGACATCAACGAAGGCACGCATGACGAGGGCCTCGTCGAATTCGCCGAAACCGAGAACCTGTTCTCCGATATCTGATTTCGGATTTCGCTTGCGCGAAATCCGACCCGGGCGAGAGGGCGCTGCCCTCTCGCGCTCTCCCGAGGTTTTTTGAAACAGAGAAGACATAGGCGCATCGCGTCCCTCTTCTCTGTTTCGGGAAACCTCAGGGGGTAAGGGCGCATTTGCCTGCAAATGCGACCAGGGGGACTGGTCCCCCTCACCGCGACGGCCTGCCGAAGGCGGGGCGGCGCAATCCCTGTGCCGGCGCAAGCCGGCTCCGCAGTCTGACATATCACACTTGGGCGTGATCCTCCGCTGCGTCGCGGCGGCTGGCATCCCCGGGATTTGTGTGGAATATCCGCATCGAACGGTTGGGAAGGGATGACCATGAGCACATTCGACTACGACCTTTTCGTGATCGGCGGCGGCTCCGGCGGGGTGCGCGCGGGGCGCGTTGCGGCCGAGAGCGGGGCCAGGGTGGCTCTGGCCGAGGAGTTCCGCATGGGCGGAACCTGCGTGATCCGGGGCTGCGTGCCGAAGAAACTGATGGTCTTCGCCTCCAAGTTCGGCCCGGCCACCGGCGAGGCGCGCGACTGGGGCTGGGAGATGGGCGACGGCACCTTCGACTGGTCGAAGTTCCGCCCGAACCTCCATGCCGAGTTGAGCCGGCTCGAGAACATCTACCGCACCAACCTCGCGCGGCCCGGCACCGACATCTACGACGCGCGCGCCACGCTGACCGATGCACATACGGTCGCGCTGTCCAACGGGCAGAGCTACACCGCCAAGCATATCCTCGTGGCGACCGGCGGCCGGCCCTTCATCCCCGATCTGCCGGGGGCGGAAATGGGGATCACCTCGAACGAGGTCTTCAACCTCGACCGGCTGCCGAAGAAGATCCTGATCGTCGGCGGCGGCTATATCGCCTGTGAATTCGCCTGCATTCTCAATGGTCTGGGCACTCAAGTGACGCAATGGCACCGGGGCCCCCAGGTGCTGCGCGGCTTCGATGACGAGGTGCGCGGGCATATCGCGGAGCTCATGCTGGCGCAGGGGATCGACCTGCGCGTGGGCGTCAGTCCCCGCGCGCTCGAACGCTGTGACGACGGGCGCATTCGGGTGATCGGCTCGGACGACCACAAGGTCGTCGTGGACGAGGTCCTGTGGGCCACGGGCCGCAAGCCCAATTCCGACGGTCTTGGGCTCGAAGACCTCGGGGTCGAGATCGGGGAACGGGGCGAGGTCGTCGTGGACGACTATTCGCAGACCGCCGTGCCGTCGATCTATGCCATCGGGGATGTGACCGACCGCATCAACCTCACCCCGGTCGCGATCCGCGAAGGCGCGGCTTTCGTCGAGACGGTGTTCAAGGGCAACCCGACCAAGCCGGATCACGAAATGGTCGCCTCGGCGGTCTTCACCCAGCCGGAATACGGCACCGTCGGGCTGACCGAAGAGGACGCGCGCGCGCGGGAGCCGATCGACGTCTACACCGCGACCTTCCGCCCGATGCAGAAAAGCTTCATCGACCGTCAGGAAAAGGCGCTCTTCAAACTGGTGGTCAGTCAGGAGAGTCAGCGGGTTCTGGGGTGCCATATCGTCGCGGACGGGGCGGGCGAGATGATCCAGCTGGCCGCCGTGGCGGTAAAGATGGGGGCGACCAAGGCCGATTTCGACGCCGCCGTGGCGGTGCACCCGACCATGGCCGAGGAAATCGTGCTGATGAAATCGCCCACGCGGAGCGATTGAACCCAATAGAGAACCCGTGATCCGGGTTGAAAAACAAGCATTCAGCCGCCAGTTATGAGCGGACAGTTTCTGGAGGACTCTACACATATGGCCAGCGATAGCGGCGGACCCTGGGGCGGCGGCGGTGGAAACCGTGGCGGCAGCAATGGCGGATCGAATGGCGGCGACGACCGCAACGGGCAGAACGGCGGCAATCGCCGGCCCGGTCAGCAAGGCGGAAACATCCCCGAGATAGACGACCTGATGCGGCGCGGGCAGGAACAGCTTCGCGTGCTCATGGGCGGCAAGGGCGGTGCGAACCGGGGCAACGGCGGCGGCGAAGGTCCAGCGGGCCCGCGGTTCACCCGTGGCACCATCGGGATCGTCGTTCTGGCGGCCGTCGCGCTGTGGCTGTTCGCGAGCTTCTACCGCGTCGACACCTCGGAGCAGTCGGTCGAGCTTCTGTTCGGCGAACGCTATCAGGTCGGCACCGAAGGTCTGAACTTCGCGCCCTGGCCGGTCGTGACCAAGGAAATCTACCCCGTCACCCGTGAAAACACCGAAGACATCGGTGTGGGTCTCGATGAGGGTCTGATGCTGACGGGCGACGAGAACATCGTCGACATCGACTATCAGGTGGTCTGGAACATCGGTGACGTCGAGCAATTCGTGTTCAACCTCGCCGATCCCGTGAACACGATCCGCGCCGTGTCGGAATCGGCCATGCGCGAGATCATCGGTCGCTCCTCGCTCGCGCCGATCCTGAACCGGGATCGCGGTGTCATCGCGCAGGAACTCGAAGAGCTGATCCAGTCGACGCTCGACAGCTACAACTCCGGCGTGAACATCGTGCGTGTGAACTTCGACCGCGCCGACCCGCCGCGCGAGGTCATCGACAGCTTCCGCGAAGTGCAGGCCGCCGAACAGACCCGCGACACGCTTCAGTCTCAGGCGGATGCCTATGCCAACCGCGTGGTGGCGGAAGCCCGTGGTGAAGCGGCGCAGACGCTGGAACAGGCCGAGGCCTATCGCGCCCGCGTCGTGAACGAGGCCGAAGGTGAGGCCGCGCGCTTCATCGCGGTCTACAACGAATATGCGAAGGCGCCTGAAGTGACCCGTCGCCGCCTTTACATCGAAACGCTGGAGCGGGTTCTGGGTGATGTCGACAAGATCATCATGGACGATGCCGTGGGCGGCGAGCAGGGGGTCGTGCCCTATCTGCCGCTGAACGAGCTGCGCCGGAACTCGACCAACACCACTACTTCGGGAGGGTCGAACTGATGCGTCGTTCCTACGTCATTCTCGGGATCATCGCCGTTCTCGTCTTTATCGGCCTGAATTCCTATTACATCGTCGACGAACGCGAAAAGGCCCTGCGCCTGTGGTTCGGTGAGGTCACGGCCGAGATCGGTGAGCCGGGTCTTTATTTCAAAGTGCCGGTCCTGCACGAGATCGCCAAATACGACGACCGCATCCTGCCGCTCGACACCGAGCCGCTCGAGGTCACACCGGCGGACGATCGTCGTCTCGTCGTCGATGCCTTCGCGCGCTGGCGGATCGAGGACGCGACCCAGTTCCGCCGTGCTGTTGGCGCGTCGGGCATCTCGGGCGCACGTTCGCGGCTTGAACGCATCCTGAACGCCGAGCTTCGCGAAGTGCTGGGTAGCGTGCCCTCGGACGCGGTGCTGTCGGTCGACCGTGTGTCGCTCATGAACCAGATCCGCGACCAGTCACGGGACGAGGCCGCCGCGCTGGGTATCCGTGTCATCGACGTGCGCATCAAGCGCGCCGACCTGCCGGATCAGAACCTCGAGGCGACCTTTGAACGGATGCGGGCCGAGCGTCAGCGGGAAGCGGCGGACGAGATCGCACGCGGTAACGAGGCGGCGCAGCGTCTGCGCGCACAAGCCGACCGGACCGTGGTCGAAACCACATCGGAAGCCCAGCGTGAGGCCGAGATCATTCGCGGTGAAGCCGACGCGCAGCGTAACGCGATCTATGCCGAAGCCTTTGGCCGCGATCCGGAATTCTTCGCCTTCTACCGGTCGATGAGCGCCTATGAGCGGTCGATCCGTGGCGGAAACTCCACGCTCGTCATTTCGCCCAACAGCGAGTTCTTCAACTACCTCAAGTCCGACACTTCGGCCCAGATCGCGCGCAGCGCGGGCACGCCGAACGACACCCGTGTCGAGACCGAGACCGACGGGTCGGCCGATGCCGGTCCCGTGATTGAAGTTCCCGGTGCCGGGCTTGGCGACGAGGATGCGACCGCGACCGACTCGGCCGGTGGAGACGACGCGACGCAAGAGCAGCCCGCCGACGGATGAGCTGGCTGTTTTTGGGCATGGGTCTCGCCCTCGTGTTCGAGGGCCTGATCTTCGCCCTGCTTCCGGGCCGCCTGGAAAACATACTGGCCACCATCGCCACGATGAGCCGCGACAGACGGCGGGTCGTGGGGTTGGTGGCCATTGCTTTTGGCGTGGCGCTGGTCTGGCTCGCCAATCGCTGAGCGGGGCGGGTGGGCCATGTCACGCCGCCGTGACGGCCCGTGGTCAAGATTGCGTTGCGCTCGGCGCCTCCTATCTGGAAAGATGAACGAAACGTCCGACAGGATTTCAGAGGAGACTGCAGTGAAAGCGCAGGCGAGGGTAGAGACCCGACCGAACCCCAAACTGATCGCAACCCTGTTCGCCCTGATGGCGGCGATGGTGCTGGCGGCCACGTCGCTGGCCCATGCCCAGACCCGGCCCGCGAGTTTCGCGGATCTCGCCGAAAAGGTCAGCCCTTCGGTGGTGAACATCACCACGGCCACGGTCGTCAGTCAGGACACCGGGCCGCAACCGATGGTGCCCGAGGGGTCGCCGTTCGAGGATTTCTTCCGTGACTTCCTCGACCGCGAAGGCGAGGGGCAGCCGCCGCGCACCCGGCGTTCGTCCGCTCTCGGGTCGGGCTTCGTGATTTCCGAGGACGGCTACATCGTCACCAACAACCACGTCATCGAGGGCGCGGACGAGATCGTGATCGAATTCTTCGGCAACCGGGGCGAACTGGACGCGACCGTGATCGGCACCGACCCGAACACCGACATCGCGCTGTTGAAGGTCGAGACCGACGAACCGCTCCCCTTCGTGCCCTTCGGCGATTCCGAGGCGATCCGCGTCGGCGACTGGGTCATGGCGATGGGCAACCCGCTGGGTCAGGGCTTTTCGATTTCCGCCGGGATCATCTCGGCCCGTGGGCGCGAGCTTCAGGGCACCTATGATGACTTCCTCCAGACCGACGCGGCGATCAACCGGGGCAACTCGGGCGGACCGCTGTTCAACATGGACGGGCAGGTGATCGGCGTGAACACCGCGATCCTGTCGCCCAACGGCGGGTCCATCGGCATCGGTTTCGCCATGGCGTCGAACGTGGTGACCAAGGTGGTCGACCAGCTCAAGGAATTCGGCGAGACGCGGCGCGGCTGGCTGGGTGTCCGCATTCAGGACGTGAGCGACGACGTGGCCGAGGCGATGGGGCTTTCATCCACCAACGGCGCGCTCGTGACCGACGTGCCCGACGGCCCGGCCAAGGATGCGGGCATGGAAGCGGGCGACCTGATCCTGAGCTTCGCGGGCGAAGAGGTCGCGAACACCCGCGAACTCGTGCGTATCGTCGGCAACTCCGGCGTCGGTGAAACCGTGCGCGTCGTGGTGCTGCGTGACGGCCAGACCCAGACGCTGAAGGTCGTGCTCGGCCGGCGCGAAGAAGCCCTCGCCAATGACGAAGGCGGGTCGTCGAACGACAGCACGCCCGCGCCCGAGGTGCAGCAACAGACCATCCTCGGCATGACCCTGTCGGAAATGACCGACGAATTGCGCGAGGAACTGGGGCTCGACGCCGGGGCGCAGGGGCTCGTCGTGACGGCGGTGCAGGCCGACAGCGAAGCCGCCGCCAAGGGCTTGATCGAAGGCGACGTCATCACCGAGGCCGGCCAACAGCAACTGACCTCCATCGCCCAACTGGAAGAACGGATCGCCTCGGCCCGTGATGGCGGTCGGCAATCCTTGCTGCTTCTGGTGCGGCGCGGCGGCGACCCGCGCTTCGTGGCGCTGCCGGTCACCGAGTAGACCTTGAAAACAAAACGCCCCGCCGAAATAGGCGGGGCGCTTCGTGGCCGCCCCTATGGGCGGCCCTTTTCGTTCGCGTGAGTGGCGGGTCAGCGCATACGGAACACGTCGAGGCGGTTCACCCCGATGTCCGTGAGCTGCGCATCCGTCAGGCCGGTGAGGATCGCGCGGGTCATGCGGCGGGCACGACGACGCTCAACCTCGATGGCGAGATCGGAGAAGAACCGGACGACGCGCGAAACGTGACCGGCGAATTCGTAGTTGGCGACTTTGACAGCCATTTCGGCGCTCCTTGCATAAGTTATGGGCATTTTGAAAACATCTACGCCCGACCCGGTGCAAATAGGGAGAAACACGCGCCGACACAAATGCAGTTTCTGCATGGCTAGGCTGTCATTTCCGCATAGCTCATGCATCATTTAAGACACTGAAATAGCTTGAGGAATCCGGGTGGCCAAAACCGTCGGTTTCGGTTTCCGGGGTGTCGTTTTTCGCCCTCGTGGTCGCAAATCGAGGAGCGGTCCCGAAGGATTGACCTTGGCAGATGTTCGCGTTTCGTGCTAATTTTTCGTCAAAAGCAGAACAAAAGGGGCGGCGACATGCGGGTATTGGGCATCGACCCGGGGCTGAGAAACCTCGGCTGGGGCGTGATCGACGTGTCCGGCAGCCGAATCTCGCACATCGCGAACGGCGTCTGTCACGGGACCGGCGAAGATCTGGGCGACCGCCTTCTGGCCCTGTTCGACGCGCTCACCGACGTGGTCGCGCGCTTCGCCCCGGACACGGCGGCGGTGGAACAGACCTTCGTGAACAAGGATGGCGCGGGCACGCTGAAACTGGGTCAGGCGCGCGGGATCGCGATGCTGGTGCCCGCGCGCGCGGGCCTGCCGGTCGGGGAATACGCGCCCAACACGATCAAGAAGACCGTCGTGGGCGTGGGCCATGCCGACAAGCGCCAGATCGACCATATGGTGCGGCTGCAATTGCCGGGGATCGAGATCGCAGGCCCGGATGCGGCGGATGCACTAGCCATCGCGCTTTGCCATGCCCATCACGCGCGGGCGGGCGACCGGCTCGCGCAGGCCGTGGAACGGGTGCGGGCATGATCGGGAAGCTGTCGGGCCGGATCGACTACAAGGGCGACGATCACGTGCTGATCGACGTGCGCGGCGTTGGCTATATCGTCCACGTCTCGGACCGCACGCTCGCCGGCCTGCCGGGGCCGGGCGAGGCGGTGGCGCTCTATACCGACATGATCGTGCGCGAAGACCTGATGCAGTTGCACGGCTTCACCTCGCTGGTCGAGAAAGAGTGGTTCCGGCTTCTGATGACGGTGCAGGGCATCGGCGCCAAGGCCGCGACCGCCATTCTGGGCACGCTCGGCGCGGACGGTGTGAGCCGGGCGATCGCCTTGGGCGACTGGAATGCGGTCAAAGCGGCCAAGGGGCTGGGGCCGAAGACGGCGCAGCGTGTCGTGAACGAGTTGAAAGACAAGGCGCCGACGATCATGGCGATGGGCGCGGGGCAGGCTGTGGCCGCGCCCGAGGACGTGCTGGTCGAAAGCGATGCGACCCCGGTGGCGGCAGCGCCCAGAGCGGCTGCAAAGCCCGCGAACATGGCCCAGCCGGAGGCCCTGTCGGCGCTCGCGAACCTCGGCTACGGGCCGGGTGAGGCGGCGAGTGCGGTGGCCACCGCTCTCGGCGACGATCCGGACCTCGATACGGCGGGGCTGATCCGCGCGGCCTTGAAGCTGCTCGCGCCGAAAGGGTAGGGAGAATGTGCTGCTCATCCAGCCTCGGGCTGTCTTCGCGGCGACGAGCCTTTGAAAGCGTGCGAGGAGCATGACCGAGCCTGATCCCACCCTGCGCCCCGAGCCGATGGCCGAGGATGTGGACCGCGCCCTGCGGCCCCAGACGCTCGCCGATTTCATCGGGCAGGCCGAGGCCCGCGCGAACCTGAGCGTGTTCATCGAAAGCGCGCGGCGGCGGGGCGAGGCGATGGATCATGCGCTGTTCCACGGCCCGCCCGGTCTGGGCAAGACCACGCTGGCGCAGATCATGGCGCGCGAATTGGGCGTGAATTTCCGCATGACCTCCGGCCCGGTGCTGGCGAAAGCAGGCGATCTGGCGGCGATCCTGACGAACCTCGAAGCGCGCGACGTGCTGTTCATCGACGAGATTCACCGTCTGAACCCGGTGGTCGAAGAGGTGCTTTACCCGGCGCTCGAGGATTTCGAACTGGACCTCGTGATCGGCGAGGGGCCGGCGGCGCGCACCGTGCGGATCGAATTGCAGCCCTTCACGCTGGTCGGCGCGACCACGCGGCTGGGCCTGCTGACCACGCCATTGCGCGACCGCTTCGGCATTCCGACGCGGCTGCAATTCTACACGGTCGAGGAACTCCACAGCATCGTGACCAAGAACGCGATCAAGCTGGGCGCACCCGCCGATGAAGACGGCGCATTGGAGATCGCCAAGCGCGCGCGCGGCACGCCGCGCATCGCCGGGCGGCTTTTGCGCCGGGTCGTGGACTTCGCCGTGGTCGAAGGCGACGGGCGCATCACGCGGGCGATCGCGGACAATGCGCTGACGCGGCTCGGCGTCGATCATCTGGGCCTCGACGGGGCGGACCGGCGCTATCTGACGCTGATGGCCGAGCACTATGGCGGCGGACCGGTGGGCATCGAAACGCTGGCGGCGGCGCTGTCGGAAAGCCGGGACGCGCTGGAAGAGGTGATCGAGCCGTATCTGCTGCAACAAGGTCTGATCCAGCGCACCCCGCGCGGGCGGATGCTGGGCCATCTGGCTTGGCGGCATCTGGGGCTGGAGGCGCCGCGTGCGCCCGGACAAGGCTCGCTTTTCGAGGACTGAGGCCGCTTGACTGTCCGAGGGTCCGGGCACAGATTCCGGGCAAAGGAGACCCTCATGCCCATCAAGAACCGCTTCGCCGAACTGCACGGTGACATCACCGCGTGGCGACAGGACATTCACGCCAACCCCGAACTTCTGTTCGACACCCACCGCACCGCCGCGCTGGTGGCCGAGAAACTCCGCGCCTTCGGCTGCGACGAGGTGGTCGAAGGGATCGGGCGCACCGGGGTCGTGGGCGTCATCAAGGGCAAGAGCGACACGGCGGGCAAGGTCATCGGGCTGCGCGCCGATATGGATGCCCTGCCGATCAAGGAGGCGACGGGGCTGCCCTATGCCTCCGGCACGGACGGCAAGATGCATGCCTGCGGTCATGACGGGCACACCTCGATGCTGCTGGGTGCGGCGCAATATCTGGCCGAGACGCGGAATTTCGACGGCACCTGCGTCGTGATCTTTCAGCCCGCCGAAGAGGGCGGCGGCGGCGGGCGCGAGATGGTCGAGGACGGGATGATGGACCGCTGGGGTATTCAGGAGGTCTACGGCATGCACAACTGGCCCGGCGTTCCCGTGGGGCAGTTTCAGATCCGCGCAGGCGGGTTCTTCGCCGCCACCGACCAGTTCGACCTGACCATCGAAGGCAAGGGCGGACATGCCGCCAAGCCGCATGAGGGCGTGGACCCGACCGTGGTGGCGAGCCATGTGATCGTCGCGCTCCAGACCATCGCGAGCCGCAATGTGGACCCGGTGAAGCATGTGGTGGTGAGCGTCACGACGATGCAGACCGAGGGCGACAGCTACAACGTCATCCCGCAGCGCGTGCATATGAAAGGCACGATCCGCACCCATGACGCCGACGTGCGCGAGGCCGCGCCGGAGCGGGTGAAGGCTCTGGCCGAAGGCATCGCCGCCGGGTTCGGGGCACGGGCGCAGTTCACCTATCTGCCGGGCTATCCGGTCATGGTGAATTCCGAGGAACAGACTGCCTTCGCCGCCGAAGTGGCGCAGGCGGTGACGGGGCAGGAGACCGCCGAGGCCGACCCGATCATGGGCGGTGAGGACTTCGCCTATATGCTCGAGGCGCGGCCCGGGGCCTATATCCTCGTGGGCAATGGCGATACGGCGCCGGTGCATCACCCGGAATACAACTTCAACGACGAGGCGATCCCGGCGGGGTGCAGCTGGTGGGCCGAGATCGTGGAACGGTGGATGCCGGCGGCGTGAGGGCTGCGTGGCGGTGTTGGATTGAGTGCGGCTGGCGCCGCACGCTCTAATCTGGAGTAGGGTGGCTCCGGCTCACCAAAGAGAAAGACCTTTCGCTTGCGTATCCGCGGTCGCCTGATCCTGCGATGACAGAGCCGGTCGTGCCGCTCAACCGAAATAGACGTATCCCCGGCAAGCCGGGGCCCCTCGTCGATTTCGGTGGATCGTCCCACCCGTCTCCGTCCCCTTGGTCTCAGGCGACGGCGGCTCCGAAGCGAAAGGCTCGGTTCTCTCAGCCCCCGGTGTGGCTCATGTGGCGCGAGACCTGACCGTCCGCGCGCTGGCGGGAATAGTCGAAGTCGTGGCCCTTGGGCTTGCGCGTGATCGCTTCGCGGATCGCGGCGACCAGCGGTTCGTCGGTGTCGGGATGATCGCGCAGCGGCTGGCGCAGGTCGGCGCGGTCCTCTTGCCCCAGGCACATGTAAAGTTCCCCGGTGCAGGTCATGCGCACCCGGTTGCAGCTTTCGCAGAAATTATGCGTGAGCGGCGTGATGAAGCCGATCTTTTGCCCGGTTTCCTCGAGCCGCACGTAGCGCGCCGGGCCGCCGGAGCGTTCGGCGAGCGGGGTCACCGTGTACCGCTCTTCGAGACGCTCGCGCAGGTCGGTGAGGGGCCAGTATTGGTCGAGCCGGTTCTCGTTGCCGATGTCGCCCATCGGCATGACCTCGATCCACGTCAGGTCCATGTCGCGGCGGGCGCACCATTCGGTCAGCTCGAACAGTTCGACATCGTTGAAATTCTTCAGCGCCACCGCGTTGATCTTGATTCGAAGCCCCGCCTCCTGCGCGGCGTCGATGCCGCGGATCACCTTCGACAGGTCGCCGCGCCGGGTGATGTCGGCGAATTTCCGCGGGTCGAGGCTGTCCAGCGAGACGTTCACGCGGCGCACGCCCGCATCCGCCAGGTCGCCCGCGAACCGTTCGAGTTGCGAGCCGTTGGTGGTGAGCGTGAGTTCGTCGAGCGCGCCGGATGTCAGGTGGCGCGACATGGCGCGGAAGTAGTCCATGATGTCGCGCCGCACGAGCGGCTCGCCCCCCGTGATGCGCAGCTTGCGCACGCCGAGGCCGATGAAGGCCGTCGAGACGCGGTCGAGTTCCTCGAGCGTCAGGAGTTCCTTTTTCGGCAGGAACGTCATGTTCTCGGCCATGCAATAGGTGCAGCGGAAATCGCAGCGGTCCGTCACCGACAGCCTGAGGTAGGTGATCGGACGCATGAACGGATCGATGAGAGGTGCATCTGCCATACCGTGAACGTAAGAGCGCGCAGCGGTCGGGGCAAGCGGTATCGGCGCTTGGCCTGCCAGTGCCTTGGTCGTATGCTCGCCCCATGAAACGACTGGTTCTCATTGGTTTTCTTGGGCTTGCAGGCTGTGCGAACGGCCCGGCCTTTCTGCAACCTGCCGCGAATGTGAAACCCGAGGGGTCGACGGTCACCACCGTCGCGCCGCCCGCCGATGCGCGGACCGAGGATGCGTTCGACACCACGACGGACGAAGAGCGCGCGGCGGCGGTCGCGACGCCGGAGCCGGCGGGCGAGCGGTCGCTGGGCACCACGGTCGCGACGCTGGGCAGCCCGACCGATCCGGGGATCTGGATGGACACGCCGCTGGTCTCGTCGGTGACGCAAGGCCGGGTCGAGGCCGCGAACGGCAAGTCGGTGAACCTCGAACTCAGGCCGATCGACGGACCGGCCACGGCCGGAAGCCGGATATCGCTTCCGGCGCTCAGGCTTCTCGAAGTGGGGCTCGCGGGGCTTCACACGCTGACCGTCTACGCGAAATGAACCGGCGGGTCGTCGAGGGGCCGGGCGATTGGGCGGCGCTCAGGCGCGCGTTCCGCTGGACCGTGCCCGACGGGTTCAACATGGCCGACGCCTGTTGCGACAACTGGGCGCGCGACGAACCCGGACGCGTGGCGGTGACCCATGTGGGGCGTGAGACGCGCGACTGGACCTTTGGCGAGTTGAAAGACGCCTCCGACCGGCTGGCCGGGGCCTTTGCCGATGCGGGCGTCGGGCGGGGGGACCGGGTCGGCGTGCTTCTGGGCCAGTCGCCCGAAACCCTGATCGCGCACCTCGCGACGTGGAAGCGGGGCGGTATCTCGATCCCGCTGTTTTCGCTTTTCGGTCCCGATGCGCTGGCCTTCCGGCTCGCAGATAGCGGGACGAAAGCGGTGGTTACGGATGCGGCAGGGGCCGAAAAGCTTGCCGCGGTCCGGGGCGAACTGCCCGATCTGGCCGAGGTGTTCGTCGTGGGCGGCGGCACGGGGCGCGACTTTTGGGGTGAGGTCGAGGCGGCGACCCCGGTCGATCCCGTGCCGGTGAGGGCCGAAGACCCGGCGGTCATCATCTACACCTCCGGCACCACGGGGCCGCCCAAGGGCGCGCTTCATGCCCATCGGTTCCTGATCGGCCATCTTCCGTCGGTCGAATTGCATCACGAGGGGTTTCCGCAGCCCGGCGACGTGGGCTGGACGCCCGCCGACTGGGCGTGGATCGGGGGCCTCATGGATATGGCGATGCCGTGCCTTTATCACGGCGTCCGGCTTGTATCCTGCCGGATGCGCAAGTTCGACGCGGACGAGGCGTATCGGCTGATCGCGGACCAGAGGGTGCGAAATCTGTTCCTGCCGCCGACGGCCCTGAAACTGATGCGGCAGGCCGAGGTGCCGGAGGACGTAAACATACGCACCATCGGGTCCGGGGGCGAGGCGCTGGGGGCCGATCTGCTGGCCTGGGCGCAAGACGCGCTCGGGGTGACGATCAACGAGTTTTACGGCCAGACCGAGTGCAATCTGGTGCTTGCCTCCTGCGCCGGGTCGATGGCGGTGAAGCCCGGCAGCATGGGGCAGGCGGTGCCGGGGCACGAGGTCGCGGTGATCGACGCCGATGGGCAGGTCGTGGCGCCGGGCACGGTGGGCGAGATCGCGGTGAAACGGCCCGATCCGGTGATGTTTCTGGGCTACTGGAACCTGCCGGAGAAGACCGCCGCCAAGTTCACGGGCGACTGGATGCGGACCGGCGACTTGGGGGTCTGCGACGAAGACGGGTATTTCACCTATGTCAGCCGCGACGACGACGTCATCACCTCGGCCGGCTACCGCATCGGGCCGACCGAGATCGAGACTTGCCTGACGGGCCACCCGGACGTGGTGATGGCCGCCGCCGTCGGCGTGCCGGACAAGACGCGGGGCGAGGTGGTGAAGGCCTATGTGGTGCTCAGGGGAGGGGCGGCGACCGAGGGGTTGGCGGACCGCCTCATCCAGCGGGTGCGCGAAAAGGTGTCGCCCCACGTGGCGCCGCGGATCGTGGAATTCGTCGACGATCTGCCGATGACCGCGACGGGCAAGATCATGCGGCGGTCCCTGCGTGATCCGGGTGCGCGGTGATCGGTTTCGCCCGGGCTTGCGCCCGGTCGACCCGCGCGTCGGCTGCGCCGCCGCGATTGTTTAGTGGAATGAGGGGGCGCTGCCCCCTCAAACTCCGCATCCTTCACATGAGGGGGCGCTGCCCCCTCAAACGCCCCCGAGGTATTTTCGGACCAGAGAAGAGGGACCGGCGCATGCGATTGAACCCTTCGCGGTCTTGCGGTGTTGATGCGGGAGCGTGCCGGACGGTGCGCCATGTGAGGAGACAGGACATGCGTTGGATACTCGCCGGGCTGATGGCCCTGATCGCGGCGCCGCTCGCGGCGATGGACACCCGGTTCGGGGAGGTCGAGATCGCCCCGCTGGGCGAAATGGAAAAGGGCCTGATGTTTCAGGGCGAGGTGATCGAACTGCCATCGAACCCCTATTACGCTTTCATCGAGGCGGCGCTTCACGACTGGCTGCTCGTGTCCGTCTCGCAAGGCGGGAATGCCTGTGCCACCGAATACGTCTGGGCCAAGCTGTCGGACGAGGGCGTCGCGTTTTCCGAGGTGTTCGGCACCTGCGCGGAAGGGTTCGAGATGACCGAAGTGCCGGCGGGCGCGAAGGTCACGATCCCGTCGGCGGACGTGGGGGCGGGGCCCGTGTCGTTCATCTATGACGGCGAGGCGATCAGCCGGGTGCAGGAAGGCCCGGAGCCGATCGGCTGGACCCCGGGCGAGGCGGGCGCCTTCTGGCTCGACCGCTATGCCTTCGACTTCTTCGGCGCGGGCGAGCTTCAGGGGCACTTGGCCAACATGATGCCGCCCGACATGGTGGCGCTGGCCGAGAAGAATGCCGAACTGGGCGGACCGTTCGAAATGCAGGATGGATGGATCGTGGCGCGCGCCTGCGAAAAGCTGGAATGCGAAACGAATTACGTGGTGGTCGCGGTGTCGGACGCGGGCGACCGGATCGTGATCGGCATCGCGAACGAGAATATGGACGCCGAAATTTACGGCGATACCGACGGCCCGCTCCCGGCCGCTATCCAAGAGATCGGGGCCCGGTAGTTGGCATTCGCCATGTGAGCGGGTATCCCGCCCGGTGAGGAGTGCTGCCATGACACCGGACGAGATCGAGAGCCTTTTCACCCGACAGGGGCGCTATAGTTTCGCGCGATGGGGTCGTCCCATAGCGCCCGTGGTGTTCGGCGTCGAGGACGAGACGCTCAGGATGCTCAAGGGCTGTATCGAGGCGGTGACCACCTTTGCAGGCCACCCCATGGCCGAGACGGATATGGAGATCGGCACGAACCTGATGCTCTTCTTCCTGCGCGACTGGTCGGAACTGTCGGGGGTGCCCAACCTCGACAAGATGATCCCCGACATCGACCGGATCGTGTCCAAGCTCGCCAAGGCCGACGCGGTGCAATACCGGACCTTCCGCTTTGACGAGGCGGGGGCGATCAAGGCCGCTTTCGCCTTCGTCCGCATGGGCGGCGGGATGGAGAAGCTGCCCGCCGACACCATCGGGCTGATGCAGGCCGCGCAGATCATGCTGACATGGGGCGAGGGCGCGTTCGCCGAGACCTCGCCGCTCGCCAAGCACCCCGAGAGCGGGGTGACGATGCTGCGGCCCGAAATCGCGGACCTGATCCGCGCGGCCTATGACCCGGTCATGCCGCTGGCGGCGGACGATCCGTCCCACGCGCTCAGGCTGTCGGCGCGGATGCAGGGCTGATGCGCGCCTTCGTCGCTTTGGACCTGCCTGAGGCGATCCGCCGCCCGTTGACGCGGCTTCAGGCCGGGCTGTCCGTGGGGCGGCTGGTGGACGAGGACAACCTGCACCTGACGCTGGCGTTTCTGGGCGAGATCGACCCGCAGAAGGCGCAGGATCTGGCGGCGCGGCTGGCCGACCTGCCTGATGCGCCGATCGAGCTGACACTCACCGGCATCGACATCATGGGCGGCAAGAAGCCCAACCTTCTGGTCATGGATGCCGCCCCTACGCAGGCTTTGGTGACGTTGCAGGACCGGGTGCGCCGGATCGCGATGGACGCCGGGGTCGAGATGGAGCGACGGCGCTTTCGCCCGCATGTGACGCTCGCGCGTTTCGGCAAGGTGATGACCACCAAGGACGAGCGGGGGCTGGCCGCGTTTCTGTCACTGAACGCGCCATATTCCTTGCCGACCGAACTGGCGGATACGGTGACGCTCTATCGTTCGCACCTCACGGGCGAGGGCGCGGATTACGAACCGCTGGCTGAATTTCTGCTGACCGGATAGGACGTTACGCAAAGAGGCTCACATGACCCATACATTCCCCGTGCATGTCTATTACGAGGACACCGACCTTGCCGGCATCGTTTATTATGCCAACTACCTGAAGTTCATCGAACGCGCCCGGACCGAGTGGATTCGCGGGATCGGGGTGGATCAGACGCGGGTGAAGGATGAGCAGGGGATCGTCTTCGCCGTGCGCCGGGTCGAGGCGGATTATCACAAGCCCGCGAAGTTCGACGACGATCTGACGGTCGAAACCAGCGTCGAGGCGATGACGGGGGTGCGGATCGTGCTCAAGCAGGACATAAAGCGCGATGGCGAGCTTCTGTTTTCCTCGACCGTGACCATCGTGGCGCTCACCGAAACCGGCGCGCCCGCCCGTTTGCCAGCGAATATCCGCCAAAACCTGCACTGAAACGCCCGTATTTCATGCCGAACACGCGGTTTTGTTGGCTATCGGGCTTCAATTCGGCTACCGTCCTGTTCCATAGAGCCGTCCGATAGAGATGGCCGTCGAGGCAGTCATAGGCAGGTAACGGACCCATATGGAACAGGATGCCCTCGCGCTGGCAGGAGAGATGGATTTCTCCTTCTGGGCGCTTTTCTTCCGCGCAACGCTGATCGTGAAACTGGTCATGGTGCTTCTGGTGGCCATGTCGTTCTACTCTTGGGCGATCATCGTCACGAAGTTCATGCAATTCCGCCGCGCCAAGGCGGAGGCCGCGATGTTCGATCAGGCGTTCTGGTCGGGCGAGCCGCTGGACGAGCTTTACGAACAGATCGGACCATCGCCCACGGGATCGTCGGAAAAGGTCTTCGCCGCCGGGATGCTGGAATGGCGTCGCTCGCACCGCGCCGATGGCGGGTTGATCGCAGGCGCCCAAAGCCGGATCGACCGCTCGATGGACGTGGCGATCGCGAAAGAAGCCGAGGGGCTGAACGCGCGTCTGGGTTTTCTGGCCACCACCGCCTCGTCGGCGCCGTTCATCGGGCTGTTCGGCACGGTCTGGGGCATCATGCATGCCTTCACCGAGATCGCGCAGCAGCAGAACACCAACCTCGCCGTCGTGGCACCGGGGATCGCCGAGGCGCTACTGGCGACCGGGCTGGGCCTGCTCGCCGCAATCCCCGCGCTGATCTTTTACAACAAGCTGACCGCCGACAGCGACAATGTCGCCGCCGGGTGGGAAAGTTTCGCGGACGAGTTCTCGACCATTCTCAGCCGCCAGTTGGACAGCTGACATGGCAGGCTCCGTCGCAACTTCCGCCAAGCCACGCGCCCGCCGGGGCCGTCGCCGGGGGCGCCATCGCGCGATGATGGCCGAGATCAACATCACCCCATTCGTGGACGTGATGCTGGTTCTGCTCATCATCTTCATGGTGGCCGCGCCGCTGATGACCGTGGGCGTGCCCGTGCAGCTGCCCGAAACTGCCGCCACGCCGCTGCCTGCGGTCGAGGAAGAGCCGCTGACGGTCACGCTCACCGAAGAGGGCACCATCACGCTCATGACGACCGAAATCGCGCGCGACGACCTGATCCCGCGCCTTCGCGCCGTCGCCGCCGAACGCTCGGACAACAAAATTTTCCTGCGTGCCGACGGGCGCGTGCCGTATGCGCAGGTCGCGCAGATCATGGGGGCGCTGAACGCCGCCGGGTTCAATGACATCGGCCTCGTCACCGAAACGGGCGGGCCGAGCATGGACGGGGCTTCGAGGTAGGGCACGGGTTTGAAGACCGGCTACTATATCTCGGGGATCGGTCACGGACTTCTGATCCTCTGGCTCCTGTTCGGGGGCATCTTCGAGTTTCGCTCGGAGGAGCCGTTCGTGCCGGTGGCCGATGTCTCGATCATCTCGGAGGAGGAGTTCGCGGCCCTGACCGCGCCGCCCGTCGGTGCGCCCGAGCCAGAGGAAGCCGCGCCGACCGAAACGCCGGTCCCGCCCGCGCGACCGGAGCCGGAGCCTGAGCCCGAGCCGGAACCCGAACCGCAACCGGAACCCGAACCCGCCCCGGAGCCCGAGCCGACCCCGCTGCCGGAGCCGCCCGCTCCGGCGCCGTCGCTGCCGACCGAGGACGTTCAGCCTGAGACGACAGAGCCGACGCCGCCTGAGGCCGACCGCGTCGCGCCCGAGATCGCGCCGGAACCCGAACCGCAGGCCGAGATCGCGCCGGAGGTGGCACCCGAGGTCGCGCCGTCGGAAGAGGCGGTCGAAACCCCGCCCGAGGAAGAGCAGGAGGCGACCCAGCCCGAGGCCGCGACGACCGAGATCGTGACCGAGGCCGAGACGCCGCAATCCTCTGCGCCCACCACCTCGATCCGCCCGCAGGCCCGGCCCGCGCGGCCCGAACCGCCTGTCGAAACCGCCGCGCCGGACCCCACGCCCGAGCCCGACCCGACGCCGGAGCCCGCCGAAGAGCGTGACCCGATCGCCGATGCCGTGGCCGATGCGGTGAACGATGCGCTGACCAGCGACACGCAGGGCCAGACCGACCAGCCCGCGCCCCTTGGGCCGCCGCTCACCTCAGGTGAACGGGACGGGCTGCGCCTTGCCGTGTCGCAATGCTGGAACCTCGGCTCGTCCTCCACGGACGCGATGAAGACGACCGTCGTGGTGCTCGTCCAGATGCAACCCAACGGCGTGCCTTCGGGCATCGAACTGGTCTCGTCCGAGGGGCCGACACAGGACGCGGTGCAAACCGCCTTCCAAGCCGCGCGACGGGCGGTTATCCGTTGCGGGGCGAACGGCTATAATCTGCCGAGTGAAAAGTACGAACAGTGGCGTGAGATTGAAATGACCTTCAATCCGGAGAATATGAGGCTGCGATGACCAAACTGAACCTGCTTGTGGCGCTCGTCTTGATGACGCTTGCGCCCGTCTTCTCCGCCACGACGGCCACGGCCCAGCAAGGCCCGCTTCGGATCGAGATCACCGAGGGTGTGATCGAACCGCTGCCCTTCGCCGTCCCCACCTTTCAGGCCGAAACCGGCAGCGCCGGCGCGATTGCCGAGGAAATCAGCCGCGTGATCGCGGCGGACCTGTCGGGCACGGGGCTGTTTCGCGAAATCCCGTCCTCGGCGTTCATCGCGAACGTCACCAATTTCGCCTCGCCGATCCAGTATGCCGACTGGAAAGCGGTGAACGTGCAGGCGCTTATCACCGGGGCCGTGTCCGAACAGGGCGGCCAGATCAACGTCAAGTTCCGGGTCTACGACGTGTTCTCGGGCACCGAACTGGGGCAGGGGCTGCAATACACCGGCACCACCGACGGCGTGCGCCGCATCGCGCACAAGGTGGCCGATACCGTCTATTCCCGGATCACGGGCGAGACCGGGTATTTCGACAGCCGCGTGGTGTTCGTCAGCGAAAGCGGACCCAAGAACGCCCGGCGCAAGCAACTGGCCGTCATGGATTACGACGGGGCCAACGTCAAATACCTGACGGATTCGGAATCGCTCCTCCTCGCGCCGCGCTTTTCCAAGTCGGGCGACCGGGTGCTTTATACGTCCTATGAGACCGGGCAGCCGCAGATCTACGTGCTCGAGGTCGGATCGGCGCAGCGCCGGGCGCTGGGTACCGGGGGCGGCAACATGGCGTTCTCGCCGCGCTTCTCGCCCGATGGCAACGGCCTGATCTTTTCGCTCGAACAGGGCGGCAACTCGGAAATCTACCGGATGGACCTGAACGGTGGCGGGCTGGTGCAACTGACCAATTCCCCCGCCATCGACACCGCGCCCAGCTTCTCGCCCGACGGGTCGCGGATCGTGTTCGAAAGCGACCGCTCCGGCACCCAGCAGATCTATGTCATGTCCGCGAACGGCGGCGAGCCGCAGCGCATCAGCTTCGGCCCCGGTCGTTACGGCACCCCGGTCTGGTCGCCGCGCGGCGACCTGATCGCCTTCACCAAGCAGAACGCGGGCCGGTTCCATATCGGCGTCATGCGCACGGACGGGTCCGAGGAACGCCTGCTCACCGCGTCCTTCCTCGACGAAGGCCCGACCTGGGCCCCGAACGGGCGTGTCATCATGTTCACCCGTGAAAGCCAGGGGGCCGAGGGTGCGCCGGGTCTTTACTCGGTCGACATCTCGGGCCGCAATCTGCGCCGCGTGCCGACGCCCGATGCGGCCTCGGACCCGAGCTGGGGACCGCTCCAGAACTAAGGAAAAGACCTGCGCGGCCCGATCTGATAGACTGGCCGCATTCGAGCAACGATAAACACGAAGGACAGGATTTCATGAAAAAGACCACCATCGCCCTCCTGATGATCGGCGCTGTCGCGCTCTCGGCCTGTTCGCGGGACCGCTACAACAGTGCGACCGACGGGGCCAACAACAGCGGCGTTGCGGGCAGCGTGAACGACCCGACCTCGACCGCCTATTTCAACCAGACCATCGGCGACCGCGTGCTGTTCATGGTGGATCAGTCGACCCTCAGCCCGCAGGCGCAGGGTATCCTCGACCAGCAGGCCCAGTGGCTGAATTCCAACACCGCCTATTCCGCGATCATCGAAGGTCACGCGGACGAGCAGGGCACCCGCGAATACAACGTGGCCCTCGGCGCGCGCCGGGCCAGCTCGGTCCAGAGCTACCTGATCGAGCGCGGCGTTGCACCGGGCCGCCTCAAGACCGTAAGCTACGGCAAGGAGCGTCCGCTCGCGATCTGTTCGGACGAAAGCTGCTACCAGCAAAACCGCCGGGCGGTAACGGTGCTGACGACCGGCGCCGGAACCTGACCGACCGGCCTGACGGGGTGACATGACGCCATGAGGCTGAGAACGAGTGTGATGGCCGTGGCCTGCGTGATGACGCTGGCCACGCCGGGTCTTGCACAGGACCGCGAGCAGACGCTTGCGGATGTGCGGCAGGAACTGACCGTGCTGAACGTGGAACTGGCCAAGGTCCGGTCCGAACTCAACACGACCGGCGCGCCGAATCCGGTGGCGTCGGGGTCCACGCTGGACCGGGTAAACGCCATCGAAGCGGCGTTGACGCGCCTGACGAACAAGACCGAAGAGCTTGAATTCAAACTGAATTCCATCGCGACCGACGGCGCGAACCGGATCGGCGACCTGTCGTTCCGGCTGTGCGAACTGGAAAGCGATTGCGACATCATGAACGAGGGGATTTCCAAGCCTCTGGGCGGTGTCGAGGCGGCGGCGGTGTCGCAGTCGATGACCACGACCACGCCGCAATCCGACACGTTCTCTGAAACCAACAACACCCAGCTTGCCGTGGGCGAGCAGGCGGATTTCGATGCCGCGATGGCTGCGATGGACGCCGGTGACTTCGCCGGTGCCGCGAGCATGTTCCAGACCTTCGTCGACAATTACCCCGGCACGCCGATGACCGGGCAGGCGCTGTTTCTGAAGGGCGAGGCGCTGAACGCGCAGAACATGGTGGCCGATGCGGCCCGCGCCTATCTCGCGTCCTTCTCGGCCGATCCGACCGGGCAATCCGCGCCGAACGCGCTGGTGCAGCTTGGCACGGCCTTGGGCCAGCTTGGCCAGACGAACGAGGCCTGCGCGACCTTGGGCGAGGTGCCGAACCGCTTCCCCGGTTCGAACGCGGCGGCCGAGGCACAGGCAGAGCGGCAACAGCTCGGCTGTCTGTGACACCGGAAGAGGCGTTCGCGGCGGCGCTGGCCGCCGCGCAGACCGATCACACCATCGACAATCTGGTCGTCGCCGTTTCCGGCGGCGGCGACAGCATGGCGCTGCTTCATGTCGCGCAGGCTTGGGGGCGGACGCAGGGCAAAGCCGTCTCGGCGCTGACCGTGGACCACGGGCTGCGTGACGAGGCCGCGACCGAGGCCGCGCGCGTGGCCGAGATCTGCGCGGACCTCGGTGTCGCGCACCGAACGCTCGATTGGCCCGACTGGGACGGGCAGGGCAATCTACAGGCGATGGCGCGCGCCGCGCGTTACGACCTCATCGCCGATGCCGCGCCCGCCGGGGCGGCGATCCTGATCGGGCATACGATGGACGACGCCGCCGAAACCTTTCTCATGCGTCTGGCGCGTGGCTCCGGTGTCGATGGGCTGTCGCGGATGCGGTCAACGTGGACGGACCGCGGCCACCTCTGGCTGCGTCCGTTTCTGACCGTGCGCCGGGCCGCGCTGCGCGACTGGCTTCACGACCGCGAAATCGGCTGGATCGACGACCCGACCAATGACGACACGCAATACGATCGGGTGCGGATGCGGCAGGCGCTGGACCTGCTCGCCCCCCTCGGCATCGACGCCGAGCGGCTGACCATGACCGCTCAGGCAATGACCGAGGCGCGGCAGGCGCTCGAGCACTGGGCCGAACAGGCGGCACGCGGCACGGCATGGACGGAGGCGGGCGATGTGGTCTTCGACCAGGCCAAGGTGCAGGCATTGCCGCGCGAGACGCATGATCGCCTGATCGCCCACGCGATCGGCTGGGTCGCCAGCGCGGCATATCGTCCGCGCCGTGCCGCGCTGATTCAAGCGGTGCGCGACGTGACCGAGACGGGCTGCGCCACGCTGGGCGGTTGCCTGCTCACCGCGAAAGGCGGGACGCTGCGGGTCGGGCGCGAACCAAAGGCGGTGACCGATCTGCGGGTCTCGCCCCCGTCGATCTGGGACAATCGCTGGCGTCTGAGCGGCCCGGACGCGCCCTCTGGGCAGGTTCTTGCCGTCCGCGCGCTTGGGGCCGGGGGGCTGTCGGACTGCCCGGACTGGCGCGAAACCGGCCTTCCGCGCGATACGCTTTTGGCAAGCCCGGCGGTGTTCGCGGGCGACAGGCTGGTCGCCGCGCCGCTCGCCGGACACCCCGCAGGCTGGCGCGCCGAGCTTTGTCCGCCGCGCGGCGATTTCTTCACATCGCTTTTATCGCATTGAACATATGGTCACGTTCCCTATTTTAGAAGGAAACCAGTGTGACGGTGCGCCGTCACGCCCGGGCAGACCCGGACCCCCATCCGGCATCGTGAGGAGATAACCTTGGGTAACGCGCGAAATTTCGCCTTCTGGATCGTGCTCTTCCTGCTGATCCTGGCCCTCTTCAACCTGTTCTCCAATGGTCAGGGCTCCATCGCCTCGACCGCGGTGAGCTATTCAGATTTCATCGAAGACGTCGAGAACGGCGAAGTGACCAAGGCCACGCTGGATGGCGAGAACGTCACCTACGTCGGGTCCGGTGGTACCGTCTATTCGACCGTCGTGCCGCGTGACGCGGACGTGTCCGAACGGCTTCTGGCCGAGGGCGTCAACGTCGAGGCCAAGAAGCAGGAGCAGTCGGGCTTCCTGTCGCTGCTGTCGCTGCTCTTGCCCGTCATCATCCTGATCGGTTTCTGGTTCTTCATGATGAACCGGATGCAAGGCGGCGGACGTGGCGGGGCCATGGGCTTCGGCAAGAGCCGTGCCAAGCTTTTGACCGAGCGTGAGGGGCGCGTGACCTTCGACGACGTGGCGGGCATCGACGAGGCTAAGGAAGAACTGCAAGAGATCGTGGAATTCCTGCGCAACCCGCAGAAATTCTCGCGCCTTGGCGGGCAGATCCCCAAGGGTGCGCTTCTGGTCGGCCCTCCGGGCACGGGTAAGACGCTTCTGGCCCGCTCGGTCGCGGGTGAGGCGGGCGTGCCGTTCTTCACCATCTCCGGCTCCGACTTCGTCGAGATGTTCGTCGGCGTGGGTGCATCCCGTGTCCGTGACATGTTCGAGCAGGCCAAAAAGAACGCGCCCTGTATCGTCTTCATCGACGAAATCGACGCCGTGGGCCGCCATCGTGGCGCAGGCTATGGCGGCGGCAACGACGAGCGTGAGCAGACGTTGAACCAGCTTCTCGTCGAAATGGACGGGTTCGAGTCGAACGAGGGTGTCATCATCATCGCCGCGACCAACCGCAAGGACGTGCTGGACCCCGCGCTTCTGCGCCCCGGCCGTTTCGACCGCCAGGTCACCGTGCCGAACCCCGACATCAAGGGCCGCGAAAAGATCCTTGGCGTGCACTCGCGCAAGGTGCCGCTCGGCCCCGACGTGGACCTGCGCATCATCGCGCGCGGCACGCCCGGGTTCTCGGGTGCCGACCTTGCCAACCTCGTGAACGAGGCGGCGCTGATGGCCGCGCGTGTGGGCCGTCGTTTCGTGGTGATGGAAGACTTCGAGAACGCCAAGGACAAGGTCATGATGGGCGCCGAGCGCCGGTCGATGGTCCTGACCGACGAGCAGAAGGAACACACCGCGTATCACGAAGCCGGTCACGCGGTCGTGGGCCTGTCGCTGCCGAAATGCGATCCGGTCTACAAGGCCACGATCATCCCGCGCGGCGGTGCGTTGGGGATGGTGGTCAGCCTGCCCGAGATCGACCGCCTGAACTGGCACAAGGATCAGTGCGTCCAACAGCTTGCCATGACCATGGCCGGCAAGGCTGCCGAAATCATGCGCTGGGGCGAGGACGAGGTGTCGAACGGCCCCGCCGGCGACATCATGCAGGCGAGCCAGTTGGCCCGTGCCATGGTGATGCGCTGGGGCATGTCGGAAAAGGTCGGCAACATCGACTACGCCGAAGCCGCCGAAGGCTATCAGGGCAACACCGGGGGCTTCTCGGTCTCGGCCCACACCAAGGAACTCATCGAGGAAGAGGTGCGCCGCTTCGTGCAGGACGGGTATGAAACCGCCCGCCGCATCCTCGAAGAGCGCAAGGTGGAGTGGGAGCGTCTGGCCGAAGGTCTGCTGGAATACGAGACCCTGACGGGCGAAGAGATCAAGCGCGTGATGGCCGGTGACCCGCCGCATATCGACGAAGACGAAGATGGCGGCGCGGGCGAGAAAGCCGACGACAAGCCGTCGGTCGCCGCGATCCCCAAGACCAAGCCGCGCAAGAAGCCCAAGGGCGACGGCGGGCTGGAGCCGGAACCGTCGGCGTAACGACAGCACCACAAGAACACGAGGCCGGGGTCCAAGCCCCGGCCTTTTTCTTTTGCGCGTGGTATCCAGACCGCGCAATTGCGCATAGGATCGAAGGGACAAGGAAAGGGACGCGCCGATGACCACCGCCGACTGGAATCCCGAAGCCTACCAACGCTTTCGCGGGCTGCGCCTGCGCCCGGCGCTGGAGCTTCTGGCACAGGTCCGCGACCTGCCCGACGGGCCGGTGGTCGATATGGGCTGCGGTGCAGGCGCGGTGGCCGAGGCGCTGTCGACGCGCTACCCGAACCGCGATCTCTATGGCATCGACAGTTCCGCCACCATGCTGGCCGAGGCCGAGGCGATGGGGCTTTATGCCCGGCTGACCCGAGACGACGCGAACGACTGGACCCCCGGCTACACCCCCGCGCTGATCTTTTCCAACGCGCTGGCCAACTGGCTTCCCGATCATGCCACGCTCTTTGCCCGCTGGGCCTCGGTTCTGCCGGACCGCGGTGCGCTCGCCGTGCAGATGCCGCGCCAGTATGACGAACCCTCGCACCGGCTGCTGCGCGAGCTGGCGGAGGATATGTTTCCCGACCGCTTCGATTTCGCGGAGTGGACACCCCCCGTCGCCCCGCCGCAGGTCTATGCCGATATGCTCGCGCCCTTGGGTGACATCCGGGCGTGGGAAACGACCTATGTCCAAGACCTCGCCCCGGTGGCCGAGGGGCATCCGGTGCGCCACTTCACCCGGTCCACGGTGATGCGGCCGTTCGTGGCCGAGCTGTCGGAAGAAGAGGCCGTGCGCTATGTCGCGGCCTATGAAACGCTGCTCGCCAAGCACTATCCCGCGCGCGCCGATGGCCACGTGCATTTCCCGTTCAGACGGGTGTTCTTCGTGCTGACACGTGGGGCGTGACCGTGACCCGCCGCGACCCAGCCCGGCGTGACCGCCCGCGCACGAATGCCCGTCATCGGGTCTTGAGCGGGGCGACAAGGACCGCGCGTTGATGCAGGGGAGCCTGTTCCTCGACGGTCTCGGCCTGCTGGGTGCCGCGCTTTATCTGGGCTCCTACGCCGGGTTGCAGTTCGGGGTGATCCGGGGCAACTCGGCGCTCTACACCATCCTCAATCTGGCCGCGTCGCTTGCGGTCCTCACCTCTCTTTTCTCACAGTGGAACCTGAGTTCCGCCGTCATCCAGACAAGCTGGGTCGTGATTTCGATCGTCGGGCTGACGCGGCTCTGGCTGCTTCAGCGGCGGCTCCGGTTGGACGATGCCGAACAGGTGTTCTACGACACCCACCTCGGGGCGCTCCGCCACATCGACGCGCGCCGGTTCTTGGATGCGGGCGAATGGGTGGACCTCGCGGTGGGCGAGGGTCTGACCACCGAGGGCGCGCCGGTCGAGGCGCTGTTCTTTCTGGCAGGCGGCGAGGCCCGCGTGATCGCCGGATCGCAGGAGGTCGCGCGACTGGGCGAGGGCGCTCTCATCGGCGAATTCGGCGTGCTCACGCGCGCCCCGGCCAGCGCGACGGTCGAAATCACCCGGCCCGCGCGCGCCTTTCGCATAACGGCGGATGCCCTGGAAACGCTCGGGGACCGCAACGGCGAATTGCTCCGTCAACTCAGCTTCGTCTTCGCCTTGTCGGGACAAGCCAAGCTTGCCACGTCGAACGCGCGCCTGCGGGGCTCGTCGCTTGACGCCGCCCGGTGATTGGGGTCGAGTGCCGCGACCGCAGCACAGGACCGGATGACCATGAGCGAATATTTCGACGAAGCGCCCTATGCGGCCCGGATCACATGGCTCGGCCATGTCGCGGATCGGGCGGCGGCGCTGGCCTCTGAAGGGCAGGCGCAGGCGGTCCTGACCTATGGCGGCATCGAGGGCGAGGACCATGGCGGCGTGACGCGGCCTGCGTGCAGCCGCGTGTCGATCCTGCATCCGCGCGACACGCAGATCCGCAATACCCGCCAACTGACCATCCTCGCCGCCGAACAGATCGACGAGATCGCGCGGAACATGGGGCTCGACCATTTCGATCCGGCGTGGATCGGCGTGTCCATGGTCGTCGAGGGCATTCCGGACTTCAGCTACGTTCCCCCGTCCTCGCGCCTCCAGACCCCTGATGGGGCGACGCTGACCATCGACATGGTGAACCATCCCTGCACGCTCTCGGGCCGTTCGGTCGAACGCTTCGCGCCGGGCTACGGGCCCAAGTTCAAACCGGCAGCTGTCGATCTGCGCGGCGTCACGGCGTGGGTCGAGCGCGAAGGCACGCTGACCGTTGGCGACGAGATCCGCCTTTTCGTCCCGAAACAGCGAGGCTGGCAGCCGGACGCCTGACCAGACGTCTCCGAACGGGGGCGCAGGTTTCCGAAAGGTCACCGAGTTTCCGGCCCGGTGCCGCAAACCCGCGCATTTTCGTCGCGTATCGCGTTGTCCGATCGGCTATCCCTGCGCACATTCCGGGCGAATTCAGCCACTTGGTCCGGGGAGGACACCATGAGCCATAAATCCGATATCGAAATCGCGCGCGCCGCGAAGAAACGCCCGATCGGGGAGATTGGCGACAAGCTTGGCATCCCGTCCGACCATCTGCTGCCCTACGGCCACGACAAGGCCAAGATCAGTCAGGACTTCATCAATTCGGTCGAGGATCGCCCGGACGGCAAGCTCATCCTCGTGACCGCGATCAACCCGACCCCGGCGGGCGAGGGCAAGACGACGACCACGGTGGGCCTTGGCGACGGGCTGAACCGGATCGGCAAGAAGGCGATGATCTGCATTCGCGAAGCCTCGCTCGGGCCAAACTTCGGGATGAAGGGCGGGGCTGCGGGCGGCGGGTATGCGCAGGTGGTGCCGATGGAGGATATGAACCTTCACTTCACCGGCGATTTCCACGCGATCACCAGCGCGCACAATCTGCTGTCGGCGATGATCGACAACCACATCTACTGGGGCAACGAACTGGGCATCGACGAGCGCCGGGTGACGTGGCGCCGGGTCGTGGACCTCAACGACCGGGCGCTGCGCGATGTAGTGACC
This sequence comes from Maritimibacter sp., assembly GCF_016774595.1. Taxonomy (NCBI): domain Bacteria; kingdom Pseudomonadati; phylum Pseudomonadota; class Alphaproteobacteria; order Rhodobacterales; family Roseobacteraceae; genus Maritimibacter; species Maritimibacter sp. The sequence goes on from NZ_JACBWT010000002.1 coordinate 1,275,138, forward strand.
TCGCTTGGCGGTGTCGCCAACGGGTTCCCGCGCCAGACCGGGTTCGACATCACCGTGGCCTCCGAGGTCATGGCGATCCTGTGTCTCGCCCGCGATCTGGCCGACCTCGAACGTCGTCTGGGCGACATCATCGTGGCCTACACCCGCGACCGCGACCCGATCACCTGCCGCGATGTCGGGGCCGAGGGCGCGATGACGGTTCTGCTCAAGGACGCGATGCAGCCCAACCTCGTCCAGACGCTAGAAAACAACCCGGCCTTCGTCCACGGCGGCCCCTTCGCCAACATCGCCCACGGCTGCAACAGCCTGATCGCGACGCGCACGGCGCTGAAACTGGCCGACTACGTGGTGACCGAGGCGGGCTTCGGCGCCGATCTGGGGGCCGAGAAGTTCATGAACATCAAGTGCCGCAAGGGTGGGCTGGCCCCCGCCGCCGTCGTGCTCGTCGCCACCGTGCGCGCGATGAAGATGAACGGCGGTGTCGCCAAGGCCGATCTGGGGGCCGAGAACGTCGATGCGGTCAAGGCGGGCTGCCCGAACCTTGGCCGACATATCGAGAACCTCAAAGGGTTCGGCGTTCCGGTGGTCGTCGCGATCAACCATTTCGTCACCGACACCGACGCCGAAGTGCAGGCGGTGAAGGATTACGTCGCCGAACACGGGACCGAGGCGATCCTGTGCCAGCATTGGGCCAAGGGATCGGAAGGGACCGAGGCGCTGGCCACCCGCGTGGCCGAGATCGCGGATGCCGGCATGGGCAGCTTCGCGCCGCTCTACAACGACGATCTGAGCCTGTTCGAGAAGATCGAAACGGTGGCCAAGCGCATCTACCGCGCGGATGAGGTGCTGGCGGACAAGAAGATCCGCGACCAGCTTCGCGCGTGGGAGGCGGCGGGCTATGGCAACCTGCCGGTCTGCATGGCCAAGACCCAGTATTCCTTTACCACCGACCCCACCCGGCGCGGCGCCCCCACGGGCCATTCCGTTCCGGTACGCGAAGTCCGGCTGTCGGCGGGCGCGGGCTTCGTCGTGGTGATCTGCGGAGAAATCATGACCATGCCGGGCCTGCCGTCCAAACCGGCCGCCCTGACCATCGGGCTGGACGACAACGGCGACGTGCAGGGGCTGTTCTGAGGCGGAGGCCGCGCGACCGGGCATCGAGCCCGGTCGCACGGTGCCTTCGGCGAAGGTATTTTTGGACCAGAGAAGCGGGCGAGCGCGCCCCTTCACACAGACGAGGAGAGAGCGGATGAGCGCGACGATCATAGACGGCAAGGCTTTCGCCGCCGAGGTGCGCGGCAAGGTGGCCGAGCATGTGGCGGAGCTTGCCAAGAAGGGCATCAAGCCGGGACTGGCCGTGGTGCTGGTGGGCGAAGACCCCGCGAGTCAGGTCTATGTCCGCTCCAAGGGCAAGCAGACGGTCGAGGCCGGGATGGAAAGCTTCGAGCACAAGCTGGATGCTTCGACCTCGGAGGCCGATCTGCTCGCGCTGGTCGAAAAGCTGAACAACGACCCGGCGGTGAACGGGATCTTGGTGCAACTGCCGCTGCCCGACCACATCGACGAGGAAAAGGTGATCAATGCGATCGACCCGGCCAAGGACGTGGACGGGTTCCACATTTCCAATGTGGGTCTGCTGGCCACGGGGCAAAAGGCGATGGTGCCCTGCACCCCGCTTGGCTGTCTGATGCTGCTGCGCGACCATTTCGGGTCGCTCTCGGGCAAGTCTGCGGTGGTCGTGGGCCGATCGAACATCGTGGGCAAGCCGATGGCGCAGCTCTTGCTGCGTGACAGCTGCACGGTGACCATCGCCCACAGCCGCACGAAAGACATCGAGGACGTGGTGCGCGGGGCCGACATCGTGGTCGCCGCCGTAGGCAGGCCCGAGATGGTGACGGGCGACTGGCTCAAGCCCGGCGCCGTGGTCATCGACGTGGGCATCAACCGTCTGCCGCCCGCCGAAGAAGGCGGCAAGGGCAAGCTGGTTGGCGACGTTGATTTCGCGAGTGCCGCCGAGGTCGCAGGCGCGATCACCCCGGTCCCGGGCGGTGTCGGCCCCATGACCATCGCCTGCCTTCTGGCCAATACGCTGACGGCGACCTGCCGGGCCAACGGCCTGCCGGAGCCCAAGGGGCTGACCGCCTGAACCAATTCGCGCGCCCGGACCCGCGTGCCGGGCGCGCAATCGCTTGATCTGAACGAATGTTCAGTTAATCTTCACCCATGGCGCGAAAATCCGGCTCCCACGCCGACATCACTGGCCCCAAGGTGCGCGAGGCGGCATTGAAGCTCTTCGCGCGCGACGGCTATGCGGCGGTCTCGATGCGAAAGATCGCGGCGGAGGTCGGCGTGCAGGCCGGGGCGCTCTATCTTTACACCCCCGACAAGCAATCGCTGCTCTACGACCTGATGAAGGTCCATATGGAGGAGTTGCTCGACGCTTGGCGCGAGGCCGACACGGGCGGCACGCCGCCTGAACGGCTGGAGGCCTTCGCGCGCTTTCACATCCATTATCACCTCGACCGGCCCGACAATATCTTCATCGCCTACATGGAGTTGCGCAATCTGGACGACGCGAATTTCGCCGAGATCGAGGTGCTGCGCCGCCGCTACGAACAGGGTCTGATCGATATTCTGGAGGCAGGGAACGCCAGCGGCGATTTCGCCGTGCCGGACCCGAAACTCGCCGCGATGGCCGCGATTTCCATGCTGAACGGGGTGACCACGTGGTTTCGCGATGGCGGCCGCCTCAGCCGCGAAACGGTCGAAACGATCTATTGGGACATGCTGCGCAAATCCGTGGCCGCGTGAGGCCGCGCGCGTTAACCTGACGCCATTCAGTTTCAGGAGTTTTGCCATGCGCCTTGCCCTTGTCGCAGCCCTTACCGCCGCGCCGGCCCTTGCCGAACCTATGGGCTGCTACCACCGCACCTATTCCGACGCCCACATCGCGGCTCATCCCGAACAGGTCGTCTCGGCGATCTCGGTCGCCTTCGGGATCGACGAATACGACCAGTATTCCGCCTCCGTTGCGGTCAGCACGTCGAATGGCGGCCATGTGAAAGACACGGAGCTTGCGCTCAGGACGTTCGAGCAGGGGCTTCTGTGCTGGAACGAAGGGGGCGAGATGACTTGTTCGGTCGACTGCGACGGCGGGTTCTTCGAGGTCACGCGCGACAGCGGCGACAGCATCGACCTGACGCTGACATACCTGTGGGTCGGCGAGACCGAGGAATGCGGGGGCGCGGTGGACATCGCCGAGGTGTCCGGCGAGCCTGTCGTCTACCGTCTGTACAAATCTCCGCCCGAGGCCTGCGTGGTCAATTGAGGCGGGCGCGCGGGCGGCCTATATTGACGCCATGTCGTTGCCCCCCGGATTCTTGGATGAACTTCGCACCCGCACCTCGCTTGCGCAGGTGGTCGGGCGCAAGGTCATGTGGGACCAGCGAAAATCCAATCAGGGCAAGGGCGATCTTTGGGCCCCGTGCCCGTTCCATCAGGAAAAGACCGCCAGTTTCCATGTCGATGACCGCAAGGGATTCTACTACTGCTTCGGCTGCCATGCGAAGGGCGATGCGCTGTCCTTCGTGAAGGAAACCGAGAACGTCGGCTTCATGGAGGCGGTCGAAATCCTCGCCCGCGAAGCCGGGATGCAGATGCCCGAGCGTGACCCGAAGGCGCAGGAAAAGGCCGACCGGCGCACGCAACTGGCCGAGGTGATGGAGCAGGCGGTGCAGTTCTTCCGCCTGCAACTCAAGACCAACTCGGGCGTCGGCGCGCGGGAGTATCTCGACCGTCGGGGGCTGAAGGAGGCCGCGCAGGACCGCTGGGACATCGGCTTTGCGCCGGATGGCTGGCAGGGGCTGTGGGATCATCTGCGTGGCAAGGGCGTGGCCGAAGACCTGATCCTCGGGGCAGGACTCGCCAAAGCCTCGTCCAAAGGCAAGCAGCCCTATGACACGTTTCGCAACCGGATCATGTTCCCGATCCGTGACGCGCGCGGGCGCTGCATCGCCTTCGGGGGTCGGGCGATGGACCCGAACGACAACGCGAAATACTTGAACAGCCCCGAGACGGAGCTGTTCGACAAGGGCCGCTCGCTTTACAACCACGGGCCTGCGCGCGAGGCGGCGGGGAAGGGCACGCCGCTGGTGGTGGCCGAGGGGTATATGGACGTGATCGCATTGTCCGAGGCTGGGTTCGGCGCGACCGTGGCCCCGCTCGGCACCGCGATCACCGAGGATCAGCTGCGCCTTCTGTGGCGCATCGCCCCGGAACCGATCATCGCGCTCGACGGCGATACCGCAGGGCTGCGCGCGGCGATGCGGGTCATCGACACCGCGCTGCCGATGCTTGAAGCCGGGCAGTCCTTGCGCTTTGCGATCATGCCCGAGGGGTTGGACCCCGACGATCTCATCAAGGCGCAGGGCGCGGGCGCGATGCAGAAGTTGCTGGACGGGGCGCGGCCCATGGTGAGCCTGCTGTGGCAGCGCGAAACCGAGGGCAAGGTCTTCGACAGCCCGGAGCGGCGCGCGGCGTTGGACCGCGACTTGCGCCAAGCCATCGCCAAAATCCAAGACCAGTCGATCCGCCAGCACTACGGCGAAGAGATCAAGCGCCTGCGCTACGAACTCTTCAATCCGCGTCGCGCGAACGCCCCGCGCCAAGGCGGCTGGCAGGGTGGCGGCGGGCGCCGTGGCCCATGGAAACCCGCCGGGCCGGCGTTCCAGCCCGCCACCAAGGGTTCGCTTCTGGCGGCCGCGTCGGGGCAGGTCGAAGAGGTGCTGCGCGAGGCCGTGATCCTTGCCACCCTCGTCACCCATCCGCACCTGATCGAAAGCTTCGAGAGCGCCTTTGAGCGGGTCGAAATGGCCACCGATGAACATGCGGCGATGCAACGGGCGATCCTGTCGTTCGACGGCGAGGCGACGGAAGACCTGTGCGCGAAAATCGACGCCGAAGTCGGCACGCGCGCCCTTGAAAAACTCTTCGCCCTGAACCATGTGCAGATCGCACCCCCGATACGCCGCAAGGACGATCCGGAGCTCGCGGCGCTGTGTCTGGCCGAGGAGCTTGCCAAACTCGATGCCGCCCGTGGCGCCAGACACGAACTGGACGACGCGGTGGCCGAGATCGGCGCCTTGAGCGACGAGGGGCTTACATTCCGCCTGTCCGAGGCCGTGCGCTTGCTTGACGAGGCGCGGCGGGGGCAGGGCGACGACAAGGGACTGTTCGACCGCGCCGACAACGGCGTCATGGTCGCGCGCGAGGAGAAAGACGCGCTGGATGCGCTCTTGAAGCAGATCGAGGATCAACAGGGCGGACGCAAGAGACCCTGATCCATCACATTTTGAGAAAACACAAAGGTTTCAGGGCTACACGGGTTGGCGAATCAGTGATTCGAGTCGAAGATTCGCAAAAGCGAATCAGCCGAATCAGTCTCGATCCGCCAGATTCGATCCGAGACCGACCCGAGCGAAGGGAACACGCATGGCCGCGAAAGACGCAAACGACGACCAGAACAAGGACGAGCAGGACGACGGCTCCAACCCGATGGGGGATATGGACCAGGCCGCCGTCAAGAAGATGATCGCCGAGGCCCGTGAGAAGGGCTACATCACCTACGATCAGCTCAACAACGTGCTCCCGCCCGATCAGGTCTCGTCGGAACAGATCGAAGACGTGATGTCGATGCTCTCGGAAATGGGAATCAACATCATCGAGGACGAAGAAGCCGAGGACGACAACGACGACGCCAAGGGCTCGACCGAAGTCGTCGCCAAGAATCAGGGCGGCGCCGTCGCCGTGTCGTCCGGCGATACCGAGAAGCTCGACCGCACCGACGACCCGGTGCGCATGTATCTGCGCGAAATGGGGTCGGTGGAACTCCTGTCCCGCGAGGGCGAGATCGCCATCGCCAAGCGGATCGAAGCGGGCCGGAACACAATGATCGCGGGGCTCTGCGAAAGCCCGCTCACCTTCCAGGCCATCACGATCTGGCGCGACGAACTTCTGAACGAAGACATCCTGCTGCGCGACGTCATCGACCTCGACGCCACCTTCGGGCGCCAGATGGGCGAGGACGGCGAGGACGAGGATGTGGTGCAGGGGCTGGGCGAAGCCGCGGCCACGAACACCGAAAGCCAGAAAAAGGACGACGGCCCCGAGCTTGACGCCGACGGCAACCCGATCGCCAAGGACGACGACGACGAGGATGAGGACGATCAGGCCAACATGTCGCTCGCCGCGATGGAGGCCGCCCTCAAGCCCCGCGTGCTCGAAACGCTGGAACTGATCGCGCGCGATTACACCAAACTCAGCGAAATGCAGGATCTTCGGATGTCCGCCACGCTGAACGAGGATGGATCGTTCTCGGACAAGGCGGAAGCCGAGTACCAGAAGCTGCGCTCGGAAATCGTGCTGCTGGTGAACGAACTGCACCTGCACAACAACCGGATCGAGGCGCTCGTCGACCAGCTTTACGGCATCAACCGCCGCATCATGTCGATCGACTCGGCCATGGTGAAGCTCGCCGATCAGGCGCGCATCAACCGCCGCGAATTCGTCGATGCCTACCGGGGCGAGGAGCTTGACCCGAACTGGCTGGAACGGATGGCCGAAAAGCCCGGTCGCGGCTGGCAGGCGTTCATCGAACGCTCGTCCGACAAGGTGGCCGAACTGCGCGGAGACATGGCCCAGGTCGGTCAGTATGTCGGCGTCGACATCTCGGAATTCCGCCGCATCGTGTCTCAGGTCCAGAAGGGTGAAAAAGAGGCGCGTCAGGCCAAAAAGGAAATGGTCGAGGCGAACCTGCGTCTGGTGATCTCGATCGCCAAGAAATACACGAACCGCGGCCTGCAATTCCTTGATCTCATTCAGGAAGGCAACATCGGCCTGATGAAGGCCGTGGACAAGTTCGAGTATCGCCGGGGCTACAAGTTCTCGACCTACGCGACGTGGTGGATCCGCCAGGCGATCACCCGGTCCATCGCCGATCAGGCCCGCACGATCCGCATCCCGGTCCACATGATCGAGACGATCAACAAGCTCGTGCGCACCGGTCGCCAGATGCTGCACGAAATCGGCCGCGAGCCGACGCCGGAAGAACTGGCCGAGAAGCTGCAAATGCCGCTCGAAAAGGTCCGCAAGGTGATGAAGATCGCCAAGGAGCCGATCTCGCTCGAAACGCCCATCGGCGACGAGGAGGACTCGCAGCTTGGCGATTTCATCGAGGACAAGAACGCCGTCCTGCCGCTCGACTCGGCCATTCAGGAGAACCTGAAGGAAACCACGACCCGCGTGCTGGCATCTTTGACGCCGCGTGAGGAACGGGTTCTGCGCATGCGCTTCGGCATCGGCATGAACACCGACCACACGCTGGAAGAGGTGGGCCAGCAGTTCAGCGTCACCCGCGAACGCATCCGCCAGATCGAGGCGAAGGCGCTCAGAAAGCTGAAGCACCCGAGCCGGAGCCGGAAGCTGCGGAGCTTCCTGGATCAGTGAGCGGTCTGGGCGACGAGGCATTTGCGGCGACGCTCAGAGAAGAAATCCAAGCGTTCTATGACGCCAGCCCTCATGAGTTGGGCTGGCGTTTTCTATATGGACCGGCCTCCACTCTGAGTGGTGCCAGAATTGCCTTCATCGGGGCAAATCCGGGTGGCAGTGAAATACCAGCGGACCATTCAGTCTTTTCCTCGGAGCGCGGGAGCGTGTACCGGATTGAACGCTGGAAAGACCGTGAACGCGAGCGACCAGCGGGAGAGCACCGCCTACAAAAGCGTGTGCTGCTCTTGTTCGATAGATTGGGTGTGGACGCTGACGACGTCCTCGCGGGGAACCTTGTCCCGTTTCGTTCCCCCTCTTGGGCGCTCCTTTCGGATAGATCGAAAGCTGTCGAGTTTGGAACGGACCTTTGGCGAAGAGTGCTAAGGCGGGCAAATACAGAACTTATTGTTTGCATGGGGAATGACGCGTTTTTCGCGGTTCATGGGACCCTTGGCCAATCGCGCTATTCTGAAGCGCCTGCAAATTGCGGCAACGGAACGATCAGGACCGCGACGGTGATCGGAGGGGCCAAGTTGGTCGGTATTCCCCACCTGTCGCGTTCAGGCGTTATGACCCGGGCCGAAAGCCAGCGTGCGCTGGCCGAGGCATTCGGCGGTTTCTGGTCGTAAGGAGCCGTCATACCACTGAGAGCCTGTGCAAACCGGACTCACTCCCCTTTGTTTCCACCTGCTCACATCATTTCCCGCTACGCGAAATGAACGAAGCGGTGTAATCTGCCGCCACGGGGCATGGTGCCCCAGCGCCCGGCAAGAAGGCGCGAAACCATTGAGGAAGCAATTATGGCGACCAAGGCAAAGAAAGAGAAACCGGTGCTGACGCCGGAAGAGATGGCCCGCAAGAAAGCCGTCAAGCTGATCGGCTATCACGGCTGGCTGACCGACTGGAAACGCGACAACCCCGAGGCCGACGTGGAAGCCCGTCGTGCGGCCTGGGGCGAGGCCAAGGGCCAGCGGATGCGCGATGCGCGTCGCGTGGTGAAGCGGCTGGAAAAGGGCGGGCTGCAACTCGTCGCGGCCCCGACGCCGGAGGCCATCGCCGCCGAGTGATCCCCGGCAGATGACCTACACGACCCGCCCGGATCATCGCGATCCGGGCGGCGTCGCTTGCGCGTCTCATCCGCATTTGGCAGCGTGGCGCCATGCACACCGAATTCGAGATCGAAACGCGCGGGCAGGGCACCTATGAGTTCACCCGCGACGTGACGCGCTGGGTGGCAGGCACCGGGTCGGGTGAGGGGTTGCTGACGCTCTTCGTGCGGCACACGTCGGCCTCGCTCCTCATTCAGGAAAATGCCGATCCAGAGGTGCAGGTCGACCTGCGCAACTACTTCGCGCGGCTCGTGCCGCCCACCACCGACCCCAGCATGTCCTACCTGACCCACACCTATGAGGGGCCGGACGACATGCCGGCCCATATCAAGGCCGCGCTGCTCCCCATTTCTTTACAGATTCCAATCATAAACGGGACAATGACGCTCGGAACATGGCAGGGAATTTACCTTTTCGAACATCGCGACCGACCGCACCGCCGAAAAGTGGCGGCGCTCGTCCGGTGATTGCGGCATAGGGGCCACAAAACGGCCCTGCTATATCTGGGCGCGACGCTTTGAACCTACCCAAAATGCGGCACTCTTCCTATAGTGCCTGTGGATAAGTGGGCAAAGACCCACGATCAGAGGTGACAGGCATAGAAAAGGAAGTGGGATGCGGTGCCCGTTCTGCGGAAATATTGACACTCAAGTGAAGGATTCACGCCCGGCCGAGGATCACGTCGCGATCCGGCGGCGGCGGTTCTGTCCGGCCTGCGGCGGGCGCTTCACAACCTATGAACGCGTGCAGTTGCGCGACCTCGTGGTCATCAAGTCTAACGGTCGGCGCGAGGATTTCGACCGCGAGAAGCTGGAGCGTTCGATCCGGATTTCGATGCAGAAACGGCCCGTGGAGCCGGAGCGCATCGATCAGATGATCTCGGGCATCGTGCGGCGGCTGGAATCGATGGGCGAGACGGATATTCCGTCCAAGACCATCGGTGAGATCGTGATGGAAAGTCTGGCCCGGATCGACACGGTCGCCTATGTGCGCTTCGCGAGCGTTTACAAGAACTTCCAGGCGGCGGACGATTTCGAGAAGTTCATGAGCGAGCTGCGCCCCGACATTCCGCCCGAAGAACAGGCGTGACCGACGAAAGGTTCATGGATCTGGCCCTGTCGCTCGGGCGGCGGGGCCTTGGCTCTGTCTGGCCGAACCCGGCGGTGGGCTGCGTGATCGTGAGCGGTGAGCGGATCGTCGGGCGCGGCTGGACCCAGCCGGGCGGGCGGCCCCATGCCGAAGTCGTGGCGCTGGCGCAGGCGGGTGAGGCGGCGCGGGGGGCGACGGCCTACGTCACGCTCGAGCCCTGTTCCCACCATGGACGGACCCCGCCCTGTGCCGAGGCGCTGATTTCGGCGGGGATCGCACGGGTGGTCGTCGCTTTGGGAGACCCCGACGACCGGGTGAACGGACGCGGGATCGCGATGTTGCGCGCGGCCGGGATCGAGGCCGTGACGGGGCTGGGCGAAGCCGAGGCACGCGCCGATCAGGTCGGATTTCTGAGCCGGGTAGAGCGCGGTCGCCCGATGGTGACGCTGAAACTCGCTGCGTCCCTTGACGGGCGCATCGCCACGGCGACGGGGGAAAGCCAGTGGATCACGGGGCCGGAGGCGCGGCGGCAAGTCCATGCCGAACGCATGATCCATGACGCGGTGATGGTCGGCGCGGGCACGGCGCGGGCGGATGATCCGTCGCTGACCGTGCGCGGGCTGGGCGCGCGGCGCCAGCCTGTGCGCGTGGTGCTATCGCGGCATCTGGATATTCCCTTGGAAAGCGCGCTCGCGCGCACGGCGAAAGAGGTTCCGGTCTGGCTGATCCACGGCGACCGGGCGCCGGACGGCGTGGTCGCGGCTTGGGAAGGGCTGGGCGCGCGCTGTATCGCGGTGCCCGTCGTGCTGGGTCGCATCGACGTGGCGGCGGCGCAGGCCGCCTTGGGCGAAGCGGGACTGACGCGCGTGTTCTGCGAGGGCGGCGGCGGGCTGGCCGCCTCGCTTCTGGCCGAGGGGCTGGTGGACGAATACGTGGGCTTCACCGCCGGGATCGCTCTTGGTGCCGAGGGCTGGCCTTCGATCGCCGCGATGGGCGTGGGTGCGCTGGCGGATGCGCCGCGGCTGGAGCTGGTCGAGCTGCGCGCCATCGGGGGCGACGTCCTGCACAGGTGGCGGGCCGTATCCTAGCGGTGCGGGCTGACGCCCGCGCTTGATTTGCGCCGCCCTGCCGTTGGCAGGTCGTCGCGGTGGACGCGCCTTGCGGCGCGTTTGGAGGGCCAGCCCTCCAAACCTCCCTAAGTATTTTCGAAACAGAGAAGGGGACCGCTTCAGCGCCAGAAGGTGGTGTAGGGCGCGAGCAGGCCTTGCAGCTTTGAGACGAGGCGCAGGGACGGTGTGCCGGGGCCGGTTTCCTGCGCTTCGATCCGGTCGAGGATGACCTCGACCGGGCAGGGCATGTTCGTGACCGGGTCGTGGTAGCGCGGGTAGTCGATGAGGATCGCGTGGACGAGGCCGGCAAGGCTGGGGCGCGCCCTGCGTCGGTCCGGTATGGTGCCCAGATCGCGGGTGAGGCCCCAGCCTGCGTAGAACGGGGCGCCGAGGCAGGAGACGGTCTTGCCACGGATGAGCGCCTCGAACCCGAGGGTCGAGGTCATGGTCCAGACCTCGTCCACCGCTTCGATCAGCGCCACGGCGTCGGTTTCGGTGGCGACCACGTCGGCATGGCGCGCGGCCTCGTCCAGCGGCATGTCGCCGTCGCGCAGGCCCGCTTCCACGTCCGGGTGGGGTTTGTAGATGATGACGGCCTCCGGGTTGGCCGCGCGCACGCCGCGCAGGAGGCCCCGGTTGTGGGTGACCTCGCGCGTGCCGAGGCGGACTGAGGCATCGTCTTCGACCTGACCGGGAACGAGGATGCGGTGGCCCGGCGGCAGGTTGACCGGCGCGGCGCGATCGAGGTTGTATTTCGAGATACCGGAGGCGGTGAGCCGGTCGATCAGGGCCTCGGCACGGTGAAGCGGGCCGGGGGCGAGGGTTTCTGCGGCGGCGACGAGCCGTTCGAGGCGGCTTTCGGCGTTCGGATCGTAGTAGATGCCGAGGTCGTCACGCACGAGCGACAGGGGCGGGGTCAGTTCGGCGCCCAGACCCCGCGAGCGGATGAAGCCGTCCTCGATGCGGATGGCCGGGGCGGTGAGCGTGTCCGCTTTTCCCGCCCAGACCATCAGCGGGCGACCCGTCTTTGCCGCTTTCGCTTCGGCCTTGGGGCCGTCTTCGAAGATCACGCCCGCGCCGCTCCCGTAGAACTGCGACAATGGCTTGCGCTTCCACAGCCGCATTCCGGCGGCGACGTAGCCCGGCCCGTCCTCGCGCATCGCGCGGGCGCGCGCCTCCAACGTTCCGATCACGTCCTCGATCTCGCACAGCCTGTCGCGGTAGGGGTCGTACCACGTCGGATATTCGAGCATGGCCGCGGCGAACAATTGCGCGCGCGTCAGTTGACGTTCGCGGCGCGGCACGGGGTTTTCGTCCTTGGTCAGGCCCCAGCCGGCGTAGAACGGCTGGCCGAAGACGCGGGGCTTGTGCCCGGCGAAGATCGCTTCGAACCCCATGCCGGACGAGACGGTATAGACCGCAACCGCGCCCTCCATCAGCGCCCAGGGGCTGACGGGATCGGTCAGAAGCGTGACCTTGCCGCCCGTGTGTTCCGGGCCGTAGTAGCCCAGGCGATGGCCTGCGGTGCTGTCCGGGTGGGACTTGATGACGACGCGCAGGCCCGGATTTTCCTCCTGCGCGATGACCAGCATTTCACGGAAGGTCTGCGGTGTGGCCTTCGACGCCAGCACGGCCGCGTCGTCGCGGGTCTGGTCGATCACCAGCACGTAGGGCGCGCGCGGCACAGGGGCCTTGGGGTCGAAGCCGTTGTATTTCGACAGATGGGCGTGGCGGATGCGGTCCACCGCGTCGCGCGCACGGCTGAGAAGCGCGTAGTCGTCCAGCGGCGCATCCGCGAGCATTCGTTCGAGGTCCGAGGGCACGGCGGGGTCGAAATGCACGCCGGAGCGGTCGAGGAGGAGGCCCAGCGGCGGCTCGCCGTCACGGCCCAGACCGACCGAGCGCAGGAAGGGGTCTTCGACGCGCATCAGGGTGGCCCCCCGCCGGTTCGCGACACCCTCGCCCCGGTGCGCGGTGGGCGAGACGCCCCAGACCGCCACGGTATCTTGGGCCTTGGGCAGGCCGATGCGAATGTCCCACCCGGCCAGCGTCAGGACACGCCGCACCCGGCGCTCCCGCAGGAAACCGCCCGAGTAAACGTAAAGCCGCCGCGAGGAGGGAGGCTCCGTCGTGGCGGCTGTGATCCTGTCGTAGGGGGTCATGCGCCCCAAACCTTACGGCGTCGCGCCGACGAGGCCGAAGGTGCTGCCTGCGTTGGCCAGCGACTCGGCCGCGCCGAGGGCACCGGTGAGCGCCGTGATGACCTTGGCCCACTGGACGTAGGGCGCTTCGGTCACGTAGACGGTATCGCCGTCGCGGATCACGAAGTCGCGGGCCATGAACATGCCGTTGGGTTCGGTCAGGTTCAGCACGTAGATCAGGCGCTGCGCCCCGACCAGATCGCCCCGTGCCAGCACGACATTCGCGATCTCGGCGGGTTCGTTGCGGAACACGAAGATACCCGTGGGGTCGGCCAGTGTCGGGTTCAGACCGCCGACCTGCGCGATGGCTTCGAGCGCCGAGAGGTTCTGGGTCTGGAAGTTCACGCGGGTCTGGGTGCCAGTGGCGCCGAGAGCGGTGAAGGCGCGGGTGTCGGCCTCGACCAGAATGCGGTCGCCATTGCGCAGGGCGATGTCGAGGCGCGGGTCTTCGAACAGATCCTGATACCAGATCTGCCCGGTCTGACCGCCACGGATGATCTTGACCACGGCCACCTCGGGGTTCACGGCCACACCGCCTGCGGCGGCGAGCATGGCACCCAGCGTGCGGGTGGGGCGTTCGATCGGGTAGACGCCCTGACCGTTGACCGCGCCCGTGATCGACACGGTGGCGCCGTCGCCAGCGATCCGGGTGACCAAGACCTGCGGGTCCGGGGTCTGGGTGGCGAGTTGTTCGGTGATGATGCGGCGCACGGCTTCGGGTGAGTTGCCGGCGGCCTTGATCCGTCCCGCATAGGGGATGAAGATGAAGCCGGAGCCGTCGACCTGCACCTCTTCGAGCGCGGCGGGGGCGCCTGCCGAGGCGAGGATGCCTTGTTCGACGTTTTCCCAGATCGCCACGCCCAGCACGTCGCCTGGGCGGATCGTGTCGGACCCGACCTGTCCGGCCGAGAGGAAGTTCTCGCCGAACCCGAGCGCCGGGGTGACGGCGGTCGCCCGCGTCACGTGATCGTTGACCGAGACGACGAAGGCGTCGCCCTGTCTCTGCACCGAACCGGAGTAGATTTCCTGCTTGTTCGGGCCGCTTCTGGGGAGCACGTCACATGCGGCTACACCCATCACAAGCGCGAAAAGGAGCGCGATGCGCGCCCACGTAATGCCCTGATTTTTCACTGCCCGGGCTCCTTTTTGGAGTTCTGCCTCAGTTTCTTTTTTTGGCAGACTACTCGGGCTGTGGATAAAAATCCAGACGCGATTCCAAGGGTTACTTCACGAGTCTCAACTGTTGCCGGGGGGCCGCGGTGCCCTTGGCGAGGGCATCGTAGGGGTCGTCCGGGGCGAGCATCATGTCGACGATCTGGCGCAGAAGCTGCCGCCGGCCCCGGGCCGAATAGAACCCGCCGGGGATTTGCGAGGTTTCCAAGAGGTAATGACGATAATCGCGGTAGGCGCGGCTGTCGGGGCGCGTCGGCTGGGCGAAGAATTCGGGCAGGGGCTGGGTCGAAACGAACTCCGGCTTGTCATAGACGGCCGCGCCGAAAACCTTGAGCGGAAGTCCGCGCCACAGCACCTGTTGGGCCGCCGTCGAGTTCACGGTGACGGCGCTGCGGGCATGATCGAGCAGCCGGGCGAGCTTGCCGCCGCGCACGTAATGCACTCGTCCCTCGACGCCATATTGGGCGGCCAGACGACGGATTTCGCGGCGCAGGGGCACGCGGCCATCCTCCAGCGGATGCGCCTTGAACACGAGGTGATGGTGACGGGCCGCGCCGTTCGCGAAGCCTTCGATCACGAGGTCGAGGAACTCGGTCACGCTTTTGAACGGGGAATGGTCCAGAAAGCTCGCGTCATGGGCCAGTTGCAGAAGCGCGAGGTGATAGGGAAAGCCGCCGTTTCGGATACGGCGCGTGGCGATGATCCGTCCCAGCGCCTGAAACGGCATCAGGATCAGGCGCTTGAGGTAAAGCTGGAATTCCTTGCCCACGGTCAGGGCGCGGTGCGGACGGAAGCCGCGATAGCGCCGGTTCGCGAACATGACGAACCAGTGGTAGAGCGCGCCGTAGAAGATGTGGTGGCGCATGTCGCCCCAATGGGCGGGCGGCTCCGGAATGTCGAGCTGCGCGTCGGCCAGCACCTGCTGCATCTGCGGCACGTCCATGTCCATCAGGCGGGAATGGCCGTTCGATCCGCCGCGCTCATAGCTGATCCAATAGGGGCGCAGGTAACCCTCTTCGAACACGTGGACCATGACGCCCGCTTTCCGCGCGGCGCGCACGGCCTCGGCATGAATGAACCGGGTGTCGCCGTAGAGCACCAGATCGGTCACGCCCTTTTCGGTCAGGATGGTGCGGATGCGTTCCGGCCACGCGTCCTGGCTTTCGGTGAAGGGAATGTAGGTCCGCGCATCGTGCCAGAACACCTGATCGCCCATGTTGAACCCGACGCGCCAGACCTGCGCGCCCGAGGCCGAGAGCATCCGGGCCAGACGACGGACATAGGGGCCGTGTGGCCCTTGCAGGAACAGGAATGTCCGGTCGGTTCCGTCGATGGCTTTCATGCGCCTGATTTTACCCGTTTTTCTGGCCTCTGTCGCGAACTGATGCCGCGTTTCTTCAAGGAAAACCTTGCCATTGTCCTTGCGCAAGACACAAAACACCCGAACCGGGCTTTTTTGTGACGCTTGGGGTTTGGCTTGTCCCGCGCCCTGCTTGGCAAGGGGTGGGATTGGGCGTAGCCATTGGGGAAAGGAGTCAGCCATGTTCACTGGGATCATCACCGATATCGGCCGGATCGCCGAGGTCACCCGGACCGAGGATCTGCGCGCGCGGATCGCGACCGCATACGACACCTCGCGCATCGAACTGGGTGCGTCCATCGCCTCCGACGGCGTGTGTCTGACGGTGACCCGGCTCGGCCCGGACTGGTACGAGGTCTTCGTCTCGGGCGAGACGCTGAACAAGACCAACCTCGGCGGATGGGAGGTCGGCAAGCGTGTGAACCTCGAACGCGCCCTGAAGGTGGGGGACGAACTGGGTGGGCATATCGTCTCGGGCCATGTCGATGGCGTGGCCGAGGTGACGGATGTGCATGACGAAGGCGACTCGACGCGGATTTCCTTCAAGGTGCCGGGCGATCTGGCGCGCTTCATCGCGCCCAAGGGCTCGGTCGCGCTGAACGGCACCTCTCTGACCGTGAACGAGGTCGACGGCGACACGTTCGGCGTGAACCTCATCACCCACACGAAAGAGGTGACGACCTGGGGCGACGTGCGCGTGGGCGACAAGGTCAACCTCGAGATCGACACGCTGGCGCGCTACGTGGCGCGGCTCGGCGAATACGCGGCATGACCCTGATCGGTCACAACGGCGGGCCGGGGATCGGCAATACCGGCTGGCACGGTTATGCGTGGCGCAGGGCGCGGGCCGATCTGGTGCCGACCCTGCCGCTGGAAGTGGTGCGGATGCGGGTGCGCCGGGCCAAGGAACTTGGGATCGATTACAAGAGCTACGCCTCGATCCGGGCCGCGACGGGGCGCGACGTGATCGCGCTCCTGTTCTCGTCGAACGCGCTGAAATGCGGGCCGAAACTGGTTGCGGTGCCTGAGGCCGAGGCCACGAAACTGCGGGGCGTGGCCCGCGCAGAACGCCTTGCCGCCGTGCACCGTCCGCTCGACGCGCCCGGCTTTCACGGCGCCAACGCCGCGCTTATCGACGCAGCCATGCAGGCGCCCACATTGGCCGACGGCTGGTCCGCCACGCGCGAAAAGCTCGCCGACCTGACCGCGCGCCGGGGGGTGCCCACGGATGCGGTCTTGGTCGTCGGCGCGACCATGCTGGAGGCCGAATGGTCGGTGGCGGGCCGGATGGCGGGATACCTGCCGGCCGAGAGATATTTCACGACGCTTTAAATCATTCGAAATCGTGCATATGATT
The DNA here is from genome assembly GCF_016774595.1 of Maritimibacter sp. Lineage (NCBI taxonomy): Bacteria > Pseudomonadati > Pseudomonadota > Alphaproteobacteria > Rhodobacterales > Roseobacteraceae > Maritimibacter > Maritimibacter sp. The sequence goes on from NZ_JACBWT010000002.1 coordinate 1,292,081, forward strand.
CCCGGATCGAACAGGGAGGAATCGATGCCGCTTTTGCGCCCCACACGCCGCGAGATGCTCGCGCTCGCCGCAGCTATGCCCGCCTTCGCCATGCCCGCGGCCCTTCGCGCCGAGCTTGGCCCGCCTGATGGCGAGAACCCCGCGCACTTTCGCTTCACGCTGGGGGATATGAAGATCACCATCGTCTCGGACGGCTGGTTCCCGCAGCCTCTGACGGCCATGGGCATGAATGCGGACGAGGCCGAGAAGCTGGCGTTTCTCGAAGCGCATTTCCTGCCGACCGATGAACTCGTCGGGCATACGAACCACGTCTATATCGAGACCGGCGAGGCGAAGGTGCTGATCGACGTCGGCTCCGGCAATCGGTTCTTCGACACGGCGGGGCGGCTCATGTCGAACATGGAAGCCGCCGGGATCGACCCTTTCGCCACGACGCATGTCGTCGTCACCCATGCCCACCCGGATCACATCTGGGGCGTGCGCGACGATTTCGACGAGGCGATCATCCCCGACGCCGAATACGTGATCGGCGAGGCCGAACACGATTACTGGTTGCAGGACGGCCTCGTCGACCGGGTGGCCCCGGAGGCGCAGCAGTTCGTGCTGGGCGCGGTCAATTCGATCAATGTCGATGGCGCGGACTGGACGCTTGCGGGCGACGGGCACGAAGTGGCGCCGGGCGTGCGGCTGATGTCGACCAACGGGCATACGCCCGGGCACATGTCGATCCTGCTGGAAAGCGGCGACGATCAGCTTCTTGTGCTGGGCGACGCGATCACCCACGCCTTCGGGCACTTCGCGCACCCCGACTGGTACGGCTCGATGGACAGCGACCCCGAGGCGACGGTGGCCACGCGCCGCCGAATCCTCGACATGGCCGCGGCGGATCGCATCCCGGTCGTGGGCTACCATTTCCCGTTCCCCGGCGTGGGCCATGTGAAGGCCGAGGGCGAGGCCTATGCCTTCGTCCCGGCGCTCTGGCGGTTCTGAGGTTTCGCCGGGCTGAAGCCCGGTCGACCAGCTGGGGAGGCGCTGCCTCCCCAGACCCTCCGAGGTTTCCTGAAACAGAGAAGGGGCGGGCGGTCGGCATTCATTGCGACGTTGCGATTTTCACAGCCTCTGTGCGCGACGTTCCTCTGGCATCGGGGGGCGGGTCGCGTTATCTCGCGGGGGCAATTGGAAGGAATGCCCAGATGTCGGACGCCAAGATCTATGACGCACCCGGACCGGTGGAACGCGAGTGGGGCGATGTGATCTCCTCGATCGAGGAGATCATCGAAGACGCGCGCAACGGCCGCATGTTCATCCTCGTCGATCACGAGGACCGCGAGAACGAGGGCGACCTGGTGATCCCCGCGCAGATGGCGACGCCGGATGCGATCAACTTCATGGCGACCCACGGGCGCGGCCTGATCTGCCTGTCGCTGACCGGCGAGCGGGTCGATGCGCTGGGCCTGTCGCTCATGGCCTCGCAGAACTCGTCGCGCCACGAGACCGCGTTCACCATTTCCATCGAGGCGCGCGAAGGCGTGACCACCGGCATTTCGGCGCATGACCGTGCGCGCACCGTTTCGGTCGCCATCGACCCGACCAAGGGAGCCGCCGACATCGCGACTCCCGGCCACGTCTTTCCGCTGCGCGCCAAGGACGGCGGTGTCCTTGTGCGGGCCGGCCATACCGAGGCGGCCGTCGACATTTCGCGCCTTGCGGGTCTGAACCCGGCCGGCGTGATCTGCGAGATCATGAACGAGGACGGGTCGATGGCCCGGCTCCCCGATCTCGTGGCCTTCGCGCAGAAGCACGGATTGAAGATCGGGACGATCAGCGACCTGATCGCCTATCGCCACCGCCACGATAACCTCGTGAACGAAAGCGCGGTGAAGCAGGTCACCTCGGCCTATGGCGGCGACTGGATGCTGCGCATCTTCACGGACGAGACGCAGGGGGCCGAGCACATCGTGCTGACCAAGGGCGACCTGACCACGGACGAGCCGGTGCTGGTGCGTATGCACGCGCTGAACCCCTTGGAGGATGCGCTGGGCCTTGGCCCGAACCCGCATGACGAACTGCCCCGCGCGATGCAGATCATCGCCGACAAGGGGCGCGGGGCCGTGGTCCTGCTGCGCGACCCGTCGATGAAACTCGCCACCGCCGAGGGCGAGGTCAGCCCGCAGGTGCTGCGCCAATACGGCCTCGGTGCGCAGATCCTGTCGGCGCTGGGCATCCACCGGATGCATCTGCTTACCGACAGCCCGTTGCCCAAGGTGGTGGGGCTGGACGCCTACGACCTGACCATCGAAGGCACCCATCCGATCCGGGGAGAGAAGTGATGGCCGGAACCGAGACGCATTACACCCTGCCGCGCCCGACTTTCGACGAGGCGCCCAAGCTGCTGATCGTCGTGGCGCCTTATTACAAGGACATCGCCGACGACCTGATCGCGGGCGCCAAGGCCGAGATCGAGGCCGCGGGTGCAACGTGGGAGATCGTCGAGGTGCCCGGCGCGCTGGAAGTGCCGACCGCGATCCGCATCGCCGACCGCACCGCCGATTTCGACGGCTACGTCGCCCTTGGCTGCGTGATCCGGGGCGAAACCACGCATTACGAGACGGTGTGCAACGACAGCTCGCGCGCGCTCTCGACGCTGGGGCTTGCGGGCCTGTGCATCGGCAACGGCATCCTGACCGTCGAGAACCGCGATCAGGCCGTGGTTCGCGCCGCCGTGGACCAGCAGAACAAGGGGGGCGGGGCCGCTGCCGCCGCGCTCCACCTCATCGCACTCGGTCGGAAATGGACGGGCGGCGAGAAGCAGGTCGGCTTTCGCCCCGTCGGAGCGTGAGCGAATTTTCACGCTTTTCGCGGAAAACGGTTTCCCTTGGTCCGGCCTTGATCTAAGGACGCGGCCTGAGTTTGCCCGAGAGCCGACATGACCGACGAGACCCCGCAAGACACCGACCGCCCCAAGCGCAAGATGACGCCCGAGTTGAAGCGCCGGATGAAATCCGCGTCGCGGCTTTATGCTGTGCAGGCGCTTTTCCAGATGGAGGCGGCGGGGCAGGGCTATGACCGCGTGCGCAAGGAATTCGAGGACCATCGCTTCGGGGCCGAATACGAAGAGGGCGAATTCGAAGAGGGGAACGTGGACCTCTTCCGCGCCATTCTGGGCGAAGCGGTGGACCGGCAGGCCAAGATCGACCAGATGACCGACCGGGCGCTGGTCGCCAAATGGCCCATCGCGCGGATCGACCCGACGCTGCGCGCGCTGTTTCGGGCCGCCGGGGCCGAGCTGGTTCTGGGCGACACGCCGCCCAAGGTCGTCATCGTCGAATTCGTCGAGGTCGCCAAGGCGTTCTTCCCGGAAGGTCAGGAACCCAAGTTCACCAACGCCGTGCTCGACCACATGGCGCGCGAGGCGCGGCCGGAAGCGTTCTGAGCGGTCGTCAGGCTGCCGTCTGCGCACGCGAGTTTCCGCACCATCGTCGCCAAACCTGAAGGGCCGATCGGCCTGAACGCGCCAACCGCGACCCTGCGACAAATGGGCCTTTGCGGCTGCGGCAACCCGTGCCTACATTCGGATCAGGAGGTGCTGACATGCCCAAACTGATCTCGCTCTACATTCGTCACGTTCTGATCGGGTTCGGCCTTGCCGCCGTATTCGTCGCGGCGCTTCTGTGGATGAACGTGGGCAACCTGTGGCACCTCGTGTCGACCTCTGATGTCGGGATCATGGCCGTCATCATGCTGTTCTTCGGCAACGGGATCGTGTTCTCGGGCGTGCAGTTCGCCATCACCATCATGCGGATGGGCGAAGATGACGAACCGCGCGGGGGCAAGCGTATTCCGGTCGCGACCAATATCCCGGCGCGGATCGAAGCGACGGCGAACGCACCGCGTAAGCGTCAGTAAACCTTTAGAATTTCGCCCAGCGGCTTTTTCAGTTTCGCGACCGCGGGCACCGTGGCGTCCTCGGCCGGGTGGCCGACGGCGAGGATCATCACCGGCTTTTCCGAACCGGGCCGCCCCAAGGCGCCGTTCAGGAACTTCATCGGGTTCGGCGTGTGGGTCAGGCAGGCGAGGCCCGCCTGATGCAGCGCCGCGATCAGGAACCCGGTCGCGATCCCCACGCTTTCGGGCACGTAGTAGTTCTTGAACCGGGTGCCATCGTCGAATTCGCCCCAACGCTGCGCGAAAATCACGATGAGCCAGGGCGCGATCTCGAGATGCGGCTTGGAGGCGTCGGTGCCGATGGGTTCCAGCGCCTTGAGCCATTCGTCGCCCGCGCCGCCGTCGTAGAACTTTTCCTCTTCCGCCTCGGCCTCGGCCCGGATGCGGGCCTTCAGCCCCGCGTCCTGCACCACGGCGAAGAACCACGGTTGGTGATTGGCTCCCGAGGGCGCGCGGCCCGCAGTGGCGACGGCGGTCTCGATGATGTCCTGCGGCACCGGGCGGTCCGAGAAGTCGCGCACCGTGTGGCGCCGCGCCATCAGGTCGAAAAAGCCGGTCACGCGGGCGCGTGCCTCGTCATCCGTCCAGTCGAAACGGTCGGGCAGGGGCAGGGGATCGTGCGGCAGGTTGGACTTGGAAGACATGAGGCTCCTCCCGGTGTTGCCGGAAGGAGCCTAGGTAGTGGCGGGACCACCTGCAACCGTCAGGGAAGCGCATTCCCGAGGACCTGATATTCAGGTGGGCGCCGGGTAACTCGGCCACGGCCGCGACAGAGCCAGCTCCCTCGGATTTGCTTAAGGCCACCGGAATGTTCCCGTGTAGACGAGAAGGGCAGACCGCCAAGACCCGAGATAGGCCCGGCCGGGGGTTCGCGCAAGGGGAATGATCGGGGGAATTTCGCGCGGGCGACTTGCGAAATGTTCACGAATTGTTCATTCTGGGCGCATGGACACCGCATTGCTTCAACCCGGCCAGTTGCTCGCCCGTGGCGTGGCGCGGCACCTGAGCCTGCACGATTTCGCCTGCGTGGAGGAATTCGTGCCGGCGCGCGGGTTGCGCACCGATGTCTATGCCGTGGGCCCCAAAGGGGAAATCTGGGTCGTGGAGTGCAAGTCCTGCCGCGCCGATTTCATGGCGGATCACAAGTGGCAGGGCTATCTGGAGTTCTGCGACCGGTTCTTCTGGGCGGTCGATTGCGACTTCCCGCTCGACCTTCTGCCGGACGAGACCGGGCTTATCATCGCCGATCCATACGATGCCGAGATCGTGCGCATGGGGCCGGAAACAAAGCTCGCCCCGGCGCGGCGCAAGAAACTGACGCTCAAGTTCGCGCGGGATGCGGCGCGGCGCCTGCACGGCTACCGCGATCCCGGCGTCAGCCCTTTTTCGGACCCTTCGACTTTTTAGCGCCCTTGTCGCCCATCTTCTGCGCCTGCATCGCGGCGGCGCGAATTTCCTCGGCAATCTCAAGGGCTTCGTCCGGCTCGAAGTCCATCGGCAGATCGATGCCGTTGCCTTCGACATAGATGCGCACCATGCCGAGCGTGGTCGGCCCGATCTGGATGTTGGCGGAAACTTCGGTCTCGGAATTGATGCCCATGGCTGCGCTCCTTCAAGGATGCGGGTGAGTTACGCCGTGCCCCTTCGTTTTTCAAGCCCGGGCTATTGCATTGCACGGATGGGGGCGCTAAACGGCGCTCCAGTGCCGACATAGCTCAGTTGGTTAGAGCGCTTGATTGTGGATCAAGAGGTCCCCCGTTCGAGCCGGGGTGTCGGTACCATCCTTCCCTTTTCGATGTTCGCGCCGAGCGGGCCAGTGCCGTGGTCAAGCTGCGACAGCCCGCGTCATTTCGCGCGGGCAGGGCTTGCCCCGTTCCCAAACGTCCCATAGCGTCCGAACAAGGGGCTAGAAGGGCAGAAAAAATGAAGCTGAAACTCAGCGGTCTCCTGGTGACGGCACTGGCTCTTTCGGCCTGTGCGACCAGCACGACGGGCGTGACCACGACCACCACGACAACGACGACGACCACCAGCGGATCGGGCAGCGTGACCACGACCTCGTCCGAGGTGGTCCTGTTCGACTCGCGGGAGTTGCCGAACGCCGAGGCGCGGCGCACGCTGGCCTGGTCGAACGTGGAGTTCGGGGCGGTAAACGACACGACGCTCGGCGGTGTCGATTTCGTGGTCGGGACGCAGCGCGAAACGGCGCGGGGCTATACCGGCGTTCGCGCGGGCACCGACATCGGGGTCACGGTCGCGACCGGCACGGCGACCTACACCACCGACTATACGGTCCTTCAACTCGACAACCTCACCAGCGACGGCACCAACCTGTCGGGCGACCTTATCCGCGATTCCGGCCAGATCGTGCTGACGGCGGATTTCGACACCGGCGGGCTGACCGGCACCGACAAAGACCTTGTGGTCGCGGGCACAATCGCGGGCGACAATCTGGGCGGCGCAGTGACCTATCGCAGCACGGCCGGCCTTCTGGGCGGCAACATCGGCGACAAGGGCGTCGCGGGCGCGTTCCACGGCAGCGGCGCGGACACGGTGTTCGCGGGCGGCTTCATCGGACCGCAGGACTGACGCCATGCTTCGCACCGCGCTCCTCCTCCCGCTTCTCGCCTTCCCGCTGTCGGGCTGCCTTCTGGTCGACGTGAACACGCGCTCGGGGTTCTACACGGGCGGCACCGTGTCATCGACCGTAACCACCACCGACACCATTCAGGAGTCCGGCGATATCTACGACGCATCCATCGGCGGCATCGAGTATTTCTCGACCCTCGGCAACGGTCGCGCCGAAGCCTATTCCGCGATCCTAGCCGGGTCCGACACGGGCACGACGCCGACCTCGGGTCAGGCGGTCTACCTCGCCGACTACGAAGTCGCCGTGATCTCCAACCTGCGCTACTACGAGACCGAGCTGCGCGGGGTGTCGAGCCTCGATGACGGCAAGATCTCGATCGTCGCGGATTTCGATCAGGGCACGGTGACCGGGTCCGACGGCGCGCTCGTCGTCGATGGCGCGATCACAGGCCGCGCGTTCGAGGGCGGGGTGGTCTATGCGGGCCATGACGGCGACCTCGAAGGGCTCGTCGGCGATCAGGGTGTGATCGGTGCGTTCCACGGCAACAACGGCAAGATCGTCTTCGCCGGTGGCTTCGTCGGGAATTAGTCGACCGCGATTTCCTGTCTGAGCGTCTGGCCGGTCGTGTCGTAGATCAGGATGCGGTCGTCATCCGTCACCACGGCGATCCAGTCGGACCCCCGCGTGATCGCGGTGGCGGCGCTGCCGTCAGGCAGGGCGATCCGGTCCGGGAAACTTTGACCGGGCGTTTCGTTCAACCGCATGACAACGACGGCGATCAGGACTACAAGCCCCACGATCATGGTGACCGTCAGCGTCGTCACCAGCCATTTCAGGTAACGTACGAGACCGGCATCCGGGCCGGTCAGGGGAGCCTCGTCCATGTCGTCCACGTCCGTCCTCGTCGAGATCGGGGCCAATCCGCCCAACCGGCTTGATAAGGCACTGGCCCGCGATGTGCCAGAGGCGGCGAACCTGTCGCGTTCGCGGCTGGCGAAGCTGATCGCCGAGGGGGCCGTTGTGCGGGCAGGCGAGGTGCTGACCGACGCCAAGGCCAAGGTCGCCGAGGGCGAGGTGATCGAGATCACCGTGCCGGTGGCCGAGGACACCCACATGCTGCCCGAGGCGATCGCGCTCGACGTGGTGTGGGAGGACCACGACCTGATCGTCGTGAACAAACCGGCGGGCATGGTGGTGCATCCGGCGCCCGGCACGCCGTCGGGCACGCTGGTCAACGCGCTTTTGCACCATTGCGGCGACGATCTGTCGGGCGTTGGGGGTGAGAAACGCCCCGGCATCGTCCACCGGATCGACAAGGACACCTCGGGCCTGCTCGTGGTGGCCAAGACCGATGCGGCCCATCACGGGCTGGCGGCCCAGTTCGAAAAGCACACGGTCGAGCGGCATTACCGCGCGCTGGTCTACGGTATGCCCGACCTTGCCGATCCGCGGCTCAAGGGCGTGCGTGGCGTGAGTTTCGAACAGGGGGGGATCGTGAAGATCACCACTCAGCTCGCGCGCCACAAAACCGACCGCCAGAAACAGGCGGTCACGTGGTCCGGCGGGCGTCACGCCGTCACGCGGGCCCGCGTGGTTGAAACATTTGGGCGGCCTCCTTCCGTCTCATTGCTCGATTGCTGGCTCGAGACCGGGCGCACGCATCAGATCCGCGTGCACATGGCCCATGCCGGTCACGGGCTTGTCGGTGATCCGGTCTACGGCGGGCGGCGTAAACCCTCTGAATCCGCTCTGGGGGCCGAGGCGGCCAAGGCGTTGTGGGGGTTCGAGCGACAGGCGCTTCATGCCGCCACGCTCGGGTTCGAGCATCCGGTGACCAAGGAACAGCTGCGGTTCGAGGCGCGTTTGCCTGATGACATGGCGGGGCTGATCGAGGTGTTGGGCGCTAAACCCGACTGAAATACTCAGCACAAAGGCGTGAGCCCGCTACCAAAACCGACGGAGATGAGTTCATACTTCGTTAAGTGTTCAAGGGCTCAATGCTCTTGAATGGTGGTACACGCGCCCTAAATAGAATGTTAATCCCCGAAACATTGGGGCGCGACAGTGGAGATGTAAACAGATGGCCAATTATTCGACTTTGCCTGCTCCGACGCCGGAAGGTGGCCTGAACCGCTACCTTCAGGATATCCGGAAGTTCCCGATGCTGGAGCCGGAGGAGGAATACATGCTGGCCAAGCGGTGGGTGGACCATCAGGACACCGACGCCGCGCACCAGCTTGTGACCAGTCACCTGCGGCTCGCAGCCAAGATCGCGATGGGCTATCGCGGCTACGGCCTGCCGCAGGCCGAAGTGATTTCCGAAGCCAACGTGGGTCTCATGCAGGCGGTCAAACGCTTCGACCCCGAAAAGGGCTTTCGCCTCGCCACCTATGCGATGTGGTGGATCCGCGCCTCGATTCAGGAATACATCCTGCGCTCGTGGTCGCTGGTCAAACTCGGCACGACCTCTGCCCAGAAGAAGCTGTTCTTCAACCTGCGCAAGGCCAAGGCCCGCATCGGTGCGCTGGAAGACGGCGACCTGCGGCCCGAGAACGTGGCCCAGATCGCCCATGACCTGAACGTCACCGAGGAAGAAGTGATCTCGATGAACCGGCGCATGTCGGGTGGCGATGCCTCGCTCAACGCCACGATCACGAACGACGGCGATTCCACGATGCAGTGGCAGGACTGGCTGGAAGACGAGGATGCCGATCAGGCGGGCGACTACGAACAGCGAGACGAACTGACCGTGCGCCGCGAAATGCTGGCACAGGCGATGGACGTGCTGAACGACCGCGAGAAGGACATCCTGACCCAGCGCCGCCTGTCGGACGAGACGGTGACGCTGGAAGACCTGTCCGGTCAATACGACGTCAGCCGAGAACGTATCCGCCAGATCGAAGTGCGCGCCTTCGAGAAGCTCCAGAAGCGGATGCAGGAGCTTGCCTCGGAAAAGGGCATGGCCGAAACGGCCTGATTGCGCTAACGACGACACAGGACGCCCGGGCCAAGCGCCCGGGCTTTTTGTAAGGGGAAACCAATGGCCAACGACCTGCGGTGGGGCATTCTCGGGGCGGCGCGGTTCGCCGCCAAAGACATGGCGCCGGCGATCCACGCGGCGCGCGGCAACCGACTGGCCGCACTTGCCACGACCTCGCCGGACAAAGTCGCGCCGTTCCGGGCGATCACCGACGATCTGACGGTCTATGACAGCTACGCGGCGCTGCTGGACGACGATGGGATCGACGCCATCTACATCCCGCTTGCCAATCACCTGCACGTGGATTGGACCCTGCGCGCGATCGAGGCGGGCAAGCATGTGTTGTGCGAAAAACCCATCGCGCTCGACGCGGGCGAGGTGGATCGCATCATCGCCGCGCGGGACGCGAGCGGGCTGCACGTCGCCGAAGCCTACATGATACTGCACCACCCGCAGTGGGAGCGCGTCAGGGAACTGCTGGACGCGGGTGCGCTCGGCACGCTGGGCCATGTCGACGCCGTGTTCACCTACAACAACCCGGATCGCGCGAACTTCCGCAACCAGCGCGGCACGGGCGGCGGCGGTATCCGCGACGTGGGCGTCTATACCTATGGCTCGGCGCGCTTCGCCACGGGCGCGGAACCCGAAGAGATCTCGACCCGCATCCGATGGGAGGACGGGGTCGATGTCTGGGCTCATACAACGGGCACGATGGCCGGGCCGAAAGGCCGCTTCACCTATTCCGGTCTCACCTCGACCCGGCTCATGCGTCACCAATCCGTCACGTTCCACGGTTCGGACGGCCTTCTGAAGCTCACCGCGCCGTTCAACGGCGGCGTTTTCGCCGAAGCGCAGGCCCATCTTTTGCGCCCCGACCACTCGGTCGCGGTGGAACGCTGGCCGGGCGTGAACCAATACGTTCTTCAGGTGGAGAATTTCGCGGCGACGGTGCGCGAGGGCACGTCCTATCCCGCGCCGCTCGAATTCAGCCGGGGCACGCAGGCCATGATTGACATGGTGTTTTCGCAGGCGACCGATATTACTTGAATAGGGACAGAACTGGGAGACGACGGGATGGCCAAGGAAGCTGAAACACCGGATGAGGATGTCGATCCGACCGTGCTGGAAGAGCCGGGCGCGGAGATCGACGAGCGCGAGCCGGACAACATCTGGCTGCGCGGGCTGTGGATGGTGTTCTTCGTCATCGCGCTCTGGGTGGCACGCGGGCTGGTCATCATCGCGGGCCTGATCCAGTTCTTCTGGATGCTGTTCGGCAGCGAAAAGAACCACTACGTCGCCGAGTTTGGCGAGGATCTGGCCGACTGGATGGCGCGCGCCACCCTGTTCGTCACCGGCGTCACCGAAGATCGCCCGTTCCCCTTCGACCGCTGGGGCATTCCCGACTGATCCGTGGCCGTGCGGAGCGCGCCAAGTGCGCGCGCAGGGCAAGCGCCGCCCCGGCTTCGCCGGGACGCCGCGGTGGGCGCCTCAGTTCAGCCGGTCGCGCAGAACCCTGACCATGTTGCCGCCCGCGACCTTGCGAATCTGCGCCTCGGTCAGGCCGATGTCCAGCATCGCCTGCGTCAGGGCGGCGAGCTCGGCGGTGTCGAAGCCGGTGGTCACCGTGCCGTCGTAATCGGAGCCGAGGGCCACGTGATCTTCGCCGACAAGGTCGATGGCTGCCTGAATGGTGCGGGCCACGCCCAAAGGGCTGTCGTCGCAGGTCACGTCCTCCCAGTAGCCGATGCCGATCACCCCGCCCGTGGCGGCGATGGCCTGCATCAGGTCGTCCGGGTAATTCCGCTTCGTGTCGCAATGCGACCTAATACCGGTGTGGCTGACCACAAGCGGCATATCGGTCATCTCGATCACGTCGCGCGCCACCTGGGGCGAGGAATGGGCGAGGTCCAATATCATGCCCCGCGCCGCGACCTCTTTCACGACCTGACGCCCGAAATCGGTAAGTCCGGCATCGCCGACCCCGTGCAGCGATCCACCCAGTTCGTTGTCGAAGAAATGGTGCAGCCCGATCAGCCGGTATCCCGCCGCCTCGAGCCGGTCGAGATTGGCGATCTCGCCTTCGAGCGGATGGGCGCCCTCGATCCCGAGAACACCGCCCACGACCTCTTCCCCGGCCTCACGCAGCGCGAGGACGGCGTCGAGATCCTTTTCGGTGCGGATGAGGCGCAGATGGCCCCCCGATCTGTTCGCCGCGTTCCTGAGCCGCTCGGCCTGATAAAGCGCACGCTCCAGAAGGCTGTTCCAGGTGCGTGGCGGCCAGAGCTGACCCACGGCGAGAAGGGTGATGTTGTCGAACGTCTCGGCGGAGTTCTCTTCGTAATTCTGGCCGGAGGGGGATTTGGTGACGGCGGTGAAGACCTGAAGCGTCACGTTGCCCTCGATCAGGCGCGGAATGTCCACATGTCCCCGGTCGGACCGCTCCAGCGGATCGCGCTTCCACAGCAGCGTGTCGGCATGCCAGTCGCCGATGAGGAGCGTATCGTGAAACGCGGCACCCTCGGCGGTGACCGGGTAGGGGTCGTGTTCGACGACCACGTTCATGTCACGCTCGGCGATCCCCGGCGCGAGGATGAAGAACCCCAGAAGCCCGACCACCAGGACGGTCAGCACGATTCCAAGGATCCATTTCACGATGCGCATCCGCTCCTCCCTCGTTCTTGCGGGCAGGCTATGGCACACTACCTATGGTGAACAGACCCAACCCGACGGAAGGTGGTCATGGCCGGTGGATGGAGCCGCGACGGTGCGGTGCAGGAACAGATCGACGCGTCGATTTCGGAGGAGCTGGAGCGCCTGCGCGCCCGGCGCGCGCCCGTGGGCGAAAGCCTTGCGGTCTGCGCGGAATGCGGCGAAGCGATCCCCGAGGCGCGGCGCGAGGCCTTGCCCGGCGTCAAGATCTGCATCGATTGCCAGCAGGAGCGTGACCAGACCTTCAAGGTGCGCCCGGGTTTCAATCGGCGCGGCTCAAAGGACAGTCAACTGAAATAGCCGCGTCTCCTACGGCAAGCGCCGGGGGATTTTGCATCCCCCGGACCCCCTGCAGGATATTTTGGGACCGGAAAGCAGGGTGCCGGGTCCAGTCTCTTTCCGGTCGGAAAATATCCCCGGGGGAGGTTTGGAGGGGGCAGGCAGCCCCCTCCAACGGGTCGACGCGGGCGCAAGCCCGCGTCGAAACCTCAATCTTCCATCGCTTCGAGTTCGTCGATGAAGCCCGAAATCATGCTCAGGCCCTTGTCCCAGAATTTCGGGTCCGAGGCGTCGAGACCGAAGGGTTTGAGCAGTTCGGAATGGTGCTTGGACCCGCCGGCCTTCAGCATCTCGAAATACTTCTTCTGAAAGTCCGGATCGCCCTCTTCGTAGACCGCGTAGAGCGCGTTCACGAGGCCGTCGCCGAAGGCATAGGCGTAGACGTAGAACGGCGAGTGGACGAAGTGGGGGATGTAGGACCAGAAGGTTTCGTAGCCGTCCATGAAGGTGAACGCCGGGCCGAGGCTTTCGCCCTGCACGCTCATCCACAGCTCGTTGATCTGGCTGGTGGTGAGTTCGCCGCGGGTGCGGCGCGCTTCGTGCAGTTTGCATTCGAAGTCGTAGAACGCGATCTGGCGCACGACCGTGTTGATCATATCCTCGACCTTGCCCGCGAGCAGCACCTTTTTCTGGGCCGCATCGGGCGCTTCGGCCAGCAGTTTGCGGAAGGTGAGCATCTCGCCGAAGACGCTTGCGGTCTCGGCCAGCGTAAGAGGCGTGTCGGCCAGAAGCTCGCCCTGACCGGCGGCCAGCACCTGATGCACGCCGTGGCCCAGCTCGTGCGCCAGCGTCATCACGTCGCGCGGTTTGCCGAGGTAGTTGAGCAGAACGTAAGGATGCGCGTCGGTGACGGTGGGGTGGGCGAAGGCACCGGGGGCCTTGCCGGGTTTCACGCCGGCATCGATCCAGCCGCGATCGAAGAACGGCTCGGCGATGGCGGCCATTTCCGGGTCGAAGCCTGCATAGGCCGACAGCACCATCTCGCGTGCCTTGGGCCAGTCGATGACCCGCTCCTCCTCCATCGGGAGCGGTGCATTTCGGTCCCAGACCTCCATCGTTTCGAGCCCGAGCCATTTGGCCTTGAGCGCATAGTAACGGTGCGACAGCTTCGGATAGGCGTCGACCACGGCGTTTCTGAGAGCCTCGACCACCTCGGGTTCGACATGGTTCGAGAGGTGGCGCGCGGTCTGGGCCGAGGGCATCTTGCGCCAGCGGTCCTCGATCTCTTTCTCCTTGGCGAGCGTGTTGTGCACGCGGGCGAAGAGGGGGAGGTTTTCGCCGAACACGCGGGCCAGTTCGCGCGCGCCCGCTTCGCGGCGGGAGCGTTTCTGTTCGGACAGAAGGTTCAGCGTGGCCTCGAGCGACAGGTCTTCGTCCTCGCCTTCGGGTGAGAAGGTGAGGCGGGCCATCGTTTCGTCGAACAGCTTGTTCCACGCGGCGGAGCCGACGGCGGATTGGTCGTGCAGGAATTTTTCCAACTCGTCGGACAGCTGGTAGGGGCGCATCGCGCGCAGGCGGTCGAAGATCGGCTTGTAGCGGGCCAGATCGGCGTTGGCTTCGAACAGGGCGTCGAGCTTGTCGTCCGGAATTCGGTTGATTTCGAGCGAGAAGAACACCAGCGGCGTGGTGTAGTCCGTCAGCTTTTCCTGACAGTTTTGCAGGAACTGCGCCCGTTCGCCATCGGTCGTGACCTGATAATACCGCAGACCCGCGTAGGACATGAGCCGCCCGGCGATGCGGTCGATCTCCTCATGCGCCGTGACGCAGGTGAGCATGCCCTGAGCGTCCAGATCGGCCAGTTTGCCTTCGTAGCGTTCGGCGAAGTCGGCGCAGAGCGTTTTCAGCCGGTCGAGGTCGCGGGTCACTTCCGGCGCGTCGGGGGCCGCGTAGAGGTCGCTCAGATCCCAGTCGGGCAGATTTCCCAAATCCTTGCCGGACCCTGCGGGGTCGGTGGCGGCGTCGAAGACGGGGCTGGGCTTGGTCGGGATGCGCATGAAGTCTCCTGTTCGTGTGTCGGTCAAGACATAGGACGTGGGCGGGTGGGCCACAACACCCGGTCCGGTCACGTCCGTATTCAGGTCATGGTTCGCTAACCCACGCGGAATTTTCGTGGCGGATTGTGCATGGTTGGGAAACGCTGAAGCGCGGCGGCGGGTCACTGTCCCGTAAAGCTGCATGGTGAGTTTCAAATTTCAAACATTCGCCTCAATTCCGCCGTGGTTCTGGGGTCTCTGGATCGCGGTGAAATCCGTGTTTCGAACGCGGATGATGCGTTTTGACGCGGGAGACGGGACGATGACGGATCACGGCCTGAAAGATCGGAAGACCACGCAACGGGTGGACAATCCCGAGGGGTTCCTGCGTGACGAGCGCGGGTCGTTCATCATATTCGGGATCGCCGTTTTCATGCTGATGTGTCTGGCGGGCGGTATCGCGGTCGACACGATGCGCTATGAAACCCACCGGGTGCATGTTCAGGGCACGCTCGACCGTGCGATCCTTGCCGCAGCGTCGCTGGATCAGGATCTGGACCCGGAAGAGGTGGTGCTGGACTACTTCACCAAGGCCGGTCTGGGCCATGTCATCAGTCAGGACGACATCGACGTCTTCGAGAACCAAACGAACGGCGAGGTGGCCGACGACGTGGCCGTGACCACACGGCGGGTCGAGGCCTCGGTCAGCGCGCTCATGCCGACCACCTTCCTGCGTCTGGCGCATATGTACGATCTGGGCCTCTACACCGAAGGCGGGGCCGAAGAGGCGCTGTCGCTGTCCGAAATTTCACTGGTGCTCGACGTGTCCGGTTCGATGGGCAACTCGTCCAGTTCCGGCTATTCCAAGATCTATGAACTTCGTCGGGCCGCCAAGCGGTTCGTCAACGTCATGCTGTGCAACCCCGCCGATGCGGACGAGACCGAGGATTGCACGCTGACCGAGGGCGACATCTCGATCAACATCGTGCCCTACGCCGAACAGGTGCTGCTGCCGTCGAACCTGCTGCAGCGGTTCAACCACACGAGCGAGCACACCGAAAGCCGGTGCATCACCTTCTACGAGGACGAGTTCGACACGGTCGCCGTTCCGACCTTCTCGCTCGACACCTTCGTGACGAACGGGCGCCCGCTGCCCGCGCTTTACGGCGATCCGATCCAGCTTACAGGGTATTTCGACCCGTCGGGCGGCACCAACAGCACCCCGAACCCCGGCTCGAATTCGCCCTGCTACAACGATTATTCCGGCAGCACGAACGACTACTGGCGCGAGATTTACCCGATGGGCTTCTCCGCCGAGGCTCTGCGCGACGAGATCGACGATCTGGGCGCGAGCGGCAACACCTCGATCGACCTCGGGATGAAATGGGGCGCGGCCCTTCTGGACCCGGCGGCGCAGCCCGCGATCTCGGACCTCGTGGCCGCGAACGAAGTGAACGAGGCCTTCGATGGTCGCCCGTTCGAATACACCCAGCGCGGGATCGAAAAGGTCATCGTGCTGATGACGGACGGCGAAAACACCTCGCAGGACTATCTGCGGCGCGGGTATCACAGCGGGCCGTCGGGCGTTTACAAGGCCAACAGCTCGAACGACTGGTCGGTCTACGACGCCGACGATGATCGCTATTACTGGGTGAACGGCGGTCAGTGGCTCGACCACCCGTACGGCGAGGGCGAATACGAGGAATGCCATTCGGTCCGGCAATACTGGGGGTACTGGTGGTGGCAGTACAACTGGGTCGAAGAATGCGAGATGGTGTACGAAGGCAACGGCGCCACGCAGTTGACCTTCCCGCAACTGTGGCTTCAGAAGACCGCCAACTGGTATGACCAGTGGAACTTCCTCGCGGATGCGCACGACTATTTCAACTACAGCGAAAAGAACGACAATCTGGACGAGATCTGCACGGCGGCGAAGAACGCGGGCATGGTCGTCTTCACGATCGGGTTCGAGGTCAGCGGCAGCCAGCACGACATCATGCGCAGCTGCGCGTCGGCACCGGCCTATTACTTCGACGTCGACGGTCTGGATATCTCGGCGGCCTTCGCGGCCATCGCAAGGGAAATCTCGAAACTGAGGCTAGTGTTCTGAAATGACACATCGGGCAGGCATACTAAAAAGAATAAAACAGGCAATCAGACGGGAAGACGGAACGGCCTCGATCGAGTTCGTCATCCTCTTCCCTGCGCTGATGACGCTGTTCCTATCGTCGTTCGAAATGTCCGTCCTGCTTCTCAGGTCGGTCATGCTGGACAAGTCGCTCGACACGACGGTGCGCGAACTGCGCCTCGGGCTGGTCGATACGCAGACCCAGGGGGCGCTCAAGACGACGCTGTGCAACCGGGCGCCGATCATCTCGAACTGCAATTCGAACCTGCTGGTCGAACTGACACCGATCTCGACCGATACGTGGTCTTTCCCGGCGGGCAACACGACCTGCACCGACCAGTCGGCTGAAATCCAGCCGGTCGTCAACGTCACCTTCGGGCTGGCCAACGACATCATGATCGTGCGCGCCTGCGCCAAGGTCGACCCGTTCTTCGCCCCGTCGAAGTGGGTTCTGGACCTCGCCCCGCTGGACGAAGCCGGTCAATACGCCGTCGTCGCCGCCTCGACCTTCGTGAACGAACCGTGAGGGGAGGGCGACAGATGGAACCACATTTTTCGATCCGCCGGTTCGTTCGGGACGAGGATGCCTCGCTCACCGTCGAGATGGTGCTGATCCTGCCGCTGCTGATCTGGGGCTTTCTGACGGTCTACACGATCTTCGACGTGTTCCGCGCCCGCAATCTGGCGCTGAAGGGCAACTACGCGATCTCGGACCTGATGTCGCGGGAAACCGCATCGATCAACACGACCTATCTCAACGGCGTGCGCTCGGTCTTTCGCTATCTGACGCAGGGCGACAACGACACATGGGTGCGCGTCACCCAGCTTTACTGCAACGGCGATTGCGGCGATGCCGACAACCGGGTGCTGGTTCTGGACTGGTCGCGCGCGACCAATGGCGTGGACACCTACGAATCCGACGACCTCGACGCGTTGAATGCCGTGGTGCCGCTTCTGGGCTTCGGAGAGCGGATCGTCATGGTCGAAACCAGCGTCGACTATGTCGCGCCCTTCATCCCGCCGATGCTGAAAACCGTATCGACGGAGAACTACGAGTCCGGCTGGGGGTTCATGAAGAACAACACCTTCATCGACACCGTGTTCACCGAGCCGCGCTTCGGCCCGCAATTGTGCTGGGAATACGTGAACAGCTGCCCGGCGCGGTCCTGATCTGCCCGGATCTGTGCCTGCGTGCACAGAAACTGCGCCGCCTCGAAGCGTGGCGGCGGATTGTTGCGGGCCACGTGCAACCCTAAATTACGGGTCGAAAGGAGACGCTCATGTCCATTCGTCCCGTAATCTCCCAGACCCCCGCCCAACCCACGATGGAAGGCGCCGGGGTCAAGCTTCATCGCGGTTTCGGCTTCGGCGATCCCGAGGCCTTCGACCCGTTTCTTCTGTTCGACGATTTCCGGGGCGAGATGCCTTCGGATTACATCAAGGGCTTCCCGTGGCACCCGCACCGGGGGATCGAGACGATCACCTATGTGCTCGAAGGCACGGTCGAGCATGGCGACAGCCTTGGCAACCGGGGCACGCTGGGCGCGGGCGACATCCAGTGGATGACCGCGGGCTCCGGCATCATGCATCAGGAAATGCCGACCGGGAACGCCAAGGGCCAGATGCACGGGTTCCAGCTTTGGGGCAACCTGCCGTCATCGCTCAAGATGACGGACCCGCGCTATCAGGACATCGCGTCCAAGGAGATCCCCGAGGTCACCGATGACGACGGCACGGTGGTTCGTGTGGTCGCGGGCGAGTTCTGGGGCAAACGCGGCCCGGTCGACGGGATCGCGGCGGAACCGCAGTATCTGGACGTGACGATTCCGGCGGGGGTGAAGAAGACCTTCAAGATCGACACCTATCGCCGGGCCTTCGCCTATGTGTTCCAAGGCGCGGCGGCGTTCGTCGACGCCTCGAGACCCTCGGGCGTTCTGCTCGAGAAAGAGGTGTTCGGGCAGGAGGTTAACATCCGCGACATGTCGGGCAACCGCACGGTCGTGCGCTTCGGCTCGGGCGACGAGGTCACCGTGCAGGCGGGTGAAGAGGGGGTTCGGTTCCTTCTGATCTCGGGCGCGCCGATTTCCGAGCCGGTGGCGTGGCATGGGCCGATCGTGATGAACACGCGCGAAGAACTGATGCAGGCGATGCAGGATCTGCGCAACGGGACGTTCATTCGTCCGGCGCACTGAGGCGTGTGAAGGGTTTCGCCGCGGGCTTTGGCCCGCGTCGATCCGCTGGAGGGGGTTCTACCCCCTCCAGACCTCCCCCGGGATATTTAACGACCGGAAAGAGTTACGCGTGGGCTTGGAAGTGTTCCACAGTGCGCTGGTAGAACATCGCGCGCGTGTCCGGCACTTCCATCATGATCTCGTGTTCGGCCTTGGGGACGACGACGAGTTCGCCGTTCTTCCAGTGTTCCATCACCTTGTGAACAGGCTCCGTCGCCACGATCCGTTCGTCTGCCCCCAGAAAGGTGAGCGTCGGGATCGCGGGCGGCGGCGTGCGCGCGAGCGAGGCGGTTTCGCGCAGGGCGAGGTAGAGCCACGTGACCGAGGGGCCGCCCAAGGCAAGCTCCGGGTGCGCGACGAGTTGGCGCTGCATGAAGGCCCACATTTCGGGGTCTTTGGTCAGCTGGTTGTCCTCGAACGGGGCGATCTGCACGTAGCCTTCGCGCTTGGTCGCGGGCGACAGCTTGGTGCCGTCGCCGAAGGAATGGGTGAGCCAGGACAGCGACCAGGCCACGGGCCGCAGCCATGTGGCGAGACCGATGCCCCACATCGGCGCCGAAAACACCGCCGCGTTCACGGGCAGGTTGCGATGCAGCGCGCGCAGGCCGATGCAGCCGCCCATGGAGTGACCGATGAGATAGTAGGGCTTGGGCAGGTCGAGCTCGGCCACGGCCGCCATGACCGTGTCGACATCGACCTGATAATCGTCGAAATCCGCGACATGGCCCAGAAGCTTGTCCTCGGCCACCCGGTCGGCGATGCCTTGACCGCGCCAGTCCACCGCGATCATGTCGTATCCCTGTGCCGCGAATTCGGCGGCGGCGGGCCCGTATTTTTCCGCGTATTCCGTGCGGCCGGGGAACAGGAGCACCGTTCCCCGCGCCTTGCGCCGTCCCGATTTCGGCCAATGGGCCAGACGGATCTTCACCCCGTCGGGGCAGGTGAGCCAATAGGCCCGCCCGCCTTTCGGCCCCTCGGCCACTTCGTCGAAGAGCGGCGCGTCATCCATCAGGCGAGGATCGCGCCCAGCTTCATGGCGGTGCCCATGTCGCCGTCCACGGCAAGCTTGCCGCCCATGAAGGCCGCCGTCGGGTTCAGGTCGCCCGACATCATGGATTCGAAGGTTTCGGCGCTGGCGGTCAGGGTCACGTCGGTGTCCTCGTCGCCGGCATGGGCGCCGTTGCCGTCGACCACGACCGAACCTTCGCCTTCGATCACGAATTTCGCCGTCGAGTCGAAATCCTGACCTTCCATCTTTTCGTTGAGTGCGGTCACTGCCGCGTCGATCACGTCGCTCACCTCAGGGTCCTCCGAATATTGGTTGAGATGCCAAGTTTACGTCCCCGTCAGGTTAGCAGGCACACGCAGGGCGCGAAACAGGGGATCGCGCCAAATGACGTGCGGTTAGCGCCATATACGCGCGCGGTCGCGACATGGTGATGACAGCCGCGCGCGTCCGGCGCTAGGCTGTGGGCATGAGACGCATGATCCTGACGCTTTGCCTGTTGGCCAGCCCCGCATTCGCCGCGGATGACGAGCGGTTGAACGAGTTGTTCACTTCGCTCGAAAACGCGGACGAGACCAGTTGGGAGCAGATCGAGAACAAGATCTGGTCGGAATGGTCCGAGTCCGGCTCGCCCGCGATGGACCTGCTGCTGCAACGGGGTCGCGAAGCGACGACCGAAGAGCGGTACGAGGAGGCCATCGAGCATCTGACCGCGCTGGTCGAAAACGCGCCAGACTTCGCCGAGGGCTGGAACGCGCGGGCCACGGCCTACTACGCGGCCGGGCTGATCGGCCCGTCGCTGCACGACATCGCGCGCACGCTGGAACTGGAGCCGCGCCATTTCGGGGCGCTGTCCGGGCTTGGCCGTATCCTCGAGGAAACCGGCAACGATCCCGCCGCGCTCGAAGCCTATTCCGAGGCGCTGTCTATACATCCCCACCGACCGTCGCTAATCAGGGCCGTGGAGCGGCTTGAAGGCGCGCTCGAAGGAAAGTCCATCTAGCGCGCCGACTTGCGCGACGGGGAGCGTGGATGCCGGGCATCACGGCCGTTCTCGGCCCGACGAATACGGGCAAGACTCACTACGCCATCGAACGGATGCTGGCGCATCGCACGGGAGTCATCGGGCTGCCGCTGCGCCTGCTGGCGCGCGAGGTCTATGACCGGATCGTCGCGTTGCGCGGGCCGAGCGTCGTGGCGTTGGTCACGGGCGAAGAGCGGATCGTGCCGGAGCGGACGCAATACTGGGTCTGCACGGTCGAGGCGATGCCGGAGGGGCTGGGCGCCGATTTCGTCGCCATCGACGAGATCCAGCTTTGCGCCGACCCCGAACGCGGCCATGTGTTCACCGAACGTCTGCTGAACGCGCGGGGCATGCATGAGACCCTGTTCATGGGGTCCGACACCATGCGCGGGGCGATTGCCGCGCTGGTACCGAAGGTGCAGTTCATGCGGCGCGAGCGGTTCTCGTCGCTTACCTATGCCGGGTCGAAGAAGATCAGCCGGATGCCGGGGCGTTCGGCCATCGTGGGTTTCTCGGTCGATAACCTTTATGCGCTGGCCGAGTTGATGCGGCGGCAGAAGGGCGGGGTGGCCGTGGTCATGGGGGCGCTGTCGCCCCGGACCCGGAACGCGCAGGTGGCGATGTATCAGAACGGCGACGTGGATTACCTTGTCGCGACCGACGCCATCGGGATGGGTCTGAACCTCGACGTGAATCACGTGGCATTCTCGGCCTTGTCGAAGTTCGACGGGCGGCGGATGCGGCGGCTCGCGCCGAATGAACTGGCGCAGATCGCGGGGCGGGCCGGGCGGTATATGTCCGACGGGTCGTTCGGCGTGACGGGTGAGGCGCAGCCGCTTGAGGATGAGGTGGTCGAAGCGATCACGAACCATTCCTTCACGCCATTGAGGAAACTCAACTGGCGCAACTCGGACCTTCAGTTCGGCACGGCGCAGGCGCTCATCGCCTCGCTCGAGGTCGGCACGGATGACGAATGGCTGATGAAGGCGCGGGAGGCGGACGACCTGATCGCGCTGCGGGATCTGGCGGACGATCCCGTCGTCAGTGCGCGGGCGCATGACGGCAAGAGCGTTCGCCTGCTTTGGGATGTGTGCCGGGTGCCGGATTTCCGGGGCATCAGCCAGACCGAGCATGTGACGCTGCTTCACAGGCTTTTCACAGACCTGCACGAATATGGCCGCGTGAACGAAGATTGGTTCGCGCGGCAGGTCAAACGGATTGATCGGACTGATGGCGAAATCGACACCCTGTCCAAAAGGTTGGCGTATATCCGCACATGGACCTATGTGGCGCAGCGAAATGGGTGGCTTGCCGACGAAGGCCATTGGCGCGGCGAAACCCGTGCGGTAGAAGACCGCTTGTCGGATGCGCTTCACGCCGCACTGACCAAGCGATTTGTCGACCGGCGCACATCCGTGCTTTTGCGCCGGTTGAAGCAGAAGGAGGGCCTTGTGGCCGAGGTGAACGACAAGGGTGAAGTGAGCGTCGAGGGCGAATTCGTCGGTCGGCTGGAAGGGTTCAGGTTCCGGCAGGACACGTCGTCGTCGCCCGACGAGGCCAAAACCTTGCGTCAGGCGTCCGTCGCCGCGCTGGCCCCCGAGTTCCATCTCAGGGCGGACCGGTTCTACAACGCGCCCGATACCGAGCTCGATTTCACCGAGCAGGGCGGGCTGATGTGGGGCGACAGCGCCGTCGGCAAGCTGGTCAAGGGCGACGACATCCTGCGCCCGCGCGTGCAGGCCTTCGTCGATGACGAGGCGGGGACCGAGGTGGCCGAAAAGGTCGCGCGCCGCTTGCAGCATTTCATCGACCGCAAGGTGGCAGGCCTGTTCGAGCCGATGCTGGGCATGCAGAAGGACGAGGCGCTGACCGGGCTGGCCCGTGGCTTCGCGTTCCGTCTGATCGAGGCTTTGGGCATCATCCCGCGCGGAAACGTGGCGGGTGAGGTCAAGGAACTGGATCAGGACGCGCGCGGTAGCCTGCGCAAGCATGGCGTCCGGTTCGGGCAGTTCACGATCTTTATGCCGCTCCTGCTGAAGCCCGCGCCGACGCGCCTGCGTCTGGTGCTGTGGAGCCTTTTCAATGGTCTGGACGAGTTTCCCGAAGCGCCGCCGCCGGGTCTGGTCACGATCCCTGTGATCGAAGGCGTGGGCGACGAGGTTTATACGCTGTCCGGCTATCACAAGGCCGGGGCCCGCGCGATCCGCATCGACATGCTGGAGCGGCTGGCCGACCAGCTTCGCGCGCAGGATTCCAAGGCCGGGTTCGAGGCGAACCCCGACATGCTGTCGATCACCGGCATGACGCTGGAGCAGTTCGCCGACCTTATGTCCGGTCTTGGCTACAAGGCCGAGAAGGGCGAGCGGCCCAAAGCCAAGCCGGTGAGCGAGGCCGAGGCGACGCCGGAGGCTGGCGAGGCCGAGCCGCAACCGATTCCCGAAACCGAGGGCGCATCCGAGGCCGAGGCCACGCCGGATGCCGAGCCGTCAGCCGAGCCTGAGGTCGAAGTCTACTATACCTTCACCTGGGCCGGGTTCGCCCGCAAGGGCGGTGGCGCCCCGCGCGGCGGCGAACGTCGCGGACAGGGCGGCAAGCCGCAGGGTGGCAAGCCCAAGGGCAAGGGGCCGCGTCGCGACGGCGACCGGGGCAAAGGCGGGCAGGGCGGCAAGGCCAAGACCTTCTCGTCCCGACCGCCGAAGAAGGACAAGCCGATCGACCCGGACAACCCGTTCGCGCAGGCGCTCATGGGGCTCAAAGACAAGAAATGACCGGGGCGCCGGAGGGCCAGCCGTCCGCGAACGGGCCGCGCGCCACGATGCGGGCGGACAAATGGCTCTGGCACGCGCGGTTCTTCAAGACACGTGGACTGGCGACGAAACTGATCGCCGCCGGACACCTGCGGGTGAACGGGACCAAGGTCGCCAAAGCATCGCACGGGATCGGGGCGGGGGATGTGCTGACCTTCCCGCAGGCCCGGCGCGTTCGCGTCGTCCGGCTCAAGGCACTGTCCGAACGGCGCGGACCGGCCCCCGAGGCGCAGGCGCTGTACGACGATCTGAGCCCGCAGGAAACGCACGTTCCGGCGAATCCCGGTTTCGAAGGAAAGGGTCGTCCCAGTGCGAAAGATAGACGCAACGCACGTCTTTACGATCCGTCCCGGCTTGAATGATTGCGCCGGGGGCGGTAGGCACAGCCGAAACGACCGGTATCTGGACCTGACATGACATATATCGTCAACGACAAGTGCATCGCCTGCAAATACACCGACTGCGTCGAAGTCTGCCCCGTGGATTGCTTCTACGAGGGGGAGAACATGCTGGTGATTCACCCCGACGAATGCATCGACTGCGGTGTGTGTGAGCCGGAATGCCCGGCGGACGCCATTCGCCCGGACACCGAGCCGGAAGCGGAGAAGTGGGTCGAGTTCAACCGCAAATACTCCGAACTCTGGCCGGTCATCATCGAGAAGAAAGACCCGCTTCCCGAAGCCGAAGCGCGCGACGGGGAAGAGGGCAAACTGGAGAAGTACTTCTCCGAAGCGCCGGGCGGCTGATTCGCCCGATCCGCGCTGCGGCGCGGCGAAAACAGCGGCTTTCATAGGCCAAACTCCGCGGATTCAGGGGGGATTCACCCGAATCCGCCGTGAACCCTTTGAAATTCGGCGATTCTGCGCTATATAGAACTTCGCTGTGAACCATGACACCTGACCAGCGCCCATTGGGGGCCAAATCTGGGCGTGCCTGAATTGCGAAAAACAATCGCGACGATGTAAGGAAGCTTTCCTTGCACCGTGCGTTTTTGTCGCCCAGGTCGCGAGGTGCTGAAAGGAAGTACTTGAAGATGAGCAAAGCCAAGAAGCTTGATTTCCGCCCGAACGAATACGTCGTCTATCCCGCGCATGGCGTCGGACAGATCGTATCCATCGAGGAACAGGAAGTCGCCGGGCTTACGCTGGAACTGTTCGTGATCTCGTTCGAAAAGGACAAGATGACGCTGCGCGTTCCGACCAACAAGGCGACCGAAGTGGGTATGCGCTCGCTCTCGTCGCCGGATGTCGTGTCCAAAGCTATGGATACGCTCAAGGGCAAGGCCCGCGTGAAGCGTGCGATGTGGTCGCGCCGCGCGCAGGAATACGAACAGAAGATCAACTCGGGCGATCTGATCTCGATTGCCGAGGTCGTGCGCGACCTGCACCGCAACGACGACCAGCGGGAGCAGTCCTATTCCGAGCGGCAGCTTTACGAAGCGGCGTTGGAGCGTCTGACCCGCGAAGTGGCTGCGGTGTCCGGTGGTGACGAAGCTGCCGCGCAGGAAAAGGTCGACGGCGTTCTGACCTCGCGCGCCGCCTGATCCGCGCAAAACACTCAAGTTTCCAGAAAACGCCGCTCCGCTTGGGGCGGCGTTTTTTCATGTGCTGATGGCGACCAGCGCGCCGAGGGCAGCAATTTCGCAAAGCTGTTGAGCCGAGCCGAGGACATCGCCGGTCTGCCCCCCGATCTTGGCTTTCGCGATGGCGGCGATCGCGAGTGTTGCAAGCGACACCCAGAGGATCGGGGCGAGGGCACTCGTGCCGAGGCACAGGAAACCCGCGAGCAGAGCGACGAGCACGCCGAGGGTCCCGGTGGCCTGAGACGGGCGGCCGACGCTTTGCGACAGTCCCGCGCCCCGCGCATTCGGCATGGCGGCCGTCAGCACGGCCATCGGGGCGCGGCTGAGGGCGCCCGTGGCGACCAGAACCCAGAACAGGCCGCCGAAGGGCATGAGTGCGGCAAGCGCGGCCCAGCGTGCGATGAGCGAGAGCACCAGCGCGATCACCCCGTAACTGCCGACGCGACTGTCCTTCATGATGTCGAGGCGTCGCGCGACGTCATGCCCGCCCCAGAAGCCGTCGGCCACATCGGCCAGCCCGTCCTCGTGCAATGCGCCGGTCAGGACGATCTGGGTCGCCAGAACCAGTGCGGCGGCGAGCTCGGCGGGCAGGCCCAGCCACAGGGCGACCCCGCCAAAGACCGCCGCGACAGCGCCCGTGACGGCACCGGCGAGGGGCCAGGCCCAGGACGCACGCGCGCCACGGGCGTGGTCCGCCGGGACCGGAAGCCGGGTCAGAAGCGCCAGCGCGGCGGCGATGTCGCCGGGGGTGGCAAGGGGGTCGGAACGGGCCATGACTTTCGCCTTGTTCTCGTTGATGAAACCTCGGTAAGCCTTCGCCCGCGACACATCAATAGGAGACGCCCATGACCGCCCCCTTCGAGACGCTCGACGCCTTTCGCGCCATCCTCGCGGACCTGCCGCAGCCGGACGCCGTGGCCGTCGCCGGGGCGCAGGCGCGCAATGGGCAACTGACGAAGCCGCCGGGGGCACTGGGGCGGCTCGAGGATCTGGCGATCTGGTATGCGGGATGGCGCGGTGACGCGCGGCCCGGCCTGAACGCGCCGCAGGTCATCGTCTTCGCGGGCAACCATGGGGTGACGGCACAGGGCGTGTCGGCATTTCCGGCGGACGTGACCGTGCAGATGGTCGCGAATTTCGAGGCGGGCGGCGCGGCGATCAACCAGCTCGCCAAGGCATTCGGCGCGAAGATGGACGTTCACGCCCTGTCGCTCGACATCCCCACGGCGGATTTCACGCAAGGCCCGGCCATGAGCGAGGCCGAGGTCATCGAGGCCTTGCAGATGGGCTGGAACGCGGTCGATCCGCAGGCCGATCTGCTGGTCACAGGTGAAATGGGAATCGGCAACACCACCTCGGCGGCGGCCATCGCCCATGCCCTGTTCGGCGATTTGGCCGAGGATTGGGTGGGGCGCGGCACCGGGGTCGACGACGCGGGGCTGGCCAACAAGGCGCGCGTGGTGCGCGAGGGGCTGAAAGCCAACCCCGGCGCGTCCTCGGACGGGCTGGAGGCGCTCAGGTGCCTCGGGGGGCGCGAGGTCGCGGCTATGGCCGGGGCGATTGCGCGGGCGCGGGTGCTGGGCATTCCGGTGATCCTCGACGGGTTCATCTGCACCGCGGCGGCGGCCTGTCTTGAACAGGCTGCGAAAGGTGCGTTGGATCATACCGTCGCCGGTCATGTCTCGGCAGAGGCCGCGCACGGGCGGCTTCTCGCGCTGCTGGGCAAGACGCCGCTTCTGTCGTTGGGAATGCGGCTGGGCGAGGGGTCGGGCGCCGCACTTGCGATCGGCGTGCTCAAGGGTGCGGTCGCCACGCACAGCGGCATGGCGACCTTCGCCGAGGCGGGCGTGTCCGAGGGTTAGGAGGCTTTCGCCTCGTCCTCGTCATCCTCGTCGAAGTCGTCGTCACGCGAAGGCTTGGGGTCCTGATCCAGCGCCATGAGCTGTGTCAGCATCGCGCTTTCCATGTCCTTATCGAGCGCCATGGCGCGTTCACGGTAGGCCTCGTTCTCGTCGGCGCGCAGCTTGGGATCCCAATAGTTCGCAAGTTCGCGGATGATGTGGCGGTCGTGCTTGTAGAACATGCGCTCGGCCTCATGCGCCTCGAACTCCGACAGGCCGATGTTTTCCAGCACATAGCGCCCGACGCGTAGCGAGGAGTCGAACATCTCGCGCACGATGTCGTTGGCCCCGGCCTGATACAACCCGTAGACATGCGTCCGGTCGCGGGCGCGGGCGATGATGTGGATGTCGGGGCGTTGCGCGCGGGCGTGCGCCACGATTTTCATGCAGGCTTCCGGGCTGTTGACGGCGACGACGAGGACTTTGGCCGACAGCAGCCCCGCGGCCTTGAGCAGGTCCGGGCGGGTCGGGTCGCCGAAGAACCCTTTCACGCCGAATTTCCGCATCATCTGAATGGTTTGCAGGTTGTTGTCGAGGACCGTGGTTTCGTAGCCCACCGACCGGACGAGCCGGTTCACCACCTGACCGAACCGGCCGATGCCCACGATGATGACGTCGGAGGTATGGTCGATCTCGTCCTCTTCGTGGTGCTCGGTCTTCTCGGACGCGCGTCGGTCGTAGAAGTCGTAGGCGATGAAGGCGAGCGGCGTCAGCAGCATGGACAGCGCGATGACCGTCAGCACGTCCTGACCGATGGCGTTTGTGATGACGCCCTGCTGGGCCGAGAACGTCACCATCAGGAAGCCGAATTCACCGGCCTGCGCAAGGCCGAGCGTGAAAAGCCAAAGGTTCCGTCCGCGCAGGTGGAAGAAGTAGCCGAGCGGCGCGAGCACCGCCGCCTTGGCCGCCATGAGCAGGACCGCGAGGCCGATCAGGCGGGCGGGGTCGGCGATGAAGCCGCGCACGTCCATCCCGGCGCCGACGGTGATGAAGAAAAGGCCCAGAAGCAGGCCCTTGAAGGGTTCGATGTCGGTTTCAAGCTGATGCCGGAATTCCGAGTTCGCCAGCATGACGCCCGCAAGGAAAGCGCCGAGTGCGGGGGACAGGCCGACCATGTTCATGAGCGTGGCGATGCCCACGACGATCAGCAGGGCGACGGCGGTGAACATTTCGCGCAGGCGGGCGCGACCGATGAAGTTGAACACCGGGCGCACGAGGTAACGGCCGCCGAGGATGATCGCCGCGATGGCTCCGAGCGTGACGAGGGCGACGCCCCAGCTTGGCAGGTTCTCGACGATGGACACGCTGGAATGCTCTTCCCCGCCGTGGTGCGCGCCGCTGGAGGCGAGGAACGGGAGGATGAGCAACATCGGGATGACCGCGATATCCTGCGTGAGCAGAACCGAGAAACTGGATCGCCCGCCCGGCGATTGCATCAATCCCTTTTCCGTCAGGGTTTGCAGGACGATAGCGGTCGAACTTAAGGCGAGCATGAGGCCGACGGCAAGCGCGACCTGCCACCCTTCGCCAAGCACCATGACGCCCGCCGTGACGACCCCGGTTGTGAGCAGCACCTGAAGGCCGCCAAGCCCCATGAGCCTGTGTCGCATGTCCCACAGCGCGCCAGGGTCGAGTTCGAGACCGATGATGAAAAGCATCATCACCACGCCGAATTCGGCGAAGTGCATCAGCCCCTCGGTCTCGCCCCCGTCGATCCCCGTGATCGGCCCGATCAGGAGGCCCGCGACGAGGTAGCCCAGAACCGAGCCGAGTCCGAGACGGATGGCGATGGGAACGGCGACGACGGCGGCACCGAGGTAAATCGTGGCATTGAGGAGAAAGGTTTCCATGGGCCGATATTTGCAACCGCCTGTAACATTGGCAATGCACAGCGCGCGGCGGACAGGCGGAAAAGCGCGTTCAGCCCAGCCTGTCGCGTATTTCGTTCCCGAGGTGCATGATGCGATCAAGTCTTGTGCTGATCCTGTCTTGGAACACCTTCAGCTGACCGATGATATCCGTCAGGCTTTCACCCGATTTCGGCAGGCGCGCGCCCTCGATCTTGCACATGACGCGGGTGGTCGACAGGCCAAGCACATGACGTTCCATGGTGTCGCAGGCCGACAGGATGCGCCGCGCCTCGTCCTGCACGAGCGAGATGGCCTTGCTCGCCTCGACCTTGTAGGCGTCGACGAGATTTCGAAGAATCTCGCGCTCGGTTTCAAGGTCGGTGTGGCCCAGCTTGCGCCGTTCGAAGGTCAGTTGCAGGTCGCAAGCGTTCAGAAGGCGCGAAAGTCCCTGGATCAGCAGGGTCTGGATCACCGAGGACTGGATCGACGAAAAGTTGCTGTCTTCGCCCAGAACATGCGCCTCGAACCATTCGAACATATCACGCGACATGATCCCGTAGTTCTTGGACAGGGTCGAGATCGGTCCGCCCGTGGGTTCCATGCGCGAGGCGATGACGCGCAGGTTGTGGGGCACGGTGCGCATGGCGTTGAAGTCGCGGATCAGCCCCTCGGTCTCGGTCTTGAGCGCTTCGGCATGGCCCATCGTGTCGCGCAGCGCATCCATGCGGGGGTCGGTCGGGCGACCGAGGCCGGTGTCGCGCGCCGTCAGTTCCTCGGACAACGCATGGGCCGCGAATTCGGCATAGGTCGGAAAGCCGTGTTCGGCCAGACGGGCCAGCAGGCGGCGTGCGCTTTCCTCCGGCTCGATCTTTTCGGTGAGCTCGACCTCGCGCAGCGCGGCGTATTCTTTCTCGACCGTACGAAAGAGCGGGCTCGTGGGTTTTATGCGGGCCGAAAGATAGCCGTCGCCATTCGGCATCACGACGGCGAACACCCAGTAATAAAGCCCGTCCTCGGCCCGGTTCTTCACATAAGCCCCGATGGGCCGACCCTGTTTGATCGTGTCCCACAAGAGCCAGAAGACCGCGCGCGGCATGTCGGGGTGGCGGATGATCTTGTGCGGAGCGCCGAGCAGGCGGTCCCATTCATAATGGGCTACGCGGCGGAACACGTAATTGCCGGATTCGATCACGCCGCGGGCATCGGTGCGCGAAAAGAACACCTCGTCCAGATTGAAAGGAGCCTCACCCGATGTTGGGCGGAACTCCTGTCGTCTATCCTGAATTGTCACGGCCCAAAGCTCCAACACGCGCCAGTCCGGCTGTCATGTCGGTCTTATCCGTGAAGAGTTGTCGCGCGGTTAATCCGGGTCAGCCCAGCGGCAGAACGTCGAGCGCGAACTGACGCCCGCCTTTCTGGTACACGAGCCGGGTGTCCGAGATCGCGACGACCTGTCCGCCGTCGAGCCGGTCACCGACCGACACCTTCACATAGCGCCCGTTGCCCATCCGCACGAGCGCGCGGCGCGACGAGGACGAGCCGTAGACGCCGATCAGGTTGACCCGACCGAGGTTGAGGGCGTTCTTCATCGTGGCGGTGCGCGCGACCGATGCCGACGACGGGATGATCGGCTGGTTCGATTGCACGGCGGCGGCCACGACGGTGGTGCCGTCGGAGTGGTCCTCGGCCTCGTCCGCCGCTTCTTCGTCGTTCTGGGCGCTCTGCACGGCCTGTTCCACGAGGGCTGCGAAATTCGACGGGCGCTGGCCCGGACGCATGGAGGTGAGCACGGCGAGTTCGGTCGCGTTTTCGATCACGGCGGTCTGCTCGGCCTCTGCCGTCGTCTCGGGCGTGTCCAGCGCCTCTTCCACGGCATCGTCGAGCGCGGCGGTTCGCGTGTCGGGCGCGGCTTGCGTGTCGAGCCGGTCAGGCCGGGCGCGGGGGCGCAGTTCGGCCAGTTCGTCCCGGCTCAACCCGCCCAACTGCGCGCGTTCGGTGAGTTCCGCGAGGTTGTCGGGCCGGGCCTGCGGGGAGATCGTCGGGGTCTCGGCAGGCAGGTCGAGGGCCGCATCGTCCTGCGTCTCGGGCACGATGCCTTCGGGGCGCGGCGCGGGCACCACGGAGGGGCGGCCCTGAATGACGATCACGCCGGTGGGGGAAACGGCCCCTTCCGGCGTGGCAATGACGAGCCCATCTTCGTTGAGGTCGAAGGATGTTCCGGGGGGCGGTGGCGGTATCGGCGCATCGGTCGGAGCTTCGGCCACGGTGCCCGGATCGGGCAGGGCCAAAGCATCGCTTGCCGAAATCTCGGGGTCGATGGAGGCGACATAGACATCGTCGCCGCGTGCCGTTTCGGGTTCGCCCAACGGATCGGGCGCGCGCTGATAGACGCCAGTGACCGCGTATTGGGCTTCGGCCTCTTCGGCGGTGAGAACGCTGGCGGTGTCGACGGTCGGCTCGGGCTCTGGCTCAGGGTCGACGGCGGCTTCGGTCGAGGCAGCGGGGTCTTCCGTCGCCACCGGGGTTTCCGCCGGTGTCGTGGCCGGGTCCGGGTTGAACAGCGTCACCTCTTGGTCGTCGAGGAAGACGGTGGACCAGAGCGCGGCGGCCGCCATCAGAAGCAGCAGGACGAGGGTCAGGATCAGGCCCATGTAACGCGGGCGTCCGCGTTGCGTGGCCTGGTTGCGGCGCGCGCCGAAGACGGTCAGCGATTCCGCCTCTTTCGAGCGCGCGTCGAGTTCCTTGTCCTTCGGTTTTTCCTTGCGCGCACGCTTCGGCTTGTCCGCCTTGGCAGGCTTTGCAGGGCCCGGATCGGGTGTTTTCGCGGCGGGGGCCGGGGCAGGGTCGTCGAGGTCCGCAGGCGGTGCGGGGAGCGGGGCGAGCGGTGTCGTCGCCTCGTCCTTCGTCGGGCGGCGCAGGCGCGACCCGGCGGATGAGGAAAGGCCGCTGATGCCGGAGGACACCCGCGACAACAGGCCCGGCTTTTCCTCGCCCGGCGTCGGTGTCGGTGCGCTGATGGCACGTGCCATCGCCTGTCGGCGCGTCTCGGC
The DNA here is from genome assembly GCF_016774595.1 of Maritimibacter sp. NCBI lineage: Bacteria > Pseudomonadati > Pseudomonadota > Alphaproteobacteria > Rhodobacterales > Roseobacteraceae > Maritimibacter > Maritimibacter sp. The sequence goes on from NZ_JACBWT010000002.1 coordinate 1,324,196, forward strand.
CTCGCCCGACAGGCCGCGCGGGGCGGGGCGGGTGTCGTCGATGACGAGGGGCTTTGGCTTCTGGGCGGCATCGTCACCCTTGGCGGGGGTCGATGCGCTGTCGTCGATGTCCGAGATGCGCGGCTCGGTCACCCCGGCCGATGCGGTCGGCGCGGGGCGCGGGGCAGGAGCCGCCGGTGCCGGAGCGCCACGGCGGGACGTGAACGACGGCGTTTCGGGCTCGGTGGCCGGAGCGGCGACGCTGGGCGCCGGGGTCGGCGCGGCCTTGGAGGGTTCGGGATCGCGCGCCGGGGCGGGCGCTTTCGGCCGGTCCGGTGCGGGGGCGGGCTGCGACCGCTGGATCGGTTTGTAGGCTGGCTTGGCGCTGATTTCCGTGGGGTCGTCCGGCGTCGGCGGGAACGGCGCGAGCACGGGCGGGGCCGAGGTAGCACGGGGCTTGCGCGCCGCCGCTGGCGCACGGGGGGCGGTGGCCTCGCCGGTTTCGTCCGCACCGGGATCGCGCGGGAAGGCATCCAGCGCCGGACGGTCCGAAGGGCGCGACGCGGGCGTCGGGTCCGGCATCGGGCGCGCGGGTGCGGATTGCTCGGGTTCGGCGGGCGTGGGTTCGGGTTCGGGCTGCGCCGTGACGGGTTCGGGGCGCGTCGTCGGCGCGGGCACGGACATGCCGCCCGGCAAGTCGATCTGGCGCGGATTGCGCGGCACCGGGGTCGCATCGGGCGTGACGCGCTCGTTGCCACCCAGAATGCGCGGCGCGGATTTGGTCTTGCCGAAGAACGGCTCACCCGAGAAGGCCCCATTGGCCGGGCGCGCGACGAAGCTGACCGGGTTGAACCCGAATTGCGACGCGAAGCCTTCGGCCTCTTCCATCGTCTCATGGGCCAGAACGGCGACGCGGGCGACATCGCCCTCGGCCCGCCAGTCGAACACAAGCTCGGACACCGGGTAGGGCGTGCGCCCTTCGAGTGCGACGCGGATCTGCACTTCGCGCGCCACATCGTCGGGGCCGGGCGCTTCGAGCGTCGTATAGAGGATCTGGCTGTCGGGGATGATGAGCTTGGATGTGACGGTGCCGTCGCCCAGCTCTTCGGCCACCGCGCGCAGGGCCTTGAGATGCTCGGACATCTTCGGATCGTCCAGCGCCACTTCCCCGACATAGCCCCAGCCGCCCGCTGCGCGAAACAGGAGGCGGATGCCGTCATGGGTGAAATCAAGCGCGAAATTCGGCTTCATGGCCTGTGGTGTGCCCGGTGCAATGTCAGTCGATCTCGGGGCCAAGTCCCCGGAGTTTTTGGGAAACTATCGCAGGAGCGCGGGCTTGGGAAGGGAAAGCACGGGGATGGGTCAGGCGGTCGGCGGATTTGGTGTCCGAACGCGGGTTTTCGCCGATATGTGCCTGATTGTCGGCGATTTTCCGGGCGCGAAACCGGCGTCGGGGAGAGAATCACTTGTATACGTCCTAATTCGCCGTGCGGCGGGTTTCCCCAAGCGTCACCCGAATTCGCCAGACTGCCGGTCCAGAGCGCAACCGACCGAACCTGCGCCGATGCCGGAGCCGTCCATGACCGACGACAATACGCGATATGTGCCAGACCCGGACGATCCGTCCGACCCGGTTGCGATCCACAAGATCGCGTCGGATCAGTTCGCGCGGGCGCTGAAAACGATGAACGACCTGACCGAAGCGTTGAAGACGGGCGAGGTGACGGCGGCCAACGACACGGTGGACTGGTCGAAGTTGCTGACCAAGGCGGCGGTTGCGCTGCGCGATGAAAGCGCCCGTCTCGATGCCCTGTTCAAGGATACCGCCGATGACCTTTCCGAAATCGACCTCGACAAGGTCCGAACCGACCTTCAACGCCAACTGGCTCGCATCGCTGACTCCCTCGAAACAGATTGAGTTTCTGGAGACGTTGAACGACGCGGCGCTGGTGGCTTTGCCTTACGTGTTCGAGTTCTGGGCGCTGGATCATCAGCTGCCGCCCGAAGGGGATTGGCGCACCTGGGTCATCCTGGGCGGGCGCGGTGCGGGCAAGACGCGCGCCGGGGCCGAATGGGTGCGCGCGCAGGTCGAGGGGCCTGCGCCCCTGTCGCCGGGACGGGCCGGGCGCGTGGCCCTGATCGGCGAGACCTTCGATCAGGTGCGCGACGTGATGGTGTTCGGCGACAGCGGGATCGTGGCCTGCGCGCCGCCCGACCGCCGCCCGGCGTGGGAAGCGACGAAACGGCGGCTCGTGTGGCCGAACGGCGCGACCGCGACGGCCTTTTCCGCCTCGGAACCCGAGGGGCTGCGTGGGCCGCAGTTCGATGCCGCCTGGGCCGACGAATTGGCGAAGTGGAAAAAGGTCGATGACGCCTGGGACATGCTGCAATTCGCGCTCAGGCTGGGGGACCATCCCCGGCAGGTCGTTACGACCACGCCGCGCGACGTGCCGATTCTGCGGCGCCTGCTCACCCTGTCCTCGACCGTGACGACCCATGCGCCGACGGCGGCGAACCGGGCCAATCTGGCGAAAAGCTTTCTGGAAGAGATCGAGGCCCGCTATGGCGGCACCCGGCTGGGGCGGCAGGAGTTGGAGGGCGTTCTGCTCGACGACCGCGAGGGGGCGTTCTGGTCGACGGCGATGCTGGAGGATTGCCGGATCGACGGGCCGCCGCCGCTGTCGCGGATCGTGGTCGCGGTGGACCCGCCTGTCACGGGTCACGCGGGATCGGACGAATGCGGGATCGTGGTGGCCGGGGCTGTGACCGAGGGCGCACCGGGCGCGTGGCGCGCGGTGGTGCTGGAAGACGCGAGCGTGAAGGCCGCGAAGCCCATCGACTGGGCGCGCGCCGCGCTGGACGCGATGGAGCGATATGGCGCGGACCGGCTGGTGGCCGAGGTCAATCAGGGCGGCGATCTGGTCGAGACGGTGATCCGCCAGATCGACCCGCTGGTGCCCTTTCGCGGCGTGCGGGCGGCCAAGGGCAAGTCGGCGCGGGCCGAACCCGTGGCCGCGCTGTATGAGCAGGGGCGCGTGTCGCATCTGCGGGGTCTGGGCGATCTCGAGGACCAGATGTGCCTGATGACGGTGCAGGGCTTCGAGGGCAAAGGCAGCCCGGACCGGGTGGATGCGCTGGTCTGGGCGCTGACCGATCTTGTCGTCGAACCGGGCGCGAAATGGCGGCGGCCGCAGGTGCGTACGCTGCTTTAAACCCTTCTTTAACCCTTTCTGCGAGGGTGTCCAAAGTCGGAATTCGCCGACGTCGCGCCGGGTAAGGTGCTGATCTTAAAAGGGAACGATCCGCCGCGACAGGGCAAGCGCCCCACGCGGACGGGACAGATGTGCGGGCAAGGCCCGCGAACGGAACGAGGAGCACGCGCCGATGGCGGTATTCGATTTCCTGAAGAAGGGCCCGGTTGCGCCCGCCGAGACCAAGGCTTCGGCCACCGGTCCTGTGATCGCCTATCGCGGCTCGGGCCGCGTCGTCTGGGGCCCGCGCGACACCGTGAACCTGACGAAAAACGGCTTCACCGGGAACCCGGTCGGCTTTCGCGCGGTCAAGCTGATCGCGGAAGCCGCCGCTGCCCTGCCGCTCGTGCTTCAGGACACGTTCCAACGCTACGAGACGCACCCGGTGCTCGATCTGGTGACCCGGCCGAACCCGGCGCAGGGCCGCGCCGAGCTGCTGGAGGCGCTGTTCGGTCAGGTGCTGTTGTCCGGCAACGGCTATGTCGAGGCGGTGGGCGGCGACGAAGGCGTGCCGATGGAATTGCATGTGCTGCGCTCGGACCGCATGAGCCTCGTCCCCGGCGCCGATGGCTGGCCGGTGGCCTATGACTACACCGTGGGCGCGCGCAAACACCGGTTCAACATCGGCGAGGGCCTGTCGCCCATCTGCCATGTGCGCACGTTCCACCCGCAGGACGATCACTACGGCCTGTCCCCGATGCAGGCGGCGGCGAGTGCGCTGGACGTGCACAACTCGGCCACCGCCTGGTCCAAGGCGCTGCTCGACAATGCCGCGCGGCCTTCGGGCGCAATCGTGTATTCGGGCAGTGACGGGCAGGGGACGCTGACCCCGGATCAATACGACCGGCTGCTGAACGAAATGGAAGCGCATCACATCGGCGCGCGCAATGCCGGGCGTCCGATGCTGCTGGAAGGCGGGCTCGACTGGAAGCCGATGGGGTTCAGCCCGTCGGACATGGAATTCCAGAAGACCAAGGAGGCCGCCGCGCGTGAGATCGCGACCGCTTTCGGCGTGCCGCCCATGCTGCTAGGCATCCCCGGCGATGCGACCTTTGCGAATTATCAGGAGGCGAACCGGGCGTTCTACCGACTGACGGTGCTGCCGCTCGCCTCCAAGGTCGCCGCGACCCTGTCGCATTGGCTGTCGGGCTTCGCGGGCGAAACCGTGACGCTGAAACCCGACCTCGACCAGGTGCCCGCGCTTGCCGCCGAGCGCGACCAGCAATGGGCGCGGGTGACGCAGGCCGATTTCCTGACGAACGACGAGAAACGCAGCCTTCTGGGTCTGCCGCCGCTCACACCCCCCACCGAGGAGACCGAGGATGAGTGATTATCACATGCCGTTCTGGTTGGAGCACAAGTTCGTCGCCCTTGGCGAGACGCAGGAGGTCACCGACGGCATCGCCATCGAAGGCTACGCGAGTTTCTTCGGCGAGGCCGACCGGGGTGGCGATATCGTGCAGAAGGGGGCCTATGCCGCCTGTCTGACGGCGCTCGCCCGCGACGGTGGGCACGTCAAGATGCTCTGGCAGCACGACCCGGCCCAGCCCATCGGGGTCTGGGACGAGGTGCGCGAGGATGCGCGCGGGCTTTACGTCAAGGGCCGCATTCTGACCGACGTCGCCAAAGGGCGCGAGGCGGCGAGACTGATCGAGGCCGGGGCCATCGACGGTCTGTCCATCGGCTATCGCACCGTGAAGGCGGCGAAGAACGACCGGGGCCAACGGCTCCTCACCGAACTGGAGCTTTGGGAAGTGTCTCTTGTGACCTTCCCCATGCTGCCCAGTGCGCGGGTCGGGGCCAAGGGCGATGCGCCCGAGGATGCCGGCTTTCGCCAACTGGCGCACATCATCGACGATGCGCGCCTGATGCTGACCCGGCACGGCTCGGGCGGCGATCACACCCTCTCTCGCAACAGGACCGAATGATGACGAAAGAGACCAAGGCGCACGCGCCGTCGGACATGCCGCAGACGGCGGGCCCGGCTGGGGAGGTGAAGACCGCCCTGACGCGTTTCGTGAGCGAAATCAGGTCGTTCAACGACGACATTGAGACCAGACTTCAACAACAGGAAGAGCGACTGACCATGCTGGATCGTAAATCCCTTTCCCCCGCGCGCCCGGTTCTGTCCCGGACCGCCGACACCGAGGCCCCGCACCAGAAAGCCTTCGAGGCCTACGTGCGTTCGGGTGACGACGATGCCCTGCGCGGTATCGTGATCGAAGAGAAAAGCCTGTCGACCGCCGTTGCGGGCGATGGCGGCTATCTGGTCGACCCCAAGACGGCGGACGTGATCCAGAGCGTGCTGCGTTCGAACGCCTCGCTGCGCGCCGTGGCCAACGTGGTGAACGTCGAGTCCACGTCCTATGACGTGCTGATCGACCACGGCGACCTCGGCTCCGGCTGGGCGACCGAGACCGATCCGTCGTCCGAGACCGCGACGCCGAGCATCGAGCGCATCACCATCCCGCTGCACGAGCTTTCGGCGCTGCCCAAGGCGTCGCAGCGGCTGCTGGACGACAGCGCCTTCGACATCGAAACCTGGCTGGCCAGCCGGATCGCGGACAAGTTCGCGCGCGCCGAAGCGGCGGCCTTCGTTTCGGGCGACGGGGTGGACAAGCCCACCGGCTTCCTCACCCACCCGACGGTGGACGAGGATGTCTGGACCTGGGGCAACATCGGCTATGTCGTGTCCGGCGCGGACGGCACGTTCAACGGGATCGACCCGGCGGATTGCCTGTTCGATCTGATCTACGCGCTGGATGCCGAATACCGCGCGGGCGCGTCCTTCGTGATGAACTCCAAGACCGCGGGCGCGGTGCGCAAGCTCAAGGATGCCGATGGCCGGTTCCTGTGGTCCGACGGTCTGGCCGCCGAGGCGCCTGCGCGTCTTGCGGGTTATCCGGTGCTGATCGTCGAGGACATGCCGGACATCGCCTCGGGCTCCATGTCCATTGCCTTCGGGGATTTCCACGCGGGCTATACCGTGGCCGAACGCCCCGACACCCGCATCCTGCGCGACCCGTTCTCGGCCAAGCCGCATGTGCTGTTCTATGCGACCAAGCGCGTGGGCGGCGACGTGAGCGATTTCGCCGCGATCAAGCTGCTCAAATTCGCGACCTCGTAAGTCAGCGGACCGTCGCATCCGTCCGGACCGGGCGGGTGCGGCGACGGGCGCGCGCCCGAACCTCCTTGCCGTCCTGCTGCTCCCCCTCCGTCCGGGCGGCTTGGAAGGCGCGCGCCCTACCATCGATGCGAGGGGCCCGAATTTCGGAGTAAATCCATGATGCTAGTCGAGCAGACCACGATCGAGAGCAGCGCCCTGCCGGTCTGGGCGTTCAAGGAGCACCTTCGGCTCGGCACAGGGTTCGCCGACGACGACGTGCAGGAAAGCGTGCTCGGGTCCTACCTGCGGGCGGCCATTGCGGCGATCGAGGCGCGCACGACCAAGGCGACGCTGACGCGGGCCTTCGCGTTCACGACGACCGCATGGCGCGACCTCGCCTCCCAGACGCTGCCCATCGCGCCGGTCTCGGCGATCAATGCGCTGACCATCGTCGACCGTTACGGCGACGAAGAGGTGGTCGATCCGGCGCGCTACACGCTCGTGCCCGACACGCATCGGCCCCGGCTGGTGTCCACAGGGTTCCTGCTGCCGCCGATCCCGGTGAACGGCAAGGCGTTGATTTCGTTCGACGCCGGGTTCGGCCCGACCTGGGGCGACCTGCCGGGCGATCTGTGCCACGCGATCATCCTGTTGGCGGCCCAGTATTACGAGGATCGCGCAGATCCCGCCGCCGACCGTTTGCCGAGCGACGTGACCGCGCTGACCGAACGCTACCGCGACCTGCGTATCTTCGGCGGGGGGCGGGCATGAAGGCGCCGGTTCTCAATCGCAGGCTCACGCTGGAAGAGCCGGTCGACGTGGCCGACGGGGCCGGAGGCTTCACCCGCACCTGGGTCGAGCTCGGCGCGCTCTGGGCGAATATCAAGGCGGGCACCGGGCGCGAACGTGCGGTCGAAAGTATGACCGCCTCCACGATCTCGTGGAAAATCACGGTGCGCGCCGCCCCGCATGGGTCGCCCTCGCGCCCCAAGCCGGAGCAGCGGTTCCGGGCCGGAGCGCGGCTTTTCCGTATCGTCGCGGTGGCCGAGGCGGATCATTCCGCACGGTACCTGACCTGCTTCGCGCAAGAGGAGGTGTCGGTATGAGCTATGGCACGGCGCTGGCGCTGCAACAGGCGATTTATCAAAGGCTTACGGCGGACAGTTCACTCGCGTCCCTCGTGGGGACCGCGATCTATGATGCGGTGCCGCCGGGACTGACCGGGGTGACCTACGTGGCGCTCGGACCCGAAGACGTGCGCGATGCGGCGGATGGGTCGGACCACGGCGCGCTGCACGAGGTGACGATCTCGGTCGTCTCGGATGCCGCCGGTTTCACCACGGCGAAACAGGTCGCGGCGGCGGTGTCCGACGCGCTTGTCGATGCCTCGCTGATCCTGTCGCGGGGCACGCTCGTCTCGCTCAATTTCCACCGTGCCCGGGCGCGCCGGGTGCAGGACGCCGACATGCGGCGCATCGATCTGCGCTTTCGGGCGCGGGTCGAAGATAGCTGACCTCACACCAACGGAGACCCGTCATGACCGCACAGAACGGCAAAGACCTACTCATCAAGATCGACATGGACGACACCGGTAACTTCTCGACCCTCGCGGGCCTGCGGGCCACACGGATCAGCCTGAACGCCGAAAGCGTCGATGTCACCTCGCTCGAAAGCCAGGGCGGCTGGCGCGAGCTTCTGGGCGGCGCGGGGGTGAAATCCGCGTCGATCGCCGGATCGGGCATCTTCAAGGATGACGCGACCGATGCCCGCGCGCGCCAGATCTTCTTCGACGGGGAGGTGCCTGATTTTCAGGTGATCGTCCCCGACTTCGGCATCCTTCAGGGCGCTTTCATGATTACCGGCATCGAATATGCCGGGAGCCACAACGGCGAGGCGACGTTCGAGATGTCGATGGCCTCGGCGGGCGAACTTAGCTTCACGGCGCTCTGACATGGCCAATCCGTGGACGGGTGAGGTGGCGCTGACCATCGACGGGGAGCGGCGCGTGCTCAAGCTGACGCTTGGGGCGCTCGCGGAACTCGAAGAGCGGCTGGGGGCGGACAGCCTTCTGGCCCTTGTCGAGCGGTTCGAGGGCGGGCGGTTTTCGGCACGCGACGTGATCGCGGTGCTGGTCGCCGGCCTGCGCGGTGGCGGACACGGGGCGATGGATCTTGCCGCCGCCGAGATCGCGGGTGGCCCGATGGAGGCCGCCCGCGTGGCCGGGCAACTCATCCTGCGCGCCTTCAGCCTGCCGGAGGTGGAATGAGCGGCTTCGACTGGTCCGGCCTGATGCGGCTGGGGATGCGCGGGCTGGGCCTGCGCCCCCATGAGTTCTGGACGCTCACGCCCGCCGAACTCACGCTGATGCTGGGCCGGGACGGGGCGGCGGGGCCGCTCGACCGGGCGCGGCTGGAAGATCTGGCGCGGGCTTTTCCCGACACGCCCGCAGATACAGGAGAGATGACCGATGGCGGACATTGAAAGCCTTGATGCATTCGACGATCAGGTGGCGGCGCTGGAAGGCTCGCTTCAGGGGGCGACGGCGCTGACCGCGCATTTCTCGGCCGAGATCGAGCGTGTGGGCGCGACCTTCGACAAGCTCAACACCGATGTGTCGGGCCTGTCGTCCGGCATGACGCGGGGGTTGCGCAAGTCGTTGGACGGGCTGGTCTATGGCTCGATGAATGCCGAACAGGCGCTGCAATCGCTGGGCCGGTCGATGCTGGACACGGTCTATGACGCCGCCGTGTCCCCGCTCGTCAGCCATTTCGGCGGCATTCTGGGGCAGGGGCTGGGCACGGTGATGAACGCCTTTCTGCCCTATGCCAATGGCGGCGCCTTTGCCCAAGGCCGTGTCATGCCCTTTGCCAACGGCGGAATCGTGAACGGCCCGGTGTCTTTTCCCATGCGCGGGGCCACGGGCCTGATGGGCGAGGCGGGGCCGGAGGCGATCATGCCCCTGACCCGTGGCCGCGACGGCAAGCTGGGCGTGCGCGCCGAAGGTGGGCGCAGCGTCCACGTCACTATGAACATCACGACGCCGGATGCGGAGAGTTTCCGCCGCTCGCAGGGGCAGGTCGCAGCGCAGGTGAACCGCATGCTCGGGCGCGGGCGTCGCTATAGCTGAGGAGGGTGCCATGAGTTTCCACGAGGTCAGATTTCCCCCCAACCTGAGCTTCGGCTCGGTCGGTGGGCCGGAGCGGCGCACCGAGGTCGTCACGCTTGCCAACGGGTTCGAAGAGCGCAACACGCCGTGGGCGCACAGCCGCCGCCGCTATGACGCGGGGATGGGGATGCGCTCGCTCGACGATATCGAGGTGCTGATCGCGTTCTTCGAGGCGCGGCGCGGGCAGCTATTCGGGTTCCGCTGGAAGGATTGGTCGGACTTCAAGTCCAGCCTGCCGTCGAAAGACCCGGAGTATCGCGACCAGCGACTTGGTACGGGCGATGGTGAGACGACGGTGTTTCAGGTCGTGAAGACCTATGAGAGCGGGACCAACACCTATGCCCGACCGATCCGCAAGCCGGTGGCGGGCAGCGTCAAGATCGGGCTTGGCGGCGACCCCAAGATCGAGACCATCGACTACACCGTCGATCTGGCCACGGGAGAGGTGACGTTCGTGAACCCGCCCCCCATCGGGGCCGAGGTCACTGCGGGGTTCGAGTTCGACGTGCCGGTGCGCTTCGACACCGACCGCATCCAGACCTCGGTCGCCTCGTTCCAGGCGGGCGACGTGCCGAACGTGCCAGTGGTGGAGGTGCGGGTCTGATGGCATTGACCGAGGACTTTCTGGACCACCTGCAATCCGGGCTGACGACGCTTGCGCGCTGCTGGCTGCTCAGGCGCAAGGATGGCTGGGTGCGTGGATTCACCGATCACGACACCGATGTCGCGTTCGGCGGCGTTGTTTACCGGGCCGATACCGGGCTGACGGCGCACGCAATCATGCAGACCACCGGGCTTGCCATCGACAATACCGAGGCGCTGGGCGCGCTGTCGGATGCCTCGGTCACCGAGGCCGACATTCGCGCGGGCCGCTTCGACGGGGCCAGCGTCGAGGCGTGGCTTGTGAACTGGGCCAACCCGGATGAGCGGCTTTTGCAGTTTCGCGGCGCGCTGGGCGAAATCACGCGCTCCGGCGGTGCGTTCCGGGCCGAGTTGCTGGGGCTGACCGAAACGCTGAACCGCCCGCAGGGTCGGGTCTATCAATCGGCCTGCTCGGCGGTGCTGGGCGACGGGCGCTGCCGCTTCGACACGGACCAGCCGGGGTTTTCCGCGGAGCTGGCGGTGGTCGCCATCGAAGACGATGTGCGTTTCACCCTCGACGGGGCGGGCGAACAGCCGGAGCGGTGGTTCGAGAAGGGGCGGTTTACCGTGCTGGACGGTGGCGCAAAGGGTCTTGTCGGTGTCATCAAGAACGATGGGATCGGGGCCGGGGGCCGGGTGGTCGAACTGTGGCAGGCCTTGCGCGCGCCGATGCGCGTGGGCGACCGCGTTCGGATTGAGGCGGGCTGCGACAAGCGGCACCAGACTTGCCGCGACCGCTTCGACAATATCGTCAATTTCCGGGGCTTCCCCCACATTCCCGGCGAGGATCGGCTGTTGTCGGTCCCGGTGCAGGGGACGACGGTGGATGAAACCGGGGGCGGCAAGTGATCCGGGCCGATGCGCTGGCCGAGGCGCGGACATGGATCGGCACGCCCTATCGTCACCAGGCCTCCTGCAAGGGGGCTGGCACCGATTGTCTGGGCCTCATTCGTGGCATCTGGCGCGCGCTTTACGGGGGGGAGCCGGTGGCGATCCCGCCCTACACGCCCGACTGGTCGGAGCCGTCGCGTGACGAGGTGCTCATGCGCACCGCCACCGCGCTTCTGACCCACGTCGAGCGCCCCGATCCCGGCGACGTTCTGTTGTTCCGGATGCGGGACAAGGGGGTGGCGAAGCACCTCGGCGTGCTCGCGACGTCCGAGACCTTCATCCACGCCTATTCCGGTCACGGGGTTGTCGAAAGCTCGCTTTCCGCCCCGTGGCGCCGCCGCATCGTCGGCACGTTCCGTTTTCCCGAAAGGGGGTAGCATATGGCCACCATCGTTCTGTCCGCCATCGGCGCGGGCCTTGGCGCATCCATCGGCGGCTCGGTTCTGGGCCTGTCCTCGGTCGTGATCGGCCGCGCGGTCGGCGCCATCGCCGGGCGCATGATCGACAACCGCTTGATGAGCACCGGGTCCGAGCCGGTCGAAACCGGCAAGGTCGACCGCCTGCGCATCACCGGCGTCTCCGAGGGCGCGCCCGTGGGTCAGGTCTATGGCCGCTACCGGACGGGCGGTCAGGTGATCTGGTCGGGCAAGGTGCGCGAGAACCGGACCATCACGGATGGCGAGGCGCAGGGGTCGGGCAAGGGCTTCCTCGCCCCCAAGGGGCCGACGGTGACCGAGTATTCCTACTCCGTGTCGCTCGCCATCGCGCTGTGCGAGGGCGAGATCACCCATGTCGGCCGGATCTGGGCGGACGGGAAAGAGGTGAAACCCAAGCACCTGACGATGCGCGTCTATCCGGGGGACGAAGCGCAGATGCCCGACCCGGCGCTCGAGGCCGCGCTGGGCGCGGGCAAGACACCCGCGTTTCGCGGCACCGCCTATGTGGTGATCGAAAACCTCGACATCACGCAATACGGCAACCGCATCCCGGTCTTCAATTTCGAGGTGTTCCGCCCCGAACAGCCCGGCGAGACCCCGGACCTTGCCCGTGGGACCAAGGCGGTCGCGATGATCCCCGGCTGCGGGGAATATGCGCTGGCGACGGATGTGGTGCATTTCGGCGGCGAGCCGGGAAAACGGACGCCCGCGAACAAGCACACACCGCTGGGCAAACCGGATTTCGAGGCGTCTCTCGCGATGCTGGAGGGCGAATTGCCCAACTGCGAGTCCGTGTCGCTGGTCGTCTCATGGTTCGGCACCGACCTGCGCGCGGACCAGTGCGAGATCGCGCCGCGCGTGGATCAGAAGGACCGGGACGGGATCAAGATGCCGTGGCAGGTGTCGGGGCTGGACCGGGAGGGCGCGTCGCTCGTGCCTTACGACGGGGACCGCGCCGTCTATGGTGGCACGCCCACCGATTTCTCGGTCTATCAGGCGATCACGCGGTTGAAGGAGGCAGGGAAGGCGGTCACGTTCTACCCCTTCATTCTGATGGAGCAGATGGACGGCAATGGGCTGACCGACCCTTGGACGGGTGCGGGCGATCAGCCGCGCCTGCCGTGGCGCGGGCGGATCACCACGTCGAAGGCGCCGGGGCAGGCGGGGTCGCCCGATGGGACGGCAGCGGCGGCGGCCGAGGTTGCGGCGTTCTTCGGCAATGCCCAGCCGCATCACTTCATCCCGGTCGACGGCACGGTGAACTACATCGGCCCCTATGAATGGTCCTATCGCCGGATGATCCTGCACTACGCCACGATCTGCGCGCAGGCGGGCGGGGTCGAGGCCTTCCTGATCGGCTCGGAACTGCGCGGGTTGACCCAGATCCGGGGCGCAGGGAACAGCTTTCCGGTAGTCGAGCAGTTGCAGGCGCTGGCGAATGACGTGCGCCTGATCCTCGGGCCGGGCGTCAAGATCAGCTATGCCGCCGACTGGTCGGAATACTTCGGCTATCACCCGCAGGACGGGTCGGGCGACGTGTTCTTTCACCTCGACGCGCTCTGGTCCGATCCGAACATCGACTTCATCGGCATCGACAACTACATGCCCGTCTCCGACTGGCGCGAGGGCGAGGATCACGCGGACGCGCATTGGGGGTCGGTATACAACCTTAACTACCTGAAATCGAACGTCATGGGGGGCGAGGGGTACGACTGGTATTACCACGCGCCGGAAGCGCGCGAGGTGCAGCTTCGCACCCCGATCACAGACGGGGCGCACAATGAGCCGTGGGTCTGGCGTTACAAGGACATCCGGGGCTGGTGGGAGAACGAGCATCACAACCGGATCGGCGGCGTGCGCCAATCCGCGTCGACCGACTGGGTGGCGGGGTCGAAACCGATCTGGTTCACCGAATACGGCTGCGCGGCCATCGACAAGGGCACGAACGAGCCGAACAAGTTTCTGGACCCGAAAAGCTCGGAAAGCTCGCTACCGCGCTATTCCAACGGCCACCGCGACGACTTCATGCAGATGCAGTATCTGCGGGCGGTGCGCGAGTTCTGGGAAGACCCCGCGAACAATCCCGTGCATCAGCTGACGGGCGTGAAGATGATCGACATGGACCGCGCCCATGTCTGGGCGTGGGATGCGCGCCCCTTCCCATGGTTCCCGAAAAAGCGGGCCGCCTGGGGGGATTGGGAGAACTACGAACGGGGCCATTGGCTGAACGGTCGGGCGTCGAACCGTTCGCTCGCCTCGGTCGTGTCGGAAATCTGCACGCGCTCCGGCGTTACGCATTTCGACGTCTCGCGGCTCTATGGTCTGGTGCGCGGCTACATGGTCGATCAGGTGACCGACGCGCGCACGGCGCTTCAGCCGCTCATGCTGGCCTACGGGTTCGAGGCGGCGGAGCGCGAGGGGGTGCTTGAGTTCTTCACGCGTAAGGGCACGCCTGACGGCACGCTCGACCCGGCGCGGTTCGTGGCGACCGACGAGATCGAGGGCGATCTGGAGTTCTCCCGCGCCCCCGAGGCCGAGATGGTGGGGCGGGTGCGTCTGAACCACACGGAGTCCGAGTCCGCCTATGAGGTGCGGTCGGTCGAGGCGATCTTCCCGGACGAAGAGACGCATTCCGTCTCGTCCTCGGACCTGCCGATGATCCTGACGCAAGCCGAGGCGCGGGGGATCACCGAGCGGTGGCTGGCCGAGGCGCGGGTGGCGCGCGACCGGGCGCGGTTCGCGCTGGCCCCGTCCGACCTGAGCTGGCGGGCGGGCGACGTGGTCGAATTGGAGACCGCCGACGGCACCGGGTATTTCCGCATCGACCATGTCGAACAGGCGGGCGTCCAGATGATTCAGGCGGTGCGGGTCGAACCGGGCGTGCTGACCCCCTCGGACGGAGTCGAGAGCGAGATCGAGCTGGCGGAGTTCACACCTGCCGTGCCGGTCTATCCCGTGTTCCTCGACCTGCCGCTTCTGACCGGGGAGGAGACGCCGCATCTGCCGCGCCTTGCCGTGGCGTCGGACCCGTGGCCGGGGCCGGTGGCGGTGTATTCCTCGGCTTCGGAGAACGGCTATTCGCTCAATCAGGTGATCCGCGCACCGGCCCGGATCGGTGTCACCGAAAGCACGCTGCGCTGGGCACGCCCCGGCCTGATCGACCGGGGGCCGGCCCTGCGCGTGCGGCTGCCGCAGGGCGCGGTGTCGTCGGCGGGTCTGGACGGTATCCTGAGCGGTTCCAACGTCGCGGCGATCGGCTTCGGCGACACGGACGGGTGGGAGGTGTTCCAGTTCTCGGACGCGGTGCTGGTCGAAGAGGACGTGTACGAGCTGTCGGGCCGCCTGCGCGGACAGGTCGGGAGCGACTGGGCGATGCCCGCCGAATGGCCGGTGGGATCGACGGTGGTATTCCTCGACAGCGCGGTGACGCCCCTCAACTTGCCGCTGTCGGCGCGCGGGCTGGAACGGCACTACCGGATCGGACCCGCGTCGGAAACCATCGACGACGAGACCTATGAGCACAGCGTGGTCACCACCTATGGCGTGGGGCTCAGACCCTATACGCCCGCGCATGTTTCCGCGCGGGCATCAGGCGGCGACTACGCGGTCACATGGGTGCGGCGCACGCGGATCGACGGCGATAGCTGGCAGGGGGTCGAGGTGCCGCTGGGCGAGGAAAGCGAATCCTACGTCCTGCGGGTCATCGACGGCGGGTCGGTGAAGCGCGAGGTTGTGGTGACGAGCGCCGCGTGGACCTATTCCGCCGCGATGCATGCGGCGGACGGCGTGACCGCCCCGTTCGAGATCGAGGTCGCGCAGGTGTCGCAAAGCTTCGGGCCGGGGCCGGGGGCACGGATCGTGGTGGGCGGATGATCGGGGTCAGGCGTCGCCGATGATGCGGTGGCGCCCCTTGGCAATCGGCTCGGCATTGCGAACCTCGTGCCCCATGTACCATTGCTCGGGCAGCGCAAAGATCCGGCGGCTTGCGATAAGGTCGATCCGTGTCACGGCCTCTTCGAGGCTTTCGTCGCTCAGGACGCTTTCGACGGGGATGTAATGCACCTCGAACCGGCAGCCCTTGAGCCGTTTCGCATGGGTCAGAAGGATCTGCGCCCCGGTCTTGCGCGCCATGCGCACCGCGAAGGCGATGTTGCCGTCGAGACGGACGCCACGCCCAAGCGACGGGCCGCGCACGCCGCCGTGGATGAATTCGTCCGCGAAAATCTGGACCGCGTTGCCCTCGCGCAGCCATTTCATCATTGGGCGGGTTCCGTCGACTCCGGCCGGAAACACCTTGCCGCCGAAGCGTTCGCGCGCGGTGATGGCGAGCGCGTGGCGAAACCGGCTGTCGGGCGGCTCGTAGACCCCCATGATGTTCACGCCGTGGGCGATATGGGTGGGGCCCAGAACCTCGAAATTGCCCAGATGCAGGCCCAGCAGGATCAGGGGCCCTCCTTTGACCGCTTCGAGATGTTCCAACCCGTGAACCGTCACGCGGCCCTTCGGGTAGATGCGGTCGAGCACGGAAAACTCGGTCATCAGGCGTCCGAAGTTCCCGAACCCGTCCTTGACCTTGGCTTCGACCTCGTCGGGTGACCAGTCGGGGCGGATCGCGGACAGCACCGCGCGGAACCGGTTCACGGGAAGCTCGTAGTTGCGCATCCCGACGGTGCGCCCAAGCGCGTCACCGACGCTCGAACACAGTTCGAGCGGGGCGAGGCGCAGGCCGTAGTGCATGATGTAATCGACGATCCCGTCCCGCGTGTCGCGCAGCCAATAGCGCCGCCAACGCGCGCGTCTGCCGCCGCCTGCCTTGAAGTCTTCCCAGGTCGGCGGCGTTTCCGGGCGCCACCGGCGGGCGGCTTTCTTGACCGGCTTAGCCACGGTCCCGGCGCGGATGGATGGTCACGGGCAGACCGCCGCGCGGACGCAGGGTCAGACGGCACTGGGGCACCACATCGGCACCCTCGGGCACACGCACCCGGAATTGCTGGGCGAGGGTGGCGAGGCACAGAACCGCCTCGACCTGACCGAAGGCGGTCCCGGCGCAGACGCGCGGGCCGACCGCGAAGGGCGTATAGGCGAAGGGGAACTTGGGCCGCTTGTCGAGGAAGCGGTCCGGCTCGAAATTATGCGGGCGCTCCCAGAACTCCTCATGCCGATGCAGAAGCCACGGGATCACGAGGACGAGGCTCTTGGCGTCGATCGGGAACTCGCCGATCATGTCGGCTTCCTTCGCCTGCCGCCCGAGGATCGGGACGGGGGGATAAAGCCGTAGCGTTTCGTCGATGATGGCGCGCGTGTATTTCAGCCGAGGCACGTCGGCCAGCGTCGGGGCGCGCCCGCCCAGAACCTCGTCCAGCTCGCGGTGAAGCTGATCTTCGGCCCATTCGGCGCGCGACAGCAGATACCAGGCCCATGTCAGGGTGGCCGCCGTGGTCTCGTGCCCGGCCATGAAGATCGTCGCGGCCTCGTTGCGCAGTTCGACCGGGGTCATCGGCTTGTCCGTGCGCGGATCGACCGACTTCATCAGCATGGCGATCATGGAATTCGGGTCGCCGCGACCCGACAGGTGATGCGCGATCAACTCGTCGATCACCCGGTGCACACGCGCGATGGAGGCGCGGCGGCGGGGTCCGGGAAACAGCGGCCAGCCATCGTCCGCGCCAAGGAAATAGGCCACGTTGATCTGGTTCACGACCTTCTGGTAGTCGGTGAAGCCTTGGATCACTTCGAGCGTCTTGTCGCGCCCCAGCTTGCTGCCGAACACGGCGCGCGCGATGATTTCAGCCGTCAGATCGGCCATTTCCACCAGCGCGTCCACTTGTGCCCCGTCGCCCATCTGGTGCCAGTGCTGCGCCAATTCCTCGGTCGCGTCGACCATGACGGGCGCGAAGATGTCGAGTTTCCGGCGGTGCACGGTCGCCGCGACCTCGCGCCGCCGGAACTGCCACGTCTCGCCGTCGGAGATGAACAGGCCGTCGCCCAGAAGCTGCTCCAGCGCGCGGCGTTGCTGCGGGGCTTTGCGTTCGTAGTTGTCGTGGTTCTTCACCATCACATGCTGAATGGCATGGGGGTTGTTGAGGATCGTGACCTGACGCCCGAAAATGCGGGTCGGCATGATCTTGTAGTCGTAGGCCTCGTTCCACCACAGGCTCAGAAGGTCGCGCCGGGCCAGACGAATGAATTCGGACGGGCGGGGCTGCGCGGGCGCGGGCCTTGGGTAGACGGGGATCAGATGGTCCGCGCCGATATGTTCGACAATCGCGTTTATGTGACGAGCCTTCCGAGTGGGCGGGGCCGAGGGGCGGACGTGGCGACCGCGTTTCGGAACCCCCGGGGCAAATTTGGCGCTAGGTGCCTTTTTTCTGACCGGAAGGTCAAGCGTCACGCGGCGTTCCGGCCAAGGGGCGTGTCGTGTTCAGCCGCCTGTTGCGCAGGAAATACAGGTCGGCACGACAGGGTCGAAATCGAGCCGGCCCTTCGCGATCTCTTCTCCACATTCGGTGCAGTATCCATATTCGCCGTCCTCCATCCGGGCGAATGCGGCGGCGATCCGGCTGCGCTGGACCTCGCGGCGGGCGGCGGTCGCCCGCGCCATCGCCTGACCCTGAAGCGCGTCCATCCGGCTGAGGCGGCCCACGGACTGCTGGTCCAGCGTCACGGTCTTTTGCCCGTCCGTGCCAAGCCGATCCTCGGCGTCCAGCGCGTCGAGCGCCGCGATCAGGGCGTCGCGGTAACGGGCGAGGGTGGTCTCATCCATCTCGGTGAACCTTTGCATCACCTCTTTGCGTTTGGAATTGCGAGCCTATCTGGGGTAACACGAGCCAGCAACATGATGGAGGCCCGCATGGCCGAAACGCGAACGAAACCCCGGGCGATCGACCCTGTCTGGGACCGGATCACCTCGGAAGCGCATGAGGCCGTGGCGAAAGAGCCGCTCATGGGCGGGCTGGTTCATGCCTGTATCCTGCACCACAAGACGCTGGAACGGGCGTTGAGTTACCGCATCGCGGCCAAGCTGTGTTCCAACGAAATGTCGATGATGGTCCTGCGCGAAGTCGCGAACGAGGCCTATGACGACGACCCGACGCTGGTCGAGGCGGCGCGCGCCGACCTGAACGCGGTGCTGGAACGCGACCCGGCGACGCTGCGGATGTTGCAGCCGATCCTTTACTACAAGGGCTTTCAGGGGATGCAGGCGCATCGGTTGGCCCATTGGCTTTGGGCCAAGGGGCGCACCGATCTGGCCTATTTCCTGCAAATGCGCTGTTCCGAGGTCTACGGGATCGACATTCACCCGGCGGCTCGGATGGGCAAGGGGATCATGATCGACCACGCCCATTCCATCGTCATCGGCGAGACGGCGGTGGTGGGCGACAACGTGTCGATGCTGCACTCGGTCACGCTGGGCGGCACCGGGAAAGAGGAAGAGGACCGGCACCCCAAGATCGCGGACGAGGTTCTGATCGGGGCCGGGGCCAAGGTTCTGGGCAACATCAAGGTCGGCTGCTGCTCGCGCATCGCGGCCGGTTCGGTCGTGCTGGC
This sequence comes from Maritimibacter sp., assembly GCF_016774595.1. NCBI lineage: Bacteria > Pseudomonadati > Pseudomonadota > Alphaproteobacteria > Rhodobacterales > Roseobacteraceae > Maritimibacter > Maritimibacter sp. Next base: position 1,343,216 of record NZ_JACBWT010000002.1, read on the forward strand.
CGACGTGCCGCCCGCGACCACCGTGGCGGGCGTGCCGGCCAAGGTGGTGGGCACGGCGGGTTGCGACCACCCGTCGGTGTCGATGAACCAGCTTCTGGGCACCCGCGGCGCAGAGTGACTGCGACCGAAAAGTTGACCGGATGCGGCCTCCTTTGTAGAGGCCGCTTTCATTTTTACAACATATAGTCGGATCGGACGGGAACTTTCGCGCTGCGTTTACCGTTTCTTCAGGGACAGCCCGGCAGGATCGGGCATTCGAAACCCTGGGAGACCAAGTCATGAAGCCCTTTGCCCTCATCACCATCGGTTGGATCGCAGCCAGCGGTGCGCTGGCGATCATCATCTGATCGGACGAAACCTGACTTAAATGGAAAGACCCGCGCAGGCCGATGCGCGGGTCTTTCTGTATCCGGGGGGCTGTTCGGGGCAGACAGAGGAACGTCACCGAGAACGGCGATCGCTGTGCCCGGACAGCGGACCATGGGTCGTGAGTGGACGGAGCAGGTGAAGGCGCGACTGGTCGCGTTCGACCGGCAGACCGGCCTTGCCCCTCCGCCTGCGTAGTGTCCGGCAAGCGATTGAGTCTTCGTGATTTTCCGATAACCAGCCGGAACGCCGCGCCGCGCGAGACGCGCCGACAGACGAGTCGTCGAGTCTCATAGGCGAAACCTCGCGCACCCGTGATCTGTGTCAATGACACGCGGATCATTTTGTCTAAAAGTGTGGCCACAACGAAAAGGACAGGGGACAACACCATGCTTCGTTTGTGGATCGCCACAGTACTCGGTTTCGCGGCTCTTTACGCGGTTGCCATCGCGGCCTGAACCGGGCAGCACCGATCAAGGAAAATGGAGCGCTGGGATGGCAGTCCCGCGCTCCTTTCTTTTTGGGTCAGTCCCGCCCGGCCTCTTTCATCACCCGACCGAAATGGCGCGAGTGGAAAAGCGCCATGACAAGGCCACCGGCGGCGCCCGCGATCAGATGCCCGGTGCGCGCCGGGTCGAAGCCCGCCACGGGACAGAAGAGCGCCCATGCGGCCAGCGCATTCGCCGCCGCCCACAGGACATTCACGGGCGGGGCGGACATGCCGACACCGGGCGGCGACGCAAAGGGCGAAGGGAACGCGCGCCCCTGAACGCCCGCCACGAAATGCGGGATCGCGTTCACGGCGAAGGCGGCTGCGAAGAATACTCCGACGAGTGACCACATGACAGGTTCCTCCTGCCTGCGATCCTGCCGTTGCGGGCGGCCCCGCTCAATGAAAAAGGCCGCGCAGTCGCCCGCGCGGCCCCCATTTCCGGCAAGATGGCCCGATCAGGCCAGCATCATCATCGGGTTTTCGAGGTTCTGGACGATCTGCTCAAGAAGCTGGGCACCCAGCGCCCCGTCGATCACCCGGTGATCCACGCTAAGGGTCACCGACATGATCGTGGCCACCTCGATCTCGCCCTCGGCGTTCACGATGGGCTTCTTCACCCCGGACCCAACCGCGAGGATCCCGCCGTGCGGCGGGTTGATGACCGCGTCGAAGTTGTCGATGCCGAACATCCCAAGGTTCGAGATCGCGAAGCTGCCGCCCTGATATTCATGGGGCGCAAGCTTGCGGTCGCGGGCGCGGGCGGCGAGGTCTTTCATCTCGGCCGACAGGGCCGAAAGCGACTTCATGTCCGCGTCTTTGAGCACAGGCGTGAACAACCCACCCTCGATGGCGACGGCCACGGCCACGTCGGAGGGCTTCAGCTTCAGCACCCGGTCACCCGCCCAGACGGCATTGGCATCCGGCACGGCCTGAAGCGCCAGCGCCGAGGCCTTGATGATGAAGTCGTTGACCGACAGCTTAACGCCGCGCGCTTCGAGCTGCTTGTTCAGCTGAGAGCGGAACTTCATCAGAGCGTCCAGCTTGATGTCGCGCCGCAGGTAGAAGTGCGGGATCGTCTGCTTGGCTTCGGTAAGCCGCGCGGCGATGGTCTTGCGCATCCCGTCCAACTTGACCTCTTCGAACTCGCGCCCGTCGTACATCTTGAGCACGGCATCGGTGGACGGCCCGGCAGGCATCGCGCCGCCGCCGCCGCCAGCCGGGGCCGCAGCGGGTTTCGCGTCGTCCTTGGCCGGGGCGGCAGAGGGCTTGGCGTCCAGCACGTCGGCCTTGACGATCCGACCCTTGGGACCGGAGCCCTTGATCTGACCGAGGTCGAGCCCTTTATCCTTGGCGATCCGGCGGGCGAGCGGCGAGGCGAAGATGCGCCCGCCCTTGTCGTCTTTGGGTGCGGGGATCGGTCCGGTGGATTTCGGGGCCGGGGCGGCCTCCTCGGTCGCCTTCGGCGCCGCGTCGGCCTTGTCCGAAGACGGGGCCGGGGCCCCGGATGAGGCCTCACCGATGTCGTCGGCGCTTTCGCCCTCTTCCAGCAAAACCGCGATGGGCGTGTTGACCTTCACGCCCTCGCTGCCCGCTTCGACGAGGATCTTGCCGATCACGCCTTCGTCGACGGCTTCGAATTCCATCGTCGCCTTGTCGGTCTCGATCTCGGCCAGCAGGTCACCGGACGACACGGTGTCGCCCTCTTTCACCAGCCATTTGGCCAGCGTGCCCTCTTCCATCGTGGGCGAGAGGGCGGGCATCAGGATTTCCGTAGGCATCGCGCTCTCTCCTTACTTGTAGCAGACCGACTTGACCGCCTCGACCACCTCGTCGGTGGTGACCAGCGCCAGTTTTTCGAGGTTGGCGGCATAGGGCATGGGCACGTCCTTGCCGGTCATGTTCAGAACCGGGGCGTCGAGGTAGTCGAAGGCTTCCTTCATGATTGTCGCGGACAGGTAGCTGCCGATCGACGGTGTCGGCCAGCCCTCTTCGACGGTCACGCAGCGGTTCGTCTTCTTGACGCTTTCGATGACGGTCTTGGTGTCCATCGGGCGCAAGGTGCGCAGGTCGATGACCTCGGCGGAAATGCCTTCGCCCGCCAGAACCTCGGCGGCTTCAAGCGCGTATTTCATGCCGATCCCGAAGGAAACGATGGTCACGTCGTCGCCCTTCTGCCAGATGCGGGCCTTGCCGAAGGGGATGGCGTAGTCATCCAGTTCCGGCACTTCGAACGACTGGCCGTAGAGCAGTTCGTTCTCGAGGAAGACGACCGGGGTGTCGCCCCGGATCGCGGTCTTGAGCAGACCCTTGGCGTCGGCGGCGGAGTAGGGCATCGCCACGTGCAGGCCGGGGATCTGGGCATACCATGCCGCATAATCCTGACTGTGCTGGGCGGCCACGCGGGCGGCGGCGCCGTTGGGGCCACGGAACACGACCGGCACGCTCATCTGGCCGCCGGACATATAGCGCGTCTTGGCGGCGGTGTTGAGGATGTGGTCGATCGCCTGCATCGCGAAGTTGAAGGTCATGAACTCGACGATCGGGCGCAGGGTGCCCATCGCGGCCCCGGTGGCGAGCCCGGCGAAACCATGCTCGGTGATCGGGGTGTCGATCACGCGGCGCTCGCCGAATTCGTCCAGAAGGCCTTGGGTCACTTTGTAGGCACCCTGATACTCGGCCACTTCCTCGCCCATGACGAATACGGCCTCGTCGGCGCGCATTTCCTCGGCCATCGCGTCGCGCAGGGCTTCGCGGACCGTCTGGGTCTTGAAGGTGGTGCCTTCGGGCACTTCGGGGTCTTCGACCGGCTCCGGCTCGGGCACGGATGCGCCCGGCTGGGTCGACATCGGTTTGGCGGTGTCGGTGTCGTCGAGCGCGTCGCCGGAGGACGACGGCGCATCCGCCTCGGCGGCGGCCTTGTTCGACCCGGTGTCGATGTCGTCGGCGCTTTCGCCGTCTTCCACCAGCACGGCGATGGGGGTGTTCACCTTGACGCCTTCGGTCCCGGCTTCGATCAGGATCTTGCCGACGGTGCCTTCGTCCACCGCTTCGAATTCCATCGTCGCCTTGTCGGTTTCGATCTCGGCCAGAATGTCGCCGGATTTGACTTCGTCGCCTTCCTTGACGAGCCATTTCGCCAGCGTGCCCTCTTCCATCGTGGGGCTGAGGGCCGGCATGAGAATTTCGGTTGCCATGTCTTTAGTCTCCGTCCCTCGGTCTTATGCGTAAATGTCGGTCCAGAGCTCGTCGAGCGCCGGCTCCGGGCTTTCGCGGGCGAAGTCGGCCGCGTCGTTGACGATCTGTTTGATCTCTTTGTCGACCGCCTTGAGGTCGTCTTCCGAGGCGTGCTTGCCCTGGATCAGCAGGTCGCGGACGTGTTCGATCGGGTCCTTCTCGTCGCGCATCTTCTGCACCTCTTCGCGGGTCCGGTATTTCGCCGGGTCCGACATGGAGTGGCCGCGGTAGCGGTAGGTCTTCATCTCGAGGATGTAGGGGCCCTTGCCCGCGCGGCAGTGCGCGATGGCCTTTTCCCCGGCGGCCTTGACCGCGAGCACGTCCATCCCGTCGACCTCTTCGCCTTCGATCCCGTAGGCCGCGCCGCGTTCCCACAGCGACGGCGACTTGGTCGCGCGCTTCATCGAGGTGCCCATGGCGTACTGGTTGTTCTCGATCACGAAGATCACCGGGAGGTCCCAGAGTTCTGCCATGTTATAGGTCTCGGCGACCTGGCCCTGGTTGGCGGCGCCATCCCCGAAATAGGTGAAGGTCACGCGGTCGTTGCCGAGGTATTTGTCTGCGAAGGCGAGGCCCGCGCCGATCGGCACCTGCGCGCCGACGATGCCGTGGCCGCCGTAGAAATGCTTTTCGGTCGAGAACATGTGCATCGAGCCGCCCTTGCCCTTGGAATACCCGCCTTCGCGGCCCGTCAGCTCGGCCATGACGCCCTTGGGGTCCATCCCACAGGCCAGCATGTGACCGTGATCGCGGTAGGAGGTGACGCGCTTGTCGCCCTCTTCGGCGGCGGCTTCGAGCCCGACGACCACGGCTTCCTGCCCGATGTAGAGGTGGCAGAAGCCCCCGATCAGACCCATGCCGTAAAGCTGGCCTGCCTTTTCTTCGAATCGGCGGATGAGCAGCATCTCGCGGTAGTGCTCAAGCAATTCTTCCTTGGATGTGTTTGATTTCTTGGCGCTTTTGGCGGTCGCCATGGGCGTTATCCTCCGCGGTCCTAAAGATAGTTTAGTGTTAAACTATCTCATAAACCATTCTGGCGAAGATTGCGAGTATCGATTTGACGGTGCGTCACATCGTCGATGCGCACGAGTATGGAGGCGTCGTGGAGGTTGTCAAATCGTGCGGCTTGCGCCGCGCATGTCAAGCTTGTCCGCGCAGGGCGCGGCCAAGCGGAAAGGGGCGCTGCCCCTTCGGACGCGTTTGCAGGCAAACACGTCCACCCCGAGGTTTCCTGAAACGAAGAAGGTCTTAGCGCAGCACGACCTCGTCCGCGCGCACGAGGCCCAAAACGTCGCGGGCTTGCTGGTCGAGCAGGTCGAGATCGAGGAAATCGTCCGAGATGCGGCGGGTCTTGTTTTCGAGCGTCGCGATTTCGGCGGCGAGGCGGTCGCGCTCTTTCGCGAGCGTCTGCGCCTCGGCGTCGATACGCACGCGACGAAACAGCCCGTAATCCCCCTGCACGGACGCGAAGGTGAAATAGGTGCCAGCGGAAATCAGCCCCAGAAGATAGAGCACGCCGCCGAAGCCGGATTGTCTGCGTGGACCGCGCAAGGGAAACCCCTCGGTATGAACGTCTGCCTCATGCGCCTCTGCCGGGCGCTGTAACTCTTTATGACACAGGCGATTCGCTCTGTGAATCCCCAATGATTCGGTTGGGCGATTTTCGGCGGATGCCGCGACGGGATGGCTTTTCCTGTGCGGGGGCGGGGCGCTAGGCTGGGGGCGAGGAGGACTTGCGATGACGGTGGAGCCACGAAGCACGCTCGCCACCCATGAGGTCGAGAACCAGCCGGGGGCACCGGCGGCGCGCGACCTTTGGGCGTCGGATGCCACGCTGCGCGATCACGTCTTGGCGGCAGGCGGGCGCGAAGATGCGGCGGCCACGGCCGGGGCATCTTTCGGGACCGAGGCCCTGCGTGCGGCGGGCGAGGCGGCGCGGGCGAACCCGCCGGAGCTGAAGCTCTTCGACCGGGCGGGGCGACGGCTGGACGAGGTGCATTTTCATCCGGGGTATCACGAGGTCATGCAGGCGGGCATGGCCGCCGGATATGCCGCCCTTGCTTGGGACGGGGCGCCCGGTGGGCACGCGACCCATGCCGCGATGGTCTATATGCTCAGTCAGGTCGAGCCGGGGATTTGCTGCCCTTTGACCATGACCTATGCCGCCGTGCCCGCGCTTGCCGCCGATCCGGCGCTGGAGGCGGTCTGGGCGCCGAAGCTGACCGGGACCGATTACGACCCGTCCATCGCCCCCGTGGGTCGGAAACGCGCGGCCACGATGGGCATGGCCATGACCGAGAAGCAGGGCGGCTCGGACGTGCGGGCCAATACGACGCGGGCGGAACCGTCGGGTGGGATGTGGCGGCTCACCGGACACAAGTGGTTCTGTTCGGCGCCGATGTCGGACGGGTTCCTGACGCTGGCCTATACCGAGGCCGGGCTCACCTGTTTCCTCGTTCCGCGCTGGACCGACGAGGGGCGCAACCCGATCCAGATCCAGCGGTTGAAGGAGAAGCTGGGCAACCGGGCCAATGCCTCGTCCGAGATCGAGTATCACGGCGCGCTGGCGCACAAGCTGGGCGAGGACGGGCGCGGAGTCGCGACGATCATCGAGATGGTGCATCACACCCGTCTCGACACCGCCATGGCGCCCGCCGGGCTGATGCGGGCGGCGCTCGTCGAGGCGAAACACTGGGTCGAGGGCCGGTCCGCGTTTCAGAAGCGGCTGATCGATCAGCCGCTGATGCGGTCGGTTCTGGCCGATCTGGCGCTGGAGTGGGAAGGGGCGCTGGCGCTCGGGATGCGGGCGGCACGGGCTTTTGACGGTGACGCGCCCGAGGATCGGGCCTTCGCGCGGATTTCCGTGGCGCTGGCCAAGTTCCTGTCGAACAAGCGGTGCGGTCCGGTGATCCTCGAGGCGATGGAGTGCCTTGGCGGTATGGGCTATGTCGAAGAGACGCCGATGCCGATGCTGTATCGCGAAGCGCCGCTCAACTCGATCTGGGAAGGGTCGGGGAATGTGATCTGCCTCGACATTCTCCGCACGCTGGCGCGCGAGCCGATGGCCGGCGCGGCGTTGCGGGCCGAACTGGAGGCCGCGACCGGCGCCGACCGTCGCTATGACGCGGCGCTCGCGGCGCATTTCGACCGCTGGCCTGCGTTGCCGGAGGAGGGCGAGGCGCGGTGGTTTGCCGAACGGCTTGCGGTGCTGCTGGCCGCCTCGGTCCTGCTGCGGGCCGGAAACGCGGCGGTTTCCGACGGCTGGATCGCGACCAAGGTGGACGGCGCGCGCGGCATGGTGCCGGGCGCGGTCAGCGGTCTGGACACGGCCGCCTTGATCGCGCGGATCTGACCGGACAGACCCGCGCGCCAGATTTTATTCCACGGTGATCGTGATTACGTCCGAGGCGACCGGCGGATCGAACGGCACGTGGTTCATGTCGCCCAGCACGAGTTGCAGCGTGTGTTCGCCCGGGGCGAGTTCCAGCATGGTTTCGGTCTGGCCGCCGCCGAAGTGCTTGTGGTTGTCGTCGGCGGGCAGGCCATAGGTCAATTCGCCCTCTTCGCCTTCCCCCAGCGGTGGGCGGTCGATCAGGATGTGGTGGTGGCCGGTGTTTTCCTTTTCGGTGCCCGCCGGGGCCACGCCCATGCCGGTCAGGCCGAAGACGACCTTGACCGGGGACGACACGGTGTCGCCGTCCGACAGGTTGACGAAATAGACCCCGGCCCCCTCGGGCGCCATCATCTGTGCGGCGGCGGGGCTGGCGATGGCCAATCCAAGGGCGATGGCTGCGGCAATGGATCTTGTGAACATGGTTTCCTCCCAAAATGTCCAGGTGTTGTGATGGAAGGGTAACATGAAGCGGGCCACCGCCAAACGAGAACGGGCCGCCCGGTCGGACGGCCCGTTTCAGACGTGGGGGCGGCAATCAGGTGATCGAGGCCCGATAGATGCCGTCGATGGCCTCGCCGATGGTCGCGTTGAATTCGTCGTCGGATTGCTGGGCCGAAAGCCCCTCGGTCAGGGCGCGCGAGAAGCTGGCGATCATGCCCTCGTTCTTGGCGAGCAGCGCGTTCGCCTCGTCGCGCGCATAGCCGCCCGACAGCGCCACGACGCGGATCACGCGGGGGTGGGCGATGAGGCTGGCATACTGGTTTGCCTTGGTCGGAAGCGAGAGTTTCAGCATGATCTCCTGCCCCTCGTCCAGCGCGTCCAAGTGTTTGGTGATCTCTTCGAGGAGGATGTCCTCAGCCTCGGCCTTGTCGTCGATCGAGATAGTCACCTCGGGTTCGAGGATCGGGACCAGACCCTTGGTGAGGATCTGTTTGCCCACCTCGAACTGCTGATCGACGATGGCCGCGATCCCTTCGCGGTTGGCTGCCGAGACGACCGAGCGCATCTTGGTGCCGAAAATCCCGGCGGCGACCGCACGGTCGAGCAGCGCGTCGAGGTCCGGCATGGGTTTCATGAGCTGCACGCCGTTCGCCTCGGCCTCGAGCCCCTTGTCCACCTTGAGGAACGGGACCACGCCGCGCTCTTCCCAGAGGAACCGGGCCGAGGGTTTGCCGCCGATCTCGCGGTCCATCGTCATCTCGAACAGGATCGCGCCGATCACCTTTTCACCCGTGAAAGCCGGGGCCTGTGCGATGCGGGCGCGCATCCCGTGGATCAGGTCGAACATCTCGTCCTCGGACGAATAGGCGCTTTCATCGACGCCGTAGAGGCGCAGCGCCTTGGGGGTCGAACCGCCGGATTGGTCGAGCGCGGCGATGAAGCCCTTGCCGCTTGTCATCTGCTCGCGTTGTTTCGAATCCGACATCTCAATTCCCTCCGTGGTCGCGTGTCCGCCACTTGGTAAGGTGTCGCGCGGCGCTGCGCAATTCTGGTCGCGCTAACGCATCGCGATTGCGCGGGTCAGCCGCGACCGGACCAGAAAAAACCGTTCATGCGGGCCAGTAGACCGCGGGGCGTGATCTTGGCCGACAGCACGACGAGCTTGGTGACGAAGCCGGGCACCTCGACCCGCTTCCCGGCCTCGAGGGCACGCCAGCCGGCGCGGGCGATCACATCGGGGGCGAGCATCGGCAGGAAACTGGTGAGCCACGCGCTGTCGATGCCCGCCGCGCCGAAGAAGTTGGTCTTGGACGGGCCGGGGCAGAGCGCGGTGACGGTGATGCCGTCGCGTTTGCATTCGTAGTGCGCCGCTTCGGACAGGGTCAGGACGTAGGATTTCGTCGCGTGATAGATCGCCATGTTGGGCGAGGGCATGTAGCCGGCGAGCGAGGCGACGTTCAGAACCTTGCCTTTCGTGCCCGTCGCGCGGAACTGTTTGAGGGCGTTCTGCATCAGCTCGGTGACGGCGACCATGTTCACGGTCACCGATCCGCGTTCGCGATCGTCGCCGCAGGTGGCGAAACGCCCATGCACGCCGAAGCCCGCGTTGTTCACCAAGAGGTCGATGGAACGCCCGTCGTTCGCAGCCTGCCAGAGCCTGTCGGCGGCGCCGGGTTCGGCCAGATCGGCCGTCACCACCACCACTTCGGTCGGAAGGGTGTCGGCGAGCGCGCGCAACTCGTCTTCGCGACGGGCCGAAATCACGAGGTTCCAGCCATCGGCGGCGGCGAGCTTGGCGAACTCGAGGCCAAGGCCCGAGGACGCGCCGGTGATGAGCGCCCAGCCCACCGTTCAGCCCTCGAGCGCGGCGACGCCGGGCAGGGTCTTGCCCTCCATCCATTCGAGGAATGCCCCGCCAGCGGTGGAGATGTAGGTGAAATCATCGGCCACGCCCGCCTTGTTCAGCGCGGCCACCGTATCGCCACCGCCCGCGACCGAGGTCAGGCGACCCTCTTTCGACAACGCGCCCGCTTTCTGCGCGGCGGCGTTGGTAGCGGCGTCGAACGGCTCGATCTCGAACGCGCCGAGCGGGCCGTTCCAGATCAGGGTCGAGGCGTTCTCGAACGCCTTTGCGATGGTGTCGACCGTGTCGGGACCGGCATCGAGGATCATGGCGTCGGACGGGCATGCGTCGGCCGCGACGGTTTCGTTCTCGGCCCCCGCTTTGAATTCGCGGGCCACGACCACATCCGTCGGCAGGATGATCTTGCACCCCGCCTCGTCGGCCTTTTCCATGATCTCGCGCGCCGTGTCGGCCATGTCGTGCTCGCACAGCGATTTGCCCACGTCGATGCCTTGAGCGGCGAGGAAGGTATTCGCCATGCCGCCCCCGATCACGAGGTTGTCGACCTTTTCCACGAGGTTGCCGAGCAGTTCCAGCTTGGTTGACACCTTGGCGCCGCCGACCACCGCGACCACCGGGCGCACCGGGTTCGATAGTGCGGCTTCGAGCGCCTTGAGCTCGGCTTCCATCAGCCGTCCGGCGCAGTTCGTCATGATCCGGGCCACGCCTTCGGTCGAGGCATGGGCGCGGTGCGAGGCCGAGAAGGCGTCGTTGACATAGACCTCGCCAAGCGCGGCCAGTGCGGCGGCGAACGAGGCTTCGTTGTCGGTCTCTTCCGGGTGGAAGCGCGTGTTTTCGAGCAGCAGCACTTCGCCCGGCTCCAGCTTCGACACGGCGATCTTGGCGGGTCCGCCGATGCAGTTGTCCGCGAATTTCACCGGGGCGTCGAAGGCGGCGGAGAGCGCGGGCACCAGCGGTTTCAGCGACATCTCGGGCACCACCTTGCCCTTGGGCCGCCCGAAATGGGCCATGAGCACGGGCTTGCCGCCCTTGTCGAGAATGTCCTTCACGGTCGGCACGATACGTTCGATCCGGGTCGCGTCGGTGACGTTGCCCTGATCGTCGAGCGGCACGTTGATGTCCACGCGGACCAGCACGGTCTTGCCGTCAAGGTCCATGTCGTCGAGTGTCTTCCAGCTCATCGGTCTCTCCTTCGTGCCTCAACTCCACAAACACGCTCGTGTTCGGGAATTCAATGGCGATTTGCCGCTGGCCCGCCCGGGATTTCCGCTCTTGCGGGGGCGGGGGGCGGCGCCTAGTTTCCCCGCCAAACAGTCAAAGGAGCGCCAGATGGCCGATATCAAGGACCCCGAGAACACCATCCTCATGGAACTGAAGGATGGGACCGTCGTGATCGAACTGCTGCCCGACGTGGCCCCCAAGCATGTCGAGCGGATGAAAGAGCTGGCGCGGGCCGGGAAATACGACGGCGTCGTGTTCCACCGCGTGATCGAGGGCTTCATGGCGCAGACCGGCGATGTCGAGCACGGTCAGGCCGATGGCGGCAACGTCCGCCGCGCGGGCACGGGCGGTTCGGACCTGCCGGACCTGCCGGCCGAATTCTCGAAGATCCCGCACGCGCGTGGCTCCATCGGTGCGGCCCGCACCCAGAACCCGAACAGCGCGAACAGCCAGTTCTTCATCAACTTCAAGGACAACGATTTCCTGAACGGGCAATACACGGTCTACGGTCAGGTCATCGAAGGCATGGAGCATGTCGATGCGATCACGCGGGGCGAGCCGCCTGCGAACCCGGACAAGATGATTTCCGTCAAGGTCGCCGCCGATGCGTAAGGCCACGTTGGTCGCCTGGCTCCTGTTTCTTGCGGGGGTCGGGCTGGTCGTCTGGTACTACTTCGCGACCGTGCCGGGGTCGGACCCGGCGGTCGTGAACGATGCGCCCGGTCAGGCAGGCGGTCCGCAGATCGAGATCACCGTCGCGGGCGAAGCGAACGGGAAGGTGCTGATCGAACTGTTCGACAACCTCGCCCCGCAGCACGCCGAGCGGATCACCCGTCTGGCCGACGAGGGGGCCTATGACGGCGTGGTCTTTCACCGTGTGATCGACGGCTTCATGGCGCAGACCGGCGACGTGGCCTTTGGCCTCGAAGGCGGTGACATGAGCCGCGCGGGCATCGGCGGATCGGATTATCCCGATCTGCCCGCCGAATTCTCGAACGAGCCGTTCGTGCGCGGTGTCGTCGGCATGGCGCGGTCGTCGAACCCGGACAGCGGCAACAGCCAGTTCTTCATCATGTTCGACGAAGCCCCGTTCCTCGACGGCGAATACACCGTCGTCGGACGGGTGATCGAAGGCATGGACGTGGTCATGGACATCAAGCGCGGCGAAGGGCCGAACGGCGCCGTCATCGGTCAGCCGGATGTCATGACCAACGTGGATGTCGTGAAATGATCGTGGTGGCCCGCCCTTGCGCGGGCCGTCACGCCCCGGCCAGCATCAGAATGAAGCCGAGGAACAATAGCCATTCCAAGGCCGGAGTCCGGTATCGTTTGAGCGTCGAAATCATGTGTGCCTCCCCAGGTCGACAGGCACTATGGTAATCCATACCCGGTAAACAAAGCGTTTTCGTGCGTTTTGGTGAAATTGCCTCGAAATACCCTCAAAAGATCATAAAAACCCCCCGATCCGCGTGAATTGTGTCGGAAACCGCCACAAAGGACGGATCGATGCAGTTGAGTGATGTGATTTTCTACGGGTTGGGCGCCGCCGTCGTGGTGGGCGTCTCGGGGCTTGTGGATTTCAGCGGCCTTTTCGGAGGCAAATCCGAGGACGGGGCGACGCCGCAAGAGGCCGACGCACACAAGGCCGAGGCGGAACAGGTCAACCCGATCCAGAACGAATACCAATCGACACTCGCCTTCTTCCTCGACGAAGAACACGAAAACCTCGTCTCCGGGCGAGACGATGACGCCGCGGACACCGCTTTGGCCCAGGCCGAAGCCTCGGAGGAGGCTGCCGCGCCCGATCTCGTGCAGGCGGACGACACGGGGTTCGATGACGACAACATCTTCGGCGACGTGGCCGCGACGGCGGAGGATTCGCTTTACGAAGCGGCCGAGGAGGCAAGGATGACCGCACCGATCGCGGTCTACGACCTGACCGATCCCGAGGCCGAAGTGCCGCATTGGGACGACTTCGATGCGGAGGCCGAAATGGTCCGAATCGAATACATGCCGAGCTTCGACCCCGAAACGGGGGAGCCGGTGGAGCCTGTGGTTTCAGTGACTTACGACCCGGACTTCGACCAGACGACCATCGCGTTGGACGGCGCGGCGGTGGCGGAACTCGACGGCGATGCGGGGATCGGCGCCGGGGACATCGACCTCGTCCCGATGAGCGACGAGACCTACGCCGCCGCGTGACAGGTGACCCCGGCGATGCCATGCTGATCCCATGACACGCCTGATCCTGTTCCTGATCGTCCTTCCCGGTCTGGCGCTTGCCGACCCGAAGTTCTGGAAAAACGAATTTCCGCACACCGACTTCTCGAACCGCACCATCGAAAGCTGGACCGAAGTGCTGTCGGGCGGGCCGCCGCGCGACGGTATCCCTGCTCTGAGCGACCCCGACATGATCGGCGTGGCGGACGCATCCTTGCCGGAGCGGGAGCCGATCATCGCGCTGGAGCTCGACGGGGAAACCCCGCGTGCCTATCCGATCCGTTACCTCATCTGGCATGAGATCGTGAACGATACCGTGGGCGACGTGCCGGTCGCGGTGACCTTTTGCCCGTTATGCAATTCTGCGCTGACCTTCGACCGGCGGCATGATGGCCGCGTGCTGACCTTCGGCGTGTCGGGCAAGCTCAGAAACAGCGACATGATTATGTATGACCGCGAAACCGAAAGCTGGTGGCAGCAGGCGCTGGGTCAGGGGATCGTCGGCGACTATGCGGGCGACGACCTGACGCCTCTGCCGTCATGGATGGAGGCTTGGTCGGTCTTCGCCGCGCGTAACCCGGACGGGCTGGTCATGGGCGAGCCGGACCACCGCCGCCCCTATGGCCAGAACCCCTATGCGGGCTATGACGACAGGGCGCGACCCTATCCGTTCTTCACTGGCGAGATGCCGCCGCATGACATTCCGGCGCTCGCCCGCGTGGTGCGGGTCGGCGAGCGGGCCTGGCCGATGGCACGGCTGGCCGAGGCGGGCACGATCACCGAAGCCGGGGTGACCCTGACGTGGGAGCATGAGCAGGCCTCGGCGCTCGGCGCCGCGGTGATGGGCGAGGCCGCGCCGGTCGGAGCGATCCGGGTGCGCGATGCGGCGGGCCACGATCTGCCCCACGACCTGATGTTCGCCTTCGCCTTCCACGCCTTTTACCCGGACGGGGACTGGATGCTGGGCGAATAGCCCCCGACGCGAAAAAGCCCCGGGTGCGAACCCGGGGCTTTCCAGTCGATTCAAGCGGTTGTCAGCTCTTGGCGAGGTTGCGCAGCACGTAGTGCAGCACGCCGCCGTTGGCCACGTAATCGATCTCGACCTCGGTATCGATCCGGCATTTCAGCTCGATGTCCTTGGTCGTGCCGTCCGGGTAGGTGATCGTGCAGGGCAGCACCGCAAGAGGCTTCAGATCCTCCGACAACCCGGTGATGGTGAAGGTCTCTTCCCCGGTCAGGTTCAGCGTCTTGCGCGTGTCGCCGCCCGTGAACTCGAACGGAACGACGCCCATACCGACGAGGTTCGAGCGGTGGATGCGCTCGAAGCTTTCCGCGATCACCGCCTTCACGCCCAACAGGTTCGTGCCCTTGGCCGCCCAGTCGCGCGACGAGCCCGCGCCATATTCGATGCCACCGACGACGACGAGGGGCGTGCCGTCCTCCTGATAAGCCATCGACGCGTCGTAGATCGACGTCTGTTCGCCGTCCGGGCCCTTGGTGTAGCCGCCTTCGACGCCATCCAGCATCTCGTTCTTGATGCGGATGTTGGCGAAGGTGCCGCGCATCATGACCTCGTGGTTGCCCCGGCGCGAGCCGTAGCTGTTGAAGTCACGCGGCGCGACCTGCCGTTCGGTCAGATACTTGCCGGCGGGCGACTCCGCCTTGAACGACCCGGCGGGCGAGATGTGGTCGGTCGTAATCATGTCGCCCAGAAGCGCCAGAACGCGGGCGTCCTTGATGTCGGCGATGGTGCCGGGGTCTTTGGACATGCCTTGGAAATAGGGCGGGTTCTGGATGTAGGTGGACTGCGGCGGCCAGTCATAGGTTTCGCCGCCCGACACCTCGACCGCCTGCCATTTCTCGTCGCCCTTGAAGACGTCGGCGTATTTTTCCTGAAACGCCTCGCGGGTGACGACCTTTTCGACCAGTTCGGCGATCTCGGCGTCGCTGGGCCACAGATCCTTGAGGTAGACATCCTTGCCGTCCGGCGTCTGCGCGATTGGGTCGTTGGCCATGTCGATGTTCATGTCGCCGGCCAGCGCATAGGCCACCACGAGCGGGGGCGAGGCGAGGTAGTTGGCGCGCACGTCCGGGCTGATCCGGCCCTCGAAGTTGCGGTTGCCCGACAGCACCGAGACGGCGATCAGGTCGTTGTCCGCGATCGACTTGGAAATCTCGGGCTGGAGCGGGCCGGAGTTGCCGATGCAGGTGGTGCAGCCGTAACCCACGAGGTCGAAGCCGATGGCGTCGAGGTCGTCCTGAAGCCCGGCGGCTTCGAGATACTCGGTCACGACCTGCGACCCGGGGGCGAGCGAGGTCTTGACCCAGGGTTTGCGGTTCAGGCCCAGCTCGTTGGCCTTGCGTGCGACTAGGCCCGCGCCGATCATCACATAGGGGTTCGACGTGTTGGTGCAGGAGGTGATCGAGGCGATCACGACGCTGCCGTCCTTGAGTTCATACTCCTCGCCTTCGACCTTGCCCGACTTGGCATAGACGGCGGGCTTGGTCGCGATGGGGCCTTCGGCGGCCATGTCCTGCGCGTCGTCGGACATATCCACGCCCCGGTAATCCGCAACGACGTTGTCGAAGGCACCGGCGGCCTGATCCAGCGCCACGTAATCCTGCGGGCGTTTCGGGCCGGAGATCGCCGGAACGATGTCGCCCATGTCCAGATGCAGGGTCGAGGTATAGACCGGATCGTAATCCGCATCGCGCCACAACCCGTTTTCCTTGGCATAGGCCTCGACAAGTTCGATCCGGTCCTTGTCGCGCCCGGTCTGTTCCAGATAGCGCAGGGTTTCGCCGTCGATGGGGAAGAAGCCGCAGGTCGCGCCGTATTCGGGGGCCATGTTGGCGATGGTCGCGCGTTGTGCCAGCGGCAGGTTGTCGAGCCCGTCGCCGTAGAATTCGACGAACTTGCCCACGACGCCGTGCTTGCGCAGCATTTCCACGACTTTGAGCACCAGGTCGGTGCCGGTCGTGCCCTCGACCATCGCGCCGGTGAGTTTGAAGCCCACGACTTCGGGGATGAGCATCGAGATCGGCTGGCCCAGCATGGCCGCCTCGGCCTCGATCCCACCGACGCCCCAGCCGAGCACGGCGACGCCGTTGATCATGGTGGTGTGGCTGTCGGTGCCGACAAGCGTATCCGGGTAGGCGACCTCTTCGCCGTTCTGGTCCTTGTCTGTCCAGACAGTCTGGGCGAGGTATTCGAGGTTCACCTGATGGCAGATGCCGGTGCCCGGCGGGACCACGCGGAAATTCTCGAACGCGGTCTGACCCCATTTGAGAAACTGATACCGCTCCATGTTCCGCTCGTATTCACGGTCCACGTTCATCTGGAAGGCGCGCGGGTTGCCGAATTCGTCGATCATCACCGAGTGGTCGATGACGAGGTCGACGGGCACCAGCGGGTTGATCTTTTCCGCATCCCCCCCAAGCGCCTTGATCCCGTCGCGCATGGCGGCGAGGTCCACGACCGCCGGGACGCCGGTGAAATCCTGCATCAGCACACGGGCCGGTCGGTATGCGATCTCGCGGGGGTTCTGCCCGCCCTTGTCGGCCCATTCCGAGAAGGCCTTGATGTCGTCGGTCGACACCGTGCGCCCGCCGTCTTCGAAGCGGAGCATGTTTTCCAGAACCACCTTGAGCGAGGCGGGGAGCTTGGAAAACGTGCCAAGCCCGGCCTCTTCGGCAGCGGGAATGGAATAATAGGCGACGGTCGATCCGCCTGCCGACAGTGTCTTGCGCGTTTTGGATGTGTCTTTGCCGACTTCGATGGGCATGTCTGGCTCCTCTCGCTGGACCACGCGGTGCCCCTCGAACGGGGACATCCGGTTAACGTTTACTCTCCATGTGAGACTGTAGAGGGATTCCTGCAAGGGTTTGAGAGGCAGTTTTTGTATACCATTGCACACACGTCGGGAGGCGCGGGGTGTCTGCCTGCGGACATGGCACATCTGCCACGTTGCAGGACACTCTCAAAACCTTGATTGGCGGGTGAGAGGGGGGTGGTCTATCACGCTTTGCACGGACAGACGGAGAGCGCGTGATGAAATCTTGGATCGGGGCAGGGCTCGTTGCAGCCGCGGCGCTTACGGGTGGCGCTGGATATGCAGACGAGAAACCGCTTGTTCTGATCGAACTTTTCACCTCGCAAGGGTGCAACTCCTGTCCGCCCGCCGACGCCCTTCTGGCCGAGCTTGCGGTGCGCGACGATGTTCTGCCGCTCGCGCTTCACGTGGATTACTGGGACTACATCGGGTGGAAGGACAAGTTCGCCCGGCCCGAACATACGGCACGGCAAAAGGCCTATGCCCATGTCGCGGGCGCCTCGACGATCTATACGCCGCAGATGGTCGTGGGCGGCACTGATCACGTGGTCGGCTACAAACCGATGCGTGTCGCCGATTACATGAAGGCCCATGAGGCGACGCTTGCGGATGTCGAGGTCCGGGCCGAGATCGTCGACGGCAAGATGCGGATCAAATGCCTCGTCAAAGACGGCACGACGCTGCCCACGAAGATCAACGTCGATATCGTGCGCTTCAACCCGTCAGAAACCGTCGACATCAAGCATGGTGAAAACGCCGGTGAAACCATCGCCTACACGAACATCGTGACGGATTGGGAACGCGTCGCGACCTGGGACGGCCGCGAAACGCTTGAACTCGATACCGCGATGGCGGGGGATGGGCCGATGGCGCTGATCCTGCAAGAACCGGGGCCGGGGCGGGTGCTGGCCGCCTATCGGATCAACTGACTCGCCAACCGTACGCCCTCATTGCCTGAAGCAATGGGCCGTATTGCTGGAGTGCGGGAAAATTTCGTCGGATTTTGCCACAGCCCACCGCCGCGTCGGCGGCGCGCGACGTGGTATTCAGAAAAGGACGACGGTATGACGGACCCGACAGAGCGAATTCTCTTTGGCACCGGCAGCCCAAATGTGCGCAAGGTGGGGCTTTTGCTCGAAGAACTCGGGCTCGACTACGCCATGAAACACGTGGCGGTCTTCAGCGGCGAGCAGTTCGAGCCCGACTTCCTCGCCATGAACCCGATCGCCAAGGTGCCGGTCCTGACCGATCCGGGCGCCGATGAGCCGCTGTTCGAATCCAATGCGATCCTGATCTATCTGGCCGAAACCTACGGCCCCGACTTTCTGCCGGAGGCGGGCGCGGCCCGGCGCGACGTGATGCGCTGGCTCATGGTGCAAACCGCGCTGGTGGGGCCGATGCTGGGGCAATACAACCACTACCACCTCGTCGTGAAGCATGGCTCGGAACCCTATTCCGCGGCGCGCTATCGCAACCAGTCGGAAACCGTCTATCGGCACCTCGACGACCGGCTCGCGAGCCGCGACTGGATCGCGGGCGACGGCTATTCCATCGCCGATATCGCGATCTGGCCGTGGACGCTTTACCTTGAGCGGCACGAGTTCGCGCCGGAGGATTTTCCGAACCTTTCGCGCTGGCGTGCGCAGATCGGTGAACGTCCTGCGGCCAAGCGGATGACCCATCGGGTCGAAACCGAATACGATCCCCGCAACAACCTCACCCGGCGGTCATCCTCACCGGAATCGCTCGATCGGTTGTTCAACCGCAAACCGGACGGTCCCGAGGCGGATTTCTCGTTGATCGTCAGTGTCTGACCGGGCGTTCAGGGCGCCGCCCGTTCCCGATGCCAGATGTAAAGGCCCGAGGCGACGATGATCGCCCCGCCAATCCATGTGGCGAGGTCCGGATATTCGCCGAACACCAGCGCGCCCCAGATCGCCGCGATCAGAAGGCCGACGTAGGAAAACGGCGCGATGGCCGAGGCTTCTGCGAAGCGCACGGCTTGTATCAGGAACAGTTGCCCCAACGCGCCAAGCGCGCCGATGGCCAGCATCAGCGCGATCTCTTTGGGGCCGGGGACGGTCCAGAAAAACGGCACGATGACGCTGGTCACGATGGCGCCGAGCAGGGCGGCGTATAGCAGCGAAGTGCGCGGGTCTTCGTCATGGCCGACCTTGCGTGTCAGCAGGATGAAGGTGGCATAGCCCGTGGCCGCGATCAGGGGCAGAAAGGCGGCCGGTGAAAACACCTCGGTCCCCGGCCGGATAATGACCAGCGCGCCGACAAGCGCCGCGACCACCCCGAAGGCCCGGCGCGGCCCGAAGCGTTCCCCCAGAAACAGCGCCGCGCCCAGCGTGATGAAGATCGGATTGATGTCCATGATCGCCGTCGCTTCCGCCAGACCGAGGTAGGTGAGCGACATGAAGAACAGGCTGGTGCCCATCAGAAGCGACATGGAGCGCACGAATTGCAGGCCGGGGTATTTGGTGCGCGCGACCGTCTTCAGCGTGGGCAGGAGCCAGATCGTGACGATGATGGTCTGCCCGGCATAGCGGGCCCAGATCGTCTGGGTGACATGCACCTCCTGCGACAGGATCTTGGCCAAAAGATCCATCGTCGCCATGCAGAAAATCCCGCTCATATAAAGCAGGATGCCCTTGCCCGGCTGGTTGAGGGGGGAGGCGATCGCGGTCATGGCGTCGCTCTATGCCCGGGGGCGGGGATTGGCAACGGGGCGTCTCAGCGGATCGGGACGACGCCAGACCGCTCGCGGTGCCAGATGTAGATGCCCGAGGCCACGATGATGCCTCCCCCGATCCATGTGGCGAGGTCGGGAACGTCGCCGAACGCGACATAGCCCCAGAAGGCGGCGACGAGCAGGGCGATGTAGGAAAACGGCGCGATGGCGCTGGCCTCGGCGTATCGCACCGACTGGATCATCAGGAACTGGCCCAACGCGCCGAGGATGCCGATGGCGCACATGAGGCCGACCTGCCGCAGATCCGGGGTCTGCCAGTAGAACGGCACGACGATGGACGTGATGATCGCCCCGAGAAGGGCCGCGTACAGGAGCGATGTGCGCGGGTCCTCGTCATGGCCCACCTTGCGGGTGAGCAGGATGAACCCGGCGTAGCAGGAGGCCGAGATCAGCGGCAGAAGGGTCGCGGGCGAAAAGACGTCCGTGCCGGGCCGGATCACGATGAGCGCGCCGATCAGCGCCGCGCCGACCCCGAAGGCGCGTTTCACCCCGAAGGTCTCGCCCAGAAAGATCGCGCCGCCCACGGTGATGAGCACGGGGTTGATGTTCATGACCGCCGATGCCTCGGCCAGCCCGAGATAGGTGAGCGCGGTGAAAAACACGGCGGTCCCGATCAGAAGCAGCACGGACCGGGCGAATTGCAGGCCGGGATAGCGGGTGCGCACCACCTGACCCAGCTGCGGGAACAGCCAGACGACGACGATCACGGTCTGGCCCGCGTAGCGTGCCCAGACCGCCTGTGCGACGTGCAGATCCTGCGTGAGCAGCTTCGCCATCAGCTCCATCGTCGACATGAAGAAGAAGGCGGCCATATAAAGCAGGATGCCCTTGCCGGGTTGGCTGGCGGGCTGCATCGCGGGTGTGACGGTCAAGGGAAGGGTCCGGTCGCAGTTTGGTCCCATCGGGCATAAGGCCGTTGTGGGGTCGCGTCCATCAATCTCGGGCATTGCTTACCGGCGGCATGGCGCGCGGCGTTCCGGGTCAGTCGTCGTCGCCCGCCAGCAGCAGAACCTCGCCAGCCGCCTCCAGTTCCCGGATGGTCGAGACGATGGTGCCCATCGCCTCCTCCGCCTCCTTCGGTTTCACCTTGCCCACATTGCCGATCTCTTCGCGCAACTGATCCGCCATGCGTTTCGACATGGCGCCGAGGATGAATTCCGCCGCGGGCGCCAACGGGCCGCCCATCGCACCGGCGAGCGCGGTGATGAGAACGGCGGGGTCCACGTCGCGCGTGATCTTTGGCACGTCGCGCGCGTCGATCCGGTCGGGGATGTTGGCGAAGGTGAAGATCGCCTTGCGCACTTCTTCCGCGAACGCCTGATCCTCGGCATCCAGCCCTTCGAGCACATCGTCGCGGGTGGCGGCGGGCGAGAAGTTCAGGATCGCGCCGACCCGTTCGACCGGCCCGTCGCTGAACGCCTTGAGCGGCTGGGCGTCGAGTTGTTCGGCGATGGCGCGCCCGATCCGGTCGACCACGGCGGGTTCGACCGATCCGGTCAGCGATATGGCATAGGCCAGCTTGCGCGCGCGCGGGCCTGGCAGGCGCCCGAGCAGGTCGGCGGCGGTCGAGACCTTGAGCTTGGACAGGAGCACCGCGCCCACCTCGACGCTTTCCTCTTCGAGAACGGGGAGAAGGCGGGAAGGGTCCAGCCCGGCGATGGTTTCCCAAGGGTCGCCCGTGAAGTTGAACCCCTTGGCCTTGCGGATGCGCGCGACGGTCGCGGGGCTGATTGTGCCGTCGAGCACGTTCAGCGCCCCTTCGAGCCCGCCGGGAAAAGACAGGCCGACGCTTTCGATTTCCTCGACGAATTCATCGACCACCGACTTCAGCGTCACCCGGTCGATGAAGCGCATCGACGACATCTGCTGCGCCAGTTCGGTCTGCAATTCTTCCGGCAGGTCGGCGAGTTTGAGTTCGATCCCTTCGGCGAGCAGGAGCCGCACGATGACCGCCGCCTTCTGACGCTTGGTCAGGCGGCGCAGCGGCATGGGGTCCATGCCGAAATCCGAAAGGGCCATCTCCGTCGACACGTCTCACCTCTTCCCCGGTTCCCCGGAAACCATAGGGTCAAGGTGTTAACGGTTGGTTCCGCGGGATCAGTAGTTGGTGGTCACACCCGAGCGGATCGCCGTCTCCAGCGCCCGTGCGGGCCAGGAGCCTTCGCCGCCCCGCGCGCGGATTTCGACGAGCTGTGCATAAGCCTCGTCCACGCGACCTTCCACGACATAGCCCTGACCCATGTAGGATCGGGCGAGCAGGTTGTCGGGGTTGGCTTCGATTGCGGCGCGGTAGAACGCCTCGCCCCCTTCGAGATCGCCCATGTTCCGGGCGACGAAACCGCGATAGGTCAGAACCCGGTCGTCGGACTGGTCGGACATGGCGGCGAGCACGTTCAGCGTGTCGGCGTAGCGCCCGGCATAGGCCAGTTCGCGCACGGCCTCATAAAGCGCATCATCGGTGAGCGAGCTTTCCTTGGGGGCGACGCACTGGCCGAGGTTCGCATCCCACACCATGCCTTCGGAACACTGTGTGGTGGTTTCGGTCGTGGTCGGCGTGCTGTCATTGTCCGACCCGGCGGCGAAGGCCGCGGCGGGCAGGGCAAGGGCGGCCGCGAGGAATGTGGTACGCATGTCTAACTCCGAAAAAATAATCCCGTATCACAAGCCTAACATGCGCCGCGCGCAAGCCCGGTCACGATGGTGTCACAGGTCCGATTAGCTGGAAACGACGACGCAGGCCTTGGTTTCCGCGTCGTAGATCGTGCCTTCCTTGCAATTGGCATGAGCCTCTTCGCAGGACCGGCTTTCCTGCGCGATGGCGGCAAGGGGAAGAAAGGCGAGGATGGCGGACGCGAGCAGGGTCTTGGCTTTCATGGCTGGACTCCGGGATGGGATGGACGCGAGGAGACACCGCGCAGCCATGCGGGCGACGCGGTGCGCAAACAGTGTTCGATCAGCCGGAAACGACTTCGACGCAGGCGCCCTTTTCGGCGTCCCAGGAATAGCCTTCCATGCAGGACGAGGCGGTTTCCTCATGGCCCGCGCACATGGCGAAGCCGGTGACGGGCAACAGGGCAAGGCAGGCGGCGGCGAAAAAGGCTTTGGCGTTCATGAATGATCTCCTGTTCGACTGACAGGAGGGTATCACGGTTTTTCGCCGCCCGACTTCACGCGCCCGCGATCATGCGCCGAAGACGCGCTTGAAGATCGTGTCGACGTGCTTGGTGTGGTAATCCATGTCGAACTTGGCGCGGATACCGTCCTCGCCAAGTGCCGCCACGACCTCGTCGTCGGCCAGCAGAAGCTCTTGGAAATCGAGGCGTTCTTCCCAGACCTTGAGCGAGTTGCGCTGAACCATGGAATAGGCGTCCTCGCGGCTGACACCGGCTTGGGTCAGCGCCAGAAGCACGCGCTGCGACATCACCAGACCCGGGAATTTGTTCATGTTTTCAAGCATGTTATCGGGATAGATAATCATCTTGTCGACCACGCCCGCCAGACGGTTCAGCGCGAAGTCGAGCGTTACGGTGGCGTCCGGGCCGATCCCGCGTTCGACGGAGGAGTGCGAGATGTCGCGTTCGTGCCAGAGCGCCACGTTCTCCATCGCCGGGATCACGGTCATGCGCACGAGGCGGGCGAGACCCGTGAGGTTCTCGGTCAGGACCGGGTTTTTCTTGTGCGGCATGGCCGACGAGCCCTTCTGGCCCATCGAGAAGAACTCGGCCCCCTCCAGCACCTCGGTGCGCTGCATGTGGCGAATCTCGATCGCGACATTCTCGATGGAACTAGCGATGACGCCCAGCGTGGCGAAGAACATGGCGTGACGGTCACGCGGGATCACCTGCGTCGAGATCGGTTCGGGGCGGAGGCCCAGCTTTTCGCAGACGTGCTCTTCCACCGCCGGGTCGATGTTGGCGAAGGTGCCGACCGCGCCGGAAATCGCGCCGGTGGCGACCTCGGCGCGCGCCGCTTTCAGACGGGCGAGGTTGCGGTCGAACTCGGCATAAAAGCGCGCGAAGGTCAGGCCCATCGTGGTCGGTTCGGCGTGGATGCCGTGGCTGCGCCCGACGCGGACGGTCATCTTGTGCTCCATCGCGCGCTTTTTCAGCGCGGCGAGCACCTTTTCCACATCCTCGATCAGGATGTCGGCGGCGCGCACGAGCTGGACGTTGAGGCAGGTATCGAGCACGTCCGAAGACGTCATCCCCTGATGGACGAAGCGCGCCTCGTCCGACCCGACATGCTCGGCCAGATGGGTGAGGAACGCGATCACGTCATGCTTCGTCACCGCTTCGATCTCGTCGATCCGGGCCACGTCGAAATCCACGTCCTTGGCCTTCCAGACCGCATCGGCGTTTTCGCGCGGGATCACGCCAAGGTCGGCTTGCGCGTCGCAGGCGTGGGCCTCGATCTCGTACCAGATCTTGAACTTGGTGGCCGGCTCCCAGATGTCGGTCATTTCTTTGCGGGCATAACGCGGGATCATGGGGCGGCCTTTCGGTTTGTGGGCGGGTCGCGCGCGTCATAGACTGACGTTCCGGAAGGGGCAAGGTGAGCATGGCAACGCTTTTCGACTTCGAGGGCCGCTGGCGCGTGGCGCGCCGGATCGACGACCGGATGGCGGGCAGGGCGGGCCGGTTCGAGGGCGTCGTGACCTTCGCGCCGGATGGTGAAGGGCTGACCTGCCGCGAAGTGGGCGAACTGACCTTCGAGGGCGGCACGCCGTTCGCCGCGACCCGCACCTATCTGTGGCGGCAGGGCGACGGGGGGATCGAAGTCTACTTCGGGGACGGGCGCTTCTTTCACCGGATCGGACCCGATCAGGCCCCGATCGCGCAGCATTGGTGCGACCCGGACGATTACCGCGTGGCCTATGACTTCACCCTCTGGCCCGACTGGCGCGCGACGTGGGAGGTTACCGGCCCGCAGAAGGACTATTTCATGGTCAGCGACTACTTCCGGATCGCGCCCTGAGGCGGAGCCTTCAAGTCTTGAGATGGAGCCGGTTGCCCCGGTAGCCGCCCCGGATGAGCCGGCCTTTGACGGTGACGAAGTGATAGCGGTCGGCCCAGTCGCGGAACCGGTCGTTCGTCACGATCCGGGCGTTCATTTCGGCGGCCGCCCGCAGCAAATGACCGTCGGCCTGCGTGCCTTTCGGAACCACCATCACACGTTTCTCAGGCAAATTCAGATGCTTGGCGAAGGCGCGATCATGCGTGTAGCGCCCGAACAGCAGATAGCCTGCGTTGGCGTCGAACATCACGCCGGGGCGAAACCCGTCCGCTTCGAGCCGCTTGACGACCTGCCGAACGGTGCGGATGTCCGGCGTCTCGCCGCGCCAATACATGACGTTCGATCCGTCGACCAATACGGCCGGGCGACGCGAACGGCGCACCCGCAGGACGAGTGCGCCGATGAGAAGTCCGAGGACGAAGACCCCAATGGCGAGGGGCGACATGGGCTTAGTAGCCGTCCGGCCCGCCGCCGCCCTGTTGCCACGGCTGCACGAGGTTGCCGAAGCGCGTGAAGCGGCCCTCGAAGCTCAGTTCGACCGTGCCGATGGGGCCGTGACGCTGCTTGCCGATGATGACCTCGGCCTTGCCGTGCAGACGCTCCATCCGTTCCTGCCAGGCCGCCATTTCGTCGAGCCGGTCGTCCGACGGCTTTTCGCGCTCGGCATAATATTCCTCGCGGAACACGAACATGACGACGTCGGCGTCCTGCTCGATCGAGCCGGATTCGCGAAGGTCCGACAGCTGCGGGCGTTTGTCGTCGCGGCTTTCCACCTGACGCGACAGCTGCGACAGCGCGATGACGGGGATGTTGAGTTCCTTGGCGATGGCCTTCAGCCCCATCGAAATCTCGGCGATCTCGTTCACCCGGTTCTCGGCGGTGCCGCGCACAAGCTGGAGGTAGTCGACCATCAGCACGTCGAGCCCATGCTCGCGCTTCAAGCGCCGCGCGCGGGCGGCCAACTGCGCGATGGGGAGCGCGGGCGTGTCGTCGATGTAAAGCGGACAGCTTTCCAGCGCCTTGGCGGCATCGACGAAGCGCCGGAACTCGGCCTCGGTCATGTCGCCGCGCCGGATCTGTTCGGACGGGACTTCGGAGGCTTCGGACAGGATACGCGCGGCGAGCTGCTCGGCACTCATTTCGAGCGAATAGAAGCCCACGACACCGCCGGACACCGCGCCTTCGGACCCGTCGGGTTTCTTGCCCTTCTTATAGGCCTTGGCGATGTTGAACGCGATGTTTGTGGCGAGCGAGGTTTTCCCCATCGACGGACGACCGGCGAGGATCAGAAGGTCCGAGGGGTGCAGGCCCCCCAACTTCTTGTCCATGTCGGTGAGGCCCGTCGAGATACCCGCAAGGCCACCGTCGCGCTGGTAGGCGGCGTTGGCGACCTGCACCGCATCGGTGACGGCGGACAGGAAGCTGACGAACCCGGATGAGGTCTTGCCGGTTTCAGCCAGTTTATAAAGCGACTGTTCGGCGGCGACGATCTGCTCGCCCGGCTCGTTGTCCTTCTCGAACCGCACCGCGCGCGCGGCGATGTCGGCGCCAAGGCGGATCAGTTCGCGGCGCTGGTGCATTTCGTAGATCAGCTGCGCATAGTCGCGCGCGGCGAAGGACGAGATCGCGGCACCGGCGAGGCGCGCGAGGTAGGCGGGACCGCCCAGTTCCTTGAGCCCCTCGTCATCTTCCATGAACGCCTTGATCGTCACCGGCGAGGCGAGCGCGTTCTTCGAGATGCGCTGTTCGGCGATGTCGTAGATGCGCCGGTGCACGGGTTCGTAGAAATGCTCGGGCCGCACGATCTGCGCCACGCGGTCATAGACCTCGTTGTTCGTCAGAATCGCGCCGAGAAGCTGCTGTTCGGCCTCGATATTATGCGGGACGCTGTCCGTCGCGTCGTCTTTTCCGTCCGCCGGCTCGCCCGGCCGGAACGGTGACACCTGATTCATGATTTCCCCCAAAAGCGTTCAGTGGGAATAGCTTAAGAGCGGTTCTTGAGGCTAGGCCTTAAGAAGTCTGCGGATAACCCTGTGCATATCCGCGACCACCGGCCAAATCGCCCGACCACATACCGCCCAGTGTAGCACGCCGCGCCGCGATATCTATATCTTGTTTCACGGTAAGCGGACGAGCACGGAGTCGTCCACAAGCCCGACGAAACGATCCACAGTTCTATCCCCGCTTATTTTTCTCCTGCCAGTCGCGCGGCGCGTTCAGGAAGGCTTCGACCTCGGTCAGCGTCTCGGGCGCGAAGCTGCCGGAGGATTTCGCCTCGGCCAGAACGTCCCACCAGGTGCACAGGTGGTGCAGTTGCACACCGTGATCGCCTAGCGTTTTTTCGGTCTCGGGGAAGATGCCGTAGTAGAAGATCACCGCCGTATGGCCGCAGGTGGCCCCGGTTTCGCGGATCGCGTCGACGAAGGACAGCTTCGATCCGCCGTCGGTGGTGAGGTCTTCGACCAGCAGCACCCGCTCGCCCTCGCTCATCGCGCCTTCGATCCGGGCGTTCTTGCCGTAACCCTTGGGCTTTTTGCGCACATAGGTCATCGGCAGGGCGAGGCGTTCGGCCACCAGCGCGGCGAAGGGAATGCCCGCGGTCTCACCGCCCGCGACATTGTCGAAGGCCTCGAAGCCTGCGTCGCGCATCACCGTGACGGCGAGGAAATCCATCAGCGTCGAGCGGATGCGCGGGTAGGAGATCAGTTTGCGACAGTCGATATAGGTCGGGCTGGGCAGCCCGGAGGCGAG
Organism: Maritimibacter sp.; assembly: GCF_016774595.1. Classification (NCBI taxonomy): domain Bacteria; kingdom Pseudomonadati; phylum Pseudomonadota; class Alphaproteobacteria; order Rhodobacterales; family Roseobacteraceae; genus Maritimibacter; species Maritimibacter sp. The sequence continues at coordinate 1,370,804 of NZ_JACBWT010000002.1, forward strand.
GATGAACGGATCCTCGGGGCGGAAGTTCACCGCGCCGATTTCCAGCAGCATCCGGGCGGTCAGGCGGGCGATTTCGGCCTTGTCGGGAAACGAGGTGGGGATCATCGGATGCTCCTGTTATGCCACGGACCAATGCAGCGGCCGGCCCGGATCGAACACCGTCACGGTGTCGGGGCCAGCGGCGATTTTGGTCGGAAGATCAAGGGGATCGCCCTTGGTGAGGGTCAGCGTTTCGTCCGACACCGGCAGGCCGTAGAAGGCGGGGCCGTTGAGCGAGACGAAGGCTTCGAAATGGTCGAGCGCGCCGTGAGCTTCGAACACCTCGGCAATGCAGGACAGCGCGATGGGCGCGGTGAAGGCGCCTGCCGCGCAGCACTCGGCCTCTTTCCTGTGGGTCGGATGCGGCGCGCTGTCAGTGCCGAGGAAGGTGCGGGAGAAGCCGGAGGTGGCGAGGTTCACCAGCGCCTCGCGGTGGTCGCGGCGTTTGAGGATCGGCAGGCAGTAGTAATGCGGGCGCATCCCGCCCACCAGCATGTCGTTGCGGTCGAGCATGAGGTGCTGGACGGTGATCGTGGCCGCCAAGCTGTCGTCGCCCGCCTGCACATATTGCGCGGCTTGGGCGGTCGTGACGTGCTCCATCACCACTTTGAGGCCGGGGGTGGCGCGGCGGATCGGGTCGAGCACGCGGTCGATGAACACCGCTTCGCGGTCGAAAATGTCGATCTCGGCATCGGTGACTTCTCCATGGACGCAGAGCGGCAGGCCGATCTCGGCCATCACGTCCAGCACGCCGCGCACCTTGTCGAAATCGCGCACGCCCGAGGCGGAATTGGTGGTCGCGCCAGCGGGGTAAAGCTTGACCGCCGTGACGAGGCCCGAGGCGGCGGCGCGGCGCACGTCTTCGGCATCGGTGTCTTCGGTCATGTAAAGCGTCATGAGCGGCTCGAAGGTCATTCTATCGGGCAGGGCGGCCATGATCCGCTCGCGGTAAGCGGCGGCATCGCTGCCGGTCACGACGGGGGGCACGAGGTTGGGCATCACGATGGCGCGGCCGAAATGGCGGGCGGTTTCGGGCAGGACGGCAGCGAGCATCGCGCCGTCGCGCAGGTGCAGGTGCCAGTCGTCGGGGCGGCGGATCGTGAGGCTTTGGGTCATGCGGGGGGATTAGCCTGTCGGCGCTGGCTTCGCCAGAGGTTTTGCGCCCTGCTGCGCAGGTCGCGGCGGGCGCGGCTTCGCCGCGCTTTGGGGTGCGGACCTCGGGCGGTGGTGCGGGGCGGCGAGGGCGGAAAGGGGGCTGTCTGCCCCCTTGGACGTGTTTGCGGGCAAACACGTCCTACCCCCGAAGGTATTTTCGGACCAGAGAAGATCAGGCGGTGTTGGTGGTCCGCCGGGCGTCGCGCTGGCCGTAGGTGATGAGGAAACGCGCGGCCTCCATCGAAAGCGGGCGGGCCGGGGGGCTCATCATCAGGCGGCCCATGAGGGCGCGGTTCGGTTCTTCGAGCATGAGGGCGTCGAAACGCTGCCGTCGCCAGAGCACCGCCTCGGCGTGCAGCTCGGCCAGTTGGGTGTCGGCCATGAATCGGTCGAGCCACGCATCACGCAGGGAGCCGGACTGGCGGATCGAGGTGTCGTCTTCGGAGACCCAGTTGCGCTCGGTCCAGTAGTCGAGGCCGAGCGCATCGCCCTCGTGGACGGCGCGGCCCCGGTCGCGTTTGAGAATGTAGCTTTCCATCGCGCCCAAGGGGTAGTGGTTCAATTGGACGAGGCCGTAGTTCGGGCGGCCATAGTGCGAGAAGATCGGACCCTTGCGAAAGCGCGGGCCCAGGTCGCGGCCCTCGCCGTCGAACCAGCGCGCGTCGTCGGCCTTGGGGCCGGGCGCGCGGGGGCGGTGGACGCCGAGTTTGGCGTAGGCGCCGTCGTTTCGGTAGAGCGTCTTGAACATGCTCGCCCGCCACGGCCAGTACATGATTTCGGGCGCGGCGCGGGTGAACTGGGCGGTGATCGGCAGGTCTTCGAACCGCACGACGCCGCCATTGCCGAAAAGCCGCCAGGTGAGCGTGATCGCGTCGGCGTCCGGGAGGGCGGCGAGGAGGGCGGCGAGCCTGTGGTCGCCGGTGTGGATGTTGACGAACTCGTCCACATCCAGCGCGCAGAGCCAGTCGGCGCCGGTGACGGCGGGGTGTTTGTCGGCGAGTTTCAGCGCGGCGAACTGGATGCCGCCTTCGTGCGGGCCGTCGTTGCGCACATGGTGGACGGGGGCGACCTCGGCCAGCCGGTCGAGCATCGTGTCGGTGCCGTCGTCGCAGTCGTTGGACAGCACCACAAGGTCGGTGAACCCGATGCCCAGATGATGCGCGACCCATTCGATCAGGAACGCGGCTTCGTTTCGGACCGTCAGGACGGCGGTGAAGCGCATCAGAAATCTTTCTTGAAGACCAGAACCTTGGCGACCGAGGCTTTCGGGAAATAGGTCAGCCCGTTGCGGTGCATCGCGTCGAACACGGCGCGCACGCCCGTTTCCCCGATCCACTGCGGATGCACCTCGATGATGGCGAGACGGATGCCGGAGAGCGTCGCCTTGTCGAACAGGTCCGCTTCGGCGCCTTCGATGTCGCAGACCAGAACGGTGGGCTTCAGATCCTTCCACACCGTGTTGATGTTCAGCACCTCGATGTCATGCTCGGCCACCACCGGCACGTCGAGTTTCGCAGGGTTTTCCTCAAGCGACGAGGTCAGAAGGTTCTCGCGCTGGTAGAACGTGGCCTTGCCCTTTTTCGGGCCGACGATGGCGTTCATGACGGTCGCGTTCGTGATCCCGTTCAGCGCGTGGACGTCGCGCATATAGGCGACGGCATCCGGGTTCGGCTCGAACACGTGGACGTGGCTTGCCTTGCAGTTGCGGGCCATGACCGAGGACATGAAGCCGATGCCGCCGCCGAGTTCCAGCACCACGTCGTCGGCGGTGACCTGACTGCGGGCGGCATCCGCTTCGGTCCGCTCGTAGTTGTTGCGCCTCAGCGCACGGCGCAGGCGGGGGGCGAGGATTTCGGGGCGGTCGGGAAACCTAAGGCCCCGGCAGCGGATCATGTCCTCGCCGCCGTCCTCCGCCTCCGGCATCGGTGTCTTGGGTTTGACCTTCATCTGAAAGGCCCGGTCCTGTGCAAGCGCCATGTGACTGCTCCTGATCTGACTGCGGTATCTCCCGCTTTCGTCGGCTGGTGCTCTTGCGGCACCTTAGCTTTCCATATCGAGCGCGAGGGCGAAGGCCACACGCTCCATCTCGGTGAGTTTGGTTTCGAGGGCCTGCGCGTAAAGCTCCTGAAACTCCGGCGTCTCGTGCAATTCGTCGGCCTTGGCGCGGTGCCAGGCATATCCTTCGTCGTGGATGCGCCTGAGCGTGGGGTCGGCCAGAAGCCGCTCCATCTCGGCCCGGACGCGCGGCACGTTGCGCTTGATCGTGACATCCCGGTTGCCGCCCCAGTCCATCCGCACCCAGTAGTTTATGCCGATGGAGCGGTCGACGTGCAGCGCGCGCCCGCGCTGGCGTTTGATGAGGAAGCTTTCGGCGGATCTGAGCGCGTAGTGATTGAGCTGCAAATGGTCGTAGCCGATGGTTTTGAGGTCCGAGCGCCAGCCGTTGTCCTTGTACTTGTCGGTCATCACCTGACCGGAGCCGTTCACCCACTGCACCCGGTCGCGCAGGGTTTCGTCCAGCTTGTTGGGGCGGTGGCAGGAAAACTTCTCATAAGCCCCGATGTTCTTGGTCATCGTCTTGAACCCCCAGGCCGTGTGGGGCTTGGGGCAGTATTTCGGGGCGGCGTCGTCGAACTGTTCGATCACCAGATCGCGGTTCAGTTCTGTCACGCCGTTGTGGCCGAACAGCCGCCAGGTCATCGCGACGTTGGTGGCGTCGGGGACGCGCTCGAAGAAATCCTCCAGCCGCCCGTTGCCGCAGCGGATGTTGATGAACTCGTCCACGTCGATGTGGATCACCCAGTCGGCGTTCTTGATGACGGGTTCCTTGAGCGATTTGTTCAGCGCGTATTGCTGGGGGGAGTTGCCCTTCCACTCGGTATTGTCGCGGTGCTGGAGCACGCCCATTTCCTGCAACCGGTCAAGAAGCGCGTCGGTCCCGTCGGTGCAGTCGTTCGTGTAGATCAGGAAGTTGTCGACGCCGATCATACGGTGATAGGCGACCCATTCGAGGATATAGGGCGCTTCGTTTTTCATGCAGCCGACGATGACGTTGCCGGAGCGGCCTTCGGGCAGGGTGCGGGGGGCGACCTCGGTAAACGCCGCCGCGATTTCTTCTTCGTTCACGCGGCCGAGTCGGTTGTGCGGGGCAAAGCGACCCGTGCGCAGGTGGTGAAAATTCTCCTTGGCGCGGGGCGACATGAGTTTCTCGGCGGTGGCCGACAGCTTGTCAGGCTGCGACATCTCGGTGCCGTTGATGTGGGCCTTCTGCGCGTCCTGTTGGCGGCGGCGCAACTCGGCCGTCACCATGTCGATCCGGGGCAGCGCAGCGGCGGCATATTGGGTCGCGCGAAAGCCATGCGTGACCTCGGCCTCGCTCCAGGGTTCGTCGGGCATCTCCGGGCGAAGGGCCGCTTCGATTTCCGGCCGGGCTTCTGCCAGCGCGGCATTGGCCGGCGCGAAATGTTCGGACAGCGCGGTGAGCGCGCCGGCGCCGATCGGTGACCCGTCGATCGACACCTCTTCCATGAACCGGGATTGAAGTTGGCGCGGGATGATCCGCCCCTGTGCCATCAGCTTCTCAAAGACGAGGTTCAAAGCGCGCCCTCTGGCGATGGTTTCGGCCGAGGGCCGTGGCGGCACCGGGGCCGGGTCCGCCTTGCCCAGCGGCAGGTCGACGCCGATCATGGCCGCGAGTTCTTCGGTCACGCGGTCCGAGGCGAAGAGCTCTTCGTCATAGGGACGCAGCCGCATCCGGCCGGGGCCGAAAACACCCTGCCAATGCGCCGTGAGCGCGGGCAGGTCGAGCCAGTGGGGCGCCGCCTGCACCTCGGGAAAGCCGTTCTGCATCGGGTCGATCCTGCCCCAATCGGCCAGCGCGGCCTTGCGCCAGTCGGAAGTGCCGATCAGGCCCAGTTCCTGACCCAGATCCGCGCGTCGCCCATCCAGCACCGCAGCCTCGTAGTGGCGCACGAGCATTCGGGCCTGTTCGTCCACATGGGCGACCACCTCGATCTCGTCCGATAGCGGGGCGAGCAGGGCGCGCAGACGGCGCAATTCGCCTGCATTGGGCAGGGTCGACAGTTGCAGTGCGGACAGGACCAGCACATCCGGCGCAGCCCGCTTCACCTCGGCGGCGAGGTCTTCGGCCACGCGATCGCGCAGCGCCTCCTGCGTTCTGGACGAGGCAAAGCCACGGGCAAAGCGCAGCGGGTCGATATGGCCGGGGTCGCTGACGGCCATGTAAAGCTTGGTGTGGTTGAGCCGCCCGAGACCGGAATAGAGCACCCCCGCCTTGGCGAGCGCGCCGCGCTTGTCGTCGAGCACCGACTGAAGCCGGTCCGCGCCGCAGACCGGCAGGCCGATATGAAGGACGATCCTCATGACACGCCATCCTCGGATTCGAGGTCGCTGTCTTCGTCGTCCTCGTCGCGCGGCTTGTGGTTTTCGTTCTCGTTCGCCTTGCCCCACCACGGCAGATCGACGCCGGTGAACCGGGCGATCTTGTCGGCGGCCTCGGGGTCTTCGATGTCGAACTCCAGAAAATCGTCGGCCCCGTCGAAGACATGGCGGCAGAACTTGATGTGGCTCTCGATCCAGCGTTCGATCTCGCCGGGATTCTGACCGTGGAACTGCGGCAGGCCCGGCACATGGTTCGCGGGCAGCCGGGTCTTGCCGAGGTTCGACCAGCGCCGGATGCTGTCGGCATGTTTTCCGGGGTCGCGGGCCGAGAGCAGGAACCTCGCGCCGGGATGATGCGCGCGGATGCCGGAGATGATCGCCCAGTCGGTCTGGGGCCAGAAGTTCCGGCCCCGACGGACCACGGAAATCTCGGTATAGGCGTCGAAATCTGGTATGGCGGACAGGGGATCGCCGGTCTCGAAATAGCCCAGATACATGAGCCGACCGACGAACCCCATCTTGTCGCCCTTTTCGTCCCGCGCCATCCAGTCCGCGACGCGCAACCCAGCCTCGGCAAAGGCGGTGGCGAGCGTCGTGGTGCCCGACTTGGGCAGCCCGAGGTTGATGATCTTGGGCAGGCTCACGCGATCAGCTCCATCAACGCGATTTCGGCGGGGCTTTCCTGTGGGGCCGCCAGCAGACGCGCGCGCAGGTCCTGATAGCCGGGTTGCGCGATCAGCTTGTCGCGCTTGGCGCGGTGCGCGGCGCAGGCGGCGGCGTGCAGATCGGCGATCTCGGGGTCCGACATCAGCGCGGCCATCTCGGCCTTGAGGCGCGGCAGATAGCGCAGGATCGAGCGTTCTTCCCACGCCGCATCGTTGCGTTCGCGCCAGTAGCTGTCGTCGAATTCCCGGTTTTCCCGGTTCACGTCGCCCCGGTCGTTCTTGACGAGGTAACTGTCGAGCGAGCGAAGCGCATAGTGATTGAGCGTCGCGAACGCCCGCGCGCCCTTGGCCGGAAACTTGCGCTTGCGGTTCTTGTTGGCCGCGGTGCGGAACTTCCACGGCACGTCGCGGCCCGAACCATCGGTCCAACCCGGTCGCGTCGCTTTCTTGATCCCGCCCTTCATAAAGGGACGGTGCGCGCCGAAGTACTGCACCGGAAAATCGTGGCGCGTCAGGGTCTTGACCTCTTGCGCCAGCTCGTCGCACCAGATGTCGGGGTTGTGGGTATAGGTGAACTGTTCGATCACCGGGCGATCCTCATAGGTCTCGATCCCGCCGTTCGCCATGAACTGAAACGTCACCGAAATCGCATGGGGGTCGCCGCAGGCCTCGATCAATTCCGGGATGGTCCCGTCGCCCACGTGGATGTTCAGAAACTCGTCCACATCCGCGATCCAGATCCAGTCGGCCCCGGTCACGACGGGCTGGCGTGCGGCGTGTTTCAGGGCTTCCATCTGGTAATTGCGCCCTTGGGCGGGGTTCGGCAGATGCTCCACGATCCCGCGCGCGGCCAGCGCATCCAGCATCGCATCGGTCCCGTCGTCGCAATCGTTCGAGTAGAACAGGTGATCCGTCACCCCGATCACGCGGTTGAAGGCGATCCATTCGATCAGGAACGGACCTTCGTTCTTCACGCAGGTGACGGCGGTGATCCGCATCACCGCGCCTCCGACCAGATTTCGGGAAGCTGTGCCATCTGTCCGCCTGCTCGCTCGTGCCGGATTGATCCGGTCTGCCCCGCGTTGTCGTTGCCCGTAGTATGCGCAAACTGCGCCAAAATCGTCAACTTTTTCACAAGACGGTCCATTCGGGCGTCGCGAATCCGTGACAGCGCCTACGACCAATTGACGAGGTCAGGGGGCGTGCCGCCCTTGACCCTTTCGTGCGAGACATATTCCATGAGCCGAGTTTGAGGAGGAGCGGATGACGCAGATACCCGAGGATATCGACGGGGTCGAAGAGATGCTGTCGGGCGAGAACTACGTGGTGGGCCGCGCGCTCGCCACCGTGACCTTTCTCGCCCTCAAGCTGGGGCGCCCGCTCTTTCTCGAGGGCGAGGCGGGGGTGGGCAAGACGGAACTCGCCAAGGCGCTGGCCGCCGCACTGGGCCGCCGCCTGATCCGGCTTCAGTGCTACGAAGGCCTCGACGCCGCCTCGGCGGTCTACGAATGGAACTTCCCGGCGCAGATGGTCGCGATCCGCACCGCCGAAGTGACCGAAGGCACCGACCGCGAGGCGCTGACGGACGAGCTGTTCTCCGACCGCTACCTGATCCGCCGCCCGCTGCTCGAAGCCATGTCGCCCCAACCCGGCGGCGCGCCTGTCCTTCTGATCGACGAGCTCGACCGCACCGACGAGCCGTTCGAGGCGTTCCTGCTGGAAGCCCTCAGCGATTTTCAGGTGACGATCCCCGAACTCGGCACGATCAAGGCGCCCGAACCGCCAATCGTGATCCTGACCTCCAACCGCACGCGCGAGGTGCATGATGCGCTCAAACGTCGCTGCCTCTATCACTGGGTCGACTACCCGTCCTTCGACAGGGAAATGGAAATCCTCACCGCCCGGGCCCCCGAAGCCTCCGAGCGCCTTTCGCGCGAGATCATCGCCTTCGTCCAGCGCCTGCGCACGGAGGACCTGTTTAAGAAACCGGGTGTGGCCGAGACGATCGACTGGGCCAAATGCCTGCTCGCCCTCGATGTCATCGACCTCTCACCCGCCGTCATCGCCGACACACTGGGCGCGATCCTGAAATACCAAGACGATATCCAACGCCTCGCAGGCTCCGAGGCCACGCGCCTGCTCGAAGAATCCCGTCAGGCCCTCGAGACCGCCTGATGCTCTTTCCGGTCTCGAAATATCCCGGGGGGTTTGGGGGGCTGGCCCCCCAGTTTGTCGTGTGGTTTGGAGGGCTGGCCCCCCAAGCGGGTCGGACCGGCGCAAGCCGGTGCGAAACCTGACATGGAGGGCCTTCCCGACCTCGACCTGCCGGAAAACCCCAAGCTCACGGCGAACATCACCCATTTCGCCCGCGCGCTTCGCAAGTCGGGGCTGAAGGCCGGACCGGGCAAGGTGCTGGAGGCGACGCGGGCGGTCGCCGCCGTCGGCTTCACCTCCAAGACCGATTTCTACTGGACGCTCCACGCCGTTTTCGTGTCCCGGCCCGAGGAACGGCGCGTCTTCCATCAGGTGTTCCGGCTCTACTGGCGCGACCCGCGCTACCTCGAACACATGATGTCGCTCATGTTGCCCGCCGTGCGCGGTGTGCAGGAGGATCGGGCGGCGAAACCAGCCGAGAAACGCGCGGCGGAATCGCTTCTCGACGGGATCGAACCCGAAAGGCCCGAGGGCCAGGGCGAGGAGGAGACCGACGAGACCCAGATCGAGGTCGATGCTTCGCTCACCATGTCCGCTGAGGAACGGCTGCGCACGCTCGATTTCGAACAGATGTCGACCTCGGAAGTGGCCGAGGCAAAACGCCTGCTCGCGCGCCTCACGCTCCCAGTGAAACCGCTTCAGTCGCGCCGGACCAAGGCCGCGCTCGACGGGCGGTTGCCGGACTGGCGGCGCACGATGCGCGACGCGATGCGGCAGGGGGGCGAAATCCGCGATCTGGCCAAGAAGGAACGACGCATTCGCTGGCCCAATCTGGTGGTGCTTTGCGATATTTCCGGGTCGATGTCGTCCTACAGCCGGATGGTCCTGCATTTCCTCCACACCGTCGCCAACCAGAAAGGCGCGGGCTGGGCCAAGGTGCATGGCTTCACCTTCGGCACGCGGCTCACCAACATCACCCATCATCTGGCCACCCGCGACGTGGACGCAGCCCTCGCCGCCGCCGGGGCCGAGGCGCAGGATTGGGAGGGCGGCACCCGGATCGGCGAAAGCCTTCATGCCTTCAACCGCGACTGGTCGCGGCGGGTTATGGGGCAGGGGGCGGTCGTGCTCATCATCACCGATGGTCTGGACCGCGACGACCCGGACCGGCTGGCGAAGGAAATGGAGCGTCTGCACCTGTCGGCCAAGCGCGTGATCTGGCTCAACCCGCTTCTCAGGTGGGAAGGCTTCGCGCCCAAGGCGGCCGGCATCCGCGCGATGCTGCCCCATGTCGACACCTTCCGCGCGGGGCACAACATCGCCTCGCTGGAGGCGCTGGCGCAGGCCTTGTCCCACCCCGACGACGCGGGCGAGAAGGCCCGGTTGATGGCCGCTCTCTGACGGGCGCATCGCCGCGATGGCGCGCGTGGATCAATGCCGCCAGACCCGAGGCCCGCGACGAAGTCGGGCGCGATGGAACATAAGCGCCAGCCCACCTGTTTCCGAGACGATCCACCTCGCAACAGGAAGGCGTTTCCATGACCAAGGACAAATCCGTCCCCCCGACCACCACCGATGCCGGCATCCCGGTGCAAAGCGACGAACATTCGCTCACCATCGGTTCCGACGGTCCCATCGTTCTGAACGATCATTATCTTCTTGAGCAGATGGCCAATTTCAACCGCGAGCGCATTCCGGAACGCCAGCCCCACGCCAAGGGCGGCGGGGCCTTCGGCTATTTCGAGGTCACGAACGACGTTTCGAAATACACGAAGGCCAAGGTGTTCCAGCCGGGGGCCAAGGTCGACACGCTGGTGCGGTTCTCGACCGTCGCGGGCGAGCGTGGCAGCCCCGACACCTGGCGCGACCCGCGCGGCTTCTCGGTCAAGATGTATACCGAGGAGGGCAATTTCGACATGGTGGGCAACAACACGCCCGTCTTCTTCATCCGCGACCCGATGAAGTTCCAGCATTTCATCCGCAGCCAGAAACGCCGCGCCGACAACGACATGCGCGATCACGACATGCAGTGGGATTTCTGGACTCTCAGCCCCGAGAGCGCGCATCAGGTGGCTTATCTCATGGGCGACCGGGGCATCCCGCGCACCTGGCGCGAGATGAACGGCTATTCCTCGCACACCTATTCGCTGGTGAACGACGCGGGTGAGAAATTCTGGGTCAAGTTCCACTTCCACACCGATCAGGGCGACGGCAACGCGTATCTCTCGCAGGACGAGGCCGACAAGCTGGCGGGCACCGATGGCGATTACCACCGCCGTGATCTGTTCAACGCGATCCGCGACGGGAACCATCCGAGCTGGACCCTGAGCTGGCAGATCATGCCCTACGAGGACGCCAAGACCTATCGCATCAACCCCTTCGACCTCACCAAGGTCTGGCCCCATGCCGACTATCCGCTGATCGAAGTCGGCAAACTGGTGCTGGACCGGAACCCGACCGATTTCCATACCGAGATCGAACAGGCGGCGTTCGAGCCCAACAACATGGTGCCGGGTGTGGGGCTGTCGCCGGACAAGATGCTGCTCGCGCGCGGGTTTTCCTATGCCGATGCGCACCGCGCCCGGCTTGGCGTGAACTACAAGCAGATCCCGGTGAACGCGGCGAAAAGCCCGGTTCACAGCTATTCCAAGGATGGCGAGGGGCGCACCGTGAACGTGTCGGACCCGGTTTATGCCCCCAATTCCTACGGCGGCCCCGCCGCCCAGCCGCAAAAGCACGAAGCGGGGCTGTGGGAGGCCGACGGCGAGATGGTGCGCGAAGCCTACAAGCTGCGCCCCGACGATGACGACTGGTCACAGGCTCATGCCCTCGTGCGCGACGTGATGGACGACGCGGCGCGCGAGCGTCTGGTGTCGAACGTCTCGGGCCATCTGCTCGACGGGGTCAGCGAAAAGGTCTTGAAACGCGCCTTCGACTACTGGCGCAACATCGACGAAGAGGTCGGCAACCGGATCGAAAAGGCGGTGCGCGACGAGCTGGGCGGCGAATCCGACGCCGAAGGCCTCGCCTCGGCGGAAAGCATCGCCCACACCCGCGACGCGGCCGAATAAGCGGCGCTTGGCACACCACGAAAACGCCGTCGCCCGCAGGGGTGGCGGCGTCTTTCGTGCCTGTCGGGGATTGGAGCGGGTGAAGGGAATCGAACCCTCGTCTTAAGCTTGGGAAGCTCCTGCTCTACCATTGAGCTACACCCGCGTGACGGCTGAGATACGATTGAGTGCGGGGTCCGTCAAGAGGCTCTGCGCCTAGCAGGCCCCGCGCGTTCCATCGGGCATGAGCGCGTCGCAAAGACGGGCATCGGTGAAATCCACCTCCGTCACCGTCGCCCCCGTCAGGTCCGCACCTGCCATGAGGGAGCTTCTGAGACTGGCGCCCGTCAGGTCGGCACCGGCAAGCGACGCGCCTTCGAGAAGGGCGCCCGTGAAATCCGCGCCCGCCAGAGCGCAGCCCGAAAGATCGGCGTCCTTCAGCACCGCGCCGGTGAAGATCGCGCCTTTGGCCGAACAGCCTGTCATCGTCGCGCCGGTCAGCAGCGCCCCGTCGAATGTCGCGCCGTCCACCGTCGTGCCGGTCAGGTTCGCCTCGCCCAGAAAGGCCCCGGAAAAGTCGCTGCCGGCAAGATCCTGCCCGGACAGGTCCGCGCCCTTGAGCATGGCGCTGGAAAAGTCCTCGGCGGCGGCGGCTTGGGTGAACAGGGCAAGGGCGAGCATGGCGCGGAGCATCAGGGGTCCTTTCGGCGACGGCAGGGCCAGTCTTTCGGGAATTCGCCTTCCCGGCAACCCTCAACCCCGCCGCCTGCGCCGCCGCCCGCCGTCGCCGCTGCCGCCGGTGTTGAAATCGACCTCCGGCAGATCGACGACCGAGCGCAGGATCGGGAAAGGATCGGCGGCGTTCGGCATGGCGGTGGCCGCGACGAAATGCTCCTGAAATCGCGGCTCGACGGCGGTTTCGATCTTTTCGATCCGGCGCACGAGCGCCTCGACCTCGCCCCGCGCCTCACGGTTCAGAAGTGCGATCCGCGCCCCGGTGCCCGCCGCGTTGCCCGCGCTCGTCACCCTGTCCAGCGGACAGTCCGGGATCATGCCCAGAACCATCGCGTGTTTGGGCGAGATATGCGCCCCGAACGCGCCCGCCAGCACCACCCGGTCCACGCGGTCCACGCCGCGCTTGTCCATGAGCAGACGCGCGCCCGCATAAAGCGCGGCCTTGGCCATCTGGATCGCGCGGATGTCGCCATTGGTCACGGTGATCCGGCGGTCGCCATCCTCCCACAACAGGTAGGAATAGGTCCGCCCTTCGGGGATGCAGCGCGCCGTGCCCGTGGCTTCGGCGGAGCCGATCAGCCCGCCGGGGTCCACGATGCCCGCCATGCGCATCTCGGCGACCACTTCGATGATGCCCGATCCGCAGATGCCGGTGATCCCACTCGCCGCGACGGCGGTCCGGAACCCATCCTCGGTCGACCACAGGTCGCAGCCGATGACCTTGAAGCGCGGCTCCTTGGTGACGGGGTCGATCTCGACCCGCTCGATCGCGCCGGGGGCGGCGCGTTGGCCCGAGCTGATCTGCGCGCCCTCGAAGGCCGGTCCAGTGGGGGAGGAACAGGCCAGCACGCCGGTCTTGTCGCCGAGCAGGATTTCCGCATTCGTGCCCACGTCCACGACCAGCACAAGGTCGTCGGAGCGATGCGGCGCCTCCGACAGCGCCACGGCGGCAGCGTCCGCCCCGACATGGCCCGCGATCAGCGGCAGAACATAGGCGCGTGTGCCGGGGGCGATGGTGAGGCCCAGATCGCTGGCCATCATCCGCTGGGCGGTCCCCACGGCAAGCGCGAAAGGCGCCTGGCCCAGCTCATATGGGTCGAGACCCAGAAACAGGTGATGCATCACCGGGTTCATCACGAAACTCGCGTCGAGCAGCGTCTCGGCCCCGATCCCGGCCTCTGCCACCAGCTCGCCGATCAGACGGTCCACCCCCTCGCGCACCACGCGCGTCATCTCGTCCGCGCCGCCCGGGTTCATCATCGAATAGGACACCCGGCTCATCAGGTCTTCGCCGAACCGGATCTGCGGGTTCATCAGGCCGGACGAGGCCAGAACTTCGCCCGTGACGAGGTTCACGAGATGCCCCGCGATGGTGGTCGAGCCAAGATCGACGGCCACGCCATGCAGCGGCCCCTCGAAGAAATCCGGCCAGAGCGCGACGACACGCGGGTCGCCGTCGTCGTGGATCGCCGCCGTCACCGCCCATTTGCCCCTGCGCAACGTGGGTTGCAGGGCGGGGAGGAGGTGACGGTCGATCCCGAGCCGCTCCAGCCCCACCTGCGCCTTGAGCGCGTTCAGCAGCCGGTCGAGATCGCTCGACGGATGATGCATGTCCGGCGCGGCCACTTCGACATAGGCAAGGCTCAGGGGCGACGAGAGCACGATGTCGCGCAACTCCGCCCGCTTGCGCACCACCTGCTTGTGAACCTGGCTTTCCGGCGGCACGTCGATCACGACGTCCTTCATGACGCGCGCCTGACAGCCCAGCCGCCGCCCGTCCTTCAGGCCCCGGATACGATCATAGCGCGCTTCGACCTCGTTCCATGCCGACAGCGCGTCGCGGGCGACCGTCACCCCGTGCTTGGCGAACTCGCCATAGCCCGGCGCCACCTGACATTTGGAGCACTTGCCGCGCCCGCCGCAGACCGAATCGAGATCGACCCCCAATCTGCGCGCGGCGTCCAGCACGGGCGTGCCTTCCGGCACCCGTCCGCGCTTGCCCGACGGGGTGAAAATGATGAGGGGGTCTTGGTCCGCCATGGCGCCTGTCTCGCTCCCGAGGTCTTCTTCTTCGGTCTGAAAATACCTCGGGGGTCGCAATTGTCACGCCATTGGTCCGAGAGACAATGGCGACGGGGCAGAGCCCCCGATTGCGACGCCTCGCGGCGCAAAACGGCTACATCGAGAACGAGGTGCCGCAGCCGCAGGAGCTTGACGCGTTCGGATTGTCGATCACGAAGCGCGCGCCGATCAACTCTTCGGTGAAGTCGATGGTAGCCCCGGTCAGGAACGGCAGGGACACTTCGTCGATCACGACCTTCTCGCCCGCGCCTTCGAGCACGAGGTCGCCGTCATCGGGCGCGTCCAGCGCTATGTCGTATTGAAAGCCCGAGCAGCCACCGCCTTCGACGGCCACGCGCAGCGCCTTGCCGTCCTTGCCTGCGCCAATCTCGCCCAGCCGGGCGAATGCGCGGTCGGTCACTTTGGGGGGCAGGTTGAGGTCCATGGTTCACCCGATGTTTCAAGTCCGTAACAGTTGGAATATATGAGCCTTGGGACAGGGCAACAAGAGACGAGAAAGGCGCTGCGGCACCATGAAGGCCACATTCGCGTGTGATCCGGCGCAAAGCCGGGGCAGGCTATACCCCGAAGAAGAAAGCCAGTTTCGCTCGTGTTTCCAGCGCGACCGCGACCGGATCATCCATTCATCGGCGTTCCGGCGGCTCAAGCACAAGACGCAGGTGTTTCTGGAGCACGAAGGCGACTATTACCGCACGCGGCTGACCCATTCCATCGAAGTGGCGCAGGTCGCGCGCACCATCGCGGGCACTCTGGGCATGTCCGGCCAGCTGACCGAAGCCGTGGCGCTGGCCCATGACCTTGGCCACACGCCGTTCGGACATACGGGCGAGGATGCGCTGGACGCGCTGATGCAGCCCTATGGCGGCTTCGACCACAACGCACAGGCTTTGCGGATCGTCACCTCGCTCGAACGGCATTATGCCGAGTTCGATGGGTTGAACCTCACCTGGGAAACCCTTGAAGGCATTGCGAAACACAACGGTCCGGTCACGGGCGAGTTGCCCGTCGCGCTGGCCGAATACAATGCGGTTCAGGACCTCGAACTGCATACCCACGCAAGCGCCGAGGCGCAGATCGCGGCACTGGCCGACGACATCGCCTATAACAACCACGACCTGCACGATGCGATCCGCGCCAAGCTGATCGACGAGGAGGAAATCCTCGTGGTGCCGATGATCCGGCGGTCCTATGCGGCGGTCGACCAGGCCTATCCGACCCTCGACATGAAGCGACGTCGGCACGAGGCGCTGCGCCGCGTCTTCGGCGTGATGGTCGAAGACGTTCTGGCGGCCTCGCGCGCCGCGATTGCCGAAGTTGACCCCAAGACCGCCACCGACGTGCGCATGGCCGGGCGTCAGATCATCCGGTTCTCGGACGAAATCTGGGAGGAACTCAAGCAATTGCGCGGGTTCCTGTTCCGCAAGGTCTATCGCGCGCCCTCCGTGGTGAAGATGCGTGAGGAGGTGACGACGATCATAGACGAGTTGTTCCCGTTGTTCATGGATCACCCCGATTACCTGCCCTCGGAATGGCGCGAGGACGTGGCGGAGGCCGCGGACGAGCGGGCGCTGGCGCGGATCGTGGCGGATTATATCGCCGGAATGACCGACCGCTTCGCCATCGAAACCCATTCGCGCTTCATCGGCGGCACCGACACCCGCTCCCGGCTTTTGTCCAAGTAAGCGGTGCGGGCTGGCGCCCGCGCTTGTCTTGCGCGTCCCCGCCTGCGGCAGGCACGCGCGGTGAGCGCTCTTGCCATTGGGCTGTGCGGGATGGTGGGCGGCGGCGCCTTTGCTGGGGAGGCGCTTGAGGGGGCGATCCGCCCCTCAAGGCGCCAGATCAAGGGTGATGCGAGTCGCCTGCGCCTCAAGGACAAGCGGCGGCAGGGCCGCCGTGCCTGCGGCATCCTTGACCCGCAGACGACTCGCGGGCGTTGACCTCTGCGCGGGGCGTGGTAGACCGCGCGGGGTTTCTCAGACAGGTGTGACATGAACCTTTTCGCCGATATCCGGTCTCTCGTGATTGCCTCGCTCGATGCGCTCGTGGCCGAGGGGGCGCTGCCCGCCGGGCTGGACTTTGCGAACGTCGCGGTCGAGCCGCCGCGCGATGCGGCGCATGGGGATATGGCGACCAATGCGGCGATGGTGCTGGCCAAGCCAGCAGGCGCCAAGCCGCGCGACATCGCCGACGCCCTGTCCGCCAAACTGGCCGCCGACGACCGGATCGCATCGGCCGACGTCGCGGGGCCGGGGTTTCTGAATCTGCGGCTCGAACCGGGCGTCTGGGCCGCATTGGTCGAGGGCGTTCTGGCCGATCCCGATTACGGCACGTCCGACATGGGGCAGGGGCAGAAGGTCAACGTCGAATATGTGTCCGCCAATCCGACCGGGCCGCTTCACGTCGGTCACACGCGCGGTGCGGTGTTCGGCGACGCGCTGGCGAGCCTTCTGGCCTATGCTGGCCATGACGTCACCCGCGAATACTACATCAACGACGGCGGCGCGCAGGTCGATGTGCTCGCGCGGTCGGTCTACCTGCGGTATCTGGAGGCGCACGGGCAGGAGGTCGCGTTCGAGGACGGCACCTATCCCGGCGACTACCTGATCGAGGTGGGCGAGGCGCTGAAGGCCAAGGTCGGCGACGCCTTCGTCGGCAAGGGCGAGCAGTTCTGGCTGGAAGACGTGCGCGATTTCGCGACCGATGCGATGCTCGACCTGATCCGGGCGGACCTGAAGGCGCTCGGCGTCGAGATGGACGTGTTCTTTTCGGAAAAGAGCCTTTACGGCACGGGCCGGATCGAGGCCGCGATCGAGGATCTCAGGGGCAAGGGCCTGATCTACAAAGGCACGCTGGAGCCGCCGAAGGGCAAGCTGCCCGAGGATTGGGAACCGCGCGAGCAGACCCTGTTCAAGTCGACCGACTACGGCGACGACGTGGACCGCCCGATCATGAAATCGGACGGGGCCTGGACCTATTTCGCGCCCGACATCGCCTATCACTACGACAAGGTGACGCGCGGCTTCGATCAGTTGATCGACGTGTTCGGGGCCGATCACGGCGGTTACGTCAAGCGGATGAAGGCCGCCGTCGCGGCGTTGTCGGACAACAAGGTGCCGCTCGACATCAAGCTCACGCAGCTCGTGAAGCTCTACAAGAACGGCGAGCCGTTCAAGATGTCCAAGAGGGCGGGAACCTTCGTGACGCTCCGCGACGTGGTGGACGAGGTCGGGCCGGACGTGACCCGGTTCATCATGCTGACCCGCAAGAACGACGCGCCGCTTGATTTCGATTTCGACAAGGCGCTGGAGCAGTCCAAGGACAACCCGGTGTTCTACGTGCAATACGCCAATGCGCGGGTCCATTCCGTGCTGCGCAAGGCCGCCGACATGGGGGTCGAGCCGGGCAAGCCGTCGTTGACCGACGAGGCCGAGATCAAGGTGGCGCAGAAATTGGCCGAGTGGCCGCGTCTGGTCGAGATCGCCGCGCGCACGCATGAGCCGCACCGGATCGCGTTCTACCTGTATGAACTGGCCAGTGAATTTCACGCACTCTGGAACAAGGGGAATGATCACCCGGAACTGCGTTTCCTTGCCGAGAGTGACTCCCAAGCAACAGCGGCGAAAATTGCCCTGCCGAAAGCCGTTTCCGTTGTGATTTCAGCGGGTCTTGGTATTCTTGGCGTGACGCCGCTCGAAGAAATGCGCTGACGAACAAGCGCCGCCGAGCGGTCAGGAAAAGCCCAGATCCCGGGTGAAAAACCCAGAAAAACAAGGGGCGGGCGAGGCACGAGACGAGGGGTGATCGGTCGGTAAGATCGGCGCTCCCGGAGTGAGGCAGGCAATGACGAACGCGAATTGGGGCGGTCCCCGCGCGGGACAATCCGGCTATCCGCAGCAGGGCCAACAGGGCCACTCTCATCACCCGCATGCGCAGGATCCGGCATGGCACGGCCAGCCGCCCGTGACGCGGCAGGAGCCACGGCTTCAGGCGCAGCGACCGGCGGCGCCGCAATCGGCGCCGATGCCTCAGCAGACCCAACAGCGGGTGGCGCAGCCCCAGCCACAGCCGCAGCGGTCGCCGCAGCCGACCATGCAGCGGCCCGCACAGCCGACGCAGCCCGCGCGCCAGCCTCAGCAGGCGCAGGCGGGGCAGGGCCGCGCGCCGCAACCGCAGATGCAGGCGCAACCACGCCAGCCGCAGCCCCGCCAGCCGCAACCTCAGCCTCAGCCGCGCCAGATGCAGACGCAGCCGCAGGTGCGTCGGCAGGCCCCGGCGCAGCCCGCGCCCCAGCCGCAGGCCCAACAGTACCGGGCGGCCCCCGAGCAATACCCCAATCCTTATCAGCAGGCGCAGGCCCAGCCGCAGCACGGCTATGCCGCCCCGCATGAGGCCTATGGTCAGCCGCACTACGATCCCGCGCCGCAGTATCACGAAGCCGCCTATTACGCCGCGCCCGACGAAGGCGTGGCCGATCGCGGGCGCGTGGCGGGGTTCATGAACGGCGTCGGCGCGATCCTGTCGATCGCGCTGGTGGGCGGTCTTGCCGTCTGGGGTTACCAGCTTGCCATGCGCGACGTGACCGAAGTGCCGGTGATCGCCGCGCTCGAGGGGCCGATGCGCATTCAGCCCGACAATCCCGGCGGCGAGGATGCCGAACATCAGGGTCTGGCCGTGAATAACGTCACCGCGGAAGGCGCGGCGGAAGGGCCTGCGCGTCAGCTCGTCCTCGCGCCGCCTGCCGAACGGCTCGAAGAGAACGATGCCCCTGCGGTGTCTTCGTCGACCATCGAGGCGACGCCGACCGCCGAAGCCGGCGACAGCCAGCCGAAGCTTGGGACCGAACCGCTGGATGCTGCGGTGTCCGCCGATGACGCGGAAGCCGCCGCACGTGCGATGGCCGAGCAGATCGCGGCCGGGTCCGCGCCCTTGTCGGGCGATGAGGCCGACCTTTCCATGACGCCCGAGGCCGAAGAGCGGGCGCTCGCCGCCGCGCGGTCGGGCGACATCGTGCAGCCGAGCGTGCCGGGCGTCGCCGCCTCGCCGCGCCCGCGTGCGCGCCCCACCGACCTTGTCACCCGTGCCGCTGCGAGCCCGTCGTCGGATGCGCTTCTGGCCGCCACGCGCGAGGCCACGCGGGAGGTCGCGCCGTCCGACATTCCGGCGGGCACGCGGCTCGTCCAGCTTGGCGCCTTCGACACCGAGGACGTGGCGCGCGCGGAGTGGGACACGCTGAACGGGCGCTTCGCGGAATACCTCGAAGGCAAGTCGCGCGTGATCGAACAGGCCCAATCGGGCGGCAAGACGTTCTACCGCCTGCGCGCCATGGGCTTCGACGACCTGTCGGAAGCGCGGCGCCTGTGCTCGGCCCTGACGGCCGCCAAAGCCTCCTGCATTCCCGTCGTGACGCGCTGATCCAATGGGGGCGGGTGCCTACATCCTCGGGTGTGAGGGCCCGCGTCTAACCCGTTGGGAACGCGACTTCTTTCGCGATGCGGACCCGTGGGGTTTCATCCTGTTCGCGCGCAATATCGAAGACCCGGAGCAGGTCGCGTGGCTGACCACCGAACTGCGCGAGGCGGTGGGCCGCGACGCCCCGATCTTCGTCGATCAGGAAGGGGGCCGCGTCGCCCGGATGCGACCGCCCCACTGGCGCGACTGGCTGCCACCGCTGGAGCAGGTGAAGCTGACCAAGCGCAAGGCCGCCGAGGCGATGTATCTGCGCTACCGGATTATCGCGCACGAACTGCGCGCCGTCGGGATCGACGGGAACTGCGCCCCGGTGCTGGACCTCGTGCGCCCCGACACGCATGAGATCCTCGCGAACCGCTGCTACGGCGATGACGTGGTGCGGGTCGCCGACATCGCGGGGGCTGCGGCCACGGGGTTGGTGGACGGCGGCGTTCTGCCGGTCATCAAGCACATTCCCGGTCATGGCCGCGCGACGGCGGACAGCCATCTGGAACTGCCGGTCGTGAAGACCAAGGAAAAGGCGCTGAACGTGTCGGATTTCCTCGCGTTTCAGTCCGTGGCGGGTCTGCCCATCGCGATGACGGCGCATGTGGTCTATGCCGATATCGACCCCGACGCGCCCGCCACCACGTCGCACAAGATGATTTCGATCATCCGCGACCGGATCAAGTTCGGCGGGCTGCTCATGTCCGACGACATTTCGATGAAGGCGCTTGCGGGCAGCTTCGCGGACAGGTGCCATGACGCGCTTCAGGCCGGGTGCGACCTGATCCTGCACTGCAACGGCGAGCGGGACGAGATGCAGGCCGTCGTGGCCGCCACCGGGCGACTGGCCGGGCAGGCCGCCGTGCGCGCCGAGACCGCGCTGACATGGCGCAAGGCCCCCGACGATATTGACATTGCGGCGCTGGACGCTGAGTTTCATAGCCTGATGACGCATCGGGCCGGGTAACCCCTTTTCAATGTCAGACGACGACGAGTTTCAGGCAGACGTCCTGTCGGTCTCCGAGAGGATGGCCGCAGAAGCCCTGATCGTGGACGTGGACGGGTTCGAGGGGCCGCTCGACCTTTTGCTGACACTGTCGCGCACGCAAAAGGTGGACCTGCGCAAGATTTCCGTGCTGGCGCTGGCCGAACAGTATCTGGCGTTCGTCGAAAAGGCCCGACATCTGCGCATCGAACTGGCGGCGGACTATCTGGTCATGGCCGCCTGGCTCGCCTTTCTCAAGTCGCGCCTGCTCTTGCCCCCCGACCCGACCGAAGAAGGACCGTCGGGCGAGGAACTGGCGGCGCATCTCGCCTTCCAGCTGGAACGCCTGCAAGCGATGCGCGACGTGTCGGCGCGGCTCATGGCACGGGACCAGAAGGGGCGCGACTTTTTCGTGCGTGGACAGGTCGAGGTGGTCGAGCGGCGAAAAACGATCAGCTACACCGCCACGCTTCTCGATCTCATGCAGGGCTATGCCCGCATCCGCACCCGCGACGAATTCCGGCCTTTCGTCATGGACCGCGAAAGCGTCATGACGATGGAGGAGGCGCTGGACCGGATGCGCCACCTGATCGGCTTCGCCGGCGAGTGGACCGACATCATGTCTTACATGCCCGAAGGCTGGGGCAACGATCCCGTGCGCCGCCGCTCGGCCACGGCTGCGAATTTCGCGGCCTCGCTGGAGCTTGCCAAGGCGGGCGCAATCGAAATCCGGCAGGGCGAGACGTTCTCGCCCATCCAGATCCGCAGGAAACCGAATGACTGAAGAACACGACGCGGTGGAGCAGGAGGAAAGCCTGTTCGAAGCCCCTCCGATGGGCGAGCAGGAGCGGATGGTCGAGGCGATCCTGTTCGCCAGCGCTGAACCCGTGACCGTGGCCGAACTGACCGCGCGGATGCCGCATGGCTCGGACCCCGCCGAGGCGCTGGTGCATCTGCGCAAGCGCTACGAGGGGCGCGGTGTGCGCATCGTGCGGGTGGGCGACGCTTGGGCGATCCGCACGGCGCCGGACCTTGGCTACCTTATGCAAAAGGAAACGGTTGAGACGCGCAAGCTGAGCCGCGCGGCGATCGAGACGCTGGCGATCATCGCCTATCACCAGCCGGTTACCCGCGCCGAGATCGAGGAAATCCGGGGCGTGTCGGTTAGCCGTGGCACCATCGACCAGTTGATCGAGATGGAGTGGATCCGCTTCGGCCGCCGCCGCATGTCGCCGGGCCGCCCGGTGACCTTCGTCGTGACGCAAGGCTTTCTGGATCATTTCGGGCTGGAAAGCGCGCGCGACCTTCCGGGCCTCAAGGAACTGCGCGCCGCCGGTCTTCTGGAAAGCCGCCCGCCACCCGCGATGGGTGGGGAGGAGGACGAAGACGAGGACGACGAGGGCCAGTCCGAGCTCTTCGAAGAGTGATTCCTTTTTTTGAACGGTTCTGTTAATCTGGCCAAAACAGGCAGAGGCAGGCCGATGAATATCGAACGAATGATCACGATGGTGGTGCGCATGGTCCTTGGGCGTCTCGTCCACAAGGGCGTGGATGCGGGCATCGACTATGCGGCACGGCGCGGCAAGCCGCAGGGTGAGATGACAGCCGAGGACCGTCAGCGCGCCAAAGCCGCGAACCAGACCGCGCGCCGGGCCAAGCAGGCGTCGAAACTGGTGCGACGCATCCGCTGATCTGAGCGTTTTAAAGCGGTGCGGGCGTGCGCCCGCGCAGGTTTTGCGCCGCCTCTGGAGGGCTAGCCCTCCAGACCTCCCAAAGTATTTCTCAAACAGAGAAGGGGACGCCGGGTCAGGCCTTCGGGGCGCGGAAGTGCTTGGAAAGCTTGAGGCCCTGGCCCTGATAGTTCGATTTCAGGTCGGCGCCGTAGAGGGTTTCCGGAGTTTCCGACATCTTTTCATAGACTAGGCGGCCCACGACCTGACCGTGTTCGAGGACGAAGGGCGCTTCGTGGCAGCGCACCTCGAGCACGCCGCGCGACCCGCTACCGCCGGCCGTGACATGGCCGAAGCCCGGGTCGAAGAAGCCTGCGTAATGCACGCGGAATTCACCGACCATGGCGAGGTAGGGGGCCATTTCGGCGGCGCAGTCGGGTGGGATCGTCACGGCTTCGCGGCTGACGAGGATGTAGAAGGCGCCGGGGTCGAGGATGATGCGGCCCTCGGTTGTGTGAATCGGCTCCCAGAATTCGGCCGGGTCGTAATGGCCGATCTTGTCGAGGTCGATAACGCCGGTATGGGGTTTGGCGCGGTAACCGACGAGGTCGCCTTGCGCGGGCCTCAGGTCGACCGAAAAGCCGAGGCCGTTGTCGATGACCGGGGCCACGTCGACGAGCGGATCGGCGGCGTGACGGGCGCGCAGGTCGGCGTCGGACAGAACGGCCTGACCCTGACGAAAGCGAATCTGGTTGAGGCGCATGCCGGGGCGCACGAGGACCGAGAAGGAGCGGGGACAGATCTCGGCATAGAGCGGGCCGGTGTAGCCCGTCCCGATGCGGTCGAACTCGACCCCGCCGTCGGTGATCGTGCGGGTCAGAAGGTCGAGACGCCCGGTGGAGCTTTTGGCGTTGGCGACCGCCTGAATACCGTCCGGCAGGGCGAGGCGCTCCATCAGCGGGACGACGTAGACCGCGCCCTTTTCCAGCACCGCGCCGTTCGTCAGGTCGATGCGGTGCATTTCGAACTCGTCCAGACGGTCGGCCACCGTGCGCCCTTCGCCCGCAAGGAAAGACGCGCGCACGCGGTAGGCCACTGTGCCGAGCCGCAGGTCGAGCGAGGCGGGCTGGATCTGTTCGGGGATGATCGCGGGATCGGCGGCGAGCGTGCCTGCGTCGATCATCTGGCGCAGCGCCTGCGAGGGCAAGACACCCGTTCCGGTCATCGTCATCTTCCATCCCCCGAATACACGAACGCCCGCCCCTTGCGAGGGCGGGCGGTTCGGTGATTGGTCGGGCTAGCAGGACTTGAACCTGCGACCTTCCGTCCCCCAGACGGACGCGCTACCAGACTGCGCCATAGCCCGACGTGGGGTGCTACATACCAGTTTTCGCAGGCTGGGCAAGACCGGATTGGCATTCGGTTTCGCTTATCGCAACGTGCCGTCCGACGGGTCGCTTCCAAGCGTTTTCAGCCGGTCCGACAGCGCGCTGAGATGGGCGGGCGGCAAGGTGAGGCCGCGGGCCCGCAAACGCCTGAGCCGCGGGCCGACGGGCGCGATATCCGGGGGCAACGTGCCGTCCGCCGGATCGTCGTCGATATCGGGCATCACCAGAACCGGCGCGTAGTCGGAATAACCCGCATCCACGGGGATGTCGGTGTCCTCGGACCATGTCGGCGCGGGGTCGGATGGGGTGTCGTCGGCCTCTGCCGCGACATCGCGTGCCGGGTTGTCCCCGGTCGGATCCGCCGCGGTGGGCACGGCTGCGGGGTCTTCCATGTCCGAATAGGTCGGCGCGTCAGGCGCGAGGTCGTCGTCGTCAAGCGGTGCCGCTTCCACCTCATGCGCATGTTCCTCGGGCTCGGGGTCGGCGCGGGAGATATGCGGGTCTTCGGTGTGGGGCAGCGTGTCCTCGGTCGGGGCCACGATGTCGCTGTCGTCCGCGCCGGAGACTTCGACCGCCGGGTTCCATGCGGGCGTGTCCTCTTCGGCCTCGTCCGGCGTATCGGACGCGGGCGTGACGGGTTCGTCGGAGGACAGCGCCCAAGGGTCGTCGTCGCCGGGCAATGCGCCGGAGGTGACCATTTCGACCTGCGGCGCGTCGTCCTCTTCGCCCATGGCCGCGTCGGCGGTTTCATCCTCGGCCCAGTCGTCTTCCTGCGTGGTCTCGTCGACCAGCGCGTCGTCGTTCACCGCGTCGACGGGCTGCGCAGTTTCCAGCGGGTCGGCGAACAGGTTGGCGTCTGCGGAGTCGTCTTCTGTTTCGTCTTCGGGCTGGGGTTCGTCGGCTTGCGCGATCACCTCGTCGGACAGGGTCGGCGCATCGGTTTCCACCTCGGCCGGTCCGGCGTCTTCGTCGGTTCCGAAGCTCACGGGCCGGTCTTCTTCGGGGTCGACGGGCGTGACGGCGCCGTCTTCCATCGCTTCGTCGACGGGCAGGGTGCCTTCGTCCTCGGCCACGACCTCCGCATCCTCGACATCCGCTTCATTGGCGCGGCTGCGGGCCGAAAGCGAGACCACGTTGCTCGCCCCGTCGCCCTCGGCGTCCAGATCGAGCGCGGGCGACATGGCGGCGACGTGTTTCACGCCCTCTTCGCGCAGGAGCTTCTGCACGCCGCGGATCGTCATGCCGTCTTCGTGGAGGAGTTTGCGGATACCGCCGAGCAGTTCCATGTCGCTAGGGCGATAGTAGCGCCGCCCGCCCGCGCGTTTCACCGGTTTGACCTGTGTGAAGCGGCTTTCCCAGAACCTCAGGACGTGGGTGGGGACGCCGAGCCACTCGGCCACCTCGCTGATCGTGCGGAAGGCGTCAGGTGACTTCTGTTCCATGTCGATGCCCGTTCATTGACTGCTCTTGGTCGGGCTCAGCTCTTGTTACCGGCTGCGACCCGTTCTTTCATGATCTGGGACGGACGGAAGGTCAGGACACGGCGCGGCGAGATCGGAACCTCTTGCCCGGTCTTGGGATTGCGCCCCACGCGGGCCGCCTTGTCGCGCACCGAAAAGGTGCCGAACGACGAGATCTTGACCGTCTCCCCCTTCACGAGGGCGTCCGAAACATGGCCCAGCACGCTTTCGACAAGCTGGGCACTTTCGTTGCGCGACAGGCCCACTTCGCGAAACACGGCTTCGCTCAGGTCCATGCGCGTCAGCGTCTTTTCACTCATACCGTCCCCCGAGATGGTTTCGGGCAGCATGGGGCGGTTCGATTTTCAAGTCAAGATCAATGGCTTGGCAGAAGGGTTTCACGCCGATATGGCACGAAAGCGCCGATTACCAGCGCAGAACGACGGCGCCCCAGGCAAGACCGCCACCGATGGCCTCGGTCACGACCACGTCGTTTTCGCGGATCTGGCCGCGTTTCTTGCCCTCGTAGAGTGCAAGCGGGATCGAGGCGGCCGAGGTGTTGCCGTGGTCCTGAACCGTCACCACCACATTGTCCATGCTCATGTCGAGCTTCTTGGCCGTGCCCTGAATGATCCGGATGTTGGCCTGATGCGGCACGATCCAGTCGACATCGGCATGGGTGAACCCGGCCTTGCCCAAGGCCGCATCGGCGGTCGCGGCGAGCTTTTCAACGGCCTGACGGAACAGGGGGTTGCCCTGCATCCGCAGTTTGCCCGCCGTCCCGGTGGTCGAGACGCCACCATCGACATACAGCATTTCGCGGTAACGTCCGTCGGAGTTCAGGTCCGAGGACAGGATGCCCCGGTCGGTGTTCTCGCCCGTGCCGGTCGCGGCTTCGATCAGCAGGGCGCCGGCCCCGTCGCCGAAGAGAACGCAGGTCGAGCGGTCTTCCATGTCGAGGATGCGCGAAAAGGTTTCCGCCCCGATCACAAGAACGCATTTGGACTGGCCGGATACGATCAGCGCATTGGCGTTGGCCAGCGCGAAGACGAACCCGGCGCAGACCGCCTGAACGTCGAAGGCGAAGCCCTTGGTCATGCCGAGGCCCGCCTGAACCATCGTGGCGCAGGAGGGGAATGTCAGGTCGGGGGTCGAGGTCGCGACGATCACCGTGTCGACCTGATCGACGCCCATGCCCGCGTCGCGCAGCGCCTCTTTGGCGGCGGCGATGGCCATCTGGGACGTGGTTTCGCCCTCAGCTGCGAAGTGGCGCCGTTCGATGCCGCTTCGCGACCGAATCCAGTCGTCCGACGTGTCGATCCGTTCTTCGAACCAGCTATTCGGGACGATCCGTTCGGGCAGGTAATGCCCGACTCCGCGGACCACAGCGCGTGTTGTCATTCTTCTGCGCTCGCCTTCTTCTCGATCAACGCTGGCGCATCTTGGGTGTCTCCGGGGGTATATGCAACCCGTGCCGCAAGCTTCTCGTTGAACCCCGACTGCGCGAGGTCGAAGGCGAGCTTGATTGCGGCGGAAAAGCTGGTGGCGTCAGCCGAACCGTGGCTTTTGACCACCGTCCCGTTCAGGCCGAGGAACACGCCGCCGTTCGACCGGCGCGGGTCCATCCGCTTTTTCAGACGGCGCAGCGACGTGGTGGCGAGCAATGCTGCGATGCGGGACAGGGGCGTGGCGAGGAACGCGTCTTTCAGCGCCTCGTTCACCATCTTGGCGGTGCCTTCGCCGGTCTTCAGCGCCACGTTGCCGGTGAATCCGTCGGTCACGATCACGTCCACGCGGTCGGACAGCAGATCGCCCCCTTCGACGAATCCGATGTAGTCGAAATTCGCCACCGGGGCCGCGTCTGTGATGAGGTCGGCGGCGGCCTTGATCTCGGCCCGGCCCTTGTGCTCTTCGGTCCCGACATTGAGCAGGCCGACACGCGGGCGCTGGATGCCGTGGCCGTTGCGGGCATAGGACGCGCCCATCAGGGCGTATTGCAGCAGGTCCATCTCGTCGGCGCGGATGTCGGCACCGCCGTCGAGCATGATGTTGAAGCCGATGGGGTTGCGCGAGGGCCAGAACACCGCGATCGCGGGGCGCGACACACCCGGCAGCTTGCGCAGGCGCATCATCGACAGGGCCATGAGCGCGCCGGTGTTGCCGCAGGACACGCAGACCTCGGCCTCGCCGTTCTTCACGCTGTCGATGGCGGACCACATCGAGGTGTTCTTGCCGGTGCGCAGAATCTGCGTCGGCTTGTCGGTCATCGTCACCACGCCTTCGGCATGGCGCACCTCGCAGATGCCCTTGAGTTCCGGGCGCTTGGCCACGAGCGGCTCGACCTCATCCTTGTCGCCGTGCAGGATGAACCCGATGTGCTTGTTCTTGCGCGCAGATTTACCGAGACCGGCGACAACAGCCGCCGGCCCGCGGTCGCCGCCCATCGCGTCGACCGAAATGATAATGCGTTGCAGCCCCTGTGCGGAGGCCGACGTCCGGGAACCGGGGTCCGTCGTTTCCGTCATGGGGCAGGCCTCGTGTCAGGCTTACGCCGCGTCTTCGTCGTCGAAGTCCACCTCGTCGGCCATCGCGACCACTTCACGGTCGGCGTAATGGCCGCAGGACGGGCACACGTGGTGCGGACGCTTCAGCTCGCCACAGGACGGGCATTCGTTGGGGTTGTCAGCCACGAGCGAGTCGTGCGAGCGGCGCATGTTGCGGCGCGACTTGGTGACTTTGTTCTGAGGGACAGCCATGTCTCAACCTCGATGTTTGCGGGGGCTTCGGTGTCGTTGCCCTGTTTCGTCAGGGGCCGAAGCCCGTTGTTCCAGTCTCATCTTTCGCGAGTCTGACCGCCTCTTACGCGCTTAAACGCACGGTTCCAACCCATCTTTTGAAAGAGGGCCGGAACATACTGCGATTCTCCTGTTTTGCAAGGGTTTTCGCGGGGGCCGGCTGCGCCTCGGACAAACCGGAGATATGCATGGGGCGCACGAGTTTCAAACGCGGGTGCAAAGACCTGCGAAACCTTAGTCGTCGCCGCCCTCTCCGGTCAGCTTGTCGCGCAGGGCCGCAAGCCCGGCGAAGGGCTTTGCATCCTCGTCGGTCATCGCCTCTTTCCCCGGTTCGGTGAAGACCTGCTCGCCGATCTCTTCCTCGTCGCCGCGCGGATAGTCTGGCAGGGCAAGGGCGAGCGCCTCGGCCAGCACCGTGCCCATGTCGATCTCGGTGCCGAGCGGTTCCCGATCCACGTCCTCGGGCGTTTCGCTTTCATCGGCGGTCGTCGGCTCGAGCCCCGCGATCCATGTCCGCTCGACATCTTCCTCGATCCGGGTCGTGACGGGGTCGAGGGATATGACGCTCATCTGGTCCACCGTGGCACCGATGTGACCCGTGAAGCGCCAGTCGCGTTTGGACAGCGGTTTCAGCGTTCCGGTGAACCGGACCTTGCGCAGATCGTCGATTCCCAACTCGTCCGCCAGAGCCTTCAACTGCCGCTCATTCAGGCTCACTTCGATCTCACGCGGGCGGGATTTGTCCAAATCTGCCACGCGAAGGACCGGTCCATACTCTATCTTGCCGTCAGATGCCGTCATTTGCCTTTTCGTTCCTTGAACGCCGCGCAATCATTCAATATGAACTTGGTGCAAGAGAATAAGCGGCAAGGCAAGGGGGGCAGTATGACCGCGACCGGTACGAAGGCGGGGATCCTGCGCCTTATGGCTGCCCTGGCCATCACTGTGGCCGTTTCGGCCTGCACCCCGATCTATTCCAACCATGGGTATCTTCCGACCGATCAGGACGTGGAAGAGATCATGGTCGGCCTCGACACGCGCGAAACAGTGGCGGCCATCGTCGGCAAGCCGGGGGCGGCGGGTCTGCTCACCGAAGAGGCATGGTATTACGTCCAGTCCCGGTTCGAGCAGGTCGGCTACCGCGAGAAGGAAGAGATCGACCGCGAGGTTCTGCGCATCACTTTCACGGAGGCGGGCGTCGTCGAGAACATCGAACGCTTCGGGCTGGAAGAGGGCAACGTCGTCGTGCTGTCGCGCCGTGTGACCACGTCGAACACCCGCGGCATCGGCTTCCTGCGGCAGCTTCTGGGCAACATCGGCAAGATCAACCTCGACGATATCGTCGGCGGCTGACGGGGCCCGCGTCATGGGCGCGATCCTGTCCCGTGCGGGTCTCACGGTCCGGCTGGCGGAGAACGAGTCTGAGGTCGCCGAGGCGCAACACCTGCGCCAGCGCGCCTTTCGCGGCGGTGCCACGGACGCGCGCGACATCGACCCGTTCGACGCGGATTGCGACCATGTGCTCGTGAAGCGCGACGGGGTGCTCGTCGCGACCTATCGCTTCCAGAGTTTCGCGGATGGCACGGCGGCCCGGTCGGGCTATTCGGGCCAGTTCTACGACCTTGCGGGCCTCGCCACCATCGACGGCCCGATGATCGAGATGGGGCGATTCTGCCTTGCGCCCGAGGAACACGATCCCGACGTCGTGCGCATCGCATGGGCCGCCATGACCCGGATCGTGGACGGGGCCTCGGCCGCGCTCCTGTTCGGGTGTTCGTCGTTTCACGGCAATGACCCCGCACCCTACGCCGACGCGCTCGGCCTGCTGCGCGCCCGGCACCTTGCGCCCGCGCATCTGAACCTCGCCGCGCAAGCGGGCGAGACGGTCGCCTTGCCCCACGGCACATGGGACGCGGGGCGGGCGCAACGTCAGATGCCGCCCTTGCTCAGAACCTATCTCATCATGGGGGGATGGGTGTCGGACCATCTGGTCGTCGACCGCGCCATGAACACGCTGCACGTTTTCACGGGCGTCGAGATCGCCAAGGTGCCGCCGGGCCGGGCGCGGGCCCTTCGGCTGCTGGCGGGCGATTGACGAGGGCACGGGCCGGGACTAGGTGAGCGGCATGGCACGCGCACCGCTTCTTCAACTCAACGACATCTCGCTGACCTTCGGCGGCGATCCCGTCTTTCACGACCTTTCGCTGGTGGTCCAGCCCGGCGACCGGGTGGCCCTCGTCGGCCGCAACGGGTCGGGAAAATCCACGCTGATGAAGGTCATGGCCGGGATGGTCGAACCCGATCACGGCGAACGCATCCTGCCGCCGGGGATCAGCGTGGGCTATATGGAGCAGCACCCGGATATGTCGGCCTTCGCCACGCTGGGCGACTTCGCCGCGAGCGGGCTGGACGCGGGAGAGGACTACCGGGTCGAGCGTGTGGCCGAGGGGCTGAAATTCAACCCGGACGTGGCCGTGGCGACCGCATCGGGCGGGGAACGTCGCCGCGCGGCCTTGGCCAAGTTGTTGGCCGAGGCGCCGGAGCTGATGCTTCTGGACGAGCCGACCAACCACCTCGACATTCAGGCGATCCAGTGGCTCGAAGACGAGCTTTCGACGACCCGCGCAGGCTTCGTCCTGATCTCGCACGACCGGGCGTTCCTGAACGCGCTGACCCGCGCGACGCTGTGGATCGACCGGGGGCAGGTCCGGCGGCAGGAGGAAGGGTTCGCCAAGTTCGAAACCTGGCGCGACAAGGTCTGGGAAGACGAGGACATGCAGCGCCACAAGCTCGACCGCAAGATCAAGGCCGAAGCGCGTTGGGCGGTCGAAGGCATCTCGGCCCGGCGCAAGCGCAACATGGGCCGGGTGCGCGCGCTTGGCGATCTCAGGGCCGAGCGGGCCGCACAGATCAAGCGGCAGGGCGCTGCGGCGATGGAGTTGCAGGCGGGGCCGAAATCGGGCCGTAAGGTGATCGATGCGAAAGGTATTTCAAAGGCTTACGACGGAAAGGTGATCCTCAGGGATTTCTCGATCCTCGTGAACCGGGGCGACCGCGTGGCCTTGGTCGGCCCGAACGGCGTGGGCAAGACCACGCTTCTAAAAATGTTGATCGGGGAAGAAGCGCCCGACAGCGGTACGGTGACGCTTGGGACGGGCATCGAGATGGCCGTGTTCGATCAGAACCGCGCCACTTTGGACGACGACGCGAGCCTATGGGAAAACCTTGCGGGCGATCCCGAAATGCGCGTCTCGGGCAAGGCCGATCAGATCCTCGTGCGCGGGCAACCCAAGCACGTGGTCGGTTATCTGAAGGAGTTCCTGTTCGACGAACGGCAGGCGCGTGCGCCCGTGCGCTCGCTGTCGGGGGGTGAGAAGGCGCGGCTGATCCTCGCCCGGATCATGGCGAAGACGTCGAACGTGCTGGTGCTGGACGAACCGACCAACGATCTGGACGTCGAGACGCTGGACCTGCTTCAGGAACTCATCATGGACTACGACGGCACCGTGCTTCTCGTCAGTCACGACCGTGACTTCCTCGACCGGACGGTGTCGACCACCATCGCGATGGAGGGCGACGGGCGGGCCACGGTCTATGCGGGCGGCTGGTCGGATTACCTGTCGCAGCGGACCGAGGCTGCGGCGGCCCCGGTCGAGAAGGCCAAACCCGCGGCCAAACCGGCCGAGCCGAAGCCCGTGGCCAAGCCGCAGAAGGCCGGGTTGTCCTTTACCGAAAAGCACCGTCTGGAGGCGCTCCCGGCGGAGTTGGAGCGTCTGGAGGCCGAGATCGGCAAGCTCGAAGGGCTGTTGTCGGACCCGGATTTGTTCACGCGCGAGCCGATCAAGTTCAAGAAGGCGACCGAGGCGCTGGTGGAGCGGCAGGAAAAGCTGGCGGCGTCCGAAGAAGAATGGCTGGCGCTGGCGGAAAAGGCCGAAGCGTAGCCGCCACAAGCCGCCTGTGGCGGCTCCGGAGGGCGCTGCCCTCCAGACCTCCCGAAGTATTTGTGAAACAGAGAAGGGGGCGCGGGGTGCGCGCCTAGCCGTTCAGGAGCTTCGCGGCTTCGGGGGCGAAGTAGGTGAGAATGCCGTCGCAGCCCGCGCGTTTGAAGCTTGAGAGGCTTTCCATCATCACCTTTTCGCCGTCGAGCCAGCCGTTCTGGATGGCCGCCTGCAACATCGCGTATTCGCCCGACACCTGATAGGCGTAGGTCGGCACGCCGAAGCTGTCTTTCACCCGGCGGCAGACGTCGAGGTAAGGCATTCCCGGTTTCACCATGACCATGTCCGCGCCCTCCATCAGGTCGCGTTCGACGAGGCGCAGCGCCTCGTCCGAATTGCCGGGGTCCATCTGGTAGGTCTTCTTGTCGCCTTTCAGCGCGCCGGACGCGCCGACCGCATCGCGGAAGGGGCCGTAGAAGGCCGAGGCATATTTGGCCGAATAGGACATGATCGAGACGTTCTGATGCCCCTCGGCCTCGAGCGCCACGCGCATCGCGCCGATGCGCCCGTCCATCATGTCGGAGGGGCCGAGGATGTCTGCGCCCGCCTCGGCCTGCGCCAGCGCCATTTTCACCAGCGCCTCGACCGTGCGGTCGTTCACAATTTCGCCGTTCGTGACGAAGCCGTCGTGGCCGTTGATGTTGTAGGGGTCGAGCGCGATGTCGGTCATGATCGCGATGTCGGGCACCGCGTCTTTGATCGCGCGGGTGGTGCGGTTGGACAGGTTGTCTGTATCCCACGCGCCCGCGCAATCCTCGGTCTTCACGGTCTGCTCGATATAGGGGAACAGGCAGATCGCCGGGATGCCCAGATCATGCGCCTCGCGCGCGGCCTTGACCACGAGGTCGGTCGTCATCCGTTTCACGCCGGGCATGGAGGGAATGTCGTAGGTCGCGTTCTCGCCCTCCATCAGGAACACGGGCCAGATCAGGTCGTCCACCGTCAGCGTCGTCTCGCGCACAAGCGCGCGCAGGGCGGGCGAGCGGCGGTTGCGGCGCAGGCGGGTGGTCGGGAAGGGGGCGGTTGTGCGTGTCATGTCTGCATCCTTCTGGGTTCGCTTTCCTTGCCACGGCAAAACCCGGCCCTCAAGGGGTGGCGCCGCGCGGATCACGCGCGTATGGTCGCGCAAAACAACCGCCAAGACGGGACAGGCAGCACGGTGGACTGGTATTCAGCCGTTTTCGAGCTCATCGACATGAGGAGCTTTTCCAACCTCTGGTACTGGATCGCACTGGCGGCCGTCTGGTCCCAGACCTCGCGTTACGTGCTGGGCGTGCCTTACGACATGATCCAGCGGGCCGGGCGTCATGGCGGCGAGGCCGAGATCGACCTCGAAGACATGGTGCGCATCAACTGCAACCGGCTTTTGTATGTGGCGGGGGTGTCCGGCCTCTGGATCGTCGGCTTCGGGGCGATGCTGATGACCGGGCTGGCCATGCTGGGGTTCTACTATGACGTGGAATTCGCGCAGGCGGTGTTCCTGCTCGGCGCGCCGATGATCGTGGTGGGGGCGCTGTCGGTGAATTCGGCGCGCGTCATTCGCGACACCGCCCTGTCTGGCCAGCCGCTGCGCAAGTTCATGCATCGCCACCGGATCATGACGCAGTTCGTCGGCATGATCGCGATCTTCGTGACCGCGCTTTGGGGCATGTATCAGAACATGACCTACGGCGCCTTGGGGCAGTAGCCGCCAATCGGGCATTGACACCGCTGCCGGGCGGTTTACCTCCCACCCACATGGCCAGCCGGGATCACATCACGCTATCGGGCGCGCCCGAGGGATTCGACGCCCTCCTTGTATCCAGAGAACTGGAAAAGACCGGCGGCCCCGTGGTGCATGTCGCCCGCGACGACAAACGGCTGGCGGCGATGCAGGCGGCGCTGGGGTTCTTCGCACCGGATGTCACGGTGCTGACCTTTCCGGGTTGGGATTGCCTGCCGTTCGACCGGGTGTCGCCCAATGCCGACGTGTCCGCCGCACGCATGGCGACGCTGGCGGCGCTGGCCCACGGGATGCCGGGTCCATTCATTCTGCTCACCACCTTGAATGCCGCCACGCAGCGCGTTCCGGCGCGCGAGGTTTTGACGGAAGCGAGCTGGTCGGCCACCGTCGACAGCCGGATCGACGTGGACGGGCTGCGCGCGTTTCTGGTGCGCATGGGCTTCGCGCAGGCCCCGACGGTGACCGAGCCGGGCGATTTCGCGGTGCGTGGCGGGATCATCGACATCTTCCCGCCGGGCGAGGCGGGTCCGGTGCGGCTCGACCTCTTTGGGGATGTGCTGGACGGCGCGAGGCGGTTCGATCCGGTCAGCCAGATGACGACCGAGACGCTGTCGGCCATCGAACTGGCGCCGGTGTCCGAGATCATCATGGACGAGGCCGCGATCGCGCGGTTTCGGCAGAACTACCGCGTGGAATTCGGTGCGGGCGGATCGGACGACCCGCTTTACGAGGCGGTGAGCGCGGGACGCAAGCATTCGGGGATGGAGCACTGGCTGCCCTTCTTCCACGAAAAGCTCGAAACCCTGTTCGACTATCTGCCGGGGGCGAGCGTGATGCTCGACGATCAGACCGGCCCCGCCCGCATCGCGCGGTGGGAAGGGATCGCGGACCAGTACGACACGCGCCGCGCCGCGATGCGCGACAAGAACCGCTTGGACACGGTCTATAAGCCGTGCCCGCCGGACCTGCTTTATCTGGACGAGGACGCATGGACCGCGGCCTTGGCCCAGATGCGCGCCATTCAATTGACCGAACTGCCGCGCCAGACCGGGCCGGGGGTCGTGGACGGCGGCGGGCGGATCGGCCGGAATTTCGCGCCGGAACGGCAGCAGGAAAAGATCAATCTGTTCGAAGTGCTGGCCGCCCATATCCGGGCGCGGCGGGACGAGGGGCCGGTTGTCGTCGCTTCCTATTCCGAAGGCGCGCGCGAACGTCTCGGCGGGCTTCTATCGGACGAGGATCTGACGGCGCAGACCGAGATCACCGATTTCCGCGACGTGGCGGCGGGAAAGGGCGGGCTCTACCTCGCCGTGTGGCCGCTGGAGCATGGGTTCGAAGCGCCGGGCCTGACGGTCATATCCGAGCAGGACGTTTTGGGCGACCGCCTGATCCGTGCGCCCAAGCGCAAGCGGCGGGCCGAGAACTTCCTGACCGAGCATCAAAGCCTCAGTCCCGGCGAGTTGATCGTTCACGTCGATCATGGCGTCGGCATCTATCGCGGGCTCGAGACGATTACGGCGCTTGGCGCGCCGCATGACTGCGTGCTTCTGGAATACGCGGGCGGGGATCGGCTGTATCTACCGGTCGAGAACATCGAGCTTCTGTCGAAATACGGGCATGAACAGGGGCTTCTCGACAAGCTGGGCGGTGGCGCGTGGCAGGCCAAGAAGGCGCGGCTGAAAGAGCGTATTCGCGAGGTTGCCGACAAGCTGATCCGGCTTGCCGCCGAACGGAGCCTGCGCAAGGCCCCGGTGATGGAGGCCCCGCATCACGCGTGGGAGGAATTTGCGGCGCGCTTCCCCTATACCGAGACGGACGATCAGCTTTCGGCCATCGCGGACGTGATCGAGGATATGTCGGCAGGCAGCCCGATGGATCGCCTGATCTGCGGCGACGTGGGCTTCGGCAAGACCGAGGTGGCGATGCGCGCGGCCTTCGTCGCGGCGCTGAGTGGCAAACAGGTCGCGGTGATCGCGCCGACAACTCTGCTTGCCCGCCAGCACTACAAGAGTTTCGCGGAACGCTTCCGGGGCTTTCCCATTCAGGTGAGCCAACTCAGCCGTTTCGTGAGCCAAGGCGAGGCGAACCGCACCCGCGAAGGGATGAAGGACGGGACCGTCGATATCGTCGTCGGCACCCATGCGCTGCTGGCCAAAGGCACCCGGTTCAAAGACCTCGGCCTGTTGGTCATCGACGAGGAACAGCGCTTCGGCGTGAGCCACAAGGAACGGCTGAAGGAGTTGCGCTCGGACGTGCATGTGCTGACCCTGTCCGCCACGCCGATCCCGCGCACGCTTCAGATGAGCCTGACCGGCGTGCGCGACCTGTCGATCATCGGCACGCCGCCAGTCGACCGTCTATCGATCCGCACCTACGTTTCCGAATTCGATACCGTGACGATCCGCGAGGCGCTCTTGCGCGAACACTATCGGGGCGGGCAGAGCTTCGTCGTGGTCCCGCGCGTGAAAGACCTGCGTGAGATCGAAGAGTTTCTGAAAACGCAGGTGCCGGAAGTGTCCTTCGTCACCGCCAACGGCCAGATGGCGGCGGGCGAACTCGATGACCGGATGAACGCCTTTTACGACGGCAAGTTCGACGTGCTGGTCGCCACGACCATCGTTGAAAGCGGCCTCGACATCCCGACCGCGAACACGATGGTCGTCTGGCGGGCCGATATGTTCGGTCTGGCCCAGCTTTACCAGATCCGGGGCAGGGTGGGCCGCTCCAAGACCCGCGCCTATTGCTATCTCACCACCAAGCCGCGCGTGCCGCTGACACCGGGGGCGGAAAAGCGGCTCAAGGTGCTGGGTTCGCTCGACAGCCTTGGCGCGGGCTTCGCGCTGGCGAGCCAAGACCTCGACATTCGCGGGGCGGGCAACCTATTGGGCGAAGAGCAGTCCGGCAACATGAACGAGGTCGGCTACGAGCTTTACCAGCACATGCTGGAGGAGGCGATCGCCAAGATCCGCTCGGGCGAACTCGAAGGCCTCACGGAATACGAGGAAACCTGGGCGCCGCAGATCAACCTTGGCGTGCCCGTCATGATTCCCGAGGACTACGTGCCGGATCTGGACGTGCGGCTGGGCCTTTACCGCCGCCTGTCGGACCTGACCACCAAGGTCGAGCTCGAAGGTTTCGCCGCCGAATTGATCGACCGCTTCGGGAAGCTCCCGAAAGAGGTGAACACGCTGCTTCTGATCGTGCGCATCAAAGCGATGTGCAAACGGGCCGGAATCGCGCGGCTGGATGGTGGGCCGAAGGGCGCGACGATCCAGTTCCACAACGACAAGTTCGCTTCGCCCACGGGGCTGGTCGAGTTCATGCAGGCGCAGAATGGGCTGGCCAAGGTCAAGGACAACAAGATCATCGTGCGGCGCGACTGGAAGAAGGACTCGGACAAGATCAAAGGCGCTTTCGCCATCGCGCGCGATCTGGCCGAAAAGGTCGTGGCCGAGAAGAAAAAGGCGAAAGCCTGAACAACGCCCGGGTCAGGCTTTCCGCTCGCGCCCCATGTCGGTCAGCACCAGTGACAGTGCAAGGAACGAGCATCCCACCGCGCCCAGCATGATCGGCCGGGGCGTTCCGTCGAAGGCCTGACCGATGGCGGCGGCGATGGGCATACCCAGACCCATACCAAAGGCCCCGATCACGGCCGAGGCGGTGCCCGCGACATGCGGCAGCGGCTCCATCGCGAGCGCCGTTACATTGCCCAGCGTCAGACCATTGATGAAGAACAGCGAAAGCGTCCAGGCCATGAAGACGCCGATCCGAACCGGATCGCTCGCGGTTTCCAGCCCGCCCAGCGTCCACAAGCCGAACGCAAGTGTGGCAAAGACGGTCTGAGATCCGAAGGCGGCGATGAGCATACGCCGCATTCCGACCCTCATGACCAGCCGGCTGTTGATGAACCCGGCGCCAGCGGACAACAGGGCGATGATCGCGAAGTAGACGGGGAACATGTCGCCCACGCCAAGCGCATCGACCCAAAGCTGCTCGGCCGCACTCAGATAGGCGATGAACTGACCATACATCAGGACCTGCACGGCAAGGTAGCGGCGCGATACGGGCGTCGTCAGAACTTCGCGTGCGGCCGCCAGAATGGGCTTGATCCGAAAGGCGCGGCGGTGCGCGGGATCAAGCGTTTCGGGCTGGCGCAAAAGGAACCAGCCAAGGACGAGCAGCCCGAACAGGACATAGACACCAAACAGGCCCCGCCAGCCCACGAAAAAGATGATCTGCTGCCCCAAGAGGGGCGCGGCCGCCGGGACGACGACGAAGAACATGAATATGAGCGAGGCGATCCGCGCCTGCTCGGCCCCCGAAAAAAGGTCGCGTGTCACGGTCTGGGAGACGATGCGGGCGGCTGCGGCCCCGAACCCCATGAAGAACCGCGACAGAATGAGAAGTTCGAGCGATGGGGCGAACACGCCCGCGATGGCGGCCACCACGTATGTCCCGATCCCGGCTACAAGGGCGCCGCGCCGTCCGATGCTGTCAGCCAAGGGTCCGAACAGCAGCATCCCGGCCGCGCCACCGAGCAGGAAGATACTCACGAGGTATTGCGTGCGCGACTTGTCGTCACGCGCCATCTCGGCGGCGATATCGGTCATGGCGGGCAACATGGAATCCGTCGTGAACGCCATGAGGGACATCAGACCCGCGAGGATCGCGACAAGTTCCAGCGTGCCGATACGTTTGGTGGGGGCAGAGGTGTAGGACATGTGCCTTCGGAATTTGTGTGCTATCGGCATATATCCGCGCGCGCGCGAATGCCAGCCCCGCCGATGCACGCGCGTTGTGCGCTTACGCCGTGCCCTGAACCTGCGCCGCGATTTCGTCGATCACCTTGAGCCACAGATCGGTGGGCTGCGCCCCCGGCACGACATGCTGGTTCGCGATCACGAAGGTCGGCACCGCGTTCACGCCTTTTTCCCGAGCGTCGATGTCGCGCGCCCGGATGTCGTCCGCATCGGCGCCGCTTTCCAGAAGCCGCAGGATCATCTCACGATCCATCTCCGCACCCTCGGCAATGTCGGCCAGAACGCCGTGGTCGCCGATGTCGCGCCCTTCGACGAAATAGGCCTTGAACAGCCGTGACACGATCGCGGTCTGCCGCTGTTCCAGCCCGGCCCAATGGATCAGACGGTGCGCGTCCAGCGTGTTGGGCTGATGGGCGATCGCGTCGAAATTGATGTTCAGCCCGCTCGCCTCGGCCTCACGGACCACCGGCATATAGGCTTGAACAGCGCCCTCCTTGCCCCCGAACTTGGCCTCGAGATAGGCGCGCCGGTCCATCCCGCCCGCCGGCATGTCGGGATTGAGCATGAACGGATGCCATTCGATGTCGAACGGATGGTTCGGGCGCTGTTCGAGCGCCCGGTCGAGCCGCGCCTTGCCGATGTAGCACCACGGGCAGACCGGGTCGGAGAAGATGTAAAGTTTCAGCATGTACGACTCCTACGCCGCTCGCGCCCGATTGTCACCTGCACGGGCGGCCCGGCTTTTGTGGTCCCGAAAAACCGGACGCATCAGCCTTTGCGACCGATGGCCCCGAACTCTCCCGCCTCGGCCTGTGCTCTCAAAGCGCGCCTGAGCAGCTTGTTGTTCGCGCCCTTGGGAAGTGCATCGACGGCGATGAACACCCGTGGGCATTTGTAATGGGCAAGGGTGTCGCGGGCATGGGCCTTAAGTGCCGCGTCATCCGGCGCGGCCCCCGGTTCCGGCACGTAAAAGCAGGCGATCACCTTGGCCGTGGCCGAGACCGAAAGCTCGACCGCCGCCGCCTCGTGCACGTCGGGATAGAGGACCATGGCGCTTTCGACCTCGACCGGAGAGACGCGGAAACCGCCCGCGTTCATCATGTCGTCGTCGCGCCCGAGATACCGGATCGCGCCGTCTTCCGTCATAAG
The DNA here is from genome assembly GCF_016774595.1 of Maritimibacter sp. Lineage (NCBI taxonomy): Bacteria > Pseudomonadati > Pseudomonadota > Alphaproteobacteria > Rhodobacterales > Roseobacteraceae > Maritimibacter > Maritimibacter sp. The sequence goes on from NZ_JACBWT010000002.1 coordinate 1,410,467, forward strand.
GACCGAATCCCCGGTGAGAAACCACTCACCCTGATAACGCGCGCGGGTCTCGTCCTCGGCACCCACGTAGCCCAGCATCAGACCCGGATCGTCCCGGTGGATCGCCAGCACGCCCGGCACGTCACGGGCCACCGGCCCATCGGCGCCCAGAACCGCGACCCTGCGGCCCGGCTGCGGGTAGCCCAGGCATCCCTCCGGCGCGGGCCGGGTGGGGGCGCCGGAGACGAAGGTGGAGCATTCCGACATCCCGAACGCTTCGTGAAGCGTGGTGCCGGTCGCCGCCTCCCACGCCGCGCGGATCGGGTCGGCGAGCTTCTCGCCCGCCGTCAGACCGTGGCGCAGGTCCGGCGCGTCCGGCATCTCGCCGCGCAGCATCTGCCGATAGACCCCCGGCGCGGCGGCGAAGATCGTCACCCGTTCCGCCGCGATGAGGTCGGGCAGGGCTTTCGAGTTCGTGCCCGGTGCGGGGATCAGCGCCGTCGCGCCGCGCGACCACGGGTCCATCAGCCCGGTGCCCAGCGTATAGGTCCAGTTGAACGCGCCTGCATGCATCAGCCGGTCCTCCGGCGTCAGACCATACCAACCCTCCCACATCATCCGCCGCGCCCAGATCGCGCGATGGGCGTGCAGCACGGCGCGCGGTTTGCCGGAAGTGCCGGAGGTGAAAATCGCATAGGCCGGGCGGTTCGGGTCGCCCATCGCGAACGCGGCCTCTGGACCCGTGGCAAGGTCGTGAAGCGCCGCCTCCGTCAGGACCGGGCAGGGCAGGGGATCGGGCAGGGCCACCCCCGCACCCGCCACGATCAAAGCGGGGTCGATCTGCGCGGCCATCCCCGTGATCTCGCGGGCCGTCAGTTGCGACGAGGTCGGGACCGGAACCAGCCCGGCGGCGACGGCACCGAGAAAGGCCAAGGGAAATTCCACGGTGTTTCCCAGACGCAGCAGCACCCGGTCGCCCGGAACCAGCCCCTGCGCGAGAAGGCCGCCCGCGATGGCGCGCACCGCGCGGGTCAGACGGGCATAGGTCCAGTCGTCGCGGGCTTCGCCCAGAACCGACAGCGCCAGCTTGTCGGGCGTCCCGGACCCGCCGGACAAAACATAGGCCGCCATGTTGAAGGCGTCGGGCGGCGGCGGAAGGTCGGGCTGTGAATGGTAGATCGCGTCCATGCGCACAGCTATGTCAGCCCGCAGGCCAGTTGCAATAGCCTGACCTTCCGGCATAAAACGGCGCATGGCCGAAAACGACCCAACCATGCCCAGCCTGATCCGCCTCGCCCGCGAAAGCGGCGGGTCCGCGCCCGATCCGCAACCGCTGGATCTGGGCGAACGGGTGCGCGACCTGCGCAAGTCGCGCGGCTGGACGCTGGAACAGGCCGCCAATCAGGCGGGGCTCGCACGCTCGACCCTGTCCAAGATCGAGAACGGCCAGATGTCGCCCACCTTCGAGGCGCTCAAGAAACTGGCGGTGGGGCTTGAGATCTCGGTGCCCCAGCTTTTCACCCCGCCGCAGGACGCGCGGGTGTCCGGCCGGATGACGGTGACCAAGACCGGCGAGGGGCAGGCGCATCCGACCGCCACGTACGAGCACGAATTGCTCGCCGGTGCCCTGACCAAGAAGGCGATGCTGCCCTACCGCGCCCGTGTGCGCGCCCGCAGCTTCGATGAATTCGACGGATGGGTGCGCCACGACGGCGAAGAATTTCTTTACGTCCTCACGGGTGAAATCCGCCTGATTACGGAATTCTACGAGCCGGTCGACATGCGGCGCGGCGACAGCGCCTATTACGACGCCTCCATGGGTCACAACGTCATTTCGATCTCGCCGGAGGATGCCCTGATCCTCTGGGTCACGTCGCTCTGACGCGAAACGCCGCCGAAGGGTCGCGCAAGGCTCGCACCCCAGCGTGATGGCTGTTAGTCGGGGGGCACCACCGGCAAGGAGCGTGCGATGATTCAGGTTCTATCCAGTTCTTGGGCCCTGCTATTGGGCATCATGTTCCTGATGGTCGGCAACGGCATTCAGGGCACGCTCCTGGGTATTCGCGGCGGGCTCGAAGGGTTTTCGACCTTCGAGATGTCCGTGGTGATGTCGAGCTACTTCGCAGGCTTCCTGTTCGGGTCGCGGGCCGCCCCCGAACTGATCCGCCGCGTGGGCCATGTCCGCGTCTTCGCGGCGCTATGCAGTTTCATTTCCGCCGTGCTCATCCTTTATCCAACGCTGACCAACCCGATCGCGTGGTCGCTTCTGCGGCTGTTCATCGGGTTCTGCTTCTCGGGCGTCTACGTCACGGCGGAAAGCTGGCTCAACAATCAGGCGACGAACGAGACGCGGGGCCAGTCGCTTGCCCTCTATCTCATCGTGCAGATGATCGGGGTCATTGCCGCGCAGGGCCTTGTCGTGCTGGGCGATCCCTCCGGCTTCGTGCTGTTCATCCTGCCCTCGGTGCTGGTGTCGATCTCGTTCGCGCCGATCCTTCTGTCGATCTCGCCGACACCGGCCTTCGACACCGCCCGGCGCATGACCCTGCGCGAGCTTTTCAACAACTCGCCGCTCGGCGTCATGGGGATGCTGCTGGTCGGCGGCGCCTATGCGGCCATGTTCGGCATGGCGGCGGTCTATGGCACCGAAGCGGGGCTGACGGTCGAGCAGCTCTCGCTGTTCGTCGCGATGTTCTATGTCGGCGGCATGGTCCTGCAATATCCCATCGGGTTCATTTCGGATCGGGTCGACCGCCGGCTGCTTATCATCATCACGGCGGGCGTGGCCGTGGCGGCATCTGTCGCGGGATACCTGTTCCCGGTCTATGCCATCCTGCTGGTCGCGGCGTTCTTCATCGGCGGGATGCTCGGCCCGCTCTATGCGCTCCTCATCGCGCATACGAACGATTTTCTGGACCACGAGGATATGTCGGCGGCCTCGGCCGGGCTGATGTTCGTCAACGGCGTCGGCGCGATTGCCGGGCCGCTCGCGGTCGGGTGGATCATGGGGCCGATGGGGGCCGAGGGCTTTTTCTTCGTCATCGGCTTCCTTCTGGCGCTCGTCGTCCTCTACGGCCTCTGGCGCACGACCCGTCGCCCGTCGGCTTCGGTGGACTCGACCGTCAGCTATGCGGCCCTGTCGCCGCAGGCGTCGCCCGTCGCGATGGAGGTGGCGCAGGAATTCTATGCGGACGCCGTCGAGGAAGCTGCGGAGGCAAGCGAAGATGCCACACATGCAGAAAGCGACATGCGTTGAGCCTAAGTCCCCTTGTCCGAACGTAAAAACTTTGTAACGTCGGGCTAGGGACAGGCGAGGGCGAGGAGGGTGTCATGGCCAACCCCGAGGACATACTCAGCTTCTGGCTGGATGAGATCGGCCCGAAAGGCTGGTACGAGGGAACGGACGATCTGGACGCCCTTGTGGTCGAGCGGTTCGGCGATGCTTGGCGTGAGGCGACGCGGGGCGCATATTCGCTCTGGCTGACCTATCCCAGCGGCACGCTCGCCTACATCATCCTGCTCGACCAGTTTCCGCGCAACATGTTCCGGGGGTCGGGCAAGGCGTTTTCGACCGACAAGGTGGCGCTTGCGGCGGCGAAATGCGCCATCGACAAGAATTGGGACATGAAGATCGACGAACCGGCGCGTCAGTTCTTTTACATGCCGCTCATGCATTCCGAGAACCTGATCGATCAGGATCGCTGCGTGCGGCTGATGCTGACGCGGATGCCCGAGACCGGGGCCGGGAACCTCCTTCATGCCAAGGTCCACCGCGAAGTCATCCGCCGCTTCGGGCGGTTCCCGTATCGCAACGACGCTCTCGCGCGCACGACGACCGGGGCCGAGGCGGCCTTCGTCGAGCAGGGCGGCTACGGCGCCATGCTGCGCGAAATGTCCGCCTGACCCAACTCACCGAATCGTCTAGACTATACGGGTCCGCCGGTTTCGCTGGCGGACCTTGTTTTTGCTTGGTTTTCTGTGGCGATTGATCGTCCTGCAGAAATAGTTTAAGGGTAAACTACTTTTTCGCGAGGGAGATATCGATGGCTGAGACCAGCTTTGACGTGATCGTGGTCGGCTCCGGTCCGGGGGGCTACGTGGCCGCGATCCGGGCGGCGCAACTGGGCCTGAAGGTCGCGGTGGTGGAGCGTGAGCATCTGGGCGGTATCTGCCTCAACTGGGGCTGCATTCCGACCAAGGCGCTTCTGCGGTCGGCCGAGGTCTATCACCTCATGCACCGGGCCAAGGATTTCGGCCTGTCGGTCGAAAAGGCGGGCTATGATCTGGACGCGGTCGTCCAGCGGTCGCGGGGCGTGGCCAAGCAGCTTTCCGGCGGCGTGGCGCACCTTCTCAAGAAGAACAAGGTGACGGTCGTCATGGGCGAGGGGTCGATCCCCGCCAAGGGCAAGGTCGCGGTCAAGACCGACAAGGGGACCGAGACGCTGACGGCGAAGAACATCATCCTCGCCACGGGCGCGCGGGCGCGCACCCTGCCGGGGCTCGAAGCTGACGGGGATCTGGTCTGGACCTACAAGCACGCGCTCCAGCCCCCTCGGATGCCGAAGAAGCTTCTGGTCATCGGGTCGGGGGCCATCGGCATCGAATTCGCGAGTTTCTTCAACACGCTCGGGGCCGACACGACCGTGGTCGAGGTCATGGACCGCGTGCTGCCGGTCGAGGATGCCGAGATTTCGGCCTTCGCCAAGAAGCAGTTCGAAAAGCAGGGCATGAAGATCCGCGAGAAATCGGCGGTGACCAAGCTGGACCGCGGTAAGGGCAAGGTCACGGCCCATATCGAGAAGGGCGGCAAGACCGAGACGGAAGAGTTCGACACGGTCATTTCCGCGGTCGGGATCGTCGGCAATGTCGAAGGTCTCGGGCTCGACGAACTTGGGGTCAAGGTCGACCGCACCCATGTCGTAACCGACGAATACTGCCGCACCGGCGTGGACGGGCTTTATGCCATCGGCGACATCGCGGGCGCGCCGTGGCTGGCGCACAAGGCCAGCCACGAGGGCGTCATGGTCGCCGAACTGATTGCGGGCCAGCACGCGCATCCGGTGAAGCCGGAAAGCATCGCGGGCTGCACCTATTGCAACCCGCAGGTGGCAAGCGTCGGCTACACCGAAGCCAAGGCGAAAGACCTGGGCTACGACGTGAAGGTCGGCAAGTTTCCCTTCATCGGCAACGGCAAGGCCATCGCGCTGGGTGAACCGGAGGGGATGATTAAGACGGTGTTCGACGCCAAGACCGGCGAATTGCTGGGCGCGCATATGGTCGGGGCCGAAGTGACCGAGCTCATCCAGGGCTACGTGGTCGGGCGCCAGCTTGAAACCACGGAAGAGGATCTGATGGCGACCGTCTTCCCGCATCCGACCCTGAGCGAAATGATGCACGAATCGGTGCTCGACGCCTACGGCCGGGCGATCCACTTCTGATCCGGGCCGGATCGGCGATGCAGGCGGGGGCGGCGACGCCCCCGTTCGCGTTTCAGGGCTTTGCGTAGCGCAGCATCTCGGCCCCGCGCTGCACCTCTTCGATGGCGTCGTTCAGAGTCTGGAGCGCATGGGTCATCGATTCGCGCATGAGCGTCGCGGCTCGGACATCTTCCGGATCGGGTCCGCCGGGCAGGGCCTGATCCCCCGCCACCACGGCCTTCGCCAGCGCGCGAAACGCCTCGTCCATGCGTGACAACATTCGGTTGATGTCGCGGGCCAGCCCGCCAAGGTGTGTCGCCTCATAAACCTCGTCGATCCGGTAGTTGAAAATGCCGTTCTCAAGGTTCTCGATCACCGTCCCGATGGCGTCGCGCAGGTTCTGAAGGTCTTCCTGCTCGTCGGCCCGCAGCCGTTCCAACGCCGCGCGCTTGGTCGTGTATTCCGCACGTTCGGCCACCATGCGGGCGTGCTCGCGCAGCATGTCGTCGCGTTCGAGGGACAGGCCGCGCAGATCCTCGGACTTGCGGATGTTGTCCACCAACGCCTCGCGAAACCGGCGCGACGCGCGGGCGATGCGCCCGATCTCGGTGTCGCTCGCGTAGGCGGACAGGTCGACATGGGTTTCGCCCGCCGCAAGGGCGCCCAGACCCTGCGCGATGGCGGCGGCGGGGCGAACGACGATGCGTTCGATCACGTAGTGAAGACCAAGGCTGAAGCCGATCACGCCCAGACAGACGACGAGCGCCATCGCGATGGCCCCTTGTTTCAGCAGCGCCATCTGCGCGTGCAGATCGGCCAGACAGGCGCGGTATTCCAACTGGATCTGCTTGCCGAGCGTGATGAATGCGGCATAGGCGGCATCCTTGGTCACACCGACGGCGGCGTCGAGTTCGGCGGCGGTCGCGCCTGCCGCGATCATCTCGGCGGCAATGTCCAGATTGACGCGGAAATCGACGATGACCCCGGCCAGATCGTCGAGCGCGGCGGCTTCCGTCTCGTTCACCCCGAAGGAGCGATAGGCCTCGAGTGCGAGGAGTGCCCTGTCGATGGCCGCGCGCGCTTGGGTCTCGTAGTCCGGCGACTTGCGCAGCACGTAGTTCTTGAAGTGATGGATCATGCCGTCGTAGCCGAGCGCGCGGCGCAACTCGAACAGCACTTTCCACTTGGTGCTTTCACCGTCCTCGATCACCGCCTGGCGCAGATTGTCCAGCGCGGCGGCGGCGTGGCTGTCATCGACGCGGACCACCCGGTCGATGGCTTCGACCTGATCGTCCATCGCCCGGATCCTGCGCACCACTTCGATCTGAGCGGCATAGTCTTCGACCATCGCGCGGACCGCTTCGATGTCCGCCTCATGCGCGGCGCCGAGCTGCCGTTCCAGTTTGTCGAGGTTCGACAGGATCGCCCCGGTGCTTTGGTCGAAGACCCGAATCTCTTCGCCGCCGCGCAAGAGGTGGTTCTTGAAGGCATGGATCATGCCGCCGAAGCCGAGGTTTCCGACGATCTCGTTCATCGCGATCACGTTCGGGTCGGACTGCCGTTCGACCATGTCGATCTGGCGGTCCAACTGGCCGACGAGTGTGTACAGGCCGAGAGAGGCGGCGGCGAACGCCACCGCGCAAACGAAACAGACGACCGAAGTCAGGTTGGAAAAGGCTTTGAGTGTGAGAGGTTTCATGGTCACGCGCGTCCGTCGAAAAAGTCAACGCCGTGATGCTCGGACCAAGGGATTAAGAAAAAGCGGACGATCCCGGTGTGGAATCGTCCGCCTTTGTTTCAATTTCGAACGGACGGGTCAGGCCCGCACGATCTTGCCGCCCGCCATCTGCCAGTGACCAAGGCCGCCGATGTTCGACACGTCGAATCCGAAGGACGAGAACACCTGAGCCGCCATCGACGAGCGGGCGCCCGAGGCGCAGTACACCGCCACCGGCTTGTTCGTATCAAGCGCCGGATTGAAATCCGGGCTGCGCGGGTCGGCCTGCATCCGGATGACCGCGAGCGGGATATGAACCGCGCCCTCGGCCTTGCCGGTCATGGCAAGCTCGTTGTGGTCGCGCACGTCGACCAGGGTGATTTCGCCGGCGGCGGCCTTTTCGACCGCGTCTTTTGGCGACAGGCTGGGCATGGAGCGCCCTCCGAACATGGCTTTCAGCATTGGAACACATCCTTCATTCGCGTTTGACGACGAATATATTCCATAAAATGAATACGTCAAGGGTCTCCGATGCGCGTCACGGAACGGTGAAGGGGGTAGTGGCCAGGATGCGGTCGGTCGTCCCGTCCAGAATATAGCGCAACTCATAGGTGCCCGAGGCTTCGGGAACGTCCAGAACCGCCGGATTGCCATTCGAAGTGTAGGCATAATCCTCATAGGTGCTCAGATTCGACTCCGGGGTCGCGATCGCCACGTAGTCGCGGCGATGACCGGGGCCGTCCCACGTCACCTCGATCTTGTCACCGACGAGGGCACCGCCAAGCGTGGCCGTCACTTCGCTCACCGTGATCGGTGTGCGGGTCAGCACCTTGGCCGGTCGCCCGGCCTGAACGTATTGCAGTTCATAGGTGCCGGCCACGGACGGAAGCTGGATGTCGAGCGGGCTGCCTTCCTGCGCATAGGTGTAGGTGATGTAATCCCCGGCGTCCGACCCGGTCTCGGCCACGGTCAGATAGTCGCCCTTGGTGGCCGGGCCTTCCCACGTGACCGAGATGTCGCTGCCTGCGGGGGCCGACGCAGCGGCCGACAGGGTGGCCGTCGCCGCCTCGACCGAAATCGGCGTGCTTCCCAAAATCTTGCTGCCCTGACTGGCGATATAGCGGATTTCGTAATCGCCCGCGTCGGTCGGCATGAGGATGTCGAGCGGGCTGCCTTCGTTCGTATAGGTGTAGGTGACGTAATCGCCGCCATCCGCGCCGACCTTCGCCACGGCAAGGTAGTCCGACTTGTAGTCGGGGCCGGTCCACTCCACAGACACTTCCGAGCCGCCGAGGGCCGAGGGCGGGGCGGTGATCGACGCGCCGACGGCGGTCAGGGTGATCGGTTCGGAATGCAGCACCGACTGGTCCTGCCCAAGGAAATACCGGATCTCGTAGTCGCCCGGCTCGATCGGTGCCTTCACCACCAGCGGGTTGCCCGCGTTGGTGTAGGTATAGGTCAGGTAGGGCCGTTCATCGCGCCCCACGCGCCCGATCCCGATATAGTCGTTCTTGGCGTCCGGCCCGGTCCAGGCGATCTCGACATCCGCGCCTGCGACCGCTTCGTCCGGGCCGTCGAGCGTGACCATCGTCTCGCTGACCTCGAACGGCTCCGACCGGCCCGCGACGTGACGCGAAGCCGACAGGACATAGCGAAGTTCGTATGTGCCGGGTTCGGTCGGCATCGGGACCGCAAGCGGATTACCGTCTCGGGTGTAGGCATAGGTTTCGTAATACCCGTCGCCCTGATCCAGCGCGGCGACGGTCAGGTAGTCGCCCCTGTAATCCGGGCCGACCCATTCGATCTCGGGTCGCATCCCCACCGCCGCCTCGTCCGGCGCGGTGATCTGGATGTCGAGCGGCATCACTTCGATGGCCGTCCGGGCGAGCACATCGCCGCCCCTGCCAAGAATGTATCGGATTTCGGCGGGGCCGGCGACGGGCGGCATCCGCACCATGACGACACCATCCTCGGCATTCCGGGTGTAATCGTAGGCGTCGTAGTACCCGTCATCCTTGTCGGCGGTGGCCGAGGCGACGTAATCGCCCTCGGCGTCCGGCCCGGTGAAACTCACCGGCACGAGCGACCCGGCGGGCGCCGAGGCGGGGGCTTCGACGGTCGCGTCCGGCAGGGGTTCCACATACGCGGGCAGGGCGATGGTGATGACCATGTCGCCGCCTCCGGTGGTGAAGCTGGCGGTTCCGGTGGCCTCGTCCGACAGGCGCAGCACCTCGGCGGTGCCCGCCGTTCCGGCCGCCATGCCATAGCTCAGGCTGTCGTCCTCGACCTTGTTGGCATAGACCTGCTCACCCCCTTCGATGGTCCAGACCAGACCTTCGGGAATGATCGGCCCGTTCTCGCCATCGGTCGCGCGGAAGGTGATCGTGTGGATGACGGGTTCCGGCTCCGGCTCGGGTTCCGCGATGGCGACCTCTTCCAGCGCACCGGACAATTCGCTCGCGTTCGAGGCCGCGCGATACATGCCGCCCGTCTCTTCGGCCAGACACTGAAGCTGGGCCTGCGCTTCAGGTTCGGTCACGTCGAAACCGATGACATGGGCGGTGAAGCCGACGCCGGTTTCCTCAAGTTGGCGGCCGAGCGCGCAGGGGTCGAAATCGCAGGTCTCGATCCCGTCGGAGACGAGGATCACGGTCGCGGCTTCCTCGGTGTATTTCAGGGTTTCGGCGGCTTGCAGAACGGCGGCGGAGAGCGGTGTTTTGCCCTTTGGATTCAACCCGCTGACCGCATCCGCAATGGCTTGGCGATCGGTGCCGGGTTCATAAAGTAGTTCGATGTCGCCGCAGTCGCCCTTGGTCCGGTGCCCATAGGCGACCAGCCCCAGCGCCTGATCTTCGGGAAGCGTGCCAAGAAGGTCGCCCACGACCTCCCGCGCGATGACGATCTTGTTCACCCCTTCGATCTGGCCCCACATGGACCACGAGGCGTCGAGCACCAGGATGGCCGACGGACGGTCCTGTGCCGTGGCCGCGAGCGTCGTCGCGAGAAAAAGCAAAGCGGTAAAAATGGCGCGCAACATGACGTCCCCCGGAAATGATCTTTTGAATTACCGGAAGCGTAGCCCATAGGCGGGTGTTTGCGAAGAATGGATTTGAGAGCGAAAGTTCACACTTCGTTCTCATTTTCCGTTTGCGCCTGTGTCTGATTGCCTTATCTAATGGGCCTGTCCCTCCCGAGGTGTGAAATGCCCGAACAGAAGTTCATCGAAGTGCGCGGTGCGCGCGAGCATAATCTCAAGTCCATCGACGTGGATATTCCGCGCGACGAGCTGGTGGTCATCACCGGCCTGTCGGGGTCCGGCAAGTCGTCGCTCGCCTTTGATACGATCTATGCCGAAGGGCAGCGCCGTTACGTCGAGTCGCTGTCAGCCTATGCGCGCCAGTTCCTCGACATGATGGAAAAGCCGGACGTGGATCATATCTCGGGCCTCAGCCCCGCGATTTCCATCGAGCAGAAGACGACGTCGAAGAACCCGCGCTCCACCGTCGGCACCGTGACCGAGATCTACGACTACATGCGCCTGCTCTATGCGCGTGCCGGGACGCCGTTTTCGCCCGCGACCGGGCTGCCCATCGAGGCGCAGCAGGTGCAGGACATGGTCGACCGGATCATGGAGATGGAAGAGGGCACGCGCGCCTATCTGCTCGCCCCCATCGTGCGCGACCGCAAGGGCGAATATCGAAAGGAATTTCAAGAGCTTCGCAAGCAGGGTTTCCAGCGCGTCAAGGTGAACGGCGCCTTCTACGAGTTGGAGGAACCCCCGGTTCTGGACAAGAAGTTCCGCCACAACATCGACGTGGTGGTCGACCGGATCGTCGTGCGCGAGGGGCTGGAAACGCGGCTGGCGGATAGCTTGCGCACCGCGCTCGACCTCGCCGACGGGATCGCCATTCTGGAGACCGCGCCGAAAGAGGGCGAGCCGGAGCGTCAGACGTTTTCCGAGAACTTCGCCTGTCCGGTGTCGGGCTTCACCATCCCCGAAATCGAGCCGCGCCTGTTTTCCTTCAACGCGCCCTTCGGGGCCTGTCCGACCTGCGACGGTCTGGGGCAGGAGCTGTTCTTCGACGAACGCCTCGTGGTGCCGGATGCCGCGCTCAAGGTCTATGACGGGGCCATCGCCCCGTGGCGCAAGGGCAAGTCGCCCTATTTCCGGCAAACCATCGAATCCATCGCACGCCACTATGAATTCGACATGGCGACGCCGTGGAAAGACCTTCCGGCCCATGTCCAGCAGGTGTTCCTGCACGGCTCGGGGGAAGAAGAGATCAAGTTCCGCTTCGACGAGGGCGGCCGGGTCTATGAGGTGACGCGCCCCTTCGAAGGCGTGATCCCGAACATGGAACGGCGCTACCGCGAGACGGATTCGAACTGGGTGCGCGAGGAATTCGAGCGCTATCAGAACAACCGCCCCTGCGGCGACTGCGGCGGCTATCGCCTGCGGGAAGAGGCGCTGGCGGTCAAAATCGCCGGGCTTCACGTGGGGCAGGTGGTCGAGATGTCGATCAAGGAAGCCTACGACTGGTGCCAGACGGTGCCCGAGCACCTGACCAAGCAGAAGAACGAGATCGCGCGCGCCATCCTGAAGGAAATCCGGGAGCGGCTGGGCTTTCTGAACAACGTGGGCCTCGAATACCTGACCCTCAGCCGCAACTCCGGCACGCTGTCGGGCGGCGAGAGCCAGCGCATCCGGTTGGCCAGTCAGATCGGCTCGGGTCTGACGGGGGTGCTCTACGTGCTCGACGAGCCTTCCATCGGCCTGCACCAGCGCGACAACGGGCGGCTTCTGACCACGCTCAAGAACCTGCGCGATCAGGGGAATACCGTGATCGTCGTGGAGCATGACGAGGAAGCGATCCGCGAGGCGGATTACGTCTTCGACATCGGCCCGGGCGCGGGCGTGCATGGCGGTCAGGTCGTGTCCAAGGGGACGCCCGGCCAGATCGCCGCCGACACCGCTTCGCTCACCGGTCAATACCTCGCCGGAACGCGCGAAATCGGTGTCCCGGCGGAACGGCGGAAGGGGAACGGCAAGTCTGTGACGGTGGTCAAGGCCACGGGCAACAACCTGCAAGAGGTGACGGCGGAATTTCCGCTAGGCAAATTCGTCTGCGTGACCGGCGTGTCGGGCGGCGGCAAGTCGACCCTGACCATCGAAACGCTGTTCAAGACCGCCTCGATGCGCCTGAACGGCGCGCGCCAGACGCCCGCGCCCTGCGAGACGATCAAGGGGCTAGAGCACCTCGACAAGGTGATCGACATCGACCAGCGTCCTATCGGGCGCACCCCGCGTTCGAACCCCGCGACCTATACGGGCGCCTTCACCCCGATCCGCGACTGGTTCGCCGGGCTGCCGGAGGCCAAGGCGCGCGGCTACAAGCCGGGGCGGTTTTCGTTCAACGTCAAAGGCGGGCGCTGCGAGGCGTGTCAGGGGGACGGTGTCATCAAGATCGAGATGCACTTCCTCCCCGATGTCTATGTCGAGTGCGAGACCTGCAAGGGCAAGCGATACAACCGCGAAACGCTGGAAATTCAGTTCAAAGGCAAGAGCATAGCCGACGTTCTTGATATGACGGTCGAGGAAGGGCAGGAGTTCTTCAAGGCCGTGCCGACCATCCGCGAAAAGATGGACGCGCTGATGCGCGTGGGTCTTGGCTATATCAAGGTCGGTCAACAGGCGACGACGCTTTCGGGGGGCGAGGCGCAGCGGGTGAAGCTGTCGAAAGAGCTGTCGAAACGGTCCACGGGCCGCACGCTTTACATCCTCGACGAACCGACGACGGGCCTGCATTTCGAGGACGTGAAGAAGCTGCTCGAAGTGCTGCACGAACTGGTCGATCAGGGAAACAGCGTGGTCGTGATCGAGCACAACCTCGACGTCGTGAAAACGGCGGACTGGATTCTCGACATCGGGCCGGAGGGCGGTGACGGCGGCGGCACTCTGGTGGCGACCGGCACACCCGAAGACGTGGCGGCGGTCGAAGCGTCGCACACCGGGCATTTCCTCAAGGACATGCTGAACCCGAAACGCACGGCGGCGGAATGACGGCCACGCAGGCTGCGCTTGCCGTGGTCCTGCGGGAAGAGCGTGTGCTGCTGGTGCGCAGGGCCAATCCGCCGGACGCGGGCCTCTGGGGCTACCCGGGCGGCAAGGTCGAGCCGGGCGAAACGGTGGAGCAGGCTGCGGTGCGGGAACTGCGAGAAGAAACCGGCGTGCGGGCCGAGGCCGGAGCGGTGCTCGTCACGCTGGAGGTTAAGGGCGAGGGGTTCCATTATGCGCTGCACGCGGTCGCTTGCCGTTACGTTTCAGGGCGGCCCTCTGCGGCCGACGACGTCACCGATGCGGACTGGGTCTCTTTCCCCGATGTTCAGGCGGGTGTGCGGCCGATGAGCCGGGATGTGGGCCGGGTTCTGGAGATGGCTCTGAAAAGGCTCGGTTCACCTCTTTCTTAACAATCGAGAATTTATGCGTTTCGCATCAGTGGCTTGAGGCTACCAGAATACTAGGATTCTAGTATCTTGGAATACTGGTGCCGTGCCGGCGGGATCCCGTATCCGCCGCGCCCCACCGGAACTGGCCCGCCACGTCAAGCGGCGGCATCGACCCTGTGCCGCGCGCGCCCGACGATGGACCGGACGAGGGCCACGGCCAGCACCACGACGCCCACGGCCGCGGCCCCGACCACGATCCAGACATCGCCCCAGTTCTTGACCGCGATGGCGAAGATCGCCCAGATCACGCTCAGGAAATACACCCATTCGTGGCGGCGGCCTGCGTGGATGAATAGGGCCACGCCCAGTGCCATCGCGATACAGACGAGCGCCCAGCCGACCTCGCCTAGCACGATACCGAACCCCGCGCCGGTCAGCCCGAGCGACGCGAACGAAGCCGCCGTAAGCCAGCCGGCGTAGAACGCGACCGGAGCGGCAGCCCACCAGCGGTCGCGGTCCGGCGCGCGGTGCATCGCGATGGCGGCGGAGATCAGCATGGTGAAAAGCAGGATCGTCGCCCAGATCGGGGACACCATCGCGACGGGCAGCCAGATCGCCCCGATCACCAGCGAGACGAGCAGGGGCAGGCGCATCGGGTCCCAATCCGCTACGTCATGGCGTTTCAGCAGGCCGAACCCGGTCGAGGCCACGAGCCACAGGTAGATCGGCCCCCAGATCGCGAAGGCATATCCGGCGGGCTGGACCGGCGGATCGACCTGCGGATTGGGGTAAAGGTTCGGATCGAACCCGCCGAATCCCGGCACGAGAAACGGGCCGAGCGCAAAGGCAACGGCCGCGACGAAGAGAAGGATGGATTTGGCACGCATGGCTGACACCTCGTTTTGTCGAGGTAACGTGCCGGAGAGCTTTCCGGTTCACTTTTCGGCGCCTACGCGATGCCGCACTCAGGGTCAGCCGCGGTAGTGGCGCAGCACGTAAATCCGGATCGCGGATGCCAGACCCGAGGACAGGCCGCGCGCCTCGTCGATCTCGGCGGTCAGCTCGTTCACGCCTTTGCCCTCGGCCTCGGCAATCTCGCGAAACGCATCCCAGAAGTCGTCCTCGAGCGAGATCGAGGTCCGATGCCCGCGCAGGGTCACCGAATGCTTGCGGGGGCGGGCGTCAGTCATCCTTGCGGTGCCGGTCCAGTTCCCGCCGCGCCTTGTCCGCTTCGGCCTGTTCCAACGCTTTCTGCGCCTTGGTGCGCCCGAATTTCGCGGCGTTCGCGTCGCCGCTCGCCCGTTTTTCGGCGCGAGCCTTTTGCTTTCGGATCTGGTTGAGGTTGGTGACCTTAGACATGCGCCAATTCTGACTGTCTGAATGAATGCCCGCAACGAAAAAGGCCGCCCGGTCGGGGCGGCCTTTGGTAATCTGTGAGAACCGGATCAGCGGTTCTCGACGTCCACGTAGTCGCGCAGCGTCTCGCCGGTGTAAAGCTGACGCGGGCGGCCGATCTTGTGGCCCGGCTCCGCAAGCATCTCTTTCCACTGGGAAATCCAGCCGACGGTCCGCGACAGGGCGAAAATCGGGGTGAACATCGAGGTCGGGAAACCCATCGCTTCCAGAATGATGCCGGAGTAGAAATCGACGTTCGGGAACAGCTTCTTGTCCGCGAAATACGGGTCTTCCAGCGCCTGCCTCTCCAGTTCCTTGGCGACCTGAAGCACCGGGTTGTCCTCGATCCCCAGCAGGTCGAGCACTTCGTCCGCCGACTGTTTCATCACCTTCGCACGCGGGTCGAAGTTCTTGTAGACGCGGTGGCCGAAGCCCATCAGGCGGAAGGGGTCGTTCTTGTCCTTCGCGCGCGCGATGAATTCCGGGATGCGGTCGACCGAGCCGATTTCCTTGAGCATCTCAAGACAGGCCTGGTTCGCGCCGCCATGCGCCGGACCCCAGAGGCAGGCGATACCGGCGGCGATACAGGCAAACGGGTTGGCGCCCGACGAACCGGCCAGACGCACGGTCGAGGTCGAGGCGTTCTGCTCGTGATCGGCATGCAGGGTGAAGATCCGGTCCATCGCACGGCTCAGGATCGGGTTCACCTCATAGGTCTCGGCCGGCACCGAGAAGCACATGTGAAGGAAGTTCGACGCGTAATCGAGGTCGTTGCGCGGATACACGAAGGGCTGGCCGATGGTGTATTTATAGGCCATCGCCGCGATGGTCGGCATCTTCGCGATCATGCGGATCGACGCGACTTCGCGTTGCCACGGATCGGCGATATCGGTCGAGTCGTGGTAGAAGGCCGACATCGCGCCGACCACACCCACCATGATCGCCATCGGGTGCGCGTCGCGGCGGAAGCCCGAATAGAACTTGGCCATCTGCTCGTGCAGCATGGTGTGGCGCGTTACGCGGAATTCAAAGTCTTCGATTTCGGCGGCGGTTGGCAGGTGGCCGTAGAGCAGCAGGAAGCAGACTTCGAGGTAATGCGATTTCTCGGCCAGTTGGTCGATCGGGTAACCCCGGTGCAGAAGCTCACCTTTTTCGCCGTCGATGAAGGTGATCGCGCTTTCGCAGGCCCCGGTCGAGGTATAGCCGGGATCGAAGGTGAAGACGCCGCCCTGCGCATAGAGCTTGGTGATGTCGAGCACGTCCGGCCCTGCGGTTGGCGAGTAGATCGGCAGATCCAACTCCTTGTCGCCGAATGTCAGCTTCGCCGTTCCTGTCTGGTTCGCCATTCCGATATCCCTTCGTTGGGGCCCGCCGGGCGGCAGGCTGGTTACTGGCTGGCCTCGTTGAGCCGGGCGATGGTTTCGTCACGCCCGAGGACCAGCATCATGTCAAACACGCTCGGGCTCGCTGCGCGCCCGGCGAGGGCGGCCCTGAGGGGCGCTGCCAGCTTGCCGAACTTGATGCCGTGGGCCTCTGCCAATGCGTTGAGAATAGTCTCCAATTCTTCGCGGTTCCAGCTAACAGTTTGCAGCTGCGGCGTCAATTCCGTCAGTATACCACGGGATACATCGTCAAGCGCGGCCTGCGCTTTCTCATCCCGTTCGATGGGCCGGGAAGTGAGAATGAATCGCGCTTTTTCAATCAGTTGCGGCAGGGTCTTGGCGCCGGTGCGAACGAAATCGAGCGCCGCGCGCAGGCCTTCGACCTGCGCATCCGTCAGCTTTTCCTGGGACGTCGCGTCAAGATAATCCTGCACCTGCAAAATAAGTTCGTCGGCCCCGGCCATGGCGATGTGCTGGCCCGAGACATGGTCGAGTTTCTTGAAGTCGAGACGCGCGGCCCCCTTGCCGATCCCGTCGAGGTCGAACCACTCTTTCGCTTGTGCATCGGTGAACACCTCGTCGTCGCCATGCGACCAGCCGAGACGGACGAGGTAGTTGCGCATGGCCGAGGCCGGGTAACCCATTTCCCGGTATTCCTCGACCCCCGCCGCGCCGTGCCGCTTGGACAGTTTCTTGCCGTCCGGGCCGTGGATCAGGGGAATATGCGCAAAGACCGGCACGTCCCATCCCATCGCGTCGTAGATCATCTTCTGCCGCGCCGCGTTGTTGAGGTGGTCGTCGCCCCGGATCACGTGAGTCACGCCCATGTCGTGATCGTCCACGACGACGGCGAGCATGTAGGTGGGCGAGCCGTCCGACCGCAGGCAGACCATGTCGTCGAGTTGGTCGTTTCGGAAGGTGACGTCGCCCTGAACCCGGTCCTCGATCACGGTCGCCCCGTCGCGGGGGGCCTTCACCCGCACGACGTAGGGCGCGTCCGGGTGCGTCGACGCATCGGCATCGCGCCACGGCGACTGAAAGAGCGTCGATTTGCCCTCGGCCCGCGCGGCTTCGCGGAACGCCTCGATCTCGTCCTGAGTCGAAAAGCATTTATAGGCCGTTCCCGCCGCCAGCATCGCCTCGGCCACCTCGACGTGGCGCGGCGCGCGCTCATACTGGCTGATCGCCTCGCCGTCGTAGTCGAGGCCGAGCCATGCCATCGCGTCATAGATCTTGGCCGTCGCCTCGGCTGTCGAGCGTTCGCGGTCCGTATCCTCGATCCGCAGCAGGAACTTGCCGCCGCGACCCCGCGCGTAAAGCCAGTTGAACAGGGCCGTGCGCGCGCCACCGATATGAAGGTATCCGGTCGGCGACGGGGCGAAACGGGTGACGACGGGGGTGTTGGACATCGGGTGTTAACCTTTTGGAAACCATCTCGGGCGTAGCGTCGGGGGAGGGATAGACGGGACGCGGCGGGAGAACAAGTGTGCCCATGGCAAGCGCGATCTCGGAACGGCTCGAGCGTCTACGCGGACGGTTGATCCTGTTCGCGCCGATCTTTCTGGGCATCGGGATCGGCGTCTATTTCCTTCTGCGCACGGAACCGGGTGTCATCGGCTGGGCGGTCGTCGCCGGGCTGGCGGTCGGCGCGGCCATGGCGGGCTGGTTGATCGGGCGCAGCGCCCTGCCGGGGTTCGGCCTGCCGTTCCTTGCCGCGGCGGCCGTGATGACGGGCCTGATGCTGGCCGGGGGGCGCACGGCCATGGTGGCGGCCCCGGTGCTCGATTTCCGCTACTACGGCCCGGTCGAGGGGCGCATCGTCGTGATCGACCGAAGCCAGTCCGACGCGGTGCGCCTGACGTTGGATCAGGTCCGGCTTGACGATGTGGCGCCGTGGAAGGTGCCGGACCGCGTTCGCGTGTCCCTGCATGGGCAACAGGGGTTCGTCGATCCCATGCCGGGGATGCGGATCGCCGTCACGTCGCACCTGTCCGGCCCCGAAGGGCCGGTCGAGCCGGGCGGGTTCGACTTCCGGCGCATGGCGTGGTTCAGGTCCATCGGCGCGGTCGGCTATACGACCAAACCGGCCCTCGCCCTCGCGCCACCGGAACGGGCTTTGCCGATCCACCGGCTCCGGTCCGCGATTTCGGCGGCGGTTCAGGCTGAAATTCCGGGCGAGGCCGGAGCCTTCGCCGCCGCCATCACCACCGGCGACCGGTCCGCAATGGGGCAGGAGACGGTCCAGGCGTTGCGCGCATCGAACCTTGCGCATCTGTTGGCGATTTCCGGGCTGCACATGGGGCTGCTCGTCGGTTTCGTCTTCGGCACATTGCGGCTTGGCCTTGCCCTGACACCGGGCGTCGGCGTGTCGATGGACGTGCGCAAGGTGGCCGCAGTCGTGGCGCTGGCCGCCGGAGCGTTCTACCTCGCCATGTCGGGCGGGGCCGTGTCTACCTCGCGTGCCTTCGTCATGGTGGCGGTCATGCTGGTCGCGATTCTCGTCGGGCGGCGGGCGCTGACCTTGCGCGCGGTGGCGGTCGCGGCCCTCATCCTGCTGATCCTGAAACCGGAATCACTGGTCGAGGCCGGGTTTCAGATGTCTTTCGCGGCGACGACCGCGCTCGTGTTCGTGTTCGGGGCGTTGCGCGACGTGCAGCGCGGCAAGCTCCCGAAATGGGCCCGACCCGTGTTCGCGGTCGTGCTCTCGTCCCTCGTGGCGGGGCTGGCCACTGCGCCGTTCTCGGCCGCGATCTTCAACCGCGTGGCGCATTACGGGTTGATCGCCAACGTGGTGTCGGTGCCTGTGATGGGCATGCTCGTCATGCCGCTCGCGGTCCTCGCGGCCCTGCTGGCACCATTGGGGTTGAGCTGGATCGCGCTGGACCTGATGCGCTGGCCGATAGAATGGATTCTCTGGGTCGCTAAGAAGGTGGCCGCGCTCGACGGTGCGGTGGGCCACGTGATCGCGCCGGCCGATGCCGTGATGCCCATGATCGCGCTCGGCGGTCTGGCGGTGATCCTGCTGCGCGGCGCGGGGCGGGCGGCTGGCGCGGTCGCGGTCGTCGCGGCGCTGGCCCTGTGGACGCAGGCGACGCGCCCCGATGTGCTGATTTCGCCATCCGGCAGCCTGATCGGGGCGATGACCGCCGAAGGACGCGCGTTGACCAAGGCGCGGGGCGAGGGGTTCGCGGCCCGATCCTGGCTGGAAAACGACGGAGATTCCACGGATCAGGAAGGTGCGGCGGCCCGCATGGCGCAGGCGACCGATCCTCAGTTCGACCTGCCCGGACTGACTTTGAGACTGGTCAGCGGTCGTGGCGCGGCGGACCGGCTTGAGGGGGCCTGCGCGTCCGAGGCGCTGGTGATTTTCGCCGCCAAGCCGCTGGAGCGTTACCCCGAGGGGTGCAATATGCTCGACCGCGCGGCGCTGGCGCGCACGGGCGCTCTGGCGATCAGAATGACCGCTGACGGTCCGCGCGTCACATCGGTCGCTCAGGTGTCGGGCAACCGGCCCTGGACCCGTGCGGACCAGACGAAAACGCGGCGGACCCAGCCCGCCGCGTCCGATCTGCCGCTTCTGATCGCGCGTCAGTAGGTGCGGATCAATCCGACCAGCTTGCCCTGAACCTTGATCTGGCCCTGAGGCAGGATGCGGGTCTCGAACGCCGGGTTCGCGGCCTCGAGCGCGATCATGTCGCCCGCCCGGCGGAAGCGTTTCAGCGTCGCCTCGTAGCCATCGACCTGTGCCACGACGATGTCGCCGTTGTCGGCATGCGACGTCTCACGAATGATGACCACGTCGCCGGAGTTGATGCCCGCGTTTATCATCGAGTCGCCCTTGACCTCGAGCGCGTAGTGCTTGCCGTTGCCGACCATCGCGCCGGGGACCGAGACGTGGCTCTGCCCGTCCTCGATGGCCTCGATCGGCGTGCCCGCTGCGATCCGACCCAGAAGCGGCAGGTCCATCGCGCTGCCTTCAAGCGGCATGGCCTGCGCCGGGCGGCTGTCGGGCCTGTCGCCGTCGATCACGCGCGGTTCGAACCCGGCCTTGCCGGAGGGGTCGAGCGCATCGGGAAGCCGCGTCACTTCGATCGCGCGGGCCCGGTGGGCGAGGCGGCGGATGTAACCGCGTTCCTCCAGCGCCGTGATAAGGCGATGAATGCCGGATTTGGAGCGAAGCTGAAGCGCCTCTTTCATCTCGTCGAAACTGGGCGGCACGCCGTCCCGTTGAATGCGCTTGTGAATGAATTCCAGCAGGTCCAATTGCTTTTTCGTCAGCATCGTTCGCCCTCCGGCTGCCCGTTATGTTCTCTGACCACACAGGTCTGTTCGGGTAAAGTTCTACCCGTGTTCTCGTTTCGTGTCAACGATATGCAATCAGAGGGGGAGGTATTCGACGATCTCGCCCTTGCCCCGTTCCGGGTCGTTGGGCGGCCGGACGATCAGGGCGTTCGCGGTGGCGAGGACCGACAGAAGGGCCGAATCCTGACGGTCCGTCGCCGCGATCCCGGCCTCGTCCAGAACCGCGCGCATGTAATGTTGGCGCGGGCCGTTCGCGGCCAGATCGGCGGTGAGCGTCGCGGTATGGGGCGTGACCGGTGCGGCGGGCAGGCCCAGCATGACGCGCAGCGCGGGCAGGATGAAAACCGTCCCGCAAACCATTGCCGAAACGGGGTTTCCCGGAAGTCCGATCATCGCGGCATCGCCCAGCTTGCCCGCCATCAGCGGTTTGCCGGGGCGCATGGCGACCTTGTAGAACGCCTGTGCCATCCCAAGGTCGGCCGCCACGGCACCGACGAGGTCGTGATCGCCCACAGAGGCCCCGCCGATGGTCACGACCAGATCGGCGCTCGCCGCGAGGCCCAGGACGAAGCGCAGGCTTTCGGCATTGTCGCGCGCAATGGGCAGGAGGCGGACGGTCGCGCCCTCGGCCTCCAGCATCGCTTTCAGGCCGAAGGAGTTCGACGCGATGATCTGGTCGGGGCCGGGCTCTTCGCCGGGCATGACCAGTTCGTCGCCCGTGGCGATCAGTGCGATGTCGGGCTTTCTGGCGACGGTCACCTGCGGCACGTTCATTGACGCGATCAGGGCCACGTCGCGGGGCGACAGGCGGCGCGGGGCCGTGACCGTGTCACCGACGCGGAAATCGTTGCCAGCGGGCCGGATGTTCGCGCCGGGGGACAGGTCGCGGTGCAGGGTGATGAGCGATCCGCGCAGGTCCACGTCTTCCTGAATGATGACCCTGTCGGCCCCCTCCGGCACGGGTGCGCCGGTGAAGATGCGCACGGCCTGACCGGCACCCACCTTGCCCGTGAACCGCTCGCCCGCCTTGGCCTCGCCGATCACCTTGAACTGCGCTTCCGGGTCGGCCTCGACCCCGCGCAGGGCGTAGCCGTCCATGGCGGAGGCCGGGAATGGCGGCTGGTCGCGCGTGGCGGTGACGGTCTTGGCAAGGATGCGGCCCGCGGCCTCGGCAAGCGGGACGGTTTCGGTGCCGACGGGGCCGACGAGGTCGAAAATCCGCCCCAGCGCCTCTTCGACCGAAATCACGGCTTCGCCTCGTAAGTGCCTGACTTGCCGCCGGTTTTGGCGAGAAGCTTGATCCCCTCGATCCGCATCCCCTTTTCGGCGGCCTTCAGCATGTCATAGACGGTGAGCGCGGCGGTCGAGACGGCCGTCAGCGCCTCCATCTCGACACCCGTCTGGCCGGAGGTCTTGACGGTCGCGGTGATGCGCACGCCGGGAAGCTCTTCGTCCGGCACCAGATCGAGCGCGACCTTGGTCACGGGAAGCGGATGACACAGGGGGATGAGGTCCGCGGTTTTCTTGGCTCCCATGATGCCCGCAAGCCGCGCCACGCCCAACACGTCACCCTTCTTGGCGGTGCCGTCCATGACGAGTGCCAGCGTGGCGGGTTCCATGATGACCTGTCCGGTCGCGATGGCGGTCCGGTCGGTGATCTCTTTCGCGGAGACGTCGACCATATGGGCCTGACCGGCCTCGTCGAAATGGGTGAGCTTGCCGCTCATGCCGGCACCGGGTCCTTGAGGATCGCGCGGGTCGCGGCCTCCACATCGTCCTGCCGCATCAGGCTTTCCCCGATCAGGAAGGCGCGTGCGCCGACCTTGGCCATGTCGGCCAGATCTTCGGGCGTGAACAGGCCGGATTCGCAGACCAGAAGGCGGTCTTTCGGGGCGATCTTCGAAAGCGCGCGCGTGGTGTCGAGCGTGGTCTCGAAGGTCTTGAGGTTGCGGTTGTTGATGCCGAGGAGCGGCGATTTCAGCGCGCTCGCCCGCTCCAGTTCCTCGGCATCGTGCACCTCGACCAGAACGTCCATGCCCCACTCGAACGCGGCTGCCTCAAGCTCGGCGGCCTGCGCGTCCGAAACGCTGGCCATGATGATCAGGATGCAGTCGGCGCCAAGCGCCCGCGCCTCGGCCACCTGATAGGTGTCGTACATGAAATCCTTGCGCAGCGCGGGCAGGGTCGTCGCCGCGCGGGCGGCCACGAGGAATTCGTCCGCACCCTGAAACGACGGCGTGTCGGTCAGCACCGACAGGCAGGTGGCGCCCCCGGCCTCATAGGCTTTCGCAAGCGCGGGCGGGTCGAAATCGGGGCGGATCAGGCCCTTGGACGGCGAGGCCTTCTTCACCTCCGCGATCAGCCCGTATCCGGTATCGGCGGCCTGTTGCAGCCGGGTGGCGAAACCGCGCGTGGGCGTGGCGTCGCGGGCGGCGGCCTCGACCTCGGACAGGGGCCGGGCGGCTTTGCGCGCGGCCACGTCTTCGAGTTTGTAGGCCTTGATCTTGTCGAGCACGTTGGTCATGCGCACGGGTTTACGCAGGGCGCGGGACTTGGGCAAGTTGCTGTTGGCAAAATCTGTGCGGCCTGGCCCCCGCGCCTCAGACTTTGGTCGAAGGCTCGGCGCTGACCACAGAGAGGGACTTGCTCTTGTGCGGTGCGGGGGGCAGGGTCGGGGGTGAGTGGAGGACCATTGATGGACCGGTTTGACGATATTCCCGAGGTGGCATTGGATTGGCATCGCGCCGGGAAGGGCGCGGTTCTGGCCACGGTCGTCCAGACTTGGGGGTCGGCACCACGGCCCGTGGGCAGCCAGCTTGCGGTGTCGGGCACCGGGGAAATTCAGGGCTCGGTCTCGGGCGGTTGCGTCGAAGGTGCGGTGATCGTCGAGGCCTTGGAAGCGGTCGAGGACGGCAAATCCCGGCTC
The DNA here is from genome assembly GCF_016774595.1 of Maritimibacter sp. Classification (NCBI taxonomy): domain Bacteria; kingdom Pseudomonadati; phylum Pseudomonadota; class Alphaproteobacteria; order Rhodobacterales; family Roseobacteraceae; genus Maritimibacter; species Maritimibacter sp. Next base: position 1,434,032 of record NZ_JACBWT010000002.1, read on the forward strand.
CTGACCTTCGGCGTGTCGGACGACGAGGCCTTCGCGGTCGGGCTGGCCTGTGGCGGCACGATCCGGGTGCTGGTCGAGCCGGTGGGCCAAGCGGTGTCAGAAGAGGTTCTGGCGGACCTCGTCGACAAGCGCGCGGCGCGCAGGCCGGTGGGCTACGTGGTGAACACCGGGACGTGGGAGCGCAAGCTCGTGGGCCGGGAAGATTATCCCGAACGGTTCCGGGGCGATCGGTCGGGGTTCGAGGAGGACGAACAGACTTTCGTCGCCGTCCACAACCCGCCGCTGCGTATGGTCGTGGTCGGGGCCGTCCACATCGCGCAGGCGCTGGTGCCGATGGCGCGGCTCGCGGGATACGATCCGCTCATCATCGACCCGCGCGGGGCCTTCGCGCAGGAGCACCGCTTTCCCGGCGAGGACATCCGCGAGGATTACCCGGACGAGGTGCTGCCGGACTACGGTCTCGACACGCGCACGGCGGTGGTCACTTTGAGCCACGATCCCAAGATCGACGACCCGGCCATCGAGGCGGCGATTGCGTCGGAGTGCTTCTACCTCGGCTCATTGGGATCGACCCGCACCCATGCCAAGCGGGTGGATCGGTTGAAGGCGCGGGGGTATTCCGACGACCAGATCGCCAGAATTCATGCGCCCGTGGGGCTGGATATCGGGTCGAAAAGCCCCGCCGAGATCGCGATTTCGGTGATGGCGCAGATCACGCAGGTGCTGAGGCAGGGCTGATGGAGTTCGGCGCGGTCACGGTAGGCGAGGCCGCAGGTGCCGTTCTGGCCCATTCGGTCGCCTTGCCCGGTGGCAAGCTCAAGAAAGGCACCGTGCTGAACACCGATCACGTGGCGGCGCTTGGCGCGGCGGGCATCGCGCGGGTGACGGTCGCGCGGATGGGACCGGGCGATCTGGGCGAGGACGAGGCGGCGATGACGCTGGCCCATGCGCTCGTGGACGGGGGCGAGGGGCTGCGACTCTCGAAGCCCTTCACCGGACGGGTCAACATCCACGCGACGAAGATCGGGCTGGCGCATCTTGATGCCGACAGGCTTCACGCGGTGAACGCGGTCGACGATATGGTGACGCTTGCCACGGTCCCCAACTGGCGCCGGATGGCCGAGGGGGGGATGGTCGCGACGGTCAAGGTCATCGCCTATGGCGCCGCGCGTGCGTCGGTCGACAAGGCGGCGGCGCTGGGGCGCGGCGCGGTGCGGCTTGCCCCGGTGGTGACGCCCGATGCCACGCTCATCGTCACCACCCATGACGCAGGGTCCGGCGAGGAGACCGGCAAGGGGTTCAAAGCTATTGAGGGGCGACTCACTTCGCTTGGCATGACGCTGGCCGATACCGTGCAGGTGCCGCACGACGCCCAAGCGGTCGCCGACGCCATCGGCGCGGCGAAGACGGCGATGATCCTCGTGCTGACCGCGTCGGCCACGTCGGACCCGGCGGATGTCGGCCCCGAAGCCCTCAGGCAGGCCGGCGGGCAGGTGACCCGCTTCGGGATGCCAGTCGACCCCGGAAACCTGTTGTTTTACGGGGCGCTCGGGGATGGGCGTCCCGTCATCGGCCTGCCGGGCTGCGCCCGCTCACCCGCGATGAACGGCGCCGACTGGGTGCTGGAACGGCTCGCCGCCGGGCATCCGCCGACCAGCGCCGAGGTCGGCGCGATGGGAGTCGGCGGGCTGTTGAAAGAGATACCCACACGAAAACAACCCCGGGGAGGATGACACTTTAGGACTATAGCAATCGGTCACGGAAAATTGCCAAATCAACAGGGATTTACATCGAGATACCCGGTTCTCAGAGGCCGGGATCGGTGGTCTAGTACAGGTTCAATAGGGAGGATCTCATGACGAATGTAACCATGACGATCAACGGCCGCTCGGTTTCGGGCACGGTCGAGGGTCGCACATTGTTGTCGACGTTCATTCGCGAAACCGCCGGGGCGACCGGCACGCATGTCGGCTGCGACACCGCGCAGTGCGGGGCCTGCACGGTGCACGTGAACGGCGCATCGGTGAAAAGCTGCAATATGTTCGCGATGGAAGCCGACGGGGCGGATGTGACGACGATCGAGGGTATGGCGAATGCCGACGGCTCGCTCGGCACGATCCAGCAGGCGTTTCAGGATCACCACGGGCTTCAGTGCGGCTTCTGTACGCCCGGCATGGTGATGACCGCCGCGGCGCTGCTGAAGGAGAACCCGACGCCCACCGAGGGCGAAGTGCGGGAATACCTGTCGGGCAACCTGTGCCGCTGCACCGGCTACCACAACATCGTCAAGGCGATCATGGCGGCGTCCGGTCAGGACGTGTCGTCGATCGCTGCCGAATAACGGCGCACAGCCAGCGACAATCCAGGGAGGATTACCATGCCAGCAGATGGTGGTATCGGCGCACCGATGAAGCGCCGCGAAGATGTGCGGTTCCTGACGGGAACCGGGCGTTACACGGACGACCTCAACCGGCCCGGACAGGCCTATGTCTATTTCCTGCGCTCGAGCGTGGCGCACGGGAAGATCAACAGCGTGAACACCGAGGCGGCGGCCGCCATGCCCGGCGTGATCCGCATCTTTACCGGTGCCGATTTCGAAGGCATCGGCGGGCTGCCCTGCGGCTGGCAGGTGACCGACAAGCACGGTCAGCCGATGCAGGAGCCGGGCCATCCGGTTCTGGCGCAGGGCAAGGTGCGCCACGTGGGCGACCCGATTGCCGCCGTGGTCGCGGATACGCTCGATCAGGCGCGTGACGCCGCCGAGGCGATCGAGGCCGACATCGAGGAACTTCCCGCGGTCATCGACATGAAAAAGGCGCTCGAGGACGGCGCGCCCAAGGTGCACGACGATCTGACGTCGAACCTGTGTTACGACTGGGGTTTCGTGGAAGAGAACAAGGGCGCCGTGGACGAGGCCTTTGCGAATGCCGCACACGTCACCACGCTTGAGCTGAAGAACCAGCGCCTTGTCGCGAACCCGATGGAGCCGCGTGTGGCCATCGGCGACTATGACCCGGCGGGCGATAACTCGACCCTCTACACGACCTCGCAGAACCCGCATGTCATCCGGCTTCTGATGGGCGCCTTCGTGCTGGGCATCCCCGAGCACAAGCTGCGCGTCGTGGCGCCCGATGTGGGCGGCGGCTTCGGCACCAAGATCTTCCACTACGCGGAAGAGGCGTTCTGCACCTTCGCGGCGAAACAGCTTCGCCGTCCGGTCAAATGGACCTCGTCGCGGTCTGAGGCCTTCATGTCCGACGCGCATGGGCGTGACCACGTGACCAAGATCGAACTGGCGCTGGATGCGGACAACAACTTCACCGCGCTGCGGACCGAGACCTACGCGAACATGGGGGCTTATCTGTCCACCTTCGCGCCTTCGGTTCCGACATGGCTGCATGGCACGCTGATGGCAGGCAACTACAAGACGCCGCTGATCTACGTGAACGTCAAGGCCGTGTTCACCAACACCGTGCCGGTCGACGCCTATCGCGGCGCAGGTCGCCCGGAGGCCACGTTCCAGCTGGAACGCGTGGTGGACAAGGCCGCACGTGAGCTGGGCGTCGATCCCATCGCGCTCAGACGTCAGAACTTCATCACCCAGTTCCCCTACGCGACACCTGTCGCCGTGGAATACGACACGGGCGACTACGAAGCGACGATGGCCAAGCTGGAAGAGATCGCCGATCTGTCGGGCTTCGAGGCGCGTCTCGAAGAGTCGAAGAAGAAGGGCAAGCTGCGCGGTCTCGGCGTGAACTGCTACATCGAGGCTTGCGGCATCGCGCCCTCGCATCTCGTCGGCCAACTCGGCGCCCGCGCGGGTCTTTACGAATCCGCCACGGTCCGGGTGAACGCCACCGGCGGTCTGGTCGTCATGACCGGCTCGCACAGCCACGGGCAGGGGCATGAGACCGCGTTCCCGCAGGTCATCGCGGAAATGATCGGGATCGACCCGTCGATGGTCGAGATCGTGCATGGCGACACCGCCAACACCCCGATGGGCATGGGCACCTACGGCTCCCGCTCGCTCGCGGTCGGTGGTTCGGCGATGGTGCGCGCGACCGAGAAGATCATCAACAAGGCCAAGAAGATCGCGGCCCACCTGCTTGAAGCCTCGGAAGGGGATATCGAGCTCAAGGATGGCGCGTTCTCGGTCGCAGGCACCGACAAGTCGGTCGCTTGGGGGGATGTGACGCTCGCGGCCTATGTGCCCCACAACTATCCGCTCGAGGACATCGAGCCGGGGCTTGAGGAAACGGCGTTCTACGATCCGAACAACTTCACCTATCCGTCGGGCGCCTATGCCTGCGAGGTGGAGGTCGACCCGGAAACCGGCAAGGTCACCATCGAAAGCTTCGCGGCTGCCGACGATTTCGGCAACATCGTGAACCCGATGATCGTGTCCGGGCAGGTCCACGGCGGCATCGCACAGGGCATCGGGCAGGCGCTGCTCGAGGGTTGCGTCTATGACGAAGACGGCCAGCTTCTGACCGGCTCCTACATGGACTACGCCATGCCGCGTGCCGACGACGTGCCGTATTACGCCGTCGATCACTCCTGCCAGACGCCGTGCACCCACAACCCGCTTGGGGTGAAGGGCTGCGGCGAGGCTGGCGCTATCGGCTCGCCCCCCGCGGTGGTGAACGCCGTGGTCGACGCGCTGCAACGCGCGGGCAAGACCGAGGTCACCCATATCGACATGCCGCTCAGCCCGTCGCGGGTCTGGGCCGCGATAAACCAGTAAGGAAGGACCGACACCATGTACGCATTCGAACTGGAACGGCCGACCACGCTGGCCGATGCGATCAAGGCTCTGGGCGGGGAGGAGGCGCAGCCCCTCTCCGGTGGTCAGACCCTCATCCCGACGTTGAAACAGCGTCTGGCGATGCCTTCGACCCTCGTGTCCCTGACGGGCATCGACGAGCTCAAGGGTATCAAGAACGAGAGCGGCACGCTCACCATCGGCGGGGCGACCTGCCATGCCGACGTCGCCAAGGACGGCTCCTACCCGGCGCTGTCCGACCTTGCGGGCCACATTGGCGACCCGCATGTGCGCAACCGGGGGACAATCGGCGGCTCGCTCGCCAACAACGACCCCTCGGCCTGCTATCCGGCGGCGGCGCTCGCCTCGGGCGCGACCATCGTGACCAACAATCGCGAGATCGCGGCGGACGACTACTTCACCGGCCTGTTCGAGACGGCGCTGGACGAGGGTGAGATCATCACCGGCGTCAAGTTCCCGATCCCGGAAAAAGCGGCCTACGTGAAGTTCGAGCAGCCCGCGTCGCGCTTCGCCCTTGTCGGGGTGTTCGTGACCAAGGGCGCAAACGGCGTTCGCGTCGCCGTCACTGGGGCCTCGGAAGGCGGCGTGTTCCGCTGGAGCGAGGCGGAAGAGGCCCTGTCGGCCAACTTCGCCCCTTCGGCGCTCGAAGGGCTCTCGGTGCCGGCGGACGGCATGATCGGCGATCTGCACGGCACGCCGGAATACCGCGCGCACCTTGTGGCTGTCATCACCAAACGCGCGGTGATGAAGGCGGGCTGACGCCAGCCCCACATTTGAAAACGACGCCGCGTCCCCTTGGGGCGCGGTTTTTCTTTGTTTCGCCTAAACGCGCGTGTTTTCAGCGGATTACCGCTGAGGTGTCTCATTTTCTTGCAGGTCGTCTAGGAACTCGACCCATACCTTCGACGTTGATGCGCCAACGAAGCCCAAGGCTCGGGCAGAACACGGAGATACCAAAACATGCTCAAGAACGCTCTGAAATCGACCTCGGTCGTCGCACTGTGCACGGCGCTGATGACGCCGCCGGTGCTGGCTCAGGATGCCGAAGAGAACCTCGAAGAGTGCACGGTCACCGGACCGTTTCCCTGCGTGACCGAAAACGGCGTGCGGGTCGAAAGCGCAATGGAACTCGCCAAGGAAACCCTGATGCCCAGCGAGGCGGAGGAAGGCGAGCAGGCCGAGACCGCGCCGCAGGAACCGGAAACGCCCGCTGAACCCGCGACGCCGGATGCGCCGGGTCAGGACGTGGCCGATGAAACGCCCGCCGCCGATGCGCCGGGACGGGCCGACGCACAGGCCGGGGCCGAAGTGGAAGCGGAAGCCGAAGCGGAAGCCGACGATGAAGGCTTGGTCGAAAACCTCGCCAACGATCTGGTGGACGCGGGCGAAGAGGCCGCCGATACGGTTCAGGAAACCGCCGAACAGGCTGGCGACGCCGTCGAACAGACCGCCGAGGACGCGGCAGATGCGGCAGAGCAGACCGCCGAAGATGCGGCCGACACCGCGGAAGCTGCGGCGGACGCGGCTGAAGAGGAAGCCGGCGACGCGGCGCAGGAGCTGGCCGAAGAGCTGCCGGCAGACGAAACCGTGGAAGCCGAAGCCGAAGCGACCGCAGAAGCGGAAGCCGAAGCCGAAGCGACGAGCGACGAAGACGCACTGGCCGACGCGCTTGAAGAAGACGCGAACGCCGAAGCCGAAGCCACCGCCGAAGCCGAAGCCGAAGCGTCGGACGAGGAAATGACCGCGGGCGAGCGGATCGAGGAAGAGACCTCGGCCGAAACCGCGCAGGCGCCGTCAGCCCCCGAAGAGCCGATGGAAGATCAGGCGCCCGAAGCCGCCGCCGCTGCGGATGCCGAGGCGGAAGCCACGGACGAAGACATGGCGTCGGATGAAGACGTCGTCGTCGAAGAGGTGACCGAAGCCGAAGCCCGGTCCTCGGGTGAGGAATTCGAAACCACGGCGACCGTGACCGAAGAAGCTGCCGCGTCGAACAATGGCGGCAACAACAACGGCTCGGGTCTGAACCGCCAGCTGACCGATTTCGAAAAGCTCGTGCTTGCCGGTCTTGGCGGGATCGCCGTCGGCACCATCCTCGCCAATGGCAAGGAAATCGTGTCGAACTCGGGTGACCGCATCGTGGTTCAGAACCCCGATGGCACCTATCAGGTGCTGAAGAACGACGACACGATCCTGCGTCAGCCGGGCGTCGTCGTCTCGACCAAGTCCTACAACGACGGTTCGACCCGCACGGTCGTCGAGCGTGACAACGGCGTGCGCATCGTGACCATTCGTGCCGCGGACGGCACCGTGCTCAAGCGAACCCGCGTCATGCCGAACGGCGACCAGTACGTGCTGTTCGACGATACCGTCGAGGCGCAGCCTGTCAGCCAGCAGGACGTGCAGGACTATGAGCCGATCGACGACATCCGCGCGTCGGATTCGGACGAGGCGGCACTGCGCGAGGCCCTGATGGCTTCGATGGATCGCGATCCGGGCCGCACCTATTCGCTGCGTCAGGTGCGTCAGTTCTCGGGCGTGCGTGACCTCGCCCCCGTGATCGAAGTGGATGCGATCACCTTCGACACCGGCTCGGCCGTGATCCGGTCGGGGCAGGCGGAAGAGCTGGCCGCTTTGGGTCAGGCGATCCGCAGCGTCATCGAAGAGCGTCCCGACGCGGTGTTCCTGATCGAAGGTCATACCGACGCGGTCGGTGGCGCGGCCTATAACCTCGCCCTGTCGGACCGTCGTGCCGAAAGCGTGGCCCTCGCGCTGACCGAGTACTTCGATGTTCCGCCGGAGAACATGATCACGCAGGGCTACGGGGAAAGCGAGCTTAAGATCGTGACCTCGGAGGCCGAGCGGCAGAACCGCCGGGCCAACGTCCGCAACATCACGCCGCTCCTGCAATAAGCGGTTGAAAGATCAAGGATTTGGGCGCGAGGATTTGATCCTCGCGCCCTTTTCATGCGTAATCGAATAAAGGAATTCAAACAGAGAGGTCAGCCAGATGGCAAAGGACGAGGTTCCGATCATCGCCGCCAAATCCCCCGCCGAAGTGGAGCTTGAAGAAGGCAAGGAATACTATTGGTGCCGCTGCGGGCGGTCGCAGAACCAACCCTTCTGCGACGGCTCCCACAAGGGCACCGGGATCACACCCGTCGGCTTCACCGCCGAGGAAAGCGGCACGGCCTATCTGTGCCGGTGCAAGGCGACGGGGGATCAGCCCTATTGCGACGGCACCCATGCCAAGCTGGACGACGATCTCGAACCGGGCGACCCGTCGCCCGTGAACGACGGCGACGGCGCGCCCGAGGCGGAACCGACACCCGAGGAGCCGACCGTCGCGCGCATTCACGACATGGCGAAGAACGGGCTGAAGGGCCAGCATGGCGAGGTCGGCGCGATGGGGGTTCCGCGCAAAGACTTGCCGCTGTGGGACGATATCCAGATCCTGCCCGCGCAACTGGCCCGAAAACCGCTGATGGACGACGCCCATGTGGCGACGGAAACGGTGATCGGCCCGCGCGCGAAAAAGCCGCTGATGCTGAACATCCCGCTCTTCGTCACCGACATGAGCTTCGGCGCGCTGTCGCCCGAGGCCAAGATCGCGCTTGCCAAGGGGGCCGAAGCCGCTGGAACCGGGATCGCGTCGGGCGAGGGCGGCATGCTTCCCGAGGAGCAGGCCGAAAACTCGCGCTACTTCTACGAATACGCCTCGGCCGGGTTCGGGTGGTCGCCCGAGATCGCCGAGATGGTTCAGGCGTTCCATTTCAAGGGCGGGCAGGCGGCCAAGACGGGCACCGGCGGGCATCTTCCGGCCTCCAAGGTCACCGACAAGATCGCCGAGGTGCGCGGGTTGGAGAAAGGGCAGGACGCCGTTTCGCCCGCCACCTTCCCGGACCTCGATACGCCAGAAGACTTCAAAAAGATCGCCGACGAGGTGCGGGAACGCTCGGGCGGCATCCCCATCGGGTTCAAGCTGTCCGCCAACCATATCGAGGACGACATCGACTTCGCGCTGGCGGCCAGCGCCGACTACATCATCCTCGACGGGCGCGGGGGCGGCACGGGGGCGGCGCCGCTGATCTTCCGTGACCATATCTCGGTCCCCACGATCCCGGCACTCGCCCGGGCGCGGGCGCATCTGGACCGAAAGGCCGGGCGCGAAATCACGCTCGTCGTCACGGGCGGGCTGCGGGTGCCGGAGGATTTCGTCAAGGCGCTGGCGCTCGGGGCCGACGCCGTGGCTCTTGGCAATTCCGCGATCCAGTCGGTCGGCTGCGTGGGCGCAAGGATGTGCCACACGAACAACTGCCCCACCGGGGTGGCCACGCAGAAGGAAGAGCTGCGCAAACGGCTCGACGTCGAGGTCGGTGCCGCCAAGCTTGCCCGGTTCTTCGGCGCATCCACGCAACTCATGCAGGTGATGGCGCGCGCCTGCGGGCACGATGCGCTCGCCAAGTTCTCGCCCAAGGATCTGACCACGTGGAAACGCGAGGTCGCGCAACTGACGCGCATCCGCTACGCGGGCCTCGCACAAGAAGGCGAATGACCAACGAAAAAGCCCTGCCGGATCGGCAGGGCTTTCTCACGCCATGATGGGCGGTGTTACTTGGTCAGCGGCCCGATCATCATGATCATCTGGCGGCCTTCCATCTTCGGCATGTTCTCGACCTTGCCGATTTCCTTCACGTCCTCGGCGACCCGTTCCAGCAGGTCGCGGCCAAGGTTCTGGTGCGCCATCTCGCGCCCCCGGAAGCGGAGCGTGACCTTCACCTTGTCGCCTTTCTCAAGGAACTTCACGACGTTCTTCATCTTCACGTCGTAATCGTGCACGTCCGTGTTCGGACGGAACTTGACCTCTTTGACCTCGATGGTCTTCTGCTTCTTGCGCGCTTCCGCTTCCCGCTTCTGGGTCTCGTATTTGAACTTGCCGAAATCCATGATCTTGCAGACCGGCGGGGTCGCATTCGGAGAGATTTCGACGAGGTCGAGACCGGCTTGTTCGGCCAATTCCATGCCCCGCTGCGGGGACACGACGCCGACGTTTTCGCCTTCGGCACCGATCAGTCGAATTTCAGGGGCCCTGATCTTTTCGTTCACTCGGGGGCCGGTATCGCGCGTTGGCGGCGCGTTGTGGGGTCTACGGGCTATGGTTGAATTCCTTCGTTCGTTGGCAGGAAAGTTTGGGGCCAGAACCTAAGGCCCGCCCGGTGGGCTTTCAAGCCGATATCTGCGGGAAGAGGGCCAAATATTTTAGGAGCTTGACGGTTTTGCCCGCGACCCGCCTATCATGGTGTGCCGGAAGATGCCGGCTGAGAAAAGGAAGGTCGAAATGAACCGCAGTGTGATGGTGCTCGTCGTGGGCGCGGTGGTCGTCGTCGGCGGCTATGTCTGGAACGCGCAGCAGGGCGATCCGACGGGGGTCGAACAGGCGGCGCAGGATGCAGGCGACATCGTGGAGGAAGCGGTGGAAAACGCCACGGCGGACACCACCGCCGAAGAACCGATGGACGAGACCGAGGCTGCGGCGACCGAGGCGGCCGAACAGGCGCGCGAAGCGGCTGCGGCAGCCGATGCCCCAAGCGACGCCGACGAGGCCGAACGGATCGCCACCGACGTCGAAGAGGCGATGGAAGCGGCGGACCCGGAAACACCCGCCGACGCGGGCGCGGACGGGACCAACCGCGAGGTCGAAGCGGCGCAGGACGCCGCAGATGCGGCGCTGGACGCCGCGCAGGAGGCCGAGGCTGCGGTCGAGGACGCGGAGAGCACGGGTGACGTCGAAGCCGCTGAGGCCGCCGAAAACGCCGCCGAGACCGCGCAGGAGGCCGCCCAAAACGCGCAGGACGCCGCTGAAGCGGCCCAGGCCGCGGCGGAAGACGGGGACATGAGTACCGCCCAGGACGCCGCCGAAAGCGCCCGGACCTCGGCTGACGTGGCCGAAACGGCAGCCGAAACCGCCGAGGAGGTGGTGGAGGAGAAAGCGACCGTCGCGCCCGACCCCGCGCCAGCGCCGCAACCCACGCCCGAGCCTGAGCCGATGACGCTCGCGGATTACCTGACGCCGGAGGCTTTCGAGGCGGACGCGGTAAAGGCCTTCATTCAGGACAGCGAACTGGACGACGTGCAGAAAGCCTCGCTCGCCACCAAGATCGACGCCGCCGCCCGTGACGACGCACTGGTCCCGGTCGTGATCGAGGAAATCGAGGCGGCGCTGGGGTTGGATTAAAAAAACAAGCCGCCACAATTGCTTGCGGCGGCTTGCTCATGTTCCTGTCGGGCGATCTCAGTCGAGGAATGCCTTTTCGACCACATAGTGCTTGGGGTCGGAGTTCGCCCCTTCCTCAAGCCCGTAGTCTTCGAGCATTTCCTTCAGTTCGAGGTTGAAGGCGAGGTTGCCGCAGATCATCGCGCGGTCCGTCTCGGGGTTGAGCGGCTCGACACCCAGATCTGTGAAAGCCTCGCCCGAACGCATGAGGTCGGTGATCCGCCCCATCTTCGGGCTCTCTTCGCGGGTCGTGGTCGGGTAATACTTCAGCTTGGCGAGGTTTTCGTCACCGATCAGTTCGCGCAGCAACTCGTCGTTCTTGATGCCCTCGATCAGCTCCGCGCCATAGACCAGTTCGCCCGCTTCACGGCAGGTGTGGGTGATGATGACCTCGTCGTAATCCTCGTAGGTCTGCGGGTCGCGCAGGAGCGAGGCGAAGGGGGCGAATCCGGTGCCGGTGGCGAAGAACCAGATGCGCTTGCCGGGCAGCAGCGCGTCATGCACCAGCGTGCCCACGGGCTTGGGACGCAGAATGATCTCGTCGCCCGGCTGGATGTGCTGAAGTTTCGAGGTCAGCGGACCGTCCTGCACCTTAATCGAATAAAACTCCAGCTCCTCGTCCCACGAGGGCGACGCGATGGAATATGCCCGCAGAAGCGGTTTCTGTTTGCCGGTTTTCGGGTCCGGGTCGCCCATCAGGCCGATCATCACGAACTCGCCCGAACGGAACCGCATCGACGCGGGGCGCGTGCAGCGGAACGAGAACAGCCGATCGGTCCAGTGTTTGACCTCGGTCACGGTCTGGGCGTCGGGCAGGGTCGGGACGGGTTTGATTTTCTGTGCTTCGGTCACTGGGGTCACGTCATTCATAAGCAATGCGGGGGCCTGCGCCCCCGTCCTCTCGTCAGGCTATACAGGAGGTTCGGCTGCGCTTCTACCCGCGCAGCCGCGACTGATGGTCATAGGCTTGCCAGTCGGCCCGAAAGAGCCACTGGCCCTCGGGCTGGCGTTCGGCAAGCTCGTCCGTGATCTCGACTTCGTCGAAGCCCGCCCGGCGCGCCATCGCATACTGGTCGGCGATCAGGCCCGCGCCCGCCCGCAGCCGCCCGGTGTAGCCCATGAGGCGCAGCGACTTGGCGGTGGTGAAGCCGCGACCGTCGGCGAAGGAGCCGAACGAGATGCGGATCGCGCGGGCGTTCAGCAACAGGTCGCGATGGGCGTTCAGGTCGTCGGAGGGCGACAGGTCGATGCCGCAATCGTTACAGCCCGCGCCGGCCGAAATCCCTTCGAGCGCGACGAAGCCTCCGGTGAAATCGTCTTGGCCGAAGCCTTTGTCGGTTACGATCAGAGTCATCCGCGCACCGCCTTTCCGTCGATGAAGTGAATTCCGCATTCTTCCTTGTCCGAACCGCGCCAGCGGCCCGCGCGCGGGTCTTCGCCCGGCTTGGTGGCCGAGGTGCAGGGCGCGCAGCCGACCGACTGGAACCCCTTGGCCGTCAGCGGGTGGTTCGGCAGGCCATGCGCCTTCATGTAGTCGCGCAATTCCTGCCCCGACCAATGGGCCAGCGGGTTGAACTTGAGCCGGTCTCCCTCGACCTCGGCAAGGTCGAGCTGCGCGCGCTGCCCGCCGTGGGCGCGTTTGCGGCCCGTGATCCAGCCATCGAAGGGCGTCAGCGCCCGTTCCAGCGGCAGAACCTTGCGGATGTCGCAGCAGGCATCGGTGTTGCCGATGTGCAGGCGATTGAACGGATCTTTCGCCGCCAGATCCTCGGGCGCGGGGCGCACGATCTGCACGTTCGTCAGGCCGAGGATCAGCGCCACGTCCTTCTGGTAGTCGAGCGTTTCGGGAAACAGCATCCCGGTTTCCAGAAACAGCACCGGCGCGGTCTGGTCGACACGGCTCACCATGTCGAGCAGCACGATGGATTCGGTGCCGAAGGACGACACCAGCGCGACATGGCCGTTTTCGGTCAGCGCGGCTTCGACGACGCCTTGCGCGTCCATCGGGTCGAACCGGTCATTGATCCGGCGGGCCAGATCGTGACGGTCGGGAAAGGCCAAGGCTTCAAGCGGCATCTCGGTTCCCCTCTTCTCCATAGAGCGCGGCCTTGAACGGCTCGGCGCCTGTCCGTGCGATGGTGTCCCTGAACCGCTCGCCCTCGGCCCTCAGGTCGAGATAAGCGAGGATCAGGCGCTCGATCGCGTCGGTCACCTCGTCATAGCCGAAGCCCGGCCCGGTCTTGTCCCCGATCTTGAGGTCCGCGCCCGCGTCGCCGCCCAGCGTGATCTGGTAGTTTTCGACGCCGGCCCGGTCGAGACCGAGGATACCGATGTCGCCCAAGTGGTGATGACCGCAGGCGTTGATGCAGCCCGAAATCTTGATCGCCATTTCGCCGACCTCGACTTCGTACTCTTCCAGCCGTTCGGCGATCTGCTGGGCAATCGGGATCGACCGCGCCGTGGCCAGCGCGCAGTAATCCATACCGGGGCAGGCGATGATGTCGGACGCCAGCCCGACGTTCGCGGTGGCGAGCCCGGCGGCCTTGAGTTCGGCGTGGAGCGCGGGCAGGTCGGCCTTGGCGACATGCGGCAGGACGAGGTTCTGTTCCTGCGTCACGCGGATTTCGTTGTTGCCGAACTTGCGGGCGAGAGCCGCGACGAGGCGCATCTGATCCGCGCTCGCATCCCCCGGCACGCCGCCGTGCGGCTTGAGCGAGATCATCGCAATCGCGTGATCGTCCTGAAAATGCGGGCGCAGGTTGATATCGCTCCACGACCGGAACACCGGATCGGACGCGCGGGCGGCTTCATAGGCGTCGGTGTCGCGTGCGGGCAGGGCGGGTGGCTCGAACGCCACCTGAAGATCGGCCAGCAGGTCCTGATCGGCGCCCTTGAATTCGGGCCGGATGCGGGCGAACGCCTCGTCCACCAGTGCCGAGAAGTCCTCGAGCCCCATTTCGTTGACGGTGATCTTGATGCGCGCCTTGTATTTGTTGTCGCGCCGACCGGCGAGGTTGTAGACGCTCAGGACCGCTTCGAGATACGGCAGCAGATCGGCCTGCGGCAGGAAATCCCGGATGATCTTGCCGACGACCGGCGTGCGGCCAAGGCCGCCACCGACGATGATCTGATAGCCGACCTCACCGTCGCGCTCGACGATGCGAACGGCCAGATCGTGCGCCTTGGTCACCGCGCGGTCGTTCGGGCTGCCGGTCACGGCGATTTTGAATTTGCGGCCAAGGAACTGGTATTCCGGATGATCGGTCGACCAAATGCGGATCAGCTCGGCCACCGGGCGCGGGTCCATCAGCTCGTCGGCATGGGCACCCGCCAGCGGATCGGCGGTCACGTTGCGGATCGTGTTGCCCGAGGTCTGGATCGCGTGCAGGTTCACGTCGGCCAAGCGGGCGAGCATGTCCGGCACGTCCGGCAGCTTGGGCCAGTTGTACTGGATGTTCTGGCGCGTGGTGAAGTGGCCATAGCCACGGTCCCACCGCTCGGAAATCTCGGCCAGCACGTCCAACTGATCTGCGTTCAGCGTGCCATAGGGGATGGCCACGCGCAGCATGTAGGCGTGCAGTTGCAGGTAAAGACCGTTCATCAGGCGCAGCGGGCGGAACTCGTCCTCGGTCAGCGAGCCGTCGATGCGGCGCTGAACCTGTGCGCGAAACTCCTCGACGCGGCGGTCGAGGTAGGTGCGGGTCGGGTTGCTTTGTGCGTCGAGCATCAGGCGATCCCCCAGGACTTGCGGGCCGGGGCCGAGGGGCCGGCGGCGCGGAAGCTTTCGCGGAAGTGATTGGGCACCGGGCCGTTGTCCGAGTTGTCGGCGGGCGCGAGGTAGGGGCCCACGGCGATCTCGGGCTGGCTTTCGGCGAGCGACAGACGTTCGGCCGCGCGCTCTTCGTCGGTGATGAATTCGGCTCCCGACATGGTCGAGACCCACTTGCCGTCGGCGGCAAGGTAGATGACGGCGCCCGACAGAAGGTCGTTCGCGCTGACAATTCCGGGCTGGAAACGTTTGGCCATGTTATGCCTCGTCGTATCTTGGCTTTCGCTTATGCAGAATATAGGACATTGTCCCAATTCCGGGCCAGTAGGGCGGGCGAATAAGAACATTCGTTCCAAGTCCGAAGTCAGCCGGGATGATTGGCCCATGAAACGGGAGCATGGCAGAATGACGTTACGGCTGGATGACATCGACCGGAAAATTCTCAGCGAACTACAGGCGGATGCGAGCCAGTCTCTGGACGTGATCGCGGGCAAAGTCGGCTCGTCCAAGACCCCGGTCTGGAACCGGATTCGCAAAATGCGCGAGGCGGGGGTGATCGGTGCGCAGACCGTCATCGTGGACGCCGAAAAACTGGGGTTCGAGGCCTGTTTCTTCGTGCTGATCCGCACCTCCGAGCACGAGGCGCACTGGCAGGAAAAATTCCTCGCCACGCTCAAGGCGCGGCCCGAGGTGATGGAGGCGCATCGCCTCGCCGGTGAGATCGACTACATCCTGAAGGTCCGGGTCCGAAACGCACGGGCCTATGACGAGTTCTATCAGGCGCTGATTTCCGAGGTGAAGATCTTCAACGTCACCGCGCTTCTGTCGATGGAAGAGATCAAGTTCACCACCGAACTGCCGTTGACGTGACCGTGCCCGTCATTGGGCCGGCGAAGGTCAGCCCTTTGACACGGTTACCTTTTTCGGGGTCTTGACGGATGTGACCACCATGCCGCCCGCGATCTGCATAAGATGCGTGCCGCCCTTGAGCGTCAGTTGGAACAGCCTCATCGGCGCAGCGCCGGTCAAATGGGTGAAATAGGCCCCGTCGGCCATCTTGCGCGCCTCGACCAGAACGGCGGGTTTGCCGAACATCGCCTGCGCACGCCAGTCGCGGATCAGCACCTTCTGGCGCGCCGAAATGACCAGGTCGCGCCCGTCGCCGACCTCGTCGAGGACCGATGGCCGGATGCGGACAAGGTCGCCCATCGGAACGGTCCTGACGGCGATGTCGGTCAGGTCGATCAGGCCCGCGTCGCGCGTCACGATGCGGTCGCCGGGGGTCAGGAACTCGACGGGAATGGCCCCGTCCGCCGTCATCACGTTGGTGCCGAGGCCAAGGCCCGAACGGCACAGGGGAAGGGTGACGCGAAGGGGCTGTCCCTGCGCGACCCGAGACATGATCTGGGTCATGGTTTACCTGCTCAATTTTGCCTGTTTGTTTTCCCTCACCCTAACCAAACAAAGGGTTAAGCGCCAAGAAAATTTGTCGAAAAGGCGGCAATCGCCTCTCGCCAGCGCGAATGCGTGATGCTAAATCCACGCCCGTGCGGGTGTGGCGGAACTGGTAGACGCACCAGATTTAGGTTCTGGCGCCGCGAGGCGTGGGGGTTCGAGTCCCTTCACCCGCACCACTCAATTTTCATGCAAAGCAATGTGCCGGACCGCGCCCTCCGGCACTCGCCGTGCGTTCCAGCCCTGTGAAGACCTGCGTGAAAAATCGGCGATCGTTCGCTGCGCGACGCTGTCGGATGCGGCGGGAAAGTTCCGACCGCCGCGACAGGGCAAAATCGACAGGAACCCAAGCCGCTCCCCCCTCATTGGCCCCTCACCAAAGGCGCAGCGATGCGCCCGAAGCAAAGGAGAAATCCAATGACCAACTCGAAAAAATCCATCACCCTCGCAGCCCTGCTTGCAGGCACCGTCGCGACCGGGGCACTGGCCCAGGGCGTCAGCGCGGACGTCGGCGGCGGCGTCTCGGCCGATGTCGGCGGCGGCAACGGGTCGATCTCGGCCAATGCGGGCGGCAACGGCTCCGTCTCGGCCGGCGATGCGCCCGGCAAGAGCGGCGTCGCGGGCGAGGTGACCGGCAATGCCGACGTGGTGGCCCAAGGTGGCGACGACATGGAGGCACCGGGCAAGTCGGGCGACTGGAACTACGGTCGCATCGTGTCCTCGATCCAGACCGGCGCCAACGCCGACGTGAACTTCGACGACATCGGCGAAGACGCCACGATCGACGTGATGGCCCTGTCCGAAATTCAGGGCAACGCCTCGGGCAACGCGCAGGCGCTCGACAATGCGATGGCGTCGATGGAGGGCGACTGGAGCGCCGACATCGAAGCCAATGAAAAGCTTTCGGCGGCCCTCGAAGAAAGCGGCTATGAGGCCGAGAATGTCATCGGCATCTACGCCAAGGCCGACGGCAGCTACGACGTGCTGGTCGACGATCGCGGCTGACGCCCTGTCGCATCGTGACCCGTGGGGCCCTCGCCATTGGCGGGGGCCTTTCTGCGTGTCACGTCTCCGGCGGCGAATTCGCGGGCAAACCGCTTGCACACCCCGCATCGCGCAAATAGAAGGGCGTGAAAATTTCCGGGGGCGCGTGCGCGCGCCCTGTTTGCCTATGAAGGAACCGAAGATGAGCGTTACCGAGACCCTGAACGAAGGCCTCAAGCGCGGCTACAAGATCGTGGTGCCTGCCTCCGATCTGGACGCGAAGGTCAACGAAAAGCTTGCCGAAGCGCAGCCCGAAGTGGAAATGAAGGGCTTCCGCAAGGGCAAGGTGCCGATGGCGCTTCTGAAAAAGAACTTCGGCCAGCGCCTGATGGGCGAGGCGATGCAGGAAGCCGTCGACGGTGCGATGAACGCGCATTTCGAGGAAACCGGCCACCGCCCGGCGATGCAGCCCGAGGTCAAGATGACCAACGAGGACTGGAAAGAGGGCGACGACGTCGAGGTCGAGATGACCTATGAGGCGCTTCCCGACATCCCCGACGTCGACCTGAGCGACATCAAGCTCGAGCGTCTGGTGGTCAAGGCTTCGGACGACGAGGTGAACGACGCGCTGAAGAACCTCGCCGAGAACGCGCAGAACTTCGAAGACCGCAAGAAAGGCTCGAAAGCCAAGGACGGCGATCAGGTCGTGCTCGACTTCGTCGGCAAGATCGACGGCGAAGCCTTCGACGGCGGTTCGGCCGAAGATTTCCCGCTGGTGCTCGGCTCCGGCCAGTTCATTCCGGGCTTCGAAGAGCAGCTCGTCGGCGTGAAGGCCGGTGAAGAGAAGGACGTGACCGTCTCCTTCCCCGAAGAATACGGCGCGGAAAACCTTGCGGGCAAGGAAGCTGTGTTCTCCTGCACGATCAAGGAAGTGAAAGAGCCGAAAGCGGCCGAGATCGACGATGACCTCGCCCAGAAATACGGTGCCGAGAACCTCGAAGCCCTGAAAACGCAGGTCACCGAGCGTCTCGAAGCCGAATACGCCGGTGCGGCCCGTCAGGTGATGAAGCGCAGCCTGCTCGACGCGCTCGACGGCAAAGTGTCGTTCGATCTGCCCCCGTCGCTGGTCGAGGCCGAGGCCAAGCAGATCGCGCATCAGCTGTGGCACGAGGAAAACCCCGACGTGCACGGCCACGACCACCCGGAAATCGAGGTGAGCGACGACGCCCAGAAACTTGCCGAACGCCGCGTGCGCCTTGGCCTCGTGCTGGCCGACATCGGTCAGAAGGCCGAAGTGCAGGTGACGGATGCCGAGTTTACCCAAGCCGTGATGAACCAGGCGCGTCAGTATCCCGGTCAGGAGCGTCAGTTCTTCGACTTCGTGCAGCAGAACCCGCAGATGCGCCAGCAGATCCAGGCGCCGCTGTTCGAGGACAAGGTCGTCGATCACATCGCGGAAAAAGCCGAGGTGACCGAGAAAGAGGTCTCCAAGGAAGAGCTCGAAAAAGCGGTCGAGGAACTCGACAACGAATGAGCGCAGCGTGACGTTGCGTGACGGGCCGCCCTTCGGGGCGGCCTTTTTCGTTCCCGGTGTTACGGTCGGGGCAGGGAGGATGCCATGACCGACTACACTGGCTTCGAAGGCGATGCCTTCGCTGAGTTCCGAGGGATCGACCGCGACGGGCCGATCCACATGCTGAACCTCGTCAAGATGAAAGAGATCGCCACCTACGACGATGGGCGCACCTCGACGGGGTTCGAGGCCTACGAGGCCTACGGGCGCGAAAGCGGGCCGATTTTCAAACGTGTCGGTGGACGGATCGTCTGGTCCGGGAAGATGGAATTCATGCTGATCGGGCCGCAGGACGAGCAGTGGGATTTCTGCTTCGTGGCCGAATACCCCTCGGTCGACGCCTTCGTCGAAATGATAAAAGACCCGGCCTATCGTGAGGCGATGAAACACCGGCAGGCGGGGGTCAAGACTTCACGCCTGATCCGCATGGCACCGGGCGAGGCGGGCGAACATTTCGGCTGAAGCCGCCCGAAAAGAACGTGCGTGGTCCCGTTCTTCTTCGTTTCAGAAATACTTCGGGGTGTTTGAGGGGCAGCGCCCCTCATTCCGCCTGAAATCTCCAAGGAGATTTCAGGCTCCCCAAGCGCGCGCCCTTGGGCGCGCACCGCTGGGTCACATCAGCCGCGCCGACGATTGCGGCCGCCGCGACGGCCCCCGGCGGCCCCGCCCGCGCCTTGATTGGCGGAGTTGAAGCGGATCCATTCCGCGCCATGCGGGTCGTTGTCGAGCAGCATGTTGGCCGCGCGGATCGCCTCCATCTCTTTCCCCGGCTTGTGCCGGGTCGAGCCGAGACCGAAGAGGGTGACGAAGGTTTCGTCATCCATGCCGTCGGGCAAGATGATCCCGGCGGCTTCCACCTCGGCCTTCTTCTCGGCGATCTTCGCCTGCGGGACGGGCAGGGCGAGCGGGTTCATGATCGCCGAAGTCATGCCCGCCGCCGCCGCCATCGGCAGGAAGGCGTTGTTGATGCCGTGGCGGTTGGGCAGGCCGAACGAGATGTTCGACGCGCCGCAGGTGGTGTTCACGCCCAGTTCGTCGCGCAGGCGGCGCACGAGGGTGAAGACCTGTTTGCCCGCCGTCGCCATCGCGCCCACGGGCATGACCAGCGGGTCGACCACGATGTCATGGGCCGGGATGCCGAAATCGGCGGCGCGTTCCACGATCTTCTTCGCCACGGCGAAGCGCACGTCGGGGTCTTCGGAAATCCCGGTGTCGTCGTTCGAAATCGCCACCACCGGCACGTTGTATTTCGCGATCAGCGGCAGGACGAAATCCATGCGCTCTTCCTCGCCCGTGACCGAGTTCACCAGCGGGCGGCCCTTGGTCACCTTCAGTCCGGCCTCAAGTGCGGCGGGCACGGACGAGTCGATGCAGAGCGGCACGTCCACCAGACCCTGCACGAGTTCGAGGATCGCCGTCATCAGCGGCGGCTCGGTCTCGTTCGGGTTGGGGTTGGAGTTGTAGACGACGCCCGCGTTCACATCGAGCACGGTGGCCCCGCAGGCGACCTGCGCCACGGCATCGCGTTCCACGGTCGAATAATCGCCCGCCTCAAGCTCGGCGGCGAGCTTCTTGCGGCCCGTCGGGTTGATGCGTTCGCCGATCACGCAGAACGGCTCGTCGAAGCCGATGGTAACGGTCTTGGTCGCGCTTTCGAGAACGGTGCGTGTCATGGTCTGTCCCTGTCTTGTCCGGCCTCTTGGGCGCGGCCTGCGTTTGAAATCAAGGTCTTGAGGCGGTCCTGGTCGTACGCGGCGTCGAGTCTCGCGGCCTCGGCCTCCGCCACTGCCCGGTCGTCGCCATCGACCGAATAGGGTGCGGCGCGGCGCCATTCGCCAAGGTAGTCGTCGGTTCCGGCAAGGCCCGCGCCCATCGCGGCCCGGTCGATCGCCTGTTCGAAGCGTTCGGGCAACGGCACCTTCGCGGCCTTGCGACCGCGGCCGACGATGACCTGCGCGGGAATGTCGCGCCAGTAGACGATTGTGACCTCGGCCATGTGCCCTCCGTTTCCCACCCGCTTAGACCGTCGGGGCACGGGCTGCGGGCCAGTTTGCGACATATCCCCGCGTGATAGCGGCCCGCATCGGCATGTTCGCAGAGCGCCTGTGCGGTTTCACATAAGCATCTTCGCATATTAGGGCGCTTGCCAGCGCACCGCCCCCGCACTACCTTTAAGGTAACTCGATATGGAGGGCGTGTAGTTATGGCGCCCAAGCGTCCCGATGGTGCGGGCGCGTTCCCGAAAGCGGTCGAGCAGCCCGCGCCGGTCAAGCCGGATCCAGACAGCCTGTATGCGGCTCTGGACCTCGGCACCAACAGTTGTCGTATGCTGATTGCCCAGCCCAAGGGGAACCAGTTTCACGTCGTGGACAGTTTCTCGAAATCTGTCCAGCTCGGTCAGGGGCTTGGCGGCTCCGGGCGGCTGTCGCGCGCGTCGATGGCGCGAACCGTTCAGGCGTTGAAAATCTGTCAGCGCAAGCTTCAGAAGCACGAAGTCAGCCACATGCGGCTGATCGCGACCGAGGCGTGCCGACGGGCGACGAACTCGCGCGATTTCATGCGCTTCGTGCAGCGCGAGACCGGACTGAAGCTGGAAATCATCCGGCCCGAGGAAGAGGCGCGGCTCGCCGTGATCTCCTGCGCGCCGCTGGTCGGGCGCAAGACCGAGCAACTTCTGGTGGTCGATATCGGCGGCGGCTCGACCGAGCTTGTCTGGCTCGACCTCTCCAAGATCGCGCCGAAGGACCGGCAGAAGTCGATCATGCGGCTTCACGCCGGGTTCAAGGGCGATCCGGGGCCATTTCCGCTGGCCCGCGTGGTCGACTGGATCTCGGTTCCGCTGGGCGTGGCGACGCTGCGTGAGCAGTTCGACGACGTGGACGACGACGCCGCGCGGTTCGCGTTGATGAGCTGGTATTTCGAAGAACAGCTGGGCGAATTCAGCCCGTTCCACAAGGAACAGGCTCGCGAAGGGTTCCAGATCATCGGCACCTCCGGCACGGTCACGACGGTCGCCGCGACCCATCTGGGCCTCCGGCGCTATGACCGCAACAAGGTCGACGGGCTGCGCATGACCTCGGACCAGATCGACAAGGTCATTCGCGGCTACCTCGCCGCCGGGCCGGAAGGGCGCCGTCGCGACCCGCGCATCGGCAAGGACCGTCAGGCGCTCATCATGTCCGGGGCCGCGATCCTTCAGGCGCTGTTGCGGATCTGGCCCACCGACCGCCTGTCCGTGGCCGACCGGGGGTTGCGCGAGGGGCTGCTCTACGCGCAGATGTCGCGCGACGGCGTGCTGGAAGACGGACCCTACTGAGATGACCAAACCACCGGGAAAGAAGAACGCCTCCGGCCGGGGGCAGCGTGACCTTCGCGTGAAGGTCAAGTCGGCGCGTGGGCGCAAGCTGAGTTCGACCCGGTGGCTCGAACGGCAATTGAACGACCCCTACGTGAAACGCGCCCGCGACGAGGGGTATCGGGGCCGGGCGGCCTTCAAGATCCTCGAAATCGACGAGAAATTCCGCTTTCTCGTTCCCGGCGCGCGCGTCGTCGATCTGGGCTGCGCGCCCGGCGGCTGGCTTCAGGTGGCCGTCGAACGGGTGAACGCGCTTGGCGAGAAGAAGGGCAAGAAGGTCGGCACTGTTCTGGGCGTCGACTTGCAGGAGGTCGAGCCGGTGGCGGGGGCCGAGGCCTATCAACTCGATTTCATGGAGGACGATGCGGACGAGAAGGTGAAGGAATGGCTTGGCGGCAAGGCCGACGTGGTCATGTCCGACATGGCCGCCGCGTCTTCGGGCCACAAGCAGACCGACCACCTGCGCATCATCGCGCTGTGCGAGACCGCCGCCTATTTCGCCTTCGACGTGCTGGAAGAGGGCGGCACATTCGTCGCCAAGGTTCTGGCGGGCGGGGCCGAGGGCGATCTTCAGAAGCTGCTCAAGCAGAAGTTCACCAAGGTCGTGAACATCAAGCCGCCCGCGTCACGGTCGGATTCCTCGGAAAAATTCGTGGTGGCGACGGGGTTCCGCGGTTAACCTTTCCTCACTTGTTTGGGGAGAGTTCCATTGAAGCCTTTCATCCTGTGTTCCGCATTCGCTTTGGCGGGCAATGCGGCCTCTGCCGATCTGTTGAAATTCACCTGCGAGCCGGAGTTCGGCGACGTCTATCAAGAGGTCTTTCTCGACACCGACGCGCCGGAAACGGTGACGCTCAAGCTGCGCGGCGGCTATGACATGACCGAGGATGAGCGCACCCATGTCATGAAGCGCGGGGTGCGCGGCTATCAGTATTTCAACGGCACCTACGGGTTCGACGTCGACGACATTCTGAACGCGCTGGTCTGGACCCACGAATACCCGGACGAGGCGACGACCTGTGCGACGCCCGAGGACGTCGCCGCGATCGAGTGACGGGTGAGTCGCGAAACACCTGGGTCGGGCGACTGTCCGGTTCATCGAAACAATCCCGCAATTCGCCCGGTTACCTTGTCGCAACGCGCGACAAAGTAACGGCAAATACCTGAAATGTTTGAGTGATCTCGAAAACGTGAGGTAGTCTTGAAGCAAGGAATTTGCTCAAGACACATTGCGAGGGGATCGGATGAAACAGGGGTATCTTGTGGGGCTCATGTGCCTCGTCGCGGGGGCGTCGCTGGCGGCGCCCGACAATCTGCCGGACCCGGCGACGGCGGATATGTTCCCGAAGATCGACATTCAGCAGGCCATGCTGGGCCAGTCGCTGTTCTTCGATCCCATCCTCGCGGGCAACAAGAACATCGCCTGTTCGACCTGCCACCACCCGACGCTGGGCACATCGGACGGCATGTCGCTGTCCATCGGCGAGGGGGGCGTGGGTCTTGGCCCCGACCGGCGGCTGGGCGAGGGCGAGCATGTCTATGCCCGCATCCCGCGCAACGCCCCGGCGCTGTGGAACCGGGGATCGACCCTGTTTCACACCATGTTCCATGACGGGCGCCTTCAGACCGATGCCGAGCGTCCGCAGGGGGTGCTGATGCCCGCCGCCCGCGACCTCGAACGGCCGGTCCTGAACCCGCTGGCCGCGCAGGCGCTGCTCCCGATCACCTCGGCCGACGAGATGGCGGGCCAGCATGACGAGAACGAGACCGCCGCGCTTGTCGAGAAGATGACCTTCATGGGCGAGTCCGGCGCGTGGTCGACCATCGCCGCCAAGGTCGAGGGTGTCCCGGCCTATCGCGCGGCCTTCGACTGGATCATCGGGCCGGACGAGCCGGTGCACATCACCGACATCGCCAATGCGCTGGCCAGCTTCATGACGTTCGAGTTCCGCTCGACCGACAGCCCGTTCGACCGCTACCTGCGGGGCGAGGAAGACCAGCTTTCGGACCTCGCGATGGAGGGGATGGAGTTGTTTTACGGTGACGCGGGCTGTTCCGGCTGCCACGCGGGCACGTTCCAGACCGACAACAGCTTTCACGCCATCGGGATGCCCCAGATCGGGCCGGGCAAGGCCCATGTGGCCGACCGGATCTACGCCGACATCGGGCGCATGTCGGTGACGCAGGACCCGAATGATGCCTACAAGTTCCGCACGCCGTCCCTGCGCAACGTGACCCTGACCGCGCCATACGGTCATGCGGGCGCCTATGCGACGCTGGAGGCGGTGATCCGCCACCACATGAACCCGAGGGACAGCCTCATGGCCTATACCATCGATCAGGCGGTGCTGCATGACGTGGACACCGATCATCTGGACACCGAGGCGCTGGACGACCCGGAGGAAATGGCACGCATCGCGGCGGCCATCGAATTCGACGGGGTGGATGTGACCGAGGAGCAAATTCCGGCGCTCATCGCTTTTCTAGAGGCACTGGAAGACCCGATTGCGCTGACCGGGCGTCTTGGGGTTCCCGCCAGCGTGCTGTCGGGCCTCGCCATGGATCAGGTGCTGCCGCCGGGGCTGGTCGAAGCCCCTGCCGCGCCGCAACCGATGACACCCAACCGTGCCCGCATCATCCGGGCCGCCAATCCGGTGCCCGCCGTCGGCCCGGTGCGCCGCCCGGATATCACACCTGCCGAACTGGTGCGGGTGGACCGGGAAATCACCGCGCAACTGCTGGGGCGCTAAGGCCCTCGGCGGTCGTCGGAATTGTCGGCGGTTCGGGGCCGACCCCGAGCCGCCGGTGTGCGCTGACCCCGGCGCGGAACGGGGTCACTCCACCTGATCGGTGTAGGCGCCGTAACCCTCGGCCTCCATATCCTCGAAAGGGATGAAACGCAGGGCGGCGGAGTTGATGCAGTAGCGCAGCCCGCCACGGTCGGGGGGACCGTCGGGGAACACGTGGCCCAGATGGCTGTCGCCGTGGGTCGAGCGCACTTCGGTCCGGATCATTCCGTGCGTGCGGTCCTGCAATTCGTTGATATGGGCGGGTTCGATCGGCTTGGTGAAGCTCGGCCAACCGCAGCCGGAATCGTACTTGTCGGACGAGGCGAACAGCGGCTCTCCCGAAACGATGTCGACATAGATGCCGCGCGCCTTGTTATCG
The DNA here is from genome assembly GCF_016774595.1 of Maritimibacter sp. Classification (NCBI taxonomy): domain Bacteria; kingdom Pseudomonadati; phylum Pseudomonadota; class Alphaproteobacteria; order Rhodobacterales; family Roseobacteraceae; genus Maritimibacter; species Maritimibacter sp. The sequence continues at coordinate 1,459,390 of NZ_JACBWT010000002.1, forward strand.
AGGTATTTGCCCGTGCCCGGACGCTCGGTGCCCGATTGCTGGGTCACGTAGAACGACATTTCGTCCAGCGCGGATACGGCGTCGGGGTTCTTTTCGTATTGTGCCATCTTGTCCTCCGTCTTTGGGGTCAACATGGCGCGGACGCAGGAAAAATCCAGCCCCGATCGGGTCACGTGATCGTCACGTGCGTCGGCAAAGTCCGGGAAAGCGCGCTTCGCACATCGGCGAAGTGGCGGAGAGACAGGGATTCGAACCCTGGGTGGGCTTGCACCCACAACGGTTTTCGAGACCGCCCCGTTCGACCACTCCGGCACCTCTCCGCGGGGGTCTGTGGCGGGCGATGTAGTGTAAGGCGCGGATGGGCGCAACCCATATCTTCACGAAAATTCGGGCGGGGCCCCGCCCATCCCCGCCATGTCACGGGACCGTTTCTTGAGCGATGGCTCGCGGGTGCTTAGGGTATGGGGCGTTGCCAGCAAGGAAAGGACAGCAAAGCATGACCTTCCAACGTGTTATGACCGGGGCCGCCGTGGCCGTGGCCGCCATCTGTTTCGGGGCCGCGCTCGTGGCCGCAGACCGCGAAACTTCGCGCGAATTTCTTGAAGTCACGGGATTCGATGTCGCCATCACCTCGATGCAGGAGGGGGCGATGAACGGCCCCGGCATCGCGGGGGCGGACCCGGACGCCTTCGGAAGCGAATGGGTGCGCCTGTCGGAACAGGTGTTCGACCCCGACGCGATGATCGAGGACACGCTCGACATGATGGAAGCGATCATGCCGCAGGAGCTGGTGGATCACGGCATGGACTTTTACGGCTCCGAGCTGGGTCAGCGGCTGGTCGAGGCCGAGAACGCGGGCCATGGCGTGTCGAACGAGCGCCAGATGGCCGAGGGCGAGATGATCGTCACGCGGCTGGCCGATGAAAACCCCGACCGGATCGAGGAATACCGCAAGATGTCCGCCGCGATTGGCGGGGTCGAACAATCGACCCGCGCGATCATCGAAATTCAGGTGCGCTACATGATGGCGGCGATGGCCGCCGGTGCCTCGGACATCCAGTATTCCGAGGCCGAGTTGCGCGAAATCCTGAGCCAGCAGAGCGATCAGCTTGCCAACGCGATTTCCACCAGCGGCGTCTTCGGGTCGGCCTACGTCTATCAGTCCTTCTCGGACGAGGAGGTCGTGGCCTACCGCAAAGCCCTCGAAGACCCCCAGATGCAGCAGGTCTACGAAATCCTGAACGGCATCCAGTATGAGATCATGGGCGACCGCTATGAAACGCTGGCCGCCCGGCTGGCCGATCTGTCGCCGCAAACCGACATCTGACCCCGGTCAGTCGTAAAGCGCCTCGTGCGTGTCGCGCAGGGTCCGTTTCAGGATTTTGCCCGCCGTATTGCGCGGCAGTTCGGATGCGAAAAGCACCCGTTTCGGGAGCTTGAACGGCGCGAGGTTGTCTTTCGCAAAAGCGATCAGGTCGTCTTCGCTCGCCTCGGCTCCCTCGCGAAGTACGACGACGGCCGTGACGGCTTCGACCCATTTCGGATGGGGCAGGGCGATTACGGCGACTTCGCTGACCGCCGGGTGGGTGAACAGCACCTCCTCCACTTCGCGGCTCGCGACCATCGTTCCGCCGGTCTTGATGATGTCCTTGGTGCGGTCGACGACGGTGATGTAGCCCGCCTCGTCCATCACGCCCACATCCCCGGAATGGAACCAGCCGCCCGCGAAGGCCTCCTCGGTGGCCTCGGCCTTGTCCCAGTAGCCTGACAGAAGCTGGGGCGAGCGATGCACGATCTCGCCCTGCTCGCCGGGGGCGACGTCGTTCATATCCTCGTCCACCAGCCGCGTTTCCACGTTGTAGATCGGGCGGCCCGCAGAGGCCGGGCGGTCTTCGTGTTCATGCGGGTAGAGGACCGTGGCGAGAGGCCCGATCTCCGACTGGCCGTAACAGTTGAAGGGCCGCGCGCCCTGCAGACGTTCGCGCAGTTCCTGAAGCACCGGCACCGGCATGATCGACGCGCCGTAGTAGACGTATTCGAGGCTCGTCAGATCGCGTGCGTCGAAGGCCGGGCTGCGCAGGAGGCTGATCCAGACCGTCGGCGGCGCGAAGAACGACGTAATGCCGTGCGTCTCGATGAGTTCGAGGCACAGGTCGGGCAGGGGCGCCTCGATCAGCCACGTGGTCGCCCCGACGAGGAACTGGGGCACCGTGAACACATGCATCTGCGCGGAATGATAAAGCGGCAGGCCGGCAAGGGCGCGGTCCTTCGCGGACAGCTCCAGCTCGACGATGCAGCTTGTGTATTCGGCCAGCAGGGCGCGGTGGCTCATCATCGCCCCCTTGGGCGCGGCGGTCGTGCCGGAGGTGTAAAGCAGCTGGACCAGATCCTCGGCGTCGATCCCTTCGCCCAGATCGCCGGGCACGGACTGCGCGTCGTCCTGCGCCATCGTCAGCGCGTCCAGCCCGTCACCGGAATGGGTGGTGCCGACCAGTTTCAGCGGCTCCATCCCGGCCAGAACCGGGTCGGCCATGTCCTGAAGCGCCGGATCGACGAACAGGGCGTCGGCACCGCAGTTGTCGAGGATATACGCCAGTTCGCGCCCGACCAGAGCGTAATTGATCGGCACATGGATGAACCCTGCGCGGGCGCAGGCGAGGTAGAGTAGAAGGTAGGCGTCGGAATTGCGTCCATAGGCCGCCACCCGGTCACCGGGCACGAGGCCCGCCTCGAGAAGCCGCGCGGCGATCCGTCCCGCGCCATCGTAAAGCCCGGTGAAGGTCCATGTCCGGTCCCCGAAATGGAGCGCGGTGCGATCGCCGTAACGGCGCGCGGCGCGGGTCAGCGCGTCGGCGATGGTGTTGCGCCCGGCGCGGGCGATGTTTCGGTCGGTCGTCGTGCTCATCCTGTTCTCCTCAATGTGCGCCCTACGGCTCGAACCGCCGCGCGATGTCGGCGCTCAGAAACGGGCCGCCGGATGCATTCTGTGCGGCGATGATCTCTTTCACCATGTCGCGGTTGATCTCGCTTTCCGGCAGGTCGAGAAGGCGGCTCAGGTGAATGTCGTCAAGCCACATGACCTCGGCCCCCTTGCGGCGGGCCAGAAAGAACAGGATCGCCATGTTCGTCACCCGGTCGGCGATCACGTCGGACACTTCGGACGGATTGGGGCCGGTGCGCACGAGCGTCTCGGTGCCGTCGGGGGCGACCACATGATCGAAGGGCTGCATCGGTCGGCTCGCGTCCCAGGCGGGCATCTGTTCGATCAGCAGACGATTGCGCCGGATCGTGAACCGGGGCCACGACATGTAAAGCGCGCGCGTCGACTGGTTTTCGGGCGGCGGCACGCGCGTCGTGTCGTCGTGGGGCAGGTGGTAGACCGTCTCGGGGATCAGGTCGATCCGCTTCACCCGCGCCCGCATCAGCCGGTTGTAGAAATCGTCGTCCTCCCACCCGTAACCGATGGTGTATTCGTTCTGTCCCCCGATCCTTGCGATGTCGGCGCGGTGAAACAGCACGGTGCCGTTGATGTGGACCTGGCTTTGCTCGACGATCTGGTAGTTCCCGGCGACGAAGCTGTTCTTGGGGAGCCTGTTGCGCGTGAAGAAGTCGGGCTTCAGCACGATATCCCCGTCGATCCGCAGGATCTTGTCGTAACGCGCAAGCCGCATGGCGGTGTTGAAGGCACGCGGCCCATGCCACACCTCGTCCTGCACGGCCCGCACGACGCGCAGGCGCGGGTCCGAGATGCCCTTGGCCTCCAGCACGTCGCGCAGGGGCTCGTCGCAATCCCAGTCGACGATGACGATCTCGTCGATCTCGGGCCGGTCGATCCACGTCCTGAGCGCGGGGAGCATGTTTTCGGTGCGGTTCTTGTTGGCGGTGACCAGGCTGATGCCCGGCACCTCGGGAATGTCGAAGCCGCCGAGGGGGCCGGAAACGGGGGCGAGGGCCGGGCGGCGCGGTCCGAGCGGGGCGGCGAGTGATCCGACACGCTGCGTCAGGGAATTCAAGAACTTGGGCATGGAATCCGGTCAATGGGTCTGAAACGATTCGACGATCCCCGTGAGCCTTTCGCGAAGCGGATGGGGGGTCAATGTCCGGCGGGCCGGTCGCCGGTCGCGGTTGCCATTGTTTTCCTTGACTTGGGGTCCGAATGCCCCGATACACGCGGCTCTGGCGCACGGGGGATTCCCGCGGGCCGGAATGCTATATGAAACAACGCCCCTAGCAGGGCGCGCTGTTCGAGGCCGGGGGATGTCCCCGCGAACGCCGGATCGCCGGGGCCACAGAACGCGGGAGAAAAAGGAAGACCCCATGTTTGCAGTCGTTAAGACTGGCGGCAAGCAGTACAAGGTTCAGACCGGCGACGTCGTCCGTGTCGAGAAACTTGCAGCCGAAGCCGGTGAAAAGATCCAGTTCAACGAAGTTCTGATGGTCGGCACGACCCTTGGCACGCCCCTCGTGGAAGGTGCCGGTGTGCAGGCCGAAGTGATCGACCAGATCAAGGGCGAGAAGCTCATCCACTTCGTCAAGCGCCGCCGCAAGCACAGCTCGCAGCGCACCAAAGGCCACCGTCAGCAGCTGACGCTGCTTCGCATCACCGACATTCTCGAATCGGGCGCGGACAAGTCGGGCATCAAGGCCGCCATCGGTGCAGGCTCGGCCCCGTCGGCCCCGGCCGCTGCCAAGCCCGCCAAGAAAGCGGCGCCCAAGGCCGAAGCCAAAGCCGCCCCGAAAGCGGAAGCCAAGACCGAAGCCCCGGCCGCTGGTGGGTCCGACGACCTGACCGCGATCAACGGGATCGGCCCGGCGATGCAGAAGAAACTGAACGAAGCCGGTGTGAACACCTACGCCGAGCTCGCGAAAGTCGACATCGAAACCTTTGACGCGGTCAACGTGAAGCCCGAATGGGTTGCCGAAGCCGCCGATCTGGCGAAGTAAGGAGAGAGCGAAATGGCACATAAAAAAGCTGGTGGTAGCTCCCGCAACGGCCGCGACTCAGCCGGTCGCCGCCTTGGCGTCAAGAAATACGGCGGCGAAGCCGTGATCCCGGGCAACATCCTCGTCCGTCAGCGCGGCACCAAAGTGTGGCCGGGCGAAGGCGTGGGCATGGGCCGCGATCACACCATCTTCGCGACCGCCGAAGGCCGCGTGACCTTTGCGAAGGGCCTCAAGGGCCGCACCTTCGTATCGGTCCTCCCGGCAGCGGAGGCCGCAGAATAAGCCGATACCCGGCAAAGTAAGACAAGGGGGATCGGCTAGAAACCGGTCCCCCTTCGTCGTTTTAGGCGTGACGGAGAGGAGGCCGGATCGCCAAGAAGTGTTTACCGAACGGCCTTGGGGTGCAGGATTGCGCCCCCATATCGGGCCGGTGAACGCTTTCGAGGAGGAGAGCGTATGAAAGTCGATACAGTCATGGATCAGGATCAGGTTCTGATCGAAACCGAACGGTTCGTTCTGCGCCCGCCGAAGGCATCGGACGTGGGGATGCTCGCGCATTACTCCGGTGATCGGCGCGTGGCCGAAGAGACGCGGTCGATCCCGCATCCTCTGGCCCCCGGCACCACGGACGCCTTCGTCAAACGCGCGATGACCGCGGACCGCCTGGAAGACGTTTGGGTGATGGACGGTTCGTCCGTCGAGGGCGGCGACCGGGGTCATGAGGTTCTGGGCGTCATCAGCCTGACCCGGATGGACCGCAACCAAAGCCAGCTTGGCTATTGGGTCGCGCCGCCGTTCTGGAACACCGGGCTCGCCTCGGAAGCCGTGCAGGCGCTGGTCGCCGCGAACCCCTTGGGCAACGACACGCTCTTTGCCGAGGTGTTTCAGGACAACCCGGCGAGCGCCCGGGTGCTGACCAACGCGGGCTTCGCCTATGTCGGCGACAGCGAGGCGTTCTCGGTCGCGCGCGATGCCAATGTCCCGACCTGGACCTATAGCCGAAAGATGCGCTGACGCCATGACACAAGGGCAGGGCGCAGGCGACGTGATCGTCACGCCCCGCCTGCGGATCACACGACAGACACCGGATGACGCCTGTGCGCTTCATGCCATCATGTCCGACTGGGACGTGGTGCGCATGACCGGAACGTGGCCGCACCCCGTGTCGCTCGACTTCGTGCGCGACCGGATCGCAACGCGGATGGACGAGGCGGCGTTCTTCGGCATCATTCGCGATGGCGACCTGCCCGTCGGCACGGGCCAGTTCGCGAACGGCGAAATCGGTTACCTGCTGGCAAAGACGCATTGGGGCCGGGGACTGGGCACTGAGGTGGCGCGGGCGCTGGTCGGCTACGGCTTCGACGCCGGGGATCACCCGGACATTCGCGCGCGGGTCTGGGCCGATAATCCGGCCTCGTCCCGCATCCTCACCAAGCTGGGCTTTCGCGAGGTCGAGCGCAGTCTCGACGACAATCGCGCCCGCCAGACCCGGCTCGTCACCATCCACTACAGCTTGCCGCGCCCGTAACGGCCCTTGAGCCATACCGCGTTTCCCTCTATCGCAGGGGCCAACAGAAAGGCCTGAAACCTATGAAATTCCTCGATCTCGCCAAGGTCTATATCCGTTCGGGAAGCGGCGGGAACGGCTGCGTGTCTTTCCGGCGCGAGAAATACATCGAATTCGGCGGGCCCGACGGCGGTGACGGCGGGCGCGGCGGAGACGTGGTGATCGAGGTGGTCGAGGGTCTGAACACCCTGATCGACTTTCGCTACCAGCAGCACTTCTTCGCCAAGAACGGCCAGCCCGGCATGGGCAACCAGCGCACCGGGAAATCGGGCGACGACATCGTCCTGCGCGTCCCTGTCGGGACCGAAGTGCTGGACGAGGACGAAGAGACCGTCATCGCCGACATGACCGAGGTGGGCGAGCGTCTGGTGATCGCCAAGGGCGGCAACGGCGGCTTCGGCAACCTGCACTTCAAGACCGCGACCAATCAGGCGCCGCGTCGCGCGAACTCGGGCCAGCCGGGGATCGAGCGGGTGATCTGGCTGCGGCTCAAGCTGATCGCGGACGTGGGCCTTCTGGGCCTGCCGAACGCGGGCAAGTCAACGTTCCTTGCGGCCACCTCCAACGCGCGGCCCAAGATCGCGGATTATCCGTTCACCACGCTGGTGCCGAACCTTGGCGTCGTGGGTGTGGACAACGTGGAATTCGTGGTGGCCGACATTCCCGGCCTGATCGAAGGCGCGCACGAAGGGCGGGGGCTGGGCGATACCTTCCTCGGCCACGTCGAACGCTGCGCCGTGCTTTTGCACCTGATCGACGGGACCGCCGAGGACGTGGTCACGGATTACGAGACCATCGTGGGCGAGTTGGAGGCCTATGGCGGCATCCTCGCCCACAAGCCGCGCATCACGGTTCTGAACAAGATCGACGCACTTCTGGACGAGGAGCGCGAGGAAAAGCGCGCGGCGCTGGAAGAGGCGTCGGGCGGCACGGTCTATGAGATGTCCGGCGTGGCCAAGGATGGCGTGACGCAGGTTCTGCGCGCCTTGAAGGCCGAGATCGGGGCGGACCGCTATCGTCAGAAGGCCGCCGAGGGCGGGGACGAGGAGAACGAGCCTTGGCAACCCTGAGCCTTGGGGCGGCGCGGCGGCTGGTCGTCAAGATCGGCTCCGCGCTTCTGGTCGACAGCACGTCCGGCGCGTTGAAATCCGACTGGCTCATCGGGCTGGCGGAGGACGTGGCGCGGCTGAAGGCACGCGGGATGGACGTTGTGCTGGTCTCGTCCGGGTCCATCGCGCTGGGGCGCGGCGTTCTGGGCCTGCCCGCAGGCGGTCTGGCGCTGGAGCAATCGCAGGCGGCGGCGGCGGTCGGCCAAATCCGGCTGGCACGCGCCTATGAAGAGGTGCTCGCGCCCAAGGGGATCACCACCGCGCAGGTGCTGGTAACGCTCGAGGATAGCGCGGATCGGCGGCGCTATCTGAACTCCCGCGCGACGCTTGAGCAGCTTCTCAGCTTCGGTGTGGTGCCGATCGTGAACGAGAACGATACGGTCGCGACCGACGAAATCCGCTACGGCGACAACGACCGGCTGGCCGCGCAGGTCGCCGTGACCATCGGCGCGGACCTGACGGTGCTTTTGTCGGACGTGGATGGGTTCTATTCCGGCAACCCCAAGACCGACCACGAAGCGCAGCATTTTCCGGTGGTGGATGAGATCACGCCCGAGTTGATGGCGATGGCGGGCGACGCCGGGACGGGCCTGTCGAAAGGCGGGATGAAGACCAAGCTGCTTGCGGCCCAGACGGCGATGGCGGCGGGCTGTTCGCTCATCATCACCGAAGGCAGCACGGTCCAGCCGCTCTCGGCGTTGGAGGACGGTGCGCGGGCGACCGTGTTCGTCGCGCGGGAAGACCCGAGCGCGGCGCGCAAGCACTGGATCGGGTCGATGAAGCCCAAAGGTACGGTCATGCTCGACGCGGGCGCTGTGGCGGCGCTCGGCAAAGGCAAGTCGCTGCTGCCCGCCGGGGTGACGCTGGTCACGGGCCGGTTCGGGCGCGGCGATCCGGTGGAAATCCTCGGACCGGGCGGGGCGCATATCGGGGCCGGTCTCAGCCGCTACACCTCGGACGAGGCCAAGTTGCTCGCCGGCAAGCGGTCGGACCAGATCGAGGCGACACTCGGCTATCCGGGGCGCGCGGCCTTGATCCACCGGGACGATATGGCGCTCTGATTTTTCGGGCTTCGGGCAGGGGTTATAGGCCCCCTTGTTAACACTTTCGGATGAAAGGCGGCGCGCAAGGCGTTGATTTCAAATCCTTGCTGTCCGTGCAAGATACTAGAATCCTAGGATTCTGGTATCCGGCCTGGCGCCATCCCGACACCCCGCCGCACGATCATGTTTTGACCCACGCCCCGCTTGCGCCTATGTAAGCTCGGCGACAACGGAGGCTCCGATGAAAGACGCTGAAAACATCCCCGCGCTGATGCAGGAACTGGGCCGCAAGGCAAAGGCCGCCGCTGCGGAGCTGGCTTTCGCGCCATCGGATGCCAAGCGCAAGGCGCTGGATGCCGCCGCCGACGCCATGTGGGCGCGGCGGGATGAGATCATCGCGGCCAATGCCAAAGACCTCGAATATGGCCGTGAAAAGGGTCTGTCGCCTGCCATGATGGACCGGCTGATGCTGGACGAGGCCCGCATTCAGGGCATGTGCGACGGCGTGCGCTCGGTGGCGGCCCAGGACGATCCCGTCGGCGCGGTGATGTCGGAATGGGACCGGCCCTCGGGCCTGCACATCAAGCGCGTGCGCACGCCGCTGGGCGTGATCGGCGTGATCTATGAGAGCCGTCCCAACGTGACGGCGGATGCGGGCGCCCTGTGCCTCAAGGCGGGCAACGCCGTGATCCTGCGCGGCGGCTCTGAAAGTTTCCACTCGTCAGGCGCGATCCATGCCTGTCTGGTCGAAGGCCTGAAGGCGGCGGGTCTGCCGGAGGACGCGATTCAGCGCGTGCCGACCCGCGACCGCGAAGCGGTGCGCGAGCTTCTGACCATGACCGACTATGTCGACGTGATCGTGCCGCGCGGGGGTAAAGGGCTTGTCGGCCTCGTCCAGCGCGAGGCGCGGGTGCCGGTGTTCGCCCATCTCGAAGGCATCGTCCACGTTTACATCGACAAGGCGGCGGACCCGCAGAAAACGATGGACGTGGTCATCAACGCCAAGACCCGGCGTACGGGGATCTGCGGCGCGGCGGAATGTCTGCTCGTCCACAAAGAGGCGCTGGATCTGGGCCAGACCGTGATCGACGCGCTCATGGCGGCGGGGGTCGAAGTGCGCGCGGGCGAGGGCCTCAAGGGCTCAGTCGTCGCGACCGACGACGACTGGGGGACCGAATTCCTCGACTCGATCATCGCGGCCAAAGTCGTGGATGATCTGGACGCGGCGATCGACCATATCCGGACCTATTCCTCGTCCCACACCGATGCCATCCTGACCGAGGACGATGCGGCGGCGGCGAAGTTTTTCGAACGGCTCGACAGCGCGATCCTGATGCGCAATGCCTCGACCCAATTCGCGGATGGCGGCGAGTTCGGCATGGGGGCCGAGATCGGCATCGCCACCGGCAAGATGCATGCGCGCGGGCCGGTGGGGGCCGAACAACTGACCTCGTTCAAATACATCGTCGAGGGTGACGGCACGGTCCGACCGTAGGCCTCGCCAAGATATCCGTTGCAGGCCGCCCGCTTCGGCGGGGCTCTGTGATGACGTGAACACCAAGCCTTCGGTTCTCTTTGGCCTGTGCCCGGACCGGACAGGTCAGACGGTCAGCCGAACCTCGGTTTCAAGCTGTGCCAGCGTGACCTGTCGGCCCTGAGCAAAGGCCTCTTCCGGCAACAGGGCGAAGTGGATGTTGGCGGGCGTGGCCGTTCCGCGCCCGTCGATCAAGGCCCAGTCGTCGTCTTCGATGCGAAACCGCTCGGCGCGCCCGGTCACGACAAGGCCGCCTGCGTCCCGCTCGACCGAAATCCGCCCGCTATAGGGCATCGCGCTCGCCAGACAATTGAGCGCCAGAAGCGCGAGTTTCGCGTCGGTGCGGGCCATGTCGCCGGGAATACGCCACTCGACGACCGCCTTGGTTTCGATGCCGGCAACGGCCTCGGCCAGATCGCCGGCACGCACCACGGCGCCGCTGGTGGCCGCCCCGAACGCGATCCGAAAGAACCGGATTCGCCCCCGCGCATTCACAAGGCTTTCATTGACCAGCGCCATCTCGGGGGTTTCCTCTCCCCCGGTCAGCGTCATAAGCTCGATCCCGTTGCCGATGGCGCCCAACGGGCTGACGAGATCGTGGCAGATGCGCGATCCGACGAGGGCGACCAGATCCGGGGCCGGGGCGGTTTCGCCCTTGCTCATGCCGCGTCACCCGCCGAAAGGAACCCGATGAACCCGCTCGCCTCGCTTCTCGAACCCGGCCAGCTCGTGCGCTGCCCGACCCAGCCCGACTGGGGTCTGGGGCAGGTGCAGTCGAATATCGGTGGCAAGGTGACGGTGAATTTCGAGCACGCGGGCAAGCAGGTCATTGATATCTCCACAGTCGATCTCACACCGGTTTTCGACGAAGGCTGACGGGCGCCTCATCCGTTTCTCCGACGCTATCACAACCTAGAATTGTGTCAAACCAACGCAGCGAACGCTGCTGTTGCCAATCTTCCGCGTGATCCCTAGAACCCCGAAAAACGAGGAGCCCGCCGTACCGATGTCAGACAGCAGTCCCGTCTACGAACTGCGCATCGCCGAGACCGAGGACGACATTCGCGACGCACAGCGTTTGCGCTATCAGGTCTTTGTCGAGGAATTGGGCGGTGACGGTGTCGACGTCGATCACGAAAACCGGCTGGAACGCGACGAATTCGACGACTGGTTCGATCACCTGATCCTCTACGACCGGTCCCGGCCCGAAGGCGATCAGGCGGTGGGCGCTTATCGCGTGATGCGCGACGATCAGGCCGCGAAACTGGGCCGCTATTACACGGATGCCGAATACGATCTGACCGCGCTCAAGACCTGCGGGCGCAAGCTTTTGGAACTCGGGCGGTCCTGCGTGCACAGGGATTACCGGGGCGGTTCGGCGCTGCCGCAGCTTTGGGTGGGCCTTATGAACTACTCCGACGCCCACGGGATCGACGTGATGTTCGGGGTGGCGAGCTTTCATGGCACCGATCTCGACGCGATCAAGCTTCCGCTTTCGCATCTGCACCACAGCCATCTCGCCCCGCCCGAGCTTCGCACCCGCGTTCTCGACGAATTCTACACCTCGGCCGATTTGATGCCGGCGGATGAGATCGACGAGAAGGCGGCGATGAAGGCGATGCCGGCGCTCATCAAGGCCTATCTGCGCTTGAACGGCGTGATCGGGGACGGCGTCTATATCGACGAGCCGTTCAACACCTCGGACGTCTGCATCATCGTCGACATGGCCAAGGTGCCGCCGAAACAGCGCGCGATGTACGAAAAACTCGCCAAGCGCGAGGCGAGGGGGTGAGCGAGCCGTGGGATGACGGGTCGGCACAGCCCGACCTGTCCGTCGGCCCCTTCGGCTGGATCGTGGCGGTCCTGCGCGGCGTGCCGCTGGTGATCGTTCTGATCCTCGGCCTGATCTTCACCTTCCTTCTGCGCCCGTTCGAGAAACTCCTCGCGGGCGAGGGGCGGCCGGTCACGCCCACCGTCACCCGGATCGTCTGCCTTTCGGCCCTGTTCCTGCTCGGGATCAGGCTGCGGGTGCGCGGCACGCCGATGAAGGGGCCGGGCGCGGTCGTGGCCAACCATTCGTCATGGCTCGATATTTTCGTTCTGAACGCGCCGAAACGGATCTATTTCGTCTCCAAGGCCGAGGTCGCGGGATGGGCCGGTATCTCGTGGCTCGCCAAGGCGACGGGGACCGTCTTCATCGTGCGCGACCGGCGCGAGGCGCGGGGCCAGGTCGAGGTGTTCCGGCGCCGCCTGTCGCTGGGCCACAGGCTGCTGTTCTTTCCCGAAGGCACCTCGACCGACAGCCGCCGGGTGCTGACCTTCAAGACGACGCTTTTCGCGGCCTTCTTCGACGCGGCGCTGCGCGACACCATGCGGGTGCAGCCGGTAAGCGTCGTCTACCACGCGCCCAAGGGCCGGGACGACCGCTTCTACGGCTGGTGGGGCGGTATGGACCTTGGCCCGCACCTGCTCGCCGTGCTGGCCGCGTTGCCGAACGGGTCGGTCGATGTGGTCTATCATGAACCGGTCCGGGTCGCGGATTTCGCGGACCGCAAGACGTTGGCCGCCCATTGCGAGGCGGCGGTGCGCGGCCCGGTGCTCGACGCTTTGGTGGCCTAGGCGCGGGCGGCGGCCAGCCCGGTGAGGGCGGCGGTCGGGTCTTCTGCGGTCCAGATTTCCTCGCCGAACGAGAAGAAATCGGTGACCGAAGCGAAGTCGCGCACCAGTGCCTCGGTCAGCCCGCCTTCCGCGACGATCGGCACTTCGATCATCTCGGTCCACCACTGGAAAAGATCGCGCCCCGCGATTTCGCCGGTGCCGAGGTTCGACGTGCCGACGGGGCCGAAAGCGACGTAATCGGCATCCTGTTCGCCCGCCGTCATCCCGTCATGGCGCGAGGTGCCGCAGAAGGCGCCGACGATGGCGTCCTTGCCCAGATCCTTGCGCGTCTTTCGCACCTGCCGCGACCCGTCGGTGAAATGCACGCCGTCCAGCCCGAGCCGTTCCACCATCAGCACATGATCGGCGATGACGATGGCGATGTCGCGGGCATGGGCCAGCTCCCGGCAGGCATCGGCCGCGCGCGCGATCGTATCCTCGTCACGGGTGGCGAGTTCGAGCCGCAGACAGGCGATCTCGACCGCGTCCAGCGCTCGCGCGAGCTGGTCGGGAAAGCTCGACAGCTCGAACTGCGGCGGCGTCACGAGATAAAGCTGGGGCAGGTCGGTTTCGGCCATCACGCGTCCTCGGTTGGGATTCGCGGCTTTCTACAAGCGTTTGGGGGGAAACGCTACTTCGGTGGAAGGCTCGCGGTGAAGGTCAGCGCCATGTCGAGCAGTCGCGTGCGCGTCAGGTCGTCGGCCAGCGCCTCGCGCGTCACGGCGACATAGCCGCCCATGGTGCGCCCGCCCATGACCATCGGCGTCACCCCGTCCGACGCCAGCGCGGCCTTCATGTTGTCCTTTCCGACCCGCATCAGCGCGCCGCCCTCGGCCGCCCGGCGCACCCCGCCGATCATGTTGCCGTTCTGAAAGAAACACAGGCCCCCGAACATGGCCTTTTCGGTCAGCCCCTTCAGGCCCGACAGGTCGGTGCGCAGGATCTCGGCCTCGCCCTCGTCAAACGCCATCCCCATCTCCTTGCCCGTCCGACCGCGCCACAGTAACACGGGGCCTATGAGCGACGAAGATCAAACAGGACCGCAGCCCGCCTTCGTGCTGGTGCGCCCGCAGATGGGTGAAAACATCGGCGCCGCGGCACGCGCGATGCTGAATTTCGGGTTGGAGCGGATGCGGGTCGTCGGCCCGCGCGACGGCTGGCCCAATCCAAAGGCGGTGGCGATGGCCTCGGGCGCGGGGCGGGTGCTGGACGCGGCGGTGGTCTATGACGATCTGCCCGCTGCGCTGGCCGATTGCGATTACGTCTATGCGACGACCGCCCGGTCGCGCGAACTGGCGAAACCCGTGCGCACGCCGGAGCGCGCCATGGCCGAAGCCCGCGCGATGCGCGCCGAAGGCAAACGTGTCGCGGTGCTGTTCGGGCCGGAGCGGGCAGGGCTCGAAAACGAGGACGTGTCGCGCGCCAATGCGATCATCACCGTGCCGGTGAACCCGGAGTTCGCCTCGCTGAACCTCGCCCAGTCCGTGCTGCTCGCCGCCTATGAATACGGGCGTCAGACCATCGAAGCGGCGCCCGAGGTCATGAGCCTCGCCAAGACCGATTTCGCCACGCAGGTCGAGGTCGAGGCGCTGGCGGACCATTTCGAGCGGCGGTTGGACGAAGTGGGATTCTTCTTTCCCGAGACCAAGGCAGCGGGCATGAAGCTCGTCCTGCGCAACGCCTGGACGCGGCTGTCGCTCACCCGCGCCGACGTTCAGATGTTCCACGGAATGCTCCGCCAGATCTTCCGCAAACTGGGTGACTGACCGCCTCTTCTCTGGTCCGAAAATACCTCGGGGAGGTCTGGAGGGGCTGGCCCCTCCAGCGGGTCGGATCGGGCGCAGCCCGGTCCGAAATCAGGCGGCGGCGCGCCGGGCCGCGATGACCCAGATCACCGCGAGGGCGAGGGAAATCAGGGCGTTTAGGTTCGCCATCGTCACGCCGAACATCTCCCACGGGATCTCGTCACAGCGCACCAGCGGCGCCGACATGATCTGATCCATGAGGTCATCGGTCGACAGCCCTGCCGTGGACCCGCCCGTGCAACTGGACGGACCTTCCCACAGGTCGCGTTCGACGCCGGAGTGGAACACGCCGATGCCGGAGGTCGTCAGCGCGGCCAGCGCCCCGAGCCAGGCCAGCCACCTTCGACCGAGCGCCAGCGCCACGACGCCGATCAGGATCGCGACGGCATGGGGATAACGCTGCCAATAGCACATCTTGCAGGGCGCATATCCCAACGCCTGGAACACGAAGGCACCGCCAAGCAGGGCGACGGACCCGAGGGTAGCCACGAGGACCAGTTGTTTCCAGTTCAGTGTCATATGAATTTCACCACGTAAAAGCCCGCGAGGAGGAGGACAACCAGCAGGACGAACATGACCCCGAGCCGCTTCTCGATGAAGTCCCGGATCGGTTCGCCGAATTTCCACAACAGCCCGGCGACCACGAAGAACCGCAATCCGCGCGCGATGATCGACGAGATCATGAACACGCCGAAGTTCAGGCCCGTGGACCCCGACAGGATGGTGATGACCTTGTAGGGGAAGGGCGTTACGCCCGCCATCAGCACCATCCACGCGCCCCATTCGTTATAGCGCACCGCGAATTCGTCGAAATAGGCGTCCTTGCCGTAGAACTCGAGCACCGGGCGTCCGATGCTCTCGAACAGGCCCCAGCCGATGTAGTAGCCCAGCATCCCGCCCGCGACGGACGAGACGAGCGCGACGCCTGCGATCAGGAAGGCCTTGCGCGGCATGGCGATGATCATCGGGATCATCAGGATGTCGGGCGGGATCGGAAAGACCGAGCTTTCAAGGAACGCGACCAGCGCGAGACCCCACATCGCATAGGGTGATTGCGCAAGACCGATGGTCCAGTCGTATAGTCGTCTCAGCATGCCCGGCCCCTTTTTGCCGGATAAAAGCACTGAAAACGCAGCAAGGGTCAAGCAGATGCGTTCCACGGGAACCGGCGGCACCATAAACAGGTTGTGAATTCCGAAGGGAGACTCGGATGAAATGGCAAGGGCGGCGCGGCAGCCGGAACATCGAAGATCGCAGGCGGATGTCCGGCGGCACGGCGGGGATCGGCGGCGTGGGCCTGCTGGTCATTCTCGCCATCGGCTATTTCGCCGGGATCGACGTGACGCCGATCCTGGACGAAGTGACCGGGACCCAGGGCGCGGGCGAGGTCACCGAAGCCGACGACCGCGCGGCGCAGTTCGTTTCCGTCACGCTGGCCGACACCGAGGAGGTCTGGGCGGGCATCTTCGACCGTCAGGTGGACGGGGCTTACGCGCCGCCGACGCTGGTTCTTTACAAGGGCGTGACCCGGTCCGCCTGCGGTGGCGCGTCCGGCGCGACCGGGCCGTTCTACTGTCCGGGCGACCGCAAGATCTATCTCGACACCGCGTTCTTCACGACGATGGAGCGTCAGCTCGGCGCGGGCGGCGATTTCGCGGCCGCCTATGTCGTGGCGCATGAGGTGGCGCATTCGGTTCAGGACCAGCTTGGTATTCTGGGCGAAGCGAACCGGGTTCGCGCGCAGGTCAGTCCGGCGCAGTCGAACGAAATCTCGGTCCGGACCGAGCTTCAGGCCGACTGTTTCTCGGGCATCTGGGCGCGGCAGGCCGAAGCACAGTTCGGTTCGCTCGAACGCGGCGACATCGCCGAGGCGATGAATGCCGCGAAACAGATCGGCGACGACACGCTGCAACGAAACGCGGGTCGCGTGCCGATGCCGCACACTTTCACGCACGGCACCTCGGAGCAGCGCCAGCGGTGGTTCGCCACCGGCTATGAGACAGGCGATCTGAACGCGTGCGATACCTTCGCGACCGACGGGCTTTAACCGCCGTTGACGCAGCCGCCGTGCAGGGCTAGACGAAGCGTCGTGCCCGAGTGGCGGAATGGTAGACGCAGGGGATTCAAAATCCCCCGGTAGCAATATCGTGTCGGTTCGAGTCCGACCTCGGGCACCATCCAGCCGATCCAGACCTTGCGAAGCGGCAAGCCTTTGCCGGAATGCGCCCCTGTGCCGCTTTGACCTCGCCCTGAGGATTACGCGTGTCGTTGATTCGGGTTTTGTTAAGGCCTTTCGGACGTTCGCTCGGAACAGAACCGGCGGTTTCGGCGGCATTGGTCTCATTTTGAGAACGTTAGCCATACCAATGATTTGGGCGAGTCTCTGTCGGCATTTGCCCGTTTGTTTCCACGACATCGATTTGGGCCAGTTGTCGTTACGGAAACAATAGATCGGGTAATATTCACCTAAATTCACCCCGATCTGTGGATAAGTGTTACAGAAAAGGGCGTTGATAACCGAGACTGGTAGTTTCGCCTGCACGCGCGGGTTGAAATTGTCTCCGGCGGCGAAACAAACGGCTCATCCGGCGGATCGATCCGCGGATCGGATGTGATTGATTGTTAACGATTTCGGCGCGGCCCGACCGAAGTTTCCGCGAGAATTCCCTTTTTTGGACACGAGGTTGGGAGTAATTTCAAAGTGCCCAACTGGGGGGCGATGTCTGTAGGCCACGGGGGCGGCCGCACACGAGAACCACGGTATTTGCCGTGGGGTAGAGGTGTGTGCCGATCGCTGTGCGGCGGTCTGCAAGCTGGGCGAACGGTCGTGCGGACGGGGGGTCCTCATCGATGTTTCAGGTCCAGCCGGGTCCCAGTCGGGCCCGATCTCTCCTCACATGGCAGGTGTACCAAGGTGTGTGCGGCACATCCGTGGCTTCGCGGTGTCGCCCGATGCTTGGGTCAGGAACGAACGCCAAGGCGAGGGGACATAGAAGACGATGCTGTCTTTGACCGATAACGAACTCATCATCTGTGCGACCCGCACGGGTGCCTTCGGCGTTCGAGTGATTCAACCCAATGAAATCAGCGACTTCAGCACCGGTGCGGCAGGCGCCGGTAACGAAAACCATGCGTGCATGACGGTTACCGACGGCGCAGCGCGCCGCGGACTTGAGCAAGGGAAACAGTGAAATGACGTTCTATAGCAAAAACCTTTACGGCTACTTCAAGTACGGCTCGTTTTCCTACGGCAAGTGCGGCGGCGGCGATCGCAACAACGACCCGGATGCGGTCAACGACAGCGCGAGCACCTACGAAGGCGATCCGGTCACGGTCGGCGTTCTGAACAACGACAGCGACGCGGATGGCGACGCGCTCAAGATCGTGAGCACCGGCAACCCGAGCCACGGCACCGTCTCGGTCAACGCCAACGGCACGGTGACCTATACGCCGGACGATGGCTACACGGGCAACGACAGCTTCACCTACACCATCTCCGACGGGAACGGCGGCACCGACACGGCGACCGTCTGCATCCGCGTGGAATGCGATCCGAACGGCAACAACGAAGACCCCGATGCGGTCGACGATGCGGCCAACACGACCGAGGGCGACCCGGTCCAGATCGACCTGACCGGCAACGACAGCGACCCGGACGGTGACACGCTCACCGTCATCGGCGGGACCGATCCGGCGAACGGCACGGTCACCAACAACGGCGACGGCACCGTCACCTACACGCCCAACCCGGGTTTCGTGGGCGAAGACACCTTCACCTACACCATCACCGACGGCAATGGCGGCCAGGACACGGCGACGGTCACCGTCTGCGTGACCGATCCCTACGGCGGCAACCAGGACCCGGACGCAGTCAACGATACGACCAACACCTTCCCGGACACCGCTGTGACGGTCGAAGTCCTCGCCAACGACAGCGACCCGGATGGCGACACGCTGACGATCATCGGCGGCACCGACCCGACGAACGGCTCGGTGACGGACAACGGCGACGGCACCATCACCTACACGCCCAACACCGGTTTCACCGGCACGGACACGTTCACCTACACCGTGTCCGACGGGAATGGCGGCACGGATACCGCGACGGTCACCGTCTCGGTCAATGACAACGGCGGCGGCAACAGCGTCGACGCGGTGGACGACAGCTACAACATCGACGAGGACACGACGCTCATCGTCGATCTGACGGCGAACGACAGCGACCCGGAAGGCGACGATTTCTCGATCACCTCGGTCGGCTCGGCCACCAACGGCACGACGACGTTGAACCCCGACGGGACCGTCACCTACAAGCCGAACGACGACTTCAACGGCACCGACACCTTCACCTACACCATCACCGACGATCAGGGCGCGACCGACACGGCGACCGTCACGATCAACGTGGGCGCAGTGCAGGACGATCCCGATGCCGAGAACGACGTCGAGCTGACGGATGAGAACACGCCGGTCGACATCGACGTGCTGGCCAACGACAGCGATCCGGACGGCGATACGCTGAATGTGTTGAGCTACGGGCAGGGCACGAACGGCACCGTGACCGGTGGCGGCACCGGTCCGCTGACCTACACGCCGAACTCCGGCTTCACCGGGGTCGACACCTTCACCTACACCATCACCGACGGCAACGGCGGTCAGGATACGGCGACCGTGACGGTGGTCGTGGGCGACGTGGACGACAACTCGGTCGTCGCGAACGACGATTCCGCCACGACCACGGCCGGGAATCCGATCGAAATCGCGGTTCTGTCCAACGACACCGACCCGCAGGGCGATACCTTCTCGATCTCGGGCTTCTCGAACGGCACGAACGGGTCGGTCACCGCCGATGCGGACGGCAACCTGACCTACACCCCCGACGCGGGCTTCACCGGGCAGGACACCTTCACCTACACCATCGTCGATTCCCAAGGCGCGACCGACACGGCGACCGTGACGGTCACGGTGAACGCGGGCGGCCAGAACTCGGTCGACGCGGTGGACGACAGCTACAACATCGACGAGGACACGACGCTCATCGTCGATCTGACGGCGAACGACAGCGACCCGGAAGGCGACGATTTCTCGATCACCTCGGTCGGCTCGGCCACCAACGGCACGACGACGTTGAACCCCGACGGGACCGTCACCTACAAGCCGAACGACGACTTCAACGGCACCGACACCTTCACCTACACCATCACCGACGATCAGGGCGCGACCGACACGGCGACCGTCACGATCAACGTGGGCGCAGTGCAGGACGATCCGGACGCCGAGAACGACGTCGAGCTGACGGATGAGAACACGCCGGTCGATATCGACGTGCTGGCCAACGACAGCGACCCTGACGGCGATACGCTGAATGTGTTGAGCTACGGGCAGGGCACCAACGGCACCGTGACCGGGGGCGGCACCGGCCCGCTGACCTACACGCCCGATGCCGATTTCACCGGCACGGATACCTTCACCTACACCATCACCGACGGCAACGGCGGTCAGGACACGGCGACCGTGACGGTGGTCGTGGGCGACGTGGACAACAACACCGTCGACGCGGTGGACGACAGCGCCACGACGACCGCCGGGAACGCGGTCGCGGTGACCGTGCTCGCGAACGACACCGACCCCGAGGGCGACAGCTTCTCGGTCACCGGGTTCTCGAACGGCACGAACGGCTCCGTCTCGGCGGATGCCAACGGTGTGCTGACTTACACCCCGGATGCCGGGTTCACCGGGGTCGATACCTTCACCTACACCATCACCGACGATCAGGGGGCGACCGATACGGCGACCGTGACGGTCACGGTGAACGCCGGCGGCCAGAACAGCGTGAACGCTGTCGATGACAGCTACGACATCGACGAGGACACGACGCTGATCGTGGATCTGACGGGGAACGACTCGGACCCGCAGGGGGACGATTTCTCGGTGACGGCCGTGGGCACGCCCACGAACGGGACGGCGACGCTGAACCCGGACGGGACGGTGACCTACAAGCCGAACCAGGACTTCACCGGGACCGATACCTTCACCTACACGATCACCGACGATCAGGGCGCGACCGATACCGCGACCGTGACCGTCAGCATGGCGCCGGTGAACGACAACCCGGACGCCGAGGATGACGTGCGCGTCACCGACGACACCGATCCGCTGCTGATCGACGTCATCGCGAACGACACCGACGTGGACGGCGACCCGCTGACCGTCACCAATGTCACGACGCCGAGCTTCGGCACGGTCGTGAACAACAACGACGGCACGGTGACCTACGATCCGAACGACGATTTCGTCGGTACCGACACGTTCGAATACACCATCTCCGACGGCAACGGCGGCACCGACACGGCGACCGTGACGGTGGTGGTGAACGGCGACGGCGGCATGAACTCGGTCGTGGCGCGCAACGACAGCGCGACCACCTCGGAGGACGACGCGGTCAACATCGACGTGCTGGCCAACGACAGCGATCCGCAGGGCGACAGCTTCTCGATCCAGAGCTTCGGGCAGGGCGCGAACGGCACCGTGACGGCCGGACCGGGCGGCACGCTGACCTACACGCCGGACCCGGATTACTTCGGCACCGACAGCTTCACCTACACCATCGTGGACTCGCAGGGCGCGACCGACACGGCGACGGTGACGGTGAACGTGACGCAGGACGGCGTGAACACGGTGGATGCCGTGGACGACATGGCCCAGACCGATCCGAACACGGCGGTGAACGTGCCGGTTCTGGCCAACGACACCGATCCCGAGGGCGATACCTTCTCGGTCACCTCCTTCGGGCAGGGCACGAACGGGACGGTCACGACCGGACCGGGCGGCACGCTGACCTATACGCCGGACACCGACTTCACCGGCACGGACAGCTTCACCTACACGATCACCGACGATCAGGGCGCGACCGATACGGCGACCGTCACGGTCTCGGTCGGCATGGGCCCGATGAACTCGGTCGACGCGGTGGACGACGCCTACACGATCGACGAGGACACGACGCTGATCGTGGACCTGACGGCGAACGACTCGGACCCCGAGGGCGACGACTTCACGGTGACGAGCGTGGGCACCCCCACGAACGGCACCGCGACGCTGAACCCGGACGGGACGGTGACCTACAAGCCGAACCTCGACTTCACCGGCACCGACACCTTCACCTACACGGTGACCGACGATCAGGGCGCCACCGACACGGCCACCGTCACGGTCACCATGACCCCGGTCAACGACGCACCCGACGCCGAGGATGACGTGCGGGTGATCGACGAGGGCACGACGCTGACCTTCGATCCGCGCACGAACGACGAAGACCCGGACGGCGACCCGCTGACCATCATCGACGTGGGCACGGCGACGAACGGAACCGTCACCGACAACGGCGATGGCACGGTGTCCTACACGCCGACGGCGGACTTCACCGGGACCGACACGTTCGAATACACGATCAGTGACGGCAACGGTCTGACCGACACGGCGACCATCACGGTCGTGGTGCAGGACGACGGCAACAACCAGAACACCACCGACGCGGTGGACGACGCCTTCGCCACCGACCTGAACACGGCGGTCGCGGGCAATGTGTTGGCGAACGACACCGACCCCGAGGGCGACCCCCAGACGGTCACGTCGAACACCAACCCGTCGAACGGTTCGGTCGTCGTCAACGCGAACGGTGCGTTCATCTACACGCCGGACACCGGGTTCACCGGCACCGACACGTTCACCTACACGATCGCGGACGATCAGGGTGCGACGGATACGGCGACGGTCACGGTTTCGGTGGGTGTGGATGCGCCGCCGCTGGCCAACGACGATACGGCGAACGTGCCGATCAACGCGACGGTCACGATCGACGTTCTGGCCAACGACACCGACCCGGATGGCGACGACGCCAACCTTCAGGTGATCTCGGCCGTGGCCTCGGAAGGCAGCGTGGTCATCAACCCGGACGGGACGCTCACCTACACGCCGACCGTCGATGGCTATGTGACCGTGGATTACACGATCCAGGATGAGGACGGGCTGACCGATACGGCCACCGTCACCATCCTCGTCAACGACGGTATCGTCGAGGGCACGGACGGCGACGATCTGATCGACACCGGCTACACCGGCGATCCCGAGAACGACATGGTCGACGCGGGTGACAACATCTTCCCGGGCAAGGGTCCGGACGACGACATCATCGAAGGCTACGACGGCGACGACACGATCTATGCCGGTGACGGCGACGACGATGTGCGCGGCGGCGACGGGTCCGATACGGTCTATGGCGAGGACGGGGACGATATCATCGACACCTCGGCCCCGACCGAGGCCTCGGACTACGGCTTCGCACCCGGCGAGACCGTGGCGGGTTGGCCCTTCGCGCCGACCACGCCCGATCAGTGGGTGCCGGACGATGCCGACGAGGACAACGACAAGGATACCGTCTTCGGCGGTGCCGGCGACGACACCATCACCACGGGCGACGACGACGATACCATCGACGGCGGAACCGGGGACGACACCATCGACGGCGGTCTCGACGACGATACGATCCAGGGCGGTGACGGGAACGACTACATCATCGGTGGCCACGGCTCGGACGACATCGACGGCGGTGCCGGGGACGACGAGATCTGGGGCGGTCTGGGGCCGGTTACGCCGGATATCCTGAACCTCGAAGACGACGCCTATCCGGTGGACGACTACGGCGACGCGGACACCAACGATCCGCTCAGCCCGATCCCGTCCTTCCTCGATCCGCGCCCGTCGAACGGCATGGACGTGATCCGGGGCGGTGACGGCAACGACACCATCTACGGTCAGGACGACGACGACATTCTCTATGGGGATGCCGGAGACGACTTCATCGATGGCGGGATCGACGACGACACCATCTATGGCGGCGACGGCGACGACGAGCTCTATGGCGACAAGGGTCAGGATCTCATCGACGGCGGTGCCGGGGCGGATGACGCCTATGGTGGCGACGACCGGGATACCTTCATCAACGTCAACGTTGGCGACTTCGTCGACGGCGGCGAAGGCGGCGACGACTGGGATACGCTCGACCTGACCGGCACCAAGCCGACGGGTGGATCGCTCAAGGTCACCAAGGACGGAACGAACCCCGAAAACGGTTTCGTCGAGTTCTTCGACTCGAACGGCGTGTCCACGGGCACGATGAACTTCATCAACATCGAAGACATCGTTCCCTGCTTCACCCCCGGCACGCTGATCGCGACGCCGAAGGGCGAGGTGCCGGTGGAAGAGCTGGGCGAGGGCGACCGTGTCATCACCCGCGACAACGGCATTCAGGAAATCCGCTGGATCGGCCACAAGCAGATCGGGTGGCAGGAACTGAACCGCTCGCAGCACCTCAAGCCGGTGCTCATCAAGGCGGGCAGCCTTGGCAACGGCCTGCCGGAGCGTGACATGCTGGTGTCGCCGAACCACCGGATGCTGGTGGCCAACGACCGGACTGCGCTCTACTTCGACGAACGCGAGGTTCTGGCCTCCGCCAAGCATCTGGTCGACTCGAAAGAGATCATGACGGTAGATGTGCGGGAGGTGACCTACATCCACTTCCTCTTCGATCACCACGAGGTGGTGCTCTCGGACGGCACGTGGTCGGAAAGCTTCCAGCCGGGCGACTACTCGCTCAAGGGCATCGGAAACGCCCAGCGTCAGGAACTGTTCGAACTGTTCCCGGAGTTGGAGACCCGCGAAGGGCTCGAGGATTTCACCTCGGCACGCCGGATCCTGAAGAAGCACGAAGCCAAGATGCTCCGCAAATAATGCAGCGGCCCGCCGGGGAAACCGGGCGGGCCAACCCGACCTGAAAGGGGAAGGGGCTGCCCCCGGTCCGATGTTTTGGGCCGCGAATGGCCGGATTGAACCGGTCCATCGTTTCAGTCGTCAGGAGGCAACCTCACGCGATTTCGTGGGGTTGTTTTCCGTTTGGGCGATGCATTGTGAGTGAGTGATCGCAAAAAATGCGCCGCCATCTTGCTGCCATTGTTTCGCCACGAATGACAATTGGAAACGATGGCGATGATTGTTTCGGCATGGGGAACAATGCGTCCGTGCTCTGACGTTGATCGCCAGTAAAACAGGGACTTTCAAAGCCTAACGTGGGGGCCGAAGGCGTGGCAAGAGCCGGGCCGCGATGCGCCGTGGAGTAGGGTCCGGATTTGTCCCGAATGTGGCGAAATGCGGCAATTTCAGGGCGGGTCGTCTATAACCTTAACAAAACAAGGGGATTCAATGGCGCGGTCCGGCAACATTTTCCCGAATAACTTCATAGTTTCGGCATGATTGCCCGATAGCTTGAAAGTCGACCTAATAGCGACCCCTGACCAAACCCCGAACGGACGCCCCGACATGCTGCATTTTCGCTCCCCCGCCGTCGACCGCGACCTTGACCCCGGCCTTCTCGATGCGCGCGGCTCTTCGCCGCTCACGACCTTTTCCACCTCGGGCCTCGCCCCGTCGGCGGTTGTCGAGACCATCGATGGACCGAAGCTGTCGCGCGATCTGAAAGCCGGCGATCAGGTCATCACCCGCGACAACGGCACGTCGACCGTGCGCTGGGTCGGTGAAAGCATGTCCGTCTACGACAACGAGAACGAGAACGCGCAAGCCGCGGAACGTGGCCCGGTGCGCATCAAGGCCGGTGCGCTCGGAACCGATCCCGAGGCGGGCAATCTCGTCCTGAACGCCGGTCAGCGCCTGCTCGTGCGCAACCCGGTGAACGAACTCTACTTCGGCACCGACGAAGTGCTGGCCGATGTGGGTGATCTGACCCATCTCGACGGCGTCGATTACGTGCCGCGCTCGGTCATGCGGTTCAAGCACGTGCTTCTGGACACCCATGAACTGATCCGCGCCAATGGCGTCTGGATGGAAAGCTTCGCGCCCGAGATGTGGTCGATCCGCGTCGGGTTCCCGGATCAGTGGGCCGAGATCACCGAATGCGTGCCGCGCCTGCGCTACGAGAACGGCGAAGCGAATTACATCGCGCCGCGCATGTCGCTGAACGGCCGCGAAGCCCGCCTGCTCAACGCGATCTGATTACCTGTCAACGCCGCGCCGCCACGCCGCCCAGTCTTCGGGCGTGTCGAGGTCGGTGCGCGCGTGCGAATAGGGCAGGACGACGGGGCGAACGCGGTCCGTATTGGCCTCCATGATCGTCTTTGCGCCCTCGTCGCCTTCCAGCGACCGCAGCGCGGCGAAATCGCGGAACGGAAACACGACCGGATGGCCCAGCTTGCCGTCCGCCGTGGCGCCGCGCAGGATCACCTCCCCGTCGAATGCCGCCAGCACACGCCGCATATCCTCGGTCGTGACGTCGGGCATGTCGGCCAGCAGAACCATGACGGCCACCGCCCCCTCGGGCAGCGCCGAGACACCAGCCGCCAGCGAGCGCGCCATCCCATCGGCGGCATCGGGAACCTCGACCGCCGCAATCGGCTTTTCGTCCAGCAGATCCCAGCGGTCGGGCCGTTCGTCGCGTGCGGGCAGGGTGACGATCACCGGCTGACCCGTGGCGAGCGCCGCTTCGACCCGGTCGAGCAGAAGCGGCTTGTCCCCGACCGCTTCCATCAGCTTGTCACGCCCGCCCATCCGCGAAGACGTTCCCGCCGCAAGGATCAGGGCGGGAACCGCGAGGGGCGTCATTTTTCCGGGATCAGCCCGCGCGGGCTGAACCTGAGGACGAGCAGCATGATAAGCCCCATGGTGAAGAGCCGCATATGCGCCGCCGAGCCAAGAAGGTGCGACTTGAGCGGACCCTCGGACATGCCGGCGGTCACCAGATCCATGAGGGCCTGACCCATCGGCTCCACCTGCACCCAGAAGAACCAGATCACCACGCCCCCCAGCACGGCGCCCCAGTTGTTTCCCGACCCGCCGACGATCACCATGACCCAGACGAGGAAGGTGAAGCGGAGCGGCTGATAGGACGCGGGCGTAAGCTGGCCATCCAGCGTCGTCATCATCGCGCCCGCGATGCCGACGACCGCCGAGCCGAGGATGAAGATTTGCAGGTGGCGGCGGGTCACATCCTTGCCCATCGCTTCCGCTGCGACCTCGTTGTCACGGATCGCACGCATCATCCGGCCCCATGGCGAGCGCAGGGCCATTTCGGACATCCAGATGAGAACGAGCAGCACGGCGAGGAACAGGCCCGCATAGCCCAGTTTGACCACGACCGCCGAGGTGGACACCGGATCGGCCCCGATGCTCTGCGCCCAGTCGACGAAGCCCGCCGATTGCTGGAGGTCGATCTCGTAGGGCACGGGCCGGGGCAGGCCGACGACGTTCTTCACGCCGCGTCCCAGCCAGTCCTCGTTCTTGAGCATGGCGACGATGATCTCGGAAATCCCCAGCGTCGCGATGGCGAGGTAGTCGGAGCGCAGGCCGAGCGCGGTCTTGCCGATGGCCCAAGCCGCCCCTGCCGCCAGCAGGCCGCCAACGGGCCAGGCGAGGATCACGGGCAGGCCAAGACCGCCAAGAAAGCCCTGCGAGGCCGGGTTCACGGCCTCGATGGCCTGAACCGCGGGGTCGAACAGCGCGCGGTAGACGAAGAATCCGACGATCAGGAAGGCGAGCAGGGCAAGCGTGCGGGTCTTGCCGGGCGTCATGCGCTTGTAGATCTGCACCGCGCCGAGGATCACCCCAAGGCCCACGAAGAGCGCGAAAACCACACGCAGGCCGCCCGCCGACCATGCCTCGCCCACCGGCGCGATGGAGGTGACGACCACCGCCAGCCCGCCAAGCGCGGTGAAGCCCATGATGCCGACGTTGAACAGCCCGGCATAACCCCACTGCATGTTCACGCCGAGCGCCATGATGGCCGAAATCAGCCCCATGTTCAGGATCGTGAGGGCGAGGTTCCAGCTCTGGAACACGCCGGTGCCGAGGATCAGCAGACCGACAGCCGCGAAAAGTCCGATGTTGCGCCAGTTGATGCTCATACCGATTTCCCCCGGAACAGACCCGTTGGTCGGAACAGCAGCACGATCACCAGAATGGCGAAGGAGACTGCGAATTTATAGTCGGTGGACAGAAGCTGAAGCAGCCCGTCCGGTGCCCAGGTTTCGGGCACGATGTAGGTCACGACCTTTTTCCACGCATAGGTCACCATCACCTCGGAAAACGCGATGACGAACCCGCCCGCGATCGCGCCCAGCGGCGAGCCCAGCCCGCCGACGATAGCCGAGGCGAAGATCGGCAGCAGAAGCTGGAAATAGGTGAAGGGTTTGAAGCTCTTGTCGAGGCCATAGAGCGTCCCGGCGATGGCGGCGAGGGCGGCCACGATGATCCAGGTGATCGCCACCACGCGCTCGGGGTTGATCCCGGACAGGAGCGCCAGATCCTCGTTATCCGAATAGGCGCGCATCGACTTGCCGGTGCGGGTGCGGTTGAGGAACCAGAACAGCAGGGCGACGACGATGGCGGCGGTGATGACGGTGATGAGCTGCGTGGATTTCAGCGCCAGACCTTCGGCCAGCCCGGACCATTCCTTGAAGTCGCGGGCGGTAAAGACGAACCGTGCCCCGTCGGCGAAGTTCTGGTCGCCCGGCCCGATAATCAGGCGCACGACCCCGTTCAGCACGAACATCACGCCGATCGAGGCCATGACCAGCACGATCGGCTTGGCTTTGACCCGCCGGTAATAGGCATAGACGACCTTGTCCGTCCCCAGCACGAGAAGCGCGGTGATCGCGATGCCGAAGGGCAGGGCGAGAAGCGCGACGGGCAGGGGGCCGAGGCTCAGACCCCAGCTTTGAAAGAGCCATGTGAACAGGATCACCACCATCGTCCCGAACGACATCGTGTCGCCGTGGGCGAAGTTGGAGAACCGCAGGATTCCGTAGATCAGCGTGACCCCGAGCGCGCCGAGCGCCAACTGGCTGCCATAGGCCATGGCGGGGATCAGCACGAAGTTCGACAGGGCGACGATGGCGTTGAGCAGGTCCATCAGCTTGGGGCCTCGCAGGTGTACTCGGTAAGATTGGATGTGAAGGGGTCGGTGGCGGTGTCGAGCGTGTGAAGCAGGACGGGGAAGCCGCCGTCGTCATTGCCGCTCACCATCAGCGTGTGTGTCGTGTCGTCGGCCGTCCAGCTCCACGGCCCGAAAAAGCCGCCCGCGATGCCGGGTGTCGCGTCGGCGCCGACCGTGATGCGGCCCGCCCCCAGTTCGTCGGTCTCCACCGGGTCGAAGGTGAACGACCGGGCCGCACCGTCGGCATCCGCGCAATCCAGCACCATCCGTGCGCCTTCGGCATGGACCGTGGCGGGCAGGGTGAGCGCGAGAAGGGCGAGGGTGCGGATCATCGGGCCATGCACCTCCCGGCGAAGGCGGTCCGCTCGGCACCTTCGTAAAGGCCCATCGTGACGACTTCGACCACAGACCAGTCGGGGGTGAGGGTCATCAGGCCGACTTCGCCGGTCGCCATGTTGGCGGCTGACCATGCGGTGTAGCCTGCGTCCTCGGCCAGCAGCTCGTAGCGCATTTCGCCCGCCATCGACGACATGAGGAGCGATCCGTCCGCCATCGTGCCGACCGTGAATTCCCAGTCGGACGAGGTGCAGGCATCGGTGCCGAAACATTCTTCGACCATCAGGCAATCGTAACTGTCGGCCAGCGCGGGCGCTGCGGCGATTGTCAGGATGGTGGCGAAAAGTGCTGTCTTCACTGTGACTTACCCCCCGAGGAAACTCTGGCGCACTTCCGGGTCGGCGAGCAGTTCCTTGCCGGTCCCCGTATGCGCATTGGCGCCCTGGACGAGCACGTAACCCTTGTCGGCGATCTCGAGTGCCTGACGTGCGTTCTGTTCGACCATCAGAACCGGAAGGCCGGTGCGCGCCACTTCAATGATCCGGTCGAACAACTCGTCCATCACGATGGGCGAGACACCCGCGGTCGGTTCGTCGAGCATGAGCACTTTGGGCTGGGTCATCAGCGCACGGCCCACGGCCACCTGCTGCCGCTGCCCGCCGGACAATTCGCCCGCCGCCTGATAGCGTTTTTCCTTGAGGATCGGGAACAGTTCGTAGACCTGCTCCATCGTCGGGCGGATGTCGTCGGTGCGGATGAACGCGCCCATTTCAAGGTTCTCTTCCACGCTCATCGAGGTGAAGATGTTGTGGGTCTGCGGCACGAAGCCCATGCCCTTCTTCACCCGGTCCTGCGGGCTCAGGTCGGTGATATCCTCGCCGTCCAGCCGCACGGAACCAGACCGCACGTTCAGCATCCCGAAAAGCGCCTTCATCCCCGTCGATTTGCCCGCGCCGTTGGGGCCGACGATCACCGCGATCTCGCCCTTGTCCACGGCGATGGTGCATTCGTGCAGGATGTCGGGGCCGTTGCCATAGCCGCCGGTCATGCTTTCGCCGATCAGGAAAGGGCCGCCCGGTGCCGGGCGCGCCTTGCCGTGCTGGGGGCCGGGCGTCATGGTCGCGCCGCCCTCTTTCGTGACCGAACGGTCCTTGTTGCCACGTCCGCTGTATGCGTCGCTCATAGGTCGTCCTCCACCAGCGCGAGGAGAGCCGCGCGATGGTATTCCATGTGTTTATCAGTCATTTGCGTGCCGCCTTCGACCGTCTGGACGAGGT
This sequence comes from Maritimibacter sp., assembly GCF_016774595.1. Taxonomy (NCBI): domain Bacteria; kingdom Pseudomonadati; phylum Pseudomonadota; class Alphaproteobacteria; order Rhodobacterales; family Roseobacteraceae; genus Maritimibacter; species Maritimibacter sp. The sequence goes on from NZ_JACBWT010000002.1 coordinate 1,489,662, forward strand.
GCGGAATGCCGGACAGATCGATCACCGTCACGAGCGAGATCATGTCGGGTTGCACCATGTAGGTCAGCGTTTCGGCCGGAATGTCGCCGCCCAGAACGCTTGGTCGATCCATGATCCCGACGCTTTCCTGCGCCGGGAATGTCTCGGCTGCGCCCGACAGGTCGCCCGGGGTGGCCACCCAGACATCGTAGGCGAAAGGCGGCAGGGGGCCGGTCAAAAGCATGACGGTGTCGGCCTGATAGAAGGTGACGCCCATACCGGGGTCGTAATCGCCCGCGTTGCCCGCGAACGGGGTGTCGTCGGGGCAAAAGAGCACGCCGTCCCCCACGGTGTCGCAGGTCTGCGCCAGGGCCGGAGCCGCGGCGAAGAGCGATGCGATGACCAAGCCCCGGATCATGCGCCCACCTGATCCTTGTTCTTGAGCCCGGTGCCCAGATAGGCCTCGATCACCTGCTCGTTCGCCTTGATCTCGGCCAGCGTGCCCTCGGCCAGCACCTTGCCCTCGGCCATGCAAATGACCGGATCGCAGAGCTTTTCGATGAAATCCATGTCGTGCTCGATGACGACGAAGGTATAGCCACGCTCGACGTTGAGCCGTTTGATCGCATCGGCGATGGTGTAAAGCAGCGTGCGGTTCACGCCCGCGCCGACTTCGTCCAAGAACACGATACGTGCATCGACCATCATCGTGCGTCCGAGTTCCAGAAGCTTCTTCTGCCCGCCCGACACCTGACCCGCGCGCAGGTCCGAGATGTGTTCGATGGTCAGAAACTCCATCACCTCGTCGGCCTTGGCCCGAAGCGCGCGTTCCTCATCCGCGATGCGTTTGCGGCCGAACCACGTGTCCCAAAGCCGTTCGCCCGACTGTCCGCCCGGCACCATCATCAGGTTTTCGCGGCACGTCATCGAGCCGAATTCATGCGCGATCTGGAACGTCCTGAGCAGACCTTTGTGGAAAAGCGTATGCGGCGGCAGGCCGGTGATGTCCTCGCCTTCCATCGTGACGCGGCCGGACGTGGGTTCAAGAACCCCGGCGATCACGTTGAAAAGCGTGGTTTTTCCCGCGCCGTTCGGGCCGATCAATCCGGTGATCGCCCCTTTTTCGATTGTCAGACTTGCGCCGTCGACCGCATGGAAGCCGCCGAAATGTTTGTGCAGGTTTTCGACCGTGATCACGGGAACCCCACCTCCGTATGAACCAAGCCCGGGGAGAAGTGTCCCCGGGCTTGGGCCGTTTGTCTAGGAAAAGGCGACTTAGCGGAACTGAACCGTCGAGTAGCCGTCGTCGGTGATCTCGTACTCTTCGTACGTGCCGGCGGCTTCGCCCGGCTCGATCAGCTCCACGCCCGAGGCGCCGACATAGTCGATTTCGCCACCGTTCGCGAGGATTTCGAGCGCCTTGCCAAGCTCACCCGGCAGGATCGGCTCGCCCGGTGCGTTGGCCACGTCCATGACGTTGGCCGCAATGGCTTCGCCGGTCGCCGCGCCGCCTTTGAAGGCCGCGAGGGCGAGCAGGGCGGCGGCGTCGTAGCTTTCACGGGTGAAAGCGGACGAACCGTTGATGCCAGCCGCGTCGGTGATCGACACGAAGGCTTCTGCACCTTCGCCTTCGGCGCCCGGAATGGTGCCGTAGGAACCGACGAGCATGTCGCCGAGGTCCGCGATCAGCGAGTCGGCATACATGCCGTCACCCATCGCGAAGGTTTCGAACGCGCCGGTGTCGATGGCCGACTGGATCACGCCCTTGCCGCCGGAATCGGCGTAGCCGAGCACGACCAGAACGTCGCCGCCAGCTGAGGCGAGCGATGCGACTTCGGCCGAGTAGTCACCCTTGCCGTCTTCGTGGGGCACCGTCGTGGTGATCGAGCCACCCATGCCTTCGAAGGCCGCCGAGAACGCATCGGCAAAGCCTTTGCCGTAGTCGTTGTTGGTGTAGGTCACGGCGACCGAGGTCACGCCTTTGTCCGACAGCACCTGCGCGAGGACTTCACCCTGACGGGCGTCCGACGGGGCGGTGCGGAAGAACAGGCCGTTGTCTTCGACCGTGGTGAGCGCCGGCGAGGTCGACGAGGGCGAAATCATCGGGATGCCGTTGGGCAGCGCCACGTTGGCCAGAACGGCGGTGGTGGAGCCGGAGCAGGCCGCGCCCATGATCGCGATCACGCCTTCGTTCGAGACGAGGCCTTCGCCCGCTGCCGTCGCGGCGGAGGCGTCGACACAGGTGGTGTCGGCCTGAACCGAGGTCAGCGTCACGCCTTCGAGGAACATGCCCGAGTCGTTCACTTCCTTCAGCGCGAGTTCCGCGCTCTGCGCCATGTGCGGCGTGAGCGATTCGATGGGGCCGGTGAAGCCGAGCAGAATGCCGATCTTGGCTTCCGACATATGGCTTTCGGCAAAGGCGCCCGTCGCCACAAGTGCGCAGGCGCTGCTTGCGAGAAGCAGTTTTTTCATGTGTTTTCTCCCTGTTGGATCGTTGTCCTGCACTCACCCTAGCGATGATTTCGGGAATGAAAAGGGGGGGTGCTTGCGCGGCCCGCACTGGTTGTCGGTGCCTGACGTGCGGTCACGTTGTCGTGGGGCGTGATTGTCCAGCCTGTGAAAGCCCCCCATCGTCCTGTGTATGACCGCGATGAACCCCCTCCCGCTCGCCGCCGCGCTGACCCTGACGGTCGCGTTTCCTCTTCATGCCGCCACGGTCGAGACCGAAGCGGGCCCGATGGAGATCACCGAGATCGCAGACGGCTTCGACATGCCGTGGGGCGTCGATTTTCTGCCGGATGGCGGTTTTCTGGTGACCGAGATCGCCGGAACGCTCGTGCGCGTCGATGCCGAGGGCGGTCGCACCGAGGTGTCCGGCGTGCCGCAGGTGGTGGCGCAGGGGCAGGGTGGCCTGCTCGATGTCGCCGTCGCCCGTGATTTCGGCGAGAGCCGCGAAATCTTCCTGACCTATTCCAAACCGCAGGACAGCGGCGCGGGCACCGCCCTGATGGTCGCACGGCTGAACGAGGCGGGTGACGGACTGACCGGGGGCCGGGTGCTCTTCGAGATGGCCGAAGGCGGCAGCACGACCCAGCATTATGGCTCGCGCGTGACCGAGGCCGCCGATGGCACGCTGTTCGTCACGGTGGGCGAACGGGGCAAGGCCGACCTCGCCCAGAGCCTTGGGCATCACAACGGCACCGTGGTGCGGGTCGCCCGCGACGGCACCGTTCCGTCCAACAACCCCTTCGTCGGTCAGGACGGGGCGCTCCCTGAAATCTGGTCCTACGGCCACCGCAACCCGCAGGGCGCGGCAATCGATGGTGACGGTCGGCTCTGGGCCGTCGAACACGGCGCGCGCGGCGGGGACGAGATCAACCGCATCGAACCTGGCACGAATTACGGCTGGCCCGAGATTTCATACGGCACGAATTACAACGGGTCGAAGATCGGTGTCGGGACCGAAGCCGAAGGCATGGCGCAGCCCGAACACTTCTGGGATCCCTCGATCGCGCCCTCCGGCATGGCGATTCTGTCGGATGCGATTCCGGGGTGGGGCGGTCACTTCGTCATCGGCAGCCTGAAGTTCGACTCGCTTCACGTTCTCGACCCCGAGGACTGGTCGGAAGAGGTGATCCGCACCCGCGAAACCGCCCGCGTGCGCGACGTGGCCGAAGCGCCGGACGGGTCGGTCTGGTTCATTTCCGAGGATCGGGGCGCGATCTACCGGCTGGCACCCGCAGACTGAGCGGCCCGCGCGCCTAGGTGTCCGCCGATGCGCCCTGACTGCCGCGTTCGCGGTAGGGCGTCGTGCCGTATTGCGCGCGGTAGCATTTCGAGAAATGCGACGGGCTCGTGAAGCCGCAGGCCAGCGCCACGTTGATGACGTTCATGTCGGTCTGCATCAGCAGGTTGCGCGCCCGCCCCAGCCTGAGTTCCATGTAATACCGCTTAGGCGAGCGGTTCAGGTAGCGCCGGAAAAGCCGCTCCAACTGCCGGGTCGACAGGCCCACTTCGGCGGCGAGGGTCGCGGGGCTGATCGGATCCTCGATATGCGCTTCCATCTTCTGAATGACCGTCGACAGCTTGGGGTGCCGCACGCCGATCCGGGTCGGAACCGATAGCCGCTGCGTGTCCCGGTCGGTGCGGATCGAGGTGTAGATCTGCTGATCGGCCACCGCATTCGCCACGTCCGCCCCCTGATCGCGCGCGATCAGCGACAGCATCAGGTCCATCGACGCCGTGCCGCCCGCCGTCGTGATGATCTTGCCGTCCATCACGTAGATCGACTTGGTCAGGTCAACGTCGGGGAAATCCTCGAGAAAGCCGTCATGGTTCTCCCAATGGATCGTGGCGCGTTTGCCGTCGAGCAGCCCGGCCTTGGCGAGCGCATAGGCCGCCGTGCACAGCCCGCCGATGGTCACGCCCCGCCGCGCCTCGCGCCGGAGCCATGAAATCAGCTTGGGCGAGGTGTGCTTGGTCACGTTGGTTCCGGCGCACAGGATCACCGTGTCGTCATGGCGCAACTCGTCCAGATCGCCGTCGAGCTGAAAGCTGGAGCCGGCCGAACAGGTGGCCGTTCCGCCACCCTCGCCGATATGGCGCCACTCATAGGCCTTGTAGCCGACCTGCCGATTGGCCAGTCGCAGCGCGTCCAGCGCCCCCGCGAAACTCAGCAGGGTGAACTCGGGCATGAGCACGAAAACGAAGCGGCGCGTCGTGCTGTCGGTGCGGAGGGCGGTGGCTGGTGGCATCGTGACGTCTGTGTCTGGCTGGTCCAACGCGGGATTGAGTATTTAACGCACTTTTGCAATCCCCCGTCCAGCGGATCGGGGCAAGTTTGTTTTGCCTTGGGGCGGGTGCGTGGGTATACACCCCATGTTCCCCGGAAATGTTGACGCTAACATGAGCACGGCGCAAATCCCGGGGCCCGAGCGATGGAGAAGAAAATGACCAACTGGACGAAATCGGCATGGCGCGCGAAACCGCGGGTTCAGATGCCGGATTATACCGACGAGGCCGCGCTGGCCGAGGTCGAGGCCCAGCTGTCCAAATATCCGCCGCTCGTCTTCGCAGGCGAAGCGCGCCGGTTGAAAAAGCAGTTGGGCGCGGTGTCGCGCGGGCAGGGGTTCCTGCTGCAAGGCGGCGATTGCGCCGAAAGCTTTGCGGAATTCAGCGCCGACAACATCCGCGACACCTTCAAGGTGATGTTGCAGATGGCGATGGTGCTGACCTACGGTGCCAAGGTTCCGGTGGTGAAGGTCGGTCGTATGGCCGGGCAATTCGCCAAGCCGCGCTCGGCCCCGACCGAGACCATCGATGGCGTGGAACTGCCCAGCTACCGGGGCGACATCATCAACGATCTGGATTTCACGCCCGAGGCGCGGATCCCGAACCCGCAGAAGATGCTTCAGGCCTACACCCAATCGGCGGCGTCGCTGAACCTGTTGCGTGCGTTCTCGACGGGCGGTTTCGCCGACATCCACCGGGTCCACTCCTGGACATTGGGGTTCACGGAAAGCGACGAGGCCGAGAAGTATCGGGATATGGCTGGCCGTATCCAAGATGCGCTCGACTTCATGGGTGCCGCGGGCCTGACGTCTGACGTGAACCACGAACTGTCCACCGTGGATTTCTACACCTCGCATGAGGCGCTTCTGCTCGAATACGAAGAGGCGCTGGCGCGGGTCGATTCGACCTCCGGCAATGTCGTCGCCGGGTCGGGCCACATGATCTGGATCGGCGACCGCACGCGGCAGCCGGACGGCGCGCATGTCGAATTCGCGCGGGGGGTCATCAACCCGGTCGGGCTGAAATGCGGCCCCACCACGACGGAAGAGGACCTCAAGGTTCTGATGGAGAAGCTGAACCCCGAGAACGAGGCCGGGCGCCTGACGCTGATCGCCCGTTTCGGCGCGGGCAAGGTGGCCGAACATCTGCCGCGCCTGATCGAGACGGTGAAATCCGAAGGCGCGAACGTTGTGTGGTCCTGCGATCCGATGCACGGCAACACGATCAAGTCGGCCTCGGGCTACAAGACCCGGCCCTTCGAACAGGTTCTGGCCGAGGTGCAGGAGTTTTTCGCCGTCCACCGCGACCAGGGCACCATCCCCGGTGGCGTGCATTTCGAGATGACCGGCAAGGACGTGACCGAATGCACGGGCGGTTTGCGCGCTGTGACGGACGAGGATTTGTCGGACCGTTACCACACGGCCTGCGATCCGCGCCTCAACGCCTCGCAGGCGCTCGAACTCGCTTTCCTCGTGGCCGAAGAGCTTTCGGGGCGTGGCAAGATCGAAACGGCGGCTGCGACGGCCTGACCGGCACCGGATACTTGAACAAGAAACCCCGCGCCTCGGCGCGGGGTTTTTCGTCTGGAAGCACCGGGAAGCCGCCGTCCGCGATGGCAGGCGGCGGCTTCCCCGACGCGGACGTCCGCTACCCCTCGCTCCCGTCCGCGTCGTGCACGAGGCGCAGGAACGGGGCGGTTCCCGACTCTGCGCCATCGAAAGCCGCTGTGTGTTCCGCCGCTTGGGTCCGGGCCGGGGCGCGGTCTTCGGCCATCGGGTACTGCGGCCCGGTGTCGGACAGGAGCGGTTCGACCGACTGCGTGGTGATCCTGAACCGGCGCGGCCCGCGCCCGATCTTGCCCTTGGCCTGTAACGCCCCAAGGATGCGTGTCGGACGCCCCCGTTCGTCCTTGAGCGGCAGCAGAACCATCTGCGCCTCCAGCTTGGGCCGCGTCAGGCCCGAGTCGCTTTCAAGCGTCAGGCGCGCCTTGGCCGGGCTTTCCAGCACCGATTCCAGCACCATCTGAAGCTCCCGCCGCCCTTCCGGCAGGAACATGGCGGTGATCGGCATACCGCGCACTTCCATCCCCATGAGATCGTTCAGGTGCATCCCCGCCAGCCGGGTCCGCGCCACGCCCGGCGCGTTCTTTTCCAAGACGAACGCGTATTCCAGAACGTCCGAGATACCGCGCGGGTCCACGTCGCCGCGTGTCGGCATCACCCGCCCGTTGCGCAGCGCGTCCCAATAGGCGTCCACGCGGGCGATGGACGGGAAATGCGCCTGCGCGCGCGCCGGAGCGATGGAAATGACGTTTGAACCCTTCAGATACTCGATCTTCATGACACTACCTGTTCGTGCTGCACGTTGCCCCGTCGTGCACCCTCTGTTAACGAATGACCGGCGTTCCTTACCGATGCCTTAATCTGCCACAATTTCGTCCAGATTGGGGCGAAACCTGAAGAAAGGGTTAACGCTTGACCCACTCGATGACCGGCTTCGCGGCGCTCAAGGGCGCGTTGCATCCCTGGAGCTGGAGCTGGGATATCCGTTCGGTCAATGCCCGTGGGCTGGACATGCGGATTCGCGTGCCGGACTGGGTCGACGGGCTGGAACCCGCGGTGCGCAAGGCCGTGTCCGGTGCCGTGGCGCGGGGCAACGTGACCGTCGGGCTCAGGATCACGCGCGATGCGGACGAGGGGGCGCTGGCGATCAATCCCGCCGGGCTCGACCGGGCGCTCGCCATGCTGGTCGAAATCAACGCCGCCGCCGCCCGCAACGGGATCGAACTGGCGGGCACCAGTGCCGCCGATGTCGCCGCCATGCGCGGTGTGGTCGAGACGGCGCAGACCGAAGACGATACCGCGCCGCTTCTCAAGGCCCTGATCGCGGACCTGCCGCCGCTCCTGTCGGCCTTCAATGACATGCGCCGGCACGAAGGCGCCGCGCTTCGCGACGTGCTGTCGGCCCAGCTGGCCGAGATCGAGTCGCTGGTGGGCGAGGCCGAGACGCTGCTCGACGCCCGCAGCGAGGATCAGGCGACGACGCTGAAAGCCGCCTTCGCCCGCGTGATGGACAGTGCCGAGACGATGGACGGCACCCGGATCGAACAGGAACTGGCCCTGATCGCCGTGAAATCGGACGTGCGCGAGGAACTCGACCGCCTGACCGCCCATGTCGCGCAGGCGCGCAGTCTGCTGACCGGGGACGAGCCGCGCGGACGCAAGCTCGACTTCCTGATGCAGGAGTTCAACCGCGAGGCCAACACGCTGTGCTCCAAGGCCGGATTCCAGCCGTTGACGCGGATCGGGCTGGACCTCAAGGCGCTGATCGACCAGATGCGTGAGCAGGTTCAGAACATCGAATGAGGCAGACATGAAACGCCGCGGCCTTCTCATCATCCTGTCGTCGCCCTCGGGCGCGGGGAAATCCACCTTGGCCCATCGCCTGATGGACTGGGATCCGACGCTGGCGTTTTCCGTGTCGGCCACGACGCGCACCCCGCGCGAGGGCGAGGTTGACGGCAAGGACTACCGTTTCATGGACGAGACCGGGTTCAAGAAGCTCGTGGCCGACGGTCAGATGCTCGAACATGCCCATGTGTTCGGCCATTTCTACGGCTCGCCCGAAGCCCCGGTGCGCGACGCGATCGAGAACGGGTGCGACGTGCTCTTCGACATCGACTGGCAGGGGGCCGAGCAGATCAAGGATTCCAGCCTCAGCCACCATGTGCTGTCGATCTTCGTCCTGCCGCCCTCGATTGCCGAGTTGAAGCGCCGCCTTATAACGCGCGGCAAGGATGCGCCCGAAACCATTGAAAAACGGATGCAAAAGAGCTGGGACGAGATCAGCCACTGGCACGGCTACGACTATGTTCTGGTCAATGATGACCTCGACGCGACGTTCGAGAAGCTGAAGGTGATCGTATCGGCCGAGCGGCTGCGCAAGTCGCAGCAACCCAATCTCACGCCCTTCATCCGCCAACTACAGGCAGAATTCACCGAGGCAGACGCATGATCTATGAACTCGACGGCATCGCGCCGACCATCCACGAGGACACATGGGTCGCCCCCGACGCGAACCTGATCGGCGACGTGGTGCTGGAAGAGGGGTCGAGCGTCTGGTTCGGCTGCACCCTGCGCGGCGACAACGAACGCCTGACCATCGGCAAGGGCACGAACGTGCAGGAAAACTGCGTGTTTCACACCGACATGGGCTTTCCCCTGACGCTGGGCGAGAATGTCACCATCGGCCACAAGGCGATGCTGCATGGCTGCACGGTCGGGGACGGATCGCTCATCGGCATGGGCGCGACGGTGCTGAACGGCGCGAAGATCGGCAAGGGCTGTCTGATCGGGGCCGGGGCGCTGGTGACCGAGGGCAAGGTGATCCCCGACGGGACGATGGTGCTGGGATCGCCCGGCAAGGTCGTGCGCGAGTTGGACGATGCGACGAAACAGGGGCTGATCGCCTCGGCGCTGCATTATCAAAACAACATGCGCCGGTTCAGGTCGGGGCTGAAAGCCATCGGCTAAACTCCTGACCGCAAAGGAAAACGCCCGCGTATGGAACCATTCGCGGGCGTCTGGTTTTCGTCTGGCGCAGCGGCCTGTCAGTCCTTGCCGCGATAGGGTTCCACATATTGCAGCGCCATGTCCCACGGGAAGAAAATCCACGTATCCTGACTCACCTCGGTGATATAGCTGTCCACCATCGGCTTGCCCTTGGGCTTGGCATAGACGGTGGCGAAATGCGCGTTCGGCATCAGGTCGCGCACGACCTCGAGCGTTTTGCCGGTGTCGACCAGATCGTCGACCACCAGAACGCCGGTGCCGTCGCCGCAGACCTCCATGTCCGGCGATTTGATGACGACCGGCTCGGTCTGGGTCTGGTGGTTGTAGCTTTTCACGCTGATCGTATCGACCGTGCGGATGTCCAGTTCGCGCGCGACGATCATCGCGGGGGCCAGCCCGCCGCGGGTGATCGCGACCACAGCCTTCCACCCGCCGTCGTTCGGCCCTTTGCCGTCGAGCCGCCAGGCGAGCGCGCGGCTGTCGCGGTGGATCTGGTCCCAGCTGACGTGGAAGCCTTTTTCATGGGGCAGGCGGTTGTCGACCATGTCAGTCTTCCTTCTTCACGGTGACGTCGATATCCGGCGCATCGACGGCCTTCATGCCCACGACGTGATAGCCCGCGTCCACATGATGCGTCTCGCCCGTCACGCCCGAGCCGAGGTCGGACAACAGATACAGCGCCGATTTGCCCACGTCGTCGATGGTCACGTTGCGGCGCAGCGGCGAGTTCAGCTCGTTCCACTTCAGGATATAACGGAAATCGCCGATGCCAGAGGCGGCGAGAGTGCGGATCGGCCCGGCGGAAATGGCGTTCACGCGGATACCGTCCTTGCCGAAGTCTTCGGCCAGATACCTCACCGACGCTTCAAGCGCGGCTTTGGCCACGCCCATGACGTTGTAATGCGGCATGACCTGTTCGGCGCCGTAATAGGTGAGCGTCAGCATCGACCCGCCATCGGGCATCAGGTCGGCGGCGCGCCGGGCGACAGCGGTGAAGGAATAGACCGACACATCCATCGTCATGGTGAAATTCTCGCGCGTGGTATCGGCATAGCGCCCGCGAAGTTGGTTTTTGTCCGAGAAACCAATGGCATGAACGATAAAGTCGATCTTGCCCCATTTCTCTTTCAGCTCGTCGAACAGCGCGTCGACCGAGGCTTCGTCCATCACGTCGCAGGGGACCACGATGTTCGAGCCGAGTTGTTCGGCCAGCGGACCCACCCGCTTTTTCATCTGTTCGCCCTGATAGGAGAAGGCGAGTTCGGCGCCCGCCTCGGCGCAGGCCCGGGCAATCCCCCAGGCGATTGATTTGTCGTTGGCGAGCCCCATGATCAGCCCGCGTTTTCCGTCCATCAATCCGCCCGACATTGCCTGTTCCCCGTCCCGTCGATTACGTGTTAGCCCGGTTTATGAGATTGCCACGGGGCCTTCAAGCCTGCTGGGCAGGCAAGTTGCCCAAAGGGCAGGCGGCGTCGGAACGGGGAGCGTCATGTCGGACAGGACTGGAATTTTCGCGGGCGACGACCCGTTTGCCATCACGCGGGCCTGGCTGGCCGAGGCCGAGGTGTCGGAGCCGAACGACCCGAACGCCATCGCCTTGTCGACCGTCGACGCCGACGGGATGCCCAATGTGCGCATGGTGCTTTTGAAGGATATCGAGGCCGAGGCGTTCGTGTTCTACACCAACTACGGCTCGGTAAAGGCGCAGGAGATCGAGCAGGCGGGGCGCGCGGCGTTCGTGCTTCATTGGAAAACGCTGCGGCGTCAGGTGCGGGTGCGGGGCACCGTGACCCGCGCGGACGGGCCGGAGGCCGACGCCTATTACGACTCCCGCTCGCTCAAAAGCCGTCTCGGTGCCTGGGCCTCGCACCAGAGCCAGCCGCTCGACAGCCGGACATCGCTCATGGCGGAGGTGGCGAAAGTGACCGCGACCCACGGCACGCATCCCAAGCGGCCACCGTTCTGGGGTGGCTTTCGGATCGTCCCGACCGAGATGGAATTCTGGGCCGACGGCGCGTTCCGGCTGCACGACCGATTCCGCTGGTCGCGTGAGTCAGCACAAACATCGTGGAAAATCCAGCGTTTACAGCCGTGATTCTTTGTTGAAAAACGTGCGTCCTGTCGAAAAAGTCAGGGTCGGCCATCTTGTTTCATTTTGCACAATCGTCCACATTTGGAATTGGGGATGCTGGACAACAAGGTGTGCTTTGACATGGACGACGACACAGCGTCGGGCCGCTATGTACAGCGTGGCACGGTAAAGTGGTTCGACCCCGCCAAGGGGTTTGGCTTCGTGGTCGCCGATCAGGGCGGGCCTGACATTCTTCTACACGCCAACGTGCTTCGGAACTTCGGTCAAAGCTCGGTCGCGGACCGGGCCGGGATCGAGATCGTCGTGCAGGATACGCCGCGCGGGATGCAGGCGGTCGAAGTGCTCGCCATTCATGCCGCCGAAAGCGAAGAGACGATCGCCAGCACGTTCACCGAGGATCTGGACCTGTCGCGCGCCGACCCGTTGGAACCGGCGCGGGTGAAATGGTTCGACAAGGGTAAGGGCTTTGGTTTCGCCAACGCCTTCGGTAAACCGGAGGACGTGTTCATCCATGTCGAGGTATTGCGCCGGTCGGGTCTTGCCGACCTGCAACCGGGCGAAGCCATCGGAATGCGCGCGGCGATGGGCGAACGTGGGCGCATGGCGCTGTTGGTGACATCCTGGGACGCGGCCTTGGACGGAGAGGACTGACGTGAAAGTAACGAGTGTTTTGCTGGCCGCGTGTCTGGCCGGCCCCCTGACGGCCCAGACCTGTGATGAAGCACAGGTCGATCTGCGTGGCGCGTTCGGAACCGCCCGGTTCTCGGTCGAGATCGCGGACGACGACGCGGAGCGCGCGCAGGGGCTCATGTTTCGCGAAAGCCTGCCGTCCGGGCAGGGGATGCTGTTCATCTATGAAAGCCCGCGCCCGGCCTCGTTCTGGATGAAGAACACGCTGATCCCGCTCGACATGATCTTCGTTGGGGCCGACGGCGTCGTGCGCAACGTGCACGAGAACGCGGTGCCGGGCGATCTGACGCCGATCCGGGGTGGCGATGATATTCTGGCCGTGCTCGAGATCCGGGGCGGTCTGGCCGGGGCCATCGGGATCGAGGCGGGGGCCGAAATGCGCCATCCCGCCTTCGGCGACGCGGCCGCCTGGTCCTGCGCCGCGCAATAGGTCTTTCCATCGCTCGTCGCTCTTTGTAGAGAGGCGCACGTCGGGGCGTAGCGCAGCCTGGTAGCGCGTCTGTTTTGGGTACAGAAGGTCGTGAGTTCGAATCTCGCCGCCCCGACCATTCCCCTCGTCCTGCATCCGTCCCCCCGCCCGCGAGGACCGTCGACCGGGAATCGGCGGGATGCGATTCTGCGACCTATATCCTTTTGGACTGCCCATATCTGGTGTCCGATTTGGTTCATTAACAATATATGTGGTGTGCTCTCGGCTCGAATCTTGTGCGAAACGATGCAGAATCGAACATTGAGTGCTGGACTGTGGCGCGCACGCAATATGTAGCGTCGCGACTTGAGTTACCCACAACACTCATCCTTTTTGACAGTTTGATGACAGAAAGGCCTGAAAATCCGACGCCTTTTTCGACGACTCTGCGCGGGCGGGTTGGGGATGAATCACTGCGCGTCAGCGTCAACGAAAAAAAGAGGTTAACGGGGCCTGAAAACGCGTTGACGGGTGCGCCCCCCTACGTCAGTTTGTTTGTGCTGGTCGGAAAGCCACAACATATAGTGGCTGTCGGCGGGTAGGGATAGTTAGCCTCACATCGGACCCCAACAAAGGGGCCGCGACAGTTGCCGGGAAACGATGTTCCGGCGACCGGGGCCGTTTTTCCCTTCGCGCCGGCCCCGCCAGCACGAGTTGAGACGTGGGTCAGCGTGAGCAGTGATCCATCCAGTGACCGGCATTGAGAGACACAGGGGCCAAAATGAAAATCGCACGCAAGTTCACCGAGGCAGGCAAAGACGCATACGACGCGATCACGTTCACCCGCGCGACCTCCGAGATCCGCAACCCGGACGGGACCATCGTGTTCAAGCTCGACGATATCGAGATCCCGGAAAGCTGGAGCCAGGTGGCCTCCGACGTCATCGCACAGAAGTATTTCCGCAAGGCGGGCGTTCCCGCCGCGCTGAAGCCGGTCAAGGAAGACGGCGTGCCTGAGTTCCTGTGGCGCCACGTCCCCGACACCAAGGCGCTCGACGCCATGGACAAGGCCGAGCGTTTCGGTGGCGAAACCTCGTCCAAGCAGGTGTTCGACCGTCTCGCGGGTGCCTGGGCCTATTGGGGCTGGAAGGGCGGCTACTTCTCGACCGAGGAAGACGCGCGCGCCTACTACGACGAGATGCGTTTCATGCTGGCCAAACAGATGGCCGCGCCGAACTCGCCCCAGTGGTTCAACACCGGCCTGCACTGGGCCTATGGCATCGACGGCCCGTCGCAGGGTCACTACTACGTCGATTTCGAAACCAAGGAGCTGACCAAGTCGGCCTCCGCCTACGAACATCCGCAGCCGCATGCCTGTTTCATCCAGTCGGTCGGCGACGATCTGGTGGGTGACGGCGGCATCATGGACCTGTGGGTCCGCGAAGCCCGCCTGTTCAAATACGGCTCCGGCACCGGCACCAACTTCTCGTCGCTGCGCGCCGCGAACGAGCCGCTGTCGGGCGGCGGTAAATCCTCGGGCCTCATGGGCTTCCTCAAGATCGGTGACCGCGCCGCCGGTGCGATCAAGTCGGGCGGCACCACGCGCCGCGCCGCCAAGATGGTCATCGTCGATGCCGATCACCCGGATATCGAGGAATACATCAACTGGAAGGTGAAAGAAGAGCAGAAGGTCGCCTCGCTCGTCGCCGGCTCCAAGATGCACGAGCGTCACCTGAACGACATCTTCACCGCGATCCACGGCTGGGACGGCTCGATCGACGCCGCCACCGATCCGAAAGAGAATCCGCAACTCAAGGACGCCGTGCGCGCCGCGAAAAAGGTCGCGATCCCCGAGACCTACATCAAGCGCGTTCTCGACTACGCCCGCCAAGGCTATGCATCCATTGAGTTTCCGACCTACGACACCGACTGGGACTCGGAAGCCTACGCCTCCGTCTCGGGCCAGAACTCGAACAACTCGGTGCGCGTCACCGACGCCTTCCTCAAGGCCGTCGAAGCCGATGCCGACTGGGAACTGATCCGCCGCACCGACGGCTCGGTCGCCAAGACCATCAAGGCGCGCGATCTGTGGGAGAACATCGGTCACGCCGCTTGGGCCTGTGCCGATCCGGGCATCCAGTACCACGACACCGTCAACGCATGGCACACCTGCCCGGAAGACGGCGCGATCCGGGGCTCGAACCCGTGCTCGGAATACATGTTCCTCGACGACACGGCCTGTAACCTCGCTTCGATGAACCTGCTCACCTTCCTCAAGGACGGCACGTTCCAGGCCGAGGACTACATGCACGCCACGCGCCTGTGGACCGTGACGCTGGAAATCTCGGTGACGATGGCGCAGTTCCCGTCCAAGGAAATCGCGCAACTGTCCTATGACTTCCGCACGCTGGGTCTGGGTTACGCCAACATCGGCGGCCTGCTGATGAACATGGGCCTCGGCTACGACTCGAAAGAGGGCCGGGCGCTGACCGGGGCGCTGACCGCGATCCTGTCGGGTGTGGCTTACGCAACTTCGGCTGAAATGGCCGGTGAGCTTGGCGCCTTCGACGGCTACAAGCGCAACGCCGACCACATGCTGCGCGTCATTCGCAACCACCGCACGGCGGCGTATGGCGCCACGGACGGCTACGAGGCGCTGGACATCAAGCCGGTCGCCCTTGACCACGCAGGCTGCCCGGACAAGGCGCTCGTCGACCTCGCCATGTCGTCTTGGGACGAAGCCCTCGCGCTGGGTGAAAAGCACGGCTACCGCAACGCACAGGTGTCGGTGATCGCGCCGACTGGGACCATCGGTCTGGTCATGGATTGCGATACGACCGGCATCGAACCGGACTTCGCGCTGGTGAAATTCAAGAAGTTGGCCGGTGGCGGCTACTTCAAGATCATCAACCGCTCCGTCCCGGCAGCCCTTGAAAAGCTTGGATATTCTTCGGCCCAGATTGAAGAGATCATCGCCTATGCGGTCGGTCACGGCAGCCTTGGCAACGCGCCGGGGATCAACACCCAGACACTGATGAACAAGGGCTTCGGCAATGCCGAAATCCAGAAGATCGAAAAGGGCCTCGCGTCCGCCTTCGACATCCGGTTCCTGTTCAACCAGTGGACGCTGGGCGAAGAGTTCTGCCGCAACGATCTTGGCCTTGGCGACGAGCTGAACGACCCGACCTTCGATCTGCTGAAGCACCTCGGGTTCTCCAAGGGTGATATCGAAGCGGCCAACGACCACGCGCTCGGCACCATGACGCTGGAGGGTGCGCCGCACCTGAAAGAAGAGCACTACAAGGTGTTCGACTGCGCCAACCCCTGCGGCAAGAAGGGCAAGCGGTTCCTGTCCACGGATGCGCACATCTACATGATGGCCGCCGCCCAGTCGTTCATCTCCGGGGCGATCTCGAAGACGATCAACATGCCGAACGACGCGACCATCGAAGATTGTCAGCGCGCCTACGAACTGTCGTGGTCGCTGGGGATCAAGGCGAACGCGCTCTACCGTGACGGCTCCAAGCTGTCGCAACCGCTGGCCGCCGCTCTGGTCGAAGACGACGACGAGGCCGAGGAAATCCTCGCCACCGGCACGCCGCAGCAGAAAGCCGAAGTGCTGGCCGAGAAGATCATCGAGAAGGTGGTCATCAAGGAAGTCGCCCGCGCGGGCCGCGAAAAGATGCCGGATCGCCGCAAGGGGTACACCCAGAAAGCCATCGTCGGCGGTCACAAGGTCTACCTGCGCACCGGCGAATACTCCGACGGGCAACTGGGCGAGATCTTCATCGATATGCACAAGGAAGGCGCAGGCTTCCGGGCGATGATGAACAACTTCGCCATCGCCGTGTCGGTCGGCCTGCAATACGGCGTGCCGCTGGAGGAGTTCGTGGACGCCTTCACCTTCACCAAGTTCGAGCCGGCCGGGATGGTGCAGGGCAACGACACGATCAAGAACGCGACGTCGATCCTCGACTACATCTTCCGCGAGCTTGCGGTGTCCTACCTCGACCGCACAGATCTGGCCCATGTGAAGCCCGAAGGCTCGTCCTTCGACGATGTGGGCCGCGGTCAGGAAGAGGGCGTCGCCAACGTCAAGGAAATGTCCGAGACCGCCGCGACCCGCTCGCTCGAGATGCTGAAACAGGTGTCCTCGACCGGCTACCTGCGCAAGCGTCTGCCGCAGGAACTGGTGGTGCTTCAGGGCGGCCAGTCCACGGGCACCGACGACGCGCTCACGGCGCTGAACACGCTGGTGCCCGCCACGTCGGGGGGCATGGCCGGAGGCTCGATGGTCGCGGAACCCGCAACCTCGCTCGGGACCGGGACCGTCATGACGATGGACGCCCGCGCCAAGGCGAAGATGCAGGGCTACGAGGGCGAGGCCTGCGGCGACTGCGGCAACTACACGCTGGTGCGCAACGGCACCTGCATGAAGTGCAACACCTGCGGCGCGACGAGCGGCTGTAGCTGAGGAGCGCGGACGATGGAGCTGAGAGATTACCGGGGGTCTTTTCTGGTCGATGGTCACGAGACCGAGCGGATGGACCTTCGCATTCTCCTGACCATCGGCGGCGGCGAAACACACGGGTCGGGCGCGTTCCGCGTGCCCGCCGCGATGATCGGGTCGGAAAGCGAAGGGCCGCTCACCTTCGTGACCGACACCGGCGAGACGATCACGCTCCACGTGCGGGAATTCGACCTGACGCAGGGGGTGGCCTACTTCCTGACCGACGGGGCGGTGCCTGCGATGGCACGGGCGCGCGACGCCGGATGAGACGAGACACGGGGCGGGTGCGCTCGCCCCTGACGCGGATAGGGCCGCAGGCAGAAAACAACCGGGCGGTACAATGACGAGCCTTATCAGCGAAACTGGGGAGCCATGGGCTCCCCTTTTTCTTTTGAGATCAGGCCATTGCGACGGACGGTCCGGCTAGGCGCCCTTGCGGATCGTATAGGCGGTGGCGGCACCGTCGTCGTCGGTCGAGATCAGCGTGTGCCCTTCCTCGGCGCAGAAATGCGGCACGTCGATCACGGCAACCGGGTCGGTGGCGAGCAGGCGCAGAACCTGACCGGGCTGCATCCCGCGCAGGGCCTTGCCTGCCTTCAGCACCGGCCAGGGGCAGAGAAGCCCGATGGCGTCGATTTCCACGTCGTGATCCATGGCCAAGCGCATACTGCCGAAGGTGTTACAAGTCCATCGCCCGGATGTGACGTTGTGGCAGGTGACGGCGGGCGCGGAGCCGGGTAGAGGGGGAGCATGTTCGGGATAGACCTTATCGACGCGAGCCTTCTGCCCGCGCTTCTCATCGCGCTGGTCGCGGGGCTTTTGAGTTTTCTCAGCCCCTGCGTGCTGCCCATCGTGCCACCCTATCTGGCCTATATGTCGGGCGTGAGCGTCACGGAGTTGTCCGAGGGCGCGAGATCGTCGCGCAAGGCGACGGTCGCGGCGCTGTTTTTCGTGCTGGGCCTGTCCACGGTGTTCCTGTTCATGGGATTCGCCGCGAGTGCCTTCGGCGCGTTCTTTCTGCAAAACCAAAGCATCTTCAACACCTTGGCCGGGATCGTGGTCATGGTGTTCGGGGCGCATTTTCTTGGCATCTTCACGATCCCCTTCTTGAACCGCGAGGCGCGGCTGGACGCGGGCGACCAAGGGGGGAGTGCCTTCGGCGCCTATCTTCTTGGGCTGGCCTTCGCCTTCGGTTGGACGCCCTGCATCGGCCCGCAACTGGGCGCGATCCTGTCGCTCGCGGCATCCGAGGCGAACGTGGCGAGGGGCACCTTCCTTCTGGCCATCTACGCGGCGGGGCTGGGCATTCCGTTCCTGCTGGTCGCCGCGTTCTTCCCCCGGATGAAGGGCGTCATGGGCTGGATGAAGCGGCATATGGAGCGGATCGAGCGGATTATGGGGCTGCTTCTGTGGACCATCGGCCTCTTGATGCTGACCGGGGGCTTTTCGGCGTTTTCTTATTGGCTTCTCGAAACCTTTCCGGCGCTCGCGACACTGGGCTGAGTTTCGCCGCGCTGGGGCGCGGCGATCCACCGGGGGAGGCGCTGCCTCCCCCGGACCCCCTCCGAGGTATTTTTGGACCGAAGAAGAGAGCGGGCCTGCGCCCGGATTGTCGCGTGAGGGGCTTATTTTCGCCGGAAACGGGGGCTATCGTTTCGCGAAAGAGGCAGTGAGCGATGACGGACGGGCTAGGACAGAGCGTGAGGCGGCGGCGGGTGTTCTACATCCCCGGCTACGACCCGATTCATCCCCGCCGCTACCGTGAGCTCTACCGCAGCGAAGGGGCGGCGCAGGCGGCGATTTCGGGCTATGAGATCGGCCTCGTGGGCCGTCAGGGCGGCGCGACCTATGGCTGGCAGGTCGACGGCGCGATCGAGGGCGGCGAGGTCGAGGCGGAGTTCGACGTGCTGGTCTGGTCCGACATCGTGCGCACATCGATGGCGCTGAACATTCCCCAGACCTATCTGCTGATGGCGCGCACGGCCTGGACCTATATCGGGTCGGGGGCGCTGTGGCGGCTGATGCGGTTGCGCAAGGGGCCGGTGATGGCCGCGCTCTATCCGGTCGGGATGCTGATCCTGCAACTGGTCGTCGCGCTGCTCGCGGGCTGGATCGTGGGCGGCATTCTGAAATGGGCGGTGGGCGCGGTGGTGCCGGGTGTGCTGGCGCATCTCGTGTTCTGGCTGGCGCTCGTCGCCGTGCTGGTAGCCGTGCTGCGCGCGTTCCGGCGTTACGATAACAAGCTGTTCGTCTATTACCTCATGCACGATTACGCCTATTCGGCCCGCTCTCGGGGGGCCAATCCGCCGGAGCTTGAGGCGCGGATCGCCGCGTTCGCGGACCAGATCGCCGCCGCGCTTGCCGAGGACGTGGACGAGGTGCTGGTCGTCGGCCATTCGTCGGGCGCGCATCTCGGCGTGTCGATCCTTGCCGATCTGGACCGGGCCGGGCGCATTCCGGCGGACGGGCCCGCGCTTGGCTTTCTCACGCTGGGGCAGGTGGTGCCGATGGTGTCGTTCCTCAGGGATGCCGACCGGCTCAGGCGCGATCTGCACGATCTGTCCACCTCCGACAGCCTGTTCTGGCTCGACGTGACCGCGCCCGGGGATGGCTGCGCTTTCGCGCTATGCGATCCGGTGGCGGTGTCGGGGGTCGCGCCCGAGGGACAACGCTGGCCGCTTGTGATCTCGGCGGCCTTCACCCAGACCCTCAGCCCGGAGCGTTGGAAGGAATTGCGCTGGCGGTTCTTCCGGCTGCATTTCCAGTATCTCTGCGCCTTCGACCGTCCCGGCGATTATGACTATTTCCGCATCACGGCAGGGCCGCTCACGCTGGCCGAGCGGTTCGCGGGGCGCGCCCCCTCGCAAAGCGCGATCAGAGTGGCGGCGTCGAAATTCACGAGCATGGCGTCGTGATGCAGCCGCCCAAGCCCGCCCCGCGTCCGGGCCGCATATCGCTGCGCCGTTATGCGCGGCTCTTTCGCGAGGATATCCTGTCGGCCCAGCCCGGCCACCTGTACCGTGCGTGGATGGCCGAGTTCCGCACGCCGTTCTTCCGGTCCTATCTCTGCAACGACCCGGCGCTGACGAAACTGGTGCTGAAGGACCGCCCCAACGATTTCCCGAAATCCGACCGTATCCGCGAAGGTTTGGCCCCGCTTCTGGGCAATTCGGTCTTCGTGACCAACGGCGAGACGTGGAAGCGGCAACGCCGGATCATCGACCCGGCCTTCGAAGGCGGTCGGCTGCGCGACACGTTTCCGGCGATGTGGGCGGCGGGGCAGGCGGCCGAGGCACGGATGGAGACGCTTGTGGGTCAGGCGGTCGATATCGAGCCCGAGACCAGCCATGCCGCCGCCGATGTGATCTTTCGCACCCTGTTCTCTGTCCCCATCGAGGATCGGACCGCCTCGCGCGTGTTCGAGAAATTCCGCGAGCACCAGCGCGCGCAACCGGTCCTGAACCTTGGCGCGGTGCTGCCCTTGCCGAAGTGGTTTCCCCGTTTTCACAGCCGGGCGACCAAACGGACGGCGGCCGAGATTCGCGCGCTCATCACGCAGATGACGGCGGACCGCATGGCGGCGATCGAGGCAGGCACGGCACCCGACGATCTGGCGACCAAGATCATGACGACCCGCGATCCGGTCACGCACGAGACCTTCGATACCGCCGAGATGGTCGATCAGGTGGCGATCTTCTTTTTGGCGGGGCATGAGACTTCGGCCTCGGCCCTGGCCTGGACGCTCTACCTGCTCGCCCTGTTCCCCGAGTGGCAGGACAGGGTGGCGGAGGAGGCGCGGGCGCATCTGGGCGACACGCCGGAGTTCGGGACCGTGTCGCGCCTGCGGATCGCGCGCGACGTGTTCCGCGAAGCTCTGCGGCTCTACCCCCCGGTGCCCATGATGGTGCGCGAAGCGGCCTGTCCCGAGCATTTCCGGGACCGTGACGTGCCGAAGGGGGCGCAGATCGTCCTCAGCCCGTGGCACCAGCACCGCCATGAGCGCTTGTGGGAGCGGCCGGACGACTTCGATCCGGGCCGGTTCGCGACCGAGAACGGCAAGACCTGTCTGCGCGAGGCCTATATGCCGTTCTCGGCGGGACAACGGGTCTGCACCGGGGCCGGGTTCGCGATGGCCGAAGGACCGCTCCTTCTGGCCATGCTTCTGCGCCGGTTCCGGTTCGAGACGGTCGCGGGCAGACCGGCAATGCCGGTCGCCCATCTGACCGTGCGCGGCAAGGATGGCATCTGGCTCAGGATCGAGCGCCGTTCCCCCTGACCGCCGGACGGTGTGACCCGAAGGGGTCAGCCGTCGTAGTCGACTTCCTGCGTGATGCGCAGCGCGTCGGGGCGCAGTTTGGCCAGATCCATCAGCGCCACGTCATCGGCGGTGAAGCTGCCCCAGCTTTCGACCATCGGCGCGTTCGGCACTTCGGGGTCCACCGGGTATTCGTGCACGGCTTCGGCATAGATTTCCTGCGCCTTGTCCGAGGCGAGGAACTCCATGAACGCCAGCGCATCTTCGCGGTGCGGCGCGGCCTTGGTCATCGCCATGCCCGAGACGTTGACGTGCGTGCCGCCACCTTCGAACACCGGAAACTCGATGCGAACCGAGTTGGCCCATTCGGTCTGTTCCGGGTCGTCCAGCATTTCGCCCATGTAATAGGTGTTACCCAGCGAGATGTCGCATTCGCCGGCCCAGATCGATTTGACCTGCGCCCGGTCGTTGCCCTGCGGCTTCATCGCGAGGTTGGATTTCACGCCTTCGAGCCAGGCTTTCGCGCCCTCTTCGCCCATGTGGTGAATCGCCGCCGAGGTGAGCGCGACCATATAGGCATGGGTGCCGGACCGGGTGCAGATGCGCCCCTCCCATTTCGGGTCCGCGAGATCCTCGTAGGTCGTGACTTCGCCCTCGGCCACGCGCTCTTTCGAGGCATAGACGACGCGGGCGCGGGTGGTCAGTGCGAACCACTGGTTGCCGGGGTCGCGCAGGTTTTCCGGGATCTGCGTGGTGAGCGTTTCGCTGTCGACCGGCTGGGTCACGTCGGCGGCCACCAGTTCGGCAAGGCGCGAGATGTCGGTCGTCAGGATCACGTCCGCGGGCGAACGCTGCCCTTCGGCCTGAAGCCGTTCGACCATGCCGGTGTTCAGGAAGGCCACGTTGACCTCGATCCCGGTGTCTTCGGTGAAGGCATCGACCAGCGGCTGAATGAGCTCCGGCTGGCGGTAGGAATAGACGTTGACCTCGGCGAGCGCCGGCATTGCGGTCGCGGCAAGGCAGGCGGCGGTGATGGTGGTGCGGAACATGGAATCCTCCGTATTGCGTTCGCCCGCGTTAAATCTGACTAAATTCGTCAGGTCAATACCACACGGAAACAATCAGGAATTCGCGCCGGCCTTCTCCTCGGCTTTCACGGCCTCCCAGAGCGCATCCATCTCGGCAAGGTCGCTGTCCTCTGGGCGTTTCCCCATCGCCTGAAGCCGCGCTTCTATCCCCCGGAAGCGGCGCACGAATTTGGCATTGGTGCCGCGCAAGGCCGCCTCCGGATCGACCTTCAGATGCCGCGCCACGTTGGCCAGCACGAAGAAAAGATCACCGATCTCCTCGGTCAGTTCCGCGTGCGACAGGTGATCCCGCGCCTCGACCACCTCGCGCGCCTCCTCGGCCACCTTGTCGAGCACCGGCGCGAGGTCGGGCCAGTCGAACCCCACCCGCGCGGCCCGTTTCTGAAGCTTCACCGCCCGCAAGAGCGCGGGCAGGCCCAGCGCCACATCGTCCAGCACCCCGCCACGATCCCGCGCTGCACGCTCGGCGGCCTTGATCGTCTCCCAGTCCACGGTCTGCTGTTCGGCGGACTTGTCGCGGGTTTCGTCTCCGAACACATGAGGATGGCGCGCGACCATCTTGTCCGACATGGTGTTGGCCACGTCGTCGATGTCGAACAGCCCGCGTTCGGACGCCATCTGTGCGTGAAACACCGACTGGAACAACAGATCGCCCAATTCGCCGCGCAGCTCGCCCCATGCCTCGCGCTCGATCGCGTCGGCCACCTCATAGGCCTCTTCGATGGTATAGGGCGCGATGGTCGCGAAATCCTGCTCGATGTCCCACGGGCAGCCCGTGTCCGGGTCGCGCAGGCGCCGCATGATCTCGACCAACCGGGGGATGCCGCCTGCCGGGTCGTGCACGATGTCGTCCGAATTCGTCATGAGCGTCTCCTTCGTCCGAACCCGTAGCAAAGCGCGCCGCGCATCGCCAGAGCTTGCGGGGGATGCGGCCCGGTGGCACCCTGCGCGCGACCATTGAGGAGGCACCATGTCGCTCGAAGACGCACAGAACGAAGTCGATGTCGCATTCACGCGGGACGAGATGAAGGGGCTCGCGTTCGAGAACACCTTCGCGGGCGCGACCAGTTTCCTGCGCCGCCGTTACACCAAAGATCTGACCCATGCCGATATCGCGGTCACGGGCATTCCGTTCGATCAGGCGGTGACCAACCGGCCCGGCACGCGCCTCGGCCCACGTGCGATCCGCGAAGCTTCGGCGCTGCAAACCCCCGAACCGCCCTATGGCTGGGATTACGACGTGATGTCGACCTTCGCCATCGCGGATTACGGCGACATGGCCTTCGATTACGCGGCCCCGGTCGAGATCCGCGACCGGATCGAACGCCACATCGCGGGCATCCTCGCGCAGGATTGCGCGGTGGTGACGCTGGGCGGCGACCATTCGATCACGCTTCCGATCCTGCGCGCCCATGTGGCGAAGCACGGGCCCTTGGCGCTTATCCAGTTCGACGCCCACACCGACAGTTGGGAAAACCCGGACCCGGCCCGCGTGGATCACGGCACCTTCGTCTACACCGCGGTCGAGGAGGGGCTGATCGACACCGCGCATTCCGTCCAAATCGGGATCCGCACCGTGAACGAGGATACGCTCGGCATCACCGTGATCGACGCGCCCGAGGTGCACGACATAGGTCCGAAAGCGGTCGTCGAGCGGATCAAATCGGTCGTGGGCGACGCGCAGGCCTATCTCACCTTCGATATCGACGGGCTCGACCCCGCCTTCGCCCCCGGCACCGGCACCCCGGTCTGGGGCGGGCTCACCTCGGCGCAGGCGGCGGCGATCCTGCGCGGGCTCAAGGGCACGAACATCGTCGGCGGCGATATCGTCGAGGTGTCGCCTCCCTTCGACCCCACGGGCGCCACGGCCATCGCGGGCGCCCATGTCGCGGTCGAGATCCTCAGCCTCTGGGGCTATACCCGCCGCTGATCCCTTCTCTGTTTCGAAAAACCTCGGAGGGTGGGCCGGATTTGCCTGCAAATCCGGTCAGGGAGGCTGGCCTCCCTCCGCCCGCACGGGCCCGCCCGCAGGCGGGCCCGTGCTGACGATGTGCGGGCGCAAGCCCGCTCCGCTCACTCGCAGCGGGACCATTCGGCGACGAATCCGTCGCGGATGACATAGACCCCTTCACCCGACCGCATCAGCATGACGCGCTCGGTATAGGTCGTGCCCTCGGCGGAACATTCCATATCGTAAAGCGTCGCCTCCATCCCCGTGACACCGACCGGGTTCATAAGGTCGCAGGTGTTCTCGACCCCCATCAACTGCCCGTCTTGGATGGCCACGGCGCCCCCGTCCATGCCGATGGTCTGACAGGACCAGCCGCTCATGCCGGACGGGTAATAGACCCCATCGTATGCCTGGGCGAGCACTGCTGCGGGCAGGGTGGCCGCGATCACGAATATCCGCAAAACCATGGTCTTCCTCCGAAATGCCGTTAACCTGAGCCCAAGCTAACAGGTCGGAGGCCAAATGCTCCTGAAAATCATCGGCGTTCTCGTCGCGCTCGTCATCGTCTTCGGACTCTGGGTCCGGGTGTCTCCGCTGCCACAGGACCGCCTGAGTGCGAAGCCCGGCCCGGATGCCGAGGGCGTCCATCCCTCGATCGGCGGGATCAAGGTGGTCCGCCCATTGTCGGACCTGCCGGAAAACGCGCTGGACAGGATGGTCGAGATCGCGGCCGCCACCCCGCGCACCGAGCGGATCGGCGACGGCACCGACCCCGCGACCTTCGTCACGCGCTCAAAGCTTTGGGCATTCCCGGATATCGCGGTGATCTGGGTCGAGGACGGCAATCTGCATGTCCAGTCGCATCTGGTGTTCGGCAAGGGCGACATGGGGGTGAACGCGGCCAAGGTTACGCGCTGGTTCGACCGGCTCGAAGCGGAGGCGTGAGGACACGCACATCTCGCCCGTCGGTTTCCATGACGGCGTGTTCAGCGTCATCTCGCAGCGCGCCATGAAGGCGCGGCCATCGACCGTCATGCAGATTTCCTGCCCCAGTTCGACCCGCGCGCCCTCGCGATCCGTGCAGAAGCAGTCGGGATCGGCCAGGGCCGGCGCGGCGGTGAAAAGCAGGGGGAACAGGGCGCGCATGGGTTACGGTAGCCGATAACACGGGCTTGACCAAATCACGGCTTTGCGCGACGAGACCCGGATGGTGCCACTCGACAAACTCGACGCGATCACACAGCGATTCCAATTCCTTGAGGCGAAGATGTCTCAGGGCTTGTCCGGCGACGAAATCGCCGAGGTCGGGCGCGAATATGCCGAACTGAAGCCTGTGGTCGAGGAAATCGCGGCCTTCCGCCAGCTTCTGTCGGACATCGAAGACGCCGAGGCGATGCTGTCGGACCCGGAAATGCGCGAACTGGCGGAAGACGAACTGCCGGCCTTGCGTGAGCGGCTTCCGGTCATGGAGCAGGCGATGCGGGTGGCGCTGCTTCCGCGTGATGCGGCGGATGCGCGCCCCGCGATGGTGGAAATCCGGCCCGGTACGGGCGGTGACGAGGCATCACTCTTCGCGGCCGATCTACTGCGCATGTACCAACGCTATGCCGAGGCGCGGGGGTGGAAATTCGACACGCTGGAGCAAAGCCTGACCGAGGTGGGCGGCGTGAAAGATGTCGTGGCGCGGGTCTCGGGCGATGGCGTCTTTGCCCGGCTGAAGTTCGAATCCGGCGTGCATCGGGTCCAGCGGGTGCCGGAAACCGAAAGCGGCGGGCGCATCCACACATCGGCGGCCACGGTGGCGGTGCTACCCGAGGCCGAGGATGTGGACATCCACATCGACCCCGCCGACATCCGCATCGACACCATGCGCGCCTCCGGGGCGGGCGGCCAGCATGTCAACACGACCGATTCCGCCGTGCGCATCACGCACATCCCCACCGGGATCGTCGTGACCAGTTCCGAGAAATCCCAGCACCGCAACCGCGAGATCGCGATGCAGGTGCTGAAAACCCGGCTGTTCGACGCCGAACGCCAGCGCGCCCATGACGAACGCGCCTCGGCCCGCAAGGCGCAGGTGGGGTCGGGCGACCGCTCGGAACGCATTCGCACCTATAATTTCCCGCAAGGGCGCATGACGGACCACCGGATCAACCTGACGCTCTACAAGCTGGGCGACGTGATGCAGGGCGATCTGGACGAGGTGATCGACGCGCTGATCGAGGCGGATCAGGCCGCGAAACTGGCGGAGCTCGAAGGTTGATCCTGTCGGGCGCGCTGGCGATGGGCACCACGCGGCTGCGCGAGGCGGGGATCGACGGTGCGGCGCGCGACGCCCAACTCCTCCTCGCTCAGGTCTTGCGGATCGAGGTCATGCGGCTTTCGCTGGAGCGCGACATGCAGGTCTCGCCCGCCGACATGCTGGCCTACGAGGACATGCTCGAGCGCCGGATCGCACGCGAGCCGGTGTCGAAGATCATCGGGCGGCGGCAGTTTTGGGGCCGGGATTTCACGGTCACCCGCGACGTTCTGGACCCGCGCCCCGAAACCGAGACGCTGATCGCCGAAGCCCTGACCGGCGCGCCGCCGTCGCGCATCCTCGACCTCGGCACCGGATCGGGCATCCTCGCCGTCACGCTGCTCGCCGAATGGCGCGAGGCTTTCGCTGTCGCCACGGACCTGTCGGACCCGGCGCTGAAGGTCGCTGCGCGCAACGCCACGCTGAACGGGGTGGACAACCGTCTGACCTTCCTCGCCTCGGATTGGTTCGCGCGGGTTCAGGGCCGCTTCGACCTGATCGTGTCCAACCCGCCCTATATCGCCGCAGACGAAATGCCCTCGCTCGCGCCCGAAGTGCTGGGGTTCGACCCGCAGATGGCGCTCACCCCCGGTGGGGACGGGCTGGACCCATACCGCAAGATCGCGGCCGGGGCGCTGGCCCATATGGACCCGGGCGGGCGGATACTGGTGGAAATCGGGTTTCGGCAGGGCCGCGCCGTGTCCGACATTTTCGCGTCGGCAGGGCTTGAAGACGTGCGGATTCACCCCGACATGGATGGAAGGGACCGGGTGATCGGTGCCCGCGCCCCGCATTCCTAACGATTTCTCAGGGTTTTCACGTCACATAGTGGCAAAAATCTCCGGTTATCTTACGGAAACGACAAAATGCCCCTTGTCACGCCCTGACCTGCGTGTTTACTCAAGGATAGCACCTGATGAGGCCGTTCGCCTCTCGGTGCGACAAGCCGAAAAGCCGGACCGCAGAGACGCAGCGGAGGAGTTGCGCGGACCGAGAGCCAGAAAACAGGCTGGATACAGGAACTTATGAGATCTTCGAAATCACGTTCGCGCGGGAAGAACAACCGCAACCGCTCCCCCTCTAACAACATCAACCGGGTCTTCGACAGCTCCGGTCCCGAGGGCAAGGTGCGCGGCACCCCGCAGCAGATCATCGACAAGTACACGCAATTGTCGCGCGATGCCTTCCTCGGCAACGACCGCGTGGCGGGCGAGAACTTTCAACAGCATGCCGAGCACTATGCGCGCCTGCTGTCCGAAGCCCAGAAGGATGCCGAGGCCAAGCGCCAGCAGAACCAGCCCCAGCAGGGCGGGAACAGCGGCGGCAACGGCCAGCACGACAATCAGTCGAACGGCAACAACGACGGCAACGGGAACAACCAGCGCAAGAACCGCGATGCCCAGCGCCGCGAGGAAAAGCAGAACCGCGATCGGTCGAACGACAATTACGATCCCGGTTCGTCGCCCCAGCCCGACGTGATCGTAACGGCGCAGGACGACGACAACGGTCTGGTCGAAACGCCGGAGAACGCGCAGAAGGCGGACGATACGCCCGCCGAAAAGCCGAAAAAACCCCGCGCCCCGCGCAAACCCCGCGCCAAGAAGCCCGAAGGCGACATGGCCGAGGCCACGCAGGGCGCCAGCGACGGCAGCACGCCGGAAGCGGCGGAATAAGCCGCAGCGACAGTCGGGAAAACGGGCCGCCACGGGCGGCCCTTTTCATGTCTGGTCGTCCGGGCTACACGGGGGCGCAATTCCAGCGAAGTGACCCGAAATGACCCAGAACAAACGCATCGTCCTGTCCAGCGACCACGCGGCCATCGAGCTGCGCCAGACCATCGCCAAGCATATCGAGGCGCAGGGGTGGGAGGCCGTGGATATCGGTCCGACCACGCCTGAAAGCACGCATTACCCGCTGCACGGCCAGGCGGCGGCGCGAAAGGTCGCCTCGGGCGAGTGCGCGCTTGGGATCATCCTGTGCGGCACCGGGCAGGGCATCATGATGGCGGCGAACAAGGTCGCGGGCATCCGATGCGGCGTCTGCTCCGACACGTTCTCGGCCCGGATGATCCGCCAGCACAACGACGCGAATATCCTGTCGCTCGGCGCGCGGGTCGTGGGCGAGGGGCTCGCGCTCGACATCGTGGACGCGTTTCTGAACGCCGAATTCGAGGGCGGTCGGCACGCGACGCGGGTGGAGATGATCGAGGGCTGAGGGCTCGTCCGCTCAGTCGTTTCCATAGGCCAGAAGCTTCACCTCGCCGGAGCGCAGCGCGACCGCGTAAAGCCGGAACGCGCCCGCATTCGGATAGGCCGGACCTGACGGGGCCGAGGCCGAGACGAGCAGCCAGCCATCGCGCAACAGGTGCGGCACCAGCGGCGGTCCGTGTTCGTTGCCGTAATCGAACAGATCTGTGAGCCCCGGAAAGCCGATCGTCGGGATAAAGGTGGATATCATGGCGCCGTCCAGCGTGAAGGCCCGGATATCCCCCGGCCGGGAAAAGGCTCCGGTCAGGACGACCTGCCCGGTGGCGGGATCGAAGAGCAGGGCGGAGGCGTCATAGTCGTTCAACCCGGCGATGAGCCGCCAAGCGCCCGTGAGCGCGTCGACGGCATAAAGATACCCCGGCCCGCCATAACTCACCGCAAAGACGGTGTGTGAGGATGGGTCATACACGCTCGCAGCGGGCAGGAGGATGGCGGGCACTTCCCCCGTGATCGGCAGGAACCGCAGGCCGGAAGGGTCCGACAGCGTAACCCCCGTCTCATCGAACCGGACGTCGGGACCGCCCGTTTCACCCGGCGTCTCGATCCAGCCCCGCAACGCCGGGGGCAGGTCGCGCGGTTCTGCAAGGTGGTCGGCAAGATAATCGCGCGACAGTGCCGCTATCGCGTGGTCCACCCGGTCGACCCTGAGGGCGGCCCGCCCGGCCTTGTGCAACGCGGTGAAGCTGGCGATGCGGTCGATCCCGAACCTGTCCCCGACGGTGTCGAGCATCACGCGATAATCCGCGCCCACAGGCCCAAAGACCAGGGGCAGGTCGGGGCCCTCTTCGATCTGCATGGGTATGCCCGACAGGGTGACGCGGGCGGGCGCGTCGTCCGGCCCGTCCCTGACCACTTCCGATATACGTGTGCCTTGGGTGGTCTCGATCCGCCAATGCGCCTCGCCGCCGTCGATCAGGACCAGCGCCACATCCGAACCGGGGCGATCGACCAGCAGGTTGATCTCGGGCAGGGCGTAGAAATCGTCGGTCTGGCGACCTTGTCCGACCGAAACCACGTGCACCTCGACATCGGCAAAGGCCGGCAGGCCCACGACGAAGGCCAGAAAAGCCAGCGCAAAACGCACGGATTTCCGTTTCGCTGACATGGTGCCCGGTCCACCCTCCCTGTCCTCATGGGAACAAGACGAGTCTAGCGCCGGTCCGGGTGTCGGTCGAGTTGGCCGGACGACACGAAAAAGGCCGCCCCCAAAGGCGGCCTTCGACGTTACGCAAGGGGCGCGATCAGGCCGTGGCCGTCGCGTTTTCCTTGAGCCATTTCAGCACGTTCTCGGGCGAGCTTTCGCCGTAGGGGTCTTCGCCGTGGTTGTCGCACATGCCCGGCTCGACAAAGAGCGCCTCGATCACGCCGTCGTTCACGATGGCCGCATAGCGCCACGAGCGGGCCCCGAAGCCGAGGTTGTCTTTGGCGACCAGCATCCCCATTGCCTTAGTGAATTCACCCGAACCGTCCGGGATCACCTTGACGTTGGTCAGGCCCTGATCAATGGCCCATTTGTTCATGACGAAGCTGTCGTTGACCGACATGCAATAGATCTCGTCGATGCCCTGCGCCGCGAAATCCGAAAAGCCCTTTTCAAAGCCCGGAAGCTGGTAGGTCGAACAGGTCGGCGTGAAGGCACCGGGGAGCGAGAACAGCACGACGCGCTTGCCCGCGAAGTAATCGTCCGAGGTCATGTCCTGCCAGCGGAACGGGTTCGGGCCACCGACGCTTTCATCGCGCACGCGGGTTTTGAAGGTGCAGGCGGGGATACGATCACCGACGTTCATGGGTCTCTCCTGAGTTCTTGTACAAACTTGATGCTTTCCGTCTGGAATCGCCGGAAAGTTTACAGGAGTTCTAAGATCATACTGCACGCGCAGAGACAATGCTGCGGCGCAACATGGCAGATATGCGGGCGGGCGCCGGGGCTTCGGCGGTCGAAAATTTGCGCGTTCGGGGCGCGATTGCCCGCGCCGGTCGCGCATTTCAATCCGCATCCGGCGGCCAGCCATGACCCGGTTGCATAACGGACGCCCGGTTTTCGCGGTGACATTCAGGGCCGAATGGATATATGTGGGGCAGAACGGAGGACATCATGCGTGACCTGAAGATCCCGGCGAGCCGCCATCCCGAGAAAGCTCATCGCCCGGACAATGCCCAGCCCAAGAAACCCGATTGGATCAGGGTGAAGGCGCCGGGTGGCCAGGGCTATGCCGATACCCACAGGATCATGCGCGAGCACAAGCTCTCGACCGTCTGCGAAGAGGCCGGGTGCCCCAATGTGGGCGAGTGCTGGTCGCAGGGCCACGCCACCATGATGATTATGGGCGAGATCTGCACGCGCGGCTGCACCTTCTGCAACGTGGCTACGGGCCGCCCGGATGCGCTCGACGTGTTCGAGCCGGGGCGGGTGGCCGATGCGGTCAAGAAGCTGGGCCTCAATCACGTGGTCATCACCAGTGTCGACCGGGACGATGTGGACGACGGCGGGGCCGAGCATTTCGCCATGACGATCCGCGCCGTGCGCAAGCAGGCCCCCGGCACCACCATCGAAATCCTCACGCCCGACTTCCTGAAATCCAGCCCCGGTGCGCTGGAAACGGTGGTCGAGGCGAAACCGGACGTGTTCAACCACAACCTCGAAACCGTGCCGGGGCTGTATCCCAGCGTGCGGCCCGGCGCCCGGTATTTCCATTCGCTGCGGCTGTTGCAGCGGGTCAAGGAACTGGACCCGAGCATGTTCACCAAGTCGGGGATCATGGTGGGGCTGGGCGAGGACCGTCAGGGCGTCATGCAGGTCATGGACGACATGCGGGCAGCCGACATCGACTTCCTCACCATCGGGCAATACCTGCAACCGACGCCCAAGCACCACGCGGTCGATCGGTTCGTGACACCGGACGAGTTCAAGAGCTACGAAAAGGCCGCCTACGGCAAGGGCTTCCTGATGGTGTCGGCCACGCCGCTCACCCGGTCGTCCTATCATGCCGGTGACGATTTCGCGCGGCTTCGCGACGCGCGGAACGCCAAACTCGGCCTCGCGTGACCGACGACGACATCGAGGCGCTCGGGCGCGATATCATCGCCCGGCAGCCCTTCGCGGCCGACATCGGCGTCGAACTCGTCGCGCTTTCGCTCGGAAAATCCGAACTGCGACTTGGTCTGGAAGCCCGGCATACCCAGCACCTCGGCATGGCGCACGGTGGCGTGGTGGCGACACTGGCCGACATGGCGCTCGCCTTCGCGGGCGGTCCGCTCATGGGTGAGGGCAGCGTGACGCAGGAGTTCAAGATCAACTACCTGCGCCCCGGAAAGGGCGAGGCCTTGGTGGCGCGTGCCGAAGTCGTCGGTTCGGGCCGCAGTCAGGCCGTCGTGCGCGCGGACGTGTTCGCGGTGTCCGGCGGGGCCGAAAAACTATGTGCGACCGCGCAGGGCACGATCATGCGGACGGCGAGCAGGTCATAATCTAGCGGAATTCCTGCCTCTCCATCCACGCGCTGCGGGGCTATCCTCGATGCATTGATTGCAGAGATTGGAGCGCGCCGTGGATCTGAAAGTCCTGTCCTGGAACGTCGAACATTTCACCGGCGCCGGCACCGGAAGCCGGCGCGACCGGGTGGCGCGGGTGGCGGATTACGTGGCCGGGGAAGCGCCGGACATCTTCGCGATCATGGAGGTGGAATCGGGCCGGGTGTTTTCCGAATTCGTCACCCGTATGCCCGGATATGTCTTCGCGATCACCGAAGGGCCGCAGACGCAGGAAACGCTCATCGGTATCCGCCACGGGATCACCGCCTTCATGACCCAGAAGAACGAGTTCAAGCGCAACAACCCCGGTCTGCGCCCCGGTGCGCTGGTGACGGTCACTGCACCGGATGGAAGCCACCTGCCGATCCTGTTCAACCATCTCAAGAGCCTGCCATCGCCCGAAGGCTTCGGTTTGCGCGACGCCATGTTCGAAAAGGCCTTCGGACTGAAAAGAACGCTGGACGGCGTGTCGGAAGGGTTGGGGCAGGAGGTGCGGTTCATCCTCGCCGGTGACCTCAACACCATGGGCATGACGCTGAAGGACAGCGATCAGGACATCACGGCGGCCGAGGAGATCGCGCGGCTCGATCGGCGGTTTCGCCGTTATGGGATGGTGCGCCTGCCCAAGACCCATGACACGACGTTCAATAACGGTTCGACGTCATCTTACGCGCCCGCCGACCTCGACCATGTGTTCGCGACCGAGACCCTGACCTTCGTCGATCAGGGGCAGGGCGCCAAGGTTCATGTCGGGGGATGGGCGGTCGAGGCGGAGGACGCGTCGCGCGACGACTGGATCGCCCGGTTCTCGGACCACGCGCCGCTGATGTTCACCGTCGCGGGGCTGTGACGCTCACTCCAACGGCAGCGCCTTCACATAGGCCGCGACCGCTGCGCGATCCTCCTCTGACAATTGCGAAAGGTTCTCGACGACCAGCGCCATGTGCCCGCCTGCCGAGTCGAATTCGGGCGTGAAGCCGGAGGTGAAATATTCCACCAGTTCGCCCTCGGACCACGACATTTCCGGCGGCGTCAGATCGGGGAACGACCCGCGCCCGGCGGGGTTCGGGGCACCGGTCATCCAGTCGGCTCCGGTCTTGAGCCCGCCCAGCGCGTTGCGCGGCGTGTGACATTCGGCGCAATGGGCCATGCCCTCGACGATCTCGCGCCCCCGGGTGAGTTCCGGCGACAGGTCGCCCTGCATCACCCAGTCGTCGTTCAGAAACAGCAGTTTCCAACCGCCAAGCGAGGCGCGGATGTTGAACGGAAAGCCCAACTCATGCGGCTGGGACGGCGTGGCATCGGCGGGAAGCGTCTGCATATAGGCGTGCAGGTCGACAACATCCTGCGGCGCCATGTGGATGTAGGCGCCGTAAGGCAGGACGGGGTAGTAATGCTGACCCTCGGGCGACGTGCCGTGATGCAGCGCGTTCCACAGGTCGATCGCCGCCCAGTCGCCGATCCCGGCTTCGGGGTCCATCGAGATATTGGGCGCGCGGAAGGTGCCGAAGGGCGAGGCGAAGGGTTGCCCGCCCGCCAGCACCAGCTTGTCCTCGGCATCCGCGTCCTCGGCCATGTGGCACGAGGCGCAGCCTGCGGCGATGAACACCTGCTCGCCATGCGCCGTGTCTGGTGTAAGCCCCGCCAGCAGCTCGGCATCGTCCGTTTTGGGCCGCGTCACCCACAGGCCGATGGCGGCCACGATGACGGCGAGCACGACAAGACGAACGATCCAGCGCATGAGGGTCTCCTTACATCAAAAAGACCGGGCCGCATCGGGCCCGGTCGTTCAGCAGCCGTGTCCGCCGCTCATTCGGGTTGCCTGTAGGCTTTGTGACAGTCGCCGCAGGCCCCGCCAAGGGGACCAAACGCAGATTTGAGCGAATCGAGCCCTTCGCCCGCCGCCGCTTCCATCGCGACTGCGGCTTCGTTCAGGGCGACGGCCTTTTCGATCACGCCGTCCATGTCGGTCCAGATCGCGGGCAGTGCGCGGCTGCCGTCGACATCGTCCGCCGAGGTGCCCGGCGCCCACATCGGTCCGGCGGCAAGGCTGGACAGTTTCACGATATTCGACGCGGCGGCGCTGGCGGCTTCGGCGTCGTAGTCCATCTTGTCCTGCGCCATCGCGCCGAGCGTGCCGAGGTTGAAGGCGTAAAGCTGCATCTGTGCATGGCGTGCCTTCACCGCGGCGGGCAGGCCCTGCTCGTGGCTGGCGGCGGGCAGAACGGTGGCGAACGTGCCGGCGGCGGCGAGGCCCAGAAGCGCGCTGCGAATGGTAATCATGGCTGTCTCCCTGTGGATTTTGGCTTCTTGCGACGCTAGCTGTTGGGAAATGAAGGTGAAGTCGGGAAAATCGCAAAGGGTCTGTGCGAAATGAAACAGATGGACTGGGAAGATCTGCGCTACGTCCTTGCCGTGGCGGACAAAGGCTCGCTCTCGGGGGCGGCGCGCAAGCTTGGCGTCAACCATGCGACGGTTCTCAGACGGGTGAACGCCTTCGAGGAAAACATGGGGATTGCCGTGTTCGACCGGACCGCGCGCGGCTATCGCATCGCCCCGCGACGGCGCCGGGTGCTCGATGCGATGCAGGCGGTGGAGGAAGCGGCGCTCGGGGTCGAGCGGGCCATCACGGCGGCGCGATCACCGCTGGCGGGCGTCGTGCGTGTCACGTCGACCGACACTCTTTGCCTGGGCATCCTGCCGGAAATCATCGCGGCGGTGCAGCTTGGCGCCGAGGGGCTGGAAATCGAACTCAGCTCGCAGAACCAGCACGCCGACCTCGCCCGGCTCGACGCCGACATCGCGGTGCGTCCCGCCGCCAAGCTGCCACCGGAACTGACCGGCGTGGTCGCCGCCCGGCTGGGCATGTCGGTCTACGGCGCACCCGGGGGGCGGGACGCGTGGCTGGGCCTGTCCGGCAACCTCGCCCGCATCACGCTGGGCGAGAAGATCAAAGAGATCACCGACGAGGCGCATATCGGGGCCCGCTGCGACAGTTTTCCCGTGCTGCGGGAAATGGCCGCCGCCGGTCAGGGCCGCGCGATCCTGCCCTGCATACTGGGCGATCCCGATCCCCGGCTCGAACGGCTGGATGGGCTGATCGCGGCGACAGCGGTGGACCTCTGGGTCGCGTCCCACGTCGATCTGGCCGAAGTGCCGCGCATCCGGGCGGTGCGCGACCTTATCATCGCCGGGCTCGAACGCGCGGCCCCGCGGCTCCTCGGCGCTACCGGGTGATCTTTCCGCCCGGCGTGTTGTCCATCGTCAGCCAGTCTGGCCAGCCGACCAGGCGTTCGATCCCGAAGAGGACGAGGCACAGCGCGACCACGATAAGGAACAGTTTCACCTGTTTCTCGCCCGGCGGGTTG
The DNA here is from genome assembly GCF_016774595.1 of Maritimibacter sp. NCBI lineage: Bacteria > Pseudomonadati > Pseudomonadota > Alphaproteobacteria > Rhodobacterales > Roseobacteraceae > Maritimibacter > Maritimibacter sp. The sequence continues at coordinate 1,525,460 of NZ_JACBWT010000002.1, forward strand.
CGCGCCCATTTCGCCATGCGAAAGAACTGGCGCATGTTGAACACGGCTCAGGCCCCGTCGGTGAAGCGCACGGCCCCGATGAAGGGCAGGTTGCGGTTTCGCTGGGCGTAGTCGATGCCGTAACCGACCACGAATTCATCCGGAATTTCGAACCCGATCCAGTCGGCCTTCACATCCACCTCGCGCCGCGTCGGCTTGTCGAGAAGCGCGATACAGGACAGCCGTTTCGGCTCCCGCGATTTCAACAGGCCGATCACGTGTTTCAGCGTGTGTCCGGTGTCGACGATATCCTCGACCACCAGCACGTCACGCCCCGCGATCTCGCCGCGCAGATCCTTGAGGATGCGCACCTCGCGGCTCGTCACCGTGGAATTGCCATAGGACGAGGCTTCGAGGAAATCGACCTCGACCGGCAGGTCGAGCTCGCGCACCAGATCCGCGATGAACACGAAAGACCCGCGCAAAAGCCCCACGACCACCAGCTTGTCGGTGCCCTTGAAGCGCGCTTCGATCTCTTTCGCCAAGGCCTCGATCCGGGCCGCGATGGCCTTGGCCGAGATCATTTCGTCTATGACATATGGCCGCGACATGAACCCGACTCCCGCTCGCCCCCTTGCATCCGGGCCCTACCTTATGGAATTTGCGCCCCGAGTCACGGGCCGAAGGGGCGACATGCCGACACATAGCGAAAAACGGGTTCTGCCCTACACCGCGCAGCAGATGTACGATCTTGTCGCGGACGTTGGGAAATATCCCGAATTCCTGCCGTGGAACGCGGCGGCGCGGGTGCGCAAGGTCACGCCGCAGCCCGACGGGACCGAGGTGATGGAAGCCGACCTCGTGATCTCGTTCCGCGTGTTCCGCGAACGCTTCGGCAGCCGCGTGGTGCTGGACCCGGAAAACATGCGCATCGACACCGAATACCTCGACGGCCCCTTCAAATACATGAAGAGCTACTGGCAGTTCCGCGATGTCGAGGGCGGATGCGAGGTCGAGTTCTTCGTGGATTTCGAATTCAAGAACATGGTGCTGCAAAACCTGATCGGCGTGGTGTTCAACCAAGCCATGCAGCGCATCGTGCGGGCTTTCGAGGACCGGGCCAAGGCGCTCTACGGCTAGGCGCGCGCTCTCAGGTCACGCCGCCTTTTTTCGCCAGCGGATGATGGCTCAGGACAAGTTCCTTCAACCGTTCGTCCAGCACATGCGTGTAGATTTCGGTCGTCGACACGTCGGCATGACCCAGAAGCGTCTGGATCGCGCGCAGATCGGCCCCGTGAGCCAACAGATGCGTTGCGAAGGCATGGCGCAGGCGGTGGGGCGTGACGGTTTCGGGCGACACGCCGGCGACCACCGCGATATCCTTGATGAGGCCGTGAAAGCGATGGCGCGTCAGGTGGCCGTCCTTGCCGGTCGACGGGAACAGAAAACGCGAAGGCTTCGCGCCCTTGGAACGGGCCGCGTCTTCGGCCGCGTCGCGCACGTCGAGCCAAGAGGCGAGCGCCGCGCGCGCAGGTGGCGAAAGCGGCACCATGCGTTCTTTGCCGCCCTTGCCCATGACGAGAAGCATCCGCGGATCGCCGCGTGCGGCCGAGACGGGCAGGGTGACAAGTTCGCTCACCCGCATTCCGGTGGCGTAGAGCACCTCCATCATGCAGGTGTTGCGCAGCCGGTCCGCGTCGGTCCGCCCATGCTGCCTGGCCGCGTTCAGCAGGCGTTCGACGTCGTCCTCGGACAGCGTCTTCGGAAGGCGTCTGGCCTTGCCCGGCCCGGTGATGCGCAGGGTCGGGTTGTCGGTGCGCCAGCCTTCCTCGAACGCGAAACGGTAGATCTGCTTGATCGCGGATAGCCGCCGCGCGCGGGTGGAAACGGCAAGGCCCTGTGCCTCGCAATCGATCAGATAGGCCTCGACCGTGGCCCGGTCGGCGCCCCCGAAATCCTCACCCATCCGATCAAGATATCCCGAGAAGTCCTTGAGATCACGGCCATAAGCGAGCAGCGTGTTCTGCGAGGCGTCCAGTTCGGCGGCCTGCGCCTCCAGAAACGCCGAAATCCACAGGTCCGGCGAGCGCGGGCTCATCCGCGCCGCTCCAGTATGAGGAAATCGAGGGCCGCGCGGCGCGCCACATCCTCAAGCCCGATCGCACGGAACAGGGCGAGCGCATCGGCCACCTCGTCGAAATCACCTCGGGTTCCGACGGTGAAGTCGCTGATCGCGGCGAGGATCGCTTCGCCCAGCCGGTCGCCATCGACCAGATCGGCGTAGCGGCCCGGAATGGCGGCGGCCGAGAACCCGTCCGCCACCGCCCTTGCTGCGTCCGTGGGTGGGGTCAGGCCCGCCACATTGCCCTGAGCGACGCCCGCCAGAAACCGATCCATCGCGCTGGTGGGGTCCGCTTCCAGCGCGATGATCTCATACCGGTCGCCCAGCAGGCCCATGTGAAACGCAATGTCGGCGGCTTCGCCCTTCAGGTCCATCCCGGCGATGGTCTGCCCGTAAAGCCGCGCGATGGGCATGTCGAGCTCGGCGGCTTGAAGGGTGGACCATGCACGCGGCAGGATCACCTCGACCGCGCGGGGATTGCCGTCGCTGACGGCGCGGTCCAGATCCTGCACCAGCCGAACACGCTCCCACACCCCGCCGGATGCGGCCGGTTCGCGCAGCGTGTAGAGCCCCAGAAGCTGATTGTCCGACAGGGCGCCGGCGCGGGCCAGCCGTTCGCCCGCCTCGACCTGCGCCTTCCAGCCGATGTTCGAGCGCAGATCGGCATGGGCGAAGGCGCGCGGCAGATTGGTGGTCGGCACCGGTTCCCCGATGGCCTCGAACAGCCGAAAGGCCAGCGGCGTCATCGGGCGCGGAGGTTCGGGCGGCGCTTCGCCCTCGAACAGATCGGGGTCGAGGAATCGGGCGAGAAGCAGGTCTTCGTCCTCGGTGATCTCGCCCAGCGCGCGGGCGTTGCCCATGACCAGAACGGCACCGTCCCAGTCCCCGGCGCGCGCCAGACAAAAGACACGGGCCGGGTAGGTGGGCGACAGGTCCGGCGCGGCCTCCATCGCGCGGCAGACCTCGTCTTCCTGACCGATCAGAAGGGCCGCGTCGAACCAGCGGCGCACGATATCGGGTGTCGCGGCCCCGGCCTGCGTGAGGAGCGCGTGGGCTTCCTCCACCGCGCCCATGTCCAGCAGCTTGTCGATCCGGGCGAGGAACACGGCCTGCCCGTCACCGCCGCCGGCCTGCGGCGGATCGAGTTCGGCCAGCAAAATCTCGGTCAGAAGCGATTGCAGGGCCGGGAGCATATCGGCCCGCTCGTCGGAAATGCGGCGCACGATGTCCTCGGGCTGTGACGCGCCCCACAGGCCAGCGGGCAACCCCGTTACATGCGGTGCAAGCAGACCGATGGCATCCGGGCGTGGTCCCGACGAGGCGTCCAGCGGAGCGACCGTGATCGCGGCGACCTCGGCCCCGGTCGTCTCGCCCGCGCCATTCGACGGGCCGAGCGGCACGTCGGCGGGTTCGTTCACGCTGTCGGACAGCCAGTTGATCGCGGACATCGGCGCGCCCGGATCTTGCGCGAGGGCGAGCCCCGGCGCGATGAAAAGAACGAGGGCGGCAGCGGTCCTAGCCATCATCCAGCGTCACCGAGAGCGAATTCTCGGACGCAGGCGGCTTGAGGTCCCCGACGAGCGCATAGCCCGCGATGCCGATTGCCCCGAGTATCACGATTGTCGCGACGAACTTTATGAGCCGCCAAAGCATTGGGTCCCCTTTGTGCCTCTGTCTCTGCCCGATCTTTCCGGATCACGGGTTTGCCCCCGCGTGCAGTTCATATATGGCATGTCCGGCGCGGTCACGCCATGTGATCGCATTCACATTCCGGTCGGCAGACTGCTGCCGTTCGCAGGTGCAGGTTGAAGCAGGTGTTGAAAAAGCCAGTCACGGTGGTCGGCATGATGGGCGCGGGCAAGACCGCGGTCGGCAAGGCCTTGGCGACGCGACTGGGGGTGCCCTTCCTCGATTCGGATGCCGAGATCGAGGCGGCGGCGAACATGACCATCGCCGAGGTGTTCCAACGGGACGGCGAGGCTTTCTTCCGTGATCGCGAGGCCGAGGTGATCGCACGGCTGCTTTCGACCGGCCCGATCGTGCTGTCGACGGGGGGCGGTGCTTTCCTTGCCGAACGCAACCGCGATGCGATTTCGGCGGCGGGCGTATCGCTGTGGCTGCGGGCGGATCTGGACCTGCTGTGGCAGCGGGTCCGGCACAAGACGACTCGGCCGCTATTGCGCACGGCCGATCCGAAGAAAACGCTGGGCGAGATCTATGCGGCACGTCAGCCGATCTACGCGCTCGCCGATCTGGTGGCCGACGCGGACCCCAAGTATTCGATTTCCGATATGGCCGCCCACGTCATCGACGTTCTGAAAACGCGGCCCGACGTGCTCGAGGAGGTCTAGGATGGAAACCGTTCACGTCGCGCTTGGCGATCGCTCCTATGACGTGCGGATCGGGCCGGGGCTGCTGTCTCAAGCGGGCGCGCAGATCGCGCCTCTTCTGAACCGCCCGCGCGTGTCCATCGTGACCGAGGAGCGGGTAGCGGGGCTGCATCTTGCATCGTTGCAGGCCGCGCTGAAGGCAGAGGGGATCGAGAGCGAGGCGTTGATCCTGCCTGCGGGCGAGGCCACGAAAAGCTGGGCGCATCTCACCGAAACCGTCGAGTGGCTGCTTGCCCAGCGGGTCGAGCGCAAGGATGTCGTCGTGGCCTTCGGCGGCGGCGTGATCGGCGATCTGGCGGGCTTCGCGGCGGCGATCCTGCGCCGGGGCGTGCGCTTCGTGCAGATGCCCACCAGCCTTCTGGCGCAGGTGGACAGTTCGGTCGGTGGTAAGACCGGGATCAATTCGCCGCACGGCAAGAACCTTGTGGGGGCCTTCCACCAGCCCTCGCTCGTGCTGGCCGATATCGACGTGCTGGGCACGCTGACCGAGCGGGACTTTCTGGCGGGCTACGGCGAGGTGGTGAAATACGGCGGCCTCGGGTCGCTCGACTTCTTCGAATGGCTCGAAGCGAACGCGCCTGCCATGGCGGCGGGCGACATCGCGCTCAGGACCGAGGCGGTGCGCCGCTCGGTCCAGATGAAGGCCGACATCGTGGCGCGGGACGAAACCGAGCAGGGCGACCGGGCGCTGTTGAACCTCGGCCATACCTTCGGTCATGCGCTCGAGGCCGCGACGAGCTATTCCGACCGCCTTCTGCATGGCGAGGGGGTGGCCATCGGCTGTGCACTGGCGTTCGAGACCTCCGCGCGGATGGGCTGGATGAGCCAGGAGGCGCCGAGCCGGTTCCGCGAGCATCTGTCGGCCATGGGAATGAAGCGCGACCTGCGTGACATTCCGGGCGACTTGCCGGATGCCGAGGGTCTGATCGACCTCATGCGGCAGGACAAGAAGGTCGAGGCGGGCACGATCAAGTTCATCATGGCGCGCGGGATCGGCGAGGCCTTCGTCACGGATGAAGTCGACCTCGACCTCGTGCGCACGATCCTGTCCGAGGCGCTTTCGGCCCGTTAGCGCCCGAGCCGGTCCATCACGGTCCGGTGGCTGATATAGCCCGCGACCTCGCCGGTCGCATCCGTCACCGCGACCGCTGGCGCGCTGTTGAGCAGGCGCAGAACATGGGCGAGCGGCGTGGCGTCCTGCACCACGGGCACGTTCGTGGCCATCACCCGCGTGATCGGCGCCTGTGCACCCAGCGTGTGATACTGATCGTCCAGTTGCTTTCGCGCGAGCAGGCCAGTGATGCGGCGGCTCGCGCTGTCGACCACGGGAAATTCCGCCACACGCTCCCGGTCGAACGCTTCGCGCGCTTGTTCCAGTGTCAGCGAGGTGCCGAGCGCCTTGAACCCGGTGGCCATGACGTTGCCTGCGGTTTCGGTCTTCGCCATCGCGCGCAGGCGCACGTCGCGCGCTTCGGCGCGGGCGGCCATGAAGATGAAGACGGCGATGAGCGGATAGATGAAGCTGCCGATATAGAAGCCGTAGATGCCGAACCCCACGGCGAGCACCTGACCGACACCCGCCGCGATCCGCGTGGCCTTCACCCGGTCGGTGACCATGGCGAGGGTCGCGCGCAACACGCGGCCACCATCCATCGGAAAGGCCGGGATCATGTTGAACGCGGCGAGGATCAGGTTCAGCGTGGCCAGTTCGCGCGGCAGATCGGCGAAGGTCATGCCGCCGGTGAGGGGGGCCGCCTCGAAACTCAGCCCGGCGGTGATCCAGAGGACGAAGAAAATCACCACGTTCACGGCAGGCCCGGCGAGGGCGACGAGCACCTCTTGCCCCGGCTTTTCCGGGATGCGCATGAGGCGCGCGACCCCACCGATGGGCAAGAGCGTGATGTCCGGCGTCGGAATGCCGAACCGCCGCGCGGTCAGGGCATGGCCGTATTCATGCGCGATGACGCAGGCAAACAGCGCGAGCACATAGGCCACATTGACCAGCGCCGCGTCCAGCCCGCCGAACGAATAGGCGCTGCCGCCGACATAGGCGAGCAGGATCAGAAAGGTCGCGTGGACGCGAAGTTCGGAGCCGAGCAGGCGGCCGATGGGAAAAGACCAGCGCATATGTCAGAGATAGGACCGGGCAGGGGATGTGAGAAGGGGCGCCCGATGCGCCCCTGTCGTCGATCCTCAGAACGGGATCTCGTCGTCGAAGCTGCCGCCGCCCGACGCCGGGCCGGAGGGGCCGCTGTCATAGCCGCCGCGATCGTCGTAGCCGGAGCCCGAAGACGAGCCGCCACCGTAGTTGCCGCCACCCGAGTCGCCGCCGCGCGAATCGAGAAGCGTCAGTTCACCGCGGTAGGGGCGCAGCACCACTTCGGTGGAATACCGATCCTGACCCGACTGGTCCTGCCATTTGCGGGTTTCGAGTTGGCCCTCGATATAGACCTTCGAGCCTTTGCGCAGATATTGCTCGGCAATCCGGCCCAGAGGCTCGGAAAAGATCGCGACCGAATGCCATTCGGTGCGTTCGCGGCGTTCGCCCGTGTTGCGGTCCTTCCAGTTCTCCGACGTCGCGATGCGCAGGTTCACGACCTTCCCGCCATTCTGGAACGTCCGCACCTCCGGGTCGCGCCCGAGGTTGCCGACGATGATCACCTTGTTGACGGACCCAGCCATGAGCACCTCCCGAATCTGTAAAACTTGCTTCAAATCGTTACATCACCCGTGCCCGGTGAAGGAAAGGTTAAAATCCCCGGAACCGGGACGGCGGAGGCCCGCTGCCGGTCCCGGTGCGCGAGGCTGGCGAGTCGCCGCAATTGACGGTATAGTCCGGTCAAAACGGAGAGCTGGGCGGTGATGAAGGGACTACTCGCAGGTGCGGTGGCGTTGTCGGTCGCGGTGGGCGCGCCGGTTGCGGCACAGACGTTTTCCTCGTCGAACGGACAACGCAGTTTCGAGAATGCCTTGAAGGTTCTCGACGGGCGGGCGCGTGAGCAATACGCAGGGTCGACCCGGTATCAGCCGCGCCCGAAAGAGCATGTTCCGGCGTTTCGCGGCAGCTACAAGGGCGAGTATCTGGCCCATGCCAAGGCGGCGGCGGCCAAGCACGGCATTCCCGAAGACCTGTTTCTGCGGCTCGTGCAGCAGGAATCGGGCTGGAACCCGTCGGCCAAATCCCATGCGGGCGCCATCGGACTTGCGCAACTGATGCCCGAAACCGCGTCGCTCCTGGGGGTGGACCCGGACGACCCGCTTCAGAATCTCGACGGCGGGGCGCGGTATCTCGCCCAGCAATACAAGGCGTTCAAGTCGTGGAAGCTGGCGCTCGCGGCCTATAACGCGGGGCCGGAGGCGGTGACGAAATACAACGGTGTCCCGCCCTACAAGGAAACCGAAGGATACGTGAAAGCGATCCTCGGCGGCTGAGATCAGATGTCGCGGGCGACGAACCCCATGTGATCGGTCTCGAACCCGCTGCGCCAGATCGCGTGCCAACGTCTGAACAACATGCGCCGGGAATAGCCCGGATAGGTGCGCACCCCATCGGCGTGTTGGCCGGCCTCGACGCGATCCTTTGCATAGACCCTGAGTTCCGGGTCCGGGCGCGCCTGTTCCGGCACACGGTCCGCAAAAACCCCGACCCAGGGCCGCCCCTTGCGATCAAGATACATCGGCGTGCCACAGCAGGTGGCGATGACCCGGTCGGTCGGGCTTTTCGGGTCGAGCTTGTGGGCGGCGAGCTTGTCGGAGCCGGACTGGCAGGTGAGCCTGTCCTTGCGCCACAGCACGTGGAACGTCCCGCCCTCGGAATCGGCCACCGGCGCATTGAACCGGCGTTCGAAGATCATCGCGGCGGTCTGGCATTCGGCACAATGGCAGATGGTCGCCCCGGACGGGCGACCGGACGCGCTCAAGCGCACCGTTCCACAACGGCAAGTGATGTCCTGACTGTCCATGGTGTCCAACCTCTCGTGAATACGAGACGCGCGGTTTCACTAAAAGTCAATTTATAATCGCCGAGAGTCTCATTTAGAGACGTCGGTTGGACTCAGGTCACCATTGGGACGGGGTGTTCGTCAAGTGACCAATGGGTCACAAAACGATCAGGCGCCGCGCCGGAACTGCGACGGGGTGCGCCCCGTGTGATTCTGGAACGCCCGCGTGAAATAGGCCGCCGAGGCGAAGCCGAGCGACGACGCGATGTCCTTGATCGGCATATGCGTTTCGGTCAGCAGTCGCCGTGCCTCGTAATGCACACGGTCGGCAAGGATGGATGAGGCCGGACGCCCGCAGGCCTTGTTGCACACGCGGCTGAGGTGCGTGGGCGTCACGCCCAACTCCTTGGCGTAGTCGCGGACGGTCTTGGCGGAATGGAATTCCTGTTCGACCAGCGCGGTATAGGCGGCGGCGAGACGGGACGAGGCATCCTCGTCCGGCTCTTCGATGTCGAGCGCGCGCATCTGGCGTTCGATCCAGACCGACAGAAGGCCCGCGTGACACAGCATCGCGCGGTCGGAGGCGAGGTTGCCGCTTTCCAGTTCGGACTGAAGGTTCTCGATCAGCCGGTTCAGCTCGATATGCTGATCGGCTTCCTGAAGGCGCAGGTGCACGGGGTCTTCGGGCAGAGAAAGCTCGTCTTCCACGCCGACCGGGAACACGACGATCATTCCGTGGACGGTCGAATTCATCTCGAACCCGTGCATCGTGCCCGCAGGCACGTAAATAGCGTTGTGCGAAGTATAGCCGGAGGTCTTGCCGTTCACCGTGATGCGGCCCTGACCGCGGGTGAACCAGAGGAGAACAGGGGCGCCGTAGCTGCGCATCGCTTCGGTTCGCCACCGCCCGCCGCTTGCGAGGCGGGCCAGAGGGATGACACGGAAGGGAGAGCTCAGCGCGTTCAGTTGGTCCATTTTTTATTGGTTCTCCCTGTCTGTCCCCATTCGAACGACCGACTTTTGTTCGATTCGTCCTACCGCCATGTCGCCCCCTCATCGCGGTCCTTCAGCGGTAGACGATTTACACAGACCTGTCGCCCCCGACTATCCACAGTCTGCGGGTTTTCCTGTGGATAACTCCGAGGCTTTTTGCCGCTGTCGCACAGGGGCCACATATTCGTGAACTAGCGGGAGTCAGGGTATCGTGACTTGCGTCCAGTCCGACATTCGCGACCGGAACCATGTGCGCTGACGCTTGGCATATTGCCGACTCGCGATGATCGCGGCGTCGCGTGCCGCGTCCAGCGTCATCTCGCCCTTCAGATGCGCGATAAGCTCGCGTGCGCCGATGGCCTTGGCCGAGGGCAGGTCGGGCGACCACGTGGTCAGATTGGCCTCGGCCTCGGCCAGCACACCCGCTGACAGCATCGCGTCGAACCGCCGGGCGATCCGGTCGGCAAGCCAGTCGCGCGGGGAATTGAGGACAAGGGGCAGGGCGTCGGCCAGTGGCAGCAGGGGCGGGGGCGTGTCGTCCTGCCAGGCCGCCAGACCCTTGCCGGTGGTGCGCTGAACCTCCCACGCGCGGGCCACGCGGGCGGGGTTGCGGGTGTCGATCCGGGCGAGCGTCTCGGGGTCGATGTCGGACATGAGGGCGACGAGGCCCTTGTCGGCCAGCAGCGCCTCGCCTTCGGCCCGCACCTCGGGCGGTGTGGCGGGAATATCGGCGAGCCCTTCGGTCAGAGCCGAGAAATAAAGCCCGGTGCCGCCCACGATGATGGGCCGCTGCGGGCCGGACAAGTACGGCGCGACTTCGCGCAGCCAGTGCCCGACCGAATAGAACGTGTCGCCGGGCACGTGACCGTAAAGCCGGTGCGGCGCCACCTCTTCCTCCGAGATCGACGGGCGGGCGGTCAGGATACGCCAGTTGGAAAACACCTGAAGCGCGTCGGCATTGACGATCACGCCACCCGCCGTGCGCGCGATCGCCAGAGCCAGCGCCGACTTGCCGCTCGCCGTCGGTCCGGCGATCAGAACCGGGCGGTCCGGCGGCAGATCATCGAGAAAGGGGGCCGCAAGCGCCTCTGCCATCACATGCTTTCTTCCCAGCCCCCGGTTTTTCGCGGATTGCGCCCGCCGGGGATTTCCGACATTTTGCGCGCGATCCATACATGACCCCCGAGGACGACGCAAAGACATGACCGAGGCCGTGACCAACGCCCCCGCCGACGCTCGCCAACCGAAATACAAACGGGTGATGCTGAAAATCTCGGGCGAGGCGTTGATGGGCGACGGGTCATACGGCCTGAACCCGCCCACCGTCGCGCGTATCGCGCAAGAGGTGAAGTCGGTTCACGACATGGGCGTCGAGATCTGCATGGTGATCGGCGGCGGCAACATCTTCCGGGGTCTCGCGGGCTCGGCACAGGGGATGGAGCGCACGACGGCGGATTACATGGGGATGCTCGCGACCGTGATGAACGCGCTCGCCATGCAGTCGGCACTGGAAGAGCTTGGCGTCTACACCCGTGTCATCAGCGCGATCCCGATGGATCAGGTCTGCGAGCCCTACATCCGCCGCCGCGCCGTGCGCCACCTCGAGAAAAAGCGGGTCTGCATTTTCGCCGCCGGCACCGGGAACCCCTATTTCACCACCGACACGGCCGCCACGCTGCGCGCCAACGAAATGGCCTGTGAAGCGATCTTCAAGGGCACCAAGGTGGACGGGGTCTATGACAAGGACCCCAAGAAATTCGACGACGCCAAACGCTATGACGTGGTCAGCTATGACGAGGCGCTGGCGAAACGTCTGGGTGTCATGGATGCCTCGGCCATCGCGCTGGCCCGCGACAACAACATGCCGATCATCGTGTTCTCGCTGGACGAACCGGGCGGGTTCAAGGGCATTCTTGCCGGGCAAGGCACCTATACCACGGTCAAGAACGCCAAGCCTGCCGCCTGAGGTCGGGCCGGCAGACCCGAGGGCCCGCGTCTCTATACAGTGCGGCCCGATGAGAGTATATGAGCGCAAACAATGGACGCAGGTCCACGGTCAGGAGGATTGAGGCATGGCTGACGAAGAGCTTGAGATCGACATCGACGATCTGGAACGCCGTATGGAAGGCGCCATCGGGGCGCTGCGCACGGAACTCGCCTCGCTGCGCACGGGCCGTGCCTCGGCCGCGATGCTGGAGCCTGTCCACGTCGAAGCCTATGGTCAACGCACGCCGATCAACCAGGTGGGCACCGTGAACGTGCCGGAGCCGCGCATGGTCACCATCAACGTGTGGGACAAATCGCTGGTGAACGCGGTCGAAAAGGCGATCATGGAGTCGGGTCTTGGCATCAACCCGCAGACCAACGGCACCATCATCATGCTGCCGATCCCGGAACTGAACGAAGAGCGCCGCAAGGAACTGGCCCGCGTCGCCGCGCAATACGCCGAAAGCGCCCGGGTCGCGATCCGCAACGTGCGACGCGACGGGATGGAACAGCTCAAGAAAGCGAAAGCCGCGGGCATGTCCGAGGACGACAACAAGATCTGGCACGACGAAGTGCAGGAACTGACCGACAAATACATCGGCAATGTCGACAAGACGCTCGAGACCAAGCAGGAAGAGATCATGCAGGTCTGACCTTTCGGTCTGACCGGCGCGTGTCACGCGTTGCCTGACGAGGGAGCCGCCCCGTGAACGAGCAAAGCCAGATCGGAACCGGCAAGGGCCTCCACGTCGCCATCATCATGGATGGCAACGGGCGTTGGGCCAAGGAGCGCGGTCGTCCGCGCCTGTTCGGCCACCATGCAGGCGCCAAACGAGCGCGCGAAGTGGTCGAGGCCTGCCCGGACCTTGGCGTGACGCATATCACGCTCTTCGCGTTTTCCACCGAGAACTGGAAGCGGACGCAGGCGGAAGTCGCGGGGCTGATGAGCCTGTTTCGCCGCTATATCAACAAGACCGCGCATGAGCTGAACGACGAGGGCGCTTGCGTGCGCTTCATCGGCGACCGCATCAAGCTGGACCCGAAGCTGCGCCGTCTGATGGACGATCTGGAAGACCTGACCAAAGACAACGACCGGGTGCATGTCACGGTCGCGCTGAACTACGGCGGGCGGGACGAGGTGGCGCGCGCCACACAGCGGCTGGCGCAGGACGTGAAGGCGGGCAAGCTGGACCCGGACATTATCGACGAGGAAACGCTGCCCAAATACCTCGACACCTGCATGTTGCCCGACCCCGACCTTGTGATCCGCACCTCGGGCGAGGCGCGGGTGTCCAATTTCCTGCTCTGGCAGTCGGCCTATGCCGAGTACGAGTTCATCGACACGCTCTGGCCCGACTTCGACCGGGCGAAGTTCGCCGAGATCCTCGATCGGTTCGCCATGCGCGACCGGCGTTTCGGCGCGGTGAAGAATGGCTGACACATCCGCATCCGCCTCCAAATGGTCCGATCTGTCGACGCGGGTGATTTCCGCGGGCGTGATCGTGCTGATCGCCCTCGGCGCCCTGTTCGGCGGGCCGCTGGCGTGGTCGATCTTCGTCGTGATCGTCTATGTGCTGATGCTGCGCGAGCTTGCGAAACTGTGCGAGGTCGAAATCCCGACCCTGCGCCGTTGGATCATCGCGCTTCTTCCGGTGGCGGTTCTCGCGATCACCTTCGTCCTGCCGCTGGCCGGGCCGGAGCCTGACGGGGCCGAGGCGATCTGGACCGCCGTCACCTTCGGCGTCATGCGGGCACTTCTCGTGGCTTTCGTGCCGCTCGCGGTCGGTCTGCTTCTGATCCGCGCGGGCCATCGGACGTGGCTCGCCTACGGTCTGCTCCTTGCCGTCGCCGCACTGTCGCTGATCTTCGGGCAACTCGTGGCCGGGCCGCGCGGTATCCTCGCCCTGATCGGGATCGTCGTGATTTCTGACATCTTGGGATATTTCGCCGGGCGTGCGTTCGGTGGGCCGAAGTTCTGGCCGCGTATCAGCCCGAAAAAGACGTGGTCCGGCACGGTGGCCGGATGGGTCGGCGCGGGGCTGTTCGGTGCGCTGGTCGGGCCGGGGCTTCTGGACGTTCACTGGGCGCTCTGCGCGTTGGGCGCCGTCGTGCTCGCCTTTGCCGGGCAGATGGGCGACATCGCGGAAAGCTGGCTCAAACGCCGGGCAGGGGTCAAGGACAGTTCGGCCCTGATCCCCGGCCACGGCGGCGTGCTCGACCGGCTCGACGCGCTGGTGGCGGTCGCCGCACTGGCCGGTGTGGCCGCGCTGGGGTTCGGGATCTTCCCATGACCCGGCGGGTGTCCATTTTCGGCGCGACCGGGTCCATCGGCTGTTCGACCATAGACCTGATCGAGCGCGACCCCGATGGGTTCGAGGTAGTCGCCCTGACCGGCGGGCGCAACGTCGATCTTCTGGCCCGGCAGGCCAAGGCGCTCGGCGCCGAGGTCGCGGTGACGGCACATGAGGAATGCCTCGCCGACCTGCGCGAGGCCCTGTCGGGCACCGGGATCGAAGTGGCCGCGGGCGAGGCGGCGCTGACCGACGCGGCGCGCCGTCCGGCGGATTGGGTCATGTCGGCCATCGTCGGTGCGGCCGGTCTGCCGCCGGGGCTGGCGGCACTGGAACAAGGCGCGACCCTTGCGCTCGCGAACAAGGAGAGCCTCGTCACGGCGGGGCCCCTCATCCTCGGCACAGCGCGCGATCACGGCGCGACCGTCCTCCCGGTGGACAGCGAACATTCCGCCGTGTTCCAGGCGCTGGTGGGTGAAGACATGGCCGCCGTCGAGCGTGTCATCATCACCGCTTCGGGCGGCGCGTTCCGCGACTGGCCCATCGACAAGCTGGCCTCGGCCACGCTCGAAGAGGCGTCGAGCCACCCGAACTGGGACATGGGCCAGCGCATCACCATCGATTCTGCCTCGATGTTCAACAAGGCGCTGGAACTGATCGAGACCCGCGAATTCTTCGGCGTGCGCCCCGACCAGATCGAGGTCATCGTTCATCCCCAAAGCCTGATCCACGCGCTTGTCGGCTTCAACGACGGGGCGCTCATGGCCCATGTCGGCCCGCCGGACATGCGCCACGCCATCGGATACGCGCTGAACTGGCCGGAGCGCAAACCGCTCCCGGTCGAGCGGTTGGACCTTGCCCGGATCGGCCAGCTTGAATTTCGCGCGCCCGAGGATGCCCGCTATCCAGCCCTGCGCCTTGCGCGCGAGGTGATGGAGGCCGGCGGCATGGCGGGTGCGGTGTTCAATGCCGCCAAGGAAACCGCGCTGGACGGCTTCATCGCCCACCGGCTTGGTTTCATGGACATGGCCGGGGTCGTCGAAGGGGTGCTCACGGAACTGTCGGGTGACACGGGCCTCATGTCTGCCGCATTTACTCTTGATAACGTGCGCGCGGCCGACCACATGGCCCGGATACGAGCAGAAGAGATAATATCAGGGGCGAAGACCCCGAAAAGGAGTGCCACGTGGACCTGACCGCGCTGATCCCGTCTTTCGGCAACCTCGCCTTCACCCTGATCGCCTTCATCATCGCGCTGACGATCATCGTCGCGATCCACGAATACGGCCATTACATCATCGGGCGTCTGTCCGGGATCAAAGCGGACGTGTTTTCCATCGGCATCGGGCCGGTGCTGGCGAAAAAGACCGACAAGCATGGGACGCAATGGCAGATCGCGGCGTTCCCCGTGGGCGGATACGTCAAGTTCCGGGGGGATGCGAACGCGGCTTCGGCGGGCGTGGACGAGGGGGCGATGGCCGGCCTGTCGGATGAAGAACGGCGGCACACCATGCACGGCGCGCCGCTCTGGGCACGGGCGGCGACCGTCGCGGCGGGTCCGATCTTCAACTTCGTGCTGTCGGCCCTGATCTTCTTCGCGATGGCGTTTCACACCGGCATCGCCACCGACCCGCTGACCGTCGAAGAGGTCGCGCCGGTCTCGGGGCTGGAGGCGCTGGAGCCGGGCGACCAGATCCTGTCCATCGCGGGCGAGGAAACCCCGTCGCTGGATGAATTCGACGGGTTCGTTTCGCGTCTGCCCAACGAAAGCCCGGTGGAATACGTGGTTCTGCGCGGCGGGCAGGAAGTGACGGTCGAGGCGCTGCATCCGTTCCCGCCCTATGTAAGCTCGGTCACACCGCAATCGGCGGCATCGGACGCGGGGATTCGCGAAGGCGACCTCATCCTGACTGTCGACGGCGCACCCGTTTCGACCTTCGGTGACCTGCGCGCCATCGTGGGCGAGGGCGATGGGGCGGCCCTGACGCTTGGCATCGAACGCGACGGCGAAGCGATCAGCGTCGATCTGACCCCGCGCCGCGTCGACCTGCCGCTGCCCGAAGGCGGGTTCGAGACCCGCTGGCTGATCGGCATCGGAGGGGGTCTCGTGTTCGAGCCGGAAACCCGCGCGCCTTCCTTCGGCGAAGCCGTTTCGACGGGCGTGGGGCAGGTGGGCTACATCATCTCGTCCTCGCTGTCCGGGCTGTGGCACATGATTACCGGGGCGATTTCGTCCTGTAACCTGCGCGGGCCCATCGGCATCGCCGAAACCTCGGGTGCGGCGGCGAGTCAGGGGCTCGACAGTTTCATCTGGTTCATCGCGGTGCTGTCCACCGCCGTTGGGCTTTTGAACCTGTTCCCGATCCCGGTGCTGGACGGCGGCCACCTCGTGTTCCACGCCTATGAGGCGGTGGCGGGCAAGCCCCCGTCGGACCGCGCGATGCGTGTTCTGCTCGCGGTCGGCCTTGCCCTGATCCTGTCGATCATGGTGTTGGGCGTGACGAACGATCTGTTCTGCCCATAGGCGGCGAGAGCCGGGCGCGCCCAGCTGCGCCGTGCGGCCGATCGCAAATGCCTTAATCTTGCCGCAATTCGGATGTGGTCCCGCCCGAATCCCATGTGAGTTTCCCCTCCATAACGCTGGAGGTACGAGCGCATGGAACACATTCAACACAGCTACCGCGGGCTTCACCTTTTGATGGACCTGAACTGGGACCGTCTTCTCTATGTCGGCACGCTGGCGGCCGCCCTTGGCTGCGGGGCCTTGCTGGGCGCGTTCCTGCACTGATTTCACGGCGGGTCGCACCGCTCTGAAAACTTACACTTTTCGAACCTGTCGCAGGGCCGCCATAGCGCGGCCCTCAGTCGTTTGACTTGCTTTGACACCGCCCCCCAAACCCGCTAGTCACACTAGGGACTGGGATGTCTGAGCGGATGACAACAAGATGACGTATAACGAGCAGCGTGCCGCCCGCGCCAAGGGGCTGCGCCAATCCGTCTTTGCACCGGCTGCCACGGCGGTTTTCTTCGGGGTATCAGGGGCTTCGCTGATGGTGCCATCGGCGGCACTCGCGCAGTCCTACAATTTCTCCTCGGTGCAGATCGTCGGGACCGAAAAGATCGAAGCGGCGACGATCCTCGCCTACCTCGGATTCGGCAAAAACGAGACGGTCAGCGCGGCCCAACTCAACGACGCCTATCAGCGCCTTCAGGGTTCGGGCCTGTTCGACACGGTCCGGCTTCAGCCGAGCGGCCGCACGCTGGTCGTTCGGGTGCAGGAACAGGCGTTCATCAGCCGCATCAATATCGAGGGCAACCGCCGCGAAGACGACGAGGATCTGATCGCGATCATCCAGTCGCGCCCGCGTCAGGTGTTCTCGCCCGCCGTCGCCGAGCGCGACGCGCAGGTCATCGCGGAATACTATGCCCAGAAGGGTCGCTTGGCCGCCGACGTGACGCCGCGCATCATCCGGCGCACCAATGGCCGCGTCGACCTCGTCTTCGAAGTGATCGAGGGCCGGGTGTCCGAGATCGAGCGTCTGTCCTTCTCCGGCAACCGCAGCTTCGCCGATTCCCGTCTGCGCCGTGTTCTGACGTCGAAACAGGCGGGCCTTCTGCGGGCCTTCGTCCAGTCCGACACTTACGATCCCGGCCGGATCGAGTTCGACAAGCAGGTTCTGACGGATTTCTACAATTCGCGCGGCTTCGTCGATTTCCGGGCCGAAGCGGTCGCCGCCGAAGCGGGCAGCAGCCGTGACGGCTATCAGGTGACCTTCAAGATCACCGAGGGCCAGCAGTTCAGCGTCGGTCAGGTGAACACGATTTCCGAGGTCGACGGTGTCGACACCGCCGAATTCGAGCGCGCAGCGCGTCTGCGTCAGGGCGGCGTCTACAACCCGTCGGACGTGGACAACGCGATCGCGCGGATGGAGCGTCTGGCGGCCCAGAAGGGTCTCAACTTCATCACCGTCGAGCCGCGCATCGTGCGCAACGAACGCGAAGGCACGCTGGATGTGACGCTCGCCATCACCCGCGGGCCGCGTGTGATCGTCGAGCGGATCGACATCGAGGGCAACCAGACCACGCTCGACCGGGTGGTGCGCTCGGAATTCCGCACGGTCGAGGGCGACCCGTTCAATCCGCGCGAAATCCGTCGCGCCGCTGAACGTATCCGCGCCCTTGGCTATTTCGCGAATGTCGACGTGCAGGCGCGCGAAGGCTCGGCGTCGGACCGCGTCGTGGTCGACGTGGACGTGGAAGAGCAGGGCACCGGCTCTCTTTCCTTCGGCGCGTCGTATTCGACAGCCTCCGGTTTCGGTCTGAACGCGTCTTTCAGCGAATCGAACTTCCTGGGTCGCGGCCAGTACATCACCGCCGAGTTCAACTGGGGCGTCGCCGTCCGCAACTACTCGTTCTCCTTCGCCGAACCCCGGCTTCTGGGCCGCGATCTCGAGCTTGGGATCAACGCGTTCTACTATGACACGCTGGCCTCGGCGAATGCGAACTACGACACCACCCGGCTGCTGGTGGAGCCCTATCTGGAGTTCCCGATCAGCCCGTCGAGCCGCGTCGCGGTCAAGGCGGGCGTGCGCGGGTCCAACATCGCGAACGTCGATCCGGCCAGTTCCGCCGTGCTCATGGCCGAGGCCGGGCGCGGCTGGCAGATCGGCGGGCACGCGGGCCTGACCTACACTTTCGACTCGGCGATTTCCGGGCTCGACGATATGTCGCGCTTCTTCCTGGAAATCGACACCGAGGTCGGTGGGCTTGGGGCCGACAACCAATACCTGAAGGCGACGGCTCTGGCGCGGGCGCAGACCCGCATCATGAACGACGAGGTGACGCTGAGGGCCGAGGTCGAGGGCGGCGCGCTCTATTCCATCGGCGGCGCTGGTGCGCGCGTGACGGATCGCTTCACGCTCGGCCCGGAAAAGGTGCGGGGCTTCCGCTTCAACGGCACCGGCCCGCGTGACCTGACCGTCGCGAACACCGATGCGCTTGGCGGCAACTACTTCGTCGCGGCCCGCGTCGAGGCGCAGTTCCCGCTTGGTCTGCCCGAGGAATACGGGATCAGCGGCGGCGTCTTCGCCGATGTCGGTTCGCTTTGGGGCCTGGACAACACGCTGGGCGGCACCATCGACGACGCCTTCTACCTGCGGTCCTCGGTCGGTGCGTCGCTGTTCTGGGACACGCCCATCGGCCCGCTGCGGTTCAACTACTCGATCCCTGTCGTGAAACAGGGCTACGACCGCGAAGGCCGGTTCGAGGTGACGATCCAGACCCAGTTCTGATCAGGTTCGCGCCCCTTCGGAGGTTGCCATGCGTCTGATTGCCTTGATCCTGTCGCTCGTGACGGTCTTGTCCGTCACGCCGCCGGTGCTGGCCCAGAATCTGGGTCAGCTGGTGTCGCCGATCCTGACCATCGACCGCGAGGCGCTGTTCGAGCAAAGCCGGTTCGGCCAGCGCGTTTCGTCCGATCTGGACGCGGAATCCGCGGCCCTGTCGGAAGAAACCCGCAAGATCGAGCAGGAGTTGGAGGCCGAAGAGCAGGCGCTGACGGATCAGCGCGACTCGATGACGGCGGAGGAGTTCCGGGCCGCCGCCGATGCCTTCGACGCCCGCGTCGTCCAGTTGCGCAACGACCGTGACGCCGCGCAATCGGATTTCGTGCGGCGCTTCGAGACGGCGCAACGGGATTTCTACAACCGGATCGGCCCGGCGCTTGGCCAGATCATGCAGCAGCGCGGGGCGGTCGTCCTGCTCGACAAGCGGTCGGTGCTGCTGGCCGCGAATGCCATCGACGTGACCGAAGAAGCGATCGCGCTGATCGACGAAACCTTCGGTGAAGGCTCGAACCTCGTCCCCGAAGCCCCCGCCGACCCGGACACGCCGGCTGCGCCCGAATAGGCCCGCGCCGCGCAAACCCTTGCGCCCGCGCCTGCCACGGGGCAAAAAGCGTGCCAGTATTCAAAGGATGTTCACATGACAGACGCGCCCCTTTCGGCTGATATCCACATGATCCAACGGTGCATTCCGCACCGCTACCCGTTCCTGCTGATCGACCGGGTCGAGGATATCGTGAAAAACGAAAGCGCCGTCGGGGTGAAGAACGTCACCTATAACGAGCCGCATTTTCAGGGACATTTTCCGCAGACGCCGATCATGCCCGGCGTGACCATCGTCGAGGCGATGGCCCAGACCTCGGCGGTGATGGTGTCGATGTCGCTCGACCTCGTCGACAAGGAACCGCTGGTCTACTTCATGGGGATCGACAAGGTGAAGTTCCGGCGCAAGGTGGTGCCGGGCGACGTGTTGAAGATGCACATCAAGACGATCCGCGGCGGGTCGAAGATCTGGAAATTCGAGGGTCGTGCCACGGTCGACGGCGAAGTGGCCTGTTCCGCCGAGTTCTCGGCCATGATCGACCTGAGCCAGTCTCCGTCAGGCTGATCTTTTGACCTGATCTTTCGAAATGTGTGCGCTTGCGCGCACGCAGCTTTTGCGCCGCCCCGGCTGTGCCGGGACGTCGCGATGGCAGCCGCCGTTGGCGGCTCTGGAGGGCCAGCCCTCCAGACCTCCCGAAGTATTTCCTAAACGAAGAAGGGGTCAGCGGCCCGTGTGAATCCAGCCGCCGCCGAAGATGCGGGAGCTGTCGGGGGCATAGAACACGCAGGCCTGACCGGGTGAGACGCCTTCTTCGGGCGTCAGGAGTTCGACCTCGGCTTCGGTTTCGCTGATCGGCCGGATCACCGCTTCGCGCGGCGGGCGGGTCGAGCGGACCTTGACGGACAGGTGCCATTCGCCTTGCGAGGTGAAAGGCGCGTCGCCGAGCCAGTTGATTTCGCGCACCGGGATCGTGCGGGTCGCGAGCATCTCTTTCGGGCCGACGACGACCTGCCGGGTCTCGGTGTCGAGGCGCACCACGTAAAGCGGGTCGGACAGACCGCCGATCCCCAGGCCCCGGCGTTGCCCGATGGTGTAGTGGATCACGCCGTCGTGGCGGCCCAGCACGCGCCCGTCCGCATGGACGATCTCGCCCGGCTCGGCGGCGCCCGGGCGCAGCTTCTCGATCACGCCGGCATAGTTTCCGTCGGGCACGAAACAGATGTCCTGACTGTCCGGCTTGTCGGCCACTTCCAACCCGAATTCGCGGGCGAGGGCCCGGGTTTCGTCCTTGGTCTTGAGGTGGCCGAGCGGGAAGCGCAGGAACGACAGTTGCTCCGGCGTGGTCGAGAACAGAAAATAGCTCTGATCCCGGTTCGCATCGGCCGCCCGGTGGAGTTCCGGCCCGGCGTCGCCCGCGAACCGCTGGATATAGTGCCCGGTCGCCATACAGTCGGCATCGAGGTCTTTGGCGGTCGCCAGCAGATCCTTGAACTTCACGCGCTCGTTGCAGCGGATACAGGGCACGGGTGTCGCACCACCGAGATAGCTGTCGGCGAATTCTTCGATGACCGCTTCGCGGAAGATGTTTTCATAGTCGAGCACGTAGTGCGGAAAGCCCATTTCCTCGGCCACGCGGCGGGCATCGTGGATATCCACCCCCGCGCAGCAAGCGCCCTTCTTGGCCAGCGCCGCCCCGTGATCGTAAAGCTGAAGCGTGACGCCGATGACGTCGTAGCCTTCGCGTTTGAGCTTGGCGGCAACCACGGAACTGTCGACTCCGCCGGACATGGCGACGACCACTCGGGTCTCGCTTTCGGGCTTGGCGAAGCCCAGCGAATTGACGCGGATTTCGGTGTCGAGGCTCATGGCACGCTCCTTTGAACGCGCGAATATATGAAAATTGCACATAACAACAAGGCCGGGTTTCACGCAACATTAAGTCCCTCGCGCAAAAGTGCTTGTGCCTTAGTTCGAGGGAAGACCGTGATGTACCTTAAGAAAGTCGATGGACCGCGTGCCGTGCGATTGCCGGACGGCAGCCATATGACCCGTGCCGACCTGCCGCCTGCGAATACGCGGCGCTGGGTCGCCTCGCGCAAGGCCGCCGTGGTGCGCGCGGTCAAGTTCGGCCTCGTGACCCTGCCCGATGCGCTCAGGATGTATGCGCTGTCGGAGGAGGAGTTCGCGGAGTGGCAACATGCGGTCGAAACCCACGGAGAAGCCGCGTTGAAGGCCACCGCACTTCAGAAATATAGACAACCCTAGGTAGAATGAGCTATGACTCACGCATGGGTAACGGGACGTTAACCATTTGGGGCGAGAGTGTGAACGAACGGAACGGGAACTTATCTGGAGACTGACCGATGCGAATCCTGCTCGTCGAAGACGATCCGACCACATCTCGCTCGATCGAGCTGATGCTGACTCACGCCAACCTCAACGTCTATTCCACGGATCTGGGGGAGGAGGGGGTCGACCTCGCCAAGCTCTATGATTACGACCTGATCCTTCTGGACCTGAACCTGCCGGACATGAACGGGCACGAGGTTCTGCGCCAGTTGCGCCTCGCGCGGATCGAAACGCCGATCCTGATCCTGTCGGGCAACGACGACACCGAGAACAAGCTGCGCGGCTTCGGGTTCGGGGCCGACGATTACATGACCAAGCCGTTTCACCGCGACGAACTGGTCGCGCGCATTCACGCCATCATCCGCCGGTCCAAGGGCCATTCCCAGTCGGTCATCCAGACGGGCCGCGTGGCCGTCAACCTCGACGCGAAATCGGTGGAAGTCGATGGGCGGCCGGTTCATCTGACCGGCAAGGAATACCAGATGCTCGAGCTCCTCAGCCTGCGCAAGGGTACGACGTTGACGAAAGAGATGTTCCTCAACCACCTCTACGGTGGGATGGACGAACCGGAACTCAAGATCATCGACGTCTTCATCTGCAAACTGCGCAAGAAACTCGCCGAAGCCACCGAGGGCGAGAACTACATCGAAACCGTCTGGGGCCGTGGCTATGTGCTGCGTGATCCGCAGCCGGTCGAGATGGACCCGCAGGTGGCGATGGGGGCCTGAGGCCCACAGGTGCAAATGGCCGGTGCGCGGGGCCGGCCGGAACGTTTGCTGACAGGTTCGTCTTTCATTTCGACCCTCCCGACTGCCCGGCAGCCCTGACTGCCGGGCCTTTCTTCGCCCGCGCGTCGTGACCGACCGCTGGACGATACCGGCGCCCGGTTCTATCTCTTGTCAGGCAAGCGAACGGGGGGCCACGTGACCGGACATTCGGAAACCGCTGTCGAAAAACTGGACGAGGCTGGCGCACGAGTGGAACTCGCGCGGCTGGCCGATCTGCTCGCAGCCGCGAACACCGCCTATCACACCCAAGACGCGCCGGAGATGTCCGATGCGGCGTACGACGCGGCCAAGCGGCGCAACGCCGAGATCGAGGCGCGGTTTCCTGAACTGAAGCGTGACGACAGCCCGACCGACCAGGTGGGCGCGGCACCGGCCGAAGGATTTTCCAAGGTCCGGCACCGGGTGCGGATGCTGTCGCTCGCCAATGCTTTCGACGACGACGACATCATGGACTTCGACCGCCAGGTGCGCGCGTTCTTGGGCTTCTCCGCCGAAGAGCCGCTCGCTTTCACCGCGGAACCCAAGATCGACGGTCTGTCGCTTTCCCTGCGCTACGAACACGGCGAACTGGTGCAGGCCGCGACGCGGGGCGATGGCGGCGAAGGCGAGAACGTCACCGCGAACGCGCGCACCATTGACGACATTCCGCAGCGCCTGTCGGGCGCGCCGGATGTCCTCGAAGTGCGCGGCGAAGTCTACATGAGCCATGACGATTTCGCCCGGCTCAACGAAAGCCAGTCGGCAAAGGGCGGCAAGACCTTCGCCAATCCGCGCAACGCGGCAGCCGGATCGCTTCGCCAATTGGACAGTCGGATCACCGAGGCGCGGCCTTTGCGCTTTTTCGCCTATGCTTGGGGCGAACTCAGCGACCCTCTGGCGGACACGCAAATGGGGGCCATCGAAAAACTCGCGGATCTGGGGTTTTCCACGAATCCGCTGACCAAGATCGTCGAGACGCCGCAATCGATGCTCGAACATTACCACGCCATCGAAGAACAGCGTGCCACGCTGGGCTATGACATCGACGGTGTCGTCTACAAGGTCAACGACCTCGCGCTGCAACAGCGGCTCGGGTTCCGCTCGACCACGCCCCGGTGGGCCATCGCGCACAAGTTTCCGGCGGAACTGGCCTGGACCCGGCTTGAAGCGATCGACATTCAGGTCGGGCGCACCGGCGCGCTTTCGCCGGTCGCGCGGCTCACCCCCGTCACGGTCGGCGGGGTGGTCGTGTCGAACGCCACGCTGCACAACGAAGACTACATCGCGGGCCGAGATTCCAAGGGCGGCGACATCCGGGGCGGCAAGGACATCCGCGTCGGCGACTGGGTGCAGGTCTATCGCGCCGGCGATGTGATCCCCAAGGTCGCGGATGTCGACCTCACGAAACGTCCCGACGACGCCGAACCTTACGTCTTCCCCGACACCTGCCCGGAATGCGGGTCCGAAGCGATCCGGGAGGAGGGGGATGCGGTACGCCGTTGCACCGGTGGCATGATCTGCCCGGCGCAGGCGGTCGAAAAACTCAAGCACTTCGTCTCGCGTGCGGCCTTCGACATCGAGGGGCTGGGCGCGAAACAGGTCGAGGCCTTCTATTTCGACGAGGGCCTGCCGATCCGCGAACCCGCCGACATCTTCACCTTCGCCCGGCGCGACGGCGCGGCGCTCGCCAAGCTGAAGAACCGGGACGGCTGGGGCGAAAAATCGGCTGCGAAACTCTTCGAGGCCATCGAAGAGCGGCGGCGCATTCCGCTCAACCGCGTGATCTTCGCACTCGGCATCCGGCACGTGGGGGAAAACTCCGCCAATCTGCTGGCGCGCCACTACGGCGACTGGCCGACGTTCGAGGCCGCGATGACCGGCGCGTCGACCGAGGGCGGCGCGGCGTGGGAAGAGCTTTTGTCCATCGACGGGGTCGGGGAAACCATGGCCACATCGCTCGTCACGACCTTCCATCAGGAGGCCGAGCGCGCGTCGATCGACCGGCTGGTGGCCGAACTCGACATCGAGCCCGTCGAGGCGCCGCAGACGGAGGGCAGCCCCGTCGCCGGCAAAACGGTCGTCTTCACCGGCACGCTGGAAAAGATGACGCGGGCCGAAGCCAAGGCGCGGGCCGAGGCGTTGGGGGCCAAGGTGTCGGGCTCGGTCTCGGCCAAGACCGATCTGCTCGTCGCCGGTCCCGGTGCCGGGTCGAAAGCCAAAAAGGCCGCCGAGCTTGGGATCGAAACCATTGACGAGGACGGCTGGCTCGACCTCATCAACGGCGCATGAGCACGCGACCCGAAATCCTTTTCCCGCTCTTTGCCGAGTTGGAGACCTTGGGCGGCATCGGTCCGAAATCGGCCAAATCCTTCGCGGCACTCGACATCACCCAGCCGCGTGACCTGTTGTTTTCGCTGCCCTATTCCGGGGTCGATCGGTCGTTTCGCGCCTCGGTCGCCGAAATCCGCCCGCCCGCCACGGTGACGGTCGAGGCGGAGGTGGGGCGCCACCTGCCGCCGTCGGCGCGCAACAGGCCGTATCGGGTCGAGATGACCGATGCGCTTACGACGTTTTACCTCGTGTTCTTTCACGGCAACCCGGACTGGATTTCGCGCAACCTGCCGACGGGTCAACGGCGTATCGTGTCGGGCAAGGTCGAGGAATACGACGGTATCCGCCAGATGCCGCACCCGGATCATATCCTCAAACCGGGCGAGGCCGACCTGATCCCGGAGTTCGAGCCGGTCTACCATCTGGCCCAAGGCGTGACGCAGAAGCTGATGTTCCGCGCGGTGGGCGAGGTTCTGTCGCGGGTCCAGCCGCTCATCGAATGGATCGACCCCGGTCTCAAGGCACAGGAACACTGGCCTGACTGGCACGAAGCGGTCCGGATCGCGCATATGCCGCAGGGGCCGGACGACCTGTCGCCGCAGGCGCCCGCGCGGCGGCGGTTGGCGTATGACGAGTTCTTCGCGCATCAACTGACCCTCGCGCTGGCCCGCGCCCGGATGCGGCGCGGTAAGGGCCGGGCGAGTGTGGGCACCGGTGTTTTGCAGGACAAGGTGCGCGCGGCGCTGCCCTATCAACCGACCGGGGCGCAGGAACGCGCGGTGGCGGATATCGCCGCCGACATGGCCGCCGGACAGCGCATGAACCGTCTGCTTCAGGGCGACGTCGGCGCGGGTAAGACGCTGGTCGCGTTCCTTGCGCTTTTGGTCGCCGTCGAGGCGGGCGGGCAGGGCGTGATGATGGCGCCGACCGAAATCCTTGCCCGCCAGCATCTGGAAAGCCTGCGCCCGATGGCCGAAACCGCCGGCGTCGTCGTCGAATTGCTCACGGGCCGCGATAAGGGGGGCGAGCGGCGCGCCAAGCTGGAGGCGTTGAAACGCGGCGATATCCACGTGCTCGTCGGCACCCACGCGGTATTTCAGGACGATGTGGCGTATCACGACCTGCGCCTTGCCGTGGTCGATGAACAGCATCGTTTCGGGGTGACGGAACGGATGCGCTTGGGCAAGAAAGGGCAGGCGGCGGACGTTCTGGTCATGACCGCGACACCCATTCCCCGGTCGCTGTCGCTCGCGCAATACGGCGATATGGATGTCTCGATCCTTGATGAAAAGCCGCCGGGGCGTCAGCCGATCACCACCTCGGTCCTCCCCACGTCGCGGCTTGACGATGTGGTCGCGCGGCTACGCGGTGTGGCCCAAGACGGGGGGCAGGCCTATTGGGTCTGTCCGCTGGTGGGCGAAAGCGAGGTGAGCGAACTGATCGCGGCCGAAGAACGGTTCAAGCACCTGCGCGCGGCCTTGGGCGAGGGCGTCGTCGGGCTGGTCCACGGCCAGATGCCGCCCGCCGAGAAAGACGCGGCGATGGCGGCGTTCCAGCGCGGCGAGACCAAGGTTCTTGTGGCGACGACCGTGATCGAAGTCGGCGTCGACGTGCCCAATGCCACCATCATGGTGATCGAGCGGGCCGAACACTTCGGTCTCGCGCAGCTTCATCAGCTTCGGGGCCGGGTCGGACGCGGTTCGAAAGCTTCGACCTGTCTGCTGCTCTACCAATCGCCGCTCACCGAGACGGGCGAGAAGCGCCTCGGCATCATGCGTGAGACCGAGGATGGGTTCCGCATCGCCGAGGCGGATCTGGAAATGCGCGGTGCGGGCGACCTGATCGGCACCGCGCAATCGGGCCTGCCCAAGTTCATGGTCGGTGATCTGGAACATCAGGCTGGGCTGATGGCCGTCGCGCAGAAAGACGCGCGCAAGCTACTGGCCGATGACCCCGATCTGACCAGCACGCGGGGCGAGGCGGCCCGTGTTCTCCTCTGGCTCATGCGGCAGGACGAGGCGATCCGTTTGATTTCAGTGGGTTAGCGTTTCGTTCCTGTCGAAATGCTAAAAAGTTCTCAGATGTTCTCAAAAAGTTCTTTACAGAACGTGAACGAATATGAGAACAAAGTGTTAACGAAGAACACAAATCGAACACGACAGAGCAGGAGAGCCGCCATGATCAAGGATATCCGTCAAGTCCTGAACCGGTCCCGCGCCACGCTGTGGCAGGATATGGCCGGAGGCGCCGCGCTCATGGTCGGTCTGATCGCCATGCTGCATCTGCCCGCGATTTTCTGAGTTTCTGCCTGCGGTAAAAGGGTCCGGCATCCCTGTCCCAAGCTTGATGCCGACGCTCCCCCAAGCGTCACCTGTCCCACCCGGAACTGCCTCTTTCCCCGGGTCCGACCCACACCGCTTACTGTCGCCGCCTCTTCCCGGAGGCGGCGATTTTTTTTCCGGGCTCAGGGATAAGTCAGGCGGCGGCCTGTGCCTCGTCCATCGCGGCGAGCGTCGCTTCCCAGGCCAGAAGGATCGAGGGGTGGCGGTTCTTGAATTCGCGCGCCGGGCGCAGAACCTCCAGCTCGCCGAACGGGGCGGGCGGGGTCGGCCCGTCTTCCTTCAACATCTTCACCAGCGCATCGCGGGCGGCGGCGATGGTGTCGCGATCCTGCCCGATCACATGCGCGCCGAGGATCGAGGACGAGGCTTGGCCGAGCGCACAGGCCTTCACGTTCTGGGCGAAGTCCGCGATTTTGCCGTCTTGCATCTTGAGCGTGGCGGTCACGGTCGAACCACAGAGCGGCGAGCGTTGCTTGGATGTGCCTTGGGCGCCGTCGAGCGTGCCCAGATGCGGGATGTCGGCGGCAAGCGCGAGGATGCGCTTGGAATAAAGCTTGATGAGATCCGAATCCGACATTGTTCCCCCGGGGCTTTCCGTCTGGTCGCGTTTTCCCTAGATAGGCGAGCGAAACGCGTTTGGAAAGGAACGGCCATGGCTTTCGACCCTCAGACCTTGGTCTACGATCACAAGGGCTTGATCCCCTGCATCGCACAGGCCGCCGGGACCGGCGAAGTGCTGATGATGGCATGGATGAACGCGGAGGCGGTCGCGAAGACGCTGGAAACGGGCCGGGTGACCTATTGGAGCCGCTCGCGGCAGGCGTTCTGGATCAAGGGCGAATCCTCGGGCCACGTTCAAAAGCTGGTGGACCTGCGGGTCGATTGCGACCGTGACTGCCTGCTGGCCGTGGTCGAACAGGAAGGCCCGGCTTGCCACACGAACCGCCGGTCATGCTTCTACACCGCCGTTCGCGACGGCGAAGAGGTGGAGTTGATGACGCCGATAGCGTGATCTCTCACAGCCGGTCGATCTCAGCGCTTTCCACCGCTTCGCCGCTTCTCTTGCGCTGGATTTCCTCCAAGAGCTTCGTAAGGCGTTTTCGTTTGCGGCGTGCGCGGATCTGACGGGCTTCGACCGAACGGGGGCGCACCGCAACGGCGTCTCCATCCCCCTCGATGTCGAACTCCCGGCTCGCGGCGACGATGTGCTTGGCCTGATTGGTCGCGGCGACCACGATCAGCTTCAGGCGCTTGCTGTCGTTCTCGACCTCTTTCAGCCCGTGGAATTCGGCCCGTTCCACCACGTCGCGAAAGCTGCCGATGTCTACGTAGTTGCCGCAGTTGATCGGACCCTGTCCCGTCACTTCGCTGGGCCGCTCGTTCTGCCCGTCGCGCAGTTCCTTTCGGTCCACCACGCTCGCAAGCGTCGGGGCGGTCTTGCCCTCGGTGGCCGCCAGAACGTCGAGCAGGTAGATCGGCTGCGCCCCCATGTTCGAGACAAGGCACCGGCTGTCGAGGTCTTCGCCACCGCCGCGGTTGATGAGCAGGCTGGACCTGCGTTGCTGGATGAAGCCCTGAAGGAAGATGTTCAGGTAGACGATCCAGACGACCGTGGTGGTCACGGACGCGATCAGTTGGACGACTTCGATGTTTTCGGTCAGCCAGTCGAACATGGCGGGGGGCGTACTCCTTGTGGTCGGTGTTGTCAGTCACAAACCAAGGACTCCGGCGCGATGTTCCCAGTGCGCGTTCAGAACCCGACGCGCGCGCGCAGGTCGTCGGGCGTCAGGCCGTCCTCACGATAGGCGCGGATGGCGCGGCTGTGCGCGATCTTGGCAAGCCGCGCTCCACCCTCGTCGCGGATCAGGTCGTGGTGGTGATAGGTGGGCACGGGCCAGCCCATCAGCGTCTGGATCACCACATGCAGAAAGGTCGCGTGCCACAGGTCCGCGCCGCGCACGACATGGGTGATGCCCTGTGCCGCGTCGTCCTGAGGACAGGCGAGGTGATAGGCCGGGTCGCCGGTTTCCTTGCGCCGAAGCACCGGGTCCCCGACATGCGCGATGAGCGCGGCGGGATCGGGGCGATGCGTCCCGGCGTGGAGCGGTCCGGTTTCGGTGAAGGCGGGCAAGGGGCCGGCCGCTTCGAGCGCAGCAGACAAGTTCAGGCGCAACGCATCGCCCGGTCGTGCCTCCGACATCGGGCGCTGGCGGCAGGTGCCCGGATAGACCAGCCCGTCCCACCCCGGCGTCGCGCCGGCTTCGGCGATCTCTTTGCGGGAGCAGGAACAGGGGTAGAGCAGGCCACGCAGGGCCAACCGCTCAAGCGTCGCCGCGTAGTCCGCGAGGTGCTCGGACTGCCGCCACACAGGCGCGGGCCAGTCGAGCCCGAGCCATGCGAGGTCTTCGTAGATCGCCGTTTCGTATTCGGCCCGGCAGCGCGTGCTGTCGGTGTCTTCGATCCGAAGAAGCGCCGTGCCGCCCAGATCCGCCGCGACTTGCCACACGGTCAGGGCAGAGAACGCGTGCCCCAGATGCAGCAGACCCGTCGGAGACGGGGCAAAGCGGGTGCGCACTCAGCCGATCTCCAGCACGTAGACACGGGATTTGGACCCGAGGCCGGGAATGTGATCGCCCATCGCGTCGAAAAGGATCGACGCGGTTTCCGTCACGCTGTCGAGCGCATCCATATAGGCGGCGTCCTCCAGCGTATGATCGTTGTAGGAAAAGGCGAGCAGCGCGCCGGGCGACATGAGCCGCGCGATATAGGGCAGCATCTCGGCAGGTGCGGCCCCGGTCGAGATCACGCCGATCGCCGCGACCAGAGGATAGTCGGACAGATTGAAGGGCAGGCGGCCGGACTCGTCGGTCTGCCAGAGGTTGCGGTAAATGCCCTTCATCCGCGCTTCCTGAAGCATTCCTTCGGACACGTCACAGCCGTCGAGCGTGCGGAACCCGACAGCCGCCAGCGCCGCGCCGCCCAGCCCCGTGCCGCATCCGAAGTCCAGAAGCGGTGCGCTCTTGTCCTCGGCGACCGAGGCGAGCGCACGGGCCAGCCGCCCCGGCGTCGCATATCCGTTGTCGATGAGTTCACCGTCGTAATCGCCCGCCCAGTCGTCATACAGATCGGTCAGGCGGTCGGGGTCCGTGTCGTAGACCTTGTCGAGAAACTTGTCAGCCATGGCCCAAGCGTAGGACGCTCACGTCAGGAGGTCCACCCGGAGGCTTATTCGCCCGCCGCGCGTTCGATCCGGCGCGTGCGACGCTCCTCACCCGACTGATAGATCAGGATCCACGCGAGGATGATGAACATCGGATGCGTGAGCCCGCCCGAAAAGATGATCGCGGGCACCCAGATCAGGAAGATGATGATGGCAAGGATCGGCCGACCCGTCAGAAGGATCGACAGCGGCGGCAGCAGAATGGCGAGTAGATAGTTCATGCCGTCTCAACCGCCGAACCCGCCAACCAGTTCCGCCAATCGTCCTTGGCGCGGTCGGTATAGGCCTTGTAGCGGGCAGGACGGTTCTTGCGCCCACCCTTGAGGTCCACGGGCGGAAACAGCCCGAAGTTCACGTTCATCGGCTGGAACGTCTTGGCCTCGGCCCCACCCGTGATGTGGGTGACGAGCGCACCCATGGCGGTGGTATTCGGAACCGGGGGAAGGCTGTCGCCGGAGAGTTCGGCAATGGCGAACCGCGCGGCCAAAAGGCCCATCGCGGCGCTTTCCACATAGCCCTCGACTCCCGTGACCTGGCCTGCGAAGCGCACGTTCGGACGGGTGCGCAGGCGCATCTGGTCGTCCAGAAGCGTGGGCGAGTTCATGAAAGTGTTGCGGTGGATGCCGCCCAGACGCGCGAAACTCGCGTTCTCCAGACCGGGGATCATCTTGAACACCTCGGTCTGCGCGCCGTATTTCATCTTGGTCTGGAAGCCGACCATGTTGAACAGCGTGCCAAGCGCATTGTCGCGGCGAAGCTGCACCACGGCATAGGCTTTTTCCTCGGGCTTGTGCGCATTCGTCAGGCCCACGGGTTTCATCGGCCCATGGCGCAGCGTTTCACGACCCCGCTCGGCCATGACCTCGATCGGCAGGCAGCCGTCGAAATAACCCGCCGTCTCACCCTCGTGAAACTCGGTCTTGTCGGCGGCCAGCAGCGCGTCGATGAAGGCTTCGTACTGGTCCTTGGTCATCGGGCAGTTGAGGTAGGCTTTACGCTCATCCTCGGTCTCGCCCTTGTCATAGCGCGACTGCGCCCAGACCACGTCCATGTCGATGCTTTCGGCATAGACGATGGGCGCCATGGCGTCGAAAAAGGCAAGCCGATCCGCCCCCGTCTCTCGCGCGATGGCTTCGCCCAAGGCGGGCGAGGTGAGCGGCCCGGTGGTGAACAGCCAGTGGCCTTCGCCCGGCAGATCGGTGATCTCCTCGTCCACCACGGTCACGTTCGGCAGGGCGCGCAGGGTGTCGGTGACGTGTTGCGAGAACGGTTCGCGGTCCACGGCAAGCGCACCACCTGCGGGCAGCCGGTGCTTGTCGGCCGCCGCCATGATCAGCGAATCCGCCTGCCGCATTTCCCAATGCAGGAGCCCGACCGCGTTCTGCTCGCTGTCGTCCGAACGGAACGAGTTTGAACAGACCATCTCGGCCAGCTTGCCGGTGTGGTGGGCGAAGGTTTCGACCTTGGGGCGCATTTCGTGGATGACCACGTCGAGCCCCGCGTTGGCTGCCTGCCACGCGGCCTCGGACCCGGCCATGCCACCGCCGACGATATGAAGCGTTTTGGACATGGACGCGATTTAGGCGCTCGGTGCGCAAAAGAAAAGGCCCGCTTGCGCGGGCCAGTTTGCACCTTGAGGAGGCGGTATTGAATTAACTTGCGGCGAGGGCGGAGGCCTGCGGGCTTTTCGGTCCATTGCCATAGCCGATCAGGTCGAGGATCTGCGCATAGCGTCCGGTGGGCCGGAAATCGCGAAAGCGCGCCTCGGTCGGGCGGCGGGTTAGGTCGATGCGTCGATAGGTATAGGCCATGTGTCCGGTCCCTCTTGCGTTGATCCCAATAGGCCATCCGATTGGGGCGGGATCGGGGACGCGCCGGGGTGATTGTTCGGCATTTGTGGGAAATGAACGTGAATTGCCGCGACTGTTCGCGGGCTGGAAACGCTAGGCGTCGTGTTCGCCATTCGGTGCGTAGAGTGCGCCCAGATGGTTCGAACAAGGCGCGTCATGCGGGTCGAAAATCACGTCGAAGGACAGTTCTTCGCCGGTTTCCACATGGGCGATCACGGTGGTGGACGTGAGGAAGTGGAAGAAGGCACCGTCTTCGGGGAACAGGTCTGGACGATCCAGCGCATGTTCGGCATAGGCGGCGAGGAAGGTATCCGTCGCGGGTTGTGCCATGACCGAGGCGGGAAAGCTCTTGGCCAGATGTGCCCGGCACGTCTCGACCATCGCGGCCAGTTTCCGGCCCCGAAACAGTTGCGCCTGCGCCGGGGTGGCTGCGACAAGCGCCGCCGCGCCGCTGGTGGCTATGAAGGCGCGCCGCTTCATGTGACCGCCCGCCCGGCTCGAAGCGCCAGCGCCGATAAGGTGAGCGTCGGGTTGGCGAGGCTCGATGTGGGAAAGACGCCGGACCCAAGCGCATAAAGCCCCGCAACGCCATGCACCCGCAGGTCCGGGTCCACTACGTGCCGCGCCGGGTCGGTGCCGAACCGATGCGTTCCCATCGCATGTTTCTCGGTCTTGACCGGCTCGGTCCAGCCCCAGAAGTCCAGCCCGTCGGGCAGGATCGACTGCATCCGCTCCAGCCCCCACGCCAGCCCGTCCCAGGCGTAGGCGTCATGCCCGGCCCATTCGATCACGTAATCGTCGCCGTCCAGCACCACCCGGTTGTCGTCACGGGGCAGATCTTCCGCGATGATCTTCATTCGCAGCCGCTCGGTCCATCTGCCGGGGTCCGGGCGCAGCTCCATCGGCGCGTTGTAGGTCTCCATCAACACGCCCGAATGATTGGCGCGGTGCGGCCCGTCATACAGCGGGTAGCCATGCCCGGTGACCGAGGTGCCGCCGAAATAGCCCAGCCCCGGCCCGTCGATCAGCACATTCTGCGCGACCTGTTCGTTGATCCCGACGCCGAGTTTGGGGTGATCCACGCCCGAGCGCAGCAGGATCACGGCGTTGAAAAGCGCATTCGTGCCAAGCGCCACGGCGCTGCCTGAAATCTCGGCCTCACCATCCGCGTCACGCAGCAGAACGCCCGTCGCGCGCCCGCCCTCGATCCGGGCCGCGCGCACTTCGTTTTCGGTCAGCAGATACGCGCCGTCATAGGCGAGGCGGTCGAAGCTGTTCAGCACCGAGTATTTCGAGTCGATCGGGCATTCGTCGCAGACCCCATTGGCGCAGCATTGCGCGCGCGGCCCGCCGTTGGCCCGTGCGGTCGGTTGCGCCCACCACAGGTCCGAATGCGCCCGCAGCACCTTGTCGGACCGGGTCGGCAGATGCGCGGGGTAGGGAAACGGCTTGTCGCGCGGCAGCACGTGGTCCGACCCGCCGCCGTTCACGTCCATCGCTTCCTCGACCTCCTGATAAAAGGGCGCGAGGTCGTCGTAGGTAAGCGGCCAATCCTCGCCCACGCCGTAAAGGCTCTGCATCCGGAAATCGCTGGGATGAAAACGCGGGGTGCAGGCCCACCAGCAGTTCGAGTTGCCGCCCAGCAGGCTGTGAAACACCCATTCCTTGTCATGCCCCGAGCGATTGTTCATCGGCACGGCTTCGAGATTGCGAAACCCGCTGGCGATCTGCTCGGCATGGGTCATGTGGCGACCCTTTTCGATCACGAGGACCGAAAGCCCCTTCGGCAGACCCTGCAAAAAGAACATCGCGGAGAAGGAACTCCCCGCGATGATCATATCCCACTGGCGCGCCTGCGCCTCGGTGCGTGTGAGCGTCGGGAACATCAGGTTCGCCGCACGCCCTTATGCATCCGTCGCCTCCTCGGCCTCGTCCTCGTCTGCCGATTCCGCGATCCAGGCCACCGACACGACGCTTTCGCCCTTGCCGGTGTTGAACACCTTCACGCCACCCGCGCCGCGCGAGCGGAACGAGATACCATTGACCGGGCAGCGGATCGACTGGCCCTTGGAGGTGGCGAGCATCACCTGATCCTCCATCCCGACCGGGAAACAGGCGACCAGATCGCCGCCGGGCATCGCCTTGGTAAAGGCGGTGACGCCCTGACCGCCACGTCCGCGCACGGGGTAGTCGTGGCTGGACGACAGCTTGCCCAGACCCTTTTCGGTGATGGTCAGGATCAGCTCTTCGGCGGCCTGCATTTCCTCGAACCGCTCCTGCGTGATCGCGCCTTCGACGGCCTCTTCCTCGTCGTCGCTGTCGTCCGTCTCGTCCGCGCCGGCCATCTGGCGGCGCATCTTGAGATAGGCGGTGCGCTCTTCGGACGTGGCGTCGAAATGGCGGATCACCGACATCGACACGACCTCGTCATCCTTGCCGAGGAGGCGGATGCCCCGCACGCCGGTCGAATTGCGCGAGTTGAACACGCGCACGTCCGGCACCGGGAAGCGGATCGCGCGCCCCTTGTTGGTCACCAGCATCACGTCGTCGTTCTCATCGCAGATGCGCGCGTTGATGAGGCGGGTGTTCTCATCCTCACCCTCGAACTTCATCGCGATCTTGCCGTTGCGCATGACGTTGGTGAAATCCGACAGACGGTTGCGGCGCACCGAGCCCTTCGACGTTGCGAAGACGATCTGAAGGTCGTCCCAATCGGCCTCGTCCCGGTCCACCGGCATGATCGCGGCGATGCCGACGCCCGTGGGGATCGGCAGGATGTTCACGATAGCCTTCCCGCGTGAGGTGCGGCCGCCCAGCGGCAGACGCCATGTTTTGAGCTTGTAGGCCATCCCGTCGGTGGTGAAGAACAGAAGCTGCGTGTGGGTGTTGGCGACGAAAAGCGTCGTGATGACGTCCTCGTCCTTGGTCGCCATGCCTGACAGGCCCTTACCGCCGCGTTTCTGTTCGCGGTATTCGGCCAGCGGCGTGCGCTTGGCCCAGCCGGACTGGGTGATGGTGACCACCATATCTTCACGCTCGATCAGGTCTTCGTCGTCCATGTCGCCGGACCACTCGACGATCTCGGAGCGGCGCGGCACGGCGAATTCGTCCTTCACTGCCGTCAACTCGTCCGAGATGATCGCCATGATCCGGTCGCGCGAGCGCAGGATGTCGAGGTATTCGCGGATCTTGCCCGCCAGTTCCTGCAACTCGTCCGTGACTTCCTTGACCCCGATCTGGGTCAGGCGCTGGAGCCGCAGTTCGAGGATCGCGCGCGCCTGCGTTTCCGACAGATTGTATGTCCCGTCGTCGTTCATCGTGTGGGTCGGATCGTCCACCAGACGGATGTAATCCGCGATGTCTTCGGCGGGCCAGCGGCGCGTCATCAGCTTTTCACGCGCTTCGGCGGCATCGGCGGAGGCGCGGATGGTCGCGACCACCTCGTCCACGTTCGACACGGCGACGGCCAGACCACACAGGATGTGCGAGCGGTCGCGCGCTTTGCGCAACAGGAACGCGGTTCGCCGCGCCACGACTTCTTCGCGGAAGGTGATGAAATGACGCAGGAAATCGCGCAGCGTCAGTTGCTCGGGCTTGCCGCCGTTCAGGGCCAGCATGTTGCAGCCGAAGCTGGTCTGAAGCTGGGTGAAGCGGAAAAGCTGGTTCAGCACCACTTCGGGCGTCGCATCGCGTTTGAGTTCGATGACCACCCGCACGCCCAGACGGTCACTTTCGTCCTGAATGGCGGCGATGCCTTCGAGCTTCTTGTCGCGCACGAGGTCCGCGATCTTCTCGATCATCATCGCCTTGTTCACCTGAAACGGCACTTCGTCGACGACGATGGCGTAGCGGTCCTTGCGGATTTCTTCGACGCGGGTCTTGGCGCGCAAGATCACGCTGCCGCGCCCCTCGAGATACGCCTTGCGCGCACCGGAACGGCCAAGGATCACGCCGCCGGTCGGGAAGTCGGGGCCGGGGATGATCTCCATCAGCCGTTCGTCCGAGATGTCCGGCTCTTCGATCATGGCGAGCGTCGCATCGACAACTTCGCCAAGGTTATGCGGCGGAATGTTCGTGGCCATGCCGACCGCGATGCCGCCCGCGCCGTTGACCAGCATGTTGGGGAACCGGGCCGGGAGCACCATCGGCTCGCGCTGCTTGCCGTCGTAGTTGTCCTGAAAATCGACCGTGTCCTTGTCGATGTCTTCCAGCAGCGCCTGCGCCGCCTTCTCCATCCGAACCTCGGTGTAACGGAAGGCCGCGGGCTTATCCCCGTCCATCGAGCCGAAGTTGCCCTGACCGTCGAGGAGCGGCAGCGACATCGAGAAATCCTGCGTCATCCGGGCGAGCGCGTCATAGATCGCGGCGTCGCCATGCGGGTGATACTGGCCCATCGTGTCGGCCACGGGGCGCGACGATTTGCGGTAGGGCTTGTCGTGCGTGTTGCCCACCTCGTGCATCGCGTAAAGGATGCGCCGGTGCACCGGTTTCAGCCCGTCGCGCAGATCCGGAATCGCCCGGCTCACGATCACGCTCATCGCGTAATCGAGGTAGGAATTCCGCATCTCTTGCTCGATCGTGATCGAGGGGCCGGAATGGGTGGGTCGTTCGGGCGGCAATTCGCCACCGTTTTCAGGGGGTTCCGGGGTGTCGTTCAAGTCGTCCGCCGTTCGTTTGTTATGGGTCTTCCGCCTGTGATGTGTTCACCACATTTTGTTTCGTTCTCTATACCAACAACCAGCTATGGGGTGCAATCGGAAGCGTCCAAAAGTCGCCCTTAAAACCGGCATTCCGGCTTGGCATTTTCGGGGGCTTCCCCGATAGTCCCGCGAAACAAGACATGAGGACGCCGATGGCTCAACCAGGTCGCAGCATTTTCGAAGAGGTCGGACAGGATACGCCGACGCGCCAGACCGCCCAGACGGGCATGATCGAACGTGGTGGCGGGCGCGGGGCCCGGCGCGGCATCCGGGCTTGGCTGATCGCGCTTTTCGCCCTTATCACCGTCATGGTTCTGGTGGGTGGGATGACGCGCCTGACCGACAGCGGTCTGTCGATCACCGAATGGAACCTCGTGGGTGGCTCGCTGCCCCCGACGAGCGCCGAAGTCTGGGCCTCGGAATTCGAGAAATACCAGCAATCTCCGCAGTATAGGTTGATGAACGAAGGCATGAGCCTGTCGGAGTTCAAGTCGATCTATTGGTGGGAATGGGGCCACCGTCAGCTTGGCCGGTTCATCGGTCTGGTCTGGATCGCGGGCTTTCTGTTCTTCGCGCTCACCAAGCGTGTGCCGGGTGGCTGGAACGGGCGTCTGCTTACCATCGGCGTGATGATCGGGGTGCAGGGCGCCGTAGGCTGGTGGATGGTGCATTCCGGCCTTCAGGGCGAAATGACCTCGGTCGCCTCCTATCGGCTCGCAACCCATCTGGGGCTCGCCTTCGCCATTCTCGCGCTGATCCTGTGGTGCATTCTGCTGCTTGGGCGCAGCGAGGCCGAGGTGATGCAGGCGCGACGCCTGCGCGAAAAGTCACTGTTCGGCATGGGCACGGGCCTTATGCATCTGGCTTTCCTGCAAATCCTGCTGGGCGCACTGGTCGCCGGGATCGACGCGGGGCGCAGTTTCGTCGACTGGCCGATGATGGCGGGGCAGTTCTTTCCGCCGGACGCCTTTTCGATCGAACCGGTTTGGCGCAACCTTTTCGAAAACCCCGGCCTCGTGCAGTTCATGCACCGGATCGTTGGCTATCTCTTGGTCCTGTTCGCCATCGGTGCCTTTTTCCGGGGCCGCAAGGCGGCGGCACCATCGACACGCAACGCCTTCATGCTGGCGTCCGGCATGATCGTCGTCCAGATGGTGATCGGCATCGTGACCGTGCTCAACGCCTCGCCGCTGCACATCGCCATCATGCATCAGGCGGGGGCTATCCTGACCTTCTCCCTCATCCTGACCGCGCGTTACCGTGCGGGCTATCCGAAGGCTCAATCCGTAAGGGGGTAATGGCGTGTCGCACTACGATGAATTGATGGAGTTCGAGCGCCAGACGCAGGCGCTTGGCCAGATCGCGGGCCGTCTGGGCTGGGATCAGGAGACGGTCATGCCGCGTGGCGCAGGGCCGCAACGCGCCGAGGAAAGCGAGGCGCTGGAACACGTCTTGCACGCCCGGCGCACCGACCCGCGCGTGGGCGACTGGCTGACGGCCATCGACGCCGCGTCCCTGGGCCCCGTGGCGCAGGCCAATGTGCGGCACATCCAGCGTCGTTTCGACCGCACCAGCCGGGTGCCCGTCAAACTGGCGGGCGAGATCGCGCGCGTCACGTCGTCGTCTCAGCGCATCTGGGCCGACGCGCGGGCCGAGAACGATTTCAAGGCCTTCGCCCCTGTGCTTGAGAAAGTGGTGGAGCTGAAACGGCACGAGGCCGAGGCGCTCGCGATCGGCGGCGATCCCTACGACGCCCTGCTCGACGATTACGAGCCGGGCGCGACGGCCGCCGAGCTCGAGGCCATGTTCGACGCGCTGCGCCCGAGGCTGGTGGACCTGCGCGACCGGGTCATGGGGGCCGATCACCAACCCGCGCAGCTCACAGGCACGTTCGACGAACAGGCGCAGATGAAGCTCACCCGCGAAATCGCCAAGGCGTTCGGCTACGACATGGCGCATGGGCGGATCGACAAGGCGGTGCATCCGTTCTCGTCCGGCTCCGGTCTTGACGTGCGCATCACCACGCGCACCAGTGCGACCGACCCCTTTGGTTCGATCTATTCGACGGTGCACGAGGTCGGCCATGCCTGTTACGAGCAGCACATCGACCGGGACTACCTGCTGACGCCTCTGGGCGCGGGTGTGTCGATGGGCGTGCACGAAAGCCAGAGCCGCATCTACGAGAACCAGATGGGCCGCTCGCGCGCCTTCACCGAATGGCTGTTCGCCCGGATGAAGGACGTGTTCGGCCCGCTGTCGACCAAGGATGCGGATGCGTTCTACGGCGCGGTGAACCGGGTGACGCCGGGCTTCATCCGCACCGAGTCGGACGAGGTGCAGTATAACCTGCACGTCCTTCTGCGCTTCGATCTGGAACGCGACCTGATCGCGGGCAAACTCGCCGTGCGCGATTTGGAAGAGGCATGGAACACCCGGTTCGAAAAGGATTTCGGTGTGAAGGTCGACAAGCCGTCGAACGGCTGCCTTCAGGACTTGCACTGGTCGGTGGGTCTGTTCGGCTATTTCCCGACCTATTCGCTGGGCAACGTCTATGCGGGCTGTCTGATGAAGGCGCTGCGCGCGCAGGTGCCGGAGGTGGACAGCCATCTGGCGAAAGGCGAACCGGCCGAGGCGACGAAGTGGCTTGCCGACAACCTGCAACGCCACGGAGGGCTTTTCGAGCCGCGCGAGGTGGTGACGCGGGCCTGTGGCGGGGAAGAGCCGAGCGAGGCGCCGTTGCTCGAGTATCTCGAAGCGAAGTTCGCGGAGGTCTACCGGTTGTGAGCGCCTGATGTTGCGCCGCGCATTAGCGCGTCGCGGTGGCTACGCGCCTGCGGCGCGTCCGGAGGGCCAGCCCTCCGGACCTCCCGAAGTATTTCTGAAACAGAGAAGAGGTGCGCGTCAGCCGAGGCCCGCGACGATGTTGCCTGCGCCAAAGGCCAGTGCCGCGCAGAGTGCGCCGAGGATCAGGGTTTCGCCGACGGCGCGCGCGGCGCTTTCACGGGTGGCGCGCCATCTGAGGAGGCCCAGAAGGGCGAGAGCGAGCAGCGTGGCGGCGGCAGAGACCCACGGCGTCGACGGGTGGTCGGGCGCGAGGAAGAACGGCAGGATCGGGATCAGGCCGAAGGCGAGAAAACTCGCGAAGGTGACGAGGCCGCGCAGGGCGGGCGGTGCGCCATGGGGCGTTTCGGCATTGTCGCGGTAGCGCAGCGTCATGTCGCGGGCGAGGGCGGGCGAGGTCGCGATGGCCTCGGCCGCGCGGGCGGCCGCCTCGGGCGAAAGCCCCTCGGTCATGAGGGCGGCGGCGAGATCGGTTTGGGTTTCGCGTGCCGACTGGCGGTCGATCCGGGCGGCACGCCCGCGCCACAGGGCCCGTGTCGAGCGGTCCGACAGGAATTCGCCCAGCCCCATCGAAAACCCGTCGGCGATCAGGTTGGCCATACCGAAGATTAGGACCGCGACCGCCCCGACCTCGGCCACCCCTTCGGCCTGGGCGCCGGCGAAGCCCGCCACGATGGCGAAAGTGGTGATGATCCCGTCGTTGCCGCCATAGGTGATCTGGCGCAGGAACGTCTGTATCAGCGTCGGCGCGGCCACCGGCCCCTAACCGTTCTGGGTGCGCAGGGAGGCGAGCAGTTCCATCGCGCGCGCCTCGGCCCGGCGCACGCGGATCGCGGTCATGAACGCCTCTTCCAAGGTCTGGGACGAGGTGCCGATGACCTTCTTCACGTCCTCGATGATGTCGGGATTTCCGGTTTCATCCACGAGTTTCAGCACCTCGATGGCCACCCGGTCCGCGACGTCGTCGATGAGTTGCATGGCGTTCCCTCAGCGCGTGGTCTCGGTCAGGCGGCGGCGGACGTATTCGTCGACCGCGCCCAGCATCGTGTTCATGTGGTCGCCTTCGTAGAAGTGACCGGCGCCCTCGACCTCGGTATGCGTGATGGTGATGCCCTTTTGCTCATGCAGCTTGTCCACCAGCGAATGCGTATCGGCAGGCGGGGCCACGCGGTCGCCGGTGCCGTTGATGATGAGACCCGAGGACGGGCAGGGCGCGAGGAACGAGAAGTCGTACATATTCGCGGGCGGCGAGACGCTGACGAAACCCGTGATCTCGGGCCGGCGCATCAGAAGCTGCATCCCGATCCATGCCCCGAACGAAAAGCCCGCGACCCAGCAATGCTTGGCGTTCTGGTTCATCGACTGAAGGTAGTCGAGCGCCGAGGCGGCATCGGACAATTCGCCCACGCCCTGATCGTATTCGCCCTGGCTGCGGCCCACGCCGCGGAAATTGAACCTGAGGACCGTGAAGCCCATTTTGAAGAACGTGTAGTGGAGGTTGTAGACCACCTTGTTGTTCATCGTCCCGCCGAACTGCGGGTGCGGGTGCAGCACGATGGCGATGGGCGCGTCGCGGTCCTTCTGCGGGTGGTAGCGGCCTTCGAGCCGGCCTTCGGGGCCGGGAAAAATCACCTCGGGCATATGGGTCTGTCTCTCCCTCGTGCCCGGTTTTCTTGACTGGCTAGACCGGGCAAATTACAAGCATTGAGTTTCCGGCGCGACGGCGGCGCAGGGTTTCAAGTCACGTAAAGCGCAGGCGCG
The DNA here is from genome assembly GCF_016774595.1 of Maritimibacter sp. Classification (NCBI taxonomy): domain Bacteria; kingdom Pseudomonadati; phylum Pseudomonadota; class Alphaproteobacteria; order Rhodobacterales; family Roseobacteraceae; genus Maritimibacter; species Maritimibacter sp. The sequence continues at coordinate 1,567,209 of NZ_JACBWT010000002.1, forward strand.
GTTTCGTCAATGTTTCGGGGGGATACATGAAGCTTTCCACAAAGGGACGTTACGCCATGGTCGCGCTCGCCGAGCTGGCGCTACAGCCCGAAGGCACACGCATGTCCCTGACCGATCTGAGCGAACGGCAGAAAATCTCGCTTCCCTACCTCGAACAGTTGTTCGTCAAGCTGCGCCGGGCCGAACTGGTCGAAAGCGTGCGCGGCCCCGGTGGCGGCTATATGCTGGCGCGGCCGTCGTCGGAGATCCGTGTGGCCGAAATCCTTGCCGCCGTGGACGAAACGGTCAGCGCGATGCACACCGGGGCCGGGGCGTCGGGCGGCAAGTCGGGCACGCGCGCCCAGTCGATGACCAATCGGCTGTGGGAAGGGCTGTCGGCCCATGTCTATGTGTTTTTGCACCAGACGCGCCTGTCGGACGTGGTGCATAACGAACTTGCCCCCTGTCCGGCGGTGCCCAGCCTGTTCGAAGTGGTGGACGAGGACTAGCGACCGCCTTACATCCCGCCTGCAACGATGCGAAGGGGGCGCCGGTGGCACGGGTCTATCTCGATTACAATGCGACCACGCCCTTGAGGGCCGAGGCGCGCGCGGCGATGGTCGCCGCGATGGACGTGGCCGGAAACCCGTCGTCGGTCCACACCGAGGGACGCGCGGCGAAGGGCCTGATCGAAAAAGCGCGGCGTCAGGTCGCGACCGCGCTTGGTGCGGACGGCGCGGATGTCGTGTTCGTGTCCTCGGCGACCGAGGCCGCCGCGCTCGCGTTGGCCGACCGGGGGATCGCCTGCGCCGAGATCGAGCATGAGGCGGTTTCGGCGTGGTGCGAGACGTCCCTTGCCGTGGCGGCCGATGGCGGTGTCACGGTCACCGACACTGCGCATTCGAGCCTACAGGTCGCCAATTCCGAGACCGGCATCGTCCAGACCTTGCCCGCGGGCCTTGCGCTGACCGACGCGACGCAGGCGTTCGGCAAGCTGCCCTTCGCCTTCAATTGGTCCGGAGCGGACATGGCCATCGTATCAGCCCATAAGATCGGCGGTCCCAAGGGGATCGGGGCGCTGATTATGAAACGGGGATCGGACGTGGACGCGCGGATCAAGGGGGGTGGTCAGGAAATGGGGCGGCGCTCCGGGACCGAAAACGTCATCGGCATTGCCGGATTCGGCGCCGCTGCCGAGGCCGCCGCCCGCGATCTGGATGCCGGCGTGTGGACGAAAGTCGCTGAACTTAGAAATATTCTAGAAAAAAGACTTTCAGAATCCGCGAGAGAGACTATTTTTGTCGGGAAAGACGCGAACAGGCTCCCCAACACGTCCTGTTTCATCACGCCGGGCTGGAAAGGGGAGACTCAGGTGATGGTGATGGACCTCGCTGGTTTCGCAGTTTCTGCGGGTTCGGCGTGCTCCTCGGGCAAGGTCCGGGCCAGCCGGGTTCTGCGCGCCATGGGATACGACGACACGCAGGCGGCAAGCGCCCTTCGCGTCTCGTTGGGTCCGGAATCGACAGAGGGGGACGTTTCGGCATTTGCCGAAGCTTGGCTCCGCGAATACGAGAAATTCCGCGCCCGGCGCGGGGATTGAGAGGCGAAGATGGCCGACGACACGATGGTCGCCAAGGAAGGCGTCGAACAGGAAACGGTCGATGCCGTCAAATCGCTTGGCGACAAGTACAAATACGGCTGGGAAACCGATATCGAGATGGAATACGCCCCCAAGGGGCTGACCGAGGATATCGTACGGCTCATCAGCCAGAAGAACGACGAGCCGGAGTGGATGACCGAATGGCGTCTGTCGGCTTATCGCCGCTGGCTTCAGATGGAAGAGCCCGACTGGGCGATGGTCGAGTATCCCGAGATCAACTTTCAGGATCAGTATTACTACGCCCGCCCGAAAAGCATGGAGACGAAGCCCAAGTCGCTGGACGAGGTCGATCCCAAGCTGCTCGCCACCTATGAAAAGCTGGGGATTCCGCTGAAGGAACAGATGATCCTTGCCGGTGTCGAAGGCGCGGGCGAGGTTCCGGCGGACGGCGACAATTCCGAGCGCAAGGTCGCTGTGGACGCCGTGTTCGACTCCGTCTCGGTCGGCACGACGTTCAAGAAGGAGCTCGAGCAGGCGGGGGTCATCTTCTGCTCGATTTCGGAAGCGATCCGCGAACATCCTGAGCTTGTTAAAAAGTATCTGGGGTCGGTGGTTCCGCCGACCGACAACTTCTATGCCACGCTGAACAGCGCGGTCTTTTCCGACGGTTCCTTCGTCTACATCCCGCCGGGGGTGCGCTGCCCGATGGAGCTGTCCACCTACTTCCGCATCAACGCGGAAAACACCGGCCAGTTCGAGCGCACGCTCATCATCGCGGACAAGGAGGCTTACGTCTCCTACCTCGAAGGTTGCACCGCGCCCCAGCGCGACACCGCGCAGCTTCACGCCGCCGTTGTGGAAATCGTCATCCTCGACGATGCCGAAGTGAAATACTCGACCGTTCAGAACTGGTTCCCTGGCGACGAAGAGGGCAAGGGCGGCATCTACAACTTCGTGACCAAACGCGCCGATTGCCGAGGCGACCGCTCCAAAGTGATGTGGACGCAGGTGGAAACCGGCTCGGCGGTGACGTGGAAATACCCGTCCTGCGTGCTGCGCGGCGATGAAAGTCAGGGTGAATTCTACTCGATCGCCATCACCAACAACATGCAGCAGGCCGACACCGGCACCAAGATGACCCATCTGGGCAAGAACACGCGTTCGCGCATCGTGTCCAAGGGCATTTCGGCGGGCAAGTCGAACAACACCTATCGCGGGCTCGTGTCGATGCACCCCAAGGCCACGAACAGCCGCAACTACACCCAGTGCGACAGCCTTCTGATCGGCGACCAGTGCGGCGCGCACACGGTGCCTTACATCGAGGTCAAGAACCCGTCCTCGCGCGTCGAGCACGAGGCGACGACATCCAAGGTGGACGACGATCAGATGTTCTACTGCCGCCAGCGCGGCATGGACGAGGAAGAGGCGGTCGCCCTGATCGTCAACGGGTTCGCCAAGGAAGTTCTGCAAGCCCTGCCGATGGAATTCGCGATGGAAGCCCAGCAACTGGTCGCCATCTCGCTGGAAGGCAGCGTCGGCTAAGCCCGGACGCGCCCAGACAAGGAATACGAAAATGCTGAAGATCGAAAACCTGCATGTCAAACTGGAAGAAGAGGACAAGCAGATCCTCAAGGGTCTGTCCCTCGAAGTGCCCGCTGGCGAAGTCCACGCGATCATGGGGCCGAACGGCTCGGGCAAATCCACGCTGTCCTACGTGCTGTCCGGCAAGGATGGGTATGAGGTGACGGACGGATCCGCCACGCTCGAAGGCAACGACCTGCTCGACCTCGAGGCCGAAGAACGCGCCGCCGCTGGCCTGTTCCTGGCCTTCCAGTATCCGGTGGAAATCCCCGGCGTCGGCAACATGACCTTCCTGCGCACCGCCGTGAACGCACAGCGCAAGGCGCGCGGGGAAGAGGAAATGTCGGCGGCCGAATTCCTTAAGGTGATCCGGGCCAAGGCCAAAGACCTCAAGATCGACGCCGATATGCTCAAGCGCCCCGTCAACGTGGGCTTCTCGGGCGGCGAAAAGAAACGCAACGAGATCCTCCAGATGGCGATGCTGGAGCCGAAGATGTGCATTCTGGACGAGACCGACTCCGGGCTGGACGTCGACGCCATGAAACTGGTGTCGGACGGGGTGAACGCCCTGCGCGACCCGAACCGCGCCTTCCTCGTCATCACGCACTATCAGCGCCTGCTCGACCATATCGTGCCGGATGTCGTGCACATCATGGCGGGCGGCAAGATCGTGAAGTCGGGCGGCCCGGAACTGGCGCTCGAAGTCGAGAAGAACGGTTATGCCGATCTGATGGAGTCCGCGTAATGGCGGTCGCGAAGGAAAAGCTGCTCGCGCGCAAGCGCGACGCGCTGGCCGAACGGCTGGGCGCGCTGACGCTGCCCGAAGGCGGCGCGTGGATCACCGAGGCCCGCAAAGCCGCGCTTGGCCGGTTGGAGGCGATGGGCCTGCCCGCGCCGCGCGACGAATACTGGCGCTTCACCAAGCCCGATCTTCTCAACGCACCCAAACCCGCACCCGCCGCCGTGTTCGATCACGGCGACGAGATGCCGGTTTTCGGTGAGGTCGACCGCCTCAAGATCGTGTTCGTGGACGGCGTGTTCGACGCCGCGCAATCCGATGACCTGTCCCTCGCCGGGGTCGAGATCGACAGGCTGGCCGAGGCCGCAAAGGCCGACATCCACTGGGCAAAGGGCGTTTTCGGCACGGTCGAACTGGCGAGCCAGACCCCGGTGGAACGCCCGCTCGCCGCGCTCAACACCGCCTTCGCGACGGACGGCGTGCTGATCCGGGTAACCGGGAAGGCCGCAAAGCCCATCTCGCTCATCTACAAGCACGAAGACGATTGTTCCGACGCGATCCTGCACAACGTGGTAAAGCTGGAGCCCGGCGCCGAGCTTACCCTGCTTGAAAACGGCCCGGCTGCGGCGCGGTTCAACAAGTGCCTCGAGGTGGAGATCGCGGACGGTGCGCGGTTCCACCATATCCGGGCGCAGGGGCGTGACCACGAACGTCAGGCCGTGACCGGCATGTTCGTGCGTCAGGGGGCCGAGAGCCTGTTCAAAAGCTTCACGCTGACGGCCAACGGTCGCCTCACGCGCAACGAGTGCTTCATCGAGATGAAGGGCGCCAATGCCTCGGCCCATATTGCCGGTGCGGCGCTCGGTCACGGTGACTTCCACCACGACGACACGGTTTTCATCACGCATGATGCGGAAAACTGCGAAAGCCGTCAGGTGTTCAAGAAGGTGCTCCAGAAGGGCGCCGTGGGCGCGTTTCAGGGCAAGATTCTCGTCAAGCGCGGGGCGCAGAAGACCGACGGATACCAGAAGTCGCAGTCGCTGCTTCTGGATGACGAAGCGCAGTTCCTCGCCAAACCCGAGCTTGAGATCTACGCCGACGACGTGGCCTGTTCCCACGGCTCGACCTCCGGTGCCATCGACGAGGACATGCTGTTCTACCTGCGCGCGCGCGGCGTCGACAAAGGCACCGCGATGGACCTGCTCGTCATCGCCTTCGTGGCCGAAGCCATCGAAGAGATCGAGGACGAGAGCTTCCGCGAGGAAATCACCGAGCGGCTGGAAAGCTGGCTGCTGCGCAGGCGGGGATAAGCATGTCGGTCGTGCGTGACGTGATCCGCGCCTATCGTGCGCCGCGCGCGGTGTTTCTGCGCCGCCTCGGCGATACGGTGCGCGAAGATCGTGCGCTGGCCGTGCTGATGGTCGCCTGCGTTCTGGTTTTCGTGGCCCAAGCCCCGCGGCTTCAGCGTGTCTCGATCGAAACCGGGCAGGAATTGAACCCGCTTCTGGGCGGCGCGATGTTCGCCTGGCTCTTCATCATGCCGCTCGCCGCCTATGGCATCGCTGCGATCAGCCACCTGATCGCGAAGGTCGTGGGCGGGCAGGGCACGTGGTTCGCAGCCCGCTTCGCACTGTTCTGGGCACTGCTCGTGGCCAGCCCCCTGTGGCTTCTCTGGGGCCTCGTCACCGGGTTCATCGGACCGGGCGTCGAAGAAAGCATCGTAGGTGCCATCGCGCTTGCGGCCTTCCTGATCCACTGGATCGTCAACCTCGTCAGCGCCGAGGCGGGTGTGGGGGCGGTTGCGTGAGGTTCGAGCCGGGATACCTTCTCGGTATGGCGATGCAGTCCATCCCGGAGCCGCGCAAGATCGCGCGGGAGCTGTTCGCGCTGAACCTCGACCGGGCGACGCTTTGGCAGATCCTGATCCTTCTTATGGTGATCGGCGCCATTCTGGGCGTCGGGTCGTCGGTCCTGTTCCCGCCCGCGCCGGAACTCGAAGGCACGATTTTCGCGATGCCGCTGATCGTCGCGATGGCCGAGGCGTCGATCGCCGTCATCACGGTCTTTCTGATCTATTGGCTGGGCCGGTCGGCGGGCGGAACGGGCCGGTTCGAGGACGGGATCGTCACGGTCGCCTGGCTGAACTTCGTGCTCCTGATCGTTCAGACCGTCGTTCTGGTCCTAAGCCTGTTCGCCCCGTCGCTCGCCGCGCTGCTGTGGCTCTTCGGTGGCTTCACCGGGTTCTGGATCCTGAGCCATTTCATCGCGGAACTGCACGGTTTTGCGTCGGCCCTGCGCGTGTTCCTGACGATCCTTCTGACCAGTTTCATCGCCGTCGCGATCCTGTCGATCATCCTTGCGATCCTCGGGGTCGGCGCGGCCATGACCTCGGGAGAGCTTGGTAATGTATGATGTGAACAAGATCCGCGCGGATTTCCCGATTCTCGCGCGTGAGGTAAACGGCCAGCCGCTGACCTATCTCGACAACGGGGCTTCGGCCCAGAAGCCGCAGGTGGTGATCGACGCGGTGACGCGCGGCTATGCCGAGGAATACTCCAACGTCCATCGCGGTCTGCATTATCTGTCGAACCTCGCCACCGAGAAATACGAAGCGGTGCGCGGCATCGTCGCCCGCTTTCTGAACGCGCCGTCCGAGGATGAGATCGTGTTCAACTCCGGCACGACCGAGGGCATCAACATGGTCGCCTATGGCTGGGCCGCGCCGCGCATGGCCGAGGGCGACGAGATCGTCCTGACCGTGGCCGAGCATCACGCCAACATCGTCCCGTGGCATTTCCTGCGCGAACGGCAGGGGGTCAGGCTCGTCTGGGTCGAACCCGACGCGGACGGGTCGATCCCGGCGGACAAGGTGCTCGCCGCCGTGACCGAGCGGACCAAGCTGATCGCGGTGACGCAATGCTCCAACGTCCTCGGCTCCATCGTCGACGTGAAGGCGATCAAGGCCGGTGCGGGGGCCGTGCCTGTGCTGGTGGACGGCTCACAGGGCGCGGTGCACATGCCGGTGGATGTCGCGGATCTTGGCGTCGATTTCTACGCCATCACCGGCCACAAGCTTTACGGTCCCTCCGGCTCGGGCGCGATCTTCGTCAAGCGTGAGCGGATGGACGAGATGCGGCCCTTCATGGGCGGCGGCGACATGATCCGCGAGGTGACGCGCGAGACCGTCAGCTACAACGATCCGCCGATGAAGTTCGAGGCGGGCACGCCGGGGATCGTCCAGACCATCGGGCTGGGTGCCGCGCTGGAATACATGATGGGCGTCGGTATGGAGAATATCGCGGCCCACGAAGCATCGCTTGCGAAATATGCCGCCGAGCGGTTCGAGGGGCTCAACTGGCTTAACGTGCAGGGCAAGGCGCCGGGCAAGGCCGCGATCTTTTCGCTGACGGTCGAAGGCGGGGCACATGCGCATGACCTGTCCACGATCCTCGACAAGAAAGGGATCGCGATCCGCGCCGGGCACCATTGCGCCCAACCGCTGATGGATCACCTCGGCGTGCCCGCCACGGCGCGCGCGAGCTTCGGCATGTACAACACGACGGAAGAAGTCGACCGGCTCGTCGAAGGGCTGGAGTTGTGTCACCGGCTCTTTGGCTGAGGCGCGTCACCGCGCCCATTTGGCCTCGTTCGCTTCGATGGCGGCAATGCGCTGGTGCGTTTTCGGGTGGCTCAGAAGCCACGCGGGCTGACTGTTGCCCCGGCTCTTGGTCAGGTCTTCGAGTTTCTCGAAAAGCGACTTCTGGGCGGCGGTGCCGATTCCGGATTTCATGAGCAGGGCGGTGGCATATGCGTCGGCCTCGTATTCGTCGCCGCGCGACAGGCGCGCCATGACCATCGACGACAGCGCGCCCGCGATCATCGGCCCCAGACCGGGAATGAACCGCCCCAGCAGCATGATAAGCGCTGTGCGCAGCGCGTTCTGCCCGGAAAAGTCGATCATCCGCCGTCGCGCGTGACCCAGCGCCACGTGGCCCAGTTCATGCGCGATGACGCTCGCCAGTTCTTCGGCGGAAACCTTGCCTTGCCGATACTGGTCATAAAACCCGCGCGTGATGAAGATGCGCCCATCGGGCGAGGCGAGGCCATTGACAGGCTCGATCTCGTAGATGTTCACGCGGATGCGCGGCAGGTCGAGCGCCTGCGCCATCCGGTCGGTCAGCGCGCGCAGCTTGGGATCGGCGAGCTCGGTCGATTTCGCGTCCAGTTCATGCCGCAGACGCCATGCCGAGAACCACCACAGGACGAACCCGTAAAGGAGCGCGATCAGGATGGGCGTGAACTTCAGCATGTCAGGAATATGGAGTTTGCGCCGTCCTCGCGCCAGTGCGTATGCGCGTCGCGGCGTTCACAAACTTGACCGCTCACGAAGAATCCATTCAACTTGGGATTGTGGGTGACACGTGGAGATGAGGGGACACCAGAACGGGAGTCCCTTATGGACGATATTTCACGCATCTTGCCACGCACTCCGGGTAAGCGCGATTCCATCGCCAAGTTTCTTGCCGCCGGGTTTCCGGTGGAAACCGTGATCGACGTGGGCGTGCAGTATGGCACGCCGGAACTGATCGACACGCTGGGCGACCGCCGCCACATCCTGTGCGAGCCGATCGTCGAATACCATGACAGCATCAGGCGCACCTACACCGCGCGGGGCGTTGATTTTCTGCTCGATGCCCGCGCGGCCTCGGACAGCGACGGAACGGCGCAGATCGCGCTCTCGACCACATCGGACGCCAGCACGATCACACATGCGCGTCTCAACGACGCGGATGCGCCGGGGCAAACGCTGCGTGCGGTCGAAACCGTCACACTGGCGACGCTGGTCGAGGATCGGAACCTCGCCGGGCCTTTCCTGCTCAAGATCGACGTGGACGGGGCGGAAGAGATGATCCTGAAAGGCGCGGCCCCGATCCTGAGCCAATGCTCCGGCGTCGTGATGGAGGCGCATGTCGAAAGTTTTTTCGCGCGGTGTCAGCACCTTGTGGATGCTGGCCTCGCGCTCTTCGACATCATCGATCTGTGCTATTACGACAACCGGCTGTGTCAGGTGGACGTGTTTTTCATCAACCCGGCCTTTGCACCCGACGGGGCGGAAAAGCCGATCAGCGGCGCCTGGGACAATTCGAAGTGGTTCGACCTGATCCGCCACATCTGACCGGGCAGACGGATCAGCGCACCAGTTCGCGCATCCCCCGGTCGATCCCTTCAAGCGTCATCGGCACCATGCGATCCTCGAAGATCTCGCGGATCATCTCGACCGATTGGGTATAGGGCCAATAGCGTTCCTGAAGCGGGTTGATCCACAGGTGATCGGGCCACTGTTCGCGCGCGCGTTGCAGCCAGACCGATCCGGCCTCGGGGTTCCAGTGCTCGTTGGCACCGCCCGGCATCGCGACCTCGTAGGGCGACATCGAAGCGTCACCGACGAAGATGCACTTGTAGTCCGACCCGTAGGTATGAAGCACGTCCCAAGTCGGGGTCTGTTCGGTCCAGCGCCGGCGGTTGTCGCGCCAGACGCCTTCGTAAAGGCAGTTGTGGAAGTAGTAATATTCGAGGTGCTTGAACTCGGTCCGTGCCGCCGAGAACAGCTCTTCCACCACCTTGATATGCGGGTCCATGCTGCCGCCCACGTCGAGAAACAGCAGAACCTTGACCGCGTTGCGCCGTTCGGGCCGGACCTTGACGTCGAGATAGCCATGCTCGGCGGTCGAACGGATCGTGCCGTCGAGGTCCAGTTCCTCATGCGCCCCGTCGCGCGCCCAGTTGCGCAAGCGTTTGAGCGCGACCTTGATGTTGCGGGTGCCAAGCTCGACCGAGTCGTCGAGGTTCTTGAATTCCCGCTTGTCCCAGACCTTGACCGCGCGTTGATGGCGGCTTTCCTTCTGCCCGATGCGGACGCCTTCGGGATTGTAGCCATAGGCGCCGAAGGGCGAGGTGCCGGCCGTGCCGACCCATTTCGATCCGCCCTGATGCCGTTCCTTTTGCTCTTCCAGCCGTTTCTTGAGCGTTTCCATGAGCTTGTCGAAGCCACCTAAAGCTTCGATCTCGGCGCGTTCCTCGTCGCTCAGGTGCTTCTCGGCCATCTTGGTCAACCAGTCGGACGGGATGTCCACCGCCTCCATCACCTGATCGAAACTGATCGCCTCAAGCCCTTCGAAGGCCTGCGCGAAGGCGCGGTCGAACTTGTCGAGATTGCGCTCGTCCTTCACCATCGAGGCGCGCGCGAGGTAATAGAACGCCTCGATATCATAGGTCGCAAGCCCCGCGCGCATCCCTTCCAAAAAGGTCAGGTATTCACGCAGCGATACGGGAACCTTGTTGTTCCGGAGCGTTTCGAAGAAGGGAATGAACACGGGCGGCGTGCTCCTGTTACAGGCCTCGGCTGAGGAAGACCGTAACAAACAGGCCGAGAATTGCAAAAGCCATGCCATAGGCCGCGCCGTATTGCGCAAGGTCGAGCCGCTGACCCCCGCGTTTGCGGGCCTGATAAGCGCCGAGAAGCGCGCCGAACACGGCGAATGCGAAAACGATCATGTGGCCTCCCGGGGCAAGTCGCTGCCCCGGAGGGTCAGCCTCGTTTGATGGGCGAGATCGCGGCGATTTCAAGCAGCCGCTGTCCCACCTCGGCGTCGGAACCGAAGCCATATCGTGCCCAGCCGAGGCTGTCGAGACGCACCAGATGCGCCTCAGCGTCGCGCCCCAGAATCTCGAGCCCTTCGGCCTTGATCATCAGGAGCGTGGATAGAAGCGCCGCGTTCTGGGCCGAACGCACGGCGGGCATATGGTTGTCGACGATGCGGATCGCGGTGTCGGCATTGCCGAGCGACAGGGCATGGGCGGCAAGCTGCACGCCCATATGCGCGGCCTGAAGCCGGGTGCCGGGCAGGGCGCCATAGATCGCTTCGGCCTCGCGGAAGGCCGCCAGTGCCACGTCGGAGTTGATGCCCAGATTGAGACGCCCGAGCGCGAAAAGCGAGAAGGCGAGGCGCGTGTCGTTCCAGCCATAGGCGCGGGCGAGGTCCACGGCCTGACCGGCGGCCTTGCGACGCTGGGTGCCGCTTTCATTGGCGCTGAGTGCGGTTTCGATCGCGGCTTTCCACGACCGCGGGGTCGGCGAGGTGGCGACCGGATACCCCATGCCGCCCGACGGGTTGAGCCGCGCGAGCAGGCCGGGCAGGCGCGCCGCCACCTGTTCGCGGGTCATGCCGGAGCTGAGTTCGGGCGAATAGTAGGCCCGCAGGATCAGCATGTCGAAGCCGGTCAGGACGGTATGAAAGTTGTCGTCGTTGAACACGCTGTCGGCGAGGCGGTAGAGGTCGTTCACCGGGCCCAGCGATTGCGCCACTTCCTCGTGCAGGCAATCGCGCATTTCCTGCGGGGCCACGTCGCCGGGGATGAATACCGACATCTGCGTGCGCACCTGCAACTTGGTCCAGTCCGTGCGCGGCGAGCGGCGGTTGGTCTTGTAGTCGCGCCAGCCGGAGACGTTCGGGGCCACGAAACAGGCCGCACCGGGTACGAGCGCCTGAAGCTGACGCTTCGGAATGACCTCGAGCGTGATCGAGGGCGTGCCCTGACCCGTGTAACGCGAGATGTCGATACCCGCCTCGGTGCGCAGGCGCCCGATGAGCTGGTCCAGTTCGCTGTCGAGGACCGAGGCCTTGCGCCCGGAGACCTTGACCGTCACCGGACCTTCGAAGCGCGACATGACGGGCAGGGCGCGGCCCGATTCAAGCTGGAACGACAGATCGAGAAAGTCCGACGCGACCTCGCCGTTCGAGCGGGCGACGGCAAGCGTCGGTCCCGAATTGAACGCCTTCATCGGTGGCAGTTCCGTGGGCAGGTTCAACTGCCGCGCCGTGACTTCTCGGGCGAACTCCGACGCTGGCGTTTGCAGTGCACCTGTGCAACCTGCCAGAACCAGAGCCGCCCCGGTGACCGCCCCCACGATCCATCTGTGCCCGTTCATGTGCGTATCCCCCGTTGGTACTTGATGAACGGTGTCTTCTCGGCGATCCGGTCATAAAGGCGTCGTGCCGTCGTGTTGAACTCCTGCGTGTTCCAATAGACCACGGGCGTGCCGTTCCGGTCGGCGGCCTCATAGACCGCTTCGATCAGCGCACGCCCCACGCCGAGGCCACGGACCTCGGGATCGGCATACAGGTCTTGCAGGTAACAGACGTCCTCGATCCGCCAGTTGTGGCGGTGATAGAGGAAATGGACGAGACCCACAGCTTCGCCGTTCGCCTCGGCGACAAAGCAATGCTGCGGTTCGTTCCCCGAGAGGAGCCGCTCGAAGGTGGTCAGGTACACCTCCTCGTCGACCGCGCTCTCATAGAACCGCAGATACTCTGTCCAGAGGCGACGCCACTGGGGCTCGTCCGCACGCGTCAGTGCACGGACGGAGATCTGTGTAGTGTCTCCCAACACGCTACAGGCACACCGTTCCTTGCCCCCCCAGGCAGGTTCAATGGTTAGGTCACCCCACCCGGATTCCCCAAGCGGAAAGTGGCCGAATTGGGGCAGAAAATGGATTGTCCCGTGTCGGGCAACAATCGCCTCGCAAGATGTGGTGGGCGTATCGCCGGACAGCACAATGCCGCGCTGCGGAATGTGGCGGAATTGCGGCGGCGAGGGCGTGGCGACTCGAATCATACTCATGCCCAACAGTCAGCCGCTCAACTGGTTCCGATTTTGGGCAAGGCCGGGACAATGCGCGGGCGAACTGCGGTTTGTTTCGGGCAGGCGCGCATGAAAAAGGCCCACGCCGGGGCGCGGGCCTGTCGCCTTCTCAGGGTCTGCGTCAGCCGCGTTCGCGACGTGCGAGGAAGGCGAGACGTTCGAACAGATGCACGTCCTGTTCGTTCTTCAGGAGCGCCCCGTGCAGCTTGGGCAGGGCGGTCGAGCCATCGCGTTTCAGGTCTTCGGGGTCCATATCCTCGGCCAGAAGCAGTTTCAGCCAGTCGAGCACTTCGCTGGTCGACGGTTTCTTCTTCAGACCCTGCTGTTCGCGGATTTCGTAGAACTGCGTCAGCGCGGTGGTCAGCAGCGCCTCCTTGATGCCCGGATGGTGGACCTCGACGATCTTGCGCATCGTCTCGACGTCCGGGAATTTGATGTAGTGGAAGAAGCAGCGGCGCAGGAAGGCGTCGGGCAGCTCTTTTTCGTTGTTCGAGGTGATGATGACGACGGGGCGGTGCTTGGCGCGGATCGTCTCGCCGGTTTCGTAGACGTGGAACTCCATCTTATCGAGCTCCTGCAACAGGTCGTTCGGAAACTCGATGTCGGCCTTGTCCACCTCGTCGATCAGCAGAACGACCTTTTCGTCCGCCTCGAAGGCCTGCCAGAGCTTGCCCTTCCGGATGTAGTTCGAGACGTCATGAACCCGCTCATCGCCCAACTGGCTGTCGCGCAGGCGGCTGACCGCGTCGTATTCGTAAAGGCCCTGTTGCGCGCGGGTGGTCGATTTGATGTTCCACTCGATCATCCTGAGGCCAAGGCTTTCGGCCACCTGCTTGGCGAGTTCGGTCTTGCCCGTGCCCGGCTCGCCCTTGACGAGCAGGGGGCGTTCGAGCGTGACCGCCGCGTTCACGGCGATGGCAAGGTCGTCGGTCGCGACATAGGTTTCGGTGCTCTCAAATCGCATCATTCACTCCCGGCTGGTTGGCACGAAGTAAACGGCAGCAAGGCTGACATGCAAGTGGGGCGCGCGGAAACGTGGCGGCACGGGCGGGCGGCGCGCGTTAATGCAAAACGCGAATTAGAGGTTGCAGAATCAGGTGGCCTTCACCTATTTGAGCGCCAGAGATATGGTTATCTTTCAAAAACTTGCACGAGGATTTGGGTGTGCAAGACTGCGAAATGTGCAGCTTGGTCGGCACCATCGCCCAAAACGTGAACATGGCGAACGGTTTGTGTAGTGACATCCCCGGAGGGCTGGGATACACGACCCCACAGGAGAGCACCGAATGGTAAAAAGTAACCAAGTTAACGGGGCATCCGGGGTTGAAGAGGAGAGTGGGATGAAGGTGGAAAGCTTCCTGCCGGACAACTACACGCCGGCCGAAGACGAACCTTTCATGAATGACCGGCAGCTGGAATACTTCCGCGTCAAACTGTTGAAATGGAAAGCCGAATTGCTGGGCGACAGCAAGCACACCATCGAAGGCCTGCAAGACAGCACCCGCAACATTCCCGACATCGCGGACCGCGCCTCGGAAGAGACGGACAGGGCGCTTGAACTGCGCACCCGCGACCGCCAGCGCAAGCTTGTCGCCAAGATCGACAGCGCGTTGCGCCGCATCGACGAGGGCGAATACGGCTACTGCGAAGAGACCGGCGAGCCGATCTCGCTGAAGCGCCTCGACGCCCGTCCGATCGCGACCCTGAGCCTCGAAGCGCAGGAGCGTCACGAACGGCGCGAGCGGGTTCATCGCGACGACTGATCGTCGGCGCAGGGGATGAGATTTGACCGGCACCGCGGCGGATGCGCCCCGGTGCCTTTCTTTTTGATGGGGCATCCATGTTGATCGGTCAGGACATCTGCATCGTCGGTGCGGGGATCGGCGGGCTTGCCGCCGCCTGTGCGCTGGCCATGCGCGGGGCGCGGGTGACGGTTCTGGAACAGGCCGACGCGGTGCGCGAGGTCGGGGCGGGCATTCAGGTCAGCCCCAATGGCCTGTCGGTGCTGGACGCGCTCGGGGTCGGGGACGAGGTGCGCGCGCGCTGCCCCCGGTCGAAAGCCGTTCATCTGCTCGACGGCCTGACCGGGCGCAGCGTCATCCGTATGGATCTGGAGCGTCTGCGACCCGATCAGGATTTCCGCCTCGTGCACCGCGCAGACCTGATCGACATCCTTCTGACCCGCGCGACCGGGCTGGGCGTCGTCGTCGAGACGGGGAAGGCGGTGACGGCGGCGACCATCGGCCATGACGACGTGACGCTGACGGTGAACGGTGTGGACCGGGATCTGCCCTTCGTGATCGGAGCCGACGGGTTGCATTCGGTCCTGCGTCCGGTCCTGACCGGCAAGCGTGAACCGTTTTTCACCGGGCAGGTCGCGTGGCGCGCGCTGGTGCCTGCAACGGGCGATGAACCCATGGAGGCCCGCGTGTTCATGGGGCCGGGCCGCCACATGGTCACCTATCCGCTGCGCGACGGCTCTCTCATAAACATCGTGGCGGTTGAGGAGCGGGATGGCTGGGCCGACGAGGGCTGGCACCACCCGGATGACCCCGACAACCTGCGCCGGGCCTTTGCTATGTTCGCCGACGTGCCGGGTGCGCTGCTCGCCCGGGCCGAGACGGTGAACATCTGGGGGCTGTTCCGTCATCCGGTCGCGAACCAGTGGCACAAGGGGCCTGCGGTCATTCTGGGCGATGCCGCGCACCCGACGTTGCCGTTCATGGCGCAGGGCGCGGTCATGGCGCTCGAGGATGCCTGGGTGCTTGCCGATAGCCTCGCGGTTGCGGGGCTGGACGAAGGTCCGGCGCTCTATCAGGCCCGCAGACGCCACCGGGCCGAGAACGTGATCGAAGCGGCGAATGGCAATGCCCGCAATTACCACTACGCCAACCCGGTCCTGCGGTTCTTGGGCCACAATGCGCTGCGCTTTGCCGGTAACCTGTCGCCGGACAGCGTGCTCAAACGCTACGACTGGATCTACGACTACGACGTGACGACGGCCTGACCCGACAACAGCGCGTCGACCTCGGCCCCGCTCGCCGCCGCGGTGAGGGGCGAGAAGTCGCCGCGCCCGAACATGGCGCGACCGGCGTTCAGGATCGCGGCCTGCGTCACCCGTGCCAGCGCGCCCCCGATGGAAATGCGCGCCACCCCGATCTCGGCGAACTGCGCACGCGTGACCCCCGCGAAGGGTCCGGCGGCCAAGGCGTTCACGGGCACCGACACCGCGTCGCAGACCCGCTTTTGCGCGGCAAGGTCGCCCGGATGGGGGACATAGACGCAATCCGCGCCCACGGCCTCATAGGCCCGCACCCGCGCGATGGCCTCGTCCAGATCGTATTGGCCGTTCATCACGCCATCCGCCCGCGCCACCAGAACGAAGTCGCGGGGCAGGGCGCGGGCCGCTTCGACTGCCGCCTTGATGCGCGCGACCGCCATGTCGCGGTCGTAGGGCGTGGGGGACGGCAACATCGCGTCTTCGATGGAAATGCCCGCCAGCCCCGCCTCATAGGCCAGAAGCACGGTGTCGAAAATATCCTCGGGGTCATGGACGAAGCCGTTCTCGAAATCGCCCGAGACCGGGACGGTGACCGCGCGCACTAGCGTTTCGGCATGCCCCAGCGCCTCTTCCCGCGAGATGCGCCCCATGTCGGGGCGTCCGAGCGTGAAGGCATGGGCCGAGGATGAGGTCGCGATGGCCTCGGCCCCCAGTCCGGCCAGCAGTTTCGCGCTCCCCGCATCCCAGGCATTCGCCAGAATGAACGGATCGCCCGGCCTGTGAAGGGCACGGAATTCGGCTCCGATGTCGCGTCGCATGGCTGATCCTCCCTCGTCCTGCCGTGAATCCTATCCACAAGCGGCCCGCAGGCAAACGGCAATCGTGACGGTTCGGCCCGAATCGAAAGACCTGCATGAGTGCTGTGGATTTTCGCCCCCGGACCCCTTTCCATTCTTCCCGGCCCGTGAAATAGGGAAGTGCCAAACGATCCCTCCAAAGGAGACCGCTCATGGAGATTCGCGAGGCGCTTACCTTCGACGATGTTTTGCTGGTTCCAGCCGAAAGCACGGTGCTGCCGTCCACGGCGGACACGACCACTTGGGTCACCAAGTCGATCAAGCTCAACATACCGCTTCTGTCCTCGGCGATGGACACGGTCACCGAAAGCCGCATGGCGATCTGCATGGCGCAGGCGGGCGGGATCGGCGTGATCCACAAGAACCTGTCGGTCGAGGAACAGGCGCGCGAGGTGCGGCGGGTCAAGCGGTTCGAAAGCGGGATCGTCTACAACCCCGTCACCCTGACGCCGGATCAGACGCTGGCCGATGCCAAGGCGCTGACCGAGCGATACGGGTTCACGGGCTTCCCGGTGGTGGACGAAAACCGCCGCGTCGTCGGGATCGTGACCAACCGCGACATGCGCTTCGCCCAGCATGACGACACGCCCGTGCGCGTGATGATGACGGGCGACGATCTTGCGATCCTACAGGAGCCCGCCGACCGGGACGAGGCGATCAGCCTGATGAAGTCGCGCCGGATCGAAAAGCTGCTGGTCACGGACAAGACCGGCAAGCTCACCGGGCTTCTGACCCTGCGCGACACCGAACAGGCCGTGCTGAACCCGACCGCCTGCAAGGACGATCTGGGTCGCCTGCGGGTCGCAGCCGCGACCAGCGTGGGCGACAGCGGGTTCGAACGGACCGAGGCCCTGGTCGACGCGGGTGCCGACATCGTGGTGATCGACACCGCGCACGGCCATTCGCGCGGGGTGCTCGAAGCGGTCGACCGGGCCAAGAAACTGTCCAACGAGGTTCAGATCATCGCTGGCAACGTCGCGACCGCCGAGGCGACACGCGCGTTGATCAACGCGGGCGCAGATGCGGTGAAGGTGGGGATCGGCCCCGGCTCGATCTGCACGACCCGCATGGTCGCGGGCGTCGGCGTGCCGCAATTGACAGCGGTCATGGAAAGCGCGCGCGAGGCGGCCAAGTCAGGCGTCCCGGTGATCGCGGATGGCGGCATCAAGTTCTCGGGCGATTTCGCCAAGGCGATCGCGGCGGGCGCGTCCTGCGCGATGGTCGGCAGCATGATCGCGGGCACGGACGAAAGCCCGGGCGAGGTGATCCTGTATCAAGGGCGCTCGTTCAAAAGCTATCGCGGCATGGGGTCGCTGGGCGCCATGGCGCGCGGTTCGGCGGATCGGTATTTCCAAAAGGACGCGGCGAGCGACAAGCTGGTCCCCGAAGGGATCGAGGGTCAGGTGCCATACAAGGGGTCCGCGAATGCGGTCGTCCACCAGCTCGTCGGCGGCCTGCGCGCGGCGATGGGCTATACCGGCAACGCGACGGTCGAGGAGATGCGCACGAACTGCCAATTCGTCAAGATCACCGGCGCCGGGCTCAAGGAAAGCCATGTCCATGACGTGCAGATCACGCGCGAAAGTCCGAACTACAGGATCGGCTGAGATTTGAAGGGCTTGGCGGTCGATATTCACGTAATGGGTGAGGCATGACGCCCGCTGCCCGCCTCGCGGCCGTGATCGAGATTCTGGACGACTGGCTGGCAGGTGCCGCGCCGGAACAGGTGCTCACACGCTGGGGGCGCGCCAACCGCTATGCGGGGTCCAAGGACCGGGCCGCGATCCGCGATATCGTCTATAATGCGGTGCGTTGCCGACGGTCCTTCGCCGCTTTGGGCGGCGGTGAAACCGGGCGCGGACTGGTGCTTGGTGGGCTGCGCGCCGCAGGGGCCGACCCGGATGAGCTTTTCACGGGCGACCGTTTCGCGCCGACACCCCTTACCGATGAAGAACGCACGGTGCCCGATCTGGGGGATGCCCCGCCTACCGTAAGGCTCGACCTGCCGGACTGGGTGCTGCCGTTGATACAGGACAGCCTTGGTGCGGACTGCGAGGCGGTCGCGCAGACGCTGCGCCACCGCGCGCCGGTGTTTCTGCGCGTGAACACGGCCAAGGTCAGCCGTGCGGGCGCGCAAGCCGCACTTGCCGATGAAGGGATCGGCACGACCGAGCACGCCCTGTCCGATACGGCGCTCGAGGTCACCTCCGGCGCGCGGCGCGTTCACACCAGCCGCGCCTATCAGGATGGGCTTGTCGAACTTCAGGACGCAGCCAGTCAGGCGGTGGTCGATCTGCTCGACGTGACGCCCGGTATGAGGGTGCTGGACTACTGCGCCGGGGGCGGCGGCAAGGCGCTTGCCCTCGCGGCACAGGGCGCTGCCGTGACCGCTCATGACATCGACGCAGGGCGGATGCGCGATCTGCCGGAGCGTGCCCGCCGCGCCGGGGTCGACATCGACATCTCCGCACCGGGTCAGGCCGGCGATGGCTTCGATCTGGTTTTCGCCGACGCGCCGTGTTCCGGGTCCGGGAGCTGGCGTCGCGCGCCACAGGGCAAATGGTCCCTGACGCGGGACGGGCTTGACGCACTGTGCCGGATGCAGGCCACGATCCTCGACGAAATCGCCGACCGCGTGCGCCCCGGAGGGCGGATCGCCTATGCCACCTGTTCTCTGTTCGGCGAAGAAAACATGAGCCAGATCAAGGCTTTCGTCGCGCGACGCCCTGAGTGGACCCTGACCGCATCGCGCCGTTTCACACCGCTCGACGGGGGCGATGGGTTCTTCGTTGCGATCCTCGAAACTTCGCCCGGCACGCGCTAACTTACGCGAATAGCAACCCTAGATTGAATGTCGTTTCTCGATTAAGCTGACGTTAACGCTGACTAGGTTGACTGAGGCGCAGTCGAATCAACGCTTGGTAGGGTCTTGTCCCACGTTGTCCTTACACCTGGCCCGATGACCCGGGCGGCGCTTGGGTTGGCGCCGCGCCTGTGGGCGGTGGTGCTTGTGGCGCTCGTCGCGTTGGGTGGTTCGTGGTTCGTCGTGCCTCCGGTCGCCGCGCTGCTTCTGTTCCTGATCGGCCTCACGCTCCTGTCCGTCGCGCTTCTGACATTCGGTCTGAAGTTCTGGCACGACCGCGCGGCCGAAAGTCTGAGAAGCCTGACCGAGGCGCTCGTGGCCGAGGATTCGGCGCCCACGCTGATGACCGACCCCGACGGCGCGATCCGGTTCGCCAACGCGGCTGCCCGCACGGCGTTCGAGGCGCGCGAGGGTCAGACGTTGACCGAGGTGCTGGGCGATCTCTGGCTCCAGCCCGCGACATTGCTCTACCGCCTGCAAAACCGTGCATTGGCGCTGGGGGCGGCGCGCGAAGGCGTGGCGATCCGGGGCGGGCAGGTCAACGTGTCGGTGCATCGCGTCGGCTCGGAAACCTTCCTGTGGCGGATCGAGGAGGTCGGGGCGATGCGCCCGACGGGCCAGTCCGGTGACGATATCGGCCTGCCGATGATGACTGCCTCGCGATCCGGCGCGATACTTTCCATGAACGAAGCGTTGCGGCGCCTTCTGGGCGGGCGCGAATCCACGCTCGACCGGGTGTTCTCGGACCTCCCGCTCAGGCCCGGCGAAACCCACGTGATCCACGGCGCGCGCGGCGTCATGCCGGTGCTGGTGGCCGAGGTCGAACGCTCGGCGGGACGGCGGGAGATCTATCTGCTGCCCGAACCCAAATCCCCGATGCTCGAAGCCGCTGACTGGGGCGTGGTCGAAAGCCTGCCCGTGCCGCTCCTGCGTCTGGCACCGAACGGACGCGTTTCGATGGCGAACGCACGC
This sequence comes from Maritimibacter sp., assembly GCF_016774595.1. NCBI lineage: Bacteria > Pseudomonadati > Pseudomonadota > Alphaproteobacteria > Rhodobacterales > Roseobacteraceae > Maritimibacter > Maritimibacter sp. The sequence continues at coordinate 1,587,504 of NZ_JACBWT010000002.1, forward strand.
GCACGCAAGCTGCTGGGCGTCGATGAGGTTGTGGGGCGTCTGTTCTCGGACCTTGTGGAAGGGTTGGGGCGGCCCGTGTCGGACTGGTTGTCCGAGGCTTGGGTGGGCCGCAATCTGGGCCGGACCGAAACCCTGCGCACGAGCGAGGGCGAGGACGAGACCTTCCTGCAAATCTCGCTGGAAAAGGTGCGTGACGACGAAGGCGATGCGCTTGTCGTCGTCATGAGCGATGCGACCGAGTTGAAAACGCTCGAAACGCAGTTCGTGCAAAGCCAGAAGATGCAGGCGATCGGACAGTTGGCCGGTGGGGTCGCGCATGATTTCAACAACCTGCTGACGGCGATCTCCGGGCATTGCGACCTGCTGCTTCTGCGTCATGACAACCCGGATGACGAGGATTTCCCCGACCTCAAACAGATATCGCAGAACTCGAACCGGGCCGCCGCGCTTGTCGGTCAGCTTCTGGCGTTTTCGCGCAAGCAGACCCTGCGCCCGGACGTCATCGACCTTGCCGACGGCATGGCCGATCTCGTGCATCTCTTGGGGCGTCTGGTGGGGGAAACCATCACGCTCGACTACCTCCACGATCAGGACATCCGCCCGGTGCGCGCCGACAAACGCCAGTTGGAACAGGTCGTGATGAACCTTGTGGTCAATGCGCGCGACGCGATGCCCGGTGGCGGCACCATCCGTCTCGAGGTGCATAACGTGTATCTGGACCGTGCGCTGGAACGCGACCGTGTTCGGGTGCCGCGCGGGGATTACGTCACCATCCGCGTGATCGACGCTGGGCACGGCATTCCGCCCTCGAGGATCGCCAAGATTTTCGAGCCGTTTTACACCACCAAAGGCGCGGGCAAGGGCACCGGACTTGGCCTCTCGATGGCCTATGGCATCGTGAAACAGTCCGGCGGGTTCATCTTCGTGGATTCGGTCGAAGGGTCGGGCACCACGTTCAGCCTGTATTTCCCTGTCTACGAACCGCCCGCCGACCACATGCTGTCTCCGACCATGGTGGCCGAGAAGGAGCGCACGGATGCGGTCCTTCGCGAAGCCGCCGCTCGGATGATCGAGGACAAGCGCGCGCCTGCGCCGGCGACGCTGGAGGATGCCGAGAAGGTGTCGGTGCCGAAACCGACGCATGATCCGAACCTCGAACGCAAATCGGGCAATGTGCTGTTGGTCGAGGACGAGGCGCCGGTGCGCGCCTTCGCCTCCCGTGCGTTGGCGCTGCGCGGATACACGGTGCTCGAAGCCGACAGCGCCGAATCCGCGCTCGCCCTGCTCGAAGACCCGACGCTCAAAATCGACGTGGTGGTCACGGATGTCATCATGCCCGGCATGGACGGGCCGACCTGGGTGGCCAAGGCTCTCGAGGACCGGCCCGGGGTCAAGGTCGTTTTCGTGTCGGGCTATGCCGAGGAATCGGTGTCCGAACACCAAAAGCGCATCCCGAACTCGGTTTTCCTGCCCAAGCCGTTTTCGCTTTCGGAACTGACCGCCACGGTCGCGGCCCAGATCCACTAGGCCAAGCGTCTGAAATAAAGCGACTTTCCAGAAATCCACTCCGATCCTGCCCGCGCTAAAGGTTTGTTAACCAAGCTTGGCGCAAGGTGAATCCATAGAATTTTCTTGAAATGTTCTCTTTTGTTCTTCATGTAGAAAACCAGAACAAGAGGCGAACAAGAGCAACAATTGCTGCCCGGCTCCGGGTATGGAATAAGGATGGAAAACATGGCAACCGCAAACCTCCTGGACCTTGATATGAAACGCGACAGCGAGAAGCAGAAGGCGCTCGACAGCGCACTGGCGCAGATTGAACGCCAATTCGGCAAAGGCTCGATCATGAAGCTCGGCGCCGACAACCCGGTGGCCGAGATTGCTTCGACATCGACCGGCTCGCTCGGTCTCGACATCGCGCTGGGGATCGGCGGGCTGCCCAAGGGCCGGATCATCGAGATCTATGGCCCGGAAAGTTCGGGCAAGACGACGCTGACGCTGCATTGCGTGGCCGAGGAACAGAAAAAGGGCGGGGTCTGCGCCTTCGTCGACGCGGAACATGCGCTCGACCCGCAATATGCCAAGCGGCTGGGGGTCGACCTTGACGAACTCCTGATTTCGCAGCCCGACACGGGTGAACAGGCGCTGGAAATCGTCGATACGCTGGTGCGCTCGGGCGCGGTGAATATGGTCGTCGTCGACTCGGTCGCGGCCCTGACGCCGAAATCGGAGCTTGAAGGCGACATGGGCGACTCGTCCGTCGGTGTGCAGGCGCGCCTTATGTCTCAGGCGATGCGCAAACTCACCGGCTCCATCGCGCGTTCGAACTGCATGGTCATCTTCATCAACCAGATCCGGATGAAAATCGGCGTCATGTTCGGCTCGCCCGAAACCACCACGGGCGGTAACGCGCTTAAATTCTACTCGTCCGTCCGTCTCGACATCCGCCGCATCGGCGCGATCAAGGACCGGGACGAAGTCGTCGGTAACGCGACCCGCGTGAAAGTGGTGAAAAACAAGGTGGCCCCGCCGTTCAAGCAGGTCGAATTCGACATCATGTATGGCGAAGGCATCTCGAAGACCGGCGAGCTTCTGGACCTCGGCGTCAAGGCGGGCGTGGTCGAGAAATCGGGCGCCTGGTTCAGCTACGGCGACGAGCGGATCGGGCAGGGGCGTGAGAACTCCAAGACCTTCCTCAAGGAAAACCCCTCCATCGCACTTGAGATCGAGGACAAGATCCGCGCGGCGCATGGCCTCGACTTCGATATGGGCGGCGCCGACTTCGACGACGCGGACGTGGTCGAGGACTGATCGGTCGGAGACGGCCAACTCCGGAAAAGGCCCACGTGACGGGTGAAACCGGCGCGGAGAATACTTGGGAAAGGGCAGGCCTCGGCCTGTCCTTTTTCGTCGTGGTGGACAGTGGTCGTGACCCCCGATAAACCGGGCGGACCGAAACCAAGAATGCCCGGACCCGCGCCATGGCCAGCCTGAACGATATCCGCTCCACTTTCCTCAGCTATTTCGAAAAGAACGGCCACACGGTCGTCGACAGTTCGCCGCTCGTCCCGCGCAACGATCCGACGCTGATGTTCACGAACTCCGGCATGGTGCAGTTCAAGAACCTGTTCACCGGGGTCGAGCACCGCGATTACACCCGCGCGACCACTTCGCAGAAATGCGTGCGCGCCGGGGGCAAGCACAACGACCTCGACAATGTCGGTTACACCGCCCGCCACCACACCTTCTTCGAAATGCTCGGCAACTTCTCGTTCGGCGATTATTTCAAGAAAGAGGCGATTCCCTTCGCGTGGGAGCTCATCACGCGTGAGTTCGGCATCCCGACAGACAAGCTTTATACGACGGTGTATCACACCGACGACGAAGCCTTCGAGATCTGGAAAAAGGTCGGCGTGCCGGAAGAGCGGATCATCCGCATCGCCACCTCGGACAACTTCTGGCAGATGGGCCCGACCGGCCCCTGCGGCCCCTGCACCGAGATTTTCTATGACCACGGCGACCACATCTGGGGCGGCCCTCCGGGTTCGCCCGAAGAGGACGGGGACCGGTTCATCGAGATCTGGAACGTCGTGTTCATGCAGAACGAGCAGTTCGAAGACGGCTCGATGCGCGAACTGGACATGCAGTCGATCGACACCGGCATGGGGCTGGAGCGGATCGGGGCGCTTTTGCAAGGCAGCCACGACAACTATGACACCGACCTGTTCAAGGCGCTGATCGAGGCCTCGGCCCATGCCACCGGCGTCGATCCCTATGGTGACCACAACGTGCACCACCGCGTGATCGCGGATCACTTGCGCTCGACCTCGTTCCTGATGGCCGACGGAGTGATGCCCTCGAACGAAGGGCGCGGTTACGTGCTGCGCCGGATCATGCGCCGCGCCATGCGCCATGCGCATCTGCTGGGGGCCAAAGACCCGGTGATGCACCGTCTTGTCCCGGAACTCGTGCGGCAGATGGGTCAGGCCTACCCGGAACTCGGACAGGCCCAGTCGATGATCGAGGAAACCCTGCTGACCGAGGAAACCCGGTTCCAGGCGACGCTGGATCGCGGCCTGAAACTGCTGGACGAGGAACTGGCCAAGCTGCCCGAAGGCGCGGCGCTTCCCGGCGAAGCGGCGTTCAAGCTTTACGACACCTTCGGGTTCCCGCTCGACCTTACGCAGGATGCGTTGCGCGAAAAGGACCGGCTGGTGGACACCGAAGGCTTCGACGCCGCGATGGCCGAACAAAAGGCCAAGGCGCGCGCCGCATGGTCGGGGTCCGGCGAAGCGGCGGACGCGACCGTCTGGTACGACATCGCCGAAGAAAAAGGCACGACCGAGTTCCTTGGCTACGACACCGAAAAGGCCGAGGGCCAGATCGTCGCCCTTGTCGCGGACGGCGACAAGACCGACAAGGTCGATACCGGCAGCGTTCAGATCGTCGTGAACCAGACGCCGTTCTACGCGGAAGCCGGGGGTCAGGTCGGCGATACCGGCACCATCACGACTGAGACCGGCAAGGCGCGTGTCACCGACACCAAGAAGGTGGCGGGCGTCTTTATCCATTTCGCCGAGGTGGTCGAGGGGTCGATCGAACGCGGGCAGGGCGCGGAACTGACGGTCGAGCATGACCGCCGTTCGGCCATTCGCGCCAACCACTCCGCCACGCACCTGTTGCACGAGGCGCTGCGCGAGGCGCTTGGCGATCACGTGGCGCAGCGCGGCTCGCTCAACGCGCCCGACCGTCTGCGGTTCGACTTCAGCCACAACAAGGCGCTGACGGCGGATGAGATCGGGCGGGTCGAACGCGATGTGAACGCCTACGTCCGGCAGAACACGCCGGTCGAAACCCGTATCATGGCCCCCGACGATGCCCGTGCGCTTGGCGCGCAGGCGCTCTTCGGCGAGAAATACGGGGACGAGGTGCGCGTCGTGTCCATGGGCCGCGCGGCGACCGGCAAGGGCGTCGACAAGGAAACCTATTCCATCGAATTGTGCGGCGGCACCCATGTGAAACGCACGGGCGACATCGGCGCATTCGTTCTGACGGCTGAATCCGCCTCCTCGGCCGGGGTGCGCCGGATCGAGGCGCTGACAGGCGAGGCGGCGATGGGGGAATTGCGCCGTCGCGAAATGCTCATGTCCGAGGTCGAGGGGCTTTTGAAGGTGTCCGAGCAGGACGTGCTGTCGCGCCTTCAGGCCCTTCTGGACGAACGCAGGACACTGGCCGGGCAGGTCGACCAGCTGCGACGGGAACTCGCCATGTCCGGTGGTGCAGGTGCCGGGCCGGACGCGGAACAAGTGAACGGCGTTGCGTTCTTCGCCCAGTCTCTGACGGGCGTATCCGGGCGCGACCTGCCGCCCTTGATCGACGAGCACAAGGCGCGGCTCGGCTCTGGTGCCGTTCTGCTGATCGCGGATGTCGACGGCAAGGCGGCCGTGGCCGCCGGTGTGACGCCCGACCTGACCGATACGGTATCGGCCGTCGACCTCGTGCGTGCGGCGGTGGCCGAACTTGGCGGCAAGGGCGGCGGTGGCCGCCCGGACATGGCGCAAGGCGGTGGCAAGGATGCCGCCAACGCAGATGCCGCGATCGCCGCGGCCAAATCGGTAATTGGAGGATAAGATGCCCGCACTCTGGATCGCTCACGTCACGGTCACCGACGCCGAAGCCTATGGAAAATATGCCGAGCTTGCGGGCCCGGCCATCGCCAAGCATGGCGGTGCTTTCATTGCGCGCGGCGGGCGCTATGTGCAGCTCGAAGGGACGGATCGCCCGCGCAACGTGGTCGCGAAATTCCCGACCGTCGAGGATGCCGAGGCCTGCTATAACTCACCCGAGTATCAGGCCGCGCTCGACCACGCGCGTGGCGCGTCGGAGCGCGATCTGGTCATCATCGAGACGACCGAGTAACTCCCCGGCAAGAAACCGCCAAACAGACCCGAAACCCGGCGACTGGGCCTTTTCCAGCCGACCCGGTGATTCGGCAAAATTGTGGCATTGTTTCCGGCCCGGAAACGCGACGCCGGCTCTCATCACGCTGTTTCCAAAGGGGAAACCTAGCATGTTTCGAACATGCCACAGGATTGGTGCCAAAACTGAACCGATTCAGCCGGATTTGGGGGATTTTACCTAAAACCAAGGAATATCGGGGGTTTAACGGGGGGGAAACGAGAATTCCTGTCGCGCAACTGTGAAAAACTTAGTTAAGGTTCATTTACCAACAATTCATTTGGGAGATCGATCAATGAAAAAACTGATTGCTGGCGCTGTGCTCGCTTCGGCCTTCGCTGCCCCGGCTTTTGCCTGGGAAGGTCACGTTGTGGCTTGCTATGACAAAGTCTGGGTACCGGCCTCGTACGCCTACTCGAAGAAGCTGATCATGGCGGCTCACACCGAGTGGGAGCACAACAAGAAAGGTCAGATGGTCAAGGTGCATTACCCGGCCGTCTACAAAGAGATCAAGACCATGACGGCCCCCGGCCACTACGTCGCCAAAGCGGCGAAGTGCAAGTAAGGGCTTAAGTCCAAGCTGCCATGGCAAGCCTTTGGGCGTGGGGGGCGATCTCCACGCCCTTTTTCGTGCATTAACCTTAACGCCCGCCCGCGACCTGCCGGAAGAATTCCGGAGCGCGGGCATAATTGTGCCGCATTTGTCGACAATGCTTCGGTTTGAACAAGACTGAGGAACGAGCAATGCGCAGGGCAATCCTGACACTCCTTTTCGTCGCTGCCGCGGGGTCGGCGTCGGCCGAGGAGCGCTATATCAACATCGGCAACGACCGGGTGAAATTGCTGGCTTGTTTCAACGAGGTGATGGTTCCGGCCAAATACTCGGTGAAAAAGGTTCTGATGGAACCCGCACGGCAGGCCTACGTAAAGCGGTCGACGGGCCGGGTCGAGCTGGTGGAATATCCGGCGGTCTACCGCGAAGAGCGGACGCTGGTCGAAGCCTCCTACAAGCTGATGAAACCCATTCCCTGCAACTGAGCAGGGCCGCGCCATGAAAAAAGGCCTGGCGGGAAACCGCGCCGGCCTTTCGTCGTGTTCGATTTTTCGCGGTCAGGCCGACTTGGCCGCGCGCTTGCGCTCATGCGGGTCGAGGTGGCGCTTGCGCAGGCGGATCGCGTTCGGCGTGACTTCGACCAGTTCGTCGTCGTTGATATAGGCGATGGCCTGTTCCAGCGACATGCGGCTGATCGGGGTCAGGCGCACCGCGTCATCGGTGCCAGAAGCGCGCACGTTGGTCAGCTTCTTGCCCTTGAGCGGGTTCACCTCAAGGTCGTTGTCGCGCGAGTGTTCGCCGATCACCATGCCCTGATAGACCTTCTCTTGCGGCTCGACGAACATCTTGCCGCGCTCTTCGAGGTTCCACAGCGCGTAAGCCACGGCCTCGCCATCCTCCATCGAGATCAGAACGCCCGCGCGACGGCCCGGGATCGCGCCCTTGTGCGGGGTCCAGCCGTGGAACACGCGGTTCAGAACGCCGGTGCCGCGCGTGTCGGTCAGAAACTCGCCGTGGTAGCCGATAAGACCGCGCGACGGCACGTGGGCCACGATGCGCGTCTTGCCCGCGCCCGCCGGTTTCATCTCGACCAGATCGCCCTTGCGCGCGCCGGTGATCTTTTCGATGACCGCGCCGGAATAGTCGTCGTCGACGTCGATGGTGACTTCCTCGACCGGCTCCATCCGCACGCCATCCTCTTCGCGCATGATGACCTGCGGGCGCGAAATCGACAGTTCGAACCCTTCGCGGCGCATGTTTTCGATCAGGACGCCCATCTGGAGTTCGCCGCGCCCCGACACTTCGAAGGCCTCGCCGCCCGGCGTGTCCTTGATCTTGATCGCAACGTTGCTTTCGGCCTCTTTCATCAGACGGTCCCGGATCACGCGCGACTGCACCTTTTTGCCGTCACGACCGGCAAGCGGGCTGTCGTTGATGCCGAAGGTCACGGTGATGGTCGGCGGGTCGATCGGCTGGGCTTCGAGCGGTTCTTCGACCGCCAGCGCGCAGATCGTGTCAGACACCGTGGCCTTGCCCATACCGGCGAGCGAAACGATGTCGCCCGCGACGGCCTCGTCGATCTCGGTCTGGCCCAGACCGCGGAAGGCGAGGATCTTGGACACCCGGAATTGTTCGATCTTCTGCCCGATGCGGCTGATCGCCTGCACCGTGGCGCCCGCCTTCAGCTTGCCGCTCTCGACGCGGCCGGTGAGGATGCGCCCGAGGAACGGGTCGGCACCCAGCGTGGTCGCCAACATCTTGAAGTCCTCGCCCTGATGGGCAAGCTGACGGGGCTTCGGAACGTGGTTCACGATCAGCGCGAAGAGCGCCGACAGATCCTTGCGCGGCCCGTCGAGGTCGGCATCGGCCCAGCCGGAACGGCCCGAGGCATACATATGCGGGAAGTCGAGCTGGTCGTCATCGGCGCCGAGGTTGGCGAACAGGTCGAACACCTCGTCCAGCGCGCGGTCGGGCTCGGCGTCGGGTTTGTCCACCTTGTTCAGCACTACGATCGGGCGCAGGCCCAGCGCCAGCGCCTTGGAGGTGACGAACTTGGTCTGCGGCATCGGGCCTTCGGCGGCATCGACCAGCAGGACCACGCCGTCGACCATCGACAGGATGCGCTCCACCTCGCCGCCGAAATCGGCGTGGCCGGGGGTGTCGACGATGTTGATGCGCGTGCCTTTCCATTCGACCGAGGTGGCTTTCGCAAGGATCGTGATCCCGCGCTCCCGCTCGAGGTCGTTGGAATCCATCATCCGCTCGGACGTGGCTTGATTTTCGCGAAACGCGCCCGACTGCTTCAAAAGCTCGTCCACGAGGGTCGTCTTGCCGTGGTCGACGTGGGCGATGATGGCGATATTGCGAATTTCCATTGCGGGGTCCTTGTCCTGCTCGCGGGTCGCTTACAGGCGGACGGGCGGAATGGCTAGGGGCAAAGCGGCGTCAAAGCGTGGCGAGCCAGTCGATGAGCGCCTTGTTGACCGCATCGGGCGCTTCCTGCTGCGTCCAATGGCCGACACCGGGCAGGCGGTGCACGCCGCGCAGGTCGGCCAGTGTCTTGGGCAGAAGATCCTCGGGCGGCGTGCGGAACATGGTCAGCACCGGGTCACGGTCGCCATAAAGGAACAGGCTCGGCTGCTGGATGATCGGGTTCGACGGGTGCGCCTTGAGGAAAGCATGATCCTCGCGCTGATTGCGGTATCGGTTGAGCGGGCCGCGAAACCCGGAGGTGCGGAAATCTGCGGCGTAGCTGTCGAGGTCGCCCTGCGTCAGCCACGGCAGCGGCAGATCGGGCCGGGGCAGACCCTTGAGCACCGGGTCGCCGTGTGGCTTGTCGGTGGGCCATCCGTTCGGCGGGCAGTCGCCGGACCACGCGTAGTAGAACTTGGCGAGGCTGTCTTCGACATCCGCCTCCAACTCGGCTTCGGCCACGCCCTCGTCCTGAAAATAGACCTGATAGAAGAAGCGGCCCTTGTCGGTGAAGAGCTTGTGATAAAGGTCGATCGGCGCGACGTCGCCGGGTGGTGCGTAGGGCACGGAAAGCCCAGCGACGGCGCGAAATTGTTCAGGGAAGAGCCGCGCGGTGTTCCATGCCAAGGGCGCGCCCCAGTCATGCCCGACAATGACGGCGGGTTCATCCGACAACGCCTGCGCGAGACCCAGAAAGTCGCGCGGCATGACCTCCATCGCATAGGCCGAAACGGCCCCCGGCGCGTCCGAATTGCCGTAGCCGCGCACATCGGGAACACACACGCGGTAGCCCGCTTCCACCAGCGGCGACACCTGCTTGCGCCAGCTATACGCGGTTTCGGGGAAGCCGTGGACGAGGATGACGAGCGGCCCGTCGCCCTCGATGCGCGTGGCCAGCCGAATGCCGTTCGTCTCGATAAAGCTCTTGTCGGTCATGTCGTCCTCCCGCAGCCATTGGGCGCCTGCGTGGGCCGGCTGTCAAAACCTCCGCTGCGTCAGCCTTTGGCGATGTAGCGGTCGCGACGGTGGTTGAGCGCGATCAGGATGTTCAGGAAGGCCGCGCCAAGCAGCGACCAGATCACCACCTTCGGTTCGAACAGGAAGAAAGCGACGATGAAAACACCCGCATCGAAGATGAGCTGCGTCAGCCCCGCCCGAAAATCGAACCGGTCCTGAAGATACAGCGCAAGCATCCCGATCCCGCCAAGCGATGCCCCGTGACGAAAGAAACTCAAAAGCCCCATACCGGCCAGAACCGAACCGATGATCGCCCCGTAGGCGGGATGCGGCAGGTCGAGCGTGATGGTGTCTGCGAAAAACTCCGACACGGTCGACATCAGGATGACCGCGATGAAGCTCTTGATCGTGAACATCCAGCCCATGCGCAGGGCGGCGAAGACGTAGAACGGAAGGTTCAGGAGGAAAAAGACCAGACCGAAGGGCCAGCCGCCCAAGTAGGACAGGATCAGAGCGGTTCCCGCGATCTGGCCGGTGAACAGCCCGGCGGTTTGCAGGAACACGATGCCGAGCGCGACGAGTGTGGTCGCGATGACATATGCGACGGCGTCCTCGACCAGCGAGTGGCGGTCGGGCGGGGCGGAAAGCAGAAGCATCTAGTGCGGGGCCGTCTTGGAAAACAGGTGAATGACGAAGATCCCGCCAAGGATCATCGCCATGCCGAAGATCGCGGCGGGGTCGAGCCGCTGACCGAACACGACGAAGCCGATGAAGGCGATCAGCACGATGCCAAGCCCCGACCAGATCGCATAGGCGATGCCGACCGGCAGGAACTTGAGCGCCCAACCGAGCAGCGCGAAGGAAATGCCATAGGCGATCACCACGACGATGCTGGGGGCGAGCCGCGTGAACTGCTGGCTCGCCTGAAGCGCGGTGGTCCCGATGGTCTCGGCGACCACGGCGAAGAAAAGGATGAGATAGGGCATCAGGCGTCCACGTTGTCGGTGATCCAGTCGAGGTAATCCTGCGCCCCCCACACGATCGGGAGCGCGGTGATCTGCGGCACGTCATAGGGGTGCGTTTCGCGCACCTTGTCGGCCACGACGGGCAATGCCGAGGCGAGCGTCTTTCCGGTGAGAAGCCATTCAGGCTCGCGCTCGATCTCGTCGTTCCAACGGTAGACCGATGTGACCGCGCTGACTTGGCCGCAGGCGATGAGCCGCGCGTCGACCAGCGCCGCCGCAGCCGCCTGCGCGGTCTCGGCGTCCGGATAGGTGATGTGAAGTTCGACCGCGTCGACCATGCGCGCCTCCTGCTTCGGGTCAGGCTAGGCGCGGGCGTCGGGGAAGGGAAGGGGCCGTGCGCGTTCAGACCGTCACGTCGCATAGGCCGATGACGGCTTGCGCATTTCTCGCCCGTTTGCGCAATCGCCGGGCATGTCGTGCCGCCTCGGCGCGGGTGACGAGCGGGCGGGCAGGGCGTTCGTGCCGGAGCCTTGGCGGAAGGCTATTCCCCAACGCGCGCCGGGTCATCGGGCCAAGGTGCAGGCTCTCGCAAGGGGCGCCGTCCGCGATCAGCACTTCGTGGTGCGTGAGCAGAAGATGAACATAGGTCGCGACCGAACGCCCATGCAGAACGCGCGCGCCCGCCAGATCGGTCAGGCCGATCGCCGGGGCCAGAACCTCACCCACCCCGAAACTGCGCCGAACCTCGCCCCCGCGCAGAAGCACACGGTGCTGGGGGGACACGACGAGGGTGCGGCGCGGCCAGCCGCCCCCAAGGCTGCCGGGCGCGAAGGACACCGGGCGATTTCGGTGGGGGAACCGTCCCAGCGTCACCCGGCGCATCCCCGTCCAGCGCAAGACCTGCGCGCCATGGTCGAGCGTGCGCACGAGGTCGCCGGGCCCAAGACGCTCCGCCGGCACCGGACCGGACGGCGTGTCGATCATCGTGCCCGCCGTGAAACAGACCACGCCCGCATATGCGACCGTGTTCGTGTCGCCCGTGCTGCTGCTGTTCAGCGCGACATCGCTGCTCGCCTTTGGGTAGAACGTGGCCCCCGGCGGCACGTAGTAATAAGGCACCTGCGGCGAGAAGCCCACGTTGGTGCCGTCGATGGTGATGATCCAGACTTCGGCGCCGGAACCGTCGACCAGCGAAAATTCCGAGTAGACCGTGCTGCCCGCCGCATAGGTGACGCCGTTCAGGGTGACGTCTGCGGCAAGCACCGCCATCGCCCCGGTCTCGGCATTATTGTCCTCGAGCATCCCGTCATCGTCGATGACCTTGAGGTGCACCGGGCCAGCGCCGGTATAGGTATAGGTCTGTCCGACCCAAGTCGGACTGGAGGGGTCGTAGTTCAGGGCCCCGGGATCGTTCGCGTCGAGGTCGGTGTCGCGGTGATCCGGGGTAAGCGCCGCCGGAATCGCCACGGCGGACCAGTCGTAGACTCCGATGATCGGCATGGCACGCTCCCCTTCTGCGCCGAAACGCGGGGCGAAAGGTAGCGGGCTTGGGTTACGGAAGGGTTGAGGGCCTTAGCCCAGCGCCTTTTGCAGGTTCGCGTCCACGGCGTCGAGGAAGCCGGTGGTGGTGAGCCATCCCTGATCCGGGCCGACCAGAAGGGCGAGATCCTTGGTCATCTGCCCGCCCTCGACGGTCGCGATCACGACGGCCTCGAGCGTTTCCGCGAACGCCTTGAGCTTGGAATTGTCGTCCAGCTTGGCGCGGTGCTTCAGCGCCCCGGTCCAGGCATAGATCGACGCGATCGAATTGGTCGAGGTCGCCTCGCCCTTCTGGTGCTGGCGATAATGGCGGGTGACGGTGCCGTGGGCCGCCTCGGCCTCGACGATCTTACCGTCCGGGGTCATGAGTTGGCTGGTCATCAGCCCGAGCGAGCCATAGCCCTGCGCCACCGTGTCGGACTGCACATCGCCGTCGTAGTTCTTGCAGGCCCAGACATAGCCGCCCGACCATTTCAGCGAGGAGGCGACCATATCGTCGATCAGCCGGTGTTCGTACCACAGGCCCAGCTCGTCGAACTGGTCCTTGAATTCCTCGTCAAAGACCTGCTGGAACAGATCCTTGAAGCGCCCGTCATAGGCCTTGATGATCGTGTTCTTGGTCGACAGATACACGGGCCACTTGAGGTTGAGGCCATAGTTGAAGCTCGCCCGCGCGAAGTCGATGATGCTCTCATCGAGGTTGTACATCGCCATCGTCACGCCCGCGCCGGGAGCGTCATAGACCTCGCGCTCGATGACGGTGCCGTCCTCACCCTCGAACTTCAGCGTGATCTTGCCCTTGCCGGGGAAGGTGAAATCGGTGGCCTTGTATTGATCCCCGAAGGCATGGCGCCCGACGACCACCGGCTTGGTCCAGCCCGGCACGAGGCGCGGCACGTTCTTGCAGATGATCGGTTGGCGAAACACCACGCCGCCCAGAATGTTGCGGATCGTGCCGTTGGGCGACTTCCACATCTTCTTGAGCCCGAATTCCTCGACCCGCGCCTCGTCCGGCGTGATGGTGGCGCATTTCACGCCGACGCCGACCTCCTTGATCTTCATCGCCGCGTCCACGGTGATCTGATCGTCGGTCTCGTCGCGCTTCTGGATCGACAGGTCGTAGTAGAGCAGGTCGATGTCGAGATAGGGTTCGATCAACTGCGTCTTGATGAGATCCCAGATGATGCGGGTCATCTCGTCCCCGTCGATATCGACGATGGGGTTGTCGACCTTGATCTTGTCCATGAAGCACGCTCCTGCGGGATGAGAGTCGCGGGAAGCCTAGCGCCTTTGCAGGTGCAGCGAAAGCGGGGTGGGTGTGTTCGTGCGTGGCGCGTGCGGATGGGGCGGGAGCGAGGGGCCAGCCCCTCGCGCTCCCCGAAGTATTTATGAAACAGAGAAGATCAGGCGGGCCAGTCGGGTTTGCGTTTTTCGATGAAGGCCTGAATGCCCTCGGCGGTGTCCGTGTCCATCATGTTGTGGACCATGATGTCGCCCGTGAAGGCATAGGCGGCATCCAGCGGCATCTGGAGTTGTTCGTAGAACGCTTGTTTGCCGATCTTGACGGCGGAGGCGAGTTTTTCGGCCACAGTCGTGGCGAGCGCGGTTGTTTCGGCTTCGAGGTCTTCGGGGGCGACGACACGGTTGACGAGGCCCAGCTCGCGGGCGCGGCTGGCGTCGATGAATTCGCCCGTTGTCAGCATCTCGAACGCCTGTTTGCGCGGCACGTTGCGGCTGAGCGCGACCATGGGTGTCGAACAGAAAAGGCCGATGTTCACGCCGTTCACGCCGAACCGGGTGCCGGTCGCGGCGACCGCCATGTCGCAGGAGGCGACGAGTTGGCATCCGGCGGCGGTGGCGATGCCGTGTGCGCGCGCGATCACCGGCTGGGGCAGGGTGGGGATCATCTGCATGACTTCGCCGCAGCGGGTGAAGAGGTCCGCAAAATAGGCGCGCCCGCCGTCCTCGCTTTGCCGCCCGGCCTGCATTTCCTTGAGGTCATGGCCCGCGCAGAACGCCTTGCCCGCGCCCGCCAGAACCACGGCCTTGATCGAACGATCCTCGCGCAGCGCCGCGAACTCGGCCTTGAGCGCGGCCAGCATGGCGTCGGACAGCGCGTTCAGCTTGCCCGGATCGTTTAGTGTCAGCGTCGCGATTGACGCCACGTCCTCGCGCAGCAGGATATCCGTCATCTTGTCCTCCCTTGTCCGTTGACCAACGATAGGCGCGACATGAGGGAGGATAAAGATGCAGTTGAAGATGTCGCTGGACGAGTTGAACGTGTTCCTCGTCGAGCATTTCCCGCAGGTGGCCGGCGATTTCGAGGTGCTGGACGTGTCCCCGATGCGGATCACCACCCGCGCGCTGGTGGATGACAAGCATCTCAGACCCGGCAACACCGTGTCGGGTCCGACCATGTTCGCGCTGGCGGATGTGTCGGTTTACTTGGGCATCCTCGGCATGATCGGGCCCAAGGCGCTTGCGGTCACGACGAACTGCGCCATCGACTTCATGCGCAAGCCCGTCGCCAATGCGAACCTGCGGGCCGAGACGCGGATTCTGAAGCTCGGCAAAGTCCTCGCCGTGGGCGATACGCTCATCTACTCTGAAGGTCAGGATGCGCCGGTCGCGCGGGCGGGGCTGACCTATTCGATCCCGCCGGAGCAATGACGGCCCGTTGATTTGGGTCAAGGTCTGGCGCCGGGAACACATGCAGTATCCGTAATGTGAACGGATCGGGAGAGACAGGATGACCGAGGCAACGGGCGACGCCATTGCGGGAAACCGGCTGGAGCATTTTCCCATCACCTTCTTCGCCATCGTGATGGGGCTTCTGGGACTGACGCTGGCCTTGCGCGCCTCGGCCCCCGTGCTGGGGTGGACCGAAGCGGTGGCCGAGGTCATGGTCTGGGTGGCCGTCGGTGTGATGGTCACCATCGCCGCGTTCTACCTTGCCAAGCTTCTGCGCCACCCCCGCGCCGTGATCGAGGAGTGGCAGCATCCGGTGCGGATCGCGTTTTTCCCGACGATGACGATTTCGCTGCTTCTGCTGGCGACCGCCCTGCGCGACACTCATCCGGCCCTGTCCGAGCCGCTCTGGATCGTCGGGGCCGCCGGGCAGGCGGTGTTGACCATCGCGGTCGTGACCGGCTGGATCAGCCATCGGTCGTTTCAGGTCGGGCACCTGACGCCCGCGTGGTTCATCCCGGCCGTCGGCAACGTGATCGTCCCGGTGGCCGGCGCGCGTATGGGCTATATCGAGCTGTCGTGGCTGTTCTTCGCGGGCGGCATGATGTTCTGGGGCGTGCTCCTGACCCTCGTCATGAACCGGCTGGTGTTTCACGACCCGATCCCGGCCCGGCTGTTTCCGACCATGGTGATCCTGATCGCGCCGCCGTCGGTCGCCTTCGTGGCCTATATCGCGATGGTCGGGGCCGTCGACGGGTTCGCGCGCAGCCTGATTTACATCGCCTATATCTTCGCGGCCCTCGTGGTGGCGCAGATCCCGCGCCTCGCCCGGATTCCTTTCGCCCTGAGTTGGTGGGCGCTGTCGTTCCCGCTGGCCGCGCTGTCGATCGCGTCGTTCCTGTTCGCGCGGCTGGAAGGGACGGCGGCGCATCAGGCCATCGGCCTTGGGGTGCTGGTGATCCTGATCCTCGTGGTGATCGGTCTGGTCTATCGCACGGTTCTGGCCACGATGCGGGGCGAAATCTGCCGTCCTGAGTGATGCGGCGGGGTTTGCCTGCTCCGAAAGGATTCGGGCGGCTACGGTTTGCATGCGGGCGATGCGGGGGCGTGGTCCGGCCGCGCCCCTTCGATCGTATGCAATCGGTGGTCAATGTGCCGGGCCGAGGCGGGATTGTCTCCGCCCCGGTAACGAGACAACGTGTTTCTTCTACCGGCTCTTAACTTTCGCTCGGAGATTGGACCATTTCGGTTATTCTGGAATCGCAAGGAACGAGCCGCAAGTCCATGAAAGAACATACGAAAGCGGTCTTGGAGGCCTGTACGGGGCAACTCGTCGCGCTGGGGCTTATGCGCCGGCGCCGTGGCCTTGCCGTCTGGCAGATGAACGACGAGATGTGGGGGGGCGTCGGGATGCAGGCGCAATTCCTGCGCTCGGGTGCGATGCGCGTCATTCCGGTGCCACAGGTCGTGTGGGATCCGGTCGAGCAACTCGTCGCACATGGCAAGGGAACCGGGTATCGCCCGTGGAGCGCGACGGCAATCACGCGGTCCCGTGTCGTGCTGCCCGAAAAGCGCATGGGGCCGTTCGAGTTCCGCGATCCCGAAGTGCAGGGGGCGATGCTGGACAAGTTCGGCGTCTTCGTGCGCCAGCGTCTGATCCCCACGATCCTCGAAATGGCGGATGAGCGTGAGATTCTGCGCCATTACCGTGCCGAGGCCTACAAGGGGCTGGGGCGCGCCGAACATGCGCTGGCGATCCTCGCCTGGACGCACAAGAGCCTTGAACTCGAGGATGACTTCGGGTCGCTCCTCAGGCAACAAACGCAGGACGAGACGCGCGCGAGCCTCGAGGCGTTTCACCACCGTCTGCGCGGGTCCGAGGAGGCGCGGGCGCTCATCGCACCGGAAATCAGGCCCGAATAGGTGGGGTAAAATAATACCCAAATTGCAAGCCATTGAAAACGCTGGAATTTGCCGGAAACAAAGCCCTTGACCGGACGCGCGAAATCACTAAAACCGCGCCATCCGACAACCCACCAAGGGCCGAATGACATGAAAACCTTTTCTGCAACCCCTGCAGATATCGACAAGAAATGGGTCGTGATCGACGCCGAGGGCGTTGTTCTGGGCCGTCTTGCCTCGATCATCGCCATGCGTCTGCGTGGCAAGCACAAGCCCAGCTTCACCCCGCACATGGATTGCGGTGACAATGTCATCGTCATCAATGCCGACAAGGTGCAGCTGACCGGCAAGAAGCGTGCCGACAAGATCCATTACTGGCACACCGGCTTTCCGGGCGGGATCAAGAACCGCACCGCCGGCCAGATCCTCGAAGGCGAATACCCCGAGCGTCTCCTGACCCTCGCGGTCAAGCGCATGCTGCCGGGCAACCGCCTGAGCCGCCAGCAGATGACCAACCTGCGCGTCTACGCCGGGGCCGAGCATCCGCATGAGGCCCAGTCGCCCGAAGTGCTGGATGTCAAATCCATGAACAAAAAGAATTCGCGTGAGGGCTGATCATGGCTGAAGAAATCAAATCGCTTGATGAGCTGAACTCGGTCGTCGAAGGCACCGAAGGCGAAACCGTCGTCGAAACCTCGGCGCCGCGCGAACCCGTTCGTGACGAGCTGGGCCGTTCCTATGCCACCGGCAAGCGCAAGGACGCGGTCGCCCGCGTCTGGATCAAGCCGGGCTCCGGCAAGGTCACCGTCAACGGCAAGGAGATGGACAAGTACTTCGCCCGTCCCGTGCTCCAGATGATCCTGCGTCAGCCCTTCACCGTCGCCGGTGTCGAAGGCGAATTCGACGTGATGGCGACCGTCGTGGGCGGTGGTCTTTCGGGGCAGGCCGGTGCGGTCAAGCACGGCATCTCGAAGGCGCTGCAACTCTAC
Organism: Maritimibacter sp.; assembly: GCF_016774595.1. Classification (NCBI taxonomy): domain Bacteria; kingdom Pseudomonadati; phylum Pseudomonadota; class Alphaproteobacteria; order Rhodobacterales; family Roseobacteraceae; genus Maritimibacter; species Maritimibacter sp. The sequence continues at coordinate 1,605,527 of NZ_JACBWT010000002.1, forward strand.
GAACCGTCGCTGCGCCAGGCGCTCAAGGCCGCGGGTTTCCTGACCCGTGACAGCCGCGTCGTGGAACGGAAGAAATACGGCCGTGCGAAAGCCCGCCGCAGCTTCCAGTTCTCGAAGCGCTGATCCCAAGGGATCGTTTCCGTCGGAAGGGTCGCTCGTTGGAGCGGCCCTTTCTCGTTTGAAATCATCAATTTGAAAGATGTTCCTAAATCTTCGCCGCAGCGTTTGAGGGGCATTAACCGACGAGAAAGACAAGCCGCGTAGGGTCTCGCACCATGTCCCCGATCCCGGGGGAAATGTCCTGCAACGGAGACCCGACATGAAATCACTTCTCGCCACCGCGCTGGCCCTGGGCCTCGCGACCCCTGTTCTCGCAGACGATGCCTCCACGGCGATGGGGGCCTTTCTCGACGAAAATGTCGCGCCCTGGGCGACGGACCCGGTTCTCGTCGACGCGATCCGCGCCCAGAATGAGGCGCACGCGGGCCTGACACAGGCCAATATCGACGCGATGGATCAGGCGTGGCGAAACGAGGTGGGGCAGGCCGACACCCCGACCATTTCGCGCGTCATCGACAGCGCGGCATCGGATTTCCTGCGTGCACGTGTCGATGCCTCGGCCGGGGCCATCACCGAAGTGTTCATCATGGACAATCACGGGCTGAACGTCGCGGCTTCGGCGACGACGTCCGACTTCTGGCAGGGCGACGAAGCCAAGTTCTCCGAAACCTACGGTGTGGGTGCCGGCTCGCGCCATTTCTCCGAGATCGAGAAAGACGAATCGACCCGCTCCTATCAGGGGCAAGCGTCCTTCGCGATCACCGACCCGGACAGCGGCGAGGTCATCGGTGCGATGACTGTCGGCATCAACGCCGAAGCCCTGTTCTAATCCAAGACGACCAACTGGAGACGCAAGGTCATGGACAAGACTGAGAAATCCCAAAAGCGCGGCGGTGTCCGCATCAATTCGATCTTCTTGAAGCTCGCGGGCGTCATCTTTGTCATGTCGACCTTGCTGACCGCCCTGACGTCGTGGCTCTACACGGGCGCGGCGGTCTACGAACTCGAAACCGTGTTGAAGCATTCGGCGCTGGAAATCTCCGAGATGACGGCTGAGTCCTTGGGCGGCGCGATCGCCTTCGGCGACGCCGAAGACATTTCGGCACAGATTCACGGCCTGACCGACCATGAAAACGCCGAGACGGTGCACGGCCTTGCAACGAAAGCGGACGGAAGCGTGATTTCCGCGGGAGGGCAAGCACCGGACCTCGAAAGCGAACTCACGACATTGGCGGAACGCGCGGTCGGAACCGGTGAAACGGTCGTGTCCGAAGACGGTTACAACATCGCCGTGCCTGTGTTTTACGGCGAACGCGACAGTGCCGTCGGCGCCGTGGCCTTGGCCTGGACGGCTGAACATCTTATCGCAGAAGCGCGTCTGGTTCAGAACCGCGTCATCCTGATTTCGGCCGCTGTCGTGCTGGCGGGGCTGCTCCTCATGATGGCCGGAATCCGCGCCTGGATCACCAAGCCTCTCGTCGGCGTCTCCAGAATCGTCGACGAGGTGTCGCGCGAGAACTACGACATCGACATCAAAACGGCGCGGCGCGGCGACGAACTCGGCGATCTCGGAAAATCCGTCGACAGCCTCCGCACGACCTTGAAGATGGGCACCGAACTGGCGCAGGAAAACCGGTTCCGTGGCAAGGCGTTTGAGGCCTCCTCCGCCGCCATCATGATGGCGAGCGCCGACATGCGCATCATGTCGGCGAACAACTCTGTCATGGAAATCATGCGCAAGTTCCGGACCGATTTCGAAAAGGCCGCGAAAGGGTTCGACCCCGAGAACGTCGTCGGCACCGACATGGATTTCTTCCACCCCGGCGCTTTGAAGGACAAGGTGCGCCGACTGCTCGGTGACCCCGCCAATCTTCCCTACAAGGCGAACATCAGCGTCGGCGAAGGCCGCTTCGAACTGGTCATCAGCAGCGTCGAAAACGATGACGGTTCGCTCGAAGGCTACGTGATCGAATGGTCCGACAAGACCGAGCAATACATGAACGAGGCGATCCTGACGGCCATCGAGTCGAATCAGATCAAGGCCGAATTCGGCGTCTCGGGCGAACTTCTGGACGCGAACCCTCTGTTCCGCTCGGCCTGCAACATGGGAACCGGAGACCTGCGCGGCATCCGCACCGACGAGATGTTCGACTTCGACACGACCTTGGCCGAAGAGCGTGGCACCGTCTTCGACCGTCTTCGCAAGGGCCAGACCGTCTATGGATCGTTCAAGCTCAAGCGGCGCGGGGGCGGCGTCACGATCGTGGACGGCGGTTTCACACCCGTCCAGGACGTACACGGGAAACTTCTGCGCATCATTCTGGTCGGAAACGACGTGACCGAAGATCGTGAAGCCATCGACCGGGCCGAAGCGGAACGCCAAGCGGCCAAGGTCACCCAGGACAAGGTCGTGGACGCGCTGCGCGAAGGTCTGGAAGCTCTGGCCGAGGGCGATCTTATGACCCGGATCGACGAAGCCTTCACCGAGGATTACGAACAACTGCGCAACGACTTCAACAAGGCGGCCGACAAGCTGCTGGAGGCGATGCGCGGTGTGATCGAGAACGCCGATCTCATCACCGGCGAGGCGGCCGAGATTTCCACCGCTGCCGATGACTTGTCGGCCCGGACCGAGAAACAGGCGGCAACGCTGGAGGAAACCGCCTCCGCGCTCGATCAACTCACCTCGTCGGTGCGGTCGGCAGCCGATGGCGCGACCCATGCCAACGAGATCGTCGACAAGGCCCGCGAGAACGCGGAAGCCTCAGGCGAGGTCGTGCGCGAGGCCGTGACAGCGATGGGCGAGATCGAAAACTCGTCGACCCAGATCTCCAAGATCACCGGCGTCATCGACGATATCGCCTTCCAGACCAACCTTCTGGCTCTGAACGCGGGCGTCGAGGCGGCCCGGGCCGGTGAGGCCGGGCGCGGCTTCGCCGTCGTCGCATCGGAGGTCCGGGCGCTGGCGCAGCGGTCATCCGATGCCGCGCGTGAAATCAACGAGCTGATCTCGGCCTCGGGCGGTCAGGTCAAACGCGGCGTGGACCTCGTCGGACAGGCGGGCGAGGCGCTGAAAGGGATCGTCGAAAGCGTGTCGGAAATCTCCAAACACGTCTCCGAGATCGCGGTGAGCTCGCGCGAGCAAAGCTCGGGTCTTGCCGAAATCAACGCGGCGGTGAACCAGCTCGATCAGGTGACCCAGCAGAACGCGGCGATGTTCGAGCAGACGACCGCGGCGAGCCATGCGCTGACCCGCGAAGCCGAAACGCTCGCCCGGACCATGGGCCGCTTCCAGACCGGCGCCCCGGCCCGCGACGCGGCTGCCCCCGTGGCCTTCACGACCAAACGCGACACCGCACCCGCTCGACCGCAAGCCAGCGCGACTCGGGCGATCACGACCACCGCCACCGCCGTGGCGCAGGCGCCCGACGATGATGGGTGGGACGAATTCTGAAGGACGGGGTGCAAATGAACCGTCCCCGCCGCGTCCTGATCGTGGACGACTCCTCAACGATGCGAAAACTGATCCGCACCGGCCTCGAAGGAGACAATCGCCTTGAGATCGTCGGCGAAGCGTCCTCAGCGCGCGACGCGCGAGATATGGTAAAGGCCCTGAGCCCCGATATCATGACGCTCGATGTTGAAATGCCGGGCATGGACGGGCTGCAATTCCTGGAGAGGTTGATGAGGTCCCGGCCTATGCCAGTCGTCATGGTGTCTTCGCTGACGGCCAAGGGCAGCGAAGCAGCCCTGCGCGCCTTGTCCCTCGGTGCGCTCGACTGTGTGGAGAAACCTCGGTTCGGCGCAACGCGGTCCACCCTCGCGCATCTTGCTGAATTGGTCTTCCAGCTTTCGACCTCGAGCATAGCCGCGCGACGGGACAGGCTGCGCGCAAAAAAGGTCCCGCAATCGAATGATTTCCGATGGAACGGAAAAACCATCTTGATTGGGGCGTCTACGGGCGGTGTCGAAGCGTTGGAGCGCGTCTTCTCCGAGTTTCCCGAGAATTGCCCGCCGACGATGGTGACCCAGCATATGCCCGAGAATTTTCTGGCGAGTTTCGCGGTTCGGCTCAACGCAGCCGTTGTCCCGCGGGTCCGCCTAGCCCGCGATAAAATGCGCGTAAAGCAGGGCGAGATCGTGATCGCACCCGGCGGCCACTATCATTTGCACATCGACGCGGATGAGCCATTCCAGGCAAACCTCGTCACCGCGCCGAAGCGTTCCGGCCATCGCCCGTCAGTCGATGAGATGTTCTTGTCCGCGGTCCCTCATGCGTCATCGATTGTGGCGGCGCTCTTGACCGGGATGGGCCGCGATGGCGCAGAAGGCCTCAGGTCGCTACGAAATGCCGGCGCCACCACCTTTGGCCAGGACGAAAACACATGCGTCGTCTACGGGATGCCCCGTGTCGCAGCCGATATGGGTGGTGTTCAGGAAGCGGTGCCATTGCCGAAGATCGCCGCGCGACTGTTACAGGAAGCGTCGAGGCAGGTTTCGGGAGTTCGGGAGGTCGAAGGTGAGTAGCCTGCAGCACAAAAAGTCCGGTCGGACCTATATATCCCAAGGCGATTTCGCAATCGACGGGGGACCCGACGCCGTCATTGCGACCCTGCTGGGGTCCTGTATCTCCGCCTGCATATGGGATCCGGGTCGAGGGATCGGTGGAATGAACCACGTCCTGTTCGTCGACGATACTCGATCAGCCGATGCGGCATTTGGTTTCGGGGTCAATGCCATGGAGCTTCTCATAAACGGGCTGCTCCGTCTGGGTGCGGACCGGAGGACCCTCCGAGCAAAGGTGTTCGGGGGCGCGCGTATGATCGACGGCTTGTCGGATGCAGGCCTTCGGAATGCGGCTTTCGTGCGAGATTTTCTAGAAACGGAAGGCATCGTCGAAGTCGGGAACGACGTCGGAGGCACCAGCGCGCGCCGCGTCGAGTTCTGGCCGGGGACTGGGCGTGCGAGATTGAAGTACGTGTCGCAAGAGGTGCCTCTGCGCTCGCCGGAACGCACCGAGAAGAAGGAAGTCGAGCTTTTCTGAGATGCCTAGCCCTTTATTACAATCGAAGCGTCACAGGATGTCGCTCGACTTAGAAGAACGTGACCTCATCCTCGTCAGACGGATCCATGTTGTAGAGACCCGGAAAAAGCCGATGCCGAAGGCTTGCCAACTTCAAAAGGCTGGCCAGAGCCTTGTCGTCAGGGGTCAACTCCTGTGAGGCCCGACCAATTTCATTCAACAGGCGAGCCGAGTCGGCGAGGACCTGATGGAGCCGATCCAGATCCTGGAGCATATGGAATTCCCCGACGAGATCCGGATGGTCGGTCTTATCCAAGAGTGACGACACCAGCACTTGTAGACGTCCGCAATCTTGTGAAGCGCTTTCCAGTTCGTCGCCGATCCGCCGAACCAAATTGATTTCGGCGGGCCGAGGGTCTGAATCGGATTTCGCAACGATCCGGTTGTCAGCCATCGTCAAAGACGTCCGACGATAGCTTCGATCGATTTGCGCAGATCGTCCGGCTGAAAGGGTTTCAGGAGGAAATTGTTCATCCCGAGCTTTTTGCCGGTCTCGATGATTGTCTTGTCGGCTTTGCCGGTGATCAATAGGAAGCCGACCCGGCGCGTTTGTGCGCCGGACCGGAGTGCGTGAAGCAGCTGCAAACCGTTCATACCGGGCATGTTCATGTCCGAAATGACAAGATGAACCGGCCACTGCGCGATCTTTTGGAGCGCTGACTGACCGTCTGCGGCCGTTTCAACCTGCCGCACCCCGAAACCGTCCAACGCCTGTGTTAGGAGGCCGCGGCTTGTCGACATGTCGTCAACGACAAGAATTCTGATCTGGTCTCTAAGGGGCATCAGCTTTCCTTTCCCGTTACCGTGATCGGGACATCGGTCCGGCGATATGCGGTGACACTCGATTTTGCGAAGTAGGCTTCCGCGCAAGGCGAGATACGCTCGCTATGGCCCAGAAAAAGCCAGCCGCCCGGCCGGATACGTTCGGCGAATTTCGACCAAAGCCGCGACTGGGTATCTTTATCGAAGTAGATCACGACGTTGCGGCAGAAAACTGCATCGAAGCGACCTGTCATTGGCCAAGGTTTCAGGAGATTGAGAACACGAAACGTCACTGCATCGCGCAATGTGCCTTTGGCCTCGAATGTACCCGATCCATCGGCATGGAAGTAGCGCGACAGATGCTCGTCCGACAGCCCGCCGAGCATTTGCTTCGGATAGGCGCCGGTTCGTGCGAACGAGATCACATCCGGATCGATGTCAGTCGCAAGGATCTTGCACCCGTTTTCTGGTCCCAGCCCAACGCCATTGAGCACCATCGCGATCGTGTATGGCTCCTGCCCATTTGCGCAGCCTGCCGACCAAATCCGTGTGGGCTGACCTGCACCCGCTCTTTCGAGCAGGTCCTTTGCGACATCGGTGGCGAGAAGATCGAAGTGATGGCTTTCGCGGAAGAAGTGAGAAACGTTCGTCGTGAGCGCGGAAATCAGCTGGCCAAGTTCGGCCGCCCCTTCTGGTCGCTCGACAAGATCGCAATACCCTTCGTAACTGGACAGGCCAAGGTGCCTGAGCCTGCGGGCGAGGCGTGTGCGGACCATGTCGGATTTGTTATCGGCGATGGCGAGGCCCGCCTCCCGCATGGCGATGTGGGCGAGGCGACGAAACGAGTCGGGGGACATGACCGGCCCCTGGAGCGTGAAGTCTTGCGACCGCCCGCCCTTTACGTGGTGGACGTCCGAGCTCACGCGGCTTCCTCGTCCGAATGCGGGATCACGGCGCCGAGGTCGAGCACGCGGATCATGCGGTTGTCCATAATCGTCAGCGCGGAGACGAAGCTGCGTTGCTGATCCGCGGGAAGGTCGGGGGGCTGCTGAAGATCGTCTTCAGATATGGCGAGGATGTCGGAAACCGCATCGACCATAAGGCCGACGACCCGCTCACCGATGGCCACCACGATGATGACGTTCCGCTCGCTGTCCGTCTCCGTACCCAGTTCGAGGCGACCCGCAAGGTCCATGATAGGAAGGACCGTGCCGCGCAGGTTGATCACGCCGATCATGTAGGGTGGCGAATGAGGCAGCGTCGTCGCCTTGGCCCCGCCACGGATTTCGCGAACCTGCATGATATCGACGCAGTAATCCTGCCGCCCTACGAGGAAGGACAGATACTCGCGGACCGAGCCATCGGTCGTCTTGTCTGCCAGCGTATCGGGATCGGTCATATGAAGTCTCCGTGCGAAGAGGAACCCGACAGCGATTTTGGCCCGCTGACGGCGGATGAGATCTTGGTCAGCCCCGAGGCTTGGGCGATCAGGTCGATGGGGTCGAGGATCAGAGCGATTTGACCATCGCCCAAGATGGTGGCCGCCGCGATTCCGGGCACGCGGCCATAGGATTCCTGAAGGCCTTTGATAACCACTTGCCGCTGGTCTTCGATGGCATCCACGACCACTGCAGCGGATAGTCCGTCTTCTTGGCCGATGAGCAAAACCACGCCGCCGGTGTAGTCGTCGAGGGGTGTCCGGTAGCCAAGTTCGGCGCCGAGATCGATGAGTGGGACGAAACTGTCGCGGATATTGATAACGTGTGTGGATGGGCCGAACGCGCGCAGATCCTCTTGCGTCACGGCAAGGGTTTCGAAAATCGCGTTGAGCGGAACGACGAGCGTTTCACCGGCCACGCGGACCACCATGCCGTCCAGCACCGCCAGCGTCAGAGGGAGGGAGATGGAAAAGGTCGTGCCGGCACCGGGGTCCGACTGGATCGAAATGCGACCGCCGAGGGATTGGATCGAACTGCGGACCACGTCCATGCCGACGCCGCGACCGGACAGGTTCGAGATTTCGTCGGCCGTCGAAAAGCCGGGCAAGAACAGGAGGTTGTCTATCTCGCTGTCCGAAAGCTGGCTGTCGGCGGGAATCAGTTCCTTTTCGATCGCCTTCTTCAGAACCTTCGGGCGGTTGATGCCGGCCCCGTCGTCAGCGACCTCGATGACGACGCGCCCGGAACGGTGGGTCGCCGTGAGATAGACGGTGCCCTCGCGCGGTTTGCCCGCGTTTTCGCGCAGGTCGTTCTGTTCCAGACCGTGATCCACGGCATTTCGGATCATGTGGGTCAGGGGGTCGGCCAGACGTTCGATGACGGTCTTGTCGACCTCGGTATTCTCGCCCTCGGTTCGCAGCCGGACGTCCTTGCCGATTTCGGCGGAGGCTTCGCGCACGATGCGCGACATGCGTTGGAACAACGATTTGACCGGCTGCGCCCGGATCATCATGACGCTTTCCTGAATGTCGCGCGTGAGTTGCTGGAATTCCTCGAGCCCGGTGCGCACGGGGGAGTTCGGGGGAATGCCCGCCGCTTCGACGCTTTGACTGAGCATGGCTTGATTTATTACGATTTCGCCGACGAGGTTCACCAGGCGGTCGATGCGGTCCAGATCGACGCGAACGGTGGCGCGCGGCGTGGCGGGGGCAGCAGTCGCCGGTGGGGATGCGCGTTCCGGCGCTGGCGTAGCGGAAGGTGCCGCTACCGGGGGAGCGGCGTCAATCTGCGGTTCGTCCGGGACTTCGGCATCTTCGACTAGATCCAGATTTGCCGTCGGTTCGGTGTCGACGGTTTCAGCCTCCTCGACGGCGTCGTTCAACACGGAAAGGACGGCGAGGTCCGCAAGGGCGGGGTCGCCAGCAAGCGGTTCGATGTCGAGCGCACACAGACCTTCGACGAAATCGAAGGCTTCGGCAATCGCCGCGCGATCCTCGGACGTCGTCAGCGACAAGTCCCAACCGAGATGTGCGTGTTCGCAATCCAGATCCGCCAGCGGGGGGAGGTCGTTGTCGTGGCAGGTGACGTCGAGTTCCCCCAGATCGCGCAGGGCGCGAAAGAGAAAGAGCGGCTCGTTGCCGTTCGCATAGAGCATGGGGCCGGGTTGAAACCGAATGCGCCATGTCGGGTCGTCGGTTTCGGTGTCCGGCGATCCCAGATCGAGATCGAAGGCGAGTGTCGCGACTTCGAAATCGATCGCCTCCTCGGGCGACGCCTCCGCTTCGACCGGGCCGCCCAGAAGCGCGTCGAGTTCCGCAAGCACCGGATCGGTGCGTGTTCTGTCATGGTCGATCCCGTCGCGGCTTTCCCGCACGAGATCGCCCAGAATGTCGTTGCAGGTGAAGAACAGTTTCAGGACTGCGGCATCGGCCACCAGATTGCCGCCCCGCACCTCGTCCAGAGCCGTCTCGAACCGGTGGGCGAAACTGACGAGGCCGTCCAGCCCGAATGCGCCCGCGCCGCCCTTGATCGAATGCACCGCACGGAACACGACATTTACCGTCTCGCCGTCGCCTGCGCCGTCATACATCGTTTGCAGACCGTCTTGCAGGGCTTCGAGCAGTTCTTCGCATTCGATGAAGAACGAGGCCCGGATTTCCGCCATCGGATCGGACATGACCTTACCCCGCTACCATTCTGAGCGCCTTGACCAACTTTGCCGGGTCGAACGGCTTCACGATCCAGCCGGTCGCCCCGGCATCGCGTGCCCGCGCCTTCATGTCGGCCGCGCTTTCGGTGGTCAGGACGAGGATTGGGATTGAGCGATATTCTTCACGTGCGCGCACGGCGTCGATGAACCCGAAGCCATCGAGTCGAGGCATGTTGATATCTGTGATGATCGCGTCGGGCGGGGCCATGTCATCCAGCACCTCGAGCCCATGAACCCCATCTTCCGCCACGTGCGTTTCAATGCCTTCCGCGTTCAGGGCGAGACGGACCATGTCGCGCATCGTGCGGCTGTCGTCGACGGCAAGGACGTGCATCGTCATGTCTCGGCCTCCCACGTCGTCAAGGTGTCCGGGTTGAAACCGAGAAGCGAAAGCTGGTCGCAGACCGTGGTCGAGGCATTCTCGAACGTCAGCGACCGGCCCGCTTCGGCCCAGCTGCGTGCGGCGGCCCGGATCACCTGAAGCGCGAGGCCTCCGATCTGCGTCACATGCGTGGCGTCGAGAACCACGTCTTGATCCGCCTGCGCGAGCAGATCGTCGCGCAAGGGTCCGGCGGCTCTGAGGTCGAGTTTCGGTTGCAGGGAAATGGTGGCGCTCATTCCGCTGCCCTCGCGCCTGGGCGGTCGTCAATCATCACATGCGGCCCCTTTGTCGATCCGGTCACGTCACCGGGATACGGCAGGGGTCGTTAAGATTGGCTTACCCCGAGACGGATTTTCCGGGGGCGAGTTTCTGCGCCAGATGACGGGCGCAGCCGGTCAGGGCGGCGTAGTCGTCGGAGACGAGGTAGACCGGGAAATTCTTCATGAACCCGGCGAAGCGGCCCTTGTCGCGCATGGCGTCGTCGAATCCCATCTCGGCAAGGTATGGCCCGACGGCCCGCGCGACACCGCCGATCAGGAAAACACCGCCGAAGGGCAGGTGGATCAGCGACAGGTTGCCCGTGACGGTGCCGAGGATGCGCACGAAGAACGCCAGCGCCTCACGCGCCAGATCATCGCCGGTCTCGGCCAGTTCCATGACCTGCGCCGCGGAATATTCGCGGGCCTGCCCGGCGCGGCGGCTCATCCAGTTCGCGACATGGGCGAGACCACGGCCCGACAGCACATCCTCGACCGCCGGAAAGCCATGGGCGGTTTCGAAATCGCGGCAGAGGTCAAGTTCCTCGGTCGAACGGATCGGCAGGTTCGCATGACCCGCCTCGGACGGAACGACGAGTCGCCCGGCAGGGGTTTCGTGGACCGGGGCGCAGTTGAACCCGGTGCCGACCCCGATCACGAGCTTGGCCGCGTGGGCAGGGGCGGCCGGTCCGCCGACGATCGTCTCCAGACACCCATCGGCAATATGGTCGAGCGCATGGCCCTGTGCCTGAAGGTCGTTGATGACATCGACCGTTTCGGCCTGTGCCGCACGCCCCACGGTTTCGGCGTCGATGGTCCAGTCGAGGTTCGTCATCGTGCCCACGCCGTCGCGCACGGGGCCGGCGAGCGCGACGCAGGCACCTGCGCAATCGGGCCGCCCATGCGCGTCGAGATAGGCGTTCAGCACCGTCTCCAACCCCGGATAGTCCGCGTTCTTGAACCGCTCGACCGTGTCGGTGAGCACGCGGTTGCCCTCGGCCAGAGCGACGCGGGTGTTCGTGCCGCCGATATCGGCGACGAGGGTGAGGGCGTTGGCGGTCATGGGCAAGGTCCGGTCGTTCTGAGGGTGTCAGGTGCGCACCAGCGCACGGGCCATGTCTTGGTAGGACGCCTTCGGGGTGCGATCAAGGCTGTCGAAATCCACATGCACAAGCCCGAACCGTTTGTCGTAGCCCAAGGCCCATTCGTAGTTGTCCAGAAGCGACCATGCGAAATAGCCCTTCACCGGCGCACCCTGCGCGATGGCTTCGCGTACGGCGCCCAGATGCGCGTCGAGATAGGCGATGCGCGCGTCGTCTTGCACCGCGCCGTTGTCCAGCACATCCGGGGCCGCCATGCCGTTTTCGGTCACGTAAAGCGGCAGGTCACCGGAATAGGTCTTGGCCACATGGGTCAGGAAATGGGTGAGGCCGTCGGGAAAGATCTCCCACCCCATGTCGGTTTTGGGCAGGGGGCCGGGAATTTCCTCATGCGCGGGGAAGGGGCCGGGGACGGGTCTGATGATCTTGCGCGTGTAATAGTTGATCCCGCACCAGTCGAGCGGTTGGCGGATCGTGGCCATGTCGTCCTGCCAGCCCACGGGCAGATGCGGCTCCAGCCCCGATAGCATCTCGTCCGGGTAGGTGCCGTGGAACGCCGCGCCAAGGAAGGTGCGGTTGAAGATCGCGTCATAGGTCGCGGCTGCGCGTTTGGCCTCGTCGGTGTTCTCGGACGGCATCGTGTATTCGAGGTTGAAGACCGCGCCCAGATTGTTGTGACCTGCCGCGCGCATCGCCTCGATCCCCATGCCATGCGCCTTCAGCACGTTGTGGATCGCCCGCGCACCCGCGCGAATGTCGCGCAGTCCCGGTGCGTGGATGCCGAGAAAATGGCTGAGCCAGCTGACGCACCAGAACTCGTTGATCGTGGCGGTCGACCAGATGCGGTCGCCGATCCGGTCCATCAGGACCGTGGCATAGTCGGCGAACCACTTGGCCACGTCGGGGTGGGTCCAGCCGCCTCTGTCGGACAGCGCCGAGGGCAGTTCCCAGTGATACAGCGTCAGCGCCGGTTTGACCCCGCGCTCCAGCATCCCGTCGACCAGCCGGTCGTAATAGTCCAGCCCGTCGGCATTGGGCGTCCCGCGCCCCTCGGGCAGCACCCGCGCCCAGCTTGCCGAAAAGCGGTAGACGTCGAAATTTCCGTCCCGGATCAGGTCGAGGTCTTCGGGCCAGCGGTGGTAGTGATCGCAGGCCACCGCGCCGTCCTCGGCATTGACGACATTGCCGGGGGTGGCGGCGAAGGTATCCCAATGGGTCGACCCGGCGCCGCCGAATTGGTGCCCTTCGATCTGATAGGCCGAGGTCGAGACACCGAAGAGGAAGTCTTCGGGAAAATCCTTGCGGGAATGCGAAAGCGTCATACGGGGTCCGTCGTTCTGGCGTGGGCCGGGGCAGGGCCGGTGGACTGGCCGATCAGCAGTTCGGCCTCCATCAGCGAGGTGCGGGGGGTGTCCGAGCCGTTGGCGATGATGTCGAGCAGCATGGTCGCCGCCCGCCGCCCGGCCTCGCGCACCGAAGACCTGGTGGCAGTGAAGATCGGATCGTCGCGCCCGTTGGGTAGATAGGACAGGTCGTCGTCATGGATGATGACCGACACGTCGCGGCCCATTTCAAGGTTCGCCTCGCGGATCGCACGTCGGATGCCGATGGCGGGGATCATGGACGAGGTGATGATCGCGGTGGGCGCGTCGGGGCGCGCAAGTAGCGCGGCGGTCGTGTCATGCCCGAATTTCTCGGTCATCTCGCCCGAGAACATCAAGCTTTCATCATGGGTTATCCCGCGTTCCTCATGCGCCGCCTCGAACCCGGCGCGGCGGCGGATCGCGAAATCCATATCCTCGAGCCCGTTGATGAGCGCGATGCGGCGGTGTCCGAGATCGAGGAGAAAGTTCGTGGCGCGCTGAAAGGCCCTGAGGTTGTTCATATCGACCCAGGAATACGCCTCGTCGCTTTTCGAGGCGCGACCGTGGACGACGAAGGGGATGCCGACGGCTTTCAGCAGCTTGATGCGCTGGTCGCCCGACCGTGGGGCGTGAACGATGATCCCGTCCACCGACGCCTTGTGCTTGAACTCTTCGTAGGCGCGTTCCTGCTCCGCTTCGGGCACAATGGAAATCAGCATGTCGTATCCCGACTTGGAATAGACCTCGCCCGCACCCGCGATGAAATCCGCGAACACCGGGTTCACCATCTCATGCTCCGAGGCCAGCGGGATGACGTGCCCGATCGCCATGGCGCGGCCCGTGGCGAGTGATCTGGCGCGCATGTTGGGGCGGTATCCATAGGCATCGGCGGCGGCCTGAACCCGCTTGCGCGTCGCCTCGGACACCTCCGGGAACCCGTTCAGCGCGCGGCTGACGGTGGTCGGAGACAGGCTCAGGGCCTTGGCGAGCTCTTTCAGGGTCATCGCTTTCAAACCGCTTTGGATTTTGCCGACGGTAACGATTCACGCGGCTCCCGTCAAAGGTCTGCGTTTGTGCTGCGCAGACGTAAGGAAAACAAGCATAAATGGTGTGCATCACGGGAATCCGCATTGACACATGGCAGGTCATACGCAAGTTTCAGGCATCCAAAACGGTTTGGAGCAAGCGACTCGCGCGTGCCGGACCCTTTGAAATCGAAGCCAAAAAACGCGCCCAAGGCGCACATTCTGGGAGGATTGCATGAAACGGAAACTGATCGCGAGCGCGGCCGTTCTGGCGCTGAGCGCGGGCTTTGCCCATGCCGCGAGCCACGAAGGCGGAATGTTCACGCCCGGCGAAGGCCCCTATGACTGGGAGGGTCTCGATGCCTTCGCCGCCGAGCACGACTATTCCGGGCAGGAGGTGACGATCCTCGGCCCGTGGCTGGCCGGCGAACAGGACAGCTTCAACAACCTGCTCGATTTCTTCGAAGAGGCGACCGGGGCGAGCGTGTCCTATGTCGGCTCGGACTCGATGGAACAACAGATCGTTGTGGATGCGGAAGCCGGGTCGGCCCCGAACATCGCCGTGTTCCCGCAGCCGGGTCTGGCCGCCAACATGGCGTCGCGCGGGTTCCTGTCGCCGCTGTCCGACGAAACCGCGGCCTGGATCACCGACAACTACGCCGCCGGGCAATCCTGGGTCGATCTGGGCACCTACGAGAACGACAGCGGGGAAGAGAACCTTTACGGCTTCTTCTTCAACGTGAACGTCAAGTCGCTAGTCTGGTACATCCCCGAGAACTTCGAGGACTTCGGCTACGAAGTGCCCGAAACGATGGAAGACCTGAAGGCGCTGACCGATCAGATGGTCGAGGACGGCGAAACCCCGTGGTGCATCGGCCTTGGCTCCGGCGCCGCGACCGGCTGGCCCGCGACCGACTGGGTCGAGGATCTGATGCTGCGCACGCAGGAACCGGCGGTCTATGACCAGTGGGTAACGAACGAGATGCCGTTCAACGACCCCGCCGTCATCGAAGCGATCAACGAATTCGGCTGGTTCCTCGACGGTGACCGGGTGTCGGGCGGGCGCGAAGCCGTGGCTTCGGTCGATTTCCGCGACTCGCCCAAAGGTCTGTTCGATGCGCCGCCGCAGTGCATGATGCACCGTCAGGCTTCGTTCATCCCGGCCTATTTCCCGGAAGGCACCGAAGTCGGCGCCGACGTCGATTTCTTCTACTTCCCGGCCTATGCCGAAAAAGACCTTGGCACCCCGGTGCTGGGGGCGGGCACGCTCATGGCGATCACGGACGACAGCGAGGCCACGCGCGGCCTGATGCAGTTCTTCCAGACCGCATTCGCGAACGAGATCATGATGTCGCAGGGCGCGTTCCTGACCCCGCTCAAGAGCGCCAATCCCGAGGCCTATGCGGATGACACGGTGCGGGCACAGGGCGAAATCCTGACCAACGCCACGACCTTCCGCTTCGACGGGTCCGACCTGATGCCGGGCGGCGTCGGCGCCGGGTCGTTCTGGACCGGCATGGTCGATTTCGCCGGCGGCAAATCCGCCGAAGAGGTCACGCAGGAAATTCAGGACAGCTGGGACGCCCTGAAATAAGCTGATCCTGTGCGAAAACGGGGGCGGGCCGCATGACGGCCCGCTCTCCCGTCCTTAGACTTCAGGGGGGAGCAAGATGCATCCAGCCATTCAGGCCGTGCTGACCGTCGGTGTCGCCGTCATCGCCGCCATCGGGTATTTCTATCTCTCCAACCTGTTGCTGGACCGGGTTCTGTTCCCGGCACGCGGCAAGAACGCTGGGCGCAACATCAACCGCGCCAACATGATCCGCCCTTGGCTGTTCCTGTTTCCCGCGCTCTTCGCCCTCTGCCTCTACCTTGCCTATCCGGTGGTCGAAACGATCCGCCTGTCCTTCACCGACCGGGTGCCGGGCGGCTACGAATGGGCCGGAACGTCGAACTACCAGCAGATGCTGCGCGAACCGAAATTCTGGGAGGCGTTGCGCAACAACTTCTTCTGGCTCCTCGTGGTGCCGGGTCTGTCCACGCTGTTCGGCCTCATCATCGCCCAGCTTACCGACCGGCTGTCGTGGGGGAATATCGCCAAGTCGATCATCTTCATGCCGATGGCGATCAGCTTCGTCGGCGCCTCGGTGATCTTCAAACTGATCTACGACTATCGCCCGGCGGGGGAGGAACAGATCGGCATCCTGAACGCGGTCTACCTCGCCTTGGGCGGGGCCGAACCGCAGACGTGGCTCACGATTCCGGGGCTGAACAACTTCCTTCTCATGGTCGTGCTCATCTGGATTCAGACCGGGTTCGCCATGGTCATCCTGTCGGCGGCGCTGCGCGGTATCCCCGAGGAAACCATCGAAGCCGCCATCGTCGACGGCGCGAACCCGTTCCAGATCTTCTTCAAGATCAAGGTGCCGCAGATCATGCCGACGATCATGGTGGTCTGGACGACGATCACGATCCTCGTCCTCAAGATCTTCGACATCGTCTTTGCCATGACCAACGGCCAATGGGGCACGCAGGTTTTGGCGAACTACATGTACGACAAGCTTTTCCGCGCGAACGACTGGGGCGTGGGATCGGCGAGCGCGATGGTCATCATGCTGCTCGTCCTGCCCATCCTCGTCTGGAACGTGCGCCAGGCCCGCAAGGAGATGCGCTGATGGACAATATCGCGGGCCGCAAACCGGCGCTTGGCTGGGCCGTCAACATCAGCGTCATCCTGATCGTTCTGCTGTGGATTTTCCCCACCGTGGGTCTGCTCGTGTCGTCCTTCCGCACAGCCGATCAGATTTCGTCCTCGGGGTGGTGGAAGGCGTTTTTCCCGACCGAACAGACCGAACAGTTCCGCACCGCGGACCCGGACGGCCGTGTGCAGGACGGGGACGTCTTCGTGGTGGAAGGCGTCATCTTCGAGAATGCCGAGGCCAATATCGCCTCATGGGGCACGTCGAGCCGCGATGTCTCGGCCTATGCGCCCGGCGAAACCGCCGATCTGGGTGACGGGGAAACCCTGACGCTCAACGAAGACGGCACCTATCGCTGGACCGGGAACGACGAGCAGATTTCGGGCCGGGGGCAGCGGTTCTTCGTCACCGCCACACAGCCGCCGGAGTTCACGCTCAGAAACTACGACAACATGCTGTTCGGCGGCTCGTCCGACAATATCTCAAAGGCGTTCTTCAACACGCTGACGGTGACGATCCCGGCGACCATCATCCCGATCCTGTTCGCGGCCTTCGCGGCCTATGCGCTGGCATGGATGGACTTTCCCGGCCGCGCGCTTCTGATCGCCTTCATCGTGGCGCTGTTGGTGGTCCCCCTGCAACTCGCCCTGATCCCGCTTTTGAAACTCCACCTCTCGATCGGGATCGGAAAGGGCTATCTGGGGGTCTGGCTGGCCCATACCGGCTTCGGGCTCCCCCTCGCGGTCTATCTCTTGCGAAACTACATGGCCGGTTTGCCGCGCGACATCATCGAAAACGCGCGCGTCGACGGGGCGACGGATTTTCAGATCTTCATAAAAATCATCCTTCCGCTCAGTTTTCCGGCACTGGCGAGCTTTGCGATCTTCCAATTCCTCTGGACATGGAACGACCTGCTTGTGGCCATCGTGTTTCTCGTGGACTCGTCGGGGGACACGACCGTCATGACACGCCACATCGTCGAGCTTCTCGGCACACGTGGGGGCAACTGGGAAATTCTCGCCACGGCGGCCTTCGTGTCGATGGCGGTCCCGCTGCTCGTCTTCTTCTTCATGCAACGCTACTTGGTCCGGGGCCTGCTGGCCGGATCGGTAAAATGAGGTTCTCGTGAACGTAACGACCCAAGCCGCACCGAAAATGACCCATCTGGAAAAGGACCCGGACTGGTGGCGGGGGGCGGTGATCTATCAGATCTATCCGCGCAGCTATCAGGACTCGAACGGGGACGGGATCGGCGACCTTCTGGGCATCGTCGGGCGGCTGCCCTACATCGCCTCGCTCGGCGTCGACGCGATCTGGATTTCGCCGTTCTTCACCTCGCCGATGAAGGATTTCGGTTACGACGTTTCGGATTACTTCGATGTCGATCCGATGTTCGGCACGCTGGCCGATTTCGACGCGGTGATCGAAACCGCGCATACCCTCGGCCTCAAGGTGATGATCGACCTCGTCCTGTCGCACACCTCCGACGAACATCCCTGGTTCAAGACCAGCCGCGCGAGCCGGGAAAACCCCCGCGCCGACTGGTATGTCTGGGCCGATGCCAAGCCCGACGGCACGCCGCCCAACAACTGGCTGTCGATCTTCGGGGGCAGCGCATGGCAGTGGGACAGCACCCGCCTGCAATACTACCTCCACAACTTCCTGACCTCGCAGCCCGACCTCAACTTCCACAACGACGAGGTGCAGGACGCGCTCTTGGGCGTCGCCCGGTTCTGGCTGGATCGCGGCGTCGACGGCTTCCGGCTCGATACCATCAACTTCTACACCCACGACGCCGAACTCAGGAACAACCCGCCGCTGAAGCCCGAGGAACGGCAGGCCAAGACCGCGCCCGCCGTGAATCCCTATACGTGGCAGAACCACCTTTACGACAAGTCGCGGCCCGAAAACCTGATTTTCCTGCGCAAGCTGCGCGAGCTGATGAAGCACTACAACGCCGCCGCCGTGGGCGAGGTGGGCGACGACCAGCGCGGGCTGGAAATCCTTGGGGAATACACCAAGGGCGACGACCTGATGCAGATGTGCTATGCCTTCGAACTGCTCTCAGGTTCCACGCCGTCCGCCGGCTATGTCGCCGAGACGCTTCAGGCGATCGAGGATTACGCGCCCGACGGATGGGCCTGCTGGGCCTATTCCAACCACGACGTCGTGCGCCACATCTCGCGCTGGGATCTGTCGCCCGCCGCCGCGCGCGGCTTCGCCACCCTCATGATGTGCCTCAAGGGCTCGGCCTGCATCTATCAGGGCGAAGAGCTTGGGTTGCCCGAAGCCGAGCTTGCCTTCGAAGACCTGCAAGACCCCTACGGCATCGAATTCTGGCCCGAATTCAAGGGCCGCGACGGCTGCCGCACCCCGATGGTCTGGGACCACGACCGCGCGCTTGGCGGCTTCACCAACGGCGGCAACGCGTGGCTTCCGGTTCCCGCCGAACACCTCGCGCTCGCCGTGGACAAGGCCGATGCCGACCCCGGCGCACTTCTGCACCATTACCGTCGCGCCATCGCGTTCCGACACAGCCACACCGCGCTCAAAAAGGGGCGTCTCGAGGATCTGCGCGCCTATGGTCAGGTGCTGTCGTTCCGCCGCGTGTCGGACACCGAGGAAATCTTTTTCGCGATCAATCTGGGCGAAGTCCCGGTCAGCATCACGCCGCCCAGGGGAGAGGGGTGGCTCGAGATCGGCGCGGAACTCAACGCCGCACACCCGCGGCTCGACGGCGAGATCCATCTGGCCCATTGGCAACCGTCGATCTTGCTCAGGCCAATCGAACAAGAAGAGGCCTGACAAGGGCCGGGGAGGAGAACATGGCTGATCTGAAACTGACCGGAGTGGGCAAGACCTACGGCGGCAAGGTCGAGGTGCTGAAAAACATCGACCTCGACATCAAGACCGGGGAACTGATCGTTTTCGTCGGCCCCTCCGGCTGCGGCAAGTCCACGCTTCTGCGCATGATCGCGGGGTTGGAAAAGATCACCTCCGGCACGCTCGAAATCGACGGGTTGGTGGTGAACGACATTCCGCCCAGCGAACGGGGCATCGCGATGGTGTTCCAAAGCTACGCGCTCTATCCGCACATGACGGTCTACGACAACATGTCCTTCGCGCTGAAGATCGCGAAGAAGTCGAAAGACGAGATCGACGCGAGCGTGCGCCGCGCGGCCAAGATCCTGCAACTCGACCCGCTTCTGGATCGCCTGCCGAAAGAGCTCTCCGGCGGCCAGCGACAGCGCGTCGCCATCGGGCGCGCCATCGTGCGCGATCCCAAGGTCTACCTCTTCGACGAGCCGCTCTCGAACCTCGACGCCGCGCTGCGCGTGGCCACCCGGATCGAGATCGCGCAACTCAAGGAATCGATGCCGGAAAGCACGATGATCTACGTCACCCACGATCAGGTCGAGGCGATGACGCTTGCCGACAAAATCGTGGTGCTCGCCAACAAGGGCATCGCTCAGGTCGGCAGCCCGCTCGAACTCTATGAAACCCCCGACAACGAATTCGTGGCCCAGTTCATCGGCTCTCCCTCGATGAACCTGCTGCCGGGCAAGGTCGAAGCGACGGGCGCCGAGACCACCGTGAACGTGACGGGGCATGGCATGGCCCGTTCCAACGTCCCGACACAGGAGGCGGACAAGGGCCGCGCCGTCAACATCGGTATTCGTCCCGAAGATTTCCGCATCGCGCAGGACGGCGAGAATTACATTCTCGAAGCCACGGTCGATTACGTCGAACGGCTGGGCGAGGTGACGCTGCTCTACTTCGTGGCCGAAGAGGGGGCCGAACCGCTCATCGCCAAGCTCCCCGGCATCCACAAGGACCTGCGCGGAAACACCGTGCGCCTGACTGCCGAGGCCGAAAAGGTCCACATGTTCTCGAACGGTCAGACGATGCGCACCTGACCCGTCCTTTTTCCGGTCCAAAATATCCCGGAGAGGGGTTTGGGGAGAGGCTGGCCTCTCCCCAACATCGCGATGCGGCGCAAGCCGCAGCGCAACACCTTGCAGCCCACACGCCCCCCGGATAAACCGGGCGCTTCCCGAGGAGCGCCCCCATGTCCGACCCACACCGCACCCTTGCCATCGACTTCGGCACGTCGAACTCGGCCGTCGCCGTCCTGATGGGCAGCATAGCCTTCCGCGTGCCGCTCGAGGCGGGGAACGACACGCTGCCCACGGCGGTCTTTTTTCCCACCGGCGGCGCGATGCGGATCGGAACCCAAGCGGGCGAGGCGCTGATCGCGGGCACCGAAGGGCGCTATATGCGCGCGCTGAAAAGCGTGCTCGGTACGTCGTTGTTTCACGAAAGCCGTCTTATCGGCGGCAAGCGCCGGACCCTTGCCGACATCGTCACCGCGTTCCTGACGAAAGTGAAAACCCGCGCCGAGGATATGACGCGGATGACCTTCTCCACCGCGGTTTCGGGCCGCCCCGTTCATTTCCACTCGAACGACCCCGAGCGCGACGCCCGCGCGCAGGACGACCTCGCCGCCTGCTACCGCGCGGCGGGCTTCGAGCACTTGCGCTTCGTCTATGAACCCGAGGCCGCGGCCCTCGCGGCGGGCAAGGGCAAAGGGCTTGGCCTTGTGGTCGATATCGGCGGCGGCACCTCGGATTTCTCGGTGTTCCGCGAGGGGCCGGAGGGCGCCGAGATTCTGTCCTCCCACGGCATTCGTCTCGGCGGCACCGATTTCGACCAGTCGATCTCGCTCACCCATGTGATGCCGCTTCTGGGTCACGGCAGCCAGCTTACGCGCGACATGGGGGCGGGCCGTCTGCCCATGCCCAAGGCGCTCTATGTCGACCTCGCCACATGGGCCAAGATCCCGTTCCTGTACAGCCCCGAAACCCGGCGCACGATCAAGGACTACCACAAGCACGCGGTGGAACCGGTCCTGATCGAACGCCTCGCCACCGTGATCGACGAGGAACTCGGCCATGACCTCGCTTTCGCCGTCGAGCGGGGCAAGATCGCTGCCAACGGGCCGGACGGGGCAGGGCGCGTGGCGATGGGGCTGGTGGAGCCGGGGCTTGCCGCCGATATCACCCGCGCCACGATGGATGCGGCACTGGCCGACCAGACCGCCACGCTCACACAGGCGATCCGCGAAACGCTCGACCGGGCCACGGTCAAGCCCGCCGACATCTCCCGCGTCGTCCTCGTCGGGGGCTCGTCGCTCATGTCGCTCGTCGAGGGCGCCGCGCACAGCGTCTGCCCGGCGGCCACGCTCGAGCGGTCCGAGGCCTTCACGGCGGTCGTCGACGGGCTGGCCCTTGCCATCGACCGGCGTATCGGCACGCCGGTTTGACCGCTCGCACCTTGCCGCGTCCCCGCACCGTTGATAGGTAGACGCGGATAACGCGCAGAGGAACGACCATGCGGGCAGAGGCTCAGAACAACGTGGACGCCATCGAGAAATCGCTGGCCCTTCTTCGGCAACGGATCGGCTGGGAAACTGCCGAGCACCGGCTGGAAGAGCTGAACGCGATGACCGAAGACCCGGAGCTTTGGAACGATCCCGACCGGGCGCAGAAACTCATGCGCGAACGCCAGTCGCTGGTGGCCCAGATGGACGGCTACAAAGCGATGGAGCAGGAAAAGAACGACAGCGTCGAGTTGATCGAACTGGGCGAGATGGAGGACGACGAAGAGGTCGTCAAGGACGCCGAAGCCGCGTTGAAGGCCCTCAAGGAACGCGCCGCAGCCGCCGAGATCGAGGCGCTGCTGAACGGCGAGGCCGACCCCAACGACACGTTTCTGGAAGTCCACTCCGGCGCGGGCGGCACCGAAAGCTGCGACTGGGCGTCTATGCTGGCGCGCATGTATGTCCGCTGGGCCGAGGCGCATGGCTACAAGGTCGAGCTTCAGTCGACGACACCGGGCGAAGAGGCGGGCATCAAATCCGCCACCTACAAGATTTCTGGCCACAATGCCTATGGCTGGCTGAAATCGGAAAGCGGCGTGCATCGTCTGGTGCGCATTTCGCCCTACGATAGCGCCGCCCGTCGCCACACCTCGTTCTCGTCGGTCTGGGTCTACCCGGTCGTGGACGACAACATCGAGGTCGAGGTCGCGCCGAACGACATCCGCATCGACACCTACCGCTCGTCCGGGGCGGGCGGCCAGCACGTGAACACCACCGACTCCGCCGTGCGGATCACCCACATCCCTACCGGGATCGTCGTGACCAGTTCGGAAAAGTCCCAGCACCAGAACCGTGACATCGCGATGAAAGCCCTGAAATCAAGGCTTTATCAGATGGAGCTGGACCGCCGGAACCAAGCCATCAACGAGGCGCATGAGAACAAGGGCGATGCGGGCTGGGGCAACCAGATCCGGTCCTACGTTCTCCAGCCCTATCAGATGGTGAAAGACCTGCGGACTTCGTTCGAAACGTCCGATACCCAAGGTGTGCTGGACGGCGACCTCGACGGGCTGATGGCCGCGACGCTGGCGATGGACGTGGCGGGCAAGAGCCGGGCCGAGGCCAACGCGGAAGACTAGGTCGCACCTGCGGGCCGCGTCGAAACGCGCCACCTGCACATCGTGTGAATGCACGCCGGATGCGGCCCCCGCATTCGCCCGCTTGACCGAAACACATTCATCGGATCAAATCTGAACCGCGCGACAGGTGACAACTTTCGTGCGGGAGGGACATTTGACAGACATCACCGCGACCGAACCGTCGCCGACCCCCAAGGTCGCGACCGTTTCCGCATCCGTGATCGGCGAAGTGCTGAGGGCCGGCTGGCGCGACTTCACGCGCGTCCCCCTGATCGGCCTGTTCTTCGCGGCCTTTTATGTCGTGGGTGGCATCATCCTCGTCCTGCAACTGCAACGCGCCGATCAGAGCTATTCGATCATCCCCGTCGCGTTGGGATTCCCGCTCCTCGCCCCGTTCCTCGCCGTCGGGCTGTATGAGGTGTCGCGACGTCTGGAACTGAGGGATGCGAACTTGCAGGGCGGGATGGGCTGCCACTGGTGCGAGATCATCGGGGTGGTGTTCCGCCAGAAAGACCGCCAGATCCCGTCGATGGCCGCGGTCATCATCATGATCTTTCTGTTCTGGGTGTTCATCGCCCACATGATCTTTGCGCTCTTTCTCGGCCTCATGCCGATGCAGAACATCCTGACCGAATGGCAGCACACGATCTTTTCTTTCAACGGGATCAAGATGCTCGGCGTCGGCACGCTCGTCGGGGCGGTGACGGCCTATGTCCTCTTTTCGCTAACCGTGGTCAGCTTGCCGCTGCTTCTAGACAAGGAACTCGATTTCATCACGGCGATGATCGTGTCGTGGCAATTCGTGGCGGCGAACCGGGGGGTGATGATCCTTTGGGGGATCGTGATCGCGGTGATCCTGTTCGCCGCGATGATCCTTGCGTTTCTGGGCCTGTTCATCGCGTTGCCGGTGCTGGGTCACGCCACCTGGCACCTGTATCGCCGCGCGCTCGTTCACCCGGAATGAAAAAGGCCGCCCGGTCGGGGCGGCCTTCAAAATCGGATCAGATCCCGATCAGTTCTGCGCGGGCTTCGGCGCGGGCTGCTGGGCCGGGGCCTGCTGCTGCGGCGCTGCGGCCTTGGGGCGCGGGGCGCCGCCGTTGTTCAGCGGGTCTTCCTGACGCTGAACCGAGCCTTCGAAATGCGCACCGCTTTCGATCGCGATGGTCTTGTGGATGATGTCGCCTTCGACGCGGGCGGTCGAGGTCAGGCGCACCTTGAGGCCGCGCAGACGGCCCACGATCCGGCCGTTCACGACCACGTCGTCGGCGACCACTTCGCCCTTCACGGTGGCGCTTTCACCGACCGTCAGCATGTGGGCGCGGATGTCGCCCTCGATCGTGCCTTCGACAAGGATGTCGCCGGTCGAGCGCAGGTTGCCCACCACCGTCAGGTCCGACGACAGGGTCGAGGCCGGGGCTTTCGCCTTGGGCGTGCTCGGCATCGGGGCCGACGAGGAGGCGCTGGACGCCGGAGGTTTCGGCATAGACGTTTCCCCTGCCGGTTTGGTTTCAGACTCGCCCGCCTTGGGGCCCGGTTCGTTGATGCGGCTCTTAGAAAACATCTCGTCCTGCCTTGATATATGTCATTGGATTCACAGCCTTGCCGCCCACGCGCACTTCGTAGTGGAGATGGGGGCCGGTGGACCGTCCGGAATTGCCCATATCACCAATCAGGTCCCCGCGCGAGACCCTTTGGCCTTTCTTGACCCGGATGCGCGACAAATGGGCATAGCGGGTTTCAAGCCCGAACTCGTGCTGCACTTTGATGAGCCGACCATAACCGGATTGCCAGTCGGCATGGGTCACGACGCCATCGGCGGTCGCGTAGATCGGAGTCCCGACCGGCCCGGCCATGTCGGTGCCCGCGTGTAGGCGGCCCCAACGGGTGCCGAAGCCCGAGGTATAGCGGAAGGTGCCCGGACGCACGGGCATGTAGAACGGCAGCTTTTCAGCGGCGATCCGGTACATGTTCATGCGGTCCAGCTCGTTCAGGATCTGGTTGGCGCGCTCCATGTCCTCATTCGGCTCTTCGCCCTTGGTGGACAGGATCATCGGCATCAGGGGGCCGCCCTGACCGGAATAGCCGCGCCGGACCTGTGCAAGGATATTGTCTGTGGACATGCCGGCGGCCGAGAACATCTTGTCGAGCGGTTCGAGGCTGACGGTCACCGCCTCTTCGAGCTGGCTGAAGATCTGGTTGTTGCGCTCGTCGCGCAGCCGCGCCTCGTAGATCAAATCATCGGTGGCGGTCTTGGCTTCAGCGGCTTCGGCCAAGGCGGCGTCACGCTCCGTGGCGGTCGCTTCCAAAGCGGCGGTCAACACGGCGACGGTCTGGCTCATATCCTCGCCGCTGACCATGACGGGGGCTTGGCCCGAGCCGTCTTCGCCCCGCGCCTCGGCCAGCATGGCTTCGAGCGACCCGCGCGCATCATCGCGTTCGTTCATCGTGCGCCGCAGCGTCGATTGGATCACGTTGATCCCGGTTTCCAGTTCGCGGCGATGCTCTTCCGACGCGAGAAGCTCGGACTGCATTTCGGAAATCTGGGCGAGGGCGAGGTTGAAGCGTTCCTGCGCCGCGACCGCTTCGGCCGCGCGGGCGTCGCGCTGGTCGGCCAGAGTGCGCAGGCGCTCCTCATACAGGCGTTGCTCGCGTTGCGATTGCTCGCGTACGCTGCCCGATGACACGGAATCCATCAGAAGGACGGCGGTGGCGATAATGGCCCAGGCGACGAAGGCGGCGCTGACGACCCAAGCGACCAGTTGCACGGTCGGCGTCAGGATCACGAAGCGGGTTCCCTGTTCCGAGCGCAAAAAGAGCCGCTGCTCAGGAAAACTCTTTTCGAGCCGTCGGTTAAACCTGTAGGCCACTGTGTTCAGCACGCTGTCACCGTCTGATTGCCCCATCCCAATTCTTGCGCGTCTGTTCCCCAACGGCGCGCTTGTCGGTCCTTACCGTGCGATACTGCATAAGTGCAACAATTTATCACCCTTTTGGTCGGGTCAGGGGGTCGCATCGGGCAGGAACCTGCCGATTTCGCGGGGTCAGCGCGCGGGGTCCGATGCCAACGGCCAATAGAAGTCGGGAGGCATCCCGGCCTCGGCGCGCTTTTCCTCGTTGAACGGCGGTTTCAGCCCGCCGTGGAAGTAACGACGCACGAGATCGTGGAAGGCATCCTTGGGGTCGGCCTCGTGCCGCCCGCACAGAAAGTGAAACCATTTGGACCCATAGGCGACATGCGCGACTTCTTCGGAATAGATCACCTCCAGCGCGGCCACGGACTGCGTGTCCTTCGCCTGTCGGAAAATCTCGATCATGCCGGGCGTCACGTCGAGCCCACGCGCCTCCAGCACCATCGGAACGACCGCGAGCCGGCCCATCAGATCCCGCGCCGTATCCTCGGCCGCGCGCCACATGCCCGCATGGGCGGGCAGGGCGCCATAATGGCTTCCCTGCGCTTCGAGCGCATCGCAGACGAGGTTGAAATGCTTCGACTCGTCATCCGCCGCCTTCACCCAGTCGTCATAGAACCCGGCGGGCATCGGCGTGTCCGCGAAGCGCGGGATGATGTCCCAATGCAGGTCCACCGCGTTCAGCTCGATATGCGCGATCGCGTGCAGTATCGCGTTGCGCCCCTCGGGGCTGCCGGGTCGCCTGCGCGGCACGTCGCGCGGGTCGAGCAACTCCGGTCGCGCGGGTCTTGCCGGAAAGTCGGGGGGATCGGCCCGCCCGATGGGCAGCCGATCGCCCGCCGCGCGTGCCGCGAACCATGTGGCCGCATGTCTGCGCGACAGGGCTGTCTTTTCGCGCCCGTCGGCGGTGGTGAGAACCTCCACCGCCATTTCGGCAAGCGTCTGGCTCAAAGCGCCTTGACCGCCGCGAGCACCTCGTCCGCGTGACCCGGCACCTTCACCTTGGGCCAGACCTGCGCGATCTTGCCGTCCGCGCCGATGAGATAGGTGGTGCGGGTGATCCCCATGAAGGTCTTGCCGTACATCTTCTTTTCACCCCAGACGCCGTAATCCTCACACAGCGTTCCCTCGGCATCGGACAGAAGCGGCACGGTCAGCTCTTGTTTGGCCGCGAAATTCTCCTGCTTCTTCACGCTGTCCTTGGAGGCGCCCAGAACCACGGCACCCGCATCGACGAACGCCTGATGCAGCCGGGTGAAATCCAGCGCCTCGTTGGTGCAGCCCGGGGTCGAGGCTTTGGGGTAGAAAAACAAAACCACGGGTTTGCCCGCGAAATCGTCGAGCGACACGGTATCGCCGCCATCGCGGGGCAGGGAAAACGCGGGCGCTTTCGCGCCGATGTCCAAAAGCTGATCGGCCATATTCTTTCCTTCCATTGGGCTTTGCCCTAATCACGGTTCAATCACACGAGCCCCCGGATGGAAAGCACCGGCCAGAGATGACCGAACCGACTGAGCACGAGCCGCCTTCGCGTCCCACGGACGCGTCGTCCCGTGCCGCGCGGTGGCGACCGCGTCGGCTGCATTTTCACCTCGGTATCTGGTCCGTCCTCGCCATCGCCGCCGTGGGGCTGTTTCTGACATTGGCCTCGATGTCGCTGACCGGCCGGGCCATCGCATTGCCCGACTGGGTCGCCGAACGGGTCGAGACCGAACTCAATACGGCGATGCCCGAAGGGTCGATCACACTCCGCCGCATCGAACTGGGTGTCACGCCCAAGGGCCGGCCCAGGCTGCGTCTGGTCGATGTCGGACTCAGGGACGCCTCCGGCCTCGACATCGCGCAACTGAACTCGATCGAAGGCGGCGTGCGTCTTGCACCGCTGTTTCAGGGTGAATTCGTGCCGCGCACCGTGATCCTGTCGGGGGCGCAGGTGACCTTCCGGCGGCTGGCGGACGGCAGCTTCGCCCTGCAATTCGGGCAGGGCGACACCGCCACCGGGAACCTCGCCGACGTGCTCGACGAATTCGACGCCGTGTTCGACGGCGGTATCCTTGCCGAAGCGGTTCATGTCGAGGCGCTCGGCCTGACCATCACGCTGGAAGACGCCCGGACGGGCCGCATCTGGCAGGTGACCGACGGACGGCTGGTGGTGGGGCAGACCGACAAGATCGTCGAAACCGAAGTGAGCTTCGATGTCTTCAACCAGACCGACGAACTGGCCGAGGTCGAACTGGGCCTGCGCACCGCCAAGGCCGATAGCGCCGCCACCCTGTCGATCAGCTTCCGCAACGCCGCCGCGCGCGACATCGGCGCGCAATCGGCGGCGCTGTCGTTTCTGAACCTGATCGACGCCCCCATCGACGGGGCCCTGCGCACGACCATCGCGGGCGACGGCACGATCTCGGACCTCGCAGGCGCGATGGAGATCAAGGAAGGCGCGATCAAACCCAACCCGACCTCGCATCCGGTGGGCTTCGGCGGCGCCAAGGGGTATTTGGACTACGACCCGGAGCAGCAGGCGCTCCAACTCTCCGGTCTTACCTTCACCTCGGATCTGGGCGAGATCGAGCTGGACGGCAAGCTCATGCTCGCCGACTTCCAGAACGACTGGCCGCAATCGGTGATCGGTCAGATCCGCGTGAACCGGGCCTCGTTCACCACGCCGGAGGTCTTCGACGCCCCGGTGACCATCGACCGGGGGTTCGCCGATTTCCGGGTCAAGCTTTCGCCCTTCTCGGTGGATATCGGGCAGGTCGTCCTGTTTCGCGGATCGACGCGCTTCAACCTCGACGGGCGGATCACGGCGGCGGGCGACGAATGGGCGATGGCGCTGAATGCCCATATCCCGTCGATCGACGTGCCGAACCTCAAACAGGTCTGGCCCAAGACGGTGGCCCCCAAGCCGCGCGACTGGATGTTCCGCAACGTCGAGGCGGGCGCGCTGCGCGATGTGCACATGGCGCTGCGCGGCCCCTCGCTGAAATCGGCGGCTCTGATGATGGGGGCCGAAGCCACGGGCGCCCAAGTCCGCGTGATGAAGCAGATGCCGGTCGTTCACGATGCCTCGGGCCATATGTCGCTGGCCAACCAACGCTTCGTCGTCGGGGTGGATCAGGGCACCATGACGGCGCCCAACGGGATGGACATGGACGTCTCGGGCAGCAGCTTCACCGTGCCGGATGTGACGGTCAAGCAAGGCCCCGCGCAGGCCGACGTGAAGATCGAGGGGCCGGTGCAGGGCGCTTTCGCGCTGCTGGAGCTGCCGCCGTTCGAGGTCTTCAAGAACACCGATTTCGGGCCGGACGTCGCCACCGGCAGGGTATCGGCCCACGGCACAGTGAATTTCCTCCAGAAACCCGTGATCCCGATCGAGGATATTCAGTTCGACGTGGCCGGGTCGGTGTTCGACGTGCGCACGGACCAGATCATAAAGGGCAGCACCCTGACCGCGGAGCGGCTCGATTTCACCGCGCGGCCCGAGGCGATCGAGGTCACGGGGCCGGGCAAGATCGGCGACGTCGACGTGCGCGCGACATGGGTGCAGCCCATCGCGCCCGAGACCGCAGGGCAGGGGTCCACGGTCGAAGGCACGATCACGGTCGGTCAGGCGCTGGTCGAGGAATTCAACCTCGGCCTCTCCTCCGCGATCCTCGACGGTGCCGCGCCCGCGCAGTTCACGGCCCGTATCGTGCCCGATCAGCCGATCACGCTGACGGCCAGTTCGACCCTCGTCGGCGCGCGTCTGGCCATTCCCGGCACCGGGTGGAGCAAGGCCGCAGGCACCTCCGGCCAGCTCGACCTGACCGCCACCCTCGGCCCGACGCCGACGGTCGAAACCCTGTCGCTCACCGCGCCCGGCCTGTCCGCATCCGGCACGATCACGACCAAGTCGGGCGGCCTCGACCGCGCCAGTTTCTCGCGCGTGCGGCTTGGCGGCTGGCTCGACGCCCCCGTCACGCTCACCGGGCGGGGGAACGCGCCCATCGCCATTGCAGTGCGGGGCGGGCGTGCCGACCTGCGCAACGCCGGGCTTTCGTCCGGCGGGTCGTCCGGTGGCGCGCGCGGCCCCGCGTCGCCGCTCGATCTGACGCTGGATGAACTGGTGATCGCCGAGGGCATCGTCTTGCAAGGTTTCCGGGGGAACTTCGATCTGTCCGGCGGTCTGCGCGGCACGTTCACGTCACAGGTAAGCGGCGGCGCGCAACTCACCGGCACCGTGGCCCAGACCGAGAACGGTGCGGCCTACCGGATCAACGCGGCACAGGGCGGCGAGATCCTGCGCGGTCTCAACCTCTTCACCAAAGCCAGCGGTGGCGCGCTCGAGGTCGTGCTCGCCCCGACCGGCCAGAAGGGCACCTTCGAAGGCTCCGTCACCCTCACCGACACGCGCCTCGTGGAAGCGCCCGCGATGGCCGAGCTTCTGTCCGCGATCTCGGTCGTCGGTCTGCTCGACCAATTGGACGGCCCCGGCATCGGCTTTTCCGAAGTGAAGGGGCGCTTCAACCTCTCGCCCGAACGCCTGACGCTCTATTCGTCCTCCGCCGTTTCCGCCTCGCTCGGCCTGTCGATGGACGGGTATTACAACTTGGGGTCCAACACGCTCGACATGCAGGGCACGCTGTCGCCCTTCTACCTCATCAACTCGCTGGGCCGCGCGGTGAGCGCCCGCGACGGCGAGGGACTCGTCGGGTTCAACTTCACGCTGACCGGCCCCGCGAAAAAGCCGAACGTGGGGATCAATCCGCTTTCGATCCTGACGCCGGGTGTGCTACGCGAGGTTTTCCGCAGGCAAGCGCCGCAGCAACCCACACCGTGAGGCCGACATGACGACCGATGCCATTGGCACCCGGCTTTCAGACTACGATTTCGACCTGCCCGAGGATCTGATCGCGACCCGACCGGCCCGGCCCCGGTCCTCGGCCCGTCTGCTGGTCGCCGAGCGCACCCGGATCACCGATGCGGTGGTGACGGATCTGGTCAACTGGCTGCGCCCCGGCGACCGGCTCGTGCTGAACGACACCCGTGTGATCCCGGCCCGGCTCGAAGGCACGCGGACGCGGGGCGAGGCGCAGGCGCGGATCGAAGTGACGCTACTTGCCCCGGATGCGCAACCCGGCGCATGGTCGGCGCTGGTCAAGCCGCTGCGCAAGGTGAAGGATGGCGAAACCATCGACTTTGCTGCGGGCCTGAGCGCGACCGTGCTGTCACGCTCCGAAGGGCAGGCGGTGCTGACCTTCAACCTGATGGGCGCGGCATTCGATGCGGCACTGGCCGAGGCGGGGCGGATGCCGCTCCCGCCCTATATCGAGGCCAAACGCCGCGCTGATGCGCAGGACCGCGAGGACTATCAGACCGTCTGGGCGCGCCAGACCGGCGCGGTCGCGGCCCCCACCGCTTCGCTCCATTTCGACGATGCGCTGCTCGCGGCGCTGGACGCGCGGGGCGTGACCCGCACCCATGTCACGCTTCATGTCGGCGCGGGCACGTTCCTGCCGGTCAAGGTGGACGACGTGTCCGACCACAAGATGCACGCGGAGTGGGGCGAAGTGACCGAAGCCGCCGCCGCCGAAATCAACGCGACCCGCGCTGCCGGAGGCCGGATCATTCCGGTCGGCACCACGGCGCTTCGGCTGATCGAAAGCGCGGCCACGGAACCGGGCCGGATCGAGCCGTGGCGCGGCCCGACGGATATCTTCATCCGGCCCGGCTATGCCTTCAAGATCACCGACGGGCTGATGACCAATTTCCACCTGCCAAAATCGACGCTGATGATGCTGGTCTCGGCGCTCATGGGCATGGAGCGGATGCGCGAGGTCTATGCCCACGCCATCGAGAACCGCTACCGCTTTTTCAGCTACGGCGACGCCTCATTGCTTCTGCCCAACGGCTAGATCTTCCCGGTTTCGACGTAGCGCGTGGGTGCGCGAGGGGCAGCGCCCCCACCAGCGCCGCGCAGTCACTCTTCGTACCACCAAAGCTCCGGCTGGAAGCCCAGCCAGTCGCCGTACATCGGCAGCGTCTCGGGGTAGTGCAGCTCTTTCACATGGGCTACCCGGGACACGTCGGAATACCAGATCGGGATCACATAGCGCCCCGCCGTGAGCACCCGGTCCAATGCCTTGGTCGCGGCCTGAAAATCCTCCTGACTGTCCGCCGTCAGCATTTCCTCGATCAACCCGTCCACGGCATCGGATTCGACACCCATCCAGTTGCGCGACCCGTTCTCGCCCACCATGGCCGAGCCCCAGTACAGGCGTTGCTCGTTGCCCGGCGACAGCGACAGCGACCGCCAGTAGGGGGCCATGTCGAAATCGTAGCTGTTGGTGCGCTCGGTATATTGCGCCGAGTCCATCGCCGAGATCGTCGGCGTGATCCCGATCCGGGCC
Source organism: Maritimibacter sp. (assembly GCF_016774595.1). Taxonomy (NCBI): domain Bacteria; kingdom Pseudomonadati; phylum Pseudomonadota; class Alphaproteobacteria; order Rhodobacterales; family Roseobacteraceae; genus Maritimibacter; species Maritimibacter sp. The sequence continues at coordinate 1,637,724 of NZ_JACBWT010000002.1, forward strand.
AGCGACGCGGCATAGATGTCGATCACCTGTCGGTCCTGCGTCGCGCCCTGATTGAGCACGATTTCAAAGGTGAACTCCTCGCTCGCTTCGTTCTTCATCACGCCGTCCTGCACCGTCCATCCGGCCTCGGCCATCAGGTCCAGCGCACGGGAAACCCCGGCGCGGTTGCGCTCGGACCCATCCGAGGCGGGGAGGGCGTATCCCTCGACCGCGCCCGGCGGCAGGTCGTCATAGGCGCTCAGGTATTCGGCCACGCGGCCCGTCGCGGGGGCACCCACTTCCATCCCCAGAACCGAGTTGTGGAAATAGGACTGGATGCGCGGCTCGCGACCGCCGTTCAGGGTCTGGTTGATGAACTCGAAGTTGAAGACCTGGATCATTGCCTCGCGCACCCGCCAGTCCTGAAACTGGGGACTGCGGGTGTTCATGACATAGCCCTGAATGCCGGTCGGGCGCTTGTGCGGAATCTCCGACAGCACCACGTCGCCCGATTGCACCGCCGGGAAGTCGTATTGCGTCGCCCATTTCTCGGCGTTGGTTTCGCGGTAGGTGTTGGCTTCGCCCGCCTTGAACGCCTCGAACACCACGTCGCCGTCGCCGTAGAATTCATACCGGATCGTGTCGAAGTTCATCTGACCCTGCATGAACGGCACGTCCTTGCCCCAATAGTCGGGATTGCGTTCGAGGTTCAGATACCGCCCCGGTTCGAAATCCCCGATCACATAGGGCGACGACCCGATCGGGATCACATCGATGCCCGACGCCTGAAAGTCATGCCCTTCCCACTGGGCCTTCTTCAGGATGGGCCGCAGCCCCATGATGAGCGGCAGTTCGAAATCGACCGTGTTGATGGTGAACCGGACCGAGCGCGGGCCGGTCTGCTCCATCTTCTCGATCTTGCCCCATGCGCCGAGATAGCGCGGATGCCCCTCGGTCCCGAGGATTTCATAGGACCACATCACATCCTCGACCGTGACCGGCGAGCCGTCCGAGAACGCGGCCTCTTCGCGCAGCGTGAATTCGACCCATTCGCGGTTCGGCCCGGTCTCGACCGTCTCGGCCAGAAGGCCGTAAAGCGTGAACGGCTCGTCATAGGACCGGCCCAGCAGGCTTTCGAAGATCATGTAGCGCAACTGCCAGGGCGGGTTGCCCTTGGTGATGACCGGATGCAGGGAATCAAACGACCCCGATTCGGCAAAGACGATCTCGCCCCCCTTGGGCGCATCCGGGTTGGCTTGCGGCAAGTGCTTGAAATCCGCGGGAAGGGCCGGTTCCCCATACATGGCGATGCCGTGCTTGGGTTCGGCATGTACCATTTGGGCCATCCCGCCAATTGTGCCTGCAAGAGCGATCCCCAACATATGTTGGGCGAATCGGCGATGAACTGCGAATGTCATTGGAAACGGTCCCCCGTACTGCGCCTGTTTGTGGCGAGCCTAGTGGGCGTTCCTTGGCTTTTCAAACTTTTAGCTTGGACTTTGAAGTTGCTGCCTCTATATTGAGGGCACTGCTCGATAGGTTTCTTGCCTGTATGAAACCTGCCTCAATGACTGAACGCCGGCCCTAGTGCCGGCGTTTTTTTTGGTGTTCGGTCGGGGGCGCGGCAATCCGCCGAGCGGGTCTATCTTTCGATCAGGATTATGGGGAAGGGTGGCTTCATGAAGCCTTCGTCGCCACGCCCGCCCGTCAAAGAACGCCCGCGATCAACTTCGCCGCAATCGCCAGCATCGTCAGCCCGATCAAAAGGTCGAGCACCTGCCACGCCCGCGCCGAGCGCATGATGGGCGCGAGGAACCGGGCGCCGTAACCAAGGCCAAAGAAGAAAACGAAACTCGCGATGACGGCCCCGGCACCGAAGGTGATGCGGGTGGGCCAGTCGGGGTATTGCGTGGACACGGCACCGATCAGGCCGAGTGTGTCGAGGTAGACATGCGGATTGGCCCATGTGAACGCCGCCGCGATCGCCAGTGTCTTCCACAGCGAATGGTCAGCGCCGCCGATCTCCATCGCATCGCCGCCGCGCCATGCCGCGATGAGCCGGGTGAGGCCGTAGACGATCAGGAACGCAGCCCCCCCGAGGCTCATCACGAGTGGCAGCCAGGGTGCCGCCGCGACCATCGCACCGAAGCCCGCGACGCCTGCGGTGATGAGAAGCGCGTCGGACGCCGCGCAGAACAGGCACAGCCAGAACACATGGCTGCGCAAAAGCCCTTGGCGCAGGACGAAGGCGTTCTGCGCGCCGATGGCGAGGATCAGGGAAAAGCCGGTCGCGAACCCGGTCAGCGCCGCCGTCATTCCGCCGGTTTGGGCAGCGGTGTGCCGCCTTTGTTTTCCACCGTGTCTTTCTTGTTCGGATAGACGAGGCCCGCCGAAATGACGAGTTTCGCCGCATCCTCGACCGTCATGTCGAGTTCGATCACCGAATGGCGCGGCACGAACAAAAGGAAGCCCGAGGTCGGGTTCGGCGTGGTCGGCAGAAACACCGATATGATCTCTTCATCCACCGGGATGCGCTTGGCGATCTCACCCTTCGCGTTCGTCGAGATGAAGGCGATGGCCCACAGCCCCTTGCGGGGATATTCGACCAGACAGGCCTTGTCGAATTTGGTGTCGGTCTGCGCGAAGACCGTCTCGGCGATCTGCTTGATCCCGTTGTAGAGCGAGCGGACGATGGGCATCCGATCGACGAGGTTTTCGCCCCATGCGATGAACTGACGTCCGAGAATCCCCTTGGCAATCCAGCCGACGAAAATCGTGAACAGCAGGAAGATGACGACGCCGAGGCCCCGGATGTTCACCGTCACGTTCTCGCCGAAGACGGCGATGAACCACTCCTTGTCGCCGAGGTAGCGTTGGATCAGCATGTCCGGGTGGTAGCTTTTCGGCACGAAGGGCAGCACCCAGCCGTCGATCCAGCCGATGAAGGTCCAGATCAGCCAGATGGTCAGCGCGATGGGCGCGACGACGACCAGCCCCGTGAGAAAATTGTTCCTGAACCCTGCGAAGAAGCGACGGCGTCTGCGCGGATGGTCGGGCGGGGTGGGCTTGGCGTTCATAATGGTCCGGGGTTCGGGCGTTACACGCTATCTAGGCGCTGCGGCGCGGCACGGCAATGGTGAGGATCCGCCGTGGTATCACTTTCCTGCAAGCGCCCGCGCAATCCCCGTCCCAAGGCGCGCATTGTTCAGAACGAGGGCGATATTGGCGGTGAGCGAAGCGCCATCGGTCGCCCGGAAGATATGGTCGAGCAGGAAGGGCGTGACGGCTTTGCCCTTGATCCCCTGCGCCTCGGCTTCGTCCAGCGCGGCCTCGATGATCGGGCCGATCACCTCTTGCGCGATCTCGTATTCCCGCGGGATCGGGTTGGCGACGAGTTGCCCGCCCGACAGGCCCATCGCAGCGCGCGTCTCGGCTTCCCGTGCGATGTCTTCTGCGCTGTCCATCCTGAGCGGTGCGCCAAGACCGGACGCACGCGACCAGAACGCCGGGAAGTCGTCCTGACCATAGGCGATGACGGGCACCCCGTTGGTTTCCAGCACTTCCAGAGTTTTCGGCAGATCCAGAATGGCCTTGGCCCCGGCTGCCACCACGGTCACGGGCGTCGTGGCCAGTTCGATCAGGTCGGCGGAGATGTCGAACGAGGTTTCGGCGCCCCGATGCACACCGCCGATCCCGCCGGTCGCGAAGACCCGGATGCCCGCCAGATGCGCCGCGATCATCGTCGCGGCCACGGTCGTGGCCCCTGTGCCGCCCGTGGCGATACAGGCCGCGATGTCGGCACGCGACAGCTTGGCCACGTCCTTGGCCTGACCCAGCGTCTCGAGCTCGTCGTCCGTCAGGCCCACGTGCAAGCGGCCCGACAAGACCGCGATGGTCGCGGGCACGGCCCCCTCGGCGCGGATCGTCGCCTCGACCTCGCGCGCCGTTTCCACGTTCTGCGGCCACGGCATCCCGTGGGTGATGATGGTGCTTTCCAGCGCCACGAGGGGGGCGCCGGATGCGCGCGCGTCGGCCACTTCGGGCGAGTAATGAATGTCGATCATGCGGGGTCCTCTCCCGATACATAAGTGGCGGCGGCGTTCAGCGCCGTGCGCAGCGCGACCGCACCGCTTTCGCCGCGCCTTTCCGCCGCGATATGGGCCGCCATGAAGGTGTCGCCTGCGCCGGTCACGCGTTTTTGCGGAACCCGTGGCGGGGTATCGCTGATCGTGCCGGCATATTCGCCAAGCGCCGCCGACCGTGCGCCATCCGTCACCAGTGCGCGCGTCGCCCCGGCGGCGACCAGCGCATCGGCGGCGTGGAAGGCCGCGTCGAAGGTCCGGCCAAGGATCAACCCTGCCTCTTCCAGATTGACGTAAAGCGTCGCGCCGGGATGGGCGAGCAGCGGGGTCAGGCGCGTCGCCTTGCCGGGGCTGGCCGGGGCGATCCTGAGGTCGGCTTTGCGCAGTGCAGGGTGCTCGGCCACGTCGATGAGCAGCGCCTCGGTCAGGTTCCCGTCCAGCGCCACGGGGCCGCTGTAGGGGGCCTCGGCGCTCCCCAACCGGCCATCGAACAGCGGCGCGAGGATACGGTCGCCCGCCGCCTCCAGCGAATGCGCGTCGCACATCGCCGCGACCAGCCCGCCGTTATCCTCGATGGCGATGTAGCTGTCGGTCGGCAGCCGTGCATCGCGCAGCAGAAAGGCGGTGATAAGCCCCATGTCGTCGCAGGCGGTGACGAGTTCGTCGCCCTCGGGGTCCGAGCCGACGATGGACAACAGGGCAGGGGTCAGCCCGAACCGTTTCAGCGTCATGGCGATGTTCAGCGCCACGCCGCCCGGCAGACGCGTGATCCGCCCCGGCACGTCATTGCCCTGCCGCATCGACGCGTCGGTGCGCCCGATCACGTCCCACAGCACGCTGCCGATGCAAAGAATATCGCTTGTCCCGTTCATTGGCCGCTTTTGGCAACCCATGCGCCGATGCGCAAGCCGGGTTCACCAGCCTCAGGCGCGCAAAGGATACCGATCCGCTTCCTCGAACACGTCGATGGCGGTTGTCCCGGCCTTGATGCGCGCACTATGAGGCACGCCCGTCGGCAGGTTCCAAGTGTCGCCCGGGCCGCAGGTCTGCACCTCGCCGTCGATGGTCATTTCGATCTCGCCCGAGACGAGCGTGCCCCATTGCCATTTGTGGCTGTGCTCCGGGATCTCGAAATCCTGATGGAAGGTGAAGAAGACGACGAGGCCCGCGTCGGATTGGATCGCGCGCGCTGAAACCACATCCTCGGGAAACGGGATGTCGAGCGCGGGGAACGCCTGTATGAAGTCGGGAAATGCCATTGATCCTCCTGTCCCGCCCGCCTGATTGCGGGCCCTTTGATCCGACCCTACGCCAATTTCAGCGAAAACAAGCTGAAAAACCGCGAAACCCCTTGCCAACAGGGCCAAAGCCCCGTAATGGCCGCCCTACTTCACAGGCGGGGTCGGGCCTGACGGGGAGAAATCCCGTGCAGGTCCACCGGTTGGTGAGGACGAAGCTTTCGTCCAAACCTAGAAGCCCCGCCGAGGCGCAAACCGGAAAAGGAACTTGGACATGGCGCTCCCTGAATTCACTCTGCGTCAGCTTCTGGAAGCTGGCGTTCACTTCGGCCACCAGACTCAGCGTTGGAACCCCCGCATGGGCGAGTTCATCTACGGTGAGCGGAACGGCATCCACATTTTCGACCTGACCCAGACCGTCCCGATGCTGGACGCCGCCCTGAACGTGATCCGTGAAACGGTCGCGAAGAACGGCCGCATCCTGTTCGTCGGCACCAAGCGTCAGGCGTCGAAGCCGATCGCCGAAGCCGCCGAGAAATCGGCCCAGTACTACATGAACCACCGCTGGCTCGGTGGCACGCTGACCAACTGGCAGACCGTGTCGCAGTCGATCAACCGCCTCAAGGCCTATGACGAGCAGCTCGCCGCCGGTGCCGAAGGCCTGACGAAGAAAGAGCGTCTGGGCATGGAACGCGATCAGGAGAAGCTGACGCTTTCGCTCGGCGGTATCCGCGAAATGGGCGGCCGTCCCGACCTCCTGTTCGTCATCGACGTGAACAAGGAAGACCTCGCCATCAAGGAAGCCAACAAGCTGGGCATCCCGGTCGTGGCCGTGGTCGATTCCAACTGCTCGCCCGATGGCGTTGACTACATCATCCCCGGCAACGACGACGCCGCCCGTGCCATCGCGCTTTACTGCGATCTGGCCGCCCGCGCCGCGCTTGACGGCATGTCCGGTCAGCTCGAAGCCGCCGGCATCGACGTCGGCGCGCTGGAAGAAGGCATGGTCGAGGAAGCTGTCGCCGAAGAGCAGGCCGAAGCCTGATCTTCGTCACAGTCCTGTAACCGAGGGCGGGCACACCGCCCTCGGACCCGTTTCTAACGGACCCCGTACATTACGAAGGAGAGCCAAGATGGCGATCACCGCTGCACAAGTGAAAGAACTCCGCGAGAAATCCGGCGCGGGCATGATGGATGCCAAGAAGGCGCTGACCGAGACCGATGGCGACATGGACGCCGCGATGGACTGGCTGCGCACCAAGGGTCTTGCCACCGCCGCCAAGAAATCGGGCCGGACCGCTGCCGAGGGCCTCGTCGCCGTCGCCGTGTCGGGCGACACCGGCATCGCGGTCGAAGTGAACTCGGAAACCGACTTCGTCGGCAAGAACGCCGAATTCCAGGGCATGGTCACCAAGATCGCCGCCGCCGCGCTGAACGTGGCCGATGTGGACGCGCTGAAAGAGGCCGACATCGACGGCAAGCCGGTTTCGACCATGATTACCGACGCCATCGCGAAGATCGGTGAGAACATGGGCGTGCGCCGCATGGAGAAGATCTCCGGCGAGACGGTCGTGACCTACGTGCACAACGCCGTCGCCGACGGCCTCGGCAAGATCGGTGTCCTCGTCGCGATGACCGGCGGTGACGAAGCCTTCGGCAAGCAGGTCGCGATGCACGTCGCCGCCGCGAACCCGGCTTCGCTCGATCAAGCCTCGCTCGATCCGGCCATCGTCGAGAAAGAGCGTCAGATCCAGATCGAGATCGCTCGCGAATCCGGCAAGCCGGAGCAGGTGATCGAGAAGATGATCGAAGGCCGCATGAAGAAGTTCCTCTCGGAAGTCACGCTTCTGGGCCAGAACTTCGTCATCAACCCGGACCTGACGGTCGAGCAGGCCGCGAAAGAAGCGGGCGCGACGATCACCGGCTTCATCCGCATGGAAGTCGGCGAAGGCATCGAGAAGGTCGAAGAAGACTTCGCCGCCGAAGTGGCCAAGGCCGCCGGCGCCTGATCCGCATAGGATCGGGTCGGGCAGGGTGCCCGGCCCACGCATCACAGAACCCGGTGCGCAGACGCGTGCCGGGTTTTTCTTTGGCCGACAACGGGCTGACGATTGAAGCTGAGATCGGCAGGGGGTGAGACGGGAATGGAGCGATCCCGAAATCGCGAGTGCCCCATCCCCAGTTCCAAAGGCATCAATTGCCACCACTCACGGAACAGAGACACAATCTCGCATTTCTTCGCGAGATACCAGTAAGGTTTTCCTTACTTTCTGCTGGTTTTCCTTACCCTTTTGGACGTGTTTGACAACCGTCAGTAGTCCTCGTCCGCGCGGCGCAACCGGCGGCTGACATAGGACGATCCGTCATCCACATCGTCGTTCAACTGCACCGCGCCACCTTGCGAACTGCGCACGTGGATCTGGTTCAGGAAGGTAATCTTGGCAATGGCTTGCGCGGTGGTGTCCACACCCAGCTTTTCCCGCGCGAGGCGCAGGTGCTTTTCGATGGTCGGGACCGAGACGTCCATGATCGTCGCGACATCCTGGTTCGATTTGCCTTCCGACACCCATTCCAGCACTTCCAACTGGCGCTTGGACAGCTTGGGGCGGTTGGTCTCGATCGGCAGCGAGGCGATCTTCAGGTGAACGATGTTGCATAACACATCGATTTCCTTGCCGTTTTCCGCCCAGATCTCGTCCAGATCCTGCTGGGTCAGCCCATGCGCGCCGGTCAGCGCGAACAGCGCATGCGACCGATCCGACGCGGTCGGAACCGCCACCGTGTATCCCGCGGTCACGTTCATCGCGCGGTTGAAGGCGATCACCTCCAGCTCTTTCTCGGTCAGATCCTCAGGCCGCGTCCACAGCGCACCCCAGGAGCAGTATCCGCTTTCATTCTCACGCGCCCAGCGGGTGAGGGGCGCGTGCAGGAACATGCGTTCCTCGATGAACTGCCGGAAATAGGTTGGATTGTGGTTGGTCAGAAACAGCGCGTCGATCAGCTCGCCAACCGAGTTGGGCGTCGCGAAGCGCGTATATCCGTAAATCAGCCTGTCGAACCCGAATGTCGCCATCCTGTCGCAATGCAATTGCCAGACTTGTTGGAGCGTTCTTGCTCGCACGATGTGTTCGAGCACATCAAGCATCAGTACCTCATCCCGTCGCTTGCACTCCGTCGTCCCACTTTCGTGAACGCCCCTTGACGGCAGAGTGTCATTTGAGCCCGAAGAAAGCCACCATTCGTATGGGTTGTCGAGTGTATATGCACACAAAATGCGAATTTTTTGCTATTTGCGAGTGTGATAGTGCGACAGAAGGTCTTGGTAAGGTATTGGAAAGTTTCGTTTAATCCGGCGTACGGTTATTTTACATAATACTGATTATACGCATAAGCCATATTAGCCGCCCGAAACTATGCATTTAGGAAACCTGCGCTCCCCTCGAAGCAATAAACGCAAACGCGCCTTAGCCAAGCGCGTATCCCGTGCCCCGAACCGTGCGCAACGGATCGTCCCCCCCGGTCTTGCACAGCGCCTTGCGCAGCCGCCCGACATGGACATCGACGGTCCGTGTATCGACATAGACGTCACGGCCCCAGACCCGGTCCAGAAGTTGTTCACGGCTCCAGACGCGGCCCGGTTTTTCCATGAAGGTCGTCAGAAGCCGGAATTCGGTCGGACCCAATTTGATCGGATCGCCGCCGCGCGTGACGCGATGGGTCTCGCCGTCGAGGATGATGTCCTCATAGGCAAGCTGTTGCCCGACACTCGCGGGCCGCGTGCGGCGCAATTGCGTGCGGATGCGCGCCATCAGTTCCTGCACCGAGAACGGTTTGACCATGTAATCGTCGGCGCCGGTTTCCAGCCCCCTCACCCGGTCCATCTCGTCCGACCGGGCCGACAGCATGATGACGGGAATATCCGTCGTCTCGCGTCGCGATTTCACACGGCGGCAGATCTCGATCCCCGAAACCCCCGGCAGCATCCAGTCCAGCAGGATCAGGTCCGGCCCGATTTCCTCGACCAGCACCATCGCGTCGTCGCCGTTCTCGGCGATCGACACGTCATAGCCTTCGGATGCGAGGTTGTAGCGCAGGATTTCCCGTTGCGCCGGTTCATCCTCGACCAGCAGCACGAGCGGCTTGTCGGTGCTCATTCGTCCGCCTCTTCGAACCCCTCGACCTTGTAGATGGACTGGTTGTCCTTGGGTCGCTGGTCATCCGGGAACTGGCCCGTGGACAGATAGATCACCTGATCCGCGATCGAGGTCACGTGGTCGCCCATGCGTTCGATGTTCTTGGCGATGAAATGCAGGTGCATACAGGCGGTGATGTTGCGCGGATCTTCCATCATGAACGTCAGGAATTCGCGGAACAGCGCGTTATACATCTGGTCGACTTCCAGATCACGGTGCCGCACATCCTCGCCCACCGTCGCATCCCGGCGGATGTAACTGTCGAGCGCATCGGACAACATCGCCTCGACCTCTTTCGACATGCGGCGAATCGCGCTCGAGGCCCCTTCGATGGGCTGCATGTGCGACAGAACCTCGGTCCGTTTCGCGATGTTCTTGGCATAGTCGCCGATGCGTTCGAGATTGCCGGCGATCTTCATCACCGTCAGCACGGTCCGCAGATCGGTCGCGGCCGGCTGCCGGATCGCCAGAAGCTGCGCGCACTGGGTGTTGATGAGGTCTTCAAGCTCGTCGATCTTGCGGTCGCCCTGACGCACCTTTTCGGCACGCTCCGTGTCGCGGGTCTTGAGCGATTTGGCGGCTTCGCGGATCGCTTCTTCGACCAGCCCGCCCATTTTCATGACCAGCGCCTGAATGGCTTCGAGATCGCGGTCGAAGGCTTTTGCGATATGGGGATCGTTCATGTCTCTGCCCTCCTCAGCCGATACGGCCGGTGATGTAGCTTTCCGTCCGCGTGTCGCGCGGATTGGTGAAGATTGTCGTCGTGTCGTCGTATTCGACGAGGTTGCCCAGATGGAAGAACGCGGTCTTCTGGCTGACGCGCGCGGCCTGCTGCATCGAGTGCGTGACGATCACGACCGAATAGCTGGCCTTGAGCTCGTCGATCAGTTCCTCGACCTGCGCCGTGGCGATGGGGTCGAGCGCCGAACAGGGTTCATCCATCAGCAGCACTTCCGGCTCGGTCGCCACCGCCCGCGCGATGCACAGGCGCTGCTGCTGACCGCCCGACAACCCGGTGCCGGGCGCGTCGAGACGATCCTTCACCTCGTCCCAGATCGCGCCGCGGCGTAGGGATTTTTCAACGATTTCATCGAGTTCCGCCTTGTTGCGGGCCAACCCGTGAATGCGCGGGCCATAGGCGATGTTGTCGTAGATCGATTTGGGAAACGGATTGGGTTTCTGAAACACCATCCCGACCTTGGCGCGCAATTGCACCGGGTCCACCTGCGGCGCGTTGATGTCTTCGCCGTCGAGCAGGATATCGCCCTCGACCCGGCAGATCGGGATCGTGTCGTTCATCCGGTTCAGGGACCGCAGGAAGGTCGACTTGCCGCAGCCCGACGGGCCGATGAAGGCCGTCACGGTCTTGTCGAGGATGTCGACGTTCACGTCCTTGATGGCATGGTTGTCGCCATAATAGACCTGCACGTCCCTTGCTGAGAACTTCACGTTCATCGCATCCACCCCGACTTTGTTTTCTACATTGTCTTTCATCATAAGTTCCCCCTGCCCGCGATTACCAGCGGCGCTCGAAACGACGGCGCAGGATCACCGCCAGGATGTTCATGGTCATGAGGAACACGAGCAGGATGATGATCCCGCCCCATGCCCGTTCGTAGTAAGCCGGATCGGCACGCTTGGCCCATTCGTAGATCTGCGCGGGCATGGCCGAGTTCGGGTCGAGGAACCCACTCGCCACCCCGTCCGGGTAGTTCGACGCGATGTAGCCAACCATCCCGATCAGAAGCAGCGGCGCGGTCTCCCCAAGCGCCTGCGCCAGTCCGATGATGGTCCCGGTGAGGATGCCGGGCATGGCCAGCGGCAGGACATGGTGAAACACCGTCTGCATCTTGGACGCGCCGATGCCCAAGGCCGCCTCGCGGATCGACGGCGGCACCGCCTTCAGCGACGCGCGGGTCGAGATGATGATCGTCGGCAGCGTCATCAGCGTCAGGACCAGACCGCCGACCAGCGGGGCCGACTGCGGCAGGTGCATGAACTGGATGAACACGGCCAGACCCAGAATACCGAAGACGATCGACGGCACGGCGGCGAGGTTCGAGATGTTCACCTCGATGATGTCGGTAAAGCGGTTCTGGGTCGCGAACTCCTCCAGATAGATCGAGGCCGCGACGCCGATGGGCAGCGACAGGCCGAGCACGACGAACATCATGAAGAGCGAACCCAGCATCGACACCCCGATCCCCGCCTGCTCCGGTCGGCTTTCCGAGGCATCCGCCCCGGTGATGAAGTCGAAGTTGAAGCCCTTGGCGATGATGCCTGCGTCGCGCAACGCATCCACCACGTCGAAATGGGCCGCGTCGATATTGTTGTCACGCGCCACGCTTTCGCGCGTCACCCGGCCCTTGAGGTAGCCGTCCACCCGGCTCGCCGCGAGAATCTCGAAGCTGTGGGTCGTGCCCACCAGATCCGGGTTCGCCAGCACCTCGTCCCGCACGACGGCGGCGGCCGACGACGACAGGATCGGCTTCAGCCCCTTGGCATCCTCAAACGGGTTTTCGATGCCATTCGCGACCAGCGCGTCGGCCAGCGCCTGTTCGATGAGCGGGTTGTATCCGAAGGTCGAGACTTTCTTCATCACCTCGATGTCGCGCACGCCGGACTTGTCGAGCGTTTCTTCGGGCAGCGCGATAGGCAGCGTCAGCTTGGTCTGCTGGAACGCCGGGATGCCGCGCACGACGATGGTGGACAGCAGCGCCACGAGGAACACGAGCCCCAGACCGATGGCGATCATGCCGTAGATCCTGAACCGTTTCTCGGCCGCGTTGCGCTTTTTCGTGCGCGCGTCGACGTCGTAGAGCGAGCCGGTGTTGGTCGCGTCGGTCATTCGTACTGCTCCCGGTATTTGCGCACGATGTAGAGGGCGAGGACATTTAGGGCGAGGGTCACGACGAAGAGCGTCATGCCCAGTGAAAAGGCGACCAGCGCCTCTGGGCTGGCGAAGTCCGCGTCGCCGGTGAGCTGGCTCACGATCTTGGCGGTCACCGTCGTCATGGCGTCGAACGGGTTCAGCGACAGGCGGGCCGCCGCCCCTGCCCCGAGCACGACGATCATCGTCTCACCGATGGCGCGCGAGGCGGCCAAAAGGATCGCGCCGACGATGCCCGGAAGGGCGGCCGGCATGACCACCTGACGGATCGTTTCGGATTGCGTCGCGCCAAGGCCGTAGGAACCGTCGCGCATCGCCTGCGGCACCGCGTTGATGATGTCATCGGACAGCGAGGAGACGAAGGGGATCAGCATGATCCCCATGACGAGCCCGGCGGTCATCACGGCGGTTCCGCCCTGCATCCAGCCGACGCCCAGAATGCCACCGTCCCCGAAAATGCCGACCAGAAGCGGACCGACGGTCAGCAGCGCGAACAGGCCGTAGACGATGGTGGGAATTCCCGCGAGCACCTCGAGCATCGGTTTGGCGACGCTGCGCACCTTGGAGCTTGCGTATTCCGACAGATAGATCGCGGCGAACAGGCCGATGGGCACGGCCACCGCCAGCGCGATCAGCGAAATATAGAGCGTGCCCCACAGAAGCGGCAGGATACCCAGTTGCGAGCCGCCACCGAACGAGGGCGACCAAGTGGTGCCGAAAAAGAACTCGTCCGCCGGGTAAAGGCCGAAGAACTCGATTGTATTGAACAGAAGCGACAGCACGATGCCCAGCGTCGTCAGGATCGCGATGAGCGCGGCGGTGATGAGCAGGATCAGGATTCCGGTCTCGACCCGGTTGCGCGCCCGCAGCGTGCCCGAGGTGCCGAGATAGGCGTAAAGGAACCCGGCGATGGCGACGACGAGCACGACGACGGTGCGCACCCAATCCCCGGTGTTGGACGCGGCGCGATAGTCGAGCGCGGCGGCCAGAACCTCTTCGCTCACGTCCGAGCCGAGCGCGACGCCGACACCGCCCAGCGTGTCGCGGACCGTGGTCGCGTCCAGCCCTTCGATATCACCCGGCGCGATAACGCCTTGGGCGATCGCGGTGTCGAGGCCCGAGGCCACGCGCTGCACGTCCGACATCACGAGGCTGAGTTCGCCCCGCGTCTCGTAAAGCGTATCGGGAATATCGCCGCGCACCTGCCCGGCGACGACGAGCGGCTGCACGATGACCCAGATGGCGAGCAGCAGGACGGCGGGGACGAAGGCGAGCATCGCCACGTTCATCCCGTAGAAATTCGGCAGACTGTGCAGCATTCGCACGTCATCGACCGAACCGACCGCGCGCTGGCGGCCCATGACATAGCCTGCGACCGTGAGCGCAAGGACGATGGCGAGAAGGATCAGAGGGGACATCGGCGGGCCACCTTTAGGTTCGGGAAACGCACCGTACGTCTTTCCCGCGGTAAAGATCGGCGCGAAGTCACCCCCGCGCCGACCGGTTTCGAAGGTCTGAAGACCTTAGTTCATGGTCTCTTCGTTCGCGATCATGGCCTGCGTGGCGGCAAGCTCGGGATCGGCGACGAGGCCGTAGTTCGACAGCGGGCCGTCGGGGCCGGCGATCTCGTCAGCGACGAAGAACTCGGCGTATTCCTTCAGGCCGGGGATGACGCCGATGTGGGCCTTCTTGATGTAGAAGTAGAGCGGGCGCGACACCGGGTAATCGCCAGCGGCGATGGTCTCGGTGGTCGGCTCGACGCCCGACATGGTCGCCACTTTCAGCTTGTCGGTGTTGTTCTCGTAGAACGCGAGGCCGAAGACGCCGATGGCGTTGGTGTTCGCGTCGATACGGGCGAGCGTTTCGGTGTAGTCGCCGTCGATGTCGACCGACATGCCGTCGGTGCGCACCATCAGGCAGGCGTCTTCGGCGTCGTCTTCCGACATGCCGCCGGCGATCATGGCTTCCATCGCGCCGGTGGCTTCACAGCCAGCCGCGATCACCTTTTCCTCGAAAACTTCGCGCGTGCCGTGCTTGGTGCCGGGGATGAAGGCGAGGATTTCGGCGTCCGGCAGATCGGCGTTGAAGTCCGACCACTTGGTGTGCGGGTTGTCGACCAGCTCGCCGTCGACCATGACCTTGGGCGCCAGCGCGTTGAAGATGTCGTTTTCGGTGAAGGCGGTGAACTCCGGGCCGTTCAGCTGCGAGGCGAACACGATGCCGTCGTAGCCGATGCGCACTTCGATGATGTCCGTCACGCCGGCTTCGGCACAGGCGGCGATTTCCTTTTCACGGATCGCGCGCGAGGCATTCGCGATGTCGATGGTGTTTTCACCGACGCCTTCGCAGAAGCGCTTGAGGCCAGCCGAGGAGCCGCCCGATTCCACGACCGGGGTCGGGAAGTCGAAGTTTTCGCCAAAGGCTTCGGCGACGATCGAGGCATAGGGCAGCACGGTGGACGAGCCAGCCACCTGGACCTGGTCACGCGCGACGGCAACGCCGGTGGTCATGGCAGCGATCGCCAGGGTCGAGGCGGTCAGTTTCGCAAAGGACATGAGTGTCTCCTGGTTTGGTTTGCAGCAGGCGACACGTTCCGCATCGCACTGGGCGCCTCACTAGGGTGAGTCCGCTATGGTTTTGCGACAGTTTTGTAACAAGCGTGTAACACAGTCCAAATCAGATGTGGACAACTCGCGCGGGTTGTCTAGCGCGTCGGCAAGGCCACGCTGAACGTGCTCCCCTGCCCCGGCGTGCTTTCGATCCGCAGACGCCCGCGATGTCGGTTCACGATATGCTTGACGATGGCAAGGCCCAGCCCGGTGCCGCCCATCCCGCGGGAGCGGTGATCGTCGACCCGATAGAATCGCTCGGTCAACCGGCCGAGGTGCCGTTCGTCGATGCCCTCGCCCTTGTCCGTGACCGCGACGATCAGGCCCGGCCCGCGCAGTCGGGGATCGTTCTGAACCTGAGACAGGGTGACCGTGACCTCGCCGCCGCTGCCACCGTATTTGATCGCGTTCTCGATCAGGTTCGTGAACACCTGCGTAAGCTGATCGGGGTCCGCCGGGGCCATGACGGGCGCGTCGCAGCCGCGCACATGAAGCTGCACCAGCCGATCATCCGCCTGCCCCTGCAAGTTCAACGCGGCGTTCAACAGGAGTTCCGCCACATCCTGCTGCTCGGTCGGTCGCAACCCCTCGGTGTCCTCGACCTTGGCCAGGGAAAGCAGGTCGTCCACCAGACGGTGCATCCGCCGCGTCTCGCTTTCCATGATCTTCAGAAAGTGTTCGCGGGCGCCGGCATCGTCGCGCGCCGGGCCGCGCAGGGTTTCGACGAAGCCCGAAATGGCGGTCAGCGGCGTGCGCAGTTCGTGGCTGACGTTGGCCACGAATTCCGACCGCATCTCGCCCGCTTCTTCCAGCGCCGTCACATCGTCGAAGGCGAGGATCGTGCCCATTCCGGCGTCGAGCGGCGTGATCGACACGTCGTAAAGCCGCTCCCGCGCCTCGCCCGATGCGATATGGCGCGCCTGCGCGGGCACGCGGGTCTGCATGACGGTCTCGATCCGGTCGAGAAGGGCTGGCTGACGGAACACCGCCGCGTAGTGCCGACCCAGAACGGCACCACCGAAAAGCCGCTCCGCAGCGGGATTGAGCGCCGCGAGTCTCTGGTCCGCACCGATGACGGCGCAGGGCATCGGAATCGCCCTGATGAAAGTATCCGCATCCATTTCGTTGCCGCTTTCGCCTTCGCCTATCCCTTTGAATGTGGCCGCGCGACCGCACCCGCTAAGTTACTGATCTATTCGGTTAAATGCCCAAAGGTTCACTTTGCAATCTATCAATACTTCTCTCATACTACAGTGGCGTGACTTGGACAGGGACTTACCCTGATAACTCCTAGGGGGTTTAGCCGAGCAATGAGTCAACCGGATAAAACCAAAAACATCGATTGGATCGACGCATCGACAGGCACAGGTGCCGAGGCGTTGCGCGTACTCGCCGTCGGCTCATCGAACGCGGCCAACACGAACGATAAGGTCGGTGACCTTCCCGGAACGCGTTTCGTGGATTTCGCCGAACTGACGACCGAGTTGATGGAGTTGCATCGGCCCGATGTGGTGCTTTCGCCGCTCATGTCGAGCGGGTTCGATTGCGTGGAACTCGCCTATCGTCTGGTGGACAGCGGATTCGGCGGGCGTTACCGCGCCTTCGCCGAGGACATTCCGCGCCCCGAGATGGTCAAACGTGAAATCCGGCGCAGTTTTCCCGGGCTGGATTTCGACGTTTTGGTGGTGGCCCGCACGCCGGAATCGCGTGCGGTCTGAACCTCGGGCGGCGCAGGGTCAATAGATCAGATCGTGACCCTCGTCGCCCACCGTTTCATAGTGGCGCACCAGCGTATTCAGCGCGATCCGCAGAACGATCTTGCCCGACCGTGCCGGGAAATCGAGCCGGTCCTCGATCTCTTCCATGCCCGTTTCGTCACAGCATGACAGGATGACGGCCTCGGACAGTTCCGGGCCGAGCTTGTCGATCGCTTTGGCGAGACTTTGGAACGCGGTCATATGGCGCGGGATGGCGAGCGCGGTCGCGCCGCCACCCGACGGCATCGCCGGACGGACATGCCCTTCGAGAAGGGCGCCCAGATCATCGCCGATGGCGCCCCCGGCGCGGGCGATTTCGTAGCTTTCGCGAAACCGTTCCGCCGCACGCACCATGGGTTTGGACAAAAACGCCGACCCGTCGCCGCGCTTGCGCCGGGCCAGAACCCGCAACGGCGGCTCCGCACCCGCGGTGCGCGGTTTCTTCTGCGCCCCCTGCACCGGTTTCGCGGTCGTTTTCGTCACCTCCGAGATCGAGGCGACCTTGCGCGACTCGTTCTGGGCCATCAGCCGGCCAAGCTCGGTCCGGCCCGACGGCGTGATGGAATAGCGGCTCAGGCGGCCCCGCGTGCGCCCTTCGATCCATTCTTTCAGGGCGAGGATTTCGGCCACGTCGCGCGGCACCACCGCACGGCGGACGGGCCGGTCGTCTTCGACATGCGCGACGACGACGGCGTCCTCGACACCCTCGGCAATGATAAGCAGCGCGCCCGGTTCGGTCAGGGCCCGGAGCGCGCGCAGGGCTTCGCGGTCGATGCGGTCATGGTCGTTCGGTATGCGGGTCATGGTCTTCGCGGTGCCTCCGTGGCGGTCCGGTCCGCTGTCGCGGCCCGAGCCATGCCAAAGCGTTTCAAGTGACCTGAGAGCCGCGTCCGCCAGCGGATCGTCCCGCAATCCCTCGCACCGCCTGACCTGCCGCATCACCGTCGACGCATGAACGCCGGTTTCCCGCGCGATATTGCGCAGCGACGTGCCGTCTTCGACATGTGCCAGATAGGTCCGAACCGTGTCCGGCACCCAGGCCGGAAGTCGTTGGCGCGATCCGAAAGACTGCTGGGCATGTGTCCGCATGTTCTGTCCTCATCCCGTGTCGAACCGTTTCCAATCTGGAAGCGATACAACCTTAACGCGAGTCGTTATCCACAGACAATCCACAATTTGACGGTTTATCCACAGGCTCTCAACGATGCGGTCACAATGTCGCCGCATCGAATAAAGCCTTCTAAAGGCATCGCACGCAGCGCGGGGCCGTGACGCAACACTCGTCTAGGTTGTGCGACAACGACATCGAATCACGCTCAACGGAGGATACGATGCGACCCGCGATCACCCGACTCAGCCAGATGAAACGCCCGAAACTCTTGATGAAGGCCGCCCGCTTCGCTCTGGATGGCTATGATCGCAAGCGGGCCTTGCCGCGAATTCTGGGCAAGACGCCCGCCCGCCATGACCACACCATCGACGAGCTGCTCCTGCACGAAGAACAGGTGGAAAGCCTCCGCCGGAGCGGGGGCGCGGATTACTCCCCCGCGCGGCACATCGAGTTGCTGACCGCGATCATCGCCGAGGCCCGCAGCCTCGCCGCACCCGATCAGGTTCAGCTGTAGGCGTCGGGCATCTCGGCCTTGCGGCGCGCCACGAAGGCTTCGATGGCTTCGCGCACCGCGGGGTCCATCACCGGAGCCTCGTATTGGCCGAGCAGCTTGCGCACCCGGACATTGGCGAGCGTCGACGAATCCCGCGCCCCTTCTTCGAACCAGGTCTCGTAGGGTTTGTAGTCGAGCACCTCTGAGCGCCAGAACGCGTCCTTGAAATTGACCTGCGTGTGGGCGCAACCAAGGTAGTGCCCGCCCGGCCCCACTTCGCGCAGCGCGTCCATCGCCTGCGCGTTCTCGTCGATCGCGACGCCCGCCGCGAATTTGTGGACCGTTCCGAGCTGATCGGCATCCAGCACGAATTTCTCGAAGCTCGACACCAGCCCGCCTTCGAGCCAGCCACAGGCGTGCAGCATGAAATTGACGCCCGCATTCATCCCCATCTGCAGGCTGTTCGCGCTTTCATAGCCCGCCTGCGCATCCGGCAGCTTTGATCCGGTGAACGCGCCGGACGAACGGAACGGGAGCCCCATGCGGCGGGCAAGCTGCCCGGCGCCGAGCGTGATCTGCGTGGCCTCGGGCGTCCCGAAGGTCGGCGCGCCGGAGTTCATGTCGATCGAGGTCACGAAGGCGCCGAAGATCACAGGCGCACCCTTGCGCACCAGTTGCGAATAGGCGACGCCCGCCATCACCTCGGCCAGCACCTGCGTCAGCGTGCCCGCCACCGACACGGGCGCCATCGCACCGCCGACGATGAAGGGCGACACGATGCAGGCCTGATTGGCGGCGGCATAGGTTTCGAGCGTGCCCATCATGACGCTGTCGAAGGTGAGCGGCGAGTTGATGTTGACCAGCGAGGTCATGACCGCGTTCTGGTCGACGAACTCGGCCCCGAACAGGATCTTGGACATCTCGACGCAATCAGCGGCCCAGTCCTTGTCGGTCACGGCACCCATATAGGGCTTGTCCGACAGCGTCATGTGGGCATGGAGCATGTCGAGATGACGCTTGTTCACCGGAACGTCCGTCGGTTCGCACAGGGTGCCGCCCGACAGGTGGACCCATTTCGACATATAGCCCAGCTTCACGAAGGTCCGGAAATCTTCGATCGTGGCGTAACGGCGCACACCGTCCAGATCGCGCACGAAGGGCGGGCCATAGACCGGCGCGAAGACGAGATTGTTGCCGCCGATCTCGACCGACCGCTCGGGGTTTCGGGCGTGATGCGTGAAAGACGAGGGCGCGGTCCTGCACAGTTCGCGGGCGAGGCCACGGGGGATATGAACCCGCTCCCCCCGCACGTCCGCCCCCGCCGCGCGCCAACGCTCAAGCGCGCCGGGGTTCTCGGCGAACACCACCCCGATCTCTTCCAGCACGGTTTCCGCGTTGGTTTCGATGATCGACAAGGCCTCGTCGTTCAGAATGTCCAGCGTCGGCGTCTTGCGCACGATCACGGGGGCCGAGTCGAATCGCGGGGCCGTGCGTTCCGCGCGTCGTGCCGCGCCGCCTCCGCCCCGTGCCCGCCTTTTGCGTTCGCCGGTCGCCACTTCTTCGGACATATCGTTCTCCGCGCTGATCCTGCCACCTGATAGCCCGCCCCAGACACCGGGTCGGGAGGGTTTGCGACATTTGACGCGCGAAAACGACGCGGGGCCGAAGCTGGATCAGGCGGGGCCGTGAAACCGGGGGCCCCGCCTGCCCCGGCTCAGGCCGCCTGACGGTTCAGGCTGTCCTCGCCCAGTTTCGACAGCTTGCGGTCGGCGTCGTATTCCTGATCGAGATTCGCCTGCAACAGCTTGCCGACCTCGGGGTCGAGCCCAAGGGTCTTGGCCCAGGCGATCAGGGTGCCGTAGCGCGTGATCTCGTAATGCTCGACCGCCTGCGCCGCCGCGATCATGCCCGCGTCACGGGTATCGGGATCGTCGGCTTCCTCCATGATCTCCTTGCCTTCGTCGAGGATCCCGTTGATCGCGTCGCAGGTGACCCCACGGGCCTTGAGCCCGAGATGCTCGAACACCTTCTCAAGGTTTTCGATCTGGGTCTCGGTTTCTTCGCGGTGATCTTCGAAGGCGGTCTTGAGGTCGTCCGAGTCGGCCTTGCGGGCCATTTTCGGCAGAGTCTTCAGCACCTGCTTTTCGGCATAGTAAATGTCGCGCAGGAAATGTTTGAACAGGGCATCTAGGGTGTTCATGGTTAGCCTCGCTAATGTTGGGGTTGGACCCGTCCGGGGGTCTGTGGCTCTAAACGAGACTGCCGGCCTCAGGGTTCCCGGCCTGCGTGTCGATTGTGGCGGATGGGCGCTTGCGCGCCTGTGGCGCGGCGCGTATTTGCTTTGCCCATGAGCATCACGGACCCGCAGCGCGATCATCAGCGCCTTCTCATCATCGACTTCGGCAGCCAGGTGACGCAGCTCATCGCGCGGCGTCTGCGCGAGTTGAACGTCTATTGCGAAATCCACCCCTATCAGAACGTGACCGATGCGTTCCTGAAAGAGTTCGCGCCGAAAGCCGTGATCTTCTCGGGCGGTCCGGCCAGCGTGATCGACGAAGGCTCGCCGCGCCCGCCGGAAAGCGTTTTCGACCTCGGGGTTCCGATCCTTGGCATTTGTTATGGCCAGCAGGTCATGATGCACATGCTGGGCGGCGAGGTTCTGCGCGGTCACGGCACCGCCGAATTCGGCCGCGCCTATGTGACCCCGACCGAAGAACGGATCGACGCGCTCAACGGCTGGTTCATGGATGGCACGGGGCGCGAGCAGGTGTGGATGAGCCACGGCGACCACGTGTCCAAGATCGCGCCGGGGTTCAAGGTCTACGGCACCTCGCCCAACGCGCCCTTCGCGATCACCGCCGACCTGGAGCGACGGTTCTACGCCGTGCAGTTCCACCCGGAGGTGCATCACACCCCGAACGGCAAGACGCTCTATGAGAACTTCGTGCGCGACGCAGGCTTCAAGGGCGACTGGACGATGGGCGCCTACCGTGAGGAAGCCATCGCCAAGATCCGCGAACAGGTCGGCTCGTCCCACGTGATCTGCGGTCTGTCCGGCGGCGTCGACTCGTCCGTGACGGCGGTTCTGCTGCACGAGGCGATTGGCGACCAGCTGACCTGCGTCTTCGTGGATCACGGCCTTCTCCGGCTCAACGAGGCCGAAGAAGTGGTCACGATGTTCCGCGACCACTACAACATGAAGCTGATCCATGCGGACGAGAGCGATCTGTTCCTTGGGGAGCTTGAGGGCGTCTCGGACCCCGAGCAGAAGCGCAAGACCATCGGCAAACTCTTCATCGACGTGTTCCAGAAATACGCGAGCGAGATCGACGATGCGGATTTCCTTGCCCAAGGCACGCTCTACCCGGACGTGATCGAGAGCGTCTCGTTCTCGGGCGGTCCGAGCGTCACGATCAAAAGCCACCACAACGTCGGTGGTCTGCCGGAAAAGATGGGACTCAAGCTGGTCGAACCGCTGCGCGAGCTGTTCAAGGATGAAGTGCGCGCGCTGGGGCATGAGCTGGGACTGCCAGCGAGCTTCATCGGTCGCCACCCCTTCCCCGGTCCCGGCCTCGCGATCCGCTGTCCGGGCGAGATCACGCGCGACAAGCTCGACATCCTGCGCAAGGCGGATGCGGTCTATATCGACCAGATCCGCAAGCATGGCCTCTATGACGAGATCTGGCAGGCCTTCGTCGCGATCCTTCCCGTGCGCACTGTGGGCGTCATGGGCGACGGGCGCACCTATGATTACGCCTGCGCGCTTCGCGCGGTGACCAGCGTCGACGGGATGACGGCGGATTACTATCCGTTCAGCCACGAATTCCTCGGCGAAACCGCGACGCGGATCATCAACGAAGTGCAAGGCATCAACCGCGTGACCTACGACATCACCTCGAAACCTCCGGGGACGATCGAGTGGGAGTGATGACGGTCATGCGCGATATGGTCCACACCCGGTTCAATACGTTGAAATGAACTATCGCCCCGAGATCGACGGCCTGCGATCCGTCGCGGTGGTGCCTGTCATTCTTTTCCACGCAGGCGCCTCGCTTTTCAGCGGGGGCTTCATCGGCGTCGATGTCTTTTTCGTCATCAGCGGCTACCTGATTACGACAATCCTTCTGAACGACATCGAAGCGGGTCGTTTCAGCCTCGTCACCTTTTACGAACGCCGGGCGCGGCGCATCCTGCCGGCACTGTTCGTGGTAATGCTGGCCTGCATTCCCTTCGCTTGGGCATGGATGCTGCCCGAACAGATGGAGGAATTCGGTCGAAGCCTGATCGCGGTCGTCCTGTTCGTCTCGAATGTCCTGTTCTGGCGTGAAGCCGGGTATTTTTCCCCGGCGGCCGAGGAAAAACCGCTTCTCCACACGTGGAGCCTTGCGGTCGAAGAGCAATACTACCTTCTGTTCCCGATCCTCCTGTTTTTCGCGTGGCGGCTGGGGCGCAAGGCGGCGTTCACGATCATCGGGGTCATCGCCCTTATCAGTCTTGGCCTGAGCGAAGTGGGTTGGCGCAAGGCGCCGACGGCGAACTTCTATTTGACGGTCTTTCGCGCGTGGGAGTTGTTCGCGGGGTCGCTCGTGGCCTTCGTCATGAGCCGCCGGACTGTCGCACCGAACCAGCTTTTTTCACTGGCGGGGCTGGCGATGGTCATCGTCCCGATTTTCGAGTTTGACGACACGACACCCTCTCCGGGCCTCATCACGGTCGTTCCGGTCGCGGGCGTCGCGCTCATCATTCTGTTCGGCTCGGGCGAGACCTTGGTGCGTCGGATGCTGGGGTCGCGCATTCCGGTCGCGATCGGTCTGGTGAGCTACAGCGCCTATCTCTGGCACCAACCCCTGTTCGCTTTCGCAAGACTTCGCTACGCCGAGTCCTTCGATCTGGCTTTGGGTGGCGCTCTCGTCTTGATGACCTTCGCGCTGGCGTTTCTGAGCTGGCGATATGTCGAGCGGCCCTTTCGCGACCGATCCTCCAAAACATGGACGCGACAGCGCATTTTCGCGTGGTCGGCCCTTGGGATGGTCGCACTGGCCGCTGCCGGTTTGGGCGCTCACCTGACCCAAGGGTTCGCCTCTCGCCTCAGCGAAACGGAACGCGCTTTCGTCGCGGCGCTCGACAACAGGCCGGATGACGATTTCCGGCAGGTGGCGTCACGGGCCGGTTTCGGATCGGGCAAACCCAAGCTCCTCATCATCGGGGACAGCTTCGCCAAGGATCTGTACGAGGGCCTGCGCGCATCTCCGACCGCCGAACTTTCCCGGCTCGACGTGGTTCTGGTCACCATTCCGCGCAGGTGCAAAAACGTGCTCCGCGACACCCCGGACCTTGCCGCGTTTCTCGACCCCTCGGACAAACAATGCCAGAACTGGAAGCCGCGCGTCGGTGATCCGGACCTCGATGCTCTCGTGCGCGAAGCCGATCTGACGCTCGTGCGCAGCGCATGGGATGTTCTGCCGACCCGCGAGATGCCACGAACCTACGATCATCTCGATGCACTTGCGCCGGGGCGGGTCGCGTTTCTGGAAGCGACCACCTTCGGCGATGTGAAATACAACTCGCTGAGTGCCCTGCGCGCACGCACCGAGCGGGTCGCGGATATCGACACGAACGCAGCATATACGGTGGTCGATCCCGCGCCGCCCATGATCGACCTTATCCATGAGGCCCGCTCGCGCATGACCGGGCGCGCGTATTTTAATGTGAACGACGCCTTTTGCGAGACCGGCAAAGGGTGCCGGGTGATAGACGAGGACGGAGCGCCTTTGACCCCGGACGGCGGCCACACAACGGCGCGGGGCGAAACGATCATGGTCGAAAAGCTGTTCGACACGCCCGATTTCCGCAGGATGTGGGACACGAACCTAGGCTCACCCTAGGCAAGCTCCGGCATTTTCATTCTGCACAAGCTCTGATCGAAACCGGCCTAGGCCGATGCCGGCCGCAAAAAAATGATGCGACCCAAAGCGTTTTGGGACCACGGCGCGCAAAAGGGACCGTCGCCCGCACAACTCACTTTGTCATGTGGAAATAGCATGTTAACGAGTCGCCGACGGACACTGGCTCCGTCTTGATTCAGACGGTGCGGAGAGGCTGCTTCGACCGTTAAGGACTTTTGTAAATAGCCTGCCGTGGGGACGGAATGGCAATCAGGATTTTCAAATGCACCGCGTGCGGGCATCGTATGCGGCTTGCGAGCAATTACTGCGGATCGTGTTTCAACGAAAAGCCGGGCTGGCAGAAGCCGGGGTCGCTGATCGCGATGGCGGCCATTCCAGCCATCGTCGTCGTCGGATTTTTCGCGTTCATTATGCTTGCGGTTCCCACCGGCTGACGGCAGGGTCGCGCCATGATCGATGGCGCGAACGAGCAGGGTCTGGCCCCGACAGTGAACCCGATCCTGAGCGCCTCGCTCTGGATGCTGGGTGCGATTGCCTGTTTCACGACCATGGCCGTGGCGGGACGTGAGGTGAGCCTCGACCACGACACTTTCGAGTTGATGTTCTACCGCTCCTGCGTCGGCATCGTGATCGTGGTGTCCGTGATTTCCGCGCGCGGGCTTTGGGGCAGCGTCGGACGCCGCCAACTGGGCCTGCATTTCGTGCGCAACGTGTCCCATTTCACTGGGCAGAATCTGTGGTTCTACGCGGTCGGGGTGATCCCGCTCGCACAGGTCTTCGCGCTCGAATTCACCTCGCCGCTGTGGGTGCTTGCGATGTCGCCGATCTTTCTGGCCGAGCGCATCACCGCGCCCCGGGCCCTGGCGGCCTTTGTGGGCTTTCTCGGCATCCTCGTCGTGACGCGACCGTTTTCGGTGCAGCTTGAGCCGGGCGTGCTGGCCGCGCTGGGTGCCGCCATCGGCTTTGCAGGCTCCGCCGTGTTCACCCGCAAGCTGACCCGCACGCAAAGCCTTGCCTCGATCCTGTTCTACCTGACGACGATGCAGGCGGTTTTCGGCCTCACGCTTGCGGCCATCGACGGCGACATGGCCCTGCCGTCCGCGACCTCCGCGCCGTGGCTCGTCATCATCGGTTTCGCGGGCCTCGCCGCGCATTTCTGCCTGACCTCGGCGCTCAAACTGGCACCTGCAACGGTGATCATGCCTATCGACTTCGCCCGCCTCCCCGTGATCGCCCTGATCGGGTGGCTGCTTTATCAGGAGCGGCTGGAACTGGCTGTGGTCCTTGGCGGCGCGCTGATCCTGACGGCCAACTGGATCAACATCCGGGCCAGCGTGCGCGAGGCGCGGGCGCGGGTCGGATGAGCGGTGGCGCGGGCGACCTTCGCGCCGCATACGAAGCCGAGGTCCACGCGCTCGACGGCGAGGCACAGCGAATGCGGGCCGACGGTCACGCGCCCGAAACCATCGCACGCCACCTTCATGCCCTGCGCCGCGAACTTGCCGCTGCGTTCAAGGCGCGCACGCCCGAACCGATGCGCAGCCTGATCGAAGCCCGGACCCTGCGCGCACATGGCGACGTGGGCGGGCCGAGTATCGCCACGCTGCGCGCCCGTGGCTGTTCGTGGGAGGACATCGCGCAAAGCGCCTGCCGCCCCGGCCGCCTGACCTTCGACCCCGAACGCGGCCCGGTCCCGGCACGGGAGCGTGACGACCGGGGTTGATCTTGCCCTGCCCGCGCCCGCCCGCTACCACACGGGGCAAGAACCACGGCAGGGACGGCGATGATCTACGAGACCGCGAAAGACTGGCGCGACGCGACGGCGAAGCGCGTGCTGCTGTTCGGCATGTCCGGGCTGGGCAAGACGCACCTGTCCAACATGCTGCGCGACGGCGGCGCGTGGTTTCACTACTCGGTCGATTACCGGATCGGCACGCGATACATGGGCGAGCTCATATCGGACAATTTCAAGTCCGAGGCGATGAAGAACCCATTTCTGCGCGAGCTTCTGTTGACCGACAGCGTCTATATCGCGTCCAACATCACCTTCAACAATCTCGCGCCCCTTTCGACGTATCTCGGCAAACCCGGCGATCCGTCGAAGCACGGGTTGCCGTGGGACGTCTACATGCAGCGGCAGGCCGAGCATCGCGACGCCGAGATCAACGCCCTGCTCGACACGGTGCGTTTCGTGCGCCGCGCCAAGTCGCTTTACGGCTACGACAACTTCGTCTGCGACAGCGGCGGCTCGATCTGCGAGGTCGTGGACCCGCACGATCCCGCGGACCCGGTGCTCACCGCCCTGTCCGACAACCTTCTGATGGTCTGGATCGAAGGGTCCGAGGCGCATACCGAGGAACTCGTCCGACGCTTCATCAAGGCGCCCAAGCCGATGTATTACCAGCCCGCGTTTCTCGAAGCCTGCTGGGCCGATTACCTTGCCGAAAAGGGTCTGCGCGAAGATCAGGTGGACCCGGACGACTTCGTGCGCTCGACCTATGCCAAGGCGCTGCACCACCGCCACCCGCTCTATGCCGCGATGGCCGAGAAATGGGGGGTCAAGGTCAAGGCCGACGACGTGGCGAAGGTCCGGTCCCCCGACGACTTCGACGACCTGATCGCGGGGGCCCTTGAGGCCCGGTGATCAAAGGCTTATCTCACCCGAACCTTTCAACCGGAGCTTCCGATGCCGATCAAGATCCCTGCCGACCTGCCTGCCGCCGACGTGCTTTCGCGCGAGGGCGTCATGGTCATGTCGGAAAATCAGGCGGCGCGGCAGGATATCCGGCCGCTGAAGATCGGGCTTCTGAACCTGATGCCCAAAAAGATCCAGACCGAGACGCAGTTCGCGCGTCTGATCGGGGCGACCCCGCTTCAGATCGACTTCACGCTCATCAAGATGACCGAGCACGCCTCCAAGAACACGCCCGAGGAGCATCTGGGCATGTTCTATCGCGACTTTCAGGACGTGAAGGACGAGAAGTTCGACGGGCTCATCATCACCGGCGCACCGATCGAACATCTGCCGTTCGAGGACGTGACCTATTGGGACGAGATGGTCGAGGTCATGGACTGGACCCAGACCAACGTGCATTCCACCTTCGGCGTCTGCTGGGGCGGCATGGCGATGATCTATCATTTCCACGGGGTGCAGAAGCATATCCTGCCGGAAAAAAGCTTCGGCTGCTTTCCGCAGGAAAAGCTGAAACCAAATTCGCCCTATCTGCGTGGCTTCTCGGACAGCTTCGTCATTCCCGTAAGCCGGTGGACCGAGATGAAACAGGATGAGATCGACGCAGCCGACGGGCTGACCACCCTTCTCGGGTCGCCCGAGACGGGGCCATGTCTGGTCGAAGATCCGGCGCACCGGGCGCTCTATATCTTCAACCATTTCGAATACGACTCGGACACGTTGAAGCAGGAATACGACCGCGACACCGCCTCCGGCACGCCGATCGAGGTGCCGATCAACTACTACCCGGACGACGACCCGACCAAGCCGCCCAAGAACCGTTGGCGCAGCCATGCCCATTTGCTTTACGGCAACTGGATCAACGAAATCTACCAGACGACGCCCTACGATCAGAATGAAATTGGCACTTAGCCTTCTCCTGATCCTCGCGCTGTTCACCTGCGCGACGATGATCCGGGTGGAAAACCGTCGGCTTGCCGCCTACCGCGCGCATCCGCCCGAGGGGCAATTCATCGTCGTGGACGGGCACCCGGTGCATTACGTCCAGATGGGCGAAGGGCCGGATCTGGTGCTGCTTCACGGCGCGTCCGGGTCCACCCGCGACTGGACCTTCGACATCGCGCCGGTGCTGGCTGAAAGCTACCGCGTCACGATCCTCGACCGTCCGGGGCTGGGCTACACCCCGCCGCTCAAACCCAATGGCGTGACCCTGTCGGAACAGACCACGCTCATGGTCGAGGCCGCCCGCGCCCTGGGGGTCGAAAACCCCGTCGTCGCGGGCCAGAGTTTTGGCGGGGCCCTTGTGATGAATTGGGCGGTCCACCATCCCGACCATATCTCGGCCGCCGTCTCGATCGCCGGGGCGACGCATCCTTGGCCCGGTGGCCGCGACACGCTTTATGCCCTGCTCGCCCAACCCGTGATCGGGCCGATCATGGCGCATGTCATCTCGGCATGGCTGCCCGAAGCCTATCTGGAAGGGCAGATCAACGCGGTCTTCGCGCCGAACGATCCCCTGCCCGGATATGCCGATTACATCGGTGCGGGCATGATCCTGCTGCCCGAACAATTCAAGGCCAACGCGCAACAGCGGCACGAACTGCTCCACCACCTCGAAGAGCAGCAGCCGCGTTATGCGGATGTCGAAATCCCGGTCGAGGTGATCCACGGCGACGCCGACACCACCGTCGGGCTGTCGGTCCATTCGGAACCGCTGGTCGAAGAGGTGCAGAACGGAAACCTGACGGTGCTCGACGGCGTTGGACACATGCCCCATCACGTCGAGATGGCGGAAACCATCGCCGCCATCGACCGCGCGGCGTTGCGCGCCGGGGTCAAATAGCCATACTGGCCCGACTGGACACGGGAGACGGCGATGGACCTGCCTTTCGACGGCGCAATCTCGAAATTCTATGCGGACGAAGCGCCCGAAGATGTGCGCAAGGCCATCGAGGGCGCGGGCAAGGACGATATGCTCGACCCGTCCTATCCTTATGCCGAAGAAATGGACAAGGACGATTACGAGGACGAGTTGGAGGCGCTCCAGCTTGAACTGGTGAAGTTGCAGGCCGATGTGAAAGCGACCGGAAAGCGTGTCGTCGTCGTGTTCGAAGGGCGCGATGCCGCTGGCAAGGGCGGCACGATCAAGCGGATGCGGATGAACCTGAACCCCCGTGTCGCGCGGGTCGTCGCGCTTCCGAAACCCTCGGACCGCGAACAGGGCGAATGGTATTTCCAACGCTATGTCAGCCACTTGCCGACCGAAGGTGAGATCGTGCTCTTCGACCGCTCGTGGTATAACCGGGGTGTGGTCGAAAAGGTGTTCGGCTTCTGCGGCGAGGCCGAGCGCGCGGCGTTCTTCCGGCAACTGCCCGAGTTCGAACACATGCTGGTGGACGAAGGAATCTACTTCGTGAAGCTCTGGTTGAACGTCGGTCGCGCGGAACAGCTCCGCCGCTTCATGGCGCGTGAGCAGGACCCGCTAAAGCATTGGAAACTTTCGTCCATCGACGTTCAGGGGTTGAGCCGTTGGCAGGCCTATTCCGATGCGATCTCGGAAACCTTCGCCAAGTCGCATTTTCCCTATGCGCCCTGGACGATCATCCGTTCCGACGACAAAAAGCGCGCTCGACTTGCAGCCATCAAGACCGTGTTGCAGGGCATTGATTACGAGAAGAAAATCCACGACGTGGCCTGTGCCCCCGACCCCAAGATCGCGGGCGGGCTGGACATCTGGGAAAGCTGACGCCGGTGCCCACGAAAAAGCGCGGATATCATCACGGCAACCTCCGGCAGGCGCTGGTCGAAGCCGCCTTGACGCTGATCGAGGAAAAGGGGCCGACCGGGTTCACGCTGTCGGAAGCGGCCAAGCAGGCTGGCGTGACGCCCGCCGCCGTCTATCGTCACTTCGATGGGCGCGAAGACTTGATCGCCGAGGCCGCGCGTCAGGGATATGAGATTTTCGCGGACCTGATGGAACACGCCTACGCCAAGGGCCAGCCCTCGGCGCTGGCCTCATTCGAGGCGACGGGGCGGGCCTATCTGGCGTTTTCCCGCCGGTTTCCGGGCCATTACATCGCGATGTTCGAGTCCGGGGTGTCGATCAACAAGTCCGCCGATCTGGCCCATGTGGCGAACCGGGCGCTCGGCGTGCTCGACATGGCGGCGAACGAACTGCTGAAAGACGTGCCGCCCGAGAAACGCCCGCCGGCACGGATGGTCTCGGCCCATATCTGGGCCATGTCGCACGGTGTCGTCGAACTTTTCGGTCGTGGCTCGCCCGGCACCAAGTCGCCGTTTCCGCCCGAGGATCTGCTGGAAAGCGGGATCGGCGTCTACTTGCGGGGCCTCGGGCTTATCAAGGCCGACAGCTAGAACTTGCCCGAGGCTTCCAGCGCCTTGCCGAGTCTTGGCAGGCGGGCTTTCTTCATCAGCTTGCGGATCGTCCAATCTTCGCCCGACAGCCGGATCGCCTCGTCCAGCACGGCGCGGGCGACCGTTTCGACCGCTTCGGGTGCCTCTTCGTAAAGCCCCAGCAGAAACGGGTCGGGACTTGCCAGCACCAGCCTTTCGAGGCCCAGCAATTGCCGGGGGAAGTCCTTGATGTTCAGCGTCATCAACACGTCCGCCGAGGATGCGATGGCCGAGGCCAGAACATGCACGTCGTCGGGGTCGGGCAGTGACAGGCGGCTCATGTCGCCGTCCTTGGGCCGGAACGAGGCGCGGGGCCAGTCGGCCTCCAGCGTCGCGATTTCACCGCGCGCAAGCGCCTCCTGCCCCGGACCGAGTTTCGCCGCCGCCCGCGCCCATTCTTCGAGGATGCGGGGGCTCCACTTCGGCTCGAACAACCCCGCCTTGGCCGCACCGATCACCATCTCGCGCATAACCGTCGGGTAAAGCACGCAGGCGTCGATCAGAACCTTCATGCGGTGAGCCGGAAGAACAGCGCCTTGAGGTAGCCGCTTTCGGCAAGCGCCGGATGTTGCGGATGGTCGGGGCCGGCAAAGCCCGTGTGGATCAATTGCGCGGAGCGGCCACCGCGCCCGATGCCCCGCACGCTCGACTTGCGGAAGCTGTCGAGGTCGGCGGCGTGGGAGCAGGAGCACAGGCCCAGATAGCCGCCGGGGGCCACGAGGGGCGCGGCCAGCCTTGCGATGCGCTCATAGGCCCTGAGGCCAGCGTCGAGCGCCTGTTTGTTGGGCGCAAAGGCGGGCGGGTCGCAGATGACCACATCGAACACCTCGCCCGCTTCGCCAAGCGCGGTCAGCACGTCAAAAGCGTCGCCTTGGCGGGTGTCGAACCGGTCCGCCACGCCCTTGGCTTTGGCGCCTTGGGTGGCGAGGTCCAGCGCGGGTTGCGAGCCGTCGACGGCCAGCGCGGAAGTCGCGCCGTTCGCCAGCGCGGCGAGCGAGAAGCCCCCGACATGGCTGAAGACATCGAGCACGCGCGCGCCGTTCGAAAGCGTCGCGGCGAAGGCGTGGTTCGGACGTTGGTCGAAGAAAAGGCCCGTCTTCTGCCCGCCCAGAAGGTCGGCCATATAGGTCGCGCCGTTCATCGGCACCGGGATCGGGCCGTCGACCGCGCCGCGCTCCACCAGCGTCTCCTCGTCCAGCCCTTCGAGCCCGCGCGCCCGACCGCTAGCGTTCTTGACCACCGTGGTCACGCCCGTGACCTCGGCCACAGCCGCCGCCAGATCGTCGAACAGCACGTCGGCCCATGCCGCATTGGGCTGGATCACCGCCGTATCGCCGAAACGGTCGATGACGACGCCGGGCAGCCCGTCGGCCTCGGCATGGATCAAGCGGTAGAACGGGTCGGGAAAAAGACGCGCGCGGTGGGCGAGCGCCAGTTCGACCTTGGCGGCGAGCCACGCTTTGTCGATCACCACGTCGGGGTCGCGGTCCAGCATCCGCGCGAAAATGCGCGAGTTCGGGTTCACCGCGACGGTACCCAGGGCCGCACGGTCCGCGTCCTCCAACCGGGCGATGGTGCCCGGCGCGATGGCCTTGGTGCGTCGGTCCGTGACCAGTTCGTTGTCATAGACCCACGGCGCGCCATGACGGATCGCGCGCGCGTTGGCTTTCGGCTTGAGGCGGATGGACGGGCGATTGCCCTTCTGCGTATCGTTCATGCGCACTGCCTATCCCGTTCGCGTCCGGGCGGGAAGAGGCTGCGCGCTTGCCCGCCCGCGGACGGTTTCGCGCCGTTTGCACGGGACGCCGGGGAAAGGCATGGTAGCGTCTAACGAGGGCGCCCTGCCCGGCCTGATGCGTTCGCCGGGTTGTTAGCGCTATCACGACATGATAAGCGGTCGCCAGAACGCGCGATCAGAATAGGACTTCCCATGGCTCTCAACAGCGAGATCGAACGGGTCACCCAACGGATCATCGACCGAAGCGCCGCACGGCGCGCCTCCTACATGGAGGGGATTCAGGCGCAGATCGACAAGGGGCCGAAGCGCGGCCACCTGAGTTGTTCGGGTCAGGCGCATGCCTATGCCGGGGCTGGTCCCGATCAACACGCGCTCGCCACCAAGGATGCGCCCAACATCGGGATCGTCACCACCTTCAACGACATGCTGTCGGCCCACCAGCCGTTCGAGCGGTTCCCCGACCTCATCAAGGCCGCCGCGCGGGCCGAGGGCGCGACGGCGCAGGTGGCGGGGGGTGTGCCGGCCATGTGCGACGGTGTCACGCAAGGCGAGACAGGAATGGAGCTGTCGCTTTTCTCTCGCGACGTGATCGCGCTCGCCTCGGGCGTGGCGCTCAGCCACAACACCTTCGACGCCGCGCTTTATTTGGGCGTCTGCGACAAGATCGTGCCGGGTCTGGTGATCGCCGCCGCCACCTTCGGCCATATCCCCGGCATCTTCATGCCGGCCGGGCCCATGACCTCCGGCCTGCCGAACGACGAAAAGGCCAAGGTGCGCCAGAAATTCGCGGCGGGCGAAGTGGGCCGCGACGCCCTTATGCAGGCCGAGATGGAGGCCTATCACGGCCCCGGCACCTGCACCTTCTACGGCACCGCCAACTCGAACCAGATGCTGATGGAATTCATGGGTCTGCACCTGCCTGGCGCGTCCTTCGTGAACCCGAACACGCCGCTCCGCGATGCCCTGACGATGGAGGGCGCGCGCCGGGCCACGCAGATCACCGCATTGGGCAATGCCTTCACCCCGGTCGCCGAGGTGCTGGACGAAAAGGCCTTCGTGAACGGGATCGTCGGGCTGATGGCGACGGGCGGGTCCACGAACCTTCTTATCCACCTGCCCGCCATGGCGCGGGCCGCCGGGATCGAGCTGACGATGCAGGATTTCGCCGACATTTCGGCTGTCACGCCGCTCATGGCGCGGGTCTATCCGAACGGCCTGGCTGACGTGAACCATTTCCACGCTGCGGGCGGGCTTGGCTACCTGATCGGCGACCTGCTGGACGAAGGCATGTTGCACCCCGACACCCGCACCGTCGCGGGCGGCGGGCTGGAAGCCTATACGCAGGAGCCCAAAGTTGACGGCGACCGGGTGAAATACGAACCCGGCCCGCGCAAGACGCTCAACGACAAGATCGTGCGCCCCTATGCCGATCCGTTCCAGAAAACCGGCGGCTTGTCGCAGTTGGTGGGCAACCTCGGTCATGCCGTCATGAAAGTGTCGGCGGTCGATCCCGCGCGCCACGTGATCGAAGCCAAGGCGCGGGTCTTCACCGATCAGGCGTCCGTCAAGGAGGCGTTCAAGGCGGGCGCGTTCACCGAGGACACGGTGGTCGTCGTGCGCTTCCAAGGCCCCAAGGCCAACGGGATGCCTGAGCTTCACGGGCTGACGCCGACGCTTGCCGTGCTACAGGACAGGGGCCTGAAGGTCGCGCTCGTGACCGACGGGCGCATGTCCGGTGCCTCCGGCAAGGTGCCCGCCGCGATCCACGTCTCGCCCGAAGCGGTGGACGGTGGCCCCATCGCCAAGGTGCAGGACGGCGATCTGGTGCGCGTGGATGCCACGAACGGCACCATCGACGTGCTGACCGAAGGGTTCGACGCGCGTACGCCCGCCACAATGGACCTGTCGGCCAATTCCCGTGGTCTTGGTCGCGAGCTTTTCGAAATGTTCCGCCAGAACGTCGGCCTCGCCACCGAGGGCGCGGGCGTGGTTGTGTAAGGAGATGACGATGACCCCTGCCGAAGCCTCTGCCAAAGCCGCCGAAATCTGCGAACTGGCCCCCATCGTGCCCGTGCTGATCGTCGAGGACGTGGCCCATGCCGCCCCCCTCGCCGCCGCGCTGGTCGCGGGCGGTTTGCCTGCGCTGGAAGTGACCTTGCGCACCGATGCCGCGCTCGAGGTGATTGCCGAAATGGCCCGTGTCGAAGGCGGCGTCGTGGGGGCCGGCACTTTGCTGACACCGAAGGACGTGCAACGGGCGGTGGATGCCGGTGCGAAATTCGGCGTCTCGCCCGGTGCGACGGACACGCTGCTCGACGCTTGCGAAGAAGCAGGGCTGCCGCTCCTGCCCGGTGCGGCTTCGGCGACCGAGGCGATGCGCCTTCTGGAACGCGGCTACACCATCCAAAAATTCTTTCCGGCCGAGGCGGCGGGCGGTGCGCCGTTCCTGAAATCGCTCGCCTCGCCCCTGCCGCAGATCCGCTTCTGCCCCACGGGTGGCGTAAGCCCGAAGAACGCGCGCGATTACCTGTCGCTGCCCAACGTGATCTGCGCGGGCGGGTCGTGGGTCGCGCCGAAAGAGATGTTCAAATCGGGCGACTGGGCCGGGATCGAACGGCTCGCAGCCGAGGCGGCGACGCTCCCCCGCTGACCCGCGTCGTGCGAGGGCGACGACTTCGCTCAATCGCTGATCCGGTCAGCGCCGAGCGCGGGCCCCGCCCCGGCGTCTGGGCGCGGTGGTGATGCTGTCTTTGCCCTCGCGCAGAACCCGTGTCATCGGGTGATCCGGCGCAGCCCCGCCATAAAGGTCCAAAAGCGCCGCCACCTCCGCCGCGCCGATCCGGCGCTCGCGATGGCCCAGCACCCAATCGAAAAAGATGCCCCGGCAGTCTTCAAGCGACACGCCTTCGATGCGATAGGCCTCGCGGATCAGTCCCTTCGGGTCGATCTCATCGGGTGTCATGCCGCCTCTCCCGGTCTGCGTGCAAGGATCGCCTCGATCGCCTTCGTCGCCGTTTCGGCGCAGCCTGTCACGCGGTCGAGCAGCGCCTCGCCATCCTCGACCTCCATCAGCCGGAACAGGAAGGCGCGGCCACCCTGCCCGACCGTATCCAGATCGAGCGTGCCGTCGGTGATGAGCTTGGCACCGCTTTGCAGCCGCCGCATCGTGTCATAGGCCGCGTTGAGCGCCTCGGCCTCGTCCCGCGTGATCCAGCCGATCTCGACCCCGATGGCGATCTGATCCTCGGTCAGCCGGGGCGTTTCGGGGGCAAGAACCGCGGCGCATTGCGCGACGAGTTCGATGTCCTGCAAGCGCCCCGGCCCGATCTTGGGGTCCAACGGCCCGGTGTCGCCCTTGGCTTCGGCGATCCGGGCGCGCATCTCGACCACGTCGGCGATGGTGCGGGCCGGGTCGCGGTCGCGGCCCAACACCTCGGCCCGGACGTCTTCGACCGCGTCGCCGATGGCCATGTCGCCCGCGATGGGCCGGGCACGGGTGAGCGCCAGATGCTCCCACGTCCAGGCTTCGTCCCGCTGGTAGGCGGAAAACGCGGCGAGCGATGTGGCGACCGGACCCTGACGGCCTGAGGGGCGCAGCCGCATGTCGACTTCGTAAAGCCGCCCTTCGGGCATCTGGGCCGAAAGCGCCGTCACCATCGCCTGCGTGAGGCGTGAGTAATAAGCCCTTGACCCAAGGGGTCTTTTGCCGTCCGACTCCGCGTCGCCCGGCGCATCATAGATGACGATCAGGTCGAGGTCCGACGCCGGGCCGACGGTGCGCGCACCAAGGCTGCCCATGCCGAGCAGAACCGCCCCATTGCCCGGTGGCGTTCCGTGTTTGCGCGCGAATTCCTCCGCCACCAGCGGCCAGATCACCCGGACCACGGCATCGGCGAGGTCGGCGTAGTCCAGCCCCGCCTCGGCCGGGGGCGTCAGGCCGCGCAGCAGGTGAACACCGATGCGGAAATGCCATTCCTTCATCCAGCGCCGCGCCCCGTCGAGCTTGGCTTCGTAGTCCGGGAGCGCGTCGAGCGTTTCCTGAAGATCGGCCCGCAGGCCGCTTTCACCGGGCCATGCCGAGAAGAAATCGCCCCCGATCACCGCGTCCAGCACCTGCGCGTTGCGGCCCAGATAGACGGAAAGCGCGGGCGCGGTAGCGGCGATATCGACGATCAGATCGACCAGCGTCGGGTTCGAATCGAACAGGGAAAACAGTTGAACGCCCGCAGGCAAGCCGCTGAGAAACTTGTCGAAATTGATGATCGCCTCGCGGGGGCGCGCGGCCCCCTTGAGAGCCGCCAGCAAATCCGGTTTCAGCCGGTCGAAGATGGTGACGGCACGCGATGAACGCAGCGCCGGATAAGCCTTCCACCCCTCGACGATCTCGGCCTCTTCCTTGTCGAGGTCCGCAGTCGGGGCCGAGGCATCGCCGGGGGCAAAGAAGCCCTCGGTCAGGTCATGCACTTCGGTCAGCGCGGTCGTGAGGTCGGACACGAGGTGCGCGCGGTCCATGTCCATCATGCAGGCCAGCCGCCGGAAGCCCTCGTCCGTGCTGGGCAGCTTGTGCGTCTGGGCATCGCGCACCATCTGGACGCGGTGCTCGACATCGCGGTGGAAGCGGTAGTGCCGGGTCAGCGTCTCGGCCACATCGGCGGGCACCCAGCCCTTCTCGACCAAAGCGGCCAGCCCTTCGACCGTGCCGCGCAGGCGCAGTTCGGGATCGCGCCCGCCAGCGATCAACTGCCGGGTCTGGGTGAAGAACTCGATCTCGCGAATGCCGCCGCGCCCGAGCTTCATGTCGTGCCCCGGCAGCGTGATCGGACCGCCCAGCCCCTTGTGCTCGCGAATGCGCAACCGCATGTCGTGCGCGTCCTGAATGGCCGCGAAATCGAGGTGTTTGCGGTAGACGAAGGGCCGCAGCACCTCGAGATACCTGTCGCCCGCCTCGATATCGCCCGCACAGGTGCGCGCCTTGATATGCGCCGCCCTCTCCCACGTGCGGCCGAGGCTTTCGTAATAGCGTTCGGCGGCATCGGTCGAGATGATGACGGGCGTGACCGAGGGATCGGGACGCAGGCGCAGGTCGGTGCGAAAGACATAGCCGTCGGCGGTGTTCTCGGACAGCATCGACGACATCTTGCGCACCGCGCGGATCAGGCTGGCGCGGGCGTCGTGGTAATCGTCGTCGTCATAGCGCGTCTCATCGAACAGCATGATAAGGTCGATGTCGGAGGAGTAGTTCAGCTCCCCGGCCCCCATCTTGCCCATCGCAAGCGCGAAGGCCCCGCCAGCGGTCGCGATGTCGTCCTCGGTCGCACCGGGCAGCTTGCCGCGGGCGATCTCACGCCCGACGTGGAACTTCAGCGCCTTGTCGGTGGCGATATCCGCAAGCCGGGTCAGCGCGCCCGTGACCTTTTCCAGCGGCCAGACCCCGGCAAGATCGGCCAGCCCGGTGTAAAGCGCGACGCGGCGCTTGGCCTGCCTGAGCGCGGCGGACAAATCGGCCTCGCTTTCGCCCTCGATGACCAGCGCCTTGTCGATCGCCTCGTCAGGGTCCATCGACAGGGCCTCACGCAGCCACGCGTCCTCTTTCGTCATGAGGCCCATGAGATAGGGCGAACAGCCCGCCGTGCCCGACAGAACCTCGACCATTTCCGGGGCAAGGTCTGCGAACGATGTGGCGATTTCCCTGGCCGGGTCGGTTTCGAACGGGCGCGGGCAACGGGTGATATGGCTGGCGAACGACATGGCGCGGAGATTGGCTGCGCGGTCGGGGGTGGTCAAGCCGATCCGCCCGTGCATGATGCCGCCATGAGCAAGTCATTGAAACGCGTCGAACGGGCGGCGGCCGAGGCCGGGCTGGACATTTCCATCCTCGAAATGGCCGAGGGCACGCGCACGGCGGCGGATGCGGCCCGCGCGGCGGGCTGTGAGATCGACCAGATCGTCAAGTCGATCATCTTTCGCGGCGAGGACGACGGGCAGGCGATCCTGTTCCTGACCGCAGGCGGCAACCGGGTGGACGACGCCAAGGCCAGCGCGGCGGCGGGCGAAGCGTTGGGTAAGGCCGATGCGGGCCTGATCCGGTCGCAGACAGGCTTTGCCATCGGCGGGGTCGCCCCCATCGGGCACCTGAACCCGATCCGGGCCTTCATGGACCCTCGGCTCTTCGATTTCGACGTGATCTGGGCCGCAGCAGGCACGCCACGGCACATATTCTCTGTGAACCCCCGCGATATCGAGCGGCTGACGGGCGCACAAGTCACTGATTTCATTGTCTGATCGAAATTAATGTGAAAAGCCTTCACATTTTTCCTTGAAATGGCGGGGTGCGGTCCCGATCTTGGTAATGTGAAAGGAATTCACATCGCACTGACACCGCACCTTCCGTGCAGAAAGGAAACACGATGACGACGATGAGCGAAACCGCCCCTCCGAAGTCCAAGGGCTGGTTCAACAAGACCGAGGCCTGGCTCGACGAACGGGGCAAGGGCGCGTGGATCGCGCTCATGGTCCTCGGGTTCGTCTTCTTCTGGCCCGTGGGCCTCGCCCTTCTGATGTACATGATCTGGAGCAAACGCATGTTCTCGAAATCCTGCAACGGCCCGCATGGCCGTCACCGCCACGGCCGCCGTCACGGCCATGACACCTACGCCTATGTCTGGGACAATGGTCGCGGACGCAGCTTCAAAAGCTCGGGCAACACCGCCTTCGATTCCTACAAGGCCGAAACCCTGCAACGCCTGATGGACGAGCAGGAGCAGTTCGAGGCTTTCCTCGACCGCCTGCGCCAGGCCAAGGACAAGTCGGAATTCGACCAGTTCATGAACGAACGCGCCGATGCGGCCCGCAGCGGTCGGATCGAAGACAGCTCGGACGACGAGGACGGTGACGACGATGCCGTCGTGGCGAAAGAGCCGAAATAAGATCGCGCGGCCCCGCTTGTCGGGGCCGACCGCCTTTTCCATATGGGGACCATGATGAACACCGCCACCTATACCGGACTGCCCGATCCCGACTACCAGTCGGAGTTCTATGCCGATGTGCCCGCCAAGCGCGCGCTGGCCTGGGTGTTCGATACGCTGATCGTGGTTGGCCTCGTCCTGCTCTTCATTCTGCTGACCGTCGGAATCGGCTTTTTCTTCGCGGGCTTCCTGTGGCTCGTCGTCGGGTTCGTCTACCGTGTGGTGACGCTCGCCAACGGGTCGGCCACGCTGGGGATGCGCCTGATGTCGATCGAGATCCGGCGGCACGACGGCCAGCGGCTCGACCTCGGGACCGCCGTGATGCACACGCTGGGCTACACCCTGTCGATGTCCTTCGTCCTGCCGCAGATCGCATCCATCATCCTGATGATGACCGGGGATCGGGGTCAGGGCCTCACCGACCTCGTGCTCGGCACCGCCGCGATCAACCGCTCCGCGCGGATGTGACCGGCGGTGATTTACCCAAATGCCCTGCGGGGCTTGGCGGGTTAAGGTTTCGTTGATAGGTTTCGTGAAACTGGGTCCGAAACCACCGAACACTTCGCGTCTCTATGCGTCACACTCTTCCCCTCGCCCCGCAGTTCTACGTGACTGCGCCGCAGCCCTGCCCTTACCTCGAGGGTCGGCTGGAGCGGAAGTTGTTCACGGCGCTTCAGGGCGAACAGGCCGAGGCGCTGAACGATACCCTGTCCAAGCAGGGGTTCCGCCGGTCCCAGAACGTGCTTTATCGCCCGTCATGCTCGGATTGTAACGCCTGCCTGTCCGCCCGGATCAGGGTCAAGGATTTCACCGAGTCGAAAAGCCAGCGGCGCACCGAGAAGAAGAACGCGCAGCTCGCCCGCCGCACCCGTGCGCCCTGGGCGACCGAGGAACAATACGAGCTTTTCCGCAAATACCTCGACGCGCGTCATGCGGACGGCGGTATGGCCGACATGGACGTGTTCGAATTCGCCGCGATGATCGAGGAAACCCCGATCAAATCGCGGGTGATCGAATATTCCGTCCGGTCCGAGGATCGCCGGACCCGTGATCTGGCCGCCGTCTGCCTGACCGACGTGCTCGATGACGGGCTGTCGATGGTCTACAGCTTCTATGATCCCGCCCGCCACGCCGACAGCCTCGGCACCTACGTGATCCTCGATCACATCCGGCTCGCGCAGGAGGCGGGGCTG
This sequence comes from Maritimibacter sp., assembly GCF_016774595.1. NCBI lineage: Bacteria > Pseudomonadati > Pseudomonadota > Alphaproteobacteria > Rhodobacterales > Roseobacteraceae > Maritimibacter > Maritimibacter sp. The sequence goes on from NZ_JACBWT010000002.1 coordinate 1,677,984, forward strand.
CCTTACGTCTACCTCGGCTACTGGGTGCCCGGATCGCCCAAGATGGACTACAAGGCCAAGTTCGCGGCGCTCGAAGTCTATGTCGGCGGTCAGTGGACCCCGATGGAAGACGCCGAGAATTTCGACACGCGCCAGCATCCGCTGTCCAACGATCCGATCGCCGAACAGGTCGCCCAGATCGCCCTGCCCGGCGCGCAGCCGGTCAAGAAGCGCTAGTCAAACGCCTCCCAGACGCTAGACTGATCCCGCATTATACTGAACGGGTTCGTTTTCGACGTTTTTTCGGGGGACAGCCATGTCAATACGTGGGTCATTGCAGCGCAATTACGCGGCTCAACGGTCGGCCAAGGTGCCCGATCCATCGTTCAAGCTCGACATGGACGAGGTCATGGGCCTCGCCCGCCTTGCCCGCGACAATGGCGAGAGCGTCGAGACGCTGGAAGCCCGGATCGCCGCAGCCGCTGCGCAGGAGCCGAAGCCGGATGCGGACGCCGACCCCGGCACGGCCAAGGCCAAGGTCACCTCGGCCCTCGACGTGTTGGGGCAGTATTTCCCGGCCGAGATCATGGCGTTCTACATCACCGGGCTTGCGATCTTCAACGGGCTTGGCCAGACCGATGGCGCGGTGTTCTGGCCCTACCTGTTCGTGGCCTGCCACCTGCTGATCTGGCTTTACGTCTTCGTGGACTACAAGGTCGAAAAACGGGCGGAGGACGCAGCCGCCGCGGCCCGCGAAAAGGCGGGGAAGCGTGCGACGCCGTCGGTCCTCACCTTTCCGATGTGGCCGTTTTTGTCTTCGGTCATCGCGTTCTGGGCCTGGGCCGCCGCGACGCCCGGCGACCCCATCGTCACCAGCCCCGCCGCCACGGCCATCGCTGCCGTCGTCGCGATTTTCGTCTCGCTCCTCCTGCCGCAACTTGAGGTGCTCTGGGGCCCGTCGCGCAAGGTCGAGCCGGAACCCGATAACGCCGACTGACCTGCTCCGCTTGAAAAAACAGGCGCCTCCCGTGAGGGAGACGCCCGACCGTCATCAAATGCGTTGGATCAGCCGACCGGGGCACCGTCCGTGCGCCAGACCTGAATGATCGACGAGCGCGGCTTGCCGTTGCCATCGGGCCAAGAACCGCCCGGATGCTGGATGCCGACGAAGGCGACCGTGTTGTCTTCGTTCCAGCACAGGCCCGTCACTTCGGCCCCATTGGGTGCGGTGAGGAAGCGGGCGATTTCCCCGGTTTCGGTGTTCCCGACGAGCATCTGGTTGTTGCCCTGCCCGGCGAAGTCGCCCTCGTTCGAATCGTCGCCATCGGTTTGGATCCACAACATCCCCTTGCTGTCGAACGCCATGCCGTCGGGCGAGTTGAACATGTTGCCGTCGGTGACGTTCTCGGACCCGCCGTATGCGTTGTCGTAGACCTGCGGGTTGCCCGCCATCACGTACAGATCCCAGGCAAAGGTGTCGGCGCCGTGGTCGTCGCCCGCCGGAACCCAACGCACGATCTGACCGTATTCATTGGTCTCACGCGGGTTGGCCGCGTTCACCGGCATGGCGTCGCCGCCGCGCTTGGAGTTGTTGGTGAGCGCGCAATAGGCCTCGGCCTTGAGCGGGTTCGCCGCGATCCATTCCGGGCGGTCCATCGACGTCGCGCCGACAGCCGAGGCGGCCATGCGCGAGAAGACGAGGGTTTCTTCCAGCGACATGCCGGTGGCTTCGGGGGTCAGCGCGATCCATTCGCCGGTCATGTCGTCGTTGAACTTGGCGACGTAAAGCTGACCGTCCGACAGCAGACCCTCGGTCGAGCCGCCTTCGGCATAGGTGCCGTTCGAGACGTAGCGATAGATGAACTCGCCCCGCTCATCGTCGCCCATGTAGACCACGACACGGCCATCGGCGGCCTGCACCATCTCGGCGTTCTCGTGCTTGAAGCGGCCAAGGGCGGTGTGCTTGACGGGGGTGCTTTCGGGATCGGTCGGGTCGATCTCGGTGATCCAGCCGTGGCGGTTCGGCTCGTTCGGCTCGGCGGTCAGGTCGTAGCGCGGGTCGAATTTTTCGTAGGCATAGCGGCCCTCGCCGCCGATGCCGTAGCGCGACAGACCGTCGGTTTCGTCATAACCGCCGGTGGCACCGAAGTAGCCGTTGAAGTTCTCTTCACAGGTCAGGTAGGTGCCCCACAGCGTCTTGCCCGAACCGCAGTTGTTCATCGTGCCTTTGGGGCTCATGCCTTCGGGGTCGGCGTTGGTCTGCACCAGCGCGTGACCGGCTGCGGGGCCGTCCATGGTCATCTGGGTTTCATGCGTGATGCGGCGGTTGTAAGGGCTGTCCTTCACCACCTCATAGGTGCCGCCGTTCTGCGCGACTTCCATGACCGTCACGCCCTGAAGGTTCTTCAAGAGCATCACCTCATCCGCGTTCTGCGGCGTGCCGTCCGAGGCGGCGGGCAGGTTGATCTTGGGGTTCACGTATTCCGAGTTCACGGCGATCAGTTCCTTGCCATCGACAAAAAACGTCTCCATCCCGTCCGTGTTCTCACCGAACACCTTGTCCGACATGGCGGGCGAAACGCCGGTCTCGGCGTCATAGGCGCCATCGGCTTCGGTCCAAAGCGCATCGCCCCAGCGCACGAGCGTTTTCCACTCGTATCCTTCGGGCACGTGGATGTCGAAATCGGTGGCGATGTCGATCGGCTCGAACCCGAAGCCCCCGTGGGCCGCAGCCTGAGCGCGGCTTGAGGTCAGCATGGCCGACCCAAAAACGGTCGCGGCCGAGCCGAAGGCCAGCGCGCCGCCCAGAAAGCCGCGACGGGTGATGGCCCGTTCCACGACGGCGTCGAAATCATTGGTCGCCGGGCGCGGGTCGCGCATCTCGTCGAATTCGTCCCACGACAGGTTCGAGGTGTCTTGGTCTTTCACGGGGCTTGCTCCTTATTGGCTGGCTGTTCGGGTGCGCCGAGTCGGCGTCCGTGCGCGAGCCTCGTTTCGACCTGTGACAAAGCGGAGTCGCTTCCATGACAGCCGTGTAAAATCCGACCGGACTCTATCACGGATGCGTTTCTTCCCGCCTGAAAACACCCGAGTCGGTATCTCGGACGCGCTCGCATTTTCACAATCCCCCTTCAGGCCCGCAAAAAGGAAAGAAAATGTCGCCAAAATCCACTAGTGCGACACTTTATTCAGCCATTTGGCGTTGACGCCCCGACAGCCGACCCATAATGTCCCCGCACCACAAAGGAGAGCGGTCGTGGAAAGCCTTGTAGTCATCGTAGGATATAGGCGCATGGGACGGTAACGGACCCCTGAAGGTTCCCCATGCGCCCCCGACAGAAAATCGGGGGCTTTTTTATGACCGGAGATACGGGCGCGACGCCCACACGGAGAAAGACATGACACGTCAGATGACCGGCGCGAAAATGGTGGTTCAGGCCCTGAAGGATCAGGGTGTGGACACGGTATTCGGATATCCCGGCGGCGCCGTTCTTCCGATCTATGACGAGGTGTTCCAACAAAACGACATCCGTCATGTTCTGGTGCGCCATGAACAAGGCGCGGTCCATGCCGCCGAGGGCTATGCCCGTTCGACCGGGAAACCCGGTGTCGTGCTCGTCACCTCCGGCCCGGGCGCGACCAACGCGGTCACGGGTCTGACCGACGCCCTGCTCGACTCGATCCCGATCGTCGTGCTGACCGGCCAGGTGCCCACCTTCATGATCGGCACCGACGGGTTTCAGGAGGCCGATACGGTCGGCATTACCCGCCCCTGCACCAAGCACAACTGGCTGGTGAAGGACACGAACAAGCTGGCCGACACGATCCATCAGGCGTTCCACGTGGCGACCACGGGCCGCCCCGGCCCGACGCTCATCGACATCCCCAAGGACGTGCAATTCGCCCAAGGCACTTACGTAGAGCCGCAGAAGGCGCGCACCGAACATTACCAGCCGCAGGTGAAGGGCGATATCGACGCGATCACCCGTCTGGCCGAGATGATCGAAGCGGCGGAACGCCCGGTGTTCTACACTGGCGGCGGCGTCATCAACTCCGGCACGGCGGCGAGCCAGCTTTTGCGTGAACTGGTGGATGCCACGAACTTCCCGATCACCTCGACCCTGATGGGTCTGGGCGCCTACCCGGCATCCGGCAAGAACTGGCTCGGGATGCTGGGGATGCACGGGCTTTACGAAGCCAACATGGCGATGCACGACTGCGACCTGATGATCAACGTCGGCGCGCGGTTCGACGACCGGATCACGGGGCGCATTGACGCGTTCTCGCCCGGCTCGAAGAAGGTGCATATCGACATCGACCCCTCGTCGATCAACAAGGTGATCCATGTCGACCTGCCCATCGTCGGGGACGTGGGCCATGTGCTCGAAGACCTTCTGCGCATATGGAAGTCGCGCGGGCGCAAGACCAATGTCGAGGCGCTGGGGAACTGGTGGAAGCAGATCGACGCGTGGAAAGAGGTGAACTGCCTCGACTACAAGAACTCGACCCAGACGATCAAACCACAGCACGCGCTTCAGCGGCTGGAAGCGATCACGCGCGGCATGGATCGTTACGTGACGACCGAAGTGGGCCAGCACCAGATGTGGGCCGCGCAGTTCATGGGCTTCGACGAACCGGGCCGCTGGATGACCTCGGGCGGTCTGGGCACAATGGGTTACGGCCTGCCGGCGAGCGTGGGTGTGCAGATGGCGCACCCGGACAGCGTGGTCATCAACGTGGCGGGCGAAGCCTCGTGGCTGATGAACATGCAGGAAATGGGGACGGCGGTGCAGTTCCGCCTGCCGATCAAGCAATTCATCTTGAACAACGAACGGCTCGGCATGGTGCGCCAGTGGCAGGAGCTTCTGCACGGCGAGCGCTATTCCCATTCGTGGTCCGAGGCCCTGCCCGACTTCGTGAAACTCGCAGAAGCCTTCGGCTGCAAGGGACGGCTGGTCAAAGACCCCGCCGAGCTGGACGACGCTATTCAGGAGATGCTGGACTACGACGGTCCCTTCATCCTCGACGTCATGGTCGAGAAGCACGAGAACTGCTTCCCGATGATCCCGTCGGGCGAGCCGCACAACAAGATGCTTCTGGGTGAAGCCTCGACCGCCGATGCGATCGGCACGTCGGGCGCGGTGCTGGTGTAAGGGGGACAGGATATGAACGCTCTCAAGATCAAAAAAGGCTCCTCCAAGAAGTCGGCCTATGACCTGCGCGATCCGAATTCGGATATCGTCGAGACGCATACGCTGGCGGTGATCGTGGACAACGAACCGGGTGTGCTGGCGCGCGTGATCGGGCTGTTTTCGGGCCGTGGTTACAACATCGACTCGCTGACCGTGGCCGAGGTCGACCACACCGGGCACCAGTCGCGCATTACCATCGTCACGGGCGGGACACCTGCGGTGATCGAACAGATCAAGGCCCAGCTTGGGCGGATCGTGCCGGTGCACCGGGTGCATGACCTGACGGTCGAAGGTGCTTCGGTCGAACGGGAACTCGCGCTGTTCAAGGTGGCGGGCACTGGCGAAAAACGGGTCGAGGCCCTGCGCATGGCCGACATTTTCCGGGCCAATGCAGTGGACTCCACGCTGGAAAGCTTCGTCTTCGAACTGACGGGTGCGCCGGACAAGATCGACGCCTTCGCGGACCTCATGCGCCCGCTCGGCTTGGTCGAAATGGCGCGCACCGGGGTCGCGGCCCTGTCACGCGGGGCCGAGTAAAGCCCTGACATAGAATGAGAAAGGGCGGGTCGCTTGACCCGCCCTTTTTGTTTGTCCGGTGCCCGGGGTCTTACCCTCGGTTCCACCACCCGCGCCGCTTGGGCTTGGATTTCTCGTCCGCCTCGCCCTCGGCCATCGCAGGTTCCGGTTCGGGCTGCGGCGCCGGCTGGGCAAGGGTTTCTTCCACGACCGGATCGCTTTTCTGCGACGGGGCCTCCGCCTCGGACGGCATGTCCTCGGGGTCGTTGCCCGTGGGCGTGGCTTCCGGTTCCGGCGTCGTGTCGGCCTCGGCCATCGCCGCATCGACGGGCGCAGGCGTTTCGTCAGCAACCTCCGGCGCGACCTCGGCTTCCGGGGCCGTGGCTTCGGACACCGTTTCCGGCGCTTCCGTGACCGGCTCGGCCACCGCTTCGGTCACCGGCTCGGTCGGCGTGTCCGCGACCGCCTCGACCGTCTCGTCGGTCTTCTTCTTGCGCGGGGCGCGCTTGCGCTTGGGCTTTTCGGCCTCGGCCGGTTTCTCGGCTTCCGCCTCGGCAGGCGCGGCTTCGGCCTCGTCGGTCTTTTTCTTGCGCGGCGCACGCTTGCGCTTGGGCTTCTCGGCTACGTCCGGCGCTGCTTCGGCTTCGGCAGCCTCGGGCGTCACGTCGGCCTCGGCGGGCGCTTCGGTCGCCGCATCCGCGCCTTCGCTCTCCGCAGGGGCCTCGGCGGCTTCGCCCGGCCCTTGCGCCTCGTCGCCGCTCTCGTCGCCATCCTCATCGGAGCGCGACTTGTTGCGGCCTCGGCCACCGCGACGGCGGCGGCGGCGGCGCTTTTTCTTCGGCTGATCGTCGTCCTCGTTGGTCTCGGACGCTTCCGAGGTCTCTTCGGACTGATCCTCTTCGGTCTCGTCCTCGATATCCTCGTCCAGATCCTCCATCAGCGACGCATCGACTGAGACGACCGGCGCGGTCACTTCGGCCACGCTGCGGGTCGCGGTCTTGAACTTCTCGATCTCGAAATCGGGCGAGATCAGGAAGGGATCGGCCTCAAGCCGGATCGCCATGCCATAACGCGCCTCGATCTGCGCGATATGCTCGCGCTTCACGTTCATGAGGAAGTTCACGATACCTACCGGGGCCTTGAGCAAGACCTCTTTCGAGCGGCCCCGCGTGCCCTCTTCTTCCAGCTGACGCAGGATGTTGAGCGCGAGGTTGTCGTCGGACCGGATCAGACCCGTGCCGTGGCAATGGGCGCAGGGCTGGGTCGTCGCCTCGATCATGCCGGGGCGCAGGCGTTGGCGGCTCATCTCGAGCAGGCCGAAGCCCGAGATGCGGCCCACCTGAATGCGCGCGCGGTCGGTCTTGAGCTTGTCTTTCAGCTTCTTCTCGACCGCGTTGTTGTTCTTGCGCTCTTCCATGTCGATGAAGTCGATCACGATCAGACCGGCAAGGTCGCGCAGACGCAGTTGGCGCGCCACTTCTTCGGCGGCTTCGAGGTTGGTCTTGAGCGCCGTTTCCTCGATCGAGCCCTCTTTTGTGGCCCGGCCCGAGTTCACGTCGATGGCGACCAGCGCCTCGGTCACGCCGATGACGATGTAGCCGCCGGATTTCAGCTGAACGGTCGGGTTGAACATCGACGACAGGTAGCTTTCGACCTGATAGCGGGCGAAGAGCGGCAGTTGGTCGTGGTAGTTCTTCACGTTCTTGGCGTGGGACGGCATGATCATTTTCATGAAGTCCTTGGCGATCCGGTAACCGCCCTCGCCCTCGACGAGCACCTCGTCGATGTCCTTGTTGTAAAGGTCGCGGATCGACCGTTTGATGAGGTCACCCTCTTCATAAATCTTCGCCGGCGCCGTGGATTTCAGCGTCAGTTCGCGGATCTGTTCCCACATGCGCTGAAGGTATTCGTAGTCGCGCTTGATCTCGGTCTTGGTGCGCTTGGCACCCGCCGTGCGCACGATCAGCCCCGCGCCCTTCGGCACGTCGAGCGAGGTCGCGATTTCCTTGAGCTTCTTGCGGTCCACCGCGTTGGTGATCTTGCGCGAAATGCCACCGCCACGGGCGGTGTTCGGCATCAGCACGCAGTAGCGACCCGCCAGCGACAGGTAGGTGGTAAGCGCCGCACCTTTGTTGCCGCGCTCCTCTTTCACGACCTGAACGAGCAGGATCTGGCGAACCTTGACGACTTCCTGAATCTTGTACTTGCGCGGGCGCGGTTTGCGCGGCGGGCGAATATCTTCGTGGTCGTCGTCGTCGGCCACGGATTCGATGGTGTCGTCCTTTTCGGCCGCATCGACCGGCTTGGCGTCTTCCTCGTCGCTCGGGCGCGATCTGGACCGCGACCGGGAGCGCGACCGCGAGCGGCGCGACCGGGACGGTTTCGCATCAGAGTCGTCGTCGCCGGAAGCCTCGGCCTCGTCGGAGGCATCGGCACCCTCTTCGGCGTCGTCCACATCCTCGCCCGTCTCGTCCGACGGTTCTTCAACCGGCGTATCCGCGACCCGTTCCATCGGCGACGAGGCTTCGTCAGCCTCCCCACCTTCGTCGAGGTCGATCACGTCCATGCCCTGCGGCTCGGCGTCCTTGGTCACGACCTCGTCGTCCGAGCGGGTTTCCTCGGCTCTGGGCGCGCTGCGGCGGGACTTGCGCCCCTCTTCCTCACGCTCGAGCGCCTCGGCATAGGCGCGCTCTTCCTCGAGCAGCGCCTCACGGTCGGCGACCGGGATCTGGTAGTAGTCCGGGTGAATTTCCGAGAACGCGAGGAAGCCGTGGCGATTCCCGCCGTAATCGACAAAGGCCGCCTGAAGCGAGGGCTCCACACGGGTGACTTTGGCGAGGTAGATGTTTCCGGCTAGCTGGCGTTTGTTTTCGGATTCGAAGTCAAATTCTTCGACTTTGTTTCCGTCCACCACGACAACGCGGGTTTCTTCCGCGTGCGTGGCGTCGATGAGCATTTTCTTGGCCATTTGATCTCATTGCACCCGCATATGCGAATGCCGCCCCCGGGGGAGCGGTCGTCGATTTGGGGTGTCTTGTCTGGGCGAGCGTCGGTGCGGTGGCACGCAGGCTGCGCACGGGCTCTTGCCCTGCGTCATGTCCCATCAGTGCCGCGTCGCGCCTCATCGCGTTTCTTCTCCGACCCCTTGATGGGGCCCGTTCGGGTCCGGACGGGTCTGTGCCCCCGGACGAATGTCTGGCGTTCGGGTTTTGTCATGCCCGCCTGCCCTGGCCTTGCGGCCAACTCGGTCTGCTCCCAGCCTCCTGCGCGATCCTCGCGCGGTGCGGCGTGCAAGCAGCGAAACTTTCGGGTCATCCGGCAAGCGGACCACCGCCCATTGAACATAGTGGTCCGGGGGGTGTCATGACAATGGCGAAAATGATCCGAAGATCGGATTATTCCGGTGATCGCATGAACAGGTGGCCCACAACCCTTTGTTCAGGTTAATAAAGTCCGCCTGCGGACAGGGACGAGGAATTCGCGCGGTCGGGAATGACCACAGTTTCGCCCGTCGAGGTCTGGACCTGCTGCTGGCCGCCGAAACCGCTGTCCGGATCGCCGAAAAGCGGCAGGTTCGACCCCATCGCGAAGCCCCCGTCGAACACGATGCCGAAGATCGGTTCTTCGCCGTCACGGAAATATTCCGCCACCACGCTCGGCCCCGACGCGCTGTCGGGCAGACGGGCGCCGGAATAGCGGTCGATTTTCACGAAGTGACCGCCCGGCGGGATCTTGAACTTGCCGCCACCGTATTTCTTGACCGCTTCGACCATGAAACGCTGGAACACCGGGCCGCAGGTGCCGCCGCCCGACGCCCCACCCAAGGGGCGCGGTCGGTCGAAACCGATGTAGCAACCCGCCACGATGTTCGAGGTGAAGCCCACGAACCAGACGTCCTTCGAATCGTTGGTGGTCCCGGTCTTGCCCGCCGTCGGCACCGGAAGGCGCACGGACCCCGATGCCGTGCCGCGCTGAACCACGCCCTGCATCATCGAGGTGAGCTGATAAGCGGTAATCGCGTCCATCACCCGTTCGCGGTTCGAGGTGATCTGCGGCGCTTCGCCGGACGGCAGGCGGGCCGCCTTGCAGTCGGCACAGTCGCGCTGGTCGTGACGATAGATCGTACGCCCCCAACGGTCCTGTACGCGGTCGACGAGCGTCGGTTCCACCCGCTCGCCGCCGTTTGCGAACATGGCATAGGCCGACACCATCTTGAACAGCGTCGTTTCCGCCGAGCCGAGCGCGTTGGCGAGATAGGGGTCGAGGTGATCGTAGACGCCAAACCGTTCGGCATAACGCGCGACGGTCTGCATTCCGACCTCCTGCGCCAGACGCACGGTCATCAGGTTGCGCGACCGTTCGATGCCGGTGCGCAGCGGCGTGGGCCCGTAAAACTGGTTCGACGCGTTCTTGGGCCGCCAGATTTCGCCACCCGTGTCGATCTCGATCGGCGCGTCGATGATGATCGAGGCGGGCGAGAACCCGGTGGAAAGCGCCGAAGCGTAGACGAAGGGTTTGAAGGACGAACCGGGCTGGCGCGTGGCCTGCGTCGCGCGGTTGAAGGTCGAATGCTCGTAAGAGAACCCGCCCTGCATCGCGATCACGCGGCCGGTGTTCACGTCCATCGCCATGAACCCGCCCTGCACTTCGGGCACCTGACGCAGCGACCAGCGCACGAAGTTACCCTCGGACCCCTCGCCATCCGTCATGCGGCGCACGTGGATCACGTCGCCGCGTTCGAAATTGTCGGCGAAGCTGCCCCGGAACCACGATGTATCGCTGCGCGGAATGACCCAAGGCTGCGGCTCGGGCTGGCCTTCGATCTTGACCGTCATTTCGTTCGAGCCGATCTGGTCCACGACCGCGACATACCATTGCCCGTTCAGGTCGATGTCGCGCGCCACGCGCAATTCCCCCAGCGCCTCTTCCCAGGTGCCGTTGTCGATGGTGGCCGGGTCGATGGACTTGCCGGTCCCGCGCCACGGCGAGCGGGCGCGGTCATAGTCCTCCAGCGCCTTGCGCAGCGACCATGCGGCGATTTCCTGCATCTCCGGGTCGACCGTCGCGCGGATCGTCAGACCGCCGCCGAAGAATTCCTCTTCCCCGAAATCGCGGCTCAACTGACGGCGGATCTCGTCGGTGAAATAGTCGCGGCGCGGCATGGCCGACCGGAAGCTTTCGAAATCGCCGTTCTGGACCGAGCGAATGGGCTCCTGCCGTTCGGACAGATACTGATCCTCGGTGATGTAGCCGTTCTCGTACATCTCCTTGAGGATGAAATTCCGGCGGTTGAGCAGCCGGTCGTAGTTGCGCACCGGATGATAGTCGGACGGCGCCTTTGGCATCGCCGCCAGCGTCGCCGCCTCATGCGGCGCAAGCTCGTCCAGCGTCTTGTTGAAATAAGTCTGCGAGGCCGCCGTGACCCCGAACGAGTTCTGGCCCAAGAAAATCTCGTTCAGATACAGCGCGAGGATGTCTTCCTTGTCGAGCGTGTTTTCCAGACGGCTCGCGAGGATCAGTTCCTTGATCTTGCGCTCCGCCGAACGGTCGGACGACAGAAGGAAGTTCTTCATCACCTGCTGGGTGATCGTCGACGCCCCGCGAAGCCGCCCGCCCCGCGCGGCTTCCACCGCTGCCGCCAGCATCCCGCGCGGATCATACCCTTTGTGGGTGTAGAAATTCTTGTCCTCGGCCGAGATGAAGGCGTATTTCACCAGATCGGGGATCTGCTCCGGCGGCGTATAAAGACGACGCTCGCGCGCGAATTCGTCCATCAGCTGCCCTTCGCCCGAATAGATCCGGCTGATCGTGGCGGGCTGATAATTCTCGAGCTGCTCGGTCGACGGCAGACCCTGCCCGTACATCCAGAAGATGCCACCGATGGCAAGGGCGGCCATGAGCGCACCAAGGGTCAGCCACGAGAAGATGGCGCCGAAAAATCCCAGTATGAATCGGATCAAGACTGCCTCCGAGGTTGAGCCAAAGGGTATAGGGTCGATCGTTGTCCGGGTCAAAAAAGAACGGCATGACATGGCCTGCACGAATGCGCGATGGGCAGGATTTCGCCCGCCATTCAAATGCCTTCTGGACATGCGGGAAGTTCCGCCCCCTTCTCGCCCGCATGAGACCCGACGACATCCTTCCCACATACGACCGAGTCGCGCGCGGATTCGCCCGGTCCCGCGACCGGACGCTTTTCGAACGCCGATGGCTGGACCGTGCGCTGAACCATGCGCCGGGGCGTCGGGTGCTCGACCTCGGCTGCGGTCCGGGCAAGCCCATCGCGGCCTATTTGCAGGAACGCAATGGCGAGGTCACGGGGGTCGACGGGGCCGGGTCGATGCTGGTCCTGTTTCGCGACAACCTGCCCCGCGCTCGCGCCATTCACGCCGATATGCGCGGGCTCGATCTGGGCGAAACCTTCGACCTGATCCTCGCGTGGAATTCGATGTTCCACTTGTCGGCGGACGACCAGCGCGGCATGTTCGCCACCTTCGCGGCCCATGCCCGGCCACGCACCGCGCTTCTCTTCACCACCGGGCCGGCGGCGGGCGAAGCGATGGGCCGGGTCGAAGGCGAAAGCGTCTATCACGCATCGCTGGACCCGGACGAGTATCGCAAGCTCCTGAACGAAAACGGCTTCGACGAGGTCGCCTTCGTGCCGGAAGACCCGACCTGCAACGGCCACTCGGTCTGGCTTGCTCAGTATCGCGGGCTAAACGCCTGACCTACTGCCTCAGCCGGTCCTGCGCCGCCGTGTCTTCGAGCGCCCAGTCGAGGATCGCGTTGCGAATGCCCTCGGCGGCCTGACGCCGCCATTCGGGGTCGACCATCTTTTCGCGGTCCCGCTTCGACGACAGGAACCCCAGTTCGATCAGGACCGAGGGAATGTCGGGCGCCTTGAGGACCGAGAACCCGGCCTCCAGCCGCGGCGTCTTGTAGGTCGAGCCGGTCGCCTCGCGGATCCCTTCGACGATCGCATCCGCAAGCGCGTCGGACCGGGGCCGGGTTTCGACCCGCGCCATATCCATCAGAACCAGCGCCACCTCGTCGCCCGTCTCGCTCAGGTCCACCCCGGCCAGCAGGTCGGCCCGGTCATGGCGTTCGGCCAGCTTCTGCGACGCGATATCGGTGGCCTCTTCGGCCAGCGTATAGACCGTCGCCCCGTTGGCCCGGCCTTCGGCCAGAGCGTCGGCATGGAGCGACAGGAAAATATCGGACCCGGCGGCACGCGCCATCGACACCCGCTCCTCGAGCGGGACGAACACGTCCTCGTCGCGCGTCAGAACGACCTCGACCCCGTCCTGCCTCAGCAAAACCTCCTTCAATTCACGCGCGAAGGTGAGCATGAGATCGGCCTCACGAATGCCTTCGCGTTCGGCGCCCGGATCGATCCCCCCATGGCCGGGGTCGAGCATGACCACCAGCGGCCCCTCGCCCCGGCGCACCGGCGGCGGCGCGTCGGCCATCCTGAACACCGCGCTCGGCGGTGCCCCGACCGTGCGCGCAAAGGTCGCCGCATCCGTCGGCACCGTGCGCACCGACACCTCGGACCGGGTCTCGCTCACCTTGCGCATTCCCGCGCTTTCGACAAGAAACGGGCCGTCCAGCGTCACGACGATCCGCGACCAGCCGGGCCGAAACAGCCCCGTCCGCACCTCGCCCACACCGTCCACGGTCGCGAGCGCCGCCTCGTCCACACCAGTCCAGTCCAGTTCCGAGAAATCCATCACCAGCCGCGCCGGATCGGCGAGCGAGAACACGCGCCACGGCACCGCCCGTGTCATGTCGATGCGCAAAGCGACCCCGCCCGCGTTCGGCGACAGAATGACCCCGTCGCCGGTCAGACGCGCCAATGCCGACATCTGCGCCTGTGCCATCCCGGCCCAGCACGTCATCACGATCAGAAAAATCGCCCGTCTCATGCACCACCCGCTCGTTTTGCGCAGATCATAGCAAGGGCGCGCGCCTGCGCCCATCCCTTCTCTGTTTCAAGGAAACCTCGGGGTGCGGGGCTGGCCCCGCATCGCGGCGTCCCGGCGTCAGCCGGGGCGCTGCACATCCTGCGCGGGCGCAAGCCCGCACAATCTGGTAACGCTACCTTGCCGCCATGAACGCCTGAAGGCGTGAAAGCCCCTCGCGGATGTCGTCGGTGGAGCGGGCATAGGAAAACCTGAGCGTCCGCGCCCCACGGACCGGATCGAAATCCAGCCCAGGAGTGACCGCGACCCCGGCCTTGTCGAGGATTTCCCGCGCGAAGGCCCGGCTGTCGTCCGTATGATCGGACACATCGGCATAGACGTAGAACGCCCCGTCCGGCGGCGCGATCCGGTCGAATCCGGCTTTCGGGAGACCGTCCAGCATCAGGGCGCGGTTCGCGCGATAGACCGCGCGGTTCGCCTCCAGTTCGTCCACCGCGTCCAGTGCCGCCAGCGCGGCCACCTGACTCGCATGGGGCGGGCAAATGAACATGTTCTGCGCGATGCGTTCGACCGTACGCACGTGATCCTCCGGCACCACCATCCAGCCGACGCGCCAACCGGTCATCGAGAAATACTTGGAGAACGAGTTGATGACGTGGACGTCGTCGGACAGCTCCAGCGCGCTCACCGCACGATCCTCGTAGTGTAGTCCGTGGTAGATCTCGTCCGAGATGAACGACACGCCCCGTTCGGCGGTGGTGCCGATGAGCGCGCCCAGTTCGTCGCGCCCCAGCATCGTGCCGGACGGGTTCGCGGGCGAGGCGACCATGAGACCGTCGATCCCCTCGGGCAGATCCTCGGGCACGGGCTGATAGCGGTTCTCGGGCCGCGCCGGGAAGCCGACGGGCGTGAGGCCCAGGGCTTTCAGGATCTGGCGGTAGGACGGGTATCCGGGGTCGGACAGGCCGATCCGGTCGCCGGTGTCGAAGAGCGTCGTGAAGGACAGAAGGAACGCCGCCGACGAACCCGAGGTCACGACGACCCGGTTCGGATCGAGCTCCACGTCATACCAGCGCCCGTAAAGCCCGGCGATCCCGCGCCGCAGCGCCGGAAGGCCCAGGGCGACGGTGTATCCCAGCGCGTCTGTGGACAGTGCCGCCTCGACCGCGCGGCGGGCCGCCTCGGGTGCGGGGGTCGAGGGCTGGCCCACCTCCATGTGGATGATGTGACGCCCCGCCTCTTCCGCCTTCCGCGCGGCTTCCATCACGTCCATGACGATGAAGGGGTCGACCTCGCTTCTCTTTGATTTGCGCATCCTGTCCTCGACGGTTAGTGCCTGTGACATCCCGCGTCGGCGGTAAAAGGTCAACCTTACGGACCCGGTGCGCTTGGGGATTGAACCCCGACCGCCACCCCCGTAGCGTCTGGCCAACCTGATTTTGGAGTGACCATGACCCGCATCGTTTCCGCCGCCGCCCTCGCTCTGGGCCTCGCCTCGACCCCGGCCCTGTCGTTCGACATCGGCGCAATGACCGAGGACGAGCGTGCGATGTTCCGTGACGAGGTGCGCGGGTATCTGCTCGAGAACCCCGAAGTTCTGATGGAAGCGATCGCGGTTCTCGAACAGCGGCAGGCGGAACAGGCCGAGGCCAACGACGTCGCCATGATCGCGGCGAATGAAGAGAGCATCTACAACGACGGTTACAGCCATGTTGCGGGCAACCCGGATGGCGACGTGACGCTTGTCGAATTCGTCGATTACCGCTGCGGCTATTGCCGCAAGGCCTTCCCCGAAATCAACGCGCTGCTCGAAAGCGACGGCAATATCCGCCTGATCTACAAGGAATTCCCGATCCTCGGGCAGGAAAGCGTCACCTCGGCCCGCTTCGCCATCGCCACCAAGCTCGCCCATGGCGACGAAGCTTATGGCGAGATGCACGACGCCCTGATGACCCTGCGTGCCAACGCGACCGAAGAAGTGCTTGCGCGGATGGCCGATGACATGGGCTACGACAGTCAGGAAATTCTGGCGAAGATGGAAGACCCCGAGGTGAACCGGCAGATCGAGGAAAACCACCTGCTCGCGCAACGTCTCGAAATCTCCGGCACGCCCACCTTCGTTCTGGGCGGCCAGATGATCCGGGGCTACGTGCCGCTCGAGGCGATGCAGGAAATGGTCGCGGCCGAACGCGAGGATAGCTGAGGCGAGCTGCGCTCAGGGGCGCCCGTCGGTGAATTCGACAAGATCCCAGAGCGTGCCGTACAGGTCCTGAAACACCGCGACAGTGCCATAATCGGCCTCTTTCGGCGGGCGGACAAACGTCACACCTTTGGCCGTCAGCGCGTTGTAATCGCGCCAGAAATCATCGGTGCGCAGGAACAGGAACACGCGACCTCCGGCCTGATCGCCGATGAACGCCGCTTGCCGGTCATTCGAAGCGCGCGCCAGCAGAATCGACGTGCCGTCGGGGCCGGGGCGCACCACGACCCAACGCTTGTCCTGTTCCGGTTGATAACTGTCCTCGACCAGTTCGAAACCGAGCGTGCCGACGTAGAATTCGATGGCCTCGTCATAGTCCCGCACGACGAGCGAAACATGGGCGAGGCTGCGGGTCACTGCGCCGCTTCTTCCGCGGCGGCATTCTCGGCCTCGATCTCTTCGGCTTTCTTTTCGACCAGTTCGACGATGTGGTCGATCATACCCTCGTTCCCGATCTTGTGGTCCTGCTTGCCGGCCATATAGACCATGCCGTGCCCGGCCCCGCCGCCGGTGAACCCGACGTCGGTCATCAGCGCTTCGCCCGGCCCGTTCACCACGCAGCCGATGATCGACAGGCTCATGGGCGTCTTGACGTGCTCCAGCCGTTTTTCCAGCGCCTCGACGGTCTTGATGACGTCGAACCCCTGACGCGCGCAGGAAGGGCACGAGATGATGTTCACGCCCCGGTGCCGCAAGCCCAGCGATTTCAGGATCTCATAGCCGACCTTCACCTCTTCCACCGGATCGGCGGAAAGCGAAACGCGGATCGTATCCCCGATCCCGGCCCACAGCAGGTTGCCCAGACCGATGGACGACTTGATCGTGCCGGAGGTCAGCCCGCCCGCCTCGGTGATCCCAAGGTGCAGCGGCGCATCGGTGACGTCGGCCAGCGCGTGATAGGCCGCAGCCGACAGGAATACGTCCGAGGCTTTGACGCTGATCTTGAAATCGAAGAAATCGTTGTCTTCGAGGATGCGGATATGCTCCAGCCCGCTTTCGACCATCGCTTCGGGGCACGGCTCGCCGTATTTTTCCAGCAGGTGACGCTCCAGCGACCCGGCGTTCACGCCGATGCGCATGGAACAGCCGTAATCGCGGGCCGCCGCGATCACCTCGCGCACGCGGTCCTCGGAACCGATGTTCCCGGGGTTGATGCGCAGGCAGGCCGCGCCCGCCTCGGCGGCTTCGATGCCGCGTTTGTAGTGGAAATGGATGTCGGCCACGATCGGGACCGGGCTTTCCGCCACGATCTCTTTCAGCGCCTTGGACGACGCCTGATCTGGGACCGAGACGCGCACGATGTCCGCACCCGCTTCGGCGGCGGCCTGCACCTGCGCGATGGTCGCGGCCACGTCGGTCGTGACCGTGTTCGTCATGGTCTGGACCGAGATCGGCGCGTCTCCCCCGACGGGGACGTTGCCGACCATGATCTGACGGGATTTGCGGCGCTCGATCGAACGCCAGGGGCGGATCGGATTGTGCGACATGCGGCCTCGCAAACGTTGGAACGCCCGACCGATACCGCGTGTGCGGCAGCGCGGCAAGGCACTAGACTGTGAGAGGGACTTACTGGCTGGCGTCCGCGACGGCGATGAAATTCGCCAGATCCTGATCGGCCTGCACATCCGCGACCGCGAAGCTTTCGTGGATCGCCGTCGGCGCAAGAGCCACGTTCGACACGACGCTCGCCCCCTCGCCCGCAGGGCCATAGGCCTCGCCGTTCACGGCGAAATAGACCGAGCCCGCGTTGCCGGTGCGCAGGACCGGCGGTTGTTCGGAGTTCGGCAACACATACCGTTCGCCCGCGTCGAGGATCTTTTCAAAAAGCGTGGTGCCGTCAGCCGATTGCACGCGCACCCAGCTTGGGCGCACCGCGAAAATGGCGACTTCAGGCGCGTCGGGGCCGAATACCGTCACGGCGCCGGAGGACGCGGCGCCCGCATCCGCAACCGCTTCGTTGACGGCCTCGTCGATCGCCTGTCCGGGGCGCGGCGCGGTGCGCGCGATCCGGTCGTCGCCGCTGCGGTCGGGCATCGTGCCCACTTCGCGCGGATCGAGGGTCGAGATCGGGCCGTCCCGCGCGATCAGCACGGGCACGTCGAGCGCCTCGGGCCGATACATGCGATCCATCGCCTCGACCGACGGGGGCGAGTTCAGGCCAGCCACGTCGCGCGGCGCATCGCCATCGGTCGGGCCGATGGGCGCATCGAGTTCCGGCAGGTCTTCGAGAACGCCGACGCTTTGTTCGACGGGCGCGAAATCCACCTTTTGAATTTCCTGAAGCAGCGACCAGCCACCGAAACCGAGGATGCCGACGATGCCGACCAGCACCGCGACCGATCCCACGGCGCCCGGCTCGATCCCCTCGAAAATCGACGAGGGGCGCGGCACATAGCTTGCATTCGGATTGGCCAACGGGTCAGGCGCGGTCTCGCGCACCTTTTCGGGCTTTGCGACGACCGAGGCCGAAGGCGACAGCCCATGCGCGGGTTCGAACCCGCTTTCGGCGCAGAATGCTTTAAACGCCCAGTCCGGGTCCATGCCCAGATACCGGGCGTAGGACCGCACGTATCCGGCGATGAAGCTGGGGGTTTCGAAGGTGGTGATGTCGCAATTCTCGATCGCCGCGATGTAGGTCGCCTTGATCTTGAGTTCACGCTGAACGTCGAGCAGGGATTTGCTCAGGGTGGCGCGTTCCCCGCGCATGATGTCACCCAAGCGCAACTCGAAAGAGTCGAAACCGGTCGGTTGCTCTTCTTTCGTGACCTGAGGCGTGATCCAACGCCTGATCATGCAGCCTGCCCCTATTACTCGTGGCCGTACCTTCGGCGGTTTCGTTAGTCCCGTAACGATTCCGAACCGCTATGGGTTCCTTAACCGATATTTAGCAGCCTGCAACGATTCTTGCACGAGATTAAGTGGTTAAGCGGAGAGCTCGGCGCGATTCAGCGCACAGTGCGACCAGAGTTCGTCCATCGCCTTGACCAGCGCGTCCATCTCTTTCGGGCCGTGAACGGGCGACGGCGTGAAGCGCAGACGCTCGGTCCCGCGCGGCACGGTCGGGAAGTTGATCGGCTGCACGTAGATGCCATAGCCGTCGAGCAGCATGTCCGACAGTTGCTTGGTATGAACCGGGTCGCCGACGATGACGGGCACGATGTGCGAGCCATGGTCGATGATCGGCAGACCCAGCCCCTTGAGCCGGGTCTTGAGAATCTTGGCCTGCGTCTGGTGCTGGTCGCGCAGGGTCTGATCGGTCTTGAGGTGACGAACCGAGGCCGCCGCACCCGCGGCGAGCGCCGGGGCCAGCGACGTGGTGAAGATGAAGCCCGGCGCGTAAGACCTTATGGCATCAACCATTTTCGCCGATGCGGCGATGTATCCACCCATCACGCCGTAGGCCTTGGCCAGCGTGGCGTTGATGATGTCGATTCGGCCCATCAGACCGTCACGCTCGGCAACACCGGCCCCGCGCGGGCCATACATGCCGACCGCATGAACCTCGTCGATATAGGTCAGCGCGTTGAATTCGTCGGCGAGATCGCAGATCGCTTCGATCGGGCCGAAGTCGCCGTCCATCGAATAGACCGACTCGAACGCGATCAGCTTGGGGGCCGCCGGATCGTCGGCGGCGAGGAGTTCGCGCAGATGCTCGACATCGTTATGGCGGAAGATGCGCTTGGCCCCGCCGTTGCGCCGCACGCCTTCGATCATCGAAGCGTGGTTCAGCGCGTCGGAATAAATGATGAGACCGGGGAACAGCTTGGGCAGCGTCGACAGGGTCGCGTCGTTGGCGATGTAGGCCGAGGTGAACAGAAGCGCCGCTTCCTTGCGGTGCAGATCGGCCAGTTCGGCTTCCAGACGCTTGTGATAGACGGTCGTGCCGGAAATGTTGCGCGTGCCGCCCGACCCCGCGCCGGTGGCGTCGATGGCCCCGTGCATCGCCTCGAGCACCACCGGGTGCTGGCCCATGCCGAGATAGTCGTTCCCGCACCAGATCGTGACGGGGCGTTCCGTGCCGTCTTCCTTGCGCCATGTCGCGTGCGGGAAATTCCCCTTCTCACGCTCGATGTCGATGAAGACGCGGTAGCGCCCTTCGTCATGCAGCCGTGTCAGTGCCGCATCCAGTTTGGTCTCGTAATTCACGCGCATCCCTCCCGGGCGTCCCGATTCTCCTGTTCACGTTCTGCACAATACCTATGCACATCCAGTAAACATATGCAAAAAACCTGATACACTCTGTCGCAGCCCGCGCGTTGACGTGGATCAAACCTGAGCGGGTTTTTCACATTTATTGGTCTGCGATGGCAACCACGCAGTCCGACTCCTTGCAGCTTTCGATCGCGGTGCGCGCGCTCGCCGTCGGCCCCTTGGCAATGCCCCAGGCATGGGTCGTCGGCGAATAGGCCAGGAATTTCGGCATCCCGCCGTCGTCCCACCCATCCACGACGCGCTTGGTCGCGGCCTGGCTGAGCGTCAGATCACGGGCCTTGTACCCGCGCGGCAGAAGCAGCGCAGCCACCGCGCATTGCCCGCCGTTCGCCTGCTGACAGGCCGCGACAGCCGCCGCGCCCGCCGCATCCGGCGTGTTCAGTTGCGCGATGATCGTAGGCGGCACCTGCCCGTCACCGGACACCGGAAACGCCACCGCGCCATAATAGCCGTAGCCCGCCTCGAGGAACTTGGCCATCTGGCTCGGCGCCTTCATCTGGTCGAGCGTCAGGTTGACCGCCTGTTTCATGCCCGCGCCGAACTGGCTCAGATCCGCGATGTGCATGATCATCTTCGACGGCGAGAACAGCTGTTTCTTCGCGGCATCGCCCGTCATCGGCTCGGCCTGTGCCGTGCCGGCGGCCATGAGGGCTACAGCGATGCCTGCAATCGCTTGGCGCATTTGTGGAATCCTTTTCAGACTACTCGTTCGGCGGGACCATAGTCCCTGACCCCGGGGCTGACCAGTGTGGCTGGACGTCGCTCACGACAATGCTACGGTCCACGCCGATGACAGAAGGAGTTCCCATGTCCCTCGATACCGTCCTGCACAAGATCGACGGCGAGATCGACCTCGCACTCGACCGCCTGATCTCGCTGCTCAAGATCCCGTCGATCTCGACCGACCCCGCCTACAAGGGCGATTGCCGCACCGCCGCCGAAACCATCGTGAACGATCTGGCCACCATCGGCTTCGACGCGCAGGTGCGCGACACCCCCGGTCATCCGATGGTGGTGGCCCACGGCGGCCCAGATCCGGTCGACGGCCTGCCGCACCTGTTGTTCTACGGTCATTACGACGTGCAGCCGGTCGACCCGCTGGAGCTTTGGAACACCCCGCCGTTCGACCCCGTCATCGAAGACACGCCGAAGGGCAAGGTCATCCGCGCGCGCGGCTCGTCCGACGACAAGGGCCAGCTCATGACCTTCATCGAGGCTATGCGCGCGTGGGAGGCGGTGAACGGCGCCCTGCCCTGCCGCATCACCATCTTCCTCGAAGGCGAAGAAGAATCCGGCTCCCCGTCCCTCGTTCCGTTCCTGAAAGAGCACGCCGGGGAACTGACCGCCGATATCGCGATGATCTGCGACACCGGGCTTTACGACGGGCGCGTCCCCGCCATCGTCACGCAGCTTCGCGGGCTGCTGGCCGAGGAAATCACGCTGAAGGCCGCCAACCGCGACCTCCACTCGGGGTTCTACGGCGGCCTTGCGCAGAACCCCATTCACCTCCTGACCCGTATCGTCGCCGACCTGCGCGATGAAAATGGCAGCGTCACCCTGCCCGGCTTCTACGACGACGTGCCGGAGCTTTCGGACGAATTGCGCGCCCAGTGGCAGGGTCTGAACTTCGACCATGCCCGGATGCTCGAAGACGTGGGCCTTTCGGTGCCTGCGGGCGAACAGGACCGCACACCGCTTGAAAAGGTCTGGTCGCGCCCGACCTGCGAAGTGAACGGCATCTGGGGCGGTTACACCGGCGACGGGTTCAAGACGGTCTTGCCCGCCGAAGCCCATGCCAAGATCAGCTTCCGCCTCGTCGGGCAACAGGACCCGGACAAGATCCACGCGGCCTTCGTCGATTTCGTGAACGCCCGCCTGCCCGATGACGTCGAATGCGTGTTTTCCAACGGCCACGGCGCGCCCGCCTCGGTCATGTCCACCGACAACCCGGCGTTCGAAATCGCGCGCGGGGCACTCTCGGACGAATGGGGCGTCGAAGCGGCCTTCGTGGGCGCCGGCGGCTCCATCCCCGTCGCGGGGCATTTCAAGGAGGTGCTCGGCATGGACGCCATGCTGATCGGCTTCGCGAAAGAGGATGACGCGATCCACTCCCCGAACGAGAAATACGATGTCCAGAGCTTCCACAAGGGCATCCGCAGCTGGGCGCGCATCCTCGCGGCGCTGGCGGAGCGGTCGTGACACCGCAGGGCTTTTCGACCCGGACCTTCGACCACGACGGGGTCGAGATCGCCTACGACATCGGGGGGAGCGGCCCGCCGCTCCTCCTCCTGCACGGCTTTCCGCAGACGCGTGCGCTGTGGTGGCGCGTGGCTCCGGCCCTGGCCGCGACCCACACGGTGATCGCGGCCGACCTGCGCGGCTACGGCGCCTCGTCCAAGCCCGACGATCCCGCGCTTTATTCCTTCCGCCACATGGGCGGCGACATGCTGGCGCTGATGTCCGACCTCGGTTTTAAGCATTTCGCGATCGCAGGCCACGACCGGGGCGCGCGCACGGCCTATCGGATGACGCTGGACGCGCCCGACCGGATCGCACGCCTCGCCCTCATCGACGTCGTGCCGACCGAGCTGATCCTCAACGGTCTCACGCATCCGGTCGCGCGCGCCTATTACCACTGGTTCTTCCTGTCACAGCCCGCCCCCTTCCCCGAAACGATGATCGGCCACGATCCCGACACCTATTTCGAAAGCTGCCTGCTGGGCTGGGGCGCGGCGAACCTCACCGATTTCGCAGCGGATCAACTTGCCGTCTACCGGAAAAGCTGGCGCGACCCCGCCTGCATCCGCGCGATGTGCCACGACTACCGCGCCGCCATCGACATCGACCTCGCGCTGGACGAGGCCAACCCTGACCGAAAGGTCCGCGCCCCGACGCTCATCGGCTGGGGCCGCGACGGCGCGATGGGCCGCGCCTACGATGTGCCGGCGACCTGGGCCGAAAGGGTCGAAACGATCACCCCGGTGCCCTTGCCGGGCGGGCATTTCATGATCGACAGTCACCCGGGTGCGGTGACGACGGCACTCGCCGATTTCTTCGCCTGACCCTGCCCCTTCTCTGTTTCAGGAAACCTTGGGGGGTTTGGGGGGCTAGCCCCCCAACGGGTCGCGCCAGCTTGCTGGCGCGAAACCTCACACGATCCCGAAGAACCGCTCGGGCAGCTCATGCATATGGGGGTAAAGCCCGCGCGGGAACTGCCACATGCCGTGGCCGCGCTCTTCCCACCCGTCGTGCATCTTACGCCGATACGGCGACATGTCGAAACCGCGCACGATGGGGCGCGTGTTGAACTGGGCGAAGACCTCGTCGTCCGACCCGCGTTCATCCGCGAACCAGTGCCCGCCGATGCCGGTCTCGCCCTTGGTCACCCCCGCCGCCGCCACCGTCGCGTTGCGTCGGTCCATCACACCCGAATACTGGGCCGAGTCGCAGAATTTCATGTGAAAGAGATACAGCGCCTCGGGCGTGAAAAGCTGATCGTATTCCGCGAAATGCCCGCCGCGCGACAGCTTGCCGGGAAACCCCACGACGCAGGGTTTTGAGTAATGGAAATTCACGCGCACGAACCGGCGCGGGCCGAGGATCGGGCCGGTCACCGGGTCGCGCTCCTGCTTGGTGCGATGCGTCACCTCGAGCCCGAGAGGTGTCAGGATCTTGCGCCCCGGCGCTTTTTTCAGAAACCCGAGCAGGTCCAGCCCGGCTTTCGGATCGACCACGACGAATTCGTCGACGTCGCCCACCACGACGTATTTGAAATACGACCTGAGCCCCGTCGACAACCCGTTGAACAACCGCCAGCGGCGCTGGTCGAATTTCTCGGACGTGTCGGGAATGGCGATCAGATTGCAGCCCGCCGCGATCTCGCGCACCGCGGCTTGGTTGCCGTGGTTGACGACATAGCAGTTCTCGCGCCCGAACAGCCCGCCGTAATACCGCACCCAGCGTTCAAGGAAGAAATCGTCGTCGCGCACCATGGTCAGCGCGGCGGCTGTCGTCTGCATCGTCTGTCCCCGATCCGGCCTCTCTGGACCCGTTTCGCAAAGGTTACACGGGCGCCGACGACCCGCCTAGCCCCTTTGGGCTTTCCAAGCCGCGGGTCACACGGCACTGTCGGCGCAAAAGGGTAAGGCATGACGCTGGCAGAAACGGGCATCGGGATCTATCGCAGGCACGGGGCCACCCCCGACCACCTACAGGTGTTCGGCGAACGTTCGTCGGGCACGAATTTCGTGAACCGCCTGCTCGCCAAGAACACGACGCTGACCCCGACCGACGCCTATGGCTGGAAACACGGCTTCGCCCAGATGACCGGCATCGGGCAGCGCGCGCTGATCGTGGGCGTCCTGCGCGAACCTCTGGGCTGGGTCCGGTCGATGTATGCGAAGCCTTGGCACTGCCCGCCCGACATGCAGGCCCTGACCTTCTCGGACTTCCTGCGCGTCGAATGGGGCACGATCGTCGACCGCAAGCGGTATTTCCCGCGCTCGGGCGAACTTGGCACGGTGGGAACGCCCCTCCAGCAAGACCGCCATCCCGTCACCGGCCAGCCCTTCGCCAATATCGCCGATCTGCGGGCGATGAAGGCCGCGTATCTGCTGGGGCTGCGCAACCGGGGCTGCAACCTCGTCCTGTGTCGGCTTGGCGATGTTCAGGCCGATCCCGAAGGGTTCGTCGTGAAGGTGAGCGAGGCGTTCGATCTGCCGCCGGTCGACACATACCGACCCGTCACCAAACGGCTCGGGTCCAAGTTCCTTGCGAATGTCGAAGACCGTCCAACCCCGCCCGAGACCGTCAGCGATGCCGACAGGTCATATCTCGCATCGACCCTCAACCCCAAGGTCGAGGCCGCGTGGGGCTTTCCCCTGCCCGCCTAGGCCGTCACGCGGCGCTGCACCAGACGCGCGAGTTTCACGATCAGCACGAGCCACGGCGCCCCGTGCATGACCAGATCGAGAATGTCGATCGGCTCGGAAAGCGTGCCCGCGACCAGCATTTGCAACTTTTCCCACACATGCGGCGGCGTGAACGGGGCCAACCCGATGGTCGCGCAGAAAATCAGGATCGTGGTCAGGGGAATGGAAACGAGCAGGCGCATCTTCGGTCCTCGTTTGCCCTGAACCTAAGATGGCCGCGCAAAGGTTCAACGCGCCAAACTGGCGCACCGCCCAAGGCCTGGACGCGAAAAAGGCCCCCAGTCGGAGGCCTTTTCACCCGAAATTCGGGATCGCAGCAGTGGCGCGGTTGACGGGGCTCGAACCCGCGACCCCCGGCGTGACAGGCCGGTACTCTAACCAACTGAGCTACAACCGCCCGCTGCGTGAGGGGCCTTCTACGGCCCTGCGCCGGGGGCGTCAAGCGGTTTGGACCGGGTTTTGTGACGATTTTTTCGTGCGGGTTTCAGGGCGCGATCCGGCACCCTGCGCGCCGGCGGTGCGAGAGCGGTTCGGGGCCATGAAAACGGGGAATTTGGTGGGTGGTGAGGGGCTCGAACCCCCGACATCCTCGGTGTAAACGAGACGCTCTACCAACTGAGCTAACCACCCGTGAGGCGGGGATTTAACGGGCCGATGGGCGGGTGGCAAGAGGGTCGGTGTACTTCAAGGCCCGTCCTGCGGCGAACCGGGCGTCGCGTCGGCCAGACCGCACGTAACCCGCCGGGACCAGCAGAACTGCGAGATGTGAGGGAATGGTGGGTGATGAGGGATTTGAACCCCCGACATCTTCGATGTGAACGAAGCGCTCTACCACTGAGCTAATCACCCGCCGTGGCGCGGCTTTTAGCGTCACTCCGCAGCGGCTGCAAGGGGATCGTCGCCTTCGGGCGTGTCCTTTTTCCGCTTCACCTTGGTGATGATGACTTCGCCATCCGTGACGTCCTTGCGACGCTGCACTTTCACGGTGCCAAGCGGTTGAAGTTGCATGGTTTCCGCTTCTTCCAGCATCTCGCCCAACTCGACGAGCAGCGCATCGACCACGGGGCGGACATAGCGCGGCTTGACCCCGGATCGTGCGATCACGCGGTCGATCAGGTCTTTCTTGACGATCTTGCCGTCGTTTTCGCCCTCGGCGGTCGGGACCGCACGTGTCACCCCCTGCACGGCGGTCGTCGGCGCATCCGCCACGGGCGCGTCGGCCTCGGGTTTGGCGGTGGTCGCCTTGCGGGTGCCGGTGGATGATTTGGTCGCAGATTTCTTGGTGCTCGTGGCCATAATGGATTTGCCTGTATGATGCCCGGCTTCTCTGGCCGGTTCTGATGAAAGCGATGCCCCGGCGCATCCGGGCACACATCGCCCCCAAGCGTATAACGAAATGGTTAACAAATAAAGGGGCATGACCGGAGCGCCCCGCAAAATCTAGGGCCGGACGCTAGATACAGCGCCCGGCCCCAAATGTCTCTGACGGTCGGAAATCAGTGCGCGATCTGCGCCGGCTCTCCGCTCGTCTTGGCGGCTGCGGCGGCCGCAGCTTCCTCGGCCGCCTCGTCCCATTCGATCGGTTCCGGTTCGGACACGAGCGCCTGTTTCAGCACGTCGCGCACATGGGTGACCGGAATGATCTCGAGCCCTTCCTTCACGTTGTCCGGAATGTCGGCCAGATCCTTGACGTTCTCTTCGGGGATGAAGACCGTCTTGATCCCGCCGCGCAGGGCCGCGAGCAGCTTTTCCTTCAACCCGCCGATGGGCATGGCATTGCCGCGCAGCGACACCTCGCCCGTCATGGCGATGTCCTTGCGCACCGGAATCTGCGTCAGCACAGACACGATGGAGGTCACCATGGCTAGGCCCGCGGACGGACCGTCCTTGGGCGTCGCCCCGTCCGGCACGTGGACGTGAATGTCCCAGCGGTCGAACTTCGGCGGCTTCACCCCGATCTCGGGCGCGATGGACCGGACATAGGAACTTGCGGCGTCGATCGATTCCTTCATCACGTCGCCCAGTTTCCCGGTCGTCTTCATCCGGCCCTTGCCCGGCAAGCGCAGGGCTTCGATCTGGAGCAGATCGCCACCCACGCTGGTCCAGGCCAGCCCGGTCACGACGCCGATCTGGTCTTCCTTCTCGGCCAGACCGTAACGGTGCTTGCGCACGCCAAGATAGTCTTCAAGCGACTCCGGCGTGATCTTCACCTGCTCCTCGTCCTTGCGCACGATCTTGGTCACGGCCTTGCGCGCCAGTTTCGCGATATCGCGTTCGAGGTTTCGCACCCCCGCCTCGCGGGTGTAGTAGCGGATGATGTCGGTCAGGGCGCTGTCGGTCACCTCGAACTCGCCCTTGCGAAGCCCGTGGTTCTTGACCTGCTTGTCGACGAGGTGCTGCTTGGCGATCTCGCGCTTTTCGTCCTCGGTGTAGCCCGCCAGCGGAATGATCTCCATCCGGTCCAGAAGCGGGCCGGGCATGTTGTAGGAGTTCGCCGTGGTCAGGAACATCACGTTCGAGAGGTCGTATTCCACTTCGAGATAGTGGTCCACGAAGGTCGCGTTCTGCTCCGGGTCGAGCACTTCGAGCATCGCCGAGGCCGGGTCGCCGCGGAAATCCTGCCCCATCTTGTCGATTTCATCGAGCAGGATGAGCGGGTTCGTGGTCTTGGCCTTTTTCAGCGCCTGAATGATCTTGCCGGGCATCGAGCCGATATAGGTCCGGCGGTGACCGCGAATTTCGCTTTCGTCCCGCACGCCGCCCAGCGAGATGCGAATGAACTCGCGCCCCGTGGCCTTGGCGACCGATTTGCCGAGCGACGTCTTACCGACACCCGGAGGACCGACGAGGCACATGATCGGCCCCTTCAGCTTTTTCGAGCGTTGCTGCACGGCGAGGTATTCGACGATCCGTTCCTTGACCTTCTCAAGCCCGTAATGGTCGTCGTCCAGAACCTTCTGTGCGTTGTCGAGGTTCTTCTTCACGCGGCTCTTCACGCCCCACGGGATCGACAGCATCCAGTCGAGGTAGTTGCGCACGACCGTCGCCTCGGCGCTCATCGGGCTCATGTTCTTGAGCTTCTTGAGCTCCGCATCGGCCTTTTCGCGGGCCTCTTTCGACAGCTTGGTCGCGTTGATGCGGTTTTCCAGTTCCTGAAGCTCGTCCTGGCCTTCGCCGTCCTCGCCCAGTTCCTTCTGGATCGCCTTCATCTGTTCGTTCAGATAATACTCCCGCTGCGTGCGCTCCATCTGGCTCTTCACGCGCGTCTTGATTTTCTTTTCGACCTGAAGAACGGACATTTCGCCCTGCATCAGGCCATAGACCTTCTCAAGCCGCTCGTCGATCGGGAGGGTTTCCAGAAGATCCTGTTTCTGGTCGACTTCCACGCCCAGATGACCGGCCACGAGGTCGGCGAGCTTCGCCGGTTCGCGGGTCTCGGACACCGCCGAAAGCGCCTCTTCGGGGATGTTCTTCTTCACCTTGGCATAGCGCTCGAATTCCTCACGAACCGACCGCACGAGCGCCTCGGCGGCGGCTTCGTCACCAATGGTTTCGATAAGGATTTCGGCCTCGGCCTCGAAGAAGTCGGGGTTGGACAGGAATTCGTTGATCTGCACCCGCGCCTGGCCTTCGACCAGCACCTTCACGGTTCCGTCGGGCAGTTTGAGCAGTTGCAGGACGTTGGCCAGAACGCCGGTGCGGTAGATGCCGTCTTCGTCCGGGTCGTCGACCGACGGGTCGATCTGGCTCGACAGCAGGATCTGCTTGTCGTCCGCCATCACCTCTTCCAGCGCCTTCACGCTCTTCTCGCGACCGACGAAGAGCGGCACGATCATATGCGGAAAGACCACGATGTCGCGCAGCGGCAGGACAGGATGGATTTGTGTTGATTGCTCGGTCATGACTGTTCCTTATCTGGCAAGGTGCCCCGGTCCCGATCGTCGGCAACGCGCAGCACCCCCTGTTCGCCTGAATGATCTGGGGGTCTCGCGCCCCGGTTTCAAGCAGACCTGTTTGCCCCGTTCCAGACATAGTGCCCGCGCCCCGAACCGACGACAAGACCTAGAGTGCTTCAAACTGGCCACAATTCGGGGGACTGTCCCGGATCGCGCAACGGATGGGCAAAACAGTGAGGGCAACCCTACCGTATTGTCAGCCACAGACGCACAAAATCCCCCCGAATTTCACAAATCCGACCCAATTCGCCCAACTCCCGCCCGCATTCAAAAGGATAACGAAGGGTAACCAAGGACGGACAAGACCATGTTCACACGGATACTACGACGCCTGCACAGGGACCGCCGCCGGATCGCGGTCAGCTTCGCGCTGCTCTTCGGCGCGGGCGTGGTTGAGACATGGAACAAGTCGGACCTGTTCCCGCCGGGCGTGATGGAGGTCGGCGCGGGTCTCGGCCTCCTCGTCTTTTTCGGCGCCTTCATGATCGCGGGCGGGCTCGCCCTGCCCTCGCTGCGTCACGCCTATGTGCCCATCGGCCTCACACTATTCGGTGCCGCCGTGCTGGGCCGCATCTTTCCCGGCTCGTCCTTTTCGCTTTTGACCATCACCGAGGGCGGCACGCGCTCCATGGCGGGTCTCATCACCACCGGGCTTTTCGTGCACTTCCTGTTCTACGGGCGCTGGTCCGACAAGCTTCTGGTCATGCGCCGCTCGCGCAACACGACGCGGCTGGTCACCTTCAAGCTGGAATCCGACCAGCTGTGGCACGGTTTCGTGCCCACGCCGGGCCGGCGCGAAATGCTGCACGACCCCGATATCCTGTCGGTGGACTGGGTCGACCGGGACCGCTCCCGCATCCGGGTGATCCGCTGGGCCCCGCCGTCCAAGAAGATCGAGGAATACCTTCAGGTCGAGGATTACCTGCCCGGCGCCTATATCGTCTATCGCTGGGTGCGGCAGGACGAGGAAAAGAAGGACAAGCTTCAGCGCGGTCTGAAAGCGGTCAAGATGATCGACATGGTGGACCGCCGTGTTCTTTACATCACCGAGTTCAACCACAACCGACCGCTGCGCCGCGTCCTGTTCGACTGGGTCGACGACAGCCTTGGCCGGAAAGAGGACGAACGCCTCCTGAAGCTGGAAGCCGCCATTTCGAACTCCCGCGCCAAAGAAGACGCGCGGCGCGAGCAGCTGGCCGTCGGTGGCGTGCTGCGTCCGAAGGCGAAAACGCCGCTGCGGACGATGCGCCCGGAACCGCTCCTGTCCGCCGCCGAGTAACCCGGCCTTTACCACGTCATACGAAACAGGCCGGGCGGTCACATTCCTGCCCAGCTTCACGCGCATCTCCATGGTCCGGCCAAGGAGATTTGCCATGCGCAACCTGTATCGCCACATCTTTCGCGACCGTCGGCGGCTGTCATTCACGGCCCTGATGCTCGCCCTGTCGCTGACCCTCGGATGGAACACGGCATCCACCGACCTGCCCATCGCCCGTGACGTGGGCACCGTTCTGTTCCTGCTCGTCGTGGCGGGCGGTGTCGCGATCGCAGCCCCGCGCCTTCGCTTCGCGGTCGAAGTGGCGGCGGTCTCCAACTTCGTGTTCGTGGGTCTCGGGCATCTTCTGCCCAAATCGAACTTCAACCTCGCCAACCCGCATCTGAACGCGGCCTCGGCGGTGCTTCTGTATCTCTTCGTCATCGTCGTGATGCATACGGCGCTGAACGGGCGCTGGTCCGACCGCTTCACCCCGATCCGCCGCCGCGCCGTCGCGCGCGCGTCCTCGACCCTCAGCGCGAAAGACCTGTGGTATGGTCTGGTGCCGACGCCGGGCCATCTGGACGAGATACCCGATCCCGATGTCGTGTCGATCGACTATGCCGACCCGTCGCGCCGGGTGATCCGCCTGTTGAACTGGCGCCCGCCCGGTCGGTCGTCCGAGCTTCTGCTGCATGTCGACGAAATCGACGCGCCGCATTTCGTCCGGCTGCGCATCGAACGGGTCGACCCCGAACGTGGCAACACCTTCGAGGGCACGACATCGTTCCGCATCACCGACCAGGGTGCGCGGCGGCGCGTCGAAATCTGTCACGTCGCCGATGCCCTGCCGATCCGCCGCCACGCGCGGGGCTGGCTTGACGATACCCTCGGTCGCTGGCTCGACCTGCGGCTGTCACGGGTCGAAGAGACCACGCAGGCGCTCTGCCACAGCGCGGGGGGCGTGCGCATCAAATGCCCCGAAAAGATCTCGTCCGCCGACTATTTCAACAGCGTCTACGCACAGGCGAAACCGCACAAAGGCCCGGACCGCAGGCGCGCGCCCTTGCCGCAATGGATCGCATCGCTGCCCCGGACGGAACGCTAGAGCGGGTCGATATCGCCCTCGGCCCGCAGGGCGTGGAACTGCGCCTCGAACGCCGCGAACCGCCCCTCGGCGATCGCCGCCCGCATGTCCGACATAAGCTCCTGATAATAATGCAGGTTGTGCCATGTCAGGAGCATCCCTGAAATCATTTCCCCCGCCCGGAACACGTGGTGCAGGTAGGCGCGCGAATAGCCGGTGCAGGCCGGACAGGTGCAGGCCTCGTCCAGCGGGCGCGGATCGTACGCATGGCGCGCGTTCTTGATGTTGACCTGTCCGCGCCGCGTCCACGCCTGCCCGGTGCGCCCGGAACGGGACGGCAGCACGCAATCCATCATGTCCACGCCGCGCTTCACCGCCCCCACGATATCGTCGGGCTTGCCCACGCCCATCAGGTAACGCGGCTTGTCTTCGGGCAACATGTCGGGCGCATAGTCGAGCACGCCGAACATCGCCTCCTGCCCCTCGCCCACGGCCAGACCGCCGATGGCGTAGCCGTCGAACTCGATGGCCCTCAGCGCCTCGGCACTCTCGCCCCGGAAATCTTCCGTCACACCGCCCTGCTGGATGCCGAACAGCGCGTGGCCCGGCCGATCCCCGAACGCATCGCGCGACCGCTGCGCCCACCGCATCGACAGACGCATACTTTGCGCCACGGTCGCCTCATCCGCGGGCAACGCGGGGCATTCGTCGAAGCACATCACGATGTCGGACCCAAGCTGACGCTGGATCTCCATGCTCGTCTCGGGGCTGAGGACATGTTTCGATCCGTCCACATGGCTGCGAAACGTCACGCCCTCCTCGGTGAGCTTGCGCAATTCGGCCAGGCTCATCACCTGAAACCCGCCGCTGTCCGTGAGGATCGGTTTGTCCCAGTTCATGAACCTGTGCAGCCCGCCCAGACGCTCCACCCGCTCGGCCCCGGGGCGGAGCATCAGGTGATAGGTGTTGCCCAGAAGAATATCCGCCCCGGTCGCCGCCACGCTTTCGGGCAGCATCGCCTTCACGGTCGCCGCCGTGCCCACGGGCATGAAGGCGGGCGTGCGGATCTCGCCACGCGGGGTCGAGATGACGCCAGTGCGGGCCTTGCCGTCGGTGGCGTTCAGGGAATAGGAAAAGCGTTCTGTCATGGCGGCGCTCATAGCCCCGCCATGACACCAGAGCAAGCGGCGCACCCTGTCTTTGTGACATGCGGAGATGTTAGGGCTGGGGTCCGCGCACCGAGAGAATCACAAGAGGCGAGGCACGTTTTGACCGGCACACCAATGCATTTCGGGTGGGAGGAATGGCTCTCTCTCCCCGACCTCGGCGTCCCTGCCGTCAAGGCCAAGATCGACACCGGCGCGCGCACCTCCGCGCTCCATGCCGACGATATCGAAACCTTCGGGCCTTCGAACCACCCCAAGGTGCGCTTCACGGTGCGGCCCGTGCCGGGGCGCGACGACATCGTGATCCCCTGCTCGGCCACCGTCGTCGACCGGCGCGAGGTCACGTCGTCCAACGGCGAAAGCGAGAACCGGGTGGTGATCCAGACGACCCTGTCGGTCGGCGGCCAGAGCTGGCCCATCGAAGTGACCCTGACCAACCGCGAAACCATGGCCTCGCGGATGTTGCTCGGACGACAGGCGCTGCTCGACCACATCACGATCTCGGCCCATGACCGTCTGCTTCAGCCGGAACTGGGCTATGACGTCTACCACACGTCCGAGGTCGCCAAGGCCCAGCCCCGCCGGGCGCTGCGTGTCTGCGTGCTGTCGCGTGAGAACAACTACTCGACGAACCGGCTGGTGGAAGAAGGCGAAAGCCGCGGCCACACGGTCGAGGTGATCGACACCACGCGCTGTTACATGGCGATCAACGCGCTCGCCCCCGAAGTGCATTACGACGGCAAGCGCCTGCCGGTCTACGACGCGGTCATCCCACGCATCGGCGCTTCGATCACCACCTACGGCACCGCCGTGGTGCGCCAGTTCGAAACCATCGGCACCTTCTGCCTCAACTCCTCCGCCGGGATCGCCGGGTCGCGCGACAAGCTTTTCGCCCATCAGCAGATGGCCAAGGCGGGGATCGGCATGCCCGACACCGCCTTCGCCGCCTCCCCCAAGGACAATGCCAACCTCGTGGGCCTCGTCGGCGGCGCGCCGATGATCGTCAAACTGCTCGAGTCCACCCAGGGGCGCGGCGTGGTGCTGGCCGAAACCCGCAAGGCCGCCGAATCCGTGATCGACGCTTTCCGGGGCCTCAAGGCGAACTTCCTCGTCCAGCATTTCGTCAAGGAAGCGGCGGGCGAGGACATCCGCTGCTTCGTCATCGGCGCGAAAGTCGTCGCCTCGATGAAACGCACCGGGGCCGACGGCGATTTCCGCTCGAACCTGCATCGGGGCGGCAAGGCCGAAAAGGTCCGCATCTCGGCCGAAGAGCGCCGCACGGCCCTGCGCGCGGCCCGCGCTTTCGGCCTTTCCGTGGCGGGCGTCGATCTTCTGCGGTCGTCCACCGGCCCGAAGGTGCTCGAGGTCAATTCCTCTCCCGGTTTCGAAGGCATCGAAACCGCCACCGGCAAGAACATCGCGGGGCTTCTCTTCGACGAGGTCGAACGCCGCGCCCGCCCAGTCCCGAAACGCCGCCGCAAAAGCGGGGCGGCCTGACCCCTTCTCTGTTCCTCAAATACCTCAGGGGGTGAGCCGCGTTCGCCTGCGAACGTGGCGAGGGGGACTGGTCCCCTTCCTACCGCGCGTGTCCGCCACAGGCGGAAACGCGCAAAACCTGTGCGGGCTTCAGCCCGCACCTTTTGCGAAATCGTCAGTGCGTTTCGAGCACCAGCGCCGCGACGCCGTCCGGGTCCGCCAAACGGCGGACGGGAAATCCGTTGGCATAGCGCCGCGCGGCCACCTCCGCGCGCTCGACGACGGCACCGTGGCCGGGCAGCACACGGCCCGCTCGCCAGTCCTGGGTGTCCTGAACCCCGTCGCGCAGGGCGATCATGGCGCCCAGAAACGCCTCGCCATCCGGCACCGACAGCCGCGCCACGACCGGCCCCTGATCCCAACGCGTACCCAGAAACGCCCGCAGGCTCAGGGGGGTGTCGCGCCAGACGTGACCGTCCGGGCGCCAGGGCACGACCCCCGGCGGCACCGGGCGCCATGCGCCAATCTGCACCGCGCGCACCTCGATGTCCCGGCGGAACAGATGTTGCATGTCGCCGATCACCCCGGCGGCCCCGCTGAGATACCACGCGAAGGTCAGGCACCCGCCCCCCTCGAAGCGGCGGGGGTCGGCCAGCAGCCCGAAATTCCGCGCGGGCTGCGCGGGATGCGTCACGAAATCCTCCAGCGCCCGCCGAAGCCGCGTGCAGCTCGCCCGGTCCACCTCGACCGCCGTGACAACGCCCTTGCCCTGTCGAAAGGCGAGGTCGTGACGCGGGATGAACCCGGCTTCGGTGTAGAGATGCCCGTCCTGAAAAGTGGACAGAAGCGGCACGATCCCCCAGCCCGACAGCATCATCCGTGTGGCCTGCAACCGCGTCTCTCCGGTCATCGATGTCACGCCCTGATGCGCGCCGCATTGCCACGCGACGATCGTATGCCCGATCTTGGTCTTGGCCTCGGCCAGCGCCGCCGGGTCGCTCAACCCCGCCCGGAGCGTCGCGCGCATCGTTTCCGGTGTGCGCAGGTCGAGCGGCACGGCCGGCGGCAGGTAGGACAGGATCACGTAATCCCGGTCACGCGGCAGAGCGAGGTCGGTCAGGTACCTAGGCCACGCCGCCGCCTCATAGGGTGCCAGAACATCGTCTCCGGCGGCGCTTGAAACGTCCGGCACCTCGCCGCAGGACACCAGCGCGACCAACGCCAGCGCGGCAAGGCGCCAAAGCCTCACCCGGCGAGGCCCATGGCGTCGAGCTTGGCCGCGCAGATGAAGTCGTTTTCCGAAAGCCCGCCGACGGAATGCGTCGTGAAGCTCACTTCCGCATAACCCCAGCCCAGCTTGATGTCGGGGTGATGCCCTTGGGCCTCGGCCAGATAACCGACCCCGTTCACCAGCATCAGCGCCTTGGCGAAATTCTTGGTCTCGTATCTGCGTGTCAGCACCGTCTCGTCCACCTGCCATGCAGGGTCGATCTGGGCCTTCAGCGTCGCCAGTTCATCGGCTTTCAGCGCAGGCGTGCCTTTCGGCAGGTCGGTGCAGGATTTTTCGGTCAATGCTGTCATCGTGTCCTCCAGTCTGTCAGGTCCTGCCCAACGCGTGAGGCCGCATTCGAGTTCAGACCTGATCCGCACCGCCCACAGCGTTCAGATTCCGGCGCGAATCCGCATCCGTCAATGCGACACGCCATCCCCAACGGATCGCAATAGCGTGAAATCCGCCCTCTCATCGCCCATGCAGGGCCGTGCGCCCCCTAGACCTCACCTGCCGAAAATCCTATATGTTCAGTCAGGAATTCGAAGGACGAACGATGAACACCGAAAGCCCCGAACAGATGGAAGGCGCGCCCCTCATCAAGCCGTCGAGCACAGAACACCCGCTTTACGATCAGGTGGTCGAGGCGTGCCGGACCGTCTACGACCCGGAAATCCCGGTCAACATCTACGACCTTGGGCTTGTCTACACCATCGACATCAATCCCGAGAACGACGTCTACATCATGATGACGCTGACCGCCCCCGGCTGCCCGGTGGCAGGTGAGATGCCCGGCTGGCTGATGGACGCGATCGGGCCCGTGGACGGTGTGAAATCCGTCGACGTGGACCTGACGTGGGATCCGCCCTGGGGCATGGACATGATGTCGGACGAAGCCCGACTCGAACTCGGATTCATGTGAGGAAACCATGTTCGCAATACCCGGAAAACAAGCCGTGACCATCACCGACACTGCCGCCGTGCAGATCGCGCGGCTGATGGACAAGGGTGGTCACAAGGGCCTGCGCATCGGCGTCAAGAAAGGCGGCTGCGCGGGTATGGAATACACGATGGACTACGTCGACGACGTGGACCCGAACGACGAGGTCGTGGAACAGGACGGCGCACGCGTGATGATCGCGCCGATGGCGCAGATGTTCCTGTTCGGCACCGAAATCGACTATGAGACCTCGCTTCTGGAAAGCGGGTTCAAGTTCCGTAACCCGAACGTGGTCGATGCCTGCGGGTGCGGCGAATCAATCAAGTTCGACGAGACCATCGGTTCGCAGAAGTGAGCGTCTCGGACGACGAGATCGCCCATGTCTACGAAGTGTTCGACGCAATCGGGGGCCTCTCCCATCGCAAGATGATGGGCGGGGCCTCTTTCTATTCCGAGGGTCGGATTTTCGCGATCCTGTCCTCGGACGGTCGGATTTTCCTCAAGGCCAAGGGGCCTTTCGCGGAAAGCCTCGCCGCCGAAGGGTCCACCAAGTTCGAGATGGAGGACGGGCGCGGGATGCATTACTGGACCCTGCCCGACGCGGCCATCGACGACCCCGACCTCGCCGCCGACTGGGGCCGCCGCGCGCTTGCCGCGCTCTGACCCCTTGCCCTCGCGCCCCTGCACGTTACGGTTTCCCGCACACTGATGAGGGAGACGGAAATGCGGCGCAAACTGGCGGCTGGCAATTGGAAGATGAACGGCACGGCGGCCGATCTGGCCGTGGTCGAGGACATCTGCAAAGCGCATAAGGGCGCAGGCGTCGACATCCTGATTTGCCCCCCGGCCACCCTGCTCTCTCGTCTCACCGACGCCGCCGGCGACGTGATCGCGGCAGGCGGTCAGGATTGCCATGCCAAGGACAGCGGCGCGCATACCGGCGACATCGCCGCCGGGATGCTGGCGGATGCGGGCGCGACATATGTGATCCTCGGCCATTCGGAACGGCGCGAGGACCATGAGGAAACCGATCAGGACGTCCGCGAAAAGGCCAAGGCCGCGCTGGCCGCGGGCCTCAAGGTCGTGATCTGCGTCGGAGAATCGCTGGAAGAACGCGAAGCCGCCAACACGCTGGACATCATCTCGGGCCAACTCGCAGGGTCGATCCCCGATGCCGTGACGGGAGAGACGCTGGTCGTGGCCTATGAACCCATCTGGGCCATCGGCACCGGCAAGATCCCGACCCTCGACCAGATCGGCGAAGTGCACGATTTCATCCGCGCACGGCTCGAGGAACGCTTCGGCGCGGGCGTGGGCCGCTCGACCCGCATTCTCTATGGCGGGTCCGTCAAACCCGGCAACGCGGCCGAAATCTTCGCGGTCTCGAACGTGGACGGCGCCCTCGTGGGCGGTGCGAGCCTCAAGGCTGCCGATTTCTCGCCCATCATCTCGGCCCTTGAGGATTCGTGACCGGCCCGCTACTACTTAACACGTTAAGTAAGGGAGGACGGCATGGATCACGACGAGCTGGCGCATTGGTCGAAACGCGCGGCGGACTGGGCGCGCGATTATCACGCGGGCCTGCGGGACCGTCCGGTGCGCCCCGACCTCGCCCCCGGTGACTTCCGCAAGCTGATCGACGCCCCGGTGCCGGAACAGCCCGAGGCGATCGAAACGATCTTCGACGATTTCGCCCGTCTCGTCCCCGATGCCATGACCCATTGGCAGCACCCCCGGTTCTTCGCCTATTTCCCGGCCAATGCCGCGCCCGTGTCGATGCTGGCCGAGCAACTGGCGAACGCGATGGCCTCGCAGGCGATGCTCTGGCAGACCGCCCCGGCGGCGAACGAGATGGAGGCGCTGGTCGTCGACTGGATGCGCGATGCGCTTGGCCTGCCTGCGGATTTCACCGGCACGATCCACGATTCAGCGACCACCGCGACCTTTTCCGCCGTGACGACGATGCGTGAAAAGGTGCTTGGATTTCAGGGCATTGGCGAAGGGCTTTCAGGTGCCCCGACCCTGCGTATCTACGCGTCCGCCCAGACGCACAGTTCGGTGGACAAGGCGGTGCGCCTGTCCGGTATCGGCCAGAACAACCTCGTCAAAGTGGCCGGCAAGCCGGACGATCCGCGATACTCCATGGACCCCGGCGCCCTCGACGCGGCGATCCGCGCGGATCTGGACGCGGGCCTCAGGCCGGCGGGTGTCGTGCTGGCAACAGGCGGGACCGCAATCGGGGCCTGCGACGACATCGCGGCCTGTATCGACGTGGCGCGCGCCAACGGCTTGCCGACGCACGTCGACGCGGCATGGGCCGGATCGGCCATGATCTGCCCTGAATTCCGGGACTTGTGGGCCGGTGTTGAGAAAGCGGATTCGGTCGTGTTCAACCCGCACAAATGGCTCGGCGCACAGTTCGACTGTTCGATCCAGTTCCTGCGCGACCCCGGCCCGCAAATTCAGGCGATGGGGTTGCGCCCCGATTACCTGCAAACCCCCGGCGCGGACGAGATCGTCAATTACAACGAATGGACGCTGCCGCTGGGCCGTCGCTTCCGGGCTTTGAAAATCTGGTTCCTCCTGCGATCCGAAGGGCTTACGGGCCTGCGTTCACGCATCCGCAACCACGTGGCCTGGGCGAACGAGGCACGCGACGCGATCGCCGCCCTCGACGGGTTCGAGATCGTGACCGAGCCGATCCTGTCGCTCTTTTCCTTTGCCTACCGCGACGATGCCACGACCGCGCGGCTGCTCGACGCCGTAAACCGCGACGGGCGCATCTACCTGACCCAGACCACCCACGCGGGCCGTTATGTCATCCGGATGCAAGTCGGGCAGTTTGACGTGACGCGCGAGGATGTCATGATGGTGCCTGACGTTCTGAACGAGATCGCCGGGAGCCTGCCATGATCCGCCTCGTCGCCCTTCTCGCCCTCCTTTGGCCCGCACTGGCCACGGCGCAAAGCTGGCCGGTCTACGAAAACATCTACGTCAACGACTACGCGCGCATCCTGCCGGAGGATGTCGAGACGCGGATCAAGCGCCAGCTCGAAGTGCTGCGCGAGGATACCGGGGTCGAGGCGACCGTGCTGACGCTCAACACGCGCGGCGGCTTCACGCCAACCGACACGATGGAAGACTTCGCGACCGGCCTGTTCAATGAATGGGGCATCGGCGACGCGGGCCGGAACGACGGTATCCTGATCCTCGTCCTGCGCGACGACCGTCAGATGCGGATCGAGTTGGGGTCGGGCTACGGCAGCGCCTTCAACCGCGAGGCGCAGGACATCATCGACCGCGTGTTCCTGCCGGAGTTTCGTAACGACAACTATGCCGAGGGGATCGAAGACGGCACCGACGCGGTGATCCAGCGCATCGCCCGTGTCCACTGGAACGGCGAGGAACCCCCGGAACGATCCGGCGGAGACGGGAGCCCGCTGGGTTGGGTGCTGGGCACATTGGCGGTGATCGGCGGCGTGGTGGCCGCGTTTTCGCGCAAGATCCTCGACCGCTTCCGCACTTGCCCCCAGTGCGGCGAACGCGGGATGCACACCACCCGTCACCGCCTGCTGGCCCCGACCCGCTCGCGCACCGGCAAAGGGGAAAAGGTCACGGATTGCCCGCGCTGCGGCTATCACTCGGTCGTCCCCTACACGATCCCGATGATAACCTCGTCCTCCTCCTCGTCCGGCGGTTCGTTCGGCGGCGGGTCGAGTTCCGGGGGCGGCGCGTCCGGAAGCTGGTAGGCGAGCGATTGCCGAAATGTGACCGAAGTGACCGCCACGTCAACTGAACTTTATCCGTTCCGTGCGTTACTTTAGAACCATGACCCGTTTCGTTCTGTCAGATAGCCCCAAGGAACACCTCGCGGATGGCGTGCTTCACGTCATCGGCGTGATTGCGGCCGTCGCCGGTGCCAGCGTCCTGCTCACCTGGGCGGCACTGTCGGTCGAGGGCGCGCATCTGGCCGCGCTCGTGCCCTATGCCATCGGCCTTATCGCCACCTTCGCGTTCTCGGCCGCCTACAACATGACGCTTCATGCCCCGATCCGGGCCGTGCTGCGGCGGTTCGACCATGCCGCGATCTACCTGATGATCGCAGGCACCTATACGCCCGTGGCGCTGATCGGCGTAGGCGGCGGCTATGGCATCGCGCTGGCGGTGGCGAGCTGGGCCATCGCGATGACTGGCGTGGTGCTCAAGGTCGTCTGGTTCGACCGGATCGAAAAGCTCGGCTTCTGGCTCTACATCGCGCAGGGCTGGCTCTGTCTTGCCGCCATCGGCCCCATCGTCGCTGCGCTGCCGCTGGCCGCGCTGGTTCTGCTCGTCATCGGCGGCGTCGTCTACACCGTCGGCACGATCTTTTTTCACAAGGCGCTGCCCTATGCCCGCGCGATCTGGCACGGCCACGTCCTTGCCGCCGCCGCGACGCATTACGCCGCTGTCCTGCTGGTCGTCCGCTTCGCCTGAGACCCGCGCGGTTTTCCGCCTGTGGATCACCCTTGCGTGACAGGCCCGCCCAACTCGCGTAGACTTGCCCCCAATCCGGGCGAAGACCCGGCAAGCCACAACACAGAGGCGACGGGCATGAAAACATACACCAGACGTGGGGTCCTTATGGCCGCCGGGGGCGCGGGCGCGAGCCTTGCACTCGCTGGCTGCGACAACGGCATGGGCTCGAACGCGGCGGGCACGATCGACGCGCGGGTCGACAGCACGCTGAACTATCTCTTCTCCACCTATCCCGAGGCGCAGGACCTGCGGTCGAAATCGGTCGGTATGCTGGTCATGCCGCTGGTGACCGAGGCCGGCATCCTCGTCGGCGGCGCCTATGGGCGCGGCGCGCTTCGGGTCGGCGGCGCGACGGTCGATTACTACTCGCAGACCAAGGCGAGCCTCGGCATTCAGGTCGGCGCGCAGCAATATGCCCACGTCCTGTTCTTCATGACCGAGGATGCGCTGGGCGAGTTCCGCTATTCCCCCGGCTGGGTCGCGGGCGCGGACATCAAGTATGCGGTTCTGAACGAGGGCGACCGGTTCTCGGCCGACACGCTGGCAGGCACCACGCCCGTCGTCGCGATGGTTTTCGGGACCGCAGGTCTGATCGTGGGCGCGACCGTCGAAGGGTCGAAATACACCCGGATCATTCCCTAAACCGCGGGGCCAGCCACGGCGAAGGCGAGATAGAGCACGAGGATCGCGGCCAGCCATGACGCCGCGATCCGCGCGCCGATGCGGGCCACCTGCCCGTCCCATCGGTCGAGGATCACACGCACGACACCGGCCAGCGCCGCCGTGGCGATGTTCGCCGCGACGAAAAGGCCCAGCCGGATCGCAACCCCGATCTCGGTGAAGCTGTGCCCCTCAAGCGCCGCAGCCATGACGGCGGCCCCGGTGAGACCAGCAAAGACTGGCATCGCCGGGCCAAGGCGTTCGAGCGGCGCGATGGCCGACAGCGCCCCCAGCACCAGCCCAAAGGCGAGCGGGACGAGCGCGATCCAGAGCCCCACCAACGGTGCCAGCGCCATGCCGATCACCTGACCGATGAGGAACGCGGGCCAGGCGGCCACCATCCCCTCGGTCTTCCACAGGGCGAGCGCGACGGCGAGCGTGGCGAGCGGCAGGATCAGCGCGGGATAGCCCAGAACGACCCCGGCCCCTTCCAGAAACGCGCCATAGGCATCGGCCCCGGTGCTGAACGCATGCGCGTTCGCCGCGCCGGGGACGAGGATCAGAGGAAGAACGAGGCGCTTCACGCGACGCCGAACAGGAACGCCGCACCGACCGCGGCGATCAACGCACCCGCCGCGCGCACAACGATCCGGCCAGCGGCGGAACCGACCAGCAGCCCCAGCGCGATCCCGCCAAGGTGCAAAAGCCCGGTGCCGATCACGAAGCCGATGCCGTAGGCGAAGGGATTGGCCGCCGTCGGAAGTTCGGTGCCATGCGCATGGCCGTGGAAAATCGCGAACACCCCGACGATCACGCCCGCGACCCAAAGCGGCGCGCGCACGGCGAAGGCGATCAGCAGGCCAAGCACCACGCCCGATAGCGCGATCCCCGCCTCGACCGCCGGGATCGGCACGCCGATCACCCCAAGGGCGCCGCCGACGGCCATGACCAGCGGAAAGACCACGGGCAGGATATAGATCGCAGGCTTGCCAAGGAACGCGCCCCACAGACCCACCGCCACCATGGCGATGACATGGTCCCAGCCAAGGATCGGATGGGTGAAGCCCGAGATGAACCCGCCCACATCGCTGTCGGTATGGGCCGCCGCGACCGAGGCGACGAGCATGAGCGGCAGCGCCGCCGCGAAGGTTTTCGTGATACGCATGATCTCTCCCTGTCCGGCGGTCTGTCCGCCACTTGTTCTTTTAGTCACGCTAACGGGGGTCGGTCAGTTTCACCAGACGCTCGTTTTGCCGGGTCACCGCAGCCGCTTGATGAGCGACGAGGTATCCCAGCGGTTGCCGCCCATGTTCTGCACGTCCTTGTAGAACTGATCGACCAGTGCCGTGACCGGAAGCACCGCCCCGGTCTGTTCGGCCTCGGCCAGACAGATCGCCAGATCCTTGCGCATCCAGTCGACGGCGAATCCGTGGTCGAAATGATCGTCCAGCATGGTTTCGTGACGGTTCACCATCTGCCAGCTTCCCGCCGCGCCGCCCGAGATCGCCTCGACCACCGCGCGCCCGTCAAGCCCGGCCTTTTCGGCAAAGGCCAGCCCTTCGGACAGGCCCTGCACCAGCCCGGCGATGCAGATCTGGTTCACCATCTTGGTGAGCTGCCCCGCGCCCGTGTCGCCCAGCCGTTTGATCGAGCGGCCATAAGCGGCCATCACCGGCTCCGCCTTGGCGAAGGTTTCCTCGGCCCCGCCGCACATGATGGCGAGCACGCCGTTTTCGGCCCCGGCCTGACCGCCCGATACCGGCCCGTCGACGTAACCGATCCCGGCCTCGCCCGCGACCTCGGCCATGTCCCGCGTCACCATCGCCGACACCGTTGTGTGATCGACGAAAATCGCGCCCTCGCTCATGCCCGCGAATGCACCATCGTCGCCGGTGCAGACCGCCCGCAGATCGTCGTCATTGCCGACGCAGGCCATCACGAATTCGGCACCCTCCGCCGCTTCGCGCGGGGTGGCTGCCGCCCGCCCGCCATGCTCGGCGACCCAGGCCTCGGCCTTGGCGCCCGTGCGATTGTAGACGGTTACCTCATGCCCCTTGGCCGCAA
The DNA here is from genome assembly GCF_016774595.1 of Maritimibacter sp. NCBI lineage: Bacteria > Pseudomonadati > Pseudomonadota > Alphaproteobacteria > Rhodobacterales > Roseobacteraceae > Maritimibacter > Maritimibacter sp. The sequence goes on from NZ_JACBWT010000002.1 coordinate 1,721,385, forward strand.
GGTGGCCCGCCATCGGGTATCCCATCACGCCAAGCCCCAGAAATGCGCATTTGGCCATCTCGCTCTCCCTTCATTGCACCTGTTGTTTGGAGCCTTTAATGAACGGGGGCAGCGGACAGGTCAACAAAGGGTCCCATGGCGTCTCTCTTCAAATGGATGGTGCGCGGTGTGAGTGCCGTATTGGTGCTCGCCGTTCTCGCGCTCGCCTTCGTCTACTACCTCGCATCCCGGTCGTTGCCGGATTACGAGGCCGAGCGGAGCGTGATCGGGCTGGAAGCCCCGGTCGAGATCGTGCGCGACAACCACGACGTGCCGCATATCTTCGGCAAGACCGACAATGACGTCTATTTCGCGCTCGGCTATGCCCATGCGCAGGACCGGCTCTGGCAAATGGTCACGATGCGCCGCACGGTGCAGGGCCGCCTGTCCGAGATGTTCGGGGACCGGACGCTCAAGACCGACGAGTTGATGCGGCGGCTCGACCTCTACCGGCTCGCGCAAGCGTCGGTCGAGGCACAGGACGACGCGACCAAGGCGGCGCTCACGGCCTATGCGCGCGGTGTGAACGCGTGGCTCGACCGGGTGAACGACGAGGCGCTGGGGCGCGGCGCGCCGGAATTCTTCCTGTTCGACAACGCGATTTCCCCGTGGGTGCCCGCCGATTCCATCGCGATCCTCAAGCTCATGGGCGTGCAACTCGCCGGGCATATCGAGGAGGAAGTGCTGCGCGCCCGCGTTTCTCTGTCGCTGGACGAGGACCGGGTGGCCGACATCCTGCCCGACATGCCGGGGAGCGGCGTGGCCGCCCTGCCCGACTATGCCTCGCTGTTCCCCGACCGCCCGGACGCCACGCAGTTCGCGGCCTATGACGACAGCCCGGAGGACGCGCTGCTCTACCCGGCGGCGGACCGGGGACTGGGCGGCGCATCGAACGCATGGGCCGCCGCGCCCGATCGCTCTGCGGCGGGTGGCACGCTTCTGGCCAACGACCCGCACCTTGGTTTTTCGGCCCCGACCATCTGGTATCTCGCGCGGCTGGAGCTGGCCTCCGGCGCCGTCATCGGCGGCACGCTGCCCGGTGTGCCCGCGGTCCTTCTTGGCCGGTCCGCCGATTTCGCATGGGGCCTCACCTCGTCCTACCTCGACGATCAGGACGTGTTCATCGAAAAGGTGAACCCCGAGAACCCCGCCGAGGTGATGACCCCGCTTGGCTACCAGCCCCTGACGCAGCGGTCGTCGATCATCCGGGTCAAGGATGCCGCGCCGGTCACGATCAACCTGCAATGGTCCGACAACGGCCCGATCATCCCCGGCAAGCACTACAACCTCGCCTCGGTCACCCCGCCCGGTCACGTCGCCGCGCTGGGGTGGACGCTGCTGGCCGGCAACGACCGCTCCATGACCGCCGCGATGAAGCTGATGCAGGCCAAGTCGGTGGTTCAGGGGATCGAGGCCGGTCGCGATTTCGTGGCCCCCAGCCAGAACGTCACGATGATCGACCGCGACACCATCGCGCTCAAGACCATCGGCGCCATGCCGCGCCGCGACGCCGATCACATGACCTTCGGTCGCCTGCCCGCCCCCGGCTGGCGGGAGGAGAACCGCTGGGTCGGGCGCGAAGCCTATGCGGCCAATCCGCAGTTCGTCTCGCCCTCGGGCGGGATCGTCGGCAACACCAACAACAAGCTGCTCGAGCGGCCTTTTCCGCTCCATGTGAGTTACGACTGGGGCGACAGCCAGCGCATCCAGCGGTGGGAATTCCTGATGCAGAACCGCGAGGTGCACACCCGCGAAAGCTTCATCGAGGCCCAACTCGACATCGTGTCGCCTACCGCGCGCAACCTTCTGCCGCTCGTGGGGGCCGATCTGTGGTTCACCGGCGAGGCCGCGCCCGAGGGCACGCCCGACCGCAAGCGGCAACAGGCGTTGGACCTGCTGGCCAATTGGAACGGCGAGATGAACGAGCATCTGCCGGAACCGCTGATCTACATGGCATGGATGCGTGCGCTTCAGAACCGCCTGATCCGCGACGAGATGGGGCCGCTCGCCACCGTGTTCCACCATGTCGAGCCGATCTTCATCGAACGGGTCTATCGCGACGTGGACGGTGCGAGCGTCTGGTGCGACGTGGTGCAGTCCGCGCCCACCGAGACCTGCACCGAGATCGCGCGCGAGGCGCTGGACGACGCGCTCCTGTGGATCGACGAGCATTACGGCAGTTCCTATGAAAGCCTGCGCTGGGGCGATGCGCACGAGGCGACGCATGACCATCAGGTGCTGGGCGATCTGCCCGTGCTGAAATGGTTCGTGAACATCCGTCAGTCCACCTCGGGGGGCGACAACACGCTGTTGCGCGGCAAGACCTCGGGGCGCGACCCTGACCCGTTCCTGAACGTGCATGGTGCGGGCTACCGGGGCGTCTATGACTTCGCCGACCCGGATTCGTCGCTGTTCATCACCTCGACCGGGCAATCGGGCCATTTCCTATCGCGCCATTACGACGATCTGGGCGATCTGTGGCGGCGCGGCGAATACGTGCCGATGTCTCTGGACCCGGATCTGGCCCGCGCCGCCTCGGTCGGGACGACGGTTCTGACCCCGGCCGGACTCCAGAACTGAACACTTGGTCATTTATGACGCTACGTCACGGAAAACGGCGTTTTCGCAGCGCCGCGTCTTAGCGGTTTGATCTTGTTCCGTTTTAGACCAACTGGTCAGACGAAGAATGTTTCGGTCAGCAATTATTGGCCTATCCGCGATTTCGAAGGGGTAGGCAAATCGTCACGCAATCGTCATATAGCGCCTCGGTTGATCCCGAACGCTTCGCAACGCGAGGGCAACCTGCCGTCACTCACGGTAATAGGCTGGCCGTCGCCGAACGCCCTCTGGCGGCGGCCGGTCTATGCGTGGGATTTGTGGAACTGATTGGCCTGCTTGTCGGTCCAGCGCACGGTGATTTCCCATCCGTCCTCGGTCTGCACCTCGTCAAGCACCACGCCCGTCTCATGAAGCGAGGCCCGCTTGCGCCCCTCGGAAAACGGGATCAGCAGATCTTCCTCACGGGTCTCGACACTGAGCGCCGCGTCGATGGCGGGATAAAGCGCATCGACCCCCTCGCCGGTCCAGGCCGACATCGCCACCACCTCGTCCGTGCGGTCGGCCTGTGTGAGATAGGCGGCGCGGGTCTGGTCGTCGAGCTTGTCGATCTTGTTCCATACCTCGATCAGCGGCACGTCCTCGTCCACGCCCAGATCTTCGAGAATCGCGAGCACGTCCTCAGCCTGTTCCTGCGTTTCGTCATGGGCGATGTCGCGCACGTGCAGGATCAGGTCCGCGCCCAGCACCTCTTCCAGCGTCGCGCGGAAGGCGGCGACGAGTTGCGTGGGCAGGTCCGAAATGAAGCCCACCGTGTCCGACAGGATCACCGTGCGCCCGCCGGGCAGATCGACGCCGCGCATGGTCGGGTCGAGGGTCGCGAAGAGCATGTCCTTGGCCATGACCTCGGCCCCGGTCATGCGGTTGAACAGCGTCGATTTGCCCGCGTTGGTATAGCCGACCAGCGCGACCACCGGGAACGGCACCTTGGCACGGGCGGCGCGGTGCAGCTCGCGCGTTTTCACGACCTTCGCCAATTGCTTGCGCAGCCGGGTCAGCTGTTCGTCGATCGCGCGCCGGTCGGCCTCGATCTGCGTTTCGCCGGGACCGCCGACGAAGCCGAGCCCGCCGCGCTGACGTTCGAGGTGGGTCCACGCCCTGACCAGCCGCGTGCGCTGATAGGACAGCGCGGCCATTTCCACCTGAAGCACGCCCTCGCGGGTCGCGGCGCGGTCCGAGAAAATCTCGAGAATCAGCCCGGTCCGGTCGAGGATCTTGACCTTCCACTCGCGTTCGAGGTTGCGCTGCTGCACCGGCGACACCGGCCCGTCGATTAGGACCAGCTCGATTTCGTTGGCCTTGAGCTGCGTGGCCAGTTCTTCGGTCTTGCCGGTGCCGAACAGGTGACCGGGGTGCGGCTTGGGCAGGCGCACGATCTGGCTGCCCACGACCTCGAGCCCCGGCAGGGCCAGCGCAAGGGACACGGCTTCTTCAAGCGCGGGCCCTGCGTCCCGCCGCTCCTGATCCGAGGTCAATTCAGGATGAATGACCCAGGCGCGCGTCGCGCCCGGCTCGCCCGTCGGTTCCAAAATCAGTTATCGTCGCCGTCGTAGAGGTTGATCGGCTGCGACGGCATGATGGTGGAAATGGCGTGCTTGTAGACAAGCTGGCTCTGCCCGTCCCGCTTCAGGAGCACGCAGAAGTTGTCGAACCACGAGATGACGCCCTGCAACTTGACCCCGTTGATGAGGAAGATCGTCACCGGCACCTTGGCCTTGCGGACGTGATTCAGGAATGCGTCCTGAAGGTTTTGCTTGTCAGCAGCCATCGCTTATTGCCCTTGTTTTATCGTGCTGCCGCAAGACGGCAGGTATCCCTAACTCTTTCAATAGTAATGAAGGCGTTAGGAATTTAAACCCCCCAAAAATAATCGCTCTGCCGAAATCTTTTGCACCCCGGTCCCCGGCTCACCGTCCGCGCCGTTGCCAGACATCCGGCGACAGGAGTGCCACGATGGCGAGGAGTTCGAGACGGCCCAGCACCATCGCCGCCGACAACACCAGCTTGCCGGAGGTCGACAGAAGCCCGTAGCGGATCGGTTCCGAGGCGGCGAGTTCCGCCAGTTGCCCGGTGGTGGTCAGCGACGCGACCGTCAGTACGACGGATTGCTCGAAATTCTCGCCGGTGAAAGAAAACGCCATCATCACGACCGCGACCGAAAGCGTCATGAGCATGAAGAACACCCATGCCATATAGGCCCCGCCGCGGCGGATATGGCGCGCCTCGCTCCCCGATCCCGCGACCGAGTTCGGATGCACCAGTTTGTCGAGCTCGCGCCGCCCATGCTGGTAGAGCGCCCAGACGCGCAGAAGTTTGGCCCCGCCCGCCGTGGTCGCTACGCCGCCGCCGACAAGGGCCAGCCCCATGAGGATCAGGCCGGGCGTCGACAGGCCAGACCAGGCCTGGCTCGTGTTCCATGCGTTCGAGACGAAGCCGTTCGTGGTCAGGAACGACAGCACGGTGAAAACGGACCCCCAGAGCGACGCGAGACCGGACCACAGCGTCATCTCGCTCGCCACCTCATAGGCGCCCATGAAGTGCCGGGCGAACAGGAACAGCGGCACGACGACGACGATGATGGTGGCGAGTCGCACTTCGGGGTCGTGGATGAACCGCGCCATTTCCGACCCCTGCCCGTCCCGCGAAAACGCCAGACGGGACACCGCGAAGATCATGAAGATCGCGATCATCACCTCGCCCCCATAGCCCGACGCGCCGTTCGCGACCCCGCCCACCGGCGAAATCCCCGAGGTCGACAGCGTCGACATGGCATGACACAGCGCGATGAGCGGCGTCTCACCGGCGAGGATCAGGCCGAGCCACAGGGTCGCCGTCAGCCCGGTGTAGATCGGGAACAGCCGGATCGCATAGGTCCGCACACGGGCCGAGAGGTCGGCGACCTTTTCGATCTGCGTGATCTGCGCGCCCTGCGTCGCGATACGCCGCGCCCGCACCTCGAACCCGCCAAGCGCCATCGGCGCCAGCACGGCGATGGCGCTGACCCAGACGAACAGGCCGCCCAGCCAGCCCACGGTCGCCCGCCACAGGTGGATCGAGGGCGACAGCCGCCCCGGCTCGTGAAACAGCGTGGCCCCGGTCGAAGTCAGAGACGACACCATTTCGACATAGGCGTTCAGGAACGAGGTGTTGCGCACCGCCTGCTGGAACGGGATCGCCAGCAGCAGCGGCAGCACGGTGAAGATGAACAGAAGCCCGATCAGGTGACGGCGTGGCCGGTCCAAGCGGCTTTGCCCGGCCATGGCGATGGCGAGCATCAGCGCGAAAACCAGCGTCAGCATCGACCACAGAAAGAACGTCCCCGCCACGTGATCGTCTTCCATCACCAACGCATGGGCCGCCGGAAGCAGCATGGCCAGCGCGCACAGACCGATGACCGTGACCAGAAGCGGAAGCTTGGCGAGCGTCTCGAACATCGCGCGCGGCTAGAAGTAGTCGATCGAGACCTGAAGCAGGCGCTCGACCTCGGGCACGTCCCCGGCCATGGCGAAAATCACCACCACGTCGTCTTCGTCGATCCGGGTGGAGCCGGCGGGCTTCACATAACGGTCGCCCTTGAGCACCCCGCCGACCAGCACGCCCTCGGGAAAATCGATGTCGGCAATCCGGTTCCCGGCCATGGGACTGGTCGACAGAACCTGCGCTTCGATCACCTCGGCCTCGGCGTCGCCCACCGAATAGACGCCGCGCACCCGACCATGCCGGATATGGCGCAGGATCGAGGACACCGTGGTCTGACGCGGGTTGATATAGGCGTCGACGCCCAGAGGCTCCATCAACGGCACCAGAGACGGGTCGTTCACCAGACAGATCGACATCGGACAGCCCATGTTGCGCGCGCGCACGGCGGCCAGCATGTTCACCTTGTCGTCCGAGGTGACGGCCAGAACCGCGTCGGCCCGGCTGATCCCGGCCTCTTTCAACAGTTCTTTGTCCATCCCGTTTCCGTGCAGAACCACGGTCCGTTCCAGCGAATCCGCCGCCCGTTCGGCCACACCCCGGTCAAGCTCGATGATCTTGGCGCGCACCCGGTCGGTCCGGGTTTCCAGCGCCTCGGCCACGGCGCGGCCCACGTTGCCGCCGCCAAGGATCACGACGCGTTCCTGCCGCTTCACCTGCTTGCCGAAAATCTCGAGCGTGCGGTTCACGTCCTTGGTTTCGGAAAAGACATAGATCTGGTCGCCGGGGAACAACTGGTCATTGGCTTCGGGCGCGAACAGCGTGCCCTCGCGCCGCACCCCCACGACGATGGCGTTCAGGGTCGAGAACAGGTCGGTGAGCTGCCTGAGCGGGGTGTTCACCACCGGGCAGTCCTCTTCCAGCGCGATCCCCAGAAGGGTCGCCCGGTCGTTCAGGAACCGCTCGGTGTCGAAGGCGGTCGGGGCCTGCAACCGGCGCAGCGCGGCCTCGGCCACCTCGCGTTCCGGGCTGATGACCACGTCGATGGGCAGATGGTCCTGCCGGTAGAGGTCGCGGTAAATGGCGGTGAGATAGCTTTGCGCCCTGAGCCGCGCGATCTTGCGCGGCACGGCGAAAACCGAATGCGCCACCTGACAGGTGACCATGTTCACCTCGTCCGAATGGGTGGCCGCGATCACCATGTCGGCGTCACGCGCGCCTGCGCTGTCCAGAACGTCGGGATAAGAGGCGAAGCCGGTGATCCCCTGCACATCCAGCGTTTCGGTCGCGCGGGCGACGAGATCGGGGTTGTTGTCCACGACGGTCACGTCGTTGCGTTCCCCCGACAGGTGGCGCGCGATCTGCCAGCCGACCTGGCCCGCGCCGCAAATGATGACTTTCATTCGGACATCCTGCTTTGTCGTCGCTCAACCCTTGGCAGGAACCGGGCCAAGGGTCAATCAGGAGGCCTCGGCCTGATCCTCGCCATCCTCGCCCTCGGCCACATAAGCCACCCGCGCACCCGACTTGGTGCCGGTCACGATCCCGAGGCTCTTGAGCTTGCGGTGCAGCGCCGACCGTTCCATCCCGACGAAATTCGCGGTGCGGGAAATGTTGCCGCCGAAGCGGTTGATCTGGGTCATCAGATACTCACGCTCGAAGGCCTCGCGCGCCTCACGCAGCGGCAGGGTCGCAAGCGCGGTGGGCAGAATGATCCCGCCCCCCGGCGCGACGCCCATGTCGCCCCCTTCGCTGCCCGGCAGTTCGCCCGCGTCGATCGGGCCGGTGCCGTCGCCGAGTATCAGCACCCGTTCGACCACGTTCTTCAACTGGCGCACGTTCCCCGGCCACGGCATCGACTGAAGCACGGCCACGCTTTCATCCGTCAGATCGCGCAGCGGCAGACCCTGGGTGGCGTTGAACACCTTGATGAAATGTTCGGCCAGCACCGGGATATCCTCGCGCCGGTCGGCCAGCGGCGGGACATGGATCGGCACCACGTTCAGCCGATGATACAGTTCCTCGCGGAACCGCTTGGCTTCGATCTCGGCCTGAAGATTGCGGGTGGTGGACGAAATCACGCGCACGTCCACCTGAATCTTGTCCGACCCGCCGACACGGGTGAAGCTCTGCTCGACCAGCACGCGCAGGATCTTGGATTGCGTGCCGGGGGGCATGTCGGCCACCTCGTCGAAATAGATCACGCCACCGTTGGCCTGCTCCAGAAGCCCCTCTTCGATGCCCCGCTCAGGGCTTTCCCTGCCGAACAGAACCTCTTCCATATGGTCGGGCTCCACCGCGGCGGAGTTCACGATGACGAAGGGCGCGCCCGAGCGATCGGACCCCGCGTGAATCGTGCGCGCGGCCAGTTCCTTGCCCGATCCCGCAGGCCCGGTGAGCAGAACGCGCCCGTTCGAGCGCATGACCTTTTCCAGATTGGATTTCAGGGACTTGAACGCGGCAGACGCCCCGATCATGTCGACCGGCCCGGTTCCCTTGCGCTTCAGTTCCACGTTCTCGCGACGCAGGCGCGAGGTTTCCATCGCCCGCGCGATCACCACCATCAACTGGTCGATGTTGAAAGGCTTTTCGATGAAGTCGTAAGCGCCCTGCTTGATCGCCGCCACCGCGATCTCGATGTTGCCGTGGCCCGAGATGATGACGACCGGCACCTCGGGATAGTCGCGCTTGACGGCCTTGAGGATGTCGATCCCGTCCATCGCGCTGTCTTTCAGCCAGATGTCGAGGATCATCAGCGCGGGCGGCTGGCTGGTCACCGCCGCCATCGCCTCGTCCGACGTGCCCGCCTTGCGCGTCGTGTATCCTTCGTCCTCAAGGATATCCGAAATCAACTCACGGATATCGCGTTCATCATCGACGATCAGGATGTCGGTCATAGGTCCCTCAATTCGGTCATTCGGCAGCGCGGGAGGCCCCCGCGGCAGCCGGAAGTGGCAGCGTAATGACGGCCATCGCACCGATCTGACCCGAGCCGAAATCCGGTGCATCGGTCAGGGCGAGTGTGCCGCCGTGTTCTTCGATAATCTTCTTCACGATGGGCAGGCCAAGGCCGGTGCCCTTGTCGCGGGTCGTCACGTAGGGTTCGAACAGGCGGGCGCGGTCGACCGGAAGGCCGACACCGTTGTCGGCAATGGTGATCCGCGCGTCGATCTCGTCGGAAGTCAGCGCGATGCGGATTTCGGGGACATGCCCGTCTGGTGGGCCTTTTTCCTGAAGCGTCTCAATCGCTTCGCCCGCGTTCTTGATAAGGTTGGTCAGCGCCTGTCCGATCATCGTCTCGTCCAGTTCGGCGGGCAGTTCGCCGCGCGGAATGTCCACGTCGAAGGTGACGCCCTCCTGCCCGGCTTCCTGCAACACCACCGCCTCGCGCAACAGTTTCGCCAGATCGGTGGGCCGCTTTTCAGGCTCCGGCATCCGCGCGAATTTGGAGAACTCGTCGACGATCCGGCGCAGAATGTCGGTCTGGCGCACGATGGTCCCGGTCAGCTCTTCGAGTTTCTCGGCATCCTCGTCCTCCATCGTCCGTCCGAACTTGCGGTTGATGCGTTCGGCGGACAGCGCGATGGGCGTGAGCGGGTTCTTGATCTCATGCGCGATCCGGCGCGCCACGTCGCCCCAGGCCGCGACGCGCTGGGCGGAGACAAGGTCGGTCACGTCGTCGAAGGCGATCACGTAGCCTTCGAGCGCGCCCTCGTCGGAATAGCGCCGCGCGATGCGCACCAGCAGGCGTTCGGCCTTGCCCATGCGCGTCAGCCCCAGCTCCTCCTGAACCTGACTGCGCGCCTCGCTGCGCAGACGGTCGAAGAGCGGCCCGAATTCCGGCACCAGAAGCGACAGCGGCACATTCGATGGATCAGGCCCGGCGAGGTCGAGCAGTTTGGCCGCCGCGCGGTTGAGGAACGTCACCTTGCCCTCGGGGTCCAGCCCCACGACGCCCGCCGTGACGGACGAAAGCACGCTGTCGAACAGACGCCGCCGCGTTTCGATCTGGTCGGCGCTGGCGATCAGCGTGTCGCGCTGGCCCTTGAGTTGCCGGGTCATCGCATTGAACTGACGGCCCAGCGTGGCGATTTCGTCGTCGCCGTCCTCTTCGATCACCTGAACGTCGAGATCGCCTTCGCCCACCCGTTGTGCCGCCCCCGCAAGCCGCCCGACAGGCCGCGACAAGCGTTCCGCGAACCACATGCCCAGCCACGTCGCGGCAAGGATGAGGATCGCCGCGAAACCAAGGTAGATCAGGCCGAATTCGAACAGGACGCGGCCCCGCTGGTTCTCAAGCTGTTGATAGAAAAGGACGGTTTCCTGCGTTTCGTCCAGCAGGCTCAGAACTTCGCCATCCACGCTGCGCGAGACGTAAAGGTAATGATCGGGGAAGCTGTTCAATTGAACCAGCGCCCGGAATTCGTTGATGTCCCAATCTTCGATCACCACGACCTCGCCCTCGGACGCGCGCGCGATATCCTTGGCGTCGGGTTCTTCGTAGTCGAACAGATAGGATCGGTCGCCGCGCACGCGAATGTCGCCGCTGCTGTCGATCACGAAGGCTTCGCGCAGCCCGCGCTGGATCTGGTTCTGCGCCTGCTGCAACGCCTGTCGAAGCTGCGCGTCAGTCAGAAAGCGGTTCGCCTCTTTCGACAGGTTCAGATAGGCGGCGAGCGCATTGGCGTCCTGCACAAGCCCCTGACGGTGCTCCTCCTCATAAGCCTGCGCGGCCTCGAGGCTGTTGCCCACCACCCGACTCACCCGGTCGGAAAACCAGCCTTCCAGACCCACGTTCACGGTGAGAACGGCGAAGACCGCGACCAGCACCGTCGGAATCAGCGCGATGATCGCGAACACCCCGGTCAGCCGCAGGTGGAGCCGCGACCCCGCCGATTTCGCCCGGCGCGCCGCGATCATCCGGGTGACCCCGGACAGAACCAGCGCCGCGACCGCGAGGATGTAGATGAAATCGCCGAGCAGAACGAAGCGCAGCGTGTTGCTCGCCACGCCCTGATCGAGCGGCCCGAGAATCAGGTAGGTCGCGAGCGCGAGGATCGGACCCAGAACGACGATGCCGACGGTGATGACCGACTGCATCCGGCGCCAGCGCCTGAGCCGCGCCAGCCGTTCCAGTGTCCATTGTCGCTTTGCGCCGCGCGCCGCCATCACTCAACTGCTCCGAGGTCGGTCCGGGCCTGCTCGTAACGCGTCACGCCCGTCGCTCAGCCCGCCTGTGCCCGAAACGACACCACCGACGGCCCTGCTGTGGCAGTTTTACATCAACTTGCGCCGCCGTGTCACCTCGATTTCCAACTCGGTGATCTTCTTGCGCAGCGTATTGCGGTTGATGCCGAGGAGGTCGGCGCATTTCGCCTGATTGCCACCCGTGGCGTCCAGCGCGATCTCAATCAGCGGCACCTCGATTTCCTTGAGGATGCGTTGGTAAAGCCCCGGCGGCGGCAGCGTGCCCCCGTGCAGATCGAAGTAGCGTTTGAGGTGGCGCGCCACGCTTGTCGACAGCTTCTCGCCCTCGTCCGCGGCAGGCACCGGCCCGCCCGACGGCGCGCCCAGGGTGGCCTCGACCTCGGCCCGGCTGATCTCGGCCTCCGACCCCGTAACCATCAGGCGTTGAACGGTATTTTCAAGCTGGCGCACATTGCCCGGCCACGGATAGGCGCGCAGAACCTCGGTCGCGTCCTTGGACAGAGCGCGCGGTGTCATGCCGTCACGCTCGGCCCGCGCGAGGAAGTGTTCGGCAAGCGACGGAATATCCTCGAGCCGCTCGCGCAGCGCCGGAACCGGGATCGTGACACCGCCCAGACGGTAATACAGATCCTGCCGGAACCCGCCCTCCTTGATCCGCCCCGACAAATCGCCTTGCGAGGTGGCGATGATCCGCGGACTGGGGTCGGTGAGGCTGTCGAGCATCCGGGTGATCCGGGCCTGCGCATCCGAATCGAGATCGCCGATCTCATCGAACAGGATCGTGCCTTGGCCGGCCTTCGACAGCACCCGCGCCGGCCCGTCGATGGGCGTCAGGTCGTCGGGCGTCACCACCACGAACGGCAGGTTGCGCCGGTCGGAGAAGTCGTGGATCGCCCGCGCGATCAGGCTCTTGCCCGTTCCGCTTTCACCCGTGATGAGCACCGGAAGTTCCGTGTTCATCACACGCGCGACAAGCCGGTAAAGCGATTGCATCGCGGGCGTGCGGCCCACCAGCGGCAGGTCGTCGCCCCCCTCCTTCGCCTCGGCCCGTGGCGAGGGTGCGCGCCGTTTCTGCTCCAGCGCCCGCGAGGCGCGTTTCATCAGGTCAGGAAGGTCGAAGGGCTTGGGCAGGTAATCGAACGCCTCGGCCTCGGCCGCCTGAATGGCGGTCATGATCGTGTTCTGCGCCGAAATCACGATCACGGGCAGATCGGGCCGCATCTGCGCGATCTCCGGCAGCGCCTCAAGCCCGTTTCCGTCCGGCATCATCACGTCCGAAATCACCAGATCGCCGCGCCCCTCTTCGACCCAGCGTTTCAGCGTGACCAGCGACGAGGTGGCGTGCACCCGGCAGCCCGCCCGCGTCAGGGCCTGCGTCAAAACCGTGCGGATCGTGCGGTCGTCGTCCGCAACCAGTACCGTCCCGTCCATCGTGGATTACTCCTTGTCCTTGGGTGCGACGGGTAGCGAAATCCGAAACACCGTCTTGCCGGGGACCGAATCGACGGACACCCATCCGTCGTGGTCCGAAATGATTTTCGAGACGAGCGCGAGGCCCAGTCCGGTGCCGTTTTCGCGCCCCGACACGAAGGGCTCGAAGATCTGATCGACGATCTCGGGCGGAATTCCCGGCCCGTTGTCGATGATCTCGACCTGAAGCGGCAGGCGGTTGCCGGTGCCGTCGGTCCGCCTGAGCCGCAACGAGTGGTCATAGAACGTGCGGATCTTGATCGTTCCGCCTTCGTCGCCCGCGACTTGCGCGGCGTTCTTCAACAGGTTCAGGAACACCTGCATCAACTGGTCCGGGTCCACATAGGTCGGCGGCAGCGACGGGTCGTAATCTTCATGGATCGACATTTTCGCCGCGAACCCGACCTCGGCCGACTTCTGCGCCCGGTCCAGAAGGTCGTGCACGTTCACCTCGCGCTTTTCCGGCGGACGCAGGTTCCCGAACTGTTCGACCTGCTCCAGAAGCGCCACGATGCGGCGGCTTTCGGCCACGATCAGATCGGTAAGCTCAAGATCGTCCGCCGACAGGTTCATCGACAGAAGCTGCGCCGCCCCGGTGATCCCGGCGAGCGGGTTCTTGATCTCATGCGCCAGCATCTCGGCCATGCCGATGGCGGATCGGGCGGCCGATTTCACCCCGTGCGCCTTGCCCATCCGGTCGGCAAGTTTGCGCGGCTCCATCAGCATCAGAAGCTGGTCTTTCGTGTGCATCATCGGCGCGATCTGGATGTTGCATTCGACCGGCGCTGTGGTGCCGGTGCCCACATCCACCGAATTGATGAACATCGCCCCCTGATCGCGCCTGACCCGTGCGAAGGCGCCTTCCATGTTGGTCGCGATGGCAAGCTGATCCAGCACGGCCTTGCCCGCGAGGCTTTTGGACGAGCTGTTCAGAAACGCCTCCGCCGCCGAATTCGCATCCACGATCTCGTCGTTTCCGTCGATGATGAGCCCCGGTACCGGGAGCGAGTTCCAAAGGATTTCGTCGTCGGTCATGCAGCTTCCTTCGCGGCGTTCAGGGCTGTCGGGATCAGGTCGAATACGCGCGCGGGCTCCGGCTCGGACAACACGCGACGGCGCAGATCGGGCGGTGTTCCCGCCTCGTCCATGTACCAGCCAAGATGCTTGCGGATGACCCGTTTGCCAAGCGCGTCGCCATAGAACCTGAGCGAGGATTCGTAGTGGCCCTGTACCATGTCGTTAAGTGCCGCACCCTCGGGCACGTCCGGTGCGGGCGCGTCGAAAAGCTCGGCGGCGATCTCGGCGATCAGCCAGGGCCGCCCGCCCGTCCCGCGCCCGACCATCACGCCATCGGCGCCCGAAGCATTCAGGGCGGATCGCGCGTCCGGCGTGGAACAGATGTCGCCGTTCGCGATCACCGGGATGTCCACCGCGTCCTTCACCGCCCGGATCGCGCCCCAGTCGGCCCGCCCCTTGTAGAACTGGCAGCGGGTGCGGCCGTGAATGGTAATCATCCGAATCCCCGCCGCCTCGGCCTGCGCGGCGAGCGTCGGCGCGTTCATCAGATCGTCGTCCCAGCCGAGCCGGGTCTTGAGCGTCACTGGCACCTCGACCGCCTCGACCACCGCCTCGATCAGACGGAGCGCCAGCGGCAGGTCGCGCAGAAGCGCCGACCCCGACAGGCCGCCGACCACCTTTTTCGCCGGGCATCCCATGTTGATGTCGATCATCCGTGCCCCGTTCGCTTCCACCATCCGCGCCGCCTCGCCGATCCAATAGGGATCGCGACCGGCAAGCTGGACGGCCGTATTGGCGACCTCGATGCCCAGTTCGGCCCGTTCGCGCGTGCCCGGCTTGGCCTGAACCATCTCCTGGCTCGCCACCATCTCGGACACCACAAGGCCCGCACCGAAGGACGACACGAGGTCGCGAAACGGCAAATCCGTGATCCCGGCCATCGGGGCCAGAAAGACGGGTGGGTCTAGGGTCAGCTTTTCGGACAGGCAGATCGCCACTGCTTAATCCTTGTGCGTTTGCACTCGATATAGGACGACAAGCAAAAGAGCGCAAATTAGTGGCGTTCAGCTTGGGAATTATTCCGCATATGCCTGATATTTGTGCAAATTGCCCTGCGGGAACCTGTGCCATTGTCCTCCAATCGGGCAAAGCGTAAACGAACACCATGGAAATCGCCGCAATCATCGTCGCCGCCGGACGCGGAACGCGCGCGGGCGGGGACGTGCCGAAACAGTGGCGCAGCCTCGCCGGGCGGCGCGTGGCGGACTGGACGGTCGATGCCTTTCGGACTCACCCCCGCATCGGGCGGATCGTCATGGTGCTGCACCCGGACGACATGGGTCAGGCGGCGGGCTTTACCGACGTTCTCGTCGCGACGGGCGGGGCCTCCCGCCACGCCAGCGTCGCGGCGGGGCTCGAGGCGCTGGCGGGCGATCCTCCGGACGGCGTGCTCATTCACGACGTGGCCCGCCCCCTTGCGACCCACGCCCTTATCGACCGGGTGATCGACGCGCTGGAAACGACGGGCGGGGCCGCGCCCGCGCTTGCCGTGACGGATGCGCTCTGGACCGGCGAGGACTGCTACGTCACCGGCACCCGCGACCGGACCGGGCTTTTTCGTGCCCAGACCCCGCAGGGCTTTCGCTTCGCCGCCTACCTCGACGCCCATCGCGCCCATGACGGCGACGCGATGGATGACGTCGCGGTGGCCCGGTCTGCCGGACTTGACGTGACCATCGTGGCGGGCGACGAGTCCAACCTGAAAATCACCGGCCCGGACGATTTCGCCCGCGCCGAACAGCTTTTGGGAGGTCGCGTGGACATACGCACCGGAACCGGTTTCGACGTGCATGCCTTCGAAGACGGCGATGCCGTCACGCTCTGCGGCGTCACGGTCCCGCATGACCGGGCGCTCAAGGGCCATTCCGACGCGGATGTGGGGATGCACGCCCTGACCGACGCGATCTACGGCGCCTTGGCCGAGGGCGACATCGGCCAGCACTTCCCGCCCTCCGATCCTCAGTGGAAGGGCGCCGCCAGCGACATTTTCCTGCGCCATGCGGTCGAATTGGCCGGCGCGAAAGGCTTCGCGATCTCGAACTGCGACGTGACGCTCATCTGCGAGCGCCCCAAGATCGGCCCGCACGCAGGCGCCATGCGCGCCGAACTGGCCCGGATCATGGGGCTGGACGTGGACCGGGTGAGCGTCAAGGCGACCACCTCGGAACGTCTGGGCTTCACGGGCCGGGAAGAGGGAATCGCGGCGCAGGCCGTCGCGACGCTGGTGCGCCCATGAGCCGCGTGATCGCCACCTTTCTGTTCACCGGCTACCTCAAGCCCGCTTCCGGCACCTGGGGATCGCTCTTCGCCCTGCCCCTGATCTGGGCGCTGCACCAACTGGGTGGCCCGCTCGCCATCGCCGTCGGCGCTGTCGTCCTGTTCGCCGCCGGCCTCTGGGCCACGCAGCAGATGACCGCCGAGCTCGGCATCGAAGACCCGTCCGAGATCGTCATCGACGAAGTGGTCGGTCAGGCGCTCGCTATCCTGCCCGTGTCCATCGGCGCGATGGGGGTCGGGGTCGACGTGCTGAAACTCTGGCCCGGCTGGGTCGCGGGCTTCCTGCTGTTCCGGCTGTTCGACATCTGGAAACCGTGGCTCGTCGGCTGGGCCGACCGGCGCGGCGACCCGCTCGGTGTCATGCTCGACGACGTGATCGCAGGCGTGTTCGCCGGGATCGGTGTCCTGATCCTCGCCGTGCTGTCGCATCTCATCATTCTGGTCTGACGATGGAGCCTGCCGAGCTTCTCGCCCTGTGCCGGTCAAAAGGCGTCACCATCGCCACCGCCGAAAGCTGCACCGGCGGCATGGTCGGCGCCGCGCTGACCGACATCGCCGGATCGTCGGACGTGTTCGAGCGCGGCTTCATAACCTATTCCAACGCCGCCAAGATCGAGATGCTGGGCATCCGCCCGGAGACGCTCGACGCGCACGGCGCGGTTTCGGAAGAGATCGCGCGCGAAATGGCCGAGGGGGCTTTGGCGCGATCCAACGCTAGCCTCGCCGTGTCGATCACGGGTATCGCGGGGCCCGGCGGATCCGAGCACAAGCCCGAAGGCCGGGTCTGTTTCGCCATCGCCGGACATGGGCCGACCGGGGCCGAAACGGTCGAATTCGGCGCCCTCGGGCGCGGTGCGGTGCGCGACGCGGCCATGCGCCACGCGCTCGCGCTTCTCGCCGCGCGCGCCACCGCCGCCTGAGATTCACTTCCGCCTATTTTGGCGTCATCTTTTCGACTCCTGCGCGTATTTCATGCGCATTGCGAGAACTGCGTGCAAATTAATCAGGCCGCACAGGAATGAGGCTTGCCCTTACCTTCCGCGCCCGCAACACCCCGCCCACCAATTCAAGAGGAGGGGACAATGAACGGGGCAGATACCGCCTGGATCATCGTAGCGACCGCGCTGGTGCTTTTCATGACGCTGCCGGGGCTGGCGCTATTTTACGGGGGGCTGGTACGGGCAAGGAACGTGCTCTCGGTCTTCATGCATGTCTATGCCATCGCCGCGCTGATGAGCGTGCTGTGGCTGGTGGCGGGCTATTCCATCGCCTTCGGGGACGGCAACACGATCTGGGGCGGGCTCGGCAAAGCCTTTCTCTCCGGCATCGACGCCGACACCCTGTCGGGCACGATCCCCGAAGTGCTGTTCTTCGCCTTTCAGATGACCTTCGCGATCATCACCCCCGCGCTGATCGTCGGCGCCTATGTGGAGCGGATCGGCTTCGGCTTCGTCCTCGCCTTTTCCGGTCTCTGGATGCTTCTGTGCTACGCGCCCGTCGCGCATTGGATCTGGGGCGGCGGGTTCCTGTCGGACGGCGGGATCTTCGGTGACACCGGCGTGCGCGATTTCGCGGGCGGCATCGTGGTGCACGAAACCGCCGGCCTCGCCGCGATCATGATCTCGGTCTTTCTCGGCCCGCGTCGCGACCAGAAGAAGCCGCCGCATTCGCCCGGCTTCGTGATGATCGGCGCCTCGATGCTCTGGGTCGGCTGGTTCGGCTTCAACGGCGGGTCGCAACTGGCCGCCGACGGGGGCGCCGCGATGGCGCTGACGGCCACGCATCTGTCGGCCGCCGCCGCCTCGCTCACCTGGGCGCTGTGGGAGAAGATCAAGTTCGGCCGCGCCTCGCTCGTCGGGATCGTGACGGGGACCATCGCGGGCCTCGCCTCGGTTACGCCCGCCTCGGGCTTCATCGGCCCGGTCGAGGCGCTCATCATCGGCGGTGTCGCGGGCATCCTGTGTCAGGAGGCCGTGAACCTGATCCGCAACACGCTCAAGATCGACGACACGCTCGACGTGTTCGCGGTGCATGGCGTCGGCGGTATCTTCGGCACGATCATGATCGCGGTCTTCGGCGCCGGAACCTGGGCCGCGCAGCTCGGCTCGCTCGCCATCGTGGGCGTGTTCACCATCGTCGTGACCTTCGTGCTGATTAAGCTGGTGGCCGTCGTCACCCATCTGCGCGTGGACGAAGAGACCGAGACCAACGGGCTCGACATCACGGTGCATGGAGAGCGGGCCTACGACACCGTGTCGTAGTCACATCAGGGCACAAAAATGCGAACGCCGCCGGCATTGAGCTGGCGGCGTTTTGCGTTTTGGAAGGTGGCTCGGAGGGATGGGCCAGATTGTGGAAATTAACCTTTGAGGGGGTGAGTGGAGCGCAAGTCTCTGAAAGTACGAGACAATATTTGCACTAGGATACTAGAATCCTAGTATTCTGGTATCCTGGACGCACGAACACCCCGGCCCTCGCCCACGCGACCCTTATCCTCCGCTTTCCGCTTTCAACTGCCAGCGCCCGGTTTCCTGCGACCAGTATTTCGCGACCACCTTGGCCCCGGTCATCGTCCGCCATTGCTCGCGCGCGCGTTCGACCGCCCCATCGTCGTTTCCGTCGAACAGGATCATGACGCGCGCCGCCTCGCCCACCTCGTCCGGCGCGACCTCGGCCCCGTCCATCGAGACGACACAGTCCGCCGTCGCCGTGCCGGTCGTCAGCAGGATCGGCTGATCGTCGTCATGCGGACCACCGGAAATGCCGTGCGGCAGAAACCCGTCGCCCATCCACAACTTTTCGTCGAGCCACCTGAGACGCGCTCCGTTGCGCCCGCGCACCACCACCCGCCAGCCCTGCTCGCGCGCGCGGCCAAGCAGGACCGGAAGCGTGTCTTCCAGCGGGGTCCGGGTCATGTGGTAGAAATAGGCCTCGCCCACCTCAGCCCTCGTAATTGTCTGCGATCAGACGGTTCAGCGCGCGCACGCCCCACCCCGTCGCCCCTTTCGGCGCCAGAGCCGTGGGCGACTTCACATCCGCGACGCCCGCGATGTCGAGGTGAATCCACGGCACACCGTCCTTCACGAAGCGTTGCAGGAACTGCGCCGCCGTCGTCGCGCCGGCCGGGCGGCCACCGACGTGTTTGAAATCGGCCTTGGCGCTTTCCAGCGCCTTGTCATAGGCGGGCGACAGCGGCAGACGCCATGCGCCTTCCTCTTCCGTCTCGGCCGCCTTCAGGAAATCCCGGCAGAAGTCGTCGTCGTTGGAAAACACACCCGCGTTTTCATGGCCGAGCGCGATCACGCAGGCCCCGGTAAGCGTGGCGAGGTCCACCATCGCCACGGGGCTGAACCGTTCCTGCGCGTACCAGAGCACGTCGCACAGCACCATCCGCCCTTCGGCGTCGGTGTTGATGACCTCGACCGTGTCGCCCTTCATGGTCGTGACGATATCGCCCGGACGCTGCGCCTTGCCGTCCGGCATATTCTCGACCAGACCGATAAGGCCGACGACATTCGCCGCCGCCTTGCGACCTGCGAGCGCCTTCATCACGCCGGTCACGGTGCCCGCGCCGCCCATGTCCATCGTCATGTCTTCCATGCCGCCGGCGGGCTTGATCGAGATGCCCCCGGAATCGAAGCAGACGCCTTTGCCGATCAGGGCCACCGGCGCGTCGCCGTCCTTGCCGCCCTTCCATTGCATCACGACGACCTTCGACGGGCTTTCTGACCCCTGCCCGACGGCCAGAAGCGCGCGCATTCCGAGCTTCTCGAGATCGGCCTCTTCCAGAACCTCGACTTCGACACCCAGCTCCTTCAGACCCTCGGCCCGTTTGGCGAATTCGGTCGTGGTCAGCACGTTGGAGGGCTCATTCACCAGATCACGGGTCAGGAAGACGCCATCGGCCAATGCCTTGATCCCGGCCACGGTCGGCGTCCACTGGTCGGGCTGTGTGGTCAGAAGGGTCAGCGCGCTGTCCTTGACCTCGCCCGCCTCGCCGGTCTTGTGCGCGACGAAGGCATAGGCCCGCAGCATCGCGCCAAGCGCCAATTGATCGAGGTTGCGGTGCGACCCTGCGATCACCGTGACGGCCTTGCCGTTCAGTTTGGCCCCGATCGTGGCCCCGACCTTGCGCGCGAGCTCGGGCGTCAGGCGCTTTTCGATCTTCACCACGTCGACCGCCTCGGCGGCCATCCCCACGGGCCAGGCCAACGACATCGCCTCGCCCGCCTTCAGCTTGCCGAACCCGTCCGATCCCAAAAGCCGCTCCAGCGCGCCCTTGGTCAGGCGGTTCACCCGGCGCGCGCCCTTGTCCATGCTCCCCTCGTCCGGGGCGAGCACGACGACACGGCCCTCGGCGGCGGCGAGCGTTTCGATGTCGAGCGGTTGAAATGCGGGGGTGATGACGTCGGTCATGGGGTCTCCTGTCGGGGTGTAGGGGTGCGGGCCTTGGCCGCGCGTTCTGTCCACGTAAGCACCAAGCCGGGGGCGGTGCAACCAGTCCGCCACGTCCGCCTGACGGGGAATCGCCCGCGCCAGATATGGTGGAGGATCGCGCCCGGACCACCGCATCTCGCCGCATGAAGGCGGCAATTCGCAGCCAAAACGCGGGTTCGGGGCGAGATTTGCACTCGCACCGCGCGGCAAGTCCGACTATTGTGGCGCGTGAACCGGGGGGTGAGACAACACCCCCGGCCCGTGACGAAGACACGACAAGGTTGGGCGGTATGAAGACATTCACGGCATCGACGCGGCGAAACGGCTGGGCGGGACGCATTCTCACGCTCTGTGCCTCGGCGGCCCTCGGCATGATGATGGCCGGATCGCCCGCGACGGCACAGGGTCAGTTCGTCCCGGTCGCCAAGGTCAACGATTCCGCCGTGACGGTCTATGAGCGCAATCAGCGTATGGCCTTTCTGCGGATCCTGAACGCGCCGGGCGACATCACGCAGCTCGCGCTCGACCAGCTCATCAACGAACGCATCCAACTGGCCGAGGCCGAACGCATGGGGATCACCGCCGATCCCGAGGCCGTCCAGAACGGCATGGCCGAGTTCGCCGCGCGCGGCAATCTCGACGTCGAACAGTTCGGGGCTTTCCTCGCGCAGGCCGGTATCGCGTTCGAGACGTTCCGCGATTTCGTCACCGCCGGGATCGTCTGGCGCGAAGTGGCGCGCGCCAAGTTCCTGCCGCAGGTCTCGATCACCGAGAGCGAGATCGACCGCGCCTATGCCGAGGCCGAGCCGCAGCCGGGCGAAAAGTTCCTGCTGACGGAAATCGTGCTGCCTGCTTCCTCTGATCTCAGCCTCAAGGCCTCGCGGGCACGCGCCGATCGGCTGTCCAAGATCACCACCGCCGAAGAATTCGCCGATGCCGCCAAACGCTTTTCGGTCGTCCCTTCGCGCCTGAACGCGGGCGAACGCGACTGGGTCGATGTGCAGGCCTTGCCGCCACAGGCACAAAGCGCGGTCCGTGCGACCCGCGAAGGGCGCGCAAGCCGCCCGGTCATCATCCCGGACGTCGGCGTCGCCGTCTATTTCGTGCGCGACCGCGAAACCATCCGCTCGACCAAGGTCGGCGAGCTTCTGGAATATGCCGCCTTCTTCGTGCCCGGCGGTCAGGAAGAGGCGAACCGCATCCGCGCCGAGGTGCAGATCTGCGACGACCTTTACCCGATCGCGCGCGGCCTGCCCGCCGATCAACTCGTGCGTGAAGAGCTCCCCACCGGCGCCGTGCCTGCCCGCTACCGCGCGGAACTGGCCAACCTCGACCCCGGCGAGGTGTCGACGCGCCTGACGGCTGGCAATGGAACGCTGGTGTTCCTGATGCTGTGCAACCGTCGCAACGACGTGCCCGACAGCGTGAGCCGCGCCCAGATCGCCGATGCCCTGCGCAACCAGCGGATCGGGGCCTATGCCAACGACCTGCTCGCCGACCTGCGCGCCAATGCGCATATCGAATATCTGCGCTGATCGCGGCCACGCCCGCCCCGCATTGCCGTTCACACGCGAGGTGACCCATGTCCCGCGCTGATCTGCCCATTGCCCTTTCCATCGGCGAGCCTGCCGGAATCGGTCCCGAAATCATCGCGAAAGCGTGGGAGCGGCTGGGCGCCGAACTCCCCTTCTTCGTGATCGGGGACGCGCGCCATATCGACGGCCCGGTCGAGACGATCTCGCACCCGTCCGAGGCGCATCGCGCGGTGCATCGCGGCGTTCCGGTGCTGACACGCGACTTCGGTCCGCCGCGCCGTCCGGGTGAGGTGCAGGCCGCCCATGCCGCGCATGTGATCGCTGCGATCCGGGACGGGGTGGCGCTGGTCATGCAGGGCGAAGCCGCCGCGCTGACCACTGCGCCGATCCACAAGAAGGCGTTGAAGGACGGCGCAGGGTTTTCCTTTCCCGGCCATACCGAATACCTCGCCCACCTTGCAGGCGTCGATGACGTGGTGATGATGCTCGCCTGTCCCGATCTGCGCGTGGTGCCCGCGACGATCCACATTCCGCTGGCTGAGGTGCCCTCAAGGCTGACCCGAGATCACCTTACCCGCGTGATCCGCATCACCCATGCGGCGCTGCAATCGCAGGGCTACGGCAATCCGCGCATCGCGGTCGCGGGGCTCAATCCCCATGCGGGCGAAGGCGGCGCGATCGGGCGGGAAGAGATCGAGACGATCATCCCCGTGCTAAATGATCTGCGCGCCGAAGGGCTGGCGCTTGCCGGGCCGCTACCCGCCGACACCATGTTCCATGCGGGCGCGCGCAAGGGCTATGACGTGGCGATTTGCATGTATCACGATCAGGCGCTGGTGCCGATCAAGACCATCGACTTCGCGGGCGGCGTGAACGTGACGCTGGGCTTGCCCTTTGTGCGCACCTCGCCCGATCACGGCACAGCCTTCGACATCGCGGGGCTGGGCCGCGCCGACCCGACATCGCTCATCGCCGCGCTGCGCATGGCGCGGGAGATGGCGGTATGAGCGCCATCGACGGCTTGCCGCCCTTGCGCGAGGTCATCGCGACCCACGGGCTTGTGGCGAAGAAGTCGCTGGGCCAGAACTTCCTACTCGACCTGAACCTCACCGCCAAGATCGCGCGGCAGGCGGGCGACCTGACCGCCTGCGACGTGCTGGAGGTCGGCCCCGGCCCCGGCGGCCTGACCCGTGGCCTGCTGGCCGAGGGGGCGCGCCGCGTGCTCGCGGTCGAGAAAGACGCCCGCGCCATGTCGGCGCTGGCCGAGATTTCCGACGCCTACCCCGGTCGGCTCGAAGTGCTGAACGCCGACGCGTTGGAGATCGACCCGCTGGCGCATCTGACGCCGCCGATCCGGATCGTCGCGAACCTGCCCTACAACGTGGGGACCGAGTTGCTCACCCGCTGGCTGACGCCGCCCACATGGCCGCCTGCGTGGTCGTCGCTGACGCTGATGTTCCAGAAGGAAGTCGCGGAGCGGATCGTGGCGAAACCGAAATCGAAAGCCTATGGACGACTGGCGATCCTGTCGCAATGGCGCACCGACGCGCGCATCGTCATGGAACTGCCGCCCGAAGCCTTCACCCCGCCGCCCAAGATCCGTTCGGCGGTGGTCCATCTGACGGCCCTGCCCGAGCCGCGCTATCCGGCGAACGCGGCGACGCTACAGCGGGTCACGGCCACCGCGTTTCAGCAGCGCCGCAAGATGCTCAGGGCGTCCTTGAAAGGCCTTGCGCCGGGGATCGAAGCCTTGCTGGAAAGCGTGGACATCACGCCGACCGCGCGGGCCGAGGAGATCGACCTCGAACATTTCTGCGCCTTGGCGCGGGCGTTGGACGCTGCGTGAGTTTCGAATTTCGCTGAAGCGAAATCCGATCCGAGCGGGGGCGCTGCCCCCCCCCGAGGTTTTTTAAAACAGAGAAGAGGCCGCGTTCGGGTCGTTCGGTGCGGAAAGGCGGCCGCCACCGACGTTGGCCGCGACGCCGGTCGTGGACGGGCAGGACGTGGAGAGGCCCCGGGCCACGCGCACGGCGAGATAGGCGAAGGCCTGCGCTTCGAGCATATCGCCGTCGAGGCCGACCTCCTCCACCGGGATTGCGGGAATGCCGGAGCGCGCGGCGATTTCGGCGACGAGCTTTGCGTTCTTGCGCCCACCCCCGCAGAGAAGCAGGCGGTCGGGCGGGGTCGGGCAATGCTCAAGCCCGCGTGCCACGGCCGCAGCGGCGCAGGCGGTCAGGGTCGCGGCGGCATCGGCATCGGCAAGGTCCGCAACGGCAGAGGCGAGGGTCGTGAACGCGTCACGGTCGAGCGACTTGGGAGGAACCCGGTAGAAATACGGGTGGTCGAGAAAGGCACCGACGATCCCGTCGTCCGCCGTGCCGGAGGCGGCCAGCGCCCCGTCCGCGTCGAACGCCACGCGCCGGCGCGCCCACATCAGGTCGTTGATCGGCGCGTTCGCGGGGCCGGTGTCGAAGGCCAGAAGCGCGCCCTCGTCCTCGGGCTTGTCGAAGGTCGGATCGACCCATGTGATGTTTCCGACCCCGCCCAGATTGAGGAACGCGACCGGCGTCGTCGCTTCAATCCACTTGGCCAGCGCGAAATGGTAGAACGGGGCGAGCGGCGCGCCCTCGCCCCCCAGCGTCACATCCGCCGTGCGGAAATCCCACGCCACCGGCAAACCGAGCGCCTGCGCCAGCCGGTCGCCGTCGCCCACCTGATGCGTCTGCCCCCGTCCGCGCGGGTCATGGGCCAGCGTCTGGCCGTGGAAGCCCACGATCTGTGCACCGTCGAACCCCGCAAGCGCGGCGACATGGGCCGCGTGGATTACCTCGGCGGCCTCGTCCACCCCCGGCTCGCCCGGCCAGCGGCCCAGAGCCGCGCGCAGCACGCCGGACTCGTTCTCGGAATAGGCGGAATAGCGCGCCGGGCCGAACGCGGAGATCGTTTCGCCATCGGTCAGGACCATCGCCGCATCGACCCCGTCCAGCGAGGTGCCCGACATCGCTCCGAGCGCCCAGATCGCGCGCGCCTCCATCATGGCTTTTCCTCCGCCCATGCCCCCGATATAGAGGCAGCACCCGCAGACAATGGACAGAAAACCGATGACCTACCACCCGAAATCAGACTTCATGCGCGTGATGATCGAGCGCGGCTATCTTGCCGACTGCACCGATTATCAGGCGCTGGACGAGGCCCTGACGAACGGCGTGGTGACGGCCTATATCGGCTACGACGCGACGGCGAAATCGCTGCACGTCGGGCATCTTCTGAACATCATGATGCTGCGCTGGCTGCAAAAGACCGGGCACAAGCCCATCACGCTGATGGGCGGCGGGACGACCAAGGTGGGCGACCCGTCCTTCCGTGCTGACGAACGGCCTTTGCTGGGACCGGAGCAGATCGACGCGAATATCGACGGGATGAAGCAGGTCTTCGCGAAGTACCTGTCCTATGGTGACGGCGAGACCGATGCGCTTATGCTCAATAACGCGGAATGGCTCGACGGGTTGAACTACCTCGAGTTCCTGCGCGACATCGGGCGGCATTTCTCGGTGAACCGGATGCTGTCCTTCGAGAGCGTGAAATCGCGGCTCGACCGGGAGCAGAGCCTGTCTTTTCTCGAATTCAATTACATGATACTGCAAGCCTACGACTTTCTCGAGCTCAATCGCCGCTATGGCTGCACGCTCCAGATGGGCGGGTCGGACCAGTGGGGCAACATCGTGAACGGGATCGATCTGACGCGCCGGGTGCTGGACCACGAGATTTATGGCCTGACCTCGCCGCTTCTGACCACGTCGGACGGCAAGAAGATGGGCAAGTCGCAGGGCGGGGCCATGTGGCTCAACGCCGATATGCTGTCGCCTTATGAGTTCTGGCAGTTCTGGCGCAACACGACCGACGCGGACGTGGGGCGGTTCCTGAAGCTTTACACGGAGTTGTCCGTCGAGGAGTGCGAGCGGCTTGCCGCCCTGCCCGGCAACCGGATCAACGAGGCCAAGATCGTTCTGGCGAACGAGGTGACGACGCTTTGCCACGGGGCGGAAGCTGCTGCGGCGGCGGAGGCCACGGCGCGCGAGGTGTTCGAGAAAGGTGGCGCGGGCGACGACCTGCCGACACTCACGCTGACGGCCGATGAGATCGGGGACGGCATCTCGATCACCCAGCTCATCACGCGGTCGGGGCTTGCCAAGACCGGCAAGGAGGCCAAGCGGCTGATCGCGGACAAAGGCGCCAAGTTGAACGACGCGGATGTGACCGATGCGGGGCTGATGATCACGGCCGCCGATCTGGACGCGCCGATCAAGCTGTCGGCGGGCAAGAAGCGTCATGCGCTGGTGACTTTGGGGTGAGTTTCGCCGCGGGCTGACGCCCCCGACGACCCGCCGGGGGCTCTGCCCCCGGACCCCCGAGGTTTTTTGAAACAGAGAAGAGGATCGAGGACGGTCGGGTGGAACGATATCGCACGATCATCCTTGGCGCGGGCGCCGCGGGCCTGATGTGCGCGGCGCATGCCGGGCCGGACACGCTGGTGCTGGATCACGCGAAGAAGCCGGGCGAGAAGATCCGGATTTCCGGTGGCGGGCGCTGCAATTTCACCAATCTCGACGTGACGCCCGCGAATTTCCTGTCCGAAAACAAGCATTTCCACAAATCGGCTCTGGCGCGCTACACCCAGTGGGATTTCATTGAACTGGTGTCGCACCATGGCATCGCGTGGCATGAAAAGACGCTGGGGCAGCTTTTTTGCGACGGGAAATCCACGCAGATCGTGGAGATGTTGCTGGCCGAGATGCGGGCGGCGGGCGCGGTATTGCGGTTGGAGGTCGCGATCACCTCGGTGAGCCATGCCGACGGGCGTTTCAAGGTAGAGACCGACGCGGGCGCCTTCACGGCTGAGACCCTCGTACTCGCCACGGGTGGCAAGTCGATCCCCAAGATGGGGGCGACGGGGCTGGCCTATGACCTTGCGCGGCAATTCGGGCATGACATCGTCACGCCGCGCCCGGCGCTGGTGCCGCTCACCTTCGGCGACCGTTTCGCGCCGATTTCGGGTGTGGCGACGCCGTGCCGCGCCTTCAACGACCGGATCGCCTTTGCCGAGGCGCTGCTTTTCACCCACCGTGGTCTGTCCGGTCCCGCCGTACTGCAACTGAGCAGCTATTGGCGCGAGGGCGAGGCGATCACGCTGGACATCTGCCCGCCGGGCCTGCTGGACACGCTCAAGGCCCAGCGGCAGACACAGGGGCGACATGCGCTGACCACCGAGCTGTCGCGCCACCTGCCCGCCCGTCTTGTGGAGTTCCTGGCGCCCGATCTGGGCCTTTCCGGCAACCTCGCCGACCAGTCCGACGCGCGGCTCGCCGAGATCTGCGCGGCGCTGGCCCACTGGACGCTCACACCCACCGGGTCCGAAGGTTATCGCACCGCCGAGGTGACGGCGGGCGGCGTGTCGACCGCGGGCCTGTCTTCGCAGACCATGGAATCCGCTCACCTGCCCGGCCTGTACGTGATCGGCGAAGCGGTCGACGTGACCGGCTGGCTGGGCGGCTACAACTTCCAATGGGCCTGGGCCTCGGGCGTGGCGGCGGGGCGGGCGATTGCGGCGCGGGGCTGAACCACCTGCCGATTTCCCGCTTTCGCCCCGGCGCTCGCACCGCTAGGTTTTCGCCAACCAAGGGGGTGCGCCATGAAGATCGCCAGTTACAACATCAACGGGATCAAGGCCCGCCTGCCCGCCGTCACCGACTGGCTGACCGAAGCCCAGCCTGATGTGGTGATCTTTCAGGAGATCAAGTCGGTGGACGAGAACTTCCCCCGCGAGCACTTCGAGGACATGGGATACAACGTTGAAACCCATGGACAAAAGTCGTTCAACGGGGTCGCGATCCTGTCGAAACGCCCGCTCGAAGACGTGGCGCGCGGCCTGCCGGGGGCGGAAGGCACCGGGCGCGACGGCGAGGATGACGAACAGGCGCGTTACATCGAGGCGACGGTCGTGGGCGACCAGAGCGCGGTGCGGATCTGCGGGCTTTACCTGCCCAATGGCAATCCCGTGGGCGACGAGAAATTCGCCTACAAGCTTCGGTGGATGGAACGGCTGGAAAAGCGCGCGAAAGAGCTTCTCGCGCTCGAGCAACCCTTCCTCATGGCCGGCGATTACAACGTGATCCCGCAGGGGATCGACGCGCTGCACCCGGAAAACTGGCAGGACGACGCGCTGTTTCAGCCCGAAAGCCGTGGCGCGTTCTGGCGGCTTCAGAACCTCGGGCTGACCGAGGCGTTCCGGGCGCGCAATCAGGCCGCCGAACAGTTCACCTTCTGGGATTTTCAGCGCGGCGCGTGGCAACGCAACGATGGTATCCGGATCGACCACTTCCTGCTCTCGCCGCAATGCGCGGACCTGCTTGAGGATTGCCAGATCGACAAGGAGGTGCGCGGGCGCGACAAGCCGTCGGACCATGTACCGATCTGGGTCGAGCTTGCCGCGTAACCCATGACGGAAGCACGCAAAATCATCATCGACACCGATCCGGGTCAGGACGATGCGGTGGCCATACTTCTGGCGCTCGCCTCGCCGGAGCTGGAGGTCTTGGGGATCACCGCCGTCGCCGGGAACGTGCCGCTGGGCCTGACCCAGAAGAACGCACGCATCGTGTGCGAGGTCGCGGGGCGGCGCGACGTGCGGGTCTTCGCCGGGTGCGACGCGCCGATGAAGCGCAAGCTCGTGACCGCCGAGCATGTCCATGGGCGCACCGGGCTGGACGGGCCGGAGTTGTTCGAGCCGACCATGCCGCTGCAATCCCGACACGCGGTGGATTTCATCATCGACACCCTGCGCGCCGAGCCGCCCGGAACCGTGACACTCGCCACGCTCGGGCCGCTCACAAACGTCGCCACCGCTTTCCACCGTGCGCCCGACATCGTGCCGCGCGTGGCCGAGGTCGTCAGCATGGGCGGGGCCTATTTCGAGGTGGGCAACATCACGCCTGCGGCTGAATTCAACATCTATGTCGACCCGGAAGCCGCTGAAATCGTGTTCAAATCCGGCGCGCCCGCCACGATCATGCCGCTTGACCTGACCCACAAGGCGCTGGTGACGAAACCCCGCAACGATGCGTTCCGCGCTTTGGGCACCCGCACGGGCACCTTCACCGCCGAGATGACCGAATTCTTCGAACGCTTCGACAAGGAGAAATACGGCTCCGAGGGCGCACCGCTCCACGATCCGACCGTCATCGCCTATCTGCTGGCGCCAGATCTGTTCACGGGCCGCTTCATCAATGTCGAGGTCGAGACGACGTCCGACCTCACGCTCGGGATGACCGTTGCGGACTGGTGGCGCGTGACGAACCGAGACGAGAACGCGACCTTCATGGGCGATATCGACGCCGACGGGTTCTTTTCGTTGCTGACCGAACGTCTTGCCCGTCTGCCCTGACGACCCTACCTTTTGGGTATGAGTATCAGTTTCGACAATTCCTATGCGCGCCTGCCCGAGGGCTTCTTCGCCCGGCAGGCCCCCGTTCCCGTGGCGACGCCCCGCATCGTCGCGCTCAACCGTGACCTCGCCGCCGAGTTGGGGATCGACCCGGACGCACTGACGGCCGAGGTTCTGGCGGGCAACGAGGTGCCGGAGGGGGCCGAGCCGCTGGCGCAGCTTTACGCCGGCCACCAGTTCGGAAACTTCGTGCCGCAATTGGGCGACGGCCGCGCGATTCTTCTTGGCGAAGTCATTGATACCAAGGGCAATCGGCGCGACATCCAGCTTAAGGGTTCCGGCCGCACGCCGTTTTCACGCGGTGGCGATGGGCGCGCGTGGCTCGGCCCGGTTCTGCGCGAATATGTGGTGTCGGAAGCCATGCACGCGCTCGGCATCCCGACGACCCGCGCGCTGGCTGCCGTCACCACGGGCGAGGACGTCATTCGCGAGCGGGTGCTGCCCGGTGCGGTCCTGACGCGCGTGGCGGCGAGCCATCTGCGGGTCGGCACGTTTCAGGTCTTCGCCTCGCGCGGCCAGACCGATGCGTTGCGCGACCTGACCGCCCATGCCATCGCCCGGCATTATCCCGATGCCCAAGGGCCGCTCGACCTCCTCTCCGCCGTGGTGGAGCGGCAGGCGGAGCTGATCGCGGCGTGGATGTCGGTGGGCTTCATCCACGGCGTCATGAACACGGACAACATGGCGATCTCGGGCGAGACGATCGACTATGGTCCCTGCGCCTTCATGGATGCCTATCACCCGAACATGGTGTTCTCGTCCATCGACCAGATGGGCCGCTACGCGTTTCAGAACCAGCCGAACATGGCGGTCTGGAACCTCGCGCAACTGGCCTCGGCGCTTCTGCCGCTGATCGACGAGGATGACGACAAGGCCATCGAACTGGCCGAAGATCGGCTGCACGCCTTCCCCGACCTCTTCGGCGCGGCTTGGGCGCGGCGGTTTCGCGCCAAGATCGGCCTGACCACCGAAGAGCCGGGCGACGGCGCGCTCATTCAGGGGCTGTTGTCGCGCATGGCCGCGTCGCAGGCCGATTTCACCAATACCTTCCGCGCCTTGTCGACCGGCGATGCCTCGTCCCACCTGACCGATGCGGGCGCGTGGGACAGCTGGGCCCCTGACTGGCGCGCGCGGCTGGAGCGGCAAGGGTCGGACGGTGGCGCGGTAATGCGGGCCGCGAACCCCGCCGTGATCCCGCGCAACCACCGGATCGAAGAGGCTATTCAGGCCGGTGTGGCGGGCGATTTCGCGCCGTTTCACAAATTGAACGACGTTCTCGCGCGCCCCTTCGACGACGGACCGGAAACGAATGACTTCGCGAAGCCGCCCAGACCCGAAGAGCGGGTCATGCGCACCTTCTGCGGAACCTAGTCGTCGCTGCGGCCCACGCCCATTGTGCGCGAGTGGGTCTCCAGCCGGTCGAGATGCGTTTCGACTTTCCCGTCGGTCTCGATCTCACGCGCCGCGCGCCGGAAGAATCGGCGATTGCGCAGGATGAACTCGGATATGATGGCCGAAAGCCCGTAGCGCGAGCGGAATTTGAGGAAGGCATAGCCGGACATCGCCGCAAGCCCGGCGCCGAAACAGTCGACCATCAGGTCCGTCATGGTATCGACGAGGCCGGATTTCTGCATGTTCATGCCGAACAGCTGATCCATGCCGAACTCGAAAATCTCCCACACCGCGCCGATGGTGACGGCGAAGGAAAACGAGATGCCCGCGACCGCATAGGGCGGAGCCGCGTATTGATCGCCCTCGAACATCAACAGCGTCAGGACGACGCCGACGATCCCGAACCCCATGGCCGAGGTGCCGTGCAGGAACAAATCCCACCACCAGAATCGCTCGTAAAAATTGAAGGCCTCGCCAAGAAACACGGTGCCGAACAGAAACAGCACGATGCCCGAATAGAAGTAGACCGGGATCTTGAGGTGCCAGCGTTCGGCCATGAAGGCGGGCGCGAAGGACAGCGCAAGGGTCGCCAGACCCACCGCACCGATCATCAGGTCGCCCAGCACGAATGCGGCGACACTGGCCACGATGAGGATCGCCCAGACGGTGTATGTGATGAAGGAGTGACCGCGTAGCATCCGGATCATTTAGTCGCAGGGCAACATCCGTTCAATTGGCGCGTTGAAATCCCATATGATCGGATGAGACATGAAACTTGCAAGCTACAACATCCGCAAGGCCGTTGGCCGGGACCGGCGCCGTGATCCGGGCCGGGTGATCGAGGTCATCAACAGCCTCGCCGCGGATGTGGTGGTGTTGCAGGAGGCCGACCGGCGCTTGGGCCAGCGGCCCACCGCCCTGCCCCGCAGGATGATCGAGGACCATACCGACCTGATCCCCGCCCCGCTCGCCACCAACGACGTCTCGCTCGGCTGGCACGGCAATGCCGTGCTCGTGCGGCGCGGGCTGGCGGTGACCGGGGTCGAGCGTTTCGACCTGCCCTCGCTGGAGCCGCGCGGCGCGGTCGCGGTCGAGATCGAGGGGCGGTTTCGCGTGACCGGCGCGCATCTGGCCCTCATGCGCCGCTATCGCCACCAGCAGTTGCGCGAACTGCGCCGGGTTCTGGGCGACAAGGCGCTCGCCACCGTGGTTATGGGCGACTTCAACGAATGGTCCCTGCGAAACGGGATGGAGGAGCTGTCGCGCGGCTTTCACCTTCACGCCCCCGGCGCGACCTATCCCACGATGCGCCCGGTCGCGCATCTGGACCGCTTCGCCTTTTCGCACGATCTGGAACTGACGGGCAGCGGCGTTCATGCCACCGAACTGGCGCGCATCGCGTCCGATCACCTGCCGGTCTGGGCCGAGGTCAGGACGACTGACGCGGCGGCATCGACGCTCCCGTCGGCGGCAGGGGCGAACGCCGCACGCGGTTGATGAGGATGATCCCGAGGACGACGAGGCCGAGTTGCGCGAGCAGCGCCCAAGTCACCCGTTCGCCAAGGATCAGCCACCCCAGCGTGACCCCGATCACCGGCGACAGAAAGGCGAAGGATGCGATGTTCGACGCCTTGTAGCGGTTGAGAAGCCAGAACCACGCAAGGAAAGACGCGGTCGCGACGAAGACGATCTGAAACGCCAGCCCCGCCCAGTGCCACGGCTGAATGTCGCGGATGGCCGGACCGAAGAAGCTGGCCGCGATCAGAAGAACGGGGCCGGAGACGAGCACCTGCCAGAACATCTGCATCTCGGACGACACCTCGCGCACGCGCGTGGTGCGCGCGACGAGCGCCAGCGCCGTCCAGCCGAACGCGCCGAGCAGGGCCAGCAGATCACCCTTGAGCGACGCGGTGCCGCCGCCGCCCTGATCCGCGATCGCCCAGGCCACCCCGCCGAAAGCCAGCGCAAGGCCGACCGCTTTGGGGATCGTCAACCGCTCGCCCGGCAACAGGAAATGCGCGGCGAGGGTCAGCCAGATCGGCATGGAGTAGAAAATCACCGAGGTGCGGGTGACCGTAGTCAGATCGAGCGCGAGGAAAAGGCCGAGGAATTCGACGGTGAAACACAGGCCGATGGCGATGCCGGGCAGGATCGTCCCGCTCTTGAAGTCGAGCTTCTGTCCGCGAAACCTGATCCACATCCAGACGAGAATCGTCGCCCCGACCGACCGAAGCCCCGCCGCGAATACAGGCTGCAACCCCTCGTTCACCAGTTTGACGATGACGTGGTTGAAGCCCAGCACGAGCGAAACGCAGATCAGCATTCCGGCGCCCAGAAGCGTGAGATTTGATTTCTCCTCCATGGCCGCGACAGGACGCTTAACATGTTCGGAAGTCAACCGATGACGCGGCGTTTGTGTGCTAGGCGCGCATGGGGGTGCGTGTTACCGTCGGCCAAAACCGCGCAGTGGGACAGTCATGAATTTCCTTCAGATCGCCTCGCTCCTGATCGTGCTCGCTGGCGCGTTCGGGGCCATCAACTACCTGTTTTTAAAGCTGCCTTCGGCCATCGGCATCCTGATCGTGTCGCTGGTATCGTCGATGATAATTCTGCTGATCGAACTGATTACGCCGCAGACGGTTTTCGCCGAAACGGTCACGGAAGTGGTCAGATACGTCGATTTCTCGGACACGCTGCTCGAAGGGATGCTGGGGCTTTTGCTGTTCGCGGGCGCGTTGCACGTGAAGATCTCGGACCTGCGGGAGCAGTGGCGGGTCGTGTTCCTCATGGCCACCATGGGCGTGGGGCTGTCCACCCTGATCGTGGGCACCGGGTTTTCCTACATCACCGGAATGCCGTTCCTGATCGCGCTGGTCTTCGGCGCGCTGATTTCGCCCACCGATCCGGTGGCGGTGCTGGGCGTGCTGCGGGACGCGAGCCTGCGCAAGTCGCTGGAGACCAAGATCGCGGGCGAATCGCTGTTCAATGACGGCGTCGGTTACGTCGTCTACCTCGTTCTCGTCGGCCTCGCCTTTCCCGTGGTCACGGGTCATGGCGCGGACAGCCATGCGACGGGCGGCCTTGCGGATGCGGCCAAGCTCTTTTTCGTCGAGGCGGGCGGCGGCGTGCTGCTGGGTCTCGCGCTCGGGTGGCTCACCTTCCGGCTCATGCGGCTGATCGACGACTACTCGCTCGAAGTGCTCATCACGCTGGGCCTTGCCTTCGGTGGCTATGAACTGGCCGTCGCGCTGCATGTGTCGGGGCCGATCATGGCGGTGACCGCCGGGCTGCTCATCGGCGACGTGGGCGCGAAACACGGGATGAGCGAGGAGACGCGCAAATATATCGATGCCTTCTGGCGGCTGATCGACGAGATCCTGAACGCGGTCCTGTTCCTGCTCATCGGGTTCGAGGTGTTCATCGTGCCGTTCAACGGCGACACGGTGATCGCCGGTCTGCTCGCCATCGTGCTGGCGCTGGTCGCGCGGCTCGCCGCCGTGGCGATCCCGGTCGTGATCCTGAAACCGTTCCGCGATTTCTCGCCCGGTGTGATCCCGATCATGACTTGGGGCGGTTTGAAGGGCGGCATTTCGGTCGCGCTCGCCCTGTCGTTGCCCGACAGCGAATGGAAGCCCACGATCCTCGCCGCGACCTATATCGTCGTCGTGTTCTCGATCATCGTGCAGGGGTTGTCGATCAAGAAGGTCGCGACCAAGCTGGGCCGCGAACCGGAACTGGTGTGATCGCATGACCGACTATCTCGTCTACGACGTCTTCACCGACCGACCGTTCGGGGGCAATCCGCTGGCGATCATTCCGAACGCGGCGGAGCTGCCCGAAGAGCGGCTTCAGCGCATCGCGCGGGAGTTCAACTTCTCGGAAACCGTGTTTCTTTACCCGCCCGAAGGCGAAGGCGTGGCCAAGGTCCGCATCTTCACCCCGATGTCCGAAGTGCCCTTCGCGGGGCATCCGGTGATCGGGACCGTCGTCATGCTGGGCGAGGCCGGGCTTGGCCCCGACTTCGTGCTGGAACTGGGCGTCGGCCCGATGGCGGTGCGCGTCGAAGACGGCCACTCTTCGTTTGAGAACCGTGTGCCGCTGGAGCATGTGGCGACCCCCGACAAGGCGCTGGTCGCCCGCGCGCTCGGCACGCCCGAGGCGACGATCCTCGGCGAACCGGTCATGGCGGGCGTCGGCCTGCCGTTCACCTTCACCGAACTGGTGGATCGGGCCGCGCTGTCCGACCTCGTCCCCGACACGAGCGCCTTTCGCGAAGGGGCGACGCGGTATCCGTCCGGGCTGGATTTCGCGCAATGCGCCTATACGCGTGTGGACGGGCGGGTTCACATGCGGATGTTCGCCCCGCTCGACAATGTGCCCGAAGACCCGGCCACCGGATCGGCGGCGGCCGCGCTCGGCGCGCTTCTGTGCCGCGAAGCGGGCGGTCCCGTGAGCCTCACGATCCATCAGGGCGAGGATATGGGGCGCCCGTCCGTGATCGGGGTCGAGGCCGAACCGGGCCGCGTCACCGTCAGCGGGCGCGCGATCCGGGTCATGGAGGGAAAGCTGGTCATATGAGCGTCTGGGTGCTGCTTTTGCGCGGGATCAACGTGGGCGGCACCGGCAAGCTGCCGATGGCCGACCTCAAGACGCATATGGCGGCGCTGGGGGCGGAAGCCCCCGAAACCTACATCCAGTCCGGCAATGCGGTGTTCGAGGGCGACATCGACCCCGCCGCCTTCGCCACCGCCCTGACCGAGCGGATCGAGGCCCTGCACGGCCACGCGCCCCGCACGCTCGTCCTGCGGGGGCAAGACATCATCGACGCGCGGGACGCCTATCCTTTCGCCGAGGGGCTCGATCACCCGAAGTTCGCGAACATCTGGTTCTGCACGAACGCCCCCGACGCGCCGGACCTTGCCCGGCTCGAAGACCTCGCCACCGGGACCGAACGCTTCGCGCTCAAGGGGCGATGGTTCTTCCTCGACGCGCCGGACGGGATCGGACGGTCGAAACTGGCCGAACGGGTGGAAAAGGCGCTGGGCGTGCCCGCGACCGCGCGCAACCTCAACACCGTGACCAAACTCGCCCGGATGGTCGAAGCCCGTCAGACGCCGGGCCAGACGTAGTAGACGATCTCGTGCCCGAACTCCGGGTGCGCTTTGGTGTGGGTCGCCTGCATCCCGCCCCGCTCATAAAACGCCCGCGCGCGCCAGTTGGCGGCTGGGGTGTAGAGCGTGAAACCATCCGGCATCCGGTCCTTGGCCATCCGAAAGAAGGCAGACCCCAGCCCCTGCCCGATAAAGGCGGGCGCGAGGAAGATCTGCCCGAGCACGCGGTCGGCGGGATGGACCGCGAGAAACCCCGCGAGCGTGCCCGCCTCGAACGCGAGCGTCACCGACCACCCTTCCCCGAAGTCCTCCGCCAGCCGCCCTTCAAGGTCCGGAACCGGCGGTAAAAACGCCTCGCCCAGCCCCATGAGCGCGGCGCTTTCCCGCCAGAGTGCGGCCACGGCGGGGTGGTCAGAGGCCCGCATGGGACGGAACTGGAAGTCTGCCATGCGGCCCCCGCTCTTTCATTGCCGCCAACCGCGCCGCGCGAAACCTGTATCCACGCGACCCCTTTCCGCCGCCGCAAGCGCACGATAAGGAGGCCGGACCATTTCACCCCGGGAGGCACCCATGGACAACATCCGCGGCGCATTGTTCATGACGCTCGCCATGGGGCTTTTCGCCTCGGAAGACGTGCTGATCAAGATGGTTCTCGACCGCGTGCCGATGGGGGTCGTGCTGATCGCCGTGGGTGGCGTGGGGGCGATCGTCTTTGCACTGATGGCCCAGATGCGCGGACATTCGGCCTTCACCCGGCAGTTCTTCCATCCGGTCATCGTCATCCGGAATCTGGGCGAGCTGGTCGGCACCGCCTGTTTCGTCATCGGCCTGACTCAGGTGCCGCTCGGCCTTCTGTCCGCGCTGCTTCAGGCCAATCCGCTGTTCGTGAACATCGGCGCGATCCTGTTTCTCGGCATGACCGTGGGCTGGCGGCGCTGGCTGGCCATCGGCGTGGGGTTGATCGGTGTCGTGGTCATCCTGCGCCCCGGCTTCGACGCCTTCCAACCCTCGGCGCTGTTGGGGTTGGGCGCGGCCATCGGGCTGGCGGTGCGCGACGTGGCCACGCGGATCACGCCGCAGGGCATCCATACGCTTCAGACGTCGAGCTGGGGCTTCCTGATGGGCACGATCTCGGGCGCGCTGCTTTTGGTCGTCGACCCGCCCGTTCTGCCCTCTGCGGGCGATGCGGGCATTCTGATCGCCGCCACGGCGCTTGGTATGGCCGGGTATTACCTGCTGACGCGCGCCATGCAGACGGGCGACGTGCCCGCCGTCACCCCGTTCCGCTATACCCGTCTGGTCTATGCGATGATCTTCGCGCTGGTGTTCTTCGCCGAGGTGCCGGACGCGCTGACGCTTCTGGGCGCCGCCCTGATCGTGGGGGCCGGTGTCTATACGCTCCTGCGCGAGGCGCGCGTCAGCCGTGCGGCGCGCCGCGCGAAACCCGTCGCCTCGCCCGTGCGCCCGACCTGATTATTCGGCGGGCGTGAGGTCCGCCGCCCTGGCCCCCGGCTGGATCGTCGGCGGCGCGCCGTTCAGCGCATCGCGGGCAAACCCGGCGGCCGCCTGATAGCGCGCCATGAAGTCGCGCCGTTCGGCTTCGGGAATCACGTCGTCGATGTCGTCGAACTCGCCGCCGCAGCGTTCGTCGACCATGTTGAGCAGACCGAAGGGCCCCGCGCCCCGGTTGCGCAGCACCACTTCGCCGATAGGCCCGGCCATCTGCGCGTCATAGGCGGCAAGCGCGGCAGGCGTCGGCCCGTGCGCAACGATCATGGCCCCCAGAACCCGCGCGTCGATCACCGCCTGCGACGCGCCGTTCGACCCGGTGGGATACATGGCATGGGCCGCATCCCCCATGAGGGCCACGTTCCCGTCGATCCAGCAGTCGATCGGATCGCGGTCGATCATCGGGTTCTCATAGGCCACATCGGCCTTGGCGAGCAGATCGGGCACGTCCAGCCAATCGTACTTGAACCCGTCGAAATGGTGGGCGAACGCGTCGATCTCGACCGGGCGGAACCAGCCCGACTTTTCCCAGCCGGACGCCGGATCGACCGTCATCTCGGCGATCCAGTTGATGAGCGCCAGCCCCGTCTCGGGGTCCGGGTGGCTGATCGGATAGATCACCATGCGGTGCTTGTGTGTCCCGAGGCCGACGAAGGACGACCCCGTGCGGATCGGCTCTGCCAGCGTCGTGCCGCGCCACATGATCGCGCCGCCCCAGTTGATCGGCGGCTGATCCGGGTGCATCTGTGCGCGGATCGCCGAATGGATACCGTCGGCCCCGATCAGGAGCGTTCCGGTTTCCTCCTGCGTGCCGCCCTCGGTCTCGACGAAGGCCGTCACGGTCCCGTCGTCATTGTTGCGATACCCCGTCACACGGGCGCCGAGGCGCAGCGCATCGGCCCCGGCCCGCGCGGTGAACGTGTCGGCCAGCAGCATGTGGAACTGCCCGCGATGCACGGCGTATTGCGGCCAGTTGTAGCCAGCGAGCGTGCCGCGTTCTTCCGAATAGATGTCGTTGCCGTTCAGACCCACGAGCGCCCATTCCTTCGCGGGAACACCGACACCGTCCAGCGCCTCGGCCCCGATCCCCAGATCGTAAAGCTCGCGCACCGCATTGGGTTGCAGGTTGATGCCGACGCCAAGGGGGCGAAGCTCGCGCACGCCCTCGAACACCACGCAATCCACGCCGATCTGGTTCAGCGTCAGTGCGGTGGCCAGCCCGCCGATCCCGCCGCCTGCGATCAATACCCGTGGTGCCATCGTCCCCTCCCCGAAAAAAGCCCCGTGTGAATAGCACGCGAAACCCGAACCACAATGGTTCAATCGCCGCACCGTTGGCGCAACCGCCCTTTTCCTTGCCTTCCGTGGCCGTTAGAACCCGCATCAAGCAAGTCATTCAGACGGGGACGCCTCATGAGCATCATCATCGACATTTTCGCCCGCGAAATCCTCGACAGCCGGGGCAACCCGACCGTCGAAGTGGACGTGATCCTGGAAGACGGCACGATGGGCCGCGCGGCCGTGCCCTCGGGTGCCTCGACCGGCGCCCACGAAGCCGTGGAAAAGCGCGACGGCGACAAGAGCCGTTACATGGGCAAGGGCGTGTTGGAAGCGGTCAATGCCGTGAACGGCGAAATTGCCGAGGAACTCGCCGGCATGGACGCGACCGAGCAGGAACTGCTGGACCGCGCCATGATCGAGCTTGACGGAACGCCGAACAAGGCCCGTCTTGGCGCAAACGCCATCCTCGGCGTGTCGCTGGCCGCCGCGAAAGCCGCCGCCGATTTCTCGATGCTGCCGCTCTACCGCTACGTGGGCGGCTCGTCGGCGCGGGTTCTGCCGGTGCCGATGATGAACATCATCAACGGCGGCGAACATGCCGACAACCCGATCGACATTCAGGAATTCATGATCATGCCGGTGAGCGCGGGCAACATCCGCGACGCCGTGCGCATGGGGTCCGAAGTGTTCCACACGCTGAAGAAAGAGCTGTCGGCGGCGGGCCTGTCCACGGGTCTGGGCGACGAAGGCGGCTTCGCGCCTGCGTTGGGTTCGACCAACGAGGCCCTCGATTTCATCCTGAAATCCATCGAAAAAGCGGGCTACAAGCCGGGTGAGGACATCTACCTCGCCCTCGATTGCGCCTCGACCGAATATTACAAGAACGGCAAGTACGAGATGGTGGGCGAAGGCAAATCGCTGACCTCGGAAGAAAACGCCGATTACCTCGCAGCGCTCTGCGACGCCTATCCGATCATCTCGATCGAAGACGGCATGTCGGAAGACGACTGGGATGGCTGGAAGCTGCTGACTGACAAGATCGGCGACAAGGTGCAGCTTGTGGGCGACGACCTGTTCGTGACCAACCCGGCGCGCCTGGCCGACGGGATCAAGAAAGGCGTCGCGAACTCGATGCTGGTCAAGGTGAACCAGATCGGCTCGCTGTCGGAAACGCTGAAGGCGGTCGATATGGCCCATCGTGCGCGCTACACCAATGTGATGAGCCACCGCTCGGGCGAGACCGAGGATGCGACCATCGCCGACCTCGCCGTGGCCACGAACTGCGGTCAGATCAAGACCGGCTCGCTGGCACGGTCCGACCGGCTTGCGAAATACAACCAGCTGATCCGCATCGAGGAAGCCCTTGGTGAAACGGCGGAATATGCAGGGCGTTCGATCCTGAAGTGATCCGCGCCACGTGAACGAGCCAAGGCCCGCCCACCCGGCGGGCCTTTTTCGTTGCGCTCACCGTCCAATGCGACAAGGGTTGCCGCATGATACGCACACATGCCGACCTTATGGACCTGATCGGAAACGCGGCCTACGGCGGCGCGCCGCGCCTTGTCCGCGACAAGACCGATTTCGCGCCGGAGTTCTGGAACCTCCGCTCCGGGCTTCTGGGTGAGCTGACCCAGAAGCTCACGAATTACGGTCTGACACTGCACCTGACCGGGGATTTCAGCGGCGAGGCCGCCGGGTCGCGTGCGCTTCACGATTTCTTCGTCGAGACGCAGCGCACCGGCCTCGTGACGCTGGAGACGCCGATCCGATGACCGCAGACGACATCATCGCCGCCCTCGACCTCCAGCCCCATCCCGAAGGCGGATGGTTTCGCGAAACCTTCCGCGCAGACGCACCGGACGGCGGCAGAAGCCCCGGCACGGCGATCTATTTCCTGCTGAAAGCGGGCGAGACGAGCCATTGGCACCGCGTCGATGCGGCGGAGACGTGGCACTTCTACGCGGGCGCGCCGCTGATCCTGTCCATCGCCTCGACCGATGTGGGGCCGGCCGTCCCGCACAAGCTTGGCCCGGCGTTGGCCTTGGGCGAAGCGCCCCAGATCACCGTGCCGCCGCACCATTGGCAGTCGGCGGACACGACGGGGGACTACACCCTCGTCGGCTGCACCGTCAGCCCGGGGTTCGAGTTCGACGGCTTCACCCTCGCACCCCCCGGATTCACGATCCCCTGAACTTTGCACCGGCGAATCTGAAGCCAACGCCGAAGAACCCGCGCGCGCCCCTTGGGGCGCACGCCGCCTGATCGCCACCGCTATTGGTTCGCGCGTTCCGCTTCGATCTCGCGCCAGCGCGCGACGTTGCGGTTGTGCTCTTCCAGCGTCTGCGCAAAGGCGTGGCCGCCCGTGCCGTCCGCCACGAAGAACAGATAGTCGGTCGTGTCCGGGTTCAGCGCAGCCTCGATCGAGGCCATGCCGGGGTTGGCGATGGGCGTCGGCGGCAGGCCGGAGATGACATAGGTGTTATAGGGCGTCTCGGCCCGCAGTTCCGACTGACGCAACCCACGGCCCAGTACGCCCTGCCCGCGTGTGATGCCGTAGATCACCGTCGGGTCGGTTTGCAGGCGCATCCCTTGTTCCAGACGGTTCACGAAGACGCTGGCGACCTGACCGCGTTCTTCCGGCACGCCGGTTTCCTTTTCCACGATCGACGCCATGACGAGCGCCTCTTCCGGGCTTTCGTAGGGCACGTCGGGATCGCGGGCCTCCCACGCGGCGGCGAGGCGTTCTTCCTGCGAGGCCCGCATCCGGGCGATGAGGTCGGCACGGTCGTCGCCGGGCCGCATTTCATAGCTGTCGGGGGCCAGCATCCCCTCGGGCGGCACCTCGGTGATTTCGCCCGACAGGAATTCGACCTTGTTCAGCGCATCCACGATCTGCCACGAGGTCGCGCCTTCGGCGATGGCGACGCGGTAGCGCGTGTCCGGTTGCCCACGCACGCGGGTGTAATCGGCGGGCGCCTCAACATCCGGGTCGAATTCGGCGACGAGGTTGAAGCTTTGCGTGGCCGGGTCCAGTTCGCGCACCTGATACTCGGCCGCGTTCACGCCGATGCGATAGACGACCTCGGTCCCGCAGGTCGAAGCGCCACCGCGGGTGACGATATCGACGATCTCTTCCATCGAGGCGTGTTCTTCGACGAGGAAGGACCCGGCCTTGAGCTCGGTCGCCTTGCCGGAATAGTCCGCTCCCATGCGAAAGATCGAAGGGCTGGAAATCGCGCCCTGCGCGTCCAGCGCCTCGGACACGCGCGTGAAGTTCGACCCCGTCTCGACCTTAAGACAGATCGCGGTTTCAAGCGGCCCCTCGGCCACGTATTCGCGCTTGCCCCAGCCGATCACACCGCCAAGGACGATGAGGGCGACGATGGACAGGGACAGCGCGTTGGAGGCGATGTTTCGCCACATCAATCGGCCACCTTACCCATGATGAGACAGGCATTGGTCCCGCCGAACCCGAAGGAATTGGACAGGGCCACCTCGATCTCGCGTTCCTCGGCCTTGTTCGCGGCCAGCGACAGCTTCGGCTCGATGGCCGGATTATCGAGGTTGATGGTCGGCGGCGCGATCTGGTCGCGCAGGGCGAGCAGCGAGAAAATCGCTTCGACCGACCCCGCCGCACCCAGAAGGTGCCCGATGGAGGATTTGGTCGAGGACATGGTGGCCTTGGCCGCATGATCCCCGAGCAGACGTTCGACGGCGGCCAGTTCGATCACGTCGGCCATGGTCGAGGTGCCGTGGGCGTTTATGTAATCCACGTCGGACGGCGTCAGACCCGCCGATTTCAGCGCGGCGGTCATGGCGCGGAAGCCCCCGTCGCCGTCTTCGGACGGCGCGGTGATGTGATAGGCATCGCCCGACAGGCCATAGCCGAGGATCTCGCCATAGATCTTGGCGCCGCGCGCCTTGGCATGTTCGTATTCTTCGAGCACGACGACGCCCGACCCCTCGCCCATGACGAAACCGTCGCGGTCCGTGTCATAGGGGCGCGAGGCGGTTTCGGGGTTGTCCGCACGTTTCGTCGACAGGGCCTTGCAGGCGTTGAAGCCCGCGATCCCGATCTCGGAAATCGCCGCTTCCGCACCGCCCGCGACCATCGTGTCGGCATCGCCCAGCATGATGAGCCGCGCGGCGTCGCCAATCGCATGTGCGCCGGTCGAACAAGCGGTGACGACCGCGTGGTTCGGGCCCTTGAAGCCGTATTTGATCGAGACCTGACCCGAGATGAGGTTGATGAGAGCGCCGGGGATGAAGAACGGCGACACGCGACGCGGCCCCTTCTCCTGTATCATCACCGCCGTCTCAGCGATCGAGTTCAGCCCGCCGATGCCGGAACCGATCATGACGCCGGTGCGCAGCGCCTCTTCTTCGTCGAGCTCTCCGATGCCCGCGTCTTCGACCGCCTGGGTCGCGGCGGTCATGCCGTAGAGAATGAAATCGTCGACCTTGCGCCGGTCGCGGGCTTCCATCCAAGCGTCAGGGTCGAAAGTGCCGTCGGAGCCGTCGCCGTAGGGAATTTCGCAGGCATAGTTCGTGACGACGCGGGAGGCGTCGAACCGGGTGATCGGGGCAGCGCCCGATTTGCCTGCCAGAATACGCTTCCAGGTTTCCTCAACCCCGCAAGCCAAGGGCGAAACCATGCCCAGACCGGTTACGACGACGCGACGCTTGTCCATGTAGACAGCCCTTTTTCGTTTGTCTTTGCCGGGGGCTGGATAGCCTCTCAAACCCCCATGTGGCAAGCGCGAAACGCCCCTTTCGTCCGGTGACGGCGGGACTTCGCGATCTCCTCCCCAAAATGCAAAACGGCGCCCGAAGGCGCCGTCCGCTTAACACTCTCCGGTGGCTCAGGCCGCTTCGGAGATGAACTTGACCGCATCACCGAAGGTCTGGATCGACTCGGCGGCGTCGTCGGGGATCTCGATCCCGAACTCTTCTTCGAAGGCCATGACCAGCTCGACGGTGTCGAGCGAGTCGGCGCCGAGATCGTCGATGAACGAGGCCGATTCAGTGACCTTGTCCTCTTCAACGCCGAGGTGCTCGACAACAATTTTCTTCACGCGATCTGCGACGTCGCTCATATCATATCCTCACAGTTTTCAGGCCATTGGCCCTTTCGTTTGCCCCTTGCGGAGCTGCTTGAACTGTCCCCGTCGGTGCGAGGCGCACCCCGGAGTCCCATTTATCCCGGGGTCGAAACTGCGCCCCCTTTAACATAAAGCCGGTCGGGGGCAAACGATTTGTCCCGCGCGCCGCACGCGCCGTCAAGGTATCGTTTACCAACCGGACAAAGACGCTCTCAGAGCATCGCCATACCGCCGTTCACATGCAGGGTCGCGCCGGTGACATAGCCCGCCTCGGGCGAGGCCAGATAGAGCACCGCAGCGGCGATTTCCTCGGGCGTGCCCATGCGCGCGGCGGGGATCTGGGCGTTGATCTTTTCTTTCTGATCGTCGGTCAGTTTCTCGGTCATCGCCGTCGCGATGAAGCCCGGAGCCACGCAGTTCGCGGTGATGCCACGGCTGGCCACCTCATAGGCGATCGACTTGGTCATGCCGACCATACCGGCCTTGGACGCGGCATAGTTCACCTGCCCCGGATTGCCGGTCGCGCCGACGATGGACGAGATGTTGATGATCCGGCCCCAACGCGCCTTCATCATCGGGCGCATCACGGAACGGCACAGGCGCATGGTCGCTGTCAGGTTCACGTCGATGACGTTCTGCCAGTCCTCGTCCGACATGCGCATGAAGATCTGGTCCTTGGTGATCCCGGCGTTGTTCACGAGGATGTCGAGCCCGCCCATGACCTCGGCCGCCTGTTTCGGCAGCGCAT
Organism: Maritimibacter sp.; assembly: GCF_016774595.1. NCBI lineage: Bacteria > Pseudomonadati > Pseudomonadota > Alphaproteobacteria > Rhodobacterales > Roseobacteraceae > Maritimibacter > Maritimibacter sp. The sequence goes on from NZ_JACBWT010000002.1 coordinate 1,766,105, forward strand.
CGACCGCCTCGGGGTCCGACAGGTTGCAGGTCATCACATGCACGCGGTCCCCCAGCGTGGCCGCAAGGTCGTTCAGCGGTCCCTCGCGGGTGCCCGAAAGCGTGACGGTCGCGCCCGCACCATGCAGGGCCGTGGCGATGGCGCCGCCGATGCCGCCCGACGCGCCGGTCACCAGCGCGGTTTTTCCTGTCAGATCAAACATGTCTCGTCCTCTGTTTATGTGCGCCGCTCAACCGGCGGCCTGTTCTGCGGCGGCCTTCACTTCATCCGGTGCGCCGATGGTGAGGGTGTTCAGGCTCTTGTCGATCCGCCGGATCATGCCGGTCAGCGCCTTGCCCGCGCCGATTTCCCACGTCTCGGTCACGCCGTTCGCGGCCATCCACGCCACGCTTTCACGCCAACGGACCGAGCCGGTCACCTGTTCGATCAAAAGCGCGCGGATCGTATCCGGGTCGCTCACCGCCTCGGCGCGCACGTTGGCGACGACCGGCACGGCGGGCGCGTTGATGGTGACGCCCGCAAGCGCCTCGGCCATCACGTCGGCGGCGGGCTGCATCAGGGCGCAGTGGAACGGAGCGGACACGGGCAGCATCACCGCCCGGCGCGCGCCCTTCTCTTTCGCGATCTCGACGGCCCGCTCGACGGCGGCCTTGTGGCCCGAAACGACGACCTGCGCCGGATCGTTGTCGTTCGCAGCCTGACAGACCTCGCCCTGCGCGGCCTCTTCCGCGACGGCCTTGGCCGCTTCGAAATCCAGACCCAGAAGCGCGGCCATCGCGCCGACACCGACCGGAACCGCCTTCTGCATCGCCTCGCCCCGCGTGCGCAGCAGGCGCGCGGTATCCGATACCGTCAGCGCCCCCGCCGCCGCGAGCGCGGAATACTCCCCGAGCGAATGGCCCGCCACGAACCCGGCGGCGTCCATCGTCACGCCCTCGGCCTCGAGCGCGCGCATCGCGGCCAGCGACGTGGCCATGAGCGCGGGCTGGGCGTTCTGGGTGAGCGTCAGCTCGTCCTGCTCGCCGTTCCAGATGATGTTGGACAGCTTGATCCCCAGCGCCTCGTCGACCTCGTCGAACACGGCGCGGGCTGCGGGATAAGCCTCGGCAAGGTCACGCCCCATGCCGATGGTCTGTGCCCCCTGTCCCGGAAAAACGAATGCGCGGGTCATGTCCCCTCCCTCGTCCATATGCTGACAGGGGGGATAGCGCGGGGCGTGCGCGGGTGCAACGCCCGGCGCGGCGCGTCAGGCGCGGTTCGCGCCGTAGGTCAGATCATAGGTCAGACGCTGCCGCACGCGTTCCAGCGCGTTCCGTTTGCCCTTGGCGATCTCGATGGCGATGTTCTCGCCCAGCCGCAGGTAAAGGCGCGAGGGCGAGGTCTTGTCGGTCCCGCGCAGCATGAAGACCGATTGCACCTCGTCGAAGCGCAGAAGGTCGGAAAGCTGGAAGTCGCCGGTCAGGCTGCGGTTGCCCAGACGGATCACCTTGTGCTTGAGATCGACGTGCATTTCGATGCCCGGACGTTCCCGCCCGGCCCGGAAAAGCACGGCGCCCACCAGCATGAAGATCACCATGCCGCCAAGTTTCATGGCGATCAGCCCCGACCCGGCCGCGCCGTCCGGCAACAGGCCGAGCGTCAGGCCCGACATGAACAGGACGATCCCGAAGAACCGCGCCAGCGATTGCCGCAGCATCAGGCTGCCGTCGGTGTTGCCCGTGCCGATCACGTAGCCCCAGGGCGTCATCGTGGTGAGACCGTCGTTGGCCCCACGCACGTCTTTCCACATTTCGTTTTCGATCTCTGCGTCCGGCAGAGAGAGGCCAACGATTGCGTTCATGTTCGTTACCCGCGTCCCGATTTGCAGTTCCGTTAGTAGAAACTTCTTAATCAACTGGGGCGGGAATGCGGCATGTGCCGGGTGTTTTGGCGGCATATTCCCTTGTTAATAAGGGACATCGGTAGGTTAACCATACCTTTGCGCGGCGGCGGACCGCCCCATCGGTTAGGTCGGTTTTCCTTGCAATCGAACGTGATCCGTGTAGGTAGGCGCTTCCTTCCGTGACTGAGTGAACCGCGTGGCCTCTCGTGAACGGATGCGGAAGGTTTATCCGTTCTTTGAAGCGCGCCTGAAAAAACTGGAGACCCCATGCCGCTTTACGAGCATGTGATGATTGCGCGTCAGGACCTGTCCAACGCGCAAGCCGAAGGCCTTGTCGAGCACTTCTCGACCGTCCTTTCCGACAACGGTGGCAAAGTCGTCGACTCGGAATACTGGGGCGTCAAGACGATGGCCTACAAGATCAACAAGAACCGCAAGGGCCACTATGCCTTCCTGAAAACGGACGCGCCGTCGACCGCCGTTCAGGAAATGGAACGCCTGATGCGCCTGCATGACGACGTGATGCGCGTTCTGACCATCAAGGTCGACGCCCACGAAGAAGGCCCGTCGGTTCAGATGAAAAAAGACGAACGTGGCGATCGTGGCGACCGCCGCGAGCGTCGTGACCGCTAAGCCGGGAAGGAGCTAAACCATGGCCGCGAAACCGTTTTTCCGCCGTCGCAAGGTGTGCCCGTTCTCTGGCGACAACGCACCGAAAATCGACTACAAGGACACGAAACTCCTGCAACGCTACATCTCTGAGCGTGGCAAGATCGTGCCCAGCCGCATCACCGCCGTTTCGGCAAAGAAGCAGCGTGAACTCGCCCGTGCCATCAAGCGCGCCCGGTTCCTCGCCCTGCTTCCCTACGCCGTGAAGTAAGGGAGAGGTCCAATGGAAGTCATCCTTCTCGAACGTGTGGCCAAGCTTGGCCAGATGGGCGAAGTGGTCGACGTAAAGCCCGGCTTTGCGCGCAACTACCTTCTGCCGCAGGGCAAGGCGCTGACCGCGTCGAAAGCCAACATCGAACACTTCGAAACCCAGAAAGCGCAGCTGGAAGCACGCAATCTGGAAACGAAGAAAGAAGCTGAATCGCTGGCCTCGAACCTCGACGGCAAGCAGTTCATCGTGATTCGCTCCGCCTCGGACGGCGGCAACCTCTACGGCTCGGTCACCACCCGTGACGCCGCCGACGTTGCCACGGAAGAGGGCTTCACGGTCGACCGCAAGCAGGTCCTGATCCGTGAACCGATCAAGACGCTGGGTCTGCATGAGGTGGAAATCCACCTGCACCCCGAGGTCATGGTCGCGATCACGCTGAACGTGGCCCGTTCGCCGGAAGAAGCCGAGATTCAAGCTTCGGGCAAGTCGATCCAGGAACTGGCCGCGGAAGAAGAAGCCGCCGCCGATTTCGAGATCGCCGAGCTGTTCGACGATCTGGGTGCCGCCGCTTCGGACGACGAAGAACTGGCGGAAGCCGCCGGTGTCGCCGAAGAAGCCCCGGCAGAAGAATCGGACGACGAGTAATCGTCAGTCCAATCTCCGGAAAGGGCCGTGCGGCGTGTCGCGCGGCCCTTTTTCTTGTCCGGGCGGTAGGCCGCGTCAACGCGGCTCGAACAGGTCCACCGGCACTTTGAGATAGGACCGCCCGTCCGCCTCCGGCTCGGGCAGCCGCCCGCCCCGGATGTTGACCTGAAGCGCGTAGAGCATCAGGTCGGGCAACGGGAGGGTCGCATCCCGCGCGTCGCGGGTGGCGCGATAGTCGGCCTCCGACACATCGCCGCTCAGATGCTTGTTGCGGGCCTTGTGCTCGGCCACCGTCGCGCAACAGGCCGGCTCGCGCCCATCCGGCCCGTAGTCATGCCCCACGAACAGGCGCGTCTCGTCGGGTAGTGCCAGAATGCGCTTGAGGCTCGCGTAAAGGTCCGCTGAATTGCCGCCGGGAAAATCGGCGCGGCTGGTCCCCGCGTCCGGCATCATGAATGTGTCGTTCACGAAGGCCGCATCGCCCACGACATAGGTGATCGTGGCCAGCGTATGCCCCGGCGTGAACATCACCGAAACCTCCAGATCCCCGACCATGAACGTCTCGCCATCGGCGAACAGCCGGTCCCAGGCCGAACCGTCCACCGGCTGATCCGGCAGGTGATAGTAGTCGCGCCAAAGCGCCTGAACGCCGGTCACCTTCTCCCCGATGGCCGTGGGCGCGCCGAGCTTTTGTTTCAGGTATTGCGCGGCCGAAAAGTGGTCGGCATGGGGATGGGTGTCGAGAATCCAGACGACCTCGATCCCCGTCTCCGCGATATACTCCAGAATCCGGTCGGCGTTCCCATGCGTCACGGCTCCTGCGCGGCGGTCGAAATCCAGAACCGGGTCGACGACCGCACCTTTCAGGGTGACCGGGTCGTGAAAGACGTATTGCCAGCTTCCGGTGGTTTCGTCCCAGAAGCTTTTGACGATCGGGCGTTTCATGCTGCCTCCTGTGTCGTTGCTCACCGGGACAACACAGGCAAACGCATTCTGTTCCATGAATTTGTTTTTCGGGTCGGACGGCGGATTTCCAGCGCCCCCTGAGCGCCCTTCCGCTCATGCGCAAAATCCCGCGTTCACAGTGCATTAAGCATCTTGCCGAGCGCCACGATCTCGCCGTATTTCCGCCACGCTCTGACCCGATTGCGCGCGCAGCGTCATCGGACAACCCCCGAAAAAGAGGGGTGTCAGGGTGGATCAACCCACCGGCTCGCACGTTGGACGTGCGCAAGCCAACACAAAGGAAGAGGCAGATGGCAACCTACAAGGATCCGCGCATCGAGCAGCGCGAACCCGCCGCGAGCCGTGATACCAAAGCGAAACAGACCGAGCGCAAGGCCGAAGCCGAAGCGCCCAAACCCAAGCCGGTCATCACCGACTGGGCCGCGATCTGAGACTCGCACACGTAGCGGATTGACCCGCCGCCCCTGCCCTCGCAGGATCGGCGGATGGCGACGCCCGTAACCTCCATTCCGAATCTCGGTCCGGCGACGGCCGAGGGGTTTGAACGAGCCGGCATCGGCTCGGCGGAAGCGTTGCGTGCGCTGGGGGCGGACGCCGCCTATGCGCAATGGCTGGCGGCGGGCGAACCTGCGCATTTCATCGGATATTACGCCCTTGTCATGGGGTTGCAGGGCCGTCCCTGGAACGATTGCAAGGGCGCCGAGAAAGACGCGTTGAAGCTGCGCTTCGACGCGCTCAAGGCCAGTGCGTCGCGCGATCTGACCGGCATCGAAGCGATGCTCGACGAAATCGGAGTGAGGGCCCCACGATGATCCGACTTTTCCTGTTGATCCTTCTTCTCCTGCCCGGCTCGCTTGCCGCAAGCGAAGTGCGCTTCGAGATGGAGGGCTTTCCGCGCCGGTTTCAGGTCTTCGCGCCGGACGAGCCGCAGGGCGAGATGCCTCTGGTCCTCGTGCTTCACGGCGTGTTCCAGACCGATAACCGGATGATCGAAACCACGCGCGGCAAGTGGGGGGAATTCGCCAAGAAGCACAACTTCGTGGCCGTGTTCCCCAATGCGGTGAACCGGGTCTGGGACATCGGTCAGGGCACGGGCACCTTCGAACCCAGCCCCCGCCGCGACGATATCGCCTATCTCGATCAGGTGATCGGGCTGACCGCGCAGCAATACCGGATCGACCGCGACCGCATCTTCATGGTCGGCTTTTCGCTGGGTGCCCAGATGAGCTTTGCCTATGCCTGTCAGCGCGGCGGAATCCGGGGGATCGCGACGGTTTCGATGCCGCTGCCCAAGGCGCTGCTCGACGATTGCGCGCGCACCCCGGCGGTGCCGCTTCTGTCGATCCACGGCACCAACGACCCGGTCATTCCCGCCGAGGGTGGCGACCTGCCGATGCAGGGCGACACGGTTCTGTCGCTCATCAGCCAGCAGGACACGATCGATATGTTCGCGGGCAAGGCGGGCTGCACCGGGCCGGGTGAACTCAAAAGCTACGACCGGCGCGACGACGACACCAAGGCGAACTTTACGCGCCTCGCCGGATGCAGCGTGCCGATTTGGACCCTGTCGATCGAGGGGCTGGGCCATAAATGGCCGGGCGGTGGACCGGACCTGCCCGTCGCGGTGCTTGGCCGGGGCACGGAAGAGGTCGAAGGCACCGCCTTCGTCTGGTCGTTCTTCTCGTCGATCCGGTAAGGGTCAGGGCGTCATCCCCTGCGCGTAAAGCGCATAGACCGCCCCCCTGTCGCCGCCGCGCGGGACAAGCGCGCTGCCGGCCACCTCCATCCCGATGTCTTCCAGATGCACGAGCGTCTGACCCATCGGCAGCGCGGTCGCGAGGATCACCATCGGCTCATCGAATTCGTCGGTGACCTCGCGCACATCGAACCGCTGCGCGAGGGCGCTTACAAGGTCATCGTGGGCGACGGAAATGGCATCGACTTCAGGCATGGTACATGACTCCCGGATACGCATTCAGCGTGGGAGCGGACCGGTTAATTTGGGGTTAACACCTGGCGAGCCGCCCAAAAGAAAAGGCCGCGTCGGTTAACGCGGCCTTTCAAAGTGTCACGGGACGGGCGGATCAGCCGACCAGTTCGAGACCCGAGAAGAAATACGCGATCTCCTCGGCGGCGGTGTCTTCACCGTCGGAGCCGTGGACCGAGTTTTCACCGATCGACAGGGCGAATTCCTTGCGAATGGTGCCTTCGGCGGCCTCTTCCGGGTTGGTGGCGCCCATGACTTCGCGGTTCTTCAGGATCGCATTCTCGCCTTCGAGAACCTGAACCACGATCGGTTCGGACGACATGAATTCGCACAGCTCGTCGTAGAACGGGCGCTCTTTGTGGACGGCGTAGAACACACCGGCCTGCTCTTTCGACAGCTTGATGCGCTTCTGCGCCACGATGCGCAGGCCCGCGCCTTCGAGTTTGGCGTTGATCGCGCCCGTCAGGTTGCGCTTGGTGGCGTCCGGTTTGATGATGCTGAACGTGCGTTGAATGGCCATGTCGGTCCCTCTTTCGTGTCGCGGGCGAAGCCCGGTTGCAATCGTCGCGCGGCGGATAGCATGGGGCGGTTTTGGGGGAAAGGGGTTTCGACGCGCTTGCGCACGCCGATCAGGTTGGGGGGCCAGCCCCCCAAACCCCCCGGGATATTTCAGGACCGGAAAGACGGAATTGACGCGCCTTTGGGGTTCGGGCAGTAGGCGGGCATGTTGAGGATCGACGATATCACTTACTCGGTCGAGGGCCGTCCGCTGATCGATCACGCCTCCGCCGTGATCCCCGAAGGGCACAAGGTGGGGCTGGTGGGGCGCAACGGGACCGGCAAGACCACGCTCTTTCGGCTGATCCGGGGCGAACTGACCTTGGAGACCGGAACGATTTCCGTGCCCCGCGGGGCCAAGATCGGCGGAGTCGCGCAGGAAGCGCCTGCAAGCGACGTGTCATTGCTCGACACCGTGCTGGCCGCCGATACCGAACGTGCCGCGCTTCTGGCGGAAGAGACCGAGGATGCGGCGCGGATCGCCGAGATTCAGGCGCGGCTCACTGACATCGACGCCTGGAGCGCCGAAGGGCGCGCGGCCTCGATCCTCAAGGGTCTGGGGTTCGATGATCCCGACCACGCCCGGCCCTGTTCGGATTTTTCCGGCGGCTGGCGGATGCGCGTGGCGCTGGCCGCCGTGCTCTTCGCCGAGCCCGATCTGCTGCTTCTGGACGAGCCGACCAACTATCTGGACCTCGAAGGGGCGCTTTGGCTGGAAAGCTACCTCGCCAAGTATCCGCACACCGTGCTGGTCATCAGCCACGACCGGGGGCTTTTGAACCGCGCGGTCGGGTCGATCCTGCATCTCGAGGCCAAGAAGATCACGCTTTACAAGGGCGGCTACGATACCTTCGCCGAAACGCGGGCGGCGCGTCTGGCCGTGGCCGAGGCCGAGAACCGCAAGAACGCGGCGCGGCGCGATCACCTGCAAAGCTTCGTGGATCGGTTCCGGGCGAAGGCGACCAAGGCCAAGCAGGCGCAAAGCCGTCTGAAGATGATCGAGAAGCTGAAGTTCACGGTGACGCCGCAGGAAGCGGCGTTGCGCAAGTTCACCTTCCCGGAGCCGGAGGAGTTGTCGCCGCCCATCGTGGCGATCGAGAGCGGATCGGTGGGCTATGACGGCAAGGCGGTGCTGTCGAAGCTGGACCTGCGCATCGATCAGGACGACCGGATCGCGCTTCTGGGGAAAAACGGCGAAGGCAAGTCGACACTGTCCAAGCTGATCTCGGGCCGGCTGGCGTCGATGGGCGGGCGTGTCACCACCGCGTCCAAGCTGCGCATCGGCTATTTCGCCCAGCACCAGATGGACGAGCTTTACCCGGACGAAACACCCATCGACCACCTGCGGCGGCTGCGCCCGGACGAAACCCCGGCCCGCCTGCGTGCGCGGCTGTCGGGCTTCGGGCTGGGCGCCGAGCAGGCGGAAACGGTCGTGGCGCGGCTGTCGGGGGGGCAGAAGGCGCGGCTCACGCTGCTCATCGCCACCATCGACGCGCCGCATCTTCTGATCCTCGACGAGCCGACCAACCATCTGGACATCGAAAGCCGCGAGGCGCTGGTCGAGGCGCTGACGGAATACACCGGCGCGGTCGTGCTGGTGAGCCACGACATGCACCTTTTGTCGCTAGTTGCCGACCGGCTCTGGCTGGTAAAGGGCGGGCGCGTGACGCCGTTCGAGGAAGACCTCGAAGCCTACCGCAAACTTCTGCTCACCTCGGACAAGCCGGAGAAGCCGGCCGAGGAGAAGCCAAAGCCCAGAAAGGCCAGCCGTGACGAGGTGCTCGCGCTGCGTTCCGAGGTGCGCAAATGCGAGGCGCGGGTCGAAAAGCTCGAGGATATGCGCGAGAAGCTGGCCAAGAAGCTGGCCAACCCCGACCTCTATGACAAGTCCAAGGTCGGCGAGATGGAAGTCTGGCAGAAGAAATATGCCGAAGTGATGGACGGGCTCGACCGGGCCGAGGCGCTTTGGATGCAGGCGCAGGAAAAGCTCGACAGGGCGCAGGCCTGACGCGCAGGGTGACCCCATGAGTTTCGACGCGCTCCTGCCCGCCTTCGTCACGCTGTTCGTGATTATCGACCCGATCGGGCTGGCGCCGGTGTTTCTGGCGCTGACCAAAGATATGACGGCCCCGCATCGCCGGGTGGTGGCGGTGCGCGCGGTTCTGGTCGCCGCCGTGATCCTGATGATCTTCGGGCTGGCGGGTCAGGCTGTGCTCGACCTTTTCGGTATCTCGATGGCGGCCTTTCGCATCGCGGGCGGTGCGCTGTTGTTTCTGACCGCGCTCGACATGCTGTTCGAGCGGCGCAAGCAGCGGCGCGAGAGCCAGTCCGAGGCGAGCGTGCTGGACCCCGCCGACGATCCCAGCGTGTTCCCGCTGGCCATGCCCCTGATCTCGGGGCCCGGCGCGATGGCGACCATGATCCTGCTCATGGGCGGGGCGGACAAGGTGGTGGGCAAGCTGGCCATCGTCGGTGTCATGGTCGCGGTGCTGGTCTGCGTCTTCGCCTTCTTCCTCGCCGCGGGGGCGCTGGGGCGATACCTCAAGGACACCGGGATCAACGTGGTGACCCGCCTGCTCGGCATGTTGCTGGCGGCGCTGGCGATCCAGTTCATGATCGACGGGTTGGCGCAGACCGGGCTGTTCGGCTGATCCGCCGCATGGAAACCGCCCTGCCCCGTGCCTATGTGATACGGCATGGATAGTTACGAAATCGGTCGTCTCACCTACCTCGTCCTGCTCGGCGCCGCCGTGATCGGGTCGTTCTTCATGATGAACAAGGCCAATCTCGGCAAGAGCCTGCAACAGCTCGCGATCTGGGCGCTCATCTTCGTGGGCGCGATCGGCGCCTATGGGCTGTGGAACGACATCAGCCGGGATGTGATGCCACGCCAGTCGGTCGTCTCGCAGGGTGTGGTGGAGGTGCCGCGCCGCCCCGACGGGCATTTCTATCTGACGCTCGAGGTCGACGGCACGCCGGTGAATTTCGTGGTCGACACCGGGGCCAGTCAGGTGGTGCTCAGTATGGACGACGCGCGCCGGGTCGGGCTGAACCCCGACGACCTGCCCTTCATCGGCACCGCCATGACCGCGAACGGCGAGGTGCGCACCGCGCCGACCACGGTCGACGAGATGGTTCTGGGGGATATCACGGAACGCGACGTGCGCGTTTACGTGAACGAGGGGGCGATGGATATGTCGCTACTGGGCATGACCTATCTGCGCCGCTTCGACCGGATCGAGATCGCGGATGACATGCTGATCCTCACGCGGTGAACCGTCAGAGCGGAAAGAACAGGCTGATCGCCACGACTGCCGTCACCCCGACGATCAGGTTCATCGGCACGCCCATTTTCAGGAAATCCGCGAACTTGTAGTTGCCCGCACCGTAGACCAGCGTGTTGGTCTGGTAGCCGATGGGGGTCGCGAAGCTCGCGCTGGCCGAGAACATGACGGCGACGACGAAGGGGCGCGGGTCGACGCCCATCTGGGTCGCGAGTCCGATGGCGATGGGGGTGAAGATCACTGCCACCGCGTTGTTCGTCACCACCTCGGTCAGGATCGACCCGACCACGTAGACCGCGAGCAGTGCCATGAACGGGGACAGCCCGTCGAGCCACGGGACCAGCATCTGAACGATCCGTTCGACCGCGCCGGTCGCCTCCAATCCAAGTCCGATGATGAGCATGGAAAAGATCAGGACGAGGATCGAGGCGTCGATGGAGGACCACGCCTCGTCATTGTCGATGCAGCGCAGAACGAGGATCAGCGCGACGCCCAGCAGTGCGAGGATGCCGATGGGCAGGATGTCGAAAGCGGCGAGGCCCACGATCCCCACCAGCGTCAGCACCGCGATGGGGGCCTGACGGCGGCGAAAAGCGCGCCCGCCGGGTTCCGTGACCGAGATCACGTCGCCGGAACGGGTGAGTTCCTCGAAACCCTCCGCCGTGCCGTCGAGCAGCAGCTTGTCGGCGGGGCGCAGGCGCACGCTCGACAGATCGGCACCGGCGATGTGGTTCGGGCGATAGGCGCCCAGCACGCGCATCCCGGCCCGGCGCCCGAGCGCGAGGTCGGCGATCCGCACCCCGGAGGACCGGCGCGATGGTGTCACGATGGCCTCGGCCACGCGGACCTTGGCGCTTGCGTCCAGTTCGATGGATCGGCGCAGACCGACGCGCAGGCCGGATTGCTGGGCCAGTGTCAGAAGCTCCGAGGTCGGAGCGAACAGGATGACCGCGTCGCCCTTTTGCAGCACGATGTCCGACAGGTCGCGCCGTTCGATCTGCGGCCCGCGCCGAACCCCGGTGATCCGGATGCCGGCCCGCTGAAAATCCGCGACCTTGCCCAGAGCCTCGCCGATCTGGGGATAGTCGGCGCGAATGGTGATTTCCGACAGGAACGCCGTTTCTTCGTTATCGTCCGGCAGGTCGGATGCCCGGTCGGGCAGCAGGAAACGCCCGAGGATCAGCATGGACAGACCGCCGACCACGGCCACGACGATACCGACGGGCGCGATTTCGAAGATCGAGAACGGCTCCAGCCCCGCGTCGCGGGCCACCCCGTCGACGAGGATGTTGGTAGAGGTGCCGATGAGCGTGCAGGTGCCGCCGAGAATCGCGGCATAGGACAGCGGGATCAACAGCCGGGTCGAGGCGAGGTTCAGGCTCGCCGCCAGCCGGATCACGACCGGGATCAGGACCAGCACCACCGGGGTGTTGTTCATGAAGGCCGAGGCGACGATGGTGGCGAAGACGAAGATCAGGACCGCGAGCACAGGCCGCGTCTGCGCCCGCCCGATCACCAGCCCGGCAAGGCTGTCCAGAACGCCCGTCCGCACCAGCGCGCCCGACACGACGAACATCGCGGCGATGGTGATGGGGGCGGAGCTGGAAAACACGCTCATCACCTCGTCGGTCGGGGTCAGCCCCAGCACGATGAACAGCGCGGCACCCCCCGCCGCCGTGACTTCGGGCGGGTATTTCTCGATCGTGAACGCGATGAAGAGGAGGAGCAGAAGGCCCAAGGCGACGATGGCCGGGTCGACTCCGAGGAATGAGGTCATGATTGCCCTGATCCAATCCGAACGTCCGGGGGAAACGCATGGACGCGCGCCCGTGTTCATGGGCACTGGAGTTATTTTTCCTGCCCGATGCAAGAATGAAATCGGCCCGCGTGACGGATGCACGCGGGCCGGCTCGTATCAGCGTCGAAAGCGGGCGGAGACCCGCCTGAACCGGCTTATTTCGGGGCCATCCGGATCGCGCCGTCCAGACGGATCACTTCGCCGTTTAGCATCGAGTTCTCGACGATATGGCGGGCCATGGCGGCATATTCGGACGGTTTGCCAAGGCGCGACGGGAACGGAACCTGCGTGCCGAGGCTTTTCTGCGCCTCTTCCGGCAGTCCTTCCATCATCGGGGTCAGGAACAGCCCCGGCGCGATGGTGCAGACGCGAATGCCGTCGCGGGACAGTTCGCGCGCGAGCGGCAGGGTCAGGCCCGCGACCGCACCTTTGGACGCGGAATAGGCCACCTGACCGATCTGGCCGTCGAAGGCCGCGACCGACGCGGTGTTGACGATCACGCCACGCTCGCCGTCTTCGGTCAGCGGTTCGGCCTGCATCATGCCGAGCGCGGATTGCGACGCGCAATAGAACGTGCCTGCGGTGTTGACCATCAGGGTCTTGGCGAAAGCGTTCGGGTCGTGGACGACCCCTTTGCTGACCGCCTTACCGATGGTGCCTATCCCGGCGCAGTTCACCATGATCCGCTCCTGACCGTTCTTGGCGCGGACGGTTTCGAACCCGGCGGCGACGCTGTCGGCATCCGACACGTCGACCTTGGCGAAGGCCCCGCCCAGTTCTTCGGCGAGTTTCGTGCCCGCCTCTTCGTTCAGATCGAAGATGCCGACGGGCGCGCCCGCTTCGGCCATGGCACGGATCACGGCGGCACCGAGGCCCGAGGCGCCTCCGGTGACGACGACGGGGGTCTCTTTGGAAATCTGCATGCTGTCCTCCAACTTGGTTGCTTGGTGGGTAGCAGCCGCTGCACACCTGCGCAACGTGATCGGTATACGAGGCGGGGCGCGCCGCGCCGGGTGACGTAACGTTCGCGGGCGGGCGCCTATCTCGCCATCACCTTTCGCCGCATCTCGTCCGGCAGGATCTCTTCCGACGGCCACCGGCCCGTGGTGAGGGCATCGTTGTAACCTTGCGTCAGACCGGCCCGCCGCATGGCTGCGACCGAGGGCGCGGGGTCGTAGGACAGGCGTCGGATATGGGCGCCCTTCTGGTCGAGCCGCACGTACTGCCCACCCGGCACCCCGTTGTTGGGCGGCATCCCGATGACGCCCGCGTTGATCCAGCGCCGCCCCGCCACGACGCGCTGGAACCCGAACCCGCAATGGCCCGCCACCACGCCGTCCACGGGGCCGACCTCGGCCTCGATCGCGCCGATCTCCTCGGCGAATTCCGGCTGGCGCGACACGGGCCACAGGAAGCGCGAGACGTCGGTGACACCGCCGTGGATCACGGCATAGCGGCGGTCGGCATGTTCGAAGACCACCAGATCGGGCAGGCCCGCGAACCAGTAGCGGCTCGCGGTCGACAGCGTCGCGTTGGTATGCGCCCACCATTTGACCGACAGCGTGTCGCAGATCGAACCGGCTGCGAAGCCGCAGCCGCAATCGGCGCCCCCGTCCGCCAGTTGTTTTTCGATGTTGCCCGCGATGCCGCGCCAGCCCCGTCGGCGCACCATGTCCGCACAGGCCTCGCCCTCGGCGCAGTAGCCCGCGAGATCGCCGGTGAACAGGATGTTCCCGCCCGCGATCCCCTCGTCCCGCGTAACGTCGCGCAGCGCCAGAAGCGCGGACAGGTTGCCAAGCGCCCCGCCCCACAGCACCACCGGGCCTTCGAGGCGGCCCAGATCGGTGATTTTCATGGTGTCCTCCCAGACACGCCCACTTGAAACGGGCGCTTCGGAGAACCATAACACGATCATTCCAAAGAGACGCAATCACAATGACCCCAGCCGACACCGGCACGCTGCTCGACACCGCCTTCTGGACAAGTGTCGGCGCCATCCTCCTCCTCCTGATCCTGTCCGGGTTCTTTTCCGGGTCCGAGACGGCACTGACCGCCGCCTCGCGCGGGAAACTGCGCGCCAAGGCCGACAAGGGCGACAAGAAGGCCGAGCGGGCGCTGGTCATCACCGAAGACAACGAGCGCCTGATCGGGTCCGTCCTTCTGGGCAACAACTTCGTCAACATCCTCGCCTCGGCACTGGCGACCGCGCTGTTCACGCGCCTCTTCGGCGACAGCGGCGTGGCCTACGCGACGATCATCATGACGCTGCTGGTCCTGATCTTCGCCGAGGTGCTGCCGAAGACCTATGCCATCACCCGCCCGGAAAGCGCGGCGGGCTGGGTGTCGGCCCCGATCCGTATCGTCATCTTCGTCCTCGCCCCGATCGTGAGCATCGTGCGGGGTCTGGTCCGGCTGATCCTGCGCGCCTTCGGCGTTCAGACCGACCCGGACAGCCAGATCCTTGCCGTGCGCGAGGAGATCGCGGGTGCGATCACGCTGGGCCACCACGAAGGCGCGGTTGAAAAAGAGGACCGCGACCGCCTTCTGGGCGCGCTCGATCTGGGCGACCGGACGGTGGAGGAGATCATGCTTCACCGCAGCCAGATCGAGATGATCGACGCCTCGAAATCGCCGACCGAGATCCTCGAACAGGCGCTGTCGTCGCCCCACACCCGCCTGCCGATCTACAGCGAGGAGCAGGAGAACATCGTGGGCGTGATCCACGCCAAAGACCTGAGCCGCGCCATGTATGCCGCTGGTCAGGCCGCGGGCGAGACGGGCCGGACCGAGGCGTTCGAAACCTTCGACATCCTCAGCGTGGCGATGAAGCCCTATTTCATCCCCGAGACCACGACGCTCGACGACCAGATGCGCGAGTTCCTGAAGCGTCAGACCCACTTCGCCCTCGTCGTGGACGAATATGGCGCGCTTCAGGGCCTCATCACGCTCGAGGATATTCTCGAAGAGATCGTGGGCGAGATCACCGATGAATTCGACACCAACGACGCGGGCGACAACCGGCTATTGTCCGATGGCAGCTATTCGGTGGACGGCGGCATGACGATCCGCGACCTCAACCGCGCGAACGACTGGGCTCTGCCGGATGAAGAAGCCAACACCATCGCGGGCCTCGTCATTCACGAGGCGCAGACGATCCCGAACGAGGGTCAGGTGTTTTCCTTCCACGGGTTCCGGTTCGAGGTGACCAAGCGCGTCGACAACCGGATCGCGCGCCTGAAAATCCGCAAACTCGGCGCCTGACGCAAGGTCCGGTCTTCCCGGCGAACCGCCCGGTTCATAGGTTTCGCAAAACGGAGGGGTCATGCGCGAACGGATCATCGACTGCGGAAACGGGTTCTGGAACATCCGGGGCAGCTTCAAGCTGGGCGGGCTGATCGAAATCGGCACGCAGGCCTCGCTCGTGCGCCTGTCGGACGGTCGGTTCGTCATGCTGGACAGCTACACCCTGTCGCCCGACCTGCTTGCCGAGGTCGACACCATCACCGGGGGCCGTGCGAACGTGGTCGCGGTGGTGAACCTGCATCCGTTCCACACGCTTCACAGCGAGGCGATGCAACGCGACTTTCCCGATGCCACGCATTACGGCACGCCGCGCCATGTGCGCCTGTTTCCCAAGCTGAAATGGGGCAACCTCACGTCGAACGACCCGGCGCTCTGGGCGATGTTCGCCCCCGATCTCGAGTTCACGACGCCGGACGGGATCGAACTGATCCCGGCGAACGAGAAAATCCATTGCGGCTCGGTCCTCGCCTATCATCCGGCGAGCGGCACGATCCATGTGGACGACACGTTCAACTATCGCCCGCCCCGCTCCGAGGGCAAATCCGGCAAGCTGGGTGTGCACCCGACCCTGTCGATGGCGCTGGAAAAACGCGCCGGGGCGGCCAGCGCCTTTCGCGACTGGGGCGCCGGGATCGTCACGCGCTGGAACGGGGCCGAGCGGCTCTGCGCGGCCCATTCGGGCGTGCTGACTCCCAAGCGGCTTGGCACCACCAACCTGTCGGACGCGATGCGCGACGCCTTGGCGGGGGCCGAGAAGAAACTCGCCCGCCACGAGCGAAAGTATAGCTGAGACTTCCGGTCCAGCGCCACGTGCCGCTAAGATCGCAGCGGATCTAATTGGGCAGGGATGCGGATGCGGCGTGTTTTGTGTTTCGTGGCGATGTCCGCGGTGCTGACGGGGTGTCTTGCGCGCGGTCCGGGAACGGCGGTGCCCTATCCGCCCCATGTCGCCGCGATCCCCGTGACGATGCCCGCGACGGCCCCCGCCATCGCGCAGCAGTTCATTCCCGTGACCCCCACCGGCCAACCCGGCCATATGGGCATCGACGTGGCCGACGCGACGGGAACGCCGGTGATCGCCGCCGCGCCGGGGGTCGTGACGATCAGCCTGTATGAACCGGCCTATGGCAACCGGATCGTCATTGACCACGGAAAGGACGCGACCGGGCGGCGCGTCCAGACGCTGTATTTCCACCTTGCCGCGCGTCAGGCCGAGGTCGGGCAGCGCGTCGCGCGGGGCGCCCCCATCGGCACGCTCGGGGAGACCGGGCTTCTGTCGTCCTATCCCCACCTGCATTTCGAATATCACCGCGAGGTCGAACCGGGCGCGCGGGTCAGATCCGGCAACAACTGGTGGCAGGGCATGGTGCAGGAGGACCCGAACGGAAACTGGGTCGACGGACCGGGACGTGTCACCTGTTTCCGGGGTCAGACCGCCCCTGCCGACAAGATCACCTATCCGGTCGTCTGCCGGGGAAGCTCGTCGCCGGGGCTCACCGCGCCTTGAAGATGGTTCCGAAGATGCCGCGCACGATCCGGCGGCCCGTGGTGCCCTTGAGCTCCTTGATGATGACCTTGGTCACCTCTTCGCCCACCTGACTGCCGAACGAGCGGTCGTCTTTCTTCGTGGTCTTGCGGGTGGTCCGGCTTGGGCTGCGGCCACCGTCATAGCGGCGGGCGTTGTTGAATTCGCGCGGGCCTGCTGCGTCCTCGGGTTCGGCAACGGCGGCTTCCGCCGCTTCGGCCTCTTTCGCTGCCGCTTCGGCGCGGGCGGCGAGGATTTCCGCCGCGGATTCCCGGTCGATCAGGGCTTCGTATTTGCCCGCGATGGGTGAGGTGTCGATCACCGACTTGCGCAAGGCCGGGTCGATCGCGCCCAGATACGAAGACGGCGGGCGGATCAGCGTGCGCTCCACCACCCCCGGCGCGCCCTTGGCTTCGAGGAAGGATGTCACCGCCTCGCCCACGCCGACCTCGCGGATCGCGTCCTCGGTCGAAAAGCGGGGGTTATCGCGATAGGTTTCCGCCGCCTGCCGCAGATCCTTGCGATCCTTGGCCGTAAAGGCGCGCAGGGCATGTTGAATACGGTTGCCCAACTGGCCCAGCACGTCCTCGGGCACGTCCGCCGGGTTTTGCGTGACGAAATAGACGCCCACACCCTTGGACCGGATGAGCCGCGCGACCTGTTCGACCTTGTCCACCAGCGCCTTGGGGGCATCGTCGAACAGAAGGTGCGCTTCGTCGAAGAAGAACACCAGCTTGGGTTTGTCGGGATCGCCCACTTCGGGCAGTTCCTCGAACAGTTCCGACAACAGCCAGAGCAGGAAGGTGGCGTAAAGCTTGGGCGATGCCATCAGCTTGTCGGCGGCGAGGATCGAGATGCGGCCCTGCCCGTTCGGCTCGGTCCGCATCATGTCGGACAATTCCAGCGCCGGTTCCCCGAACAGCCGTTTGCCGCCCTGGTTTTCGAGCACCAGAAGCGCCCGCTGGATCGCCCCGACCGAGGCGGTGGCGACGTTGCCATAGCGCAGCGACAGATCCTCGGCGTTCTGGCCGACCCAGACCAGAAGCGCCTGAAGGTCTTCGAGGTCGAGAAGCGGCATGCCCTGTTCGTCGGCGACGCGGAAGGCGATATTGAGCACCCCTTCCTGCACGTCCGTGAGTTCGAGGAGACGCGAGAGCAACAGCGGCCCCATCTCGCTCACCGTCGTGCGGATCGGATGGCCCTGTTCGCCGTAGATGTCCCAGAAGGTGACCGGGAACGCCTCGTAGGCATAATCCTCGAACCCGATGACGCCCGCGCGTTTCTGGAATGGCTCATGCAGCTTGTGGTCGGCGCTCATGGTCGCGGCGAGACCGGAGAGATCGCCTTTCACGTCCGAGACGAAGACGGGAACACCGGCCTTGGAGAACCCTTCGGACAGGATCTGGAGCGTGACGGTCTTGCCGGTCCCGGTCGCGCCCGCGACCAGCCCGTGCCGGTTCGCGTATTTCAGGAGCAACCCCTGCTTGGTGGCATACTCCTCGCCGCCGCCACCCACGAAAATCGCCCCGTCCAGTCCGCCAACCATGCCCCGAATACCCCTTAGTCCTGCAACGTTCTCAGGTGACAATACATTTTTAACCCTTTCCTGCCAGAGTGATCCGCATCCGGACGCATGTCCATTTGGGTCCGGATGACTTCCTCCCTGTCAGACTGCCGCGCCCCTTGGGGCGCGGTCTTTTTTGCGCCCGGTCCGGCGCATCGCGGTGAAGAGGGGATCACCAGAGGTGAAGCCCCTTGTTTTCATGCGTCTGCGGCACGTCTTCACGATCCGTTACGGGTTCCATCACAGATCGCGAATGGGCTGTTGACGGGTCTCATCTTTCATCGTAGCGTCCTGCCCATAAGTCGGCCAGTCCGGCAGGGAGAACAAAAAAACGAGAAAGGGTTCGCAGTTTGCGGGCCCTTTTTCTATCGTGGCGACCCCTTGTCCGGACACCCGACGCCCCCTGCCCGCATGGGCGGAAATCTGCGCGGACCAAATCGGGGGCTGACCTCATCCAAGGCTCATGTTAGTGGGTCCTTCGACAACTCCGGACGGAAACAGGGAAACCACAATGGCAACGATCCTGAAACCTCTTGGCCTTGCCGCGCTGATCGCGCTGGGCGGTGCGGCCTACGCGCAAGACACCAACGAAGGCGACGCACCGGCCGCCGAAGCGCCCGCCACAGATGCCCCCGCAACCGAAGAGGCCCCGGCCGCCGCTGACGAAGCGACCGGCAACCCGGACCTCGACATGGGCGAAACGACGGAAGCGCCGCAGGTCGAAACCTATGTCGACGAAGTGTTCGACGACTGGCAGCGCGAATGCCTGCGCATTCCGGGCAACGACGGCCCCGCGCCGTGCCAGATCACCCAGTTCCTGCGTGAAGAGCCCGAAGGTGCGCCGGTCGGCAAAGTCTCGATCGGTAAGCTGCCGGAAGGCAACGAGGCCGCAGCCGGTTCGATGATTATCGTGCCGCTCGGCGTTCTGCTGACCCAGCAGATGACCATCGGCGTCGACAGCGCCGCGCCCAAGCGCTACCCGTTCCGCTTCTGCGATCCGAACGGCTGTGTCGCCCAGATCGGCTACACTTCGGCCGAAGTGGCGGCGTTCAAAGCGGGCGGCTCGGCGACCCTGACGGTGGTGCCGGTCGCGGCCCCCGACCAGAAGGTCGAACTGCCGCTGTCGCTCAAGGGCTTCACCGCCGCCTATGACTCGCTCGAGCAGCCGGCAGCCCCTGAGGCCGCCGCACCCGCAGCGGAAGCCGCGCAGTAAGCGAAGCTCAAATTGGACGAACGAACCGCCGCGCCCCACCGGGTGCGGCGGTTTTCGTTTCAGGAGCCGGTTTTCACGGTGCGGTCAGCGCGATGACCGCGTTCATGCCCCCGAAGGCGAAGGCATTGGACAGAACCGCTTCGACCCGTGCCCTTCGCGCCTGTCCGGTGACGAGGTTCAGCGCGATATCCGCATCCGCCTCGCGCCACCCGACGGTGGGTGCGATGACGCCTTCGCCAAGCGCCAGCAGGCAGGCGATCAACTCGACCGCGCCGGCCCCGCCGATCAGGTGGCCGTGCATGGACTTGGTGGAGGACACCGCGACCCGGTCGGCCTCCGGCCCGAACGCGGCGCGGATCGCCGCGGCCTCGGTCCGGTCATTGGCCGCCGTGGCCGTGCCATGGGCGTTGACATAACCGATGTCGCCCGGCGTTAGATCCGCGGCCCGGAGAGCCCCCGTCATCGCCGCCGCCGCCCCGGCTGCGTCCGGCAGAACGATGTCGCGCGCATCCGAGGTCATCGCGTGGCCCGCGACACGGGCGAGGATGGTCGCGCCACGGGCGCGTGCGTGCTCCTCGGCCTCGAACACGAAAATCGCCGCGCCTTCGCCCTGCACCATGCCGTCGCGGCTGGCGCAGAACGGGCGGCATCCGGTGGCCGACATGACGCGCAGCCCCTCCCACGCCTTCAACCCGCCGAAGGTCAGCATCGCCTCGGTCCCACCCGTCAGCATCACGTCGGCCTGCCCGCTGGCGATCAGGCTCGCCGCCTGCCCCATCGCGTGATTGGACGACGCACAGGCGGATGAGACGGTGAAGGACGGCCCCCTGAGGCCGTGGCGCAGCGTCAGATGCGCGCTTGGCGCGTTGCCCATGAGCCGGGGCACGGTAAAGGGGTGAACCCGCGCCTTGCCCGCCTCATAGACAGCGCGGAAGCCGTCGTCCTGCGTTTCCATTCCGCCGCCGGAATTGCCGAGGACCGCACCGAACCGGGGCGCGAGGTCGGGGTCGGCAGCAAGCCCCGCCTGCCCCATCGCCTCCTCCGCCGCGACGAGCGCGAACTGGCTGAAGCGGTCGGTGAGCGAGATCGTCTGGCGGTCCTGATGCGCCGCCGGATCGAAGCCCGCGACCTGCGCCCCGATGGGGGCTGTCAGCCGGTCCGCGTCGCGGATGTCCAGCGGGCCGATGGCGCATCGCCCGGCTTTCATCGCCTCGAAGGTCTCGGAAACGCTCGCGCCGAGCGGGTTGATCGTCCCGGCCCCGGTGATGACGACACGCCGCATGGGGTGGCTCAGGCGCCCCGCGCCCCGACCAGTGCGCGCACCGCGTCGATCACCCCGTTCACGGTGGTCAGGTCGAAGCCCCCGGCCTCGGGCGCATTGGCGTTGAACGGCACCGACACGTCGAAGGTCTCTTCGATGGCGAAGATGATCTCGACCAGCCCCATGCTGTCGATCCCAAGGGTTTCGAGCGCGGCGTCAGGGTCGATGTCGGCAGGATCGCGCACCGCCTGGCGGGCGAGAATGTCGATCACCTGTCCTGCGATATCGTCGGTCATGTCTTTCATGGTCGCCTCCATCCTGTCTCATTTCCCGGTCCCCTGCCACCGAAATGCAACGCCCGGATGACGGCGCATGAAAAAACCGGCGCAGGCAAGGCCCACGCCGGTTCTCAGGATCTCGGCCCCGGTCAGCTGTCGAGCATACGCAGATCGACGCCGGCGGCCTGAAGCGCGGCCCAGATGCGGGCGTCGCGGCCATACATATCGTTGCGATAGTTCATCTCGCCACGCGTGTCGGTGAAGGCCGTGCGGTAGACGAGGTGAACCGGAACCGGCTCGTCCAGCTCGACCTTGGTTTCCTGCCCCGTGCGCAGGATCGACTGGAAGAACCCTTCGGGGTCGGCTTCCTGCGGCGCGAGCATGGTGTAGGCGAAGTCGAACGGTTGCTGAAGACGCACGCAGCCATGGCTGAAGGTCCGCACTTCACGCCCGAACAGGCTCTTGGACGGGGTGTCGTGCAGGTAGATGTTGTATTGGTTCGGGAACATGAACTTCACGTAGCCCAGTGCGTTGCCCGGTCCCGGCGGCTGACGCATGTCGAACGGGAAATTGCGGGCCGAATATTGCGAAAAGTCCGTCGCCCGGCTGACCGTCCTCCCCCGCGCATCGGTGATGAGCAGGTGACCGGCCGCACCGCTGTTGGCGCGCAGGGCGGGCAGATATTCGTTCACGATGATCGAGCGCGGCACATACCACGACGGGTTGATGACCATGTGCTCCATCATGTCCGAGAATTCGGGCGTGCGGTGGGTCGACAGGTTCTGGCCGACGACCGACCGGGTTTCGAACGTCACCTTGCCACCGTCGACGACGCGGGCGGTGAAGGTGGTGAGGTTCACCCAGACGTAGCGGTCGCCACGTTCGATGTTCATCCACCGTTCGCGTTCCATCGCGACGATGATGCGCTCCAGCCGATCCTCGACCGGCGTGTTGATCGCCTTGACCGTGTCGCCACCGGCGACGCCATCGGCGGTCAGCCCGTGGTTGGTCTGGAACCGCTGCACCGCGCGCTGGATATTTTCGTCATAGGTCTGCGTCGCGGAGCGATCCATATAGCCCATGGTGACCAGACGGTTGCGCAACTGGATCACCGCCTGCCCCTGATCGCCGGGGCGCAGCGAGCCGGCCTGAACCGTGGGACCCCAACCCCCCTCGGCGCGGACACGTTCCAGCCGCAGCTTTTCGCGCATGAGGCGGGCGTATTCCTCGGATTTCGGGGGCAGCGTGCGCAGGAACGGCGCCGGCTGCGCCTGCGAGAACGCCTTGAGCAATTCGGTGCGATCCTTGAGCGGCACTTCGCGCTTGATCCCGTCGTCGACGGCAGCGGGCGTCAGGATGCCGGTCTGGATGTATTTCGCATAGGTCAGGAAGAGCTTG
This sequence comes from Maritimibacter sp., assembly GCF_016774595.1. Lineage (NCBI taxonomy): Bacteria > Pseudomonadati > Pseudomonadota > Alphaproteobacteria > Rhodobacterales > Roseobacteraceae > Maritimibacter > Maritimibacter sp. The sequence goes on from NZ_JACBWT010000002.1 coordinate 1,788,647, forward strand.
GACAAATCGACTTCGACGCGGCCCAGATCGCGGGGGCTGTCGATGGCCCGCATCGCGTTTTCCAGTGCGGCGGTGTCGAAGGCACGCTCCGGCAGCCCGTGGTCGTCGGCGTGCTGGATCGCCTGAAACAGCGCCATGATCCGCGCCTGATGCTCGTCCGAGCCCGAGGTCCAGATCGGCTGATAGCCATTCTCACGATAAAAGCCCGCGATATCCTCGTCGTCCGAGGCCGCTTCGGCGATCGCCTGTGCGAAGGTGGAAATCTTGATCTGCGCCGTCGCGGGCAAGGTGACGACCGCGGTGGCAGGCACGGCAAGTGCGATGGAGAGCAGGATCGGGCGGAATAGGCGGTTGAGCTTTGTCGTCTTCATGGTCCCCGGTTCGTCAAATGGCGTTTCTTCCCTAACTCCCAAGTCTTGCCACAGGGTCCATCCGGGGGAAATCACAAAGCCGACAGGTCCGGGCGTTTCGGCCCGTCGCCCAAGGGGTGCGACAGTTTCACCACGCTTTAAGGCAATGTTTGGGCTTTTCAGCGAGATTTTGCCCAAACCCCTTGATTCGTTCCGAAGGGCAACAAACTGGGCTTTTCCCACGAATCGAGTTGTGTCATATTCCCCTCATCGCCTGGGGACTAATGGCGAAATATCCCGCTGAACGGAGTGGGTAGGCAAGAAACTGGGACGTTTGGGACAATGACGATGTCGAGCTCCAATGGCATGAGCCGCCGTGCTCTGCTGGGTGCCTTCGCGGCAACCGCAGTAGCAGCAGCACCGACCTTTTCAAATGCAGCAGGGTTCCTTCGTGGCGCGGGTGACGTGCGGCGGATCGCGATGTACGCGGGCCGAACCGGCGAAAGCATCAACACGATCTACTGGATCGAGGGCGAGTACATCAAAGAGGCGCTCGCCGAGATCAATTACTTCATGCGCGACGCGCGGGTCGACAAGCAGATCGCGATCGACACGCGGACGCTGGACATCACCGCAGCCGCGCACGCGCTGCTCGATTCCACCGAACCCTACATGCTGCTTTCGGGCTACCGTTCGCCGGAAACCAACGCGATGCTTCGGTCCCGCTCGCGCGGCGTGGCCAAGAATTCGCTCCACCTCAAGGGTCAGGCCGCAGACCTTCGCCTGAACTCCCGCTCGGTGAACCAGATCTTCAAGGCCGCTCAGGCCTGCCGCGCCGGCGGCGTCGGCAAATACTCCGGCTCGAATTTCGTGCACATGGATTGCGGTCAGGTCCGCTCCTGGGGCAGCTGATCGCGCCCGAGTGCGACAAGGAACCACCCCCGGCCCGCGCGCCGGGGTTTCTTTTTGCCCGCACGCGAACGAATGCGCGATAGACGGCCCGGCCCCGCGCGGCTAAGTCCGGCCTCATGAAACCGTTTCTGATCCTTCAGCTTCGCCCCGAAACCGACGCCGCGGACGATGAATTCGCCGCCATGCTCGCCAAGGGCGGTCTGGACGAGGACGAGGTGCACCGCATCCGTCTGGATCAAGAGGATTTGCCGGACGATCTGGACCTGACCGCCTATTCCGGCGTGATCGTCGGCGGCGGTCCGGGCTGCGTTTCGGATGCGCCGGAGACGAAAGACCCGGTGGAGGCACGGATCGAGGCGTCGATCCTGTCGCTCATGCCCGAAATCACAGAACGCGACCTGCCGTTCCTCGGCTGCTGCTACGGGATCGGCATTCTGGGCCACCACCTCGAACCCGGCTCGGTGTCCAAGGCCCGCTACGGCGAGCCTGTGGGCGCCACGACCTGCACCCTGACCGATGCTGGCAAGGCCGATCCGCTGCTTGCCGGAATGTCCGCCAGCTTCAAGGCTTTCGTCGGGCATAAGGAAGCTCTGCAACATCTGCCCGATGGGGTCGTCCACCTCGCCCAATCCGCGCCGTGCCCTTTTCAGATGATCCGGCTCGGCCGGAACGTTTATGCCACGCAGTTCCACCCCGAGCTTGACGGACACGGGCTGGAAACCCGGATCAACATCTACAAGCACCGCGGCTATTTCGCGCCCGACGAAGCCGAAGGCCTGATCGCGAAGGGTCATGCGGAAACGGTCGAGGCCCCGGCGCTGGTCCTGCGCAACTTCGCGGAGCTCTATCGCCGGTAAGGACGTTTTATCAGCGTCTTACGTCGCGTTCCGCACTCAAAACATGAAGCTCACGCAATCCCGCTGTAGATCAACCGCACGGCAAGCACCGCGAGGATGACGAGGACCGCGCGCTGAAACATCACCTGCGGCAGCCTGCGCCCGAGCCACGCCCCCACCGGCATCCCCAGCATGAGCGGGATCAGGGCCAGCGCGCTTAACAGCACGAGATGCGGGTTCGTCACGCCCAATGCGAACTGGGCCGGCAACTGGACAACCCCGAGCGTCACGAAGAACAGCGAAATCGTCGCGATGAAGGTCTCGCGTTTCAGGTCGAGCGCGTTGAGGAAGGTGATCGAAACGGGCGCGGACAGGCCCGTCGCCCCCTGCAAGACCCCGGCGACCAGCCCCGCGGGCACCACGGCGCGCCATCCGGCCGCCATGGTCAGTCGCCAGCGCGGATTGAGCAGCCGGAAAACCACATAGGCCGCAAGCACCAGCCCGACGCCGAACACCAGAAGGTCGGGCTCCCATCCCGCCAAGGCGACGGTTCCCAACCCGACGCCGACCCCGCCCGCCGCCGCGAAGAACACCGCGAAGCGCGGTGCCTCGAGCGCGCGCCGGTATTGTAGGAATTGCCAGAGGTTCGGCACGATGTTGGCCAGCACGAACACCGCCACCGCGAACTGGATGTCGCGCTGCATCGCCATGAGCGGAACCGCGAACAGCGGCGCACCCGCCCCGGTCGCCCCTTTGACGATTCCCCCGGCGGCGAAGGCGAGACAGACGAGGATGACGGCTTGAATGTCCATGAGCGGCCCGTGTTGTTTTGCGGTCCCATACCACGCGGGACGGGCGAGGAAACCTGCGGAACGTCACGAACGCCTGATTTTTGGGCAGCGACCCGCGTTTGTCAGGTTTCGCGTGAAATGAGGGTGTTACACCCCGGCCCATCCCAATAACGTGGGGGAGACAGACAAACGGAAGGCCCCAAATGGCGATCCATGCGAGCATCTATCACCTGACCCATTACAAGTATGACCGGCCCGTCACGTTGGGGCCGCAGATCATCCGGCTCAGGCCCGCGCCGCATTCACGCACCCGCGTCATCTCGCATTCGCTCAAGGTTTCGCCCGGCGGCCATTTCGTGAACCACCAGCAGGACCCGTATGGCAACTGGCTGGCGCGTTTCGTGTTTCCCGAGCCGGTGACCGAGTTCAAGATCGAGGTCGATCTGGTCGCCGATATGTCGGTCTACAACCCGTTCGATTTCTTCGTCGAGGAATATGCCGAGGAATGGCCCTTCGACTATCCGGCCGAGCTGACCCCCGATCTGGCGATCTACCGCACCCCGGAACCCGAGGGGCCGGGGCTTGCCAAGTTCATCGGCTCGCTGGACTTGGGTGAAAAGCGGACGGTGGATTTCCTCGTCGGCCTGAATGCCGCGATCTCGAAGCATGTCGAATACACGATCCGGATGGAACCGGGGGTGCAGACGCCGGACGAGACGCTTCGGATCGGCTCCGGCTCCTGCCGCGATTCAAGCTGGCTTCTGGTGCAGGTACTGCGCCATCTGGGTTTCGCCGCGCGGTTCGTGTCGGGTTACCTGATCCAGTTGGAGCCGGACCTGAAATCGCTCGACGGCCCGTCGGGGACCGACCACGACTTCACCGATCTTCACGCCTGGTGCGAGGTGTTCATCCCCGGCGCGGGCTGGATCGGGCTGGACCCGACATCGGGGCTTTTGACGGGCGAAAGCCATATCCCGCTGGCCGCGACGCCGCATTACGTGAACGCCGCCCCCATCGCGGGCGGCTATTCCTCGGCAGGCACACCGCAGGTCGATTTCGCCTTCGACATGCAGGTGAAGCGCGTTTCGGAACATCCCCGCATCACCAAACCCTTTTCGGACGAGGCGTGGGAGCGGCTGAACAAACTCGGCCAGCAGGTCGACGCGAGCCTCGAGAAAAACGACGTGCGCCTGACGATGGGCGGCGAACCCACCTTCGTCTCCATCGACGATTTCGAGAGCGACGAGTGGAACACCGCCGCCGTCGGCCCGCAGAAACGCGCGCTCGCCGATCAACTCATCCGCCGCCTGCGCGACCGTTTCGCACCGGGGGGCTTTCTCCACTATGGGCAAGGCAAGTGGTATCCGGGCGAAAGCCTGCCGCGCTGGACCTTCTCGCTCTACTGGCGGCGCGACGGCAAACCCGTCTGGCGTGACGAAAGCCTTATCGCGCACGAAGGCGACGATACCGGCGCGGGTGCGCCGGAGGCCGAAAAACTGCTCGACGGGATCGCCGCGCGGCTGGGGCTCGACGGCAAGTTCACCCATGCGGTCTATGAAGACCCGGCGGAGTGGATGCTGAAGGAGGGCAAGCTGCCCCCGAACGTGACGCCCGAGGACAGCAAACTGAAAGACCCCGAGGAGCGCAGCCGGTTCGCCCGCGTGTTCGAGCGGGGGTTGGATCAGCCGGTGGGCTACGTCCTGCCCATTCAACGCTGGCAGACCAAGGCGACCGGCGCGCGCTGGCTGTCCGAAGTGTGGAAGACCCGGCGCGGCAAGCTGTTCCTCATCCCCGGCGACAGCCCCGCCGGTTTCCGTCTGCCGCTGGGGGCGCTGCCGCATGTGCCGCCCGCGCAGTATCCCTATCACTACGTCACCGATCCTTCGATCGAGGTCGGCGACCTGCCCGACTATCACGAGGAACTGGAAAAGCGCGCGCCCGAAACCGACACGTCGCGCGCTCAACCGGTGAGCGAGGCGCAAGCCGCGGAGCCGGGACAGGAGATCGTGGAACAGGTGCTCGACACCGTGGGCGGCGTGGTGCGCACCGCGCTGTCGGTCGAGCCGCGTGACGGGCGGCTTTGCGTCTTCATGCCGCCGACCGAAAGCGTGGACGACTACCTCGAACTTGTCGCCGCCGCCGAGGAAAGCGCCCGCGCGCTTGGTATCCCGGTCCATATCGAAGGCTACTCGCCCCCGCACGATCCGCGCCTGAACGTGATCCGCGTGGCCCCGGACCCCGGCGTGATCGAGGTGAACATTCACCCGGCCCATAGCTGGGACGATTGCGTGGCGACCACCGAAGCGATCTATGAAGAAGCGCGGCAATGCCGTCTCGGCGCCGACAAGTTCATGATCGACGGGCGCCACACCGGCACCGGCGGCGGCAACCATGTCGTCGTGGGCGGCGGCACGCTGAACGACAGCCCGTTCCTGCGCCGCCCCGACCTGCTCAAGTCGCTGATCCTGACGTGGCAGCGCCATCCGTCGCTGTCCTACCTCTTCTCCGGCCTCTTCATCGGCCCCACGTCTCAGGCCCCGCGCATCGACGAGGCGCGCCACGACACGCTTTACGAGTTGGAAATCGCGCTGTCCCAGATCAATCCGCCCGAAAACGGCAGCGTCCCGCCGCCGTGGCTGGTGGATCGACTGCTGCGCAACATGCTGACGGACGTGACCGGCAACACCCACCGGGCCGAAATCTGCATCGATAAACTGTTCTCACCCGACGGTCCTACGGGCCGTCTGGGTCTGGTCGAGTTCCGGGGCTTCGAGATGCCGCCGCATCCGCGCATGTCGCTGGCCCAGCAACTGCTGCTGCGCGCCATCATCGCCCGCTGCTGGGACGCGCCGGTCGAGGGCAAGCCCGTGCGCTGGGGCACGGTGCTGCACGACCGCTTCATGATGCCGCATTTCCTGTGGGAGGATTTCCTCGACCTGCTCGCCGATCTGCGCCAGCACGGCTTCGACCTCGACCCGGTGTGGTTCGAGGCGCAGGCCGAGTTCCGGTTCCCGTTCTGCGGTCAGGTCGACGCCGAGGGCATCAACCTCGAAATCCGGCAGGCGCTGGAGCCGTGGCACGTGCTGGGTGAAACCGGCGCGATCGGCGGCACGGTGCGCTACACCGACAGTTCGGTCGAGCGGCTTCAGGTCAAGCTCACGACGCTCCATCAGGACCGCTACCGCGTGATGTGCAACCGCCGCCCCGTTCCCCTCGCCCGGTCCGGCACGTCGGGCGTGTCGGTGGGCGCGGTCCGGTTCAAGGCGTGGCAACCCGCAGAAGCCCTGCATCCCACTCTGCCCGTCAACGCGCCGCTGACCTTCGACATCTACGACGACTGGACAGGCCATGCGCTGGCGGGCTGCACCTATCATGTCGCACACCCCGGCGGGCGCAATTACGACACCTTCCCGGTCAACGGGAACGAGGCCGAGGCGCGGCGACTGGCGCGGTTCGAGGCGCATGGTCATTCGACCAAGGCCTATCGACCGGAACCCGAACCCACCCATCCGGAGTTTCCGATGACCCTTGACCTGCGCCGCCCCGTCGGGCTGGTCTAAGTCAATCGCGACGCGCTCGGAGACGCAATGGAACAGCAAGCGGGGGTCCGCGTGACTCCGCCCTATCTCGAAGGCTACGCGCCGCAGTCGGGCGTGTCGGACGAATTGTTCGGCACGACAGGCGAGATGCGCCCGGTCTGGCAACCCTTCGTGGATGCGTTTTCACGTCTGACGCCCGCGCAGGTCGCCGGGCGGTTCGAGCGCGGCAACCAGTATCTGCGCGATGCCGGGGTCTATTTCCGCCAGTATTCCAACCAGCCGCTGTCGGAACGCGAATGGCCCCTCAGCCATGTGCCCGTGATCCTGCACGAGACCGAATGGAACGGCATCTGCACTGCCCTGTCGCAGCGCGCCGATCTGCTCGAAGCGGTGATGGCCGACTTGTATGGGCCGGGCAAGCTGGTGGCGGACGGGCATCTGCCGGTCGATCTGGTCGCGAACAATCCGGCATGGCTCAGGCCGATGGTCGGAGTCGAACCGGCGGGCGGGCATTACCTCCACTTCCTCGCGTTCGAGATCGGGCGCTCCCCGGACGGGTCGTGGTTCGTCCTGGGCGACCGGACGCAGGCCCCGTCGGGGGCCGGGTTCGCGCTGGAAAACCGGATGGCCACCAGCCGCATTTTTCCCGAAAGCTTCTCGGGCGACCGCATTCACCGGCTCGCAGGCTTCTTCGGGGATTTCAGACATGCGCTGGACACGCTCGCCAACCGGCGCGAGGGGCTGCCGCGTCGCGCGGGCATCCTTACCCCCGGCCCCGCCAACGACGCCTATTTCGAGCACACCTATATCGCCCGATATCTGGGCCTCATGCTGCTCGAAGGCGAAGACCTGATCGTCAAGAACGGCGAAGCGATGGTGCGCACGATCGAGGGGCCGCAGCCGCTTGGCGTGCTCTGGCGCCGGATCGACGCGCAGTTCGCCGATCCGCTGGAGTTCGAACCCGACAGCCAGATCGGAACGCCGGGGCTGATGGAGGCGGTGGCGACCGGAAACCTCGCCCTCGCCAATGCGCTGGGATCGGGCGTGCTGGAAACCCGCGCGCTGATGGCGTTCCTGCCCAAGATCAACAGGCTTCTGAACGGCGAACCTCTGGCGATGCCCAACATCGCGACATGGTGGTGCGGCAGCCCGAGCGAGCGGGAATACGTGCGGTCGAACGCGCAAAACCTCGTCATCGGTCCGGCGCTATCGGTGGACCTGCCCTTCGACTGGGGCGCGAACGCCATCGTCGGCGGCGACGTGCGCGACTCGGCGCGCGGACCGCTGGACACCTTGCTGGCGACCGAGGGCGCCTCTCTCGTCGGGCAACAGGCGGTGAACCTGTCCACCACGCCGGCCTGGGTCGGGGACGGCGAAACCGGCCGCCTGCGCCCCTGTCCGATGACCGTGCGCGTCTTTGCCGCCCGCACGGACAAGGGCTGGAGCTTCATGAAGGGCGGCTATGCCCGGATCGGCCCCGAAGGCGACGCGACCGCGCTTGCCATGCAGCGCGGCGGGTCGGTGGCCGATGTCTGGATCGCATCCGACGGCCCGGTGCCGCAACCCACGCTGACGCCGACCGACGACCAGCCCTATCGGCGCATCACCTCGGGCACGCTGCCGTCACGCGGGGCCGACAATCTGTACTGGCTCGGCCGCTACCTCGAGCGGGCCGAAGACCTGATCCGGCTCGTGCGAGCCTATCACCTGCGCCTTGCGACCACCGACGGGCCGGACGATCCGCGCCTCAGGACGATACAGGCCTACCTTGCCCCGTTCGGTGTCGACCCGACCGAAGCGATGCCCGCGGCGCTGCTCGACCGGCTCGCCGCCGCGCAGACCTGCGCGTCGAAGGTGCGCGACCGCTTTTCGACCGACGGCTGGCTCGCGCTCAAGGATCTGGACAAGACCATGCGCGCGATGCGCGAGACCGCGACGCCGGGCGACGATGCCGCCCGCGCGATGAGCGTTCTTCTGCGCAAGATCACCGGGTTCGCGGGGCTGGTGCACGAGAATATGTATCGGTTCGCGGGCTGGCGGTTCCTGTCGCTTGGCCGCGCGATCGAACGGGCGGACGGGCTGCTCGCCATGCTTGCGACGTTCACCGATTCCAAGGCGCCCGCGGGCTGTTTCGACATCGCGGTCGAGGTGGCCGACAGCGTCATGACCCATCAGCGCCGCTACCGCATCAACACGAACCGCGACACGGTGGTCGACCTTCTCGCCCTCGACGCCGACAACCCGCGCGCCGTCCTGTTTCAGGTGAACGAGATGAAGCGACTGGTCGAGGGCCTGCCCGACATCATGCCCGACGGCCGCCCCGGCCCGCTTCTGCGCGCGATCCTGCCGCTCAAGACCCGGCTGGAAGTGGCCGATCCCATTGCGATCACGCCTGCGGTCTTCGGTGAACTGCGCGGCGATCTGGCCGCGATTTCCGAGCAGGTCTCGGCGGCCTATCTGAGGTGACGCGATGCTTTACGACGTGAAACTGCGCATCGCCTACAGCTATGAAACCCCCTCGGACCAGTCGCGGCTCGTGCTGCGTCTATTGCCCAACGACATTCCGGCGACGCAGAAGGTGCTCGCCCGCCTGCTCACCCTCGACCCGATGCCGGCCGAGCGGCGCGAGCGGGTGGATTTCTTCGGCAACACCCGGACGAGCGTGGTCTGGCACGAGCCGGTCGAGGCGATCACCATCGACCTCGCCGCCCGGTTCGACCGGCGCCCCGACCCCAAGTTTCTGGACTTCTCGCCGACGGTCGAGGCGCTCAAGTCCGAGATCGACATGCAACGCGGGCTGTCGCCCATCGCCCCACAGCATTTCACAGTGCCCTCGCGCCGGGCCGGGCCGCAGCCCGACATGACCGCCTTCGCACAGACGCATGTCACGCCCGGCATGACCACCTTGCAGGCGGTCGAAACGGTGGGGCGCGCGCTCTATTCCGAAATGCGCTTCGATGCGACGGCGACCGATGTGGCGACCCCCGCCGCCGAGGCCTTCGCCAAGCGGCACGGGGTCTGTCAGGATTTCACCCATATCATGATTTCCTGCCTGCGCGGGCTGGGCATTCCGGCGGGCTATGTCTCGGGCTTCCTGCGCACCGATCCGCCCCCGGGCGAGCCGCGCCTCGAAGGGGCCGATGCCATGCACGCTTGGGTGCGGGCCTGGGTGGGCGTGGAACTGGGCTGGGTCGAATACGACCCCACCAACGCGCAATTCGCGGGCGCCGATTACGTCACCGTGGCCCACGGGCGCGACTATGACGACGTGGCTCCGGTGCGCGGCGCTTTGCGCGGTTCCGGCGGACAGGACAGCTCGCAGGCGGTTGACGTCATCCCGGTTGTCGCGTGAATTCCCCATGCATTCCACGGGCATCGGTCCGACCACCTATTCTCACGCAAGGGACCGTTCCCGACAGATGACTGACAGCCCCACGATCCGCGTCGCCTTCGGGTCGGTTCCGAAGGATGGCGGAACCTTCACCTTCTACCGCAACATCCGACCCGAGCTTCTGAAACACGGCATCGACATGCGCTGCGTCAGCGTCGGGCGCGAGGATGCGGAATTGTGGGAAGCGGCCTATGCCGATGACGGCTGCCACCTGCTTGTGCCCGACGTGTCCAACGCGAAACGGCAGGCGCGCGCCTTCGTCGACTGGTGTGCCGAGGAACGCATCGACATCGCGCTCGGCATCAACTCCTTCGCGATCCTTTCGGCCATCCCGCATCTGCTGCAAAGCGTGCGTGTCATGTCACGCTGCGCCAACGCCTTCGACCACGGCTACCGGATCACCATGTCGGGGGCCGAACGGCTCGCCCGGATCGTGGCCCTCAGCCCCCGTCTGCGCGACGATCTGATCGCCGACTACGGCGCGGACCCGGACAAGCTCGTGCTCATCCCGAACGGCCATGATCCGGCCCCCTTCGATGCGGCCGCCGCCCGTGTGCGCGGCACGGGTGCGCGGTTGGAACTGGGGTTCGTCGGGCGCCTTGAACACGGCCAGAAAGGCGTGCTGCATATCCCCGCGATCCTGGCCGAACTCGACGCGCTCGGCTGTGACTACCGCCTCAGGATCGCGGGCAAGGGCCGCCACGGCGACCGTCTGCGCACGGAGCTTGCGCCCCATGTCGCGGCGGGGCGGGTCGAATTTCTCGGCGCTCTCGGTCCGGGCGAGATCCCCGACCTGCTCGGCGATGTGGACATCTACCTGTTCACCTCGAAATTCGAGGGCATGCCGAACGCATTGATCGAGGCGATGATGGCGGGCGCGGTGCCTGCCTGCTTCAACATCGAGGGCATCACCGATTTCATGGTCGATCACGACCGCTCCGGCCTCCTCGTCCCGCAGGAGGACGCCAAGGCCCTCGCCCAGGGCATTCACGGGCTCGATCAGGATCGCGACCACCTGCGCACGATGAGCGCCGCCGTCGCCGCCACCGCCCGCGAACGGTTTTCCAGCGCCGGAACGGCGCGGGCCTATGCCGACCTGTTTCGCGCGGTGATGGCCGAGCCCGCGCCGGAGTGGTCGCCGAAGGCATGGTCGTCCTTCACCCCCGATCCGAACTTTCCGCGCACATGGCGGCGGTTCATCCCCAAGGCGGTGAAGGAGGCGATCAAGTCCCGCCGCTAACGGCGCCGCCCGGCACGTAGCTGGCCGAGGTTTCCGAACTGTCCGGCAGGTCGTGCGTGAGGAACGGCGCGCGCGTCCGGGTGAAGATCTCGCGCGTCACGTCGAACCAGAACGTCGGCGGATCGAACGTCCCGCCCGCGATCCCGACCAGATCGGGAAACACCTCGAGCCGCCAGAACACGCTCGTGCCGCACGTCGTGCAGAACCGCGTGGTGAAGGCGCGCCCGCTTTCCGTGTGGAACGTGTAATCGCGCAAAGCCCCCGACAGTTCGGTCACGTTGTCCTGCGCGAAATAGACCGAAACGCCGAATGCGGACCCGGTGCGAAGTTGGCAGTATCGGCAATGACAGACACCGGCCCTGACCGGCTGCCCCACGGTCCGGTAGCGCACCGCGCCGCAGGCACAGCCCCCTTCGTGCAGTTCACTCATCATCCGGCCCTCCCTTACGCACCACTCTGGCGCAAACACGCGCGGCGTCAAAGGTCATGTCGGGGAGGACGGATGGTGGCGCGCCGAGAAGGATTTCCTTCGAACGCGCCAAACAGGCGCTCAAGTAGCGAAGCGGTAGCGCAAATAAATGTGGCGCACCCGATAGGATTCGAACCTATGGCCTCTGCCTTCGGAGGGCAGTTCAGGCA